>URVM01000004.1 GCA_900551325.1 uncultured Eubacteriales bacterium | reverse complement strand
GAAAAAAGCATATGATTATCGAAATTCAATAATCATATGCTTTTTCAGTGGCCTCACTAAATAGTGCACAGCTTTTTTTAATATTAGGGTATATTAAAAACTAAAATGTTACAACTATAGAAAAATGATAGCAGTGAAATAGTAGAATGATTAGAGTAAGAATAATGCATAAGTATTAAGTCATATGTTATTAGAAGAATACATGAAATATATTGTAAAATGAGAAAGTTAAAGAAAAAGGGGGATGTTATGAAAGATAGAAGGCTGTATTGGAAAATAGGGCTTATTTTTATACTTATTATATTTATTGTAGGTATGTTGCTAGGGAAGGTGTATTTTAGTAAGGACAAAGGCCTTATTAACAAGGGAGACTACAAAGCCATAGCTTATGTTACGATACCAGCTTCCGAGAATTGGCGTTGGATTGGAGAAGTAGATGAAAAAAGTGGAGTAGTTACTTCTGAGGTAGATGTAGACTATATTACTCATATCCATTTTGCTTTTGGTATGTTGGAGGCTTATCAATTTGAAAATGAACAAACAGGTGAACCACTTAAAGAAGAAGGCATAGTTTCTAAGGAAGCTTATAAGAATCCAGAAGATAATAAGTATCACTACCGGGCCACATTAAATGGTTGGATTGAGGAAATGGATACAACAGTAGAAGGTGGCAAGTATTTAGAAGCTCTTGTAAAGTTGAAAGCGAAGAAGCCTGATCTAAAGGTTCTACTTTCTATAGGAGGATGGGATTCAGATGGCTTTTGCTATATGGCACAAACGAAAGAAGGAAGAAAGGAATTTATTGAAAGCTGTATAGAATTAATAAAAACTTATAAGCTAGATGGTATAGATGTAGACTGGGAATACCCGACCAATGGTGGATGGCATGCTATTGCAGTTTGCAAGACTTGTGTAGAAGATGGAAGATTATTACTGCAGGAAATGAGGCAAGCCTTTGATAAAGCTTTTCCAGAGGAGCATAAATTATTAGCCATTGCCTCGGGAGCTAGTCAGCCATGGGTAGATGCTAAGACTTTTGAGGTGCTAGATTATATAAATGTAATGTGCTATGACTATAAGCCAGGTAGTGGAGGAAGTCAAGCAAGCCTAAGTTATGCAAGAGAAGGTATGGGTGCTCATCTTAGTTTAGTAGGAGACACACCCAAGAATAGGGCAAAGCTTCATTTAGGTGTTCCCTTTTATAATGAAGGAGGACCTTATTTAGTACCTTATTACAAAAATTGGAATGGTTATATAGATGCAAGTCCACAAATAACAAAGAAGAAAATGAAATGGGTAAAAAATAAAGGATATGGAGGGGCTTTTTATTGGGCTTATAGTATGGATGTATTTGAAGAAGATGTGGAGAACCCAAAGGATGAAAGGGTAAAAAGTTTACAACGTACGCTATATGAAACTTTAAATGGTAAAGTAAATAAATAATAATAAAAGTTCTATTATACAGAGAGTAGTATAGTAGAACTTTTATTATTTTAGAGGAATGATAAATAAATAAAAATTTTTTGGAAAATTTAATTAAGTTCAAAATAGAAGTTCAATAAAATGTATAAAAATGATATAATATAAAAGTTGTTCTATAGTATAAAAATATTTGACTAAATAAATGTTAAATATTGAAGAAGGGAATAGATAAAGTGGTGACAATTGCTTACTGTGATGATGAAAAGACACAATTACAAATGATAGATAGCTGGATGAGAGAAGAGTTAGAAGCATTGAATATTGAGTATGATATTGAATGCTATACATCAGGTGCAGCTTTGTTAAAAGACTATGAAAGAAAAGATCAAAGTTTTGATTTAATTCTTTTAGATATAGATATGCCTGATATGGATGGCATTACAGTGGTAGGGCATCTTAGAGAAATAGATGAAGAAGTAACGGTTATATTTTTATCTAACATGGAGGATAAAGTATATGATGCTTTTGGCTACAATGTATTTAAATTTGTAAGAAAGAGTGAAGGTGAAGTAGGTTTTAAGAAGGCCTTTAAAGAGTGTATTAAGCAAGTAGAACTAAGACGTAATACTTATGTATTTCATACATCAGAAGGTATTATGAAATTAAGAGAAAATGAAATTGTTTACTTTGAGACTGTTATGCGTGCTTTTTATATGCAAACTACAAAAGGACACTATAAAATTCGTGTACAAAAGTTTGAGCAAATCTTAGATAGCTTAAATAATCATATATATTTTTCTATGCCAAATCGTTCTTGTTTAGTAAATATGCGATATGTAAAAACGATAAATAAAAAGGGTGAAGTGGTTTTAATGTATGGAAATAAAGAAGAGCAGATGACTTTAAGTAGACAAAAGCGAAAAGAATTCTATGATAAGTTTATTAGCTATATTAAGTTGAGGTGATTTATGATTTATACATTTTTTGAAATACTCTTTTGTTTATGTGACATATGGTTTTTACATGTATTTTGTGGATGTTTTCTAGAAAAACGATATGAAAAAATAAGAGGAAAAGAAGTACTATTTATATTATTAAGTGGAGTTTTTTCACATATTAGTACAAGTGGTATTTTTTATTCTACTGTTTCTACTGGTTTAACTGTACTCCTGATGATAGGGTATTGTGTATATATGTATAAAGGTAAAATACTCATACGTATAGTGATGGGAACAAGTTTTAATGTTTTACTTGGCACAATTACAACCATTATACTTAATAGTATGGCTTTTGGCTTGCATGTACCTATAGAAGAGCTTGTTGCTTTTAACACAGTAAAAAGAATTGTTATTGTATTATGTGTAAAATTGATATTATTGATTATATTACTTATTATTAAACGCTTTTCCATTCCTGTAGGCTGTCATATGCCTAAAGTTTATCCTTATATGATGTCTGGCTTATCCTTTATTTCGTTTTTAAGTATACAGATATTATTTAAAATGAGTATAACAAGTCCTGATAGAGAGACTTTTGGATTTCTTATTATACTTGTTTGTATTTTTTTGTTATTCAACTTGATTATTTATATTTTATGTTATTATCTTATCACTATAATGGATAAGCAAAATATAGCAGAAATTGTGGCAAGCGAACAAAAGAATCTTCAAAAGCATTTAGAAGAAATGGAACTACCTTTTAATGAAATACGTAAAATTAAGCATGATCTTTTAAATCATTACAGCGTTATAGAGTACTTAGTAAAAGCGGATGAGAAAGAACGATGTCTAGCCTATATGAAGAAACTACTAGGAACAGTACAAGCTATTGCTACTTATTATAAAACAGGTAATCCAATAGCAGATGCTATTGTAAATCAAAAGATTTATTGGAGTAAGCAATATGGGATAGCATATGATCTAAAGATAGATGTACCAGAAAAAATGGTTTTAAGTAGTGAGGATTTTGCTACTATATTATTTAACTTATTTGATAATGCCATAGAAGCTACAAAGGAAGTAGAAGAAGAAAGAAGAAAGATTAAGGTAATGATTTATACTTATCAAAATAAGTTACTAATAAGTTTTTCAAATCCAGTTATAAGTAATCCTATTATGGAAAATGGTGAACTAAGAAGAAGGAAAAAAGAAAATAGTGAAGAGCATGGTCATGGAATGAAAAATATAGAGTATGCAGCTAAAAAGTATAACGGATATATTCAATATACATGTAAAAATCAGACGTTTAATATAGAAGTATTGGTGGATTTTGAATAAAAAAGACCATTTAGACATAAAAAACGACCATTTAAACATTTTTTTAGAAGTAACTTAAAATAAGTGCTATATTAAAGGAGGAGAAGCAATGGGGAAACTTGCTCATTTAACTCAAACACTTGTACAAGTTTTGGAGTCTAATGAAATAATTGAAGAGGCAGATAGAGATATCTATATATATGGTTTAGATATTTTAATTAATAATATATGCCTCATAATCACTATTATGATGACAGGAGTCCTTATAGGACAATGGGAGTGTTCCTTAGTGTTTCTCATCGTTCTTATCCAGCTAAGACGTTTTACAGGGGGGTATCATGCCAATAAAAGGTGGAAATGTTTTTGTCTAACAAATCTTTTACATATTGTAGCTATAGGGATAAGTATGTTGGGGGAAACCATACTTATAGAAACGTTACTTACAATAGGAGTTATTTACGCAATAATTCTTATATTTAAGTTAGCACCTATTGAAAGCGAAAAAAATGAAAAGACAAAGGAAGAATTATTACACCACAAGAAGATTGGTAGAGTGCTAAGCGTAAGCTTGGTAGGGATTGCATATACGGGAAAATGGATTACACCTTTGGTATACGGTGGAAAAACTTATTAAAAATGTTGCTGTAAACACAGTAAATAGTCAGTCAGCTTATGCATGTTACGAACCAGATGTTCCGGAAAGATTAAAGAAAATGAACAAAAAGAAATAAGTATTAGGGGAAAATAAAAGGAGTATTGCAAGACTAGATAAACTAGTTTTACAATACTCCTTTTGTTTATGTAGTTACAATCTTATTAATCATCCAGATTATGAAATAATAAGGACATTGATACTTTGTTAATGTGTTATAAATTGAATAGATTGTACAACAGATTTACAGCACTTGTATAGCAAGAGCAAAATTTATAGGCATAAAAGTACATAAAGTTTTCTAGTTTATACTTCAGTATATATAATATATAAACAAAAGAAAACCCTTGAGAACACTAGGTTCTCAAGGGCTACATACGAAGCTGTTAACGGGAATCGAACCCGTGACCTCTACACTACCAATGTAGTGCACTACCGACTGTGCTATAACAGCATAACTCATTCAATGCCTCTACAGGATATCATATTGCTAGACACTTGTCAATAATCTCATATAAAAAAATGGAAATTTAATTAGGTTAAAAGCTTAGGATTTAATACCCTAAGCTTTCACCTACTAAAATAATATGTATACGTTCAGTGTCACGACTATTGCGTGTAATAACTGTATGCATACACATGCAATCAGGACTTAAGCAGTCACCGCATACGCCTTTTATACCACATGGAGTTTGTTTGTGCAATCTAAGAGCGTTTTGAGGACTGGCTGTATTTTGGATACGAAGGATACCTGCTTCTACATTAGGTACAACTTTATTCATTCCAATAATCATAATAACTTTTTTAGGACCAAAAATAAGTGCTGAAACTCTATTACCTGTACCATCAATATTAATAAGTTCACCATTTAAAGTAATGGCATTACTACTCATTAAGTAAAAATCTGCAAAGTAAGATTTACGAACCATTTCATCTGCTTCAGCAGGGCTTGCTTTAGCTCGGTCATAGAGTGTATAAGTATTTTTTCCATAAAGAGTATCTAAAAGACCTATTTCTTTAATACTTTCTGAACCACCCCAAGATACGCTAGAACCTTCTGGCATCATAGAAAGAGCTAAGTTAAGGGCATCTTCTTTAGTAGAGCAATAGTAACCATTCATATGACGTTTTTTTAACTGGTCAATAAGTGTATGAGCTTGTTTTTCATAAAAGTCTTTTTGAATAGACATAAGGACACCTCGCTTATAAAATTTATTTTATTATAGCATAAATTTTGTAATAAGTTAAAAATACATTTCTCCTATGTGTTATAATGATAAAAAAATAACGAAATCTTAATGGAAATAGTATAAATATGTAGTACCAGACCAAGGTCTAAGAAGGCAACTTATTAAAAGTGTATAATTTGCTTATTCATAATATTGAATATTAAACTTGTAAAATTTATACATTTGTATATAATTATAGGTATAAACTTTAAAGGGGGATTAGTATGAAGAAAAAATTATTTCCTATACTATTGCTTGTATTAGCACTAGTTTTTGTAGGTTGTAGTACAACACAACTTGAATTTTTGACAAAGAGTCAAGAAGCAAGTAAATGGGCAGCCACTACAGTTAAAGGCGACATGAACATGGAAATGAAGGTTGATGGTGAGACTGTAAAAATGGTAATGGCTCTAGATGGCTTTAGTAATACTAAAGATACAAGTAGTTATGTGAATATGAGCATGGACATAGATGCAGCAGGTGAAAAAGTAAATTTTGATGATGTTAAAATTATTGTAAAAGATAATAAAGTTTATTTAAGTAAAAATTATATAACTCAACTTTTAGCTTTATCAGGAGTAAAAACACCAGACATTTTAGCAAGTAATGATGTAGAGTACATTACTTTTACAGATAGTAATGAACAAACACAACTTTTATTAGAACTTTCAAAGAAAATGATGGCTGCAGATCAAAAAGAAGTAAACAAATGGTTAGAAGATGTAGCAAAGGATACTGGTTTTGATGTAGAATTAACTAAAAAAGGTGATACATACAGTATTGATTTAGATGAAAAAGAAGTTTTAGCTTTAGCTAAAAATATTATCCTTACAACAACAAGTAATTTAGATGCTTTAAATGAAAAGTATGGCTTAAATATTCCAGCAGAAGATCTTGCTGAGGTAAAAGCTAATATGGATGAAGTAAAAACACAACTTGATGAACTTATTCCAGTAGCTGAAGCTATGGTTAAAGGAAATGTGAAATTAGATTATACTTTTGGTAAAGATAAGATAAATGAAAAATTAGCTATGAACATGTCTATGCCAGTAATGGGGGATATGTCTATGAGCATGACAATGAACATGGAATCTGGGAAGGCTAAAGAGCAAGCTATTGCAACTCCAGAAAAAGTATTAGAGCTTACAGAGCAAGATCTTATGAGTGTTATGGTACCTCAAATGGTTCTTATTAACAAAGAAGCTGGTATGTTGGTAGATGGCATGGGTACACAAACACCTTGTAAAGTAATTGTAAAAAATAATAAAACTTTCGTTCCAGCAAAAGCTACATTAGGCGCTTTAGGCGAAGAAGTTATTTATAATGCGCAAGCTAAAAAAGTAGGTATTATGATAGATGGTAACTTTAAAGCACTTAATGTTATAACAGAAAAAGGTACTTCATACATTAGCTTAGATGAACTTAAAGGTTTAGGCTATACAGTAACTTTAGAAGGCAATAATATTATTATTCAATAGTATGTAAAAAATAAGGTGACTTATCCTGTTTAAGGAAGTCATCTTATTTTTTGCTTTCATGAAGGGGTGCATATTTTATTTGTAGATGAAACAAACTATGCAAAATAAGTAAATATTAGAGTGAGGCCACAAATGATGAAAAATATAGTCCGTATTTTTAAAAGAGATTTAAAAAGTATGTTTACGAACATACCTACCCTTATTATTGTACTTGGGTTACTCATTTTACCTTCTCTTTATGCATGGTTTAATATTAAAGCAAATTGGGATCCCTATAGTGCCACAGGCGGTATTAAAGTAGCCATTGTCAATGAAGATGAAGGAGCTAATTTGATAGAAGGTAATATGAATATTGGAGAAGAAGTTGTAGGTCAACTACAAAAAAATGATAAGTTAGGCTGGCAATTTGTAGACTTAGAAACAGCAGAGTATGGTGTACGAAGTGGTAAGTATTATGCTTATCTTAAAATACCAAAAGACTTTACAAGCAGTTTAAAAAGTATTACCCAAACCAACCAGTCAAAACCTACATTACTTTATGTCATTAATGAAAAAAGTAATGCGATCGCTCCAAAGATTACAGCAACAGGTGTAAATACGATTAAGGCAACGATTTCTGAAAATATTATTACTACAGTAAATAAAGTAATTTTTGAAGCGTTTAATACACTTGGTTTCTCACTAGAAGAAAGTATGCCTAAAATAGAACAAATCGTATCTAGTGTAGATGACTTAGATGAAAATCGTGTGCGTATTGCAAATGACCTGAAGCGCTATTATGACGGAATCGTAGAAGCAAGAGATATACTAGAACGAGTAGGTGAACAGTTACCACTTGCCCAAAATACGGTTGCTGAGATTGGGGAAGTAGCAAATCAAGCTCAAGGCACACTAGAAGATACGTCCAAGATATTAGTAGATATTGGGGATACAACAGAAAATAGCTTAAATGAAATGAAGAAAATAGGTTTACAAGTACAAGGCTTTTTAAAAGAAGTAGAGGGACAGCTTACAAATGCCAACGAAGCCTATAATACCTTAGAGGATATAAAAGGGGCAATAGATAGCCTAAAAACAATCAATCAAAAAGTGATGGCACTCCTTACTACACTTCAAATGCCCAATCCGAATTTGACAAAGCTTAGTGTGAGTTTAAATGCTTTAGAAAAAGAACTTGTAATAGCCCAAGATACACTGTTAAGAGGAAAAGAGGAGGTACTACAAGCTATACAAAACCTGAATGTACAAGTGGAAAATATATTAAGTACATTAGACGAAAGCCTTGTCTTTTTCCAAAATACTCTACGTCCACAAATTAAAGAAATGATAGGACAAACACAGCAAATCGCACAGCAAGTGGGTCAGTTAAGTGAAGCTATCACGCCACTTTTTCCTAAAATAGAAAATATAAAAACAGTAGGAACAGAAGCTTTACAAAAGGGCGAAAAGATTTTAAAAGAAGTACAAGACCAGCTTCCTACTGTACAAGCAAGTATTCACGAGTTTGCGCAAAAGCTAAGCTTCTTCCAAAATAAAGAAGGTTTTAATGAGTTAATACAGCTTTTAGAGACAAATCCTAATTTGGTTGCACAGTATATTGCTTCACCTGTTATTTTAAAGGAACAAGCCCTTTATCCAATTCCTAATTATGGTTCAGGTATGGCACCTTTTTACACTGTACTGGCCATTTGGGTAGGTATTGTTATTTTAGCAGCTATGCTTACAACAAGGGCAGAAGGAGAAGGCATTACGGCTACACAAGAATATATAGGCAAAGGTTTAACCTATTTAAGTTTATCTCTTACACAAAGTTTAATTATTGCCTTAGGGGATTTATATATTTTAGATGTTTATATATTAAATAAGGTTGCATTTGTACTACTATGTTTAGGTGTGGCATTTGTTTTTACATGTGTTATTTATACATTAGTAGCACTACTTGGTAACTTAGGAAAAGGGATAACTATTGTACTTCTTGTTCTTCAAATTTCTTCAGCAGGTGGGACCTTCCCTATAGAGGTTATTCCAAAATTTTTTAGAAACTTAAGTACTTTTTTACCCTTTACCTATGCTATTGGTGCAGTAAGAGAGGCACAAGGTGGCATTTTCTATCCTAATTTATATCATCAATTACTTTGGTTAGGTGGATTTGCTATTGTGTTTTTGTTAATTGGCCTTTTCTTGAAGAAACCACTTAAAGGTGTTTATGCATTTTTTAACGAGCGTTTTAAACTATCAGGTCTTGGAGAATAATTTAGATATACAGTAAAAAGTTTAAAATAGGTTTGGCGTAGAAGGACATATTATGTATAATAAAGATAAAAATGTCACAATCAGACGAGGTAAGATAGAATGAAAGAAATAAGTATTTTTGATGTCATTGGGCCAAATATGATTGGACCTTCTAGTTCCCATACGGCAGGTGCGGTGCGTATTGCACTTATGGCGAGAAAACTCATTCAAAAGCCTATCTGTGAAGTAAAGTTTATTTTATACGGTTCTTTTGCCCAAACTTATAAAGGACATGGCACAGATAAGGCATTAGTAGCAGGGATTTTAGGCATGGATACAGAAGATGAACGTATCCGAGATGCTTTTAAATATGCAGAAGATGCAGGGCTTCAATATAGCTTTGAGCCTAATACAAAAGAGATTACAGATCACCCGAATACTGTAAAGATTATTGCCAAAGATGAAGCTGGTGATGTAATGAGTGTAGTGGGTGCTTCTATTGGAGGAGGCAATATTCGTATTGATCAAATCAATGGTGTGCATGTAGAATTTACAGGTGAATACTGTACTATGATTATTAAACAACAAGATACACCAGGGGTTGTAGCACATATTACACAGGCTCTTAGTGAGTATAATATTAATATTGCGTTTATGCGTCTTTATCGTGAAGGAAGAGGAACACTGGCTTATACCATTATTGAAACAGATGAGCTCATTGATGAAGGTGTTCAAGATAAAATACGGGAAAATCCATCTATATTAAAAGTAACGATTATTTAACCCGTATAGAGTTTATAGATAAAGATGAGGAGATTAGGATGAACTTTCAAACAGCACAACAATTGTTAGAGCTTTGCAATACACATAACTTGACGATTTCAAAAGTCATGTTAGAACGAGAAAAAACAATAAGTCATACGGATGAAGAGAAGATTTTAAAAGCTTTAGGACATTCTTATGAGATTATGAAAAATGCTATTAAGCGTTCACTGACCGAAGATTTAGTATCTATGGGAGGACTTATTGGTGGTGAAGCTAAAAAAATATATAAAAGAAAAGAGCATTCTGCTTGTGGGAGCTTAGTATCAAGAGCAATGAGCTATGCCATGGGTGTTTTAGAGGTAAATACTTCTATGGGACTTATTGTAGCAGCACCAACAGCTGGATCATCAGGTGTTATACCAGGTGTATTTGGAGCAATCCAACAGGAGTATGGATTTAGTGACGAGAAGATGCTAGAAGCACTTTTAAATGCAGGAGCTATAGGGTATTTAATTACACGTAATGCCACTGTTTCAGGAGCAGAAGGTGGGTGTCAGGCAGAGATTGGTTCAGCATCTGCCATGGCAGCTTCAGCAGTTACAGAGCTTTTAGGAGGGACACCAGAACAATGTTTAGATGCCGCATCTACAGCTCTAGGCAATATTTTAGGTCTTGTATGTGATCCAGTAGGTGGTTTGGTAGAGGCACCTTGCCAAAATCGGAATGGAATGGGTGCTTCTAATGCATTAATTAGTGCAGAAATCGCTCTTTCAGGTATTAAGCATCTTGTACCATTTGATGAAACAGTAGAAGCTATGTATAAAGTAGGACGCAGTATACCTTTTGAACTACGTGAAACAGCACTAGGGGGACTAGCAGCTACTAAAAGTGCTTGCCAAAGATGTGCGAAGTGTGACTAAGTAACAAAACTATTATGCTCAACATTGGTATAATCACATATAATAAAAATAGGAAGAAACTTAATCATTAAGGAAGAGAGGACATAATATGTTAGATATAGCAATTATTGGAGGGGGACCAGCAGGGCTTTCAGCAGCCATCAATGGTGTAATCCGTAACAAAAAAGTAAAGATATTTGGAAATGATATAACAACAAGTTATTTATATAAAGCAGAAAAAATAGATAATTACATTGGTATGATGGGCGCTACAGGCCAAGAAATGATGGAGTCATTTTTAGGTCATGCTAAAGAAATGAATGTAGAAATAGAAAACAAAAAAGTATTAGAAGTTTTCAATATGGGAGATTTCTATATGCTTAATGTAGAAAATGAATTCATTGAAGCAAAAACAGTTGTTTTAGCAAATGGTATTACAAAAGCAAGTTCACTAGAAGGTGAAGAAGCCTTTTTAGGACGTGGCGTAAGCTACTGTGCAACCTGTGATGGACCTCTTTATAGAGGTAAAACCGTAGCACTTATAGGCGATAGTGCTCATGCAGAAGAAGATGTAAATTACTTGAATGAAGTATGTGAGAAGGTTTATTATATTCCTCTTTATAAAAACATTGGTTCTTTAGGTGAAAAAGTAGAAGTTATTAATGGTCGTCCTAAAGCAGTAGAAGGAGAAGGCGTAGTTAATAAGCTTGTACTCAAAGACAGAGAGTTAGAAGTAAGTGGAGTATTTATCATTAAAGAAAGCATTCCAACAACTCAACTTTTAAAAGGTTTAGAAATTGAAAATAAAGCTATAAAAGTAAACCGTTTCATGGAAACAAATATGCCAGGTGTCTACGCAGCAGGAGACTGTACAGGACGCCCTTACCAAGTAGCAAAAGCTGTAGGAGAAGGTGCTACAGCAGCCCTTCAAGCGGTAAGTTACCTTCACGAGAAGGATAAAATGAATAAATAGAGGGATTATCCCTAGAAAAACAGGAAAAGACTACAGCATCGCTGTAGTCTTTTCCTATATGCCCAGTCTACTAATAGGATACCGCGTGGATGTATTCTCCTTCACCTGCTGACTATGTGTTTAGAGAAATGTATGGTGAAGGTGCTCTCTTGGTGAGTCTGCTAGGGTGCCAGTCTGTGGGCTGCTCCTACTCCGGCTTCCCTTACGGCGGCTAAGAATGAGTAAGCTCGGTATGAACAGGAACGCCAGAAACTCGGCGATGCCTCAGACACCTGGCTAAAACCCCTGTTCACACACTCGCTAACTCATTCTAAGCTCACCTCCATGAGGAATCCTTCGTAGAAGCAGCCCACATCCCTCTACCCATTTATGCTACTTAAGAGAACATGGGAAGTACACGCAAGAGTGGTGAAGTTAAAACAGTCATTCTCTCACTTCACACATTTCTTAATTAAACACTACGTAGGTATGTCAAGAGAATACATTCTCATTCACCCGACGAAGTCTTTGGACGAATATCTTTGGATTAATAAAAGAAAGCTCTGTTAGACAAAAATGATAATAGTTACATAGGACTCTCTAGAAATCATATAATTGGTTCAAGGCTTTTCAGAGCATTTATAAGGGATGGATAAGATAGTTTAAAGACGTATCCACTAAGTTTCTCAGATACTAGCTCTACTGGTTTAAGTGACATCTCCTATTTAATGTAGAGAATGATGTAATAATCAGAAATATATCCATAAAGATGTAGAGTTGTGATATACTCAAGGGAATAAATAGGTCATTTAAATAGGAGATGTAATTCATGCCTAAGTTCACATTAACAAATATGGTAATGATTCAAGATAGTAATACAGGTAAGGTTTTGGTTCAAAACAGGATAAAGAAATATCCTGGCATTGCTTTTCCAGGTGGTAAAGTTGATAGAAGTGAAAGTATCTATGACAGTGCCATTCGTGAAGTAAAAGAAGAAACTGGTTATGATGTAGATAACCTTGTATCATGTGGCTTTATATATTGGGATAGTATCACTGGAGATAAATATTTTACATATTTTTATAAAACATCTAATTATTCAGGAGTAAATATCGGAGAAACTGGTGAGGGTAAAGTTTTTTGGATTGACCCAACAGATTTAGCTAATATGAAATTGGCACCTAATATGGACAAGTATATGAAAATGTTTTTTGGAAATTACTCTGAATGCTATTGTAAAGGTCTTAACAATGATGAAGATGAATGGGAAGTTTCTTTTAGATGAAAATTATGAGTGTAATGTTTTCTAGAACAATTAGTCATTTCTTCACTTAAATAGCCTCATCCTTTAACTTTGTAAGGATGGGGCTATTTTTATATACTTTATCATCATTTTGTCTACTATCCACTAAGATTAATTCACTTTTTCTTTTTTGAATATGTAAAAAATGAAAGCAACACATAAATATCGGCGGTGATAAAGGTGGCTATCATATCATATATGTCAAAAGGACTACCTAAAAATACATCATGAATTATTTCAGATAATAGAGCTAATAGAAAAATACCCATTACACTTATAACAGCTAATCTAAAAGTAAATTCTTTCTTAAATAAAATAGGATAATTATATTCTACAAGTGAAGCAAATCCCCAAAGAGCCCCAAAATTTGGAGCAATGCCTAATATAAAGTTTACTACAGGAATAGATGCTACCCATGTGTCTCTTAGGAAACCAGCTAAAGCCCAAATAAGCATGCCTAAAATGCCTATCCATTTTGTTGTTGAGAATTTATTCATATTTACTTATCTCCCTATACTGTATTAATAATATTATAGTACACATTAGAGTGACTTAAATAAAAAATTGAAAAAATAAAATATCTCAAGTAAGAGAGTAGACTAGAATTACTGTCTCCCAGCATATTGAAGAGGTGGAAGGAGGAGTTACAGTCAGCCTGATACCTAAGGAGACTAGAGGGAGATAGTAATTCGACCCTAAAGTTTTCTATTATACTTAATCTCTTAGCTACAGAAAGTGGAAGCTGAAGGAGGAGTCACATCCAGCCTGATACCTAAGAAGACTATAGAGACAGTAATTCGCCCCCCACACTAAAAGCAATGCGGACAATTACACCTATTTTCTTCCCACCATCCAAAAGCAAACCTAATTTGATCAAAGGCTACAGGTAAGAAGCTGCCAATATAAATGAGTATGGATTTTCCTGGTCCTAAAATAATTTGTCCCCCATCTACTACTAAAGTTGAGTTAGGAGATACAATTCTACTAAATATAGAAATACCATGAGCTGGAGGTTGTGTAGTTACAGGTAAATATTGAATTTCTCCTATAGGAATCGGAAGTGGACAAAGGCTTGTATTTGTACAACTGACTAAATCGCTTACAGTATTTGTGTCAAAGGTACAGTCAAGATAAAACTCAGCAGATAAATCATAGGAAGAAGGATTTGTTATAGTCATGGCATTAAGATATAAGTTTCGATTTGAGTGAGGTGGGTTAACTAAGGCAGCTAAAGCTTGTTTTGTTTGGCCAGATAAAAAAGGCGTTTGACCAATAAAATAATTACCTTTTTTAGATTGGTACAAAGGATAGTCAATAGAGGGTTCAGGAGAAAGATTACTATCGTACATAGACACATTAATCACCTTCCTATATAAAAAATAATTGCTTATCTTATATAGTATTTAAAAGGTACAGAACATGCTACATTTTATAGGCTATACATATAAAATAAAAGGAGAAAATTTTATATTGAGATGTTTTTGATATTAAATAAAGGTTAGGTGAGAGAAGACTGAACAAAGAGAAAACTTTTCTTAGATAACATTCAGACTATTAATGAGTAAGGTGACATATGTAGGTGACTTAGAGATTATTAAGGAGTAGAGGATTAGTAGACTAGAATTACTGCCTCCAAGAATACTAGAAGAGGTGAAAGGATGGATGTGACTCCTCCGGAAGCGGCTTATGGAGGTGGCTTAGAGTCTGTTAATGAGTGGGTGAGTAAGGTTCTTAGCCAGGTGTTCGCCGTGTGCCCCTAGGGTAAAGCGAAGCAAGTTTCTGGCGTTCTTACGATCCTCGAATTTACAGCCTCTTAGCTACAGGAAGTGGAAGCTGAAGGAGGAGTTACATCCAGCCTGATATCTAAGGAGACTAGAGTAAGGCAGTAATTCGCCCCTAAAGTGTTCTACTACACTCAATTCTTAGCTACTACAAATTTATAGTTCTAAAACCTCCAGTTTGTCCATAAAAATAATATAAAAAGGGGGAGGATATTCATGTCATCAAGTTATTTCCTACTTACTATATTATGCGTCATTGCACTAATCGTTTTAATGATCAACATAGGTATTGTACAGAAGAAACAAAACATAGGTTTAAGATGGGTATGTACTTTTTTATTCGCTTTTTCTATGATGCGTTATTTAGCTTTAATTGTGTACGGAGATCATCCAACGCTCGCACAACTAGAAACTTTTAGGTATTTTTATCTAGCTACAAGTATTGGTCTGACTATGACTATGGCTTCTGCTGTATGGTGTATTACACCATTTATAAGAGAGAAGTTTAATTATTTTACTTACTTGGCATTTTTTACACCTTGGATTTTATTTTACTTATATGTAATTATTACTCAGCCTACAAAGATTGTTCCAGCAGCCTTTGGGTATACTTTAGAGCTTACAGGTAAATTTCCTATTTATCTAAGTATTGCTCAAGGAAGTTTTGTAACCATTATGATTATTCTTTGTTTAGTAGGGTTCTTTAGGTACAAAAATGAGTATTTAAGAAGTAGCTATGCACTTATTATAGCTTCATGTATCTTGCTTACTTTAGATGGCTTAGGGTATTTTATTCCATTTCTTAATATTATCCCACCATTTACAGCTACAGAGATTTTTGGGTTTATGGCCATTGCTTATGCTTTTTATATTAAGCCTATTAAAAAGGGACTAAATTAAAATAAGGGTTATAAGGTGAGGTTCACCTTATAACCCTTTTATCTATTTAAAGAAGTGTTTCGTATTTTGGAATAACACAAATGCCACAAGCATCTGGTCCAGTATTTACACCAATTGTTACACCAATGAAGAAAAATTCATCAGGTATATAAGCCTTAATAGCTTCACGTGCATTTCCTAGTATGTTAGTTGCATCATCTTCATTATCAGCATGACCAACAATATAGTTAAAGTCCTTAGCATTCTCACCTACATAGTCAGCAGTTGCTTCAATGATTTTAGCAATAGCCTTTTTCTTCCCACGTACTTTAGCTAAAGGATAAAGCTGGCCTTTTTCAAGATAAAGAATTGGTTTAACATTGAGCATTGTACCAAGAAGAGCAGATGCTTTTCCAATACGTCCACCGTGTTCTAAGTAATCAAGTGTATCTACAAAGAAGAAAATACGTGCTTTTTCAATAAGTTCATCTGTAAGAGAAATAATCTTTTCAAATGACAGTCCATCCTTAATCATACGACCAATCTCTGTTACTAAAAGTCCTTGACCACCTGTGGCATTTAATGAATTAATAATTGCAATTTGCGCATTAGGATAATTTTCTAAAATAAGTTCTTTGGCATTAACAGCTGCACTATAAGAGCCGCTAAAATAACCGGATAAACAAACACAGATAATGGATTTACCTGCCTCAGCGAGTGGTGTGAAGACTTCTAAATAATCACTGATTGATGGAAGTGATGTTTTAGGGAAGACTTTGCTTTCACGCATTTTAGTATAAAACTCTTTGATTGGCATCTCAACAATCTCTTTAAAATAATCAGTTTGATTAAAAGATACATAGAAAGGAACACGTGTAATACCAAATTCCTTTATAGTAGAGTCGTTAAGATCACTAGAAGTATCTGTTACAAGTACGATTTCACACATTCTATTCACCTCCTTAAAATTAGTTTTATTTGACAATTAATCATCTTACATTATAGGGGAAGAGTGGGAAGTTGGCAAGAGTCATTAGCATTAAGATAAGCCTAGGCAGCATATACTATACTGTTATAGGAAAAGGAGGAATGGATGTGATTTCTTCAAGTTTAGAACAATATCTCATTCATATTTATAAATTGAGTGAGCAAGGTCAGGAAATTAGAAGTAGTGATTTAAGTAATCAACTGAATGTGCCACTCAAGAAAACCATCCAAGCCCTTCAACGTATGCACTTTCAAAAATATATTAATTACATTTCTTATCAACCTATTAATATTACAGATAAAGGAAAAGAAATGGCTAAATACTTAATATCTCGTGATGCACTTATTGATGAGTTTGTAGAAATGTTACAACTTCCTCATAGTGAAGAAGAAAAAGAAGGAATGAAGCAACTTTTATCTTATGAATCCCTTGAAAGTATTGAGCGTTTTGTGTGCTTTGTAAGGCAATACCCTGAAATTATTAATCGTTATAGACTTTATAATAAACGTAAAATGAGATGTAAAATATTAGAGCCACTTCCAGGGGAAGAATAGGACTATATTTTATGTTAGGTTTTGTGCTATAATATTGCATTAGGAAAAACTATGAAGAAATTAAGGCTAAAGGAAAAAACTATGGAAAATAATAAACAAACAGGTGCACATGTATTAAAGGGTGCCATGATTTTATCCATTGCTGTTTTTATCAGTAAAATAATAGGTATCTTATATCGTATCCCTCTTACAAATGCTATTGGCAATAGGGGGAATGGTATTTTTGGACCGTCCTTTCAAGTTTATATGGTTATGCTAACCCTTTCATCCGTTGCTCTTCCAACGGCTATTTCAAAAATGGTTTCAGAAAGAAGAGCAATAGGTGCCTATGAAGACGCTCATAAAGTATATAAGGTAGCTATGATTTATTCTGCATTAGTTGGTGCTATTTTATCCATATTATTATGGATTGGTGCAGATTTTATTTCTGCTTTTTTCTTTAAAATACCACAAGCAGCAGGCTCAATGAGATCTTTAGTGCCAGCGGTATTTCTTGTATCAGTTATGGCAGTTATGAGAGGTTATTTTCAAGGGATGAGCTTTATGACACCAACAGCTGTATCACAAGTTATTGAACAATTTGTAAATGCTGTAGTTAGTGTCACTTTAGCATATACTTTTATTAGTAAAAGTTTAGAAGCAGCTGTAACAGGTGCTGCTTTTGGTACATCTGCAGGTGCATTTTTTTCACTTTCAGTGTTGGTGGCTATATATTTCTTAATTAGGCCAAACATTCATAAACGTATAAGTAAGTCTAGCGTATCAACCAATGAGACCAATAAAGAAATTTTAAAGAAGCTTCTTATTATGAGTATTCCTATTATGATTAGTTCTTCAATTTTCGCTATTATGGGCCTTATTGATTACTCTATGATTTATAATATCTTACCAAAGACAATTGCTAAACTTAGTGAAAGTGGTGGACTTGCTACCTTACCTATTTCAGATCCTACTGTACTTGCAAATCAAACAGAGATTGTAAGTAGCTTAGCAGGTCAATTTTCCGCTAAATATACATCACTTATTAATCTGCCTGTAAGTTTGATTTTAACATTAGGAATGGCAGTTATACCTGCAATTTCAGCAGCTACAGCAAGAAATGATTTTAAAGAAGTGCGTCGTAAAACTAATATGGTGCTAAAAATTGGTATGCTTATTGCTGCGCCAGCAGCCGTAGGACTTATGGTATTTGGTGAACAAGTGATTAAATTTCTATACTCTTCTTCACCAGATGGTGGACAACTTCTAGCTTATGGTAGTATAAGTATTATCTTTATTACCCTTGCTCAAATTACAACAGGTGTACTACAAGGTATGGGAAAACAAAGTATACCAACTATACATGCAGCTATTGCGTGTGGGGTAAAGGTGGTTGCCAACCTTATTTTATTATCTATGCCAAGTATGCATATTTATGGTGTTGTCCATAGTACATCTATATGTTATTTTGTTTATGCTGTATTAAATATAATTTATTTAGTACGTACGATTCATATTAAATTAAACTTGAAAAAACTAGTGGTTAAGCCCGTACTTGTAGCAGGAGTTATGGGGGGCGTAAGCTACTTGCTTTTTAACTTCTTAGTAAAGATATTTGGACATGCTAATCTTATGATGTTGATTGTCATTCCTATAGCTATGGTGATTTATGGTATATTGGGCCTTCTTACACGTACAATTACCATTAAAGACTTAGAAAATATGCCAGGTGGAAATAGAATAGTGAGGCTTTTAGTAAGAGAATAAAAACTATATATAATAAGGTATAGAGGTGTATAAAAGTATAAAAAGTGGGAATACTCTGAAACAAAGATGAAAGTATGTTTAGGAGGAAACCCATGTTTACGAAGAAGCAATTTATTACCTTACTTGCTGTTGCTGCATTCGTTTTTATTATAATAGCTACTATATGTTATTGGTTAGCCTATGAAAAAGGATTAGGAGATACTCCAGTTAATCCAAATGGAACAATAGAAACCTTTAAGAGTGAGGCACCTATTATAGAAGTAGAAGATGAAGCGGGCAAGGAACTTAGAATTCTACCTTCAACAAAGATTATAACCAAATTACTTGATCAAGAAGGTTATGTATTAGAAGAAGGAACCATTGATACATTAAGTTTACTTAGTAAGACTATGTTAGAAGTACAAGAACTTTTTAAAACGTACACAGTAGAGAAGTTTACAGCAGAAGAAGTAGTTTTAACAAAGCAAATGTATATTCCTAAGGAAGCACCTTCTTTTAGCCTTGGTATAGAGAAGAATCAAATAGGTATTGTTGTAGGTGGAAGTAAACCTTCCTTTACACCACTAGGGCTTAGTACGAGAGATTTTTCAAGTCGTACAGTAAAGCTTTTAGAGGAAAAGGAAATTCCACTAACTATTGAACAAAAGCGTAAGCTTGAGAAAAATGCCTATTATATAGAAGAAATTTTACAAAACTATAGTGAGTAAGAAGTAAGGGCTGCTGCACAAAATGTGTAGTAGCCCTTATTTCCTAGGAAAATAAAATCAGGTGGAACTCTTTTTAGAGGGTTGCCAAGTAAGATAAATACCCCTACAATAAAAGCAAAAGAAAGGATGAGGAAGATGAGGGATATAGCCATTATTGGTGGTGGTGCGGCAGGTCTTGTAGCAGCTATTACAGCGGCAAGATACGGTAGTAAAGTCACTATTTTTGAAAGACAAAGTCGTGTTGGAAAGAAAATCCTTGTAACAGGAAACGGAAGATGTAATATAACAAATATAAATATGGAGTCTAAGCATTTTCATACATCTAGTAAGAAAGATTGCTTTTTACCTATAGCGCGTAAGGATGTAGAAACTACCTTAGAATTTTTTAGAACACTAGGGATAGAAAGACTTGTAGAAAAGACTAAAGTTTACCCAGCTTCAGAACAAGCAAGTAGTGTACTTGATGTACTACGTATGGAAATAGAACGCTTAAATGTAGAAGTACTTGTAGATACTAAAGTTATTAAACTTAAAAAACAAGATGAAAAGTGGCAAGTTGTAACAGAAACAGAAGGAAGTTACACTTTTGATAAAGTTATCGTAACAACAGGAGGTTTAGCAGCTCCACAGCTCGGTTGTGATGAAACAGGTTATAATATTTTAAAAGCGCTAGGACATCATCATGTGCCAAACTTGCCAACTCTTGTTCATATTGTATCACCTACTAAATACTGCAAGATGATGCAAGGTATGCGCTTTAAAAGTGAAGTGAGTATTTTAGTAGAAGATAAGCTTATAAGGAAGGAAAGAGGGGAAGTACTTTTTACAGAAGACGGTTTATCTGGCCCTCCTATTTTCCAGTTAAGTCGTATAGCGGCAGAAAGCTTTGCAAAAAACAAAAAGTGTGAAATTCATATGGATTTTATGCCTCATTTAACAAAAGAAGATATAGTCGCAAACCTCTATGAACGTATAGGGCAAGGCAGTCATAAAACTATAGAAGAACTTTTTGTAGGATGGATGAATAAAAAGGCTATTATGGCTATTATTAAAGAAGCCAAAGTAGGAAGCCCGGTAGCTCCATGCGAAAATCTAGACTATGAGATGATAGAAGCCTTAGCAGAAGCTATAAAAAATCTTGTTTTTGAAGTAAAAGGAACAAGAGGATTTAAGTTTGCTCAAGCTACAGTAGGTGGCATCACTTTAGATGAAGTAAACTTAGAAACAATGGAATCTTTAAAAGCACCAGGACTTTACCTAGCAGGAGAAGTACTAGATGTAGACGGGGATTGTGGTGGCTATAATCTTCAATGGGCATGGTCTACAGGTATGGTTGCTGGAGAAGAGGCTACAAAATAATAATAGCTAACATACATTAAACATAAATACCAGCACATTAATTTATAGAAAGAATGAGGAACGTATATGATTCGTGTACAAGACCTTACTTTAAACTTAAAGGAAGAAGAAAAAGTATTAAAAGATAAAATTGCGAAGAAGTTGCGCATTGCACCTAAAGATATTATATCTTATCGTATTTTTAAGAAAGCTATAGATGCAAGGAAAAAGCATGACATTAAACTAGTCTATACAGTAGATGTGGAGACTACAAAAGATAAAGAACTCCTTAGGAAATTCCCAAATATGAAAGCACCTGATTTAAATTATTATTATCCAACACCAGGAAATGAAATGCTTAAGGACCGCCCTGTTGTCGTTGGAAGTGGGCCTTGTGGTATGTTTGCAGCACTTATTTTAGCTCAAATGGGTTATAAGCCTATTGTTATTGAAAGAGGAAAAGCTGTAGATGAGCGTGTTAAAGATATTGAAGCTTTTTGGAAAGAAGGACATCTTAATCCTGAGTCAAATGTGCAATTTGGTGAAGGTGGAGCAGGTACTTTTTCAGATGGAAAGCTAACAACTCAAATCAAAAATGTGCGTTGCCATAAAGTGTTAGAAGAACTTGCACGTTTTGGTGGACCAGAAGAAATTAGGTATAAAAATAAACCACATATTGGAACAGATATTTTAAGAGATGTAGTAAAGAATATACGTTATGAGATTGAACGTCTAGGTGGGACTTATTTATTTGAAACAAAGTTAACCAATATTAAAGTAGAAGATGGAAAACTTAAGGCCATTGAATTGAATCATGAAAGATGGTTAGATACACAAGTTTGTGTGCTTGCCTTAGGACATAGTGCAAGAGATACTTTCTATGCCCTTTATGATGCCAATCTTCATATGGTACCGAAGCCTTTTGCCATGGGTATGCGTATAGAGCATTTACAAGAATGGATTAATGCTTCTCAGTATGGGGAAGACAATAAAGATAATGAAAAATTAGGAGCAGCTGAATATAAGTTAGTACATCATGCAGAAAATGGACGAGCTGTTTATACATTTTGTATGTGTCCAGGTGGTTATGTAGTCGCATCAGCTTCAGAAGACGGTATGGTGGTTACAAATGGGATGAGTGAGCACGCTAGAGATGGACGAAATGCTAACAGTGCTGTACTTGTAAACATTACACCAGAGGACTTTGGTTCGACTCATCCACTAGGTGGTGTAGAGCTTCAAAGAAAGTTAGAAGTTCTTGCATATGAATTAGGTGGTAAAACTTACAAAGCACCTATTCAACGTGTAGGAGACTTTATAAAAGGTGAAAATACTACAGACTTTGGGGTAGTTAAACCAACATATGCACCAAATGTTGTATTTGCTAACTTACGTGGTGCCCTTCCAGAATTTATGGGGGATGCCATTGTAGAAGCATTAGGTGCCTTTGGAAAGAAAATTAAGCACTTTGATCATGAAGATGCCCTACTTACAGGCTTTGAAACAAGAAGTTCATCACCTATTCGTATGAGTCGTAATGAATTATACGAAGGAAATATCCGTGGGATTTACCCAGCAGGAGAAGGTGCAGGCTATGCAGGTGGTATTACTTCAGCAGGTGTAGATGGTATAGAAGTAGCAGAAGCGATTATTAAAGTATATAAGCCTTTTGAGTAACACTTACCTAGGCACTTGGAAGGAGAAAATCATGTATAAAGCAGATTATCATATGCATACAGCCTTCTCTCTAGACTGTAATGCAAGTATAGAAAGTCAGATAGAAACAGCCATTAAAAAAGGCTTTAATGAAATAGCTCTAACAGATCATTTTGAATTTGAAATTATAAATAATAAAGGTGAACCGACACTAGATTTAAATAAATATATTCAAACCATCTTATCTTATAAGGAGCAATATAGAGATAAAATTTCTATTCGTTTAGGTGTAGAAGTAGGTTTTGAAACACGTTATAAGAAGGAAATTAATACCCTTCTTCAAGATAAGCCTTTTGATTTTATTATTTGTTCTACACATACCTGTGAAGAACAAGAACTTTATTATGGTGGCTTTTTTAAAGGGAAGACTCAAAAAGAAGCTTATACAACATATTTTGAACATGTAATAGATACGCTTAAAAACTTTGATCATTTTAATGTTTATGGTCATTTAGACTATGTGAACCGTTATGGTGATTATCCAGTAAAGATTTTAGATACACAGGATTATTGGGATCAAATTACTGAGATTTTAAGGCTTCTTGTTGAAAAGGGTAAAGGACTTGAAGTGAATACCTCTGGTATACGATATGGACTTGGCCATTTCAATCCACAAATACCTGTTTTAAGACAATATGCAAAAATGGGTGGAGAAATTATTACTATTGGTTCTGATAGCCATCAAAATAAACATGTAGGTTTTTTATGGGAAGAAGCAGCAGCCATGCTCAAAAATATAGGCTTTAAGTACTATGCAACTTTTGAAGAAGGAAAGCCTATTTTTAAACATCTATAAATAATTGTACACATAAATCGAACATTATATTAATTATGATAAATTTTGTTTGAGTTTAACTCTACCTTTTGCTATAATGAATTTATGAAAAGACAAATATGAGGTGGACAAGGATGCAAAACGATATCGCACGTGTACTCGTGACAGAAGAAGAACTCAAGGTGAGAGTAAAAGAATTAGGAGATGCTATTACAGCTGAATACGAAGGAAAAGATTTACTTGTAGTAGGCATTTTGAAAGGCTCAAGTGTATTTATGAGTGATTTAATCAGACAAATTCAAATACCTTTAAATATAGACTTTATGATTGTATCAAGTTATGGTAATGCTACAGAATCTACAGGTGTTGTTAAAATCATAAAAGATATAGAACAAAGCATTAGTGATAAACACGTACTCATTGTAGAAGATATTATAGATAGTGGTTTAACACTTAAATACTTAACTGAAATGCTTAAAATGAGAAAGCCAGCAAGCATTAAGCTTTGCACACTTTTAGATAAACCATCAGGACGTAAAGTAGAAGTAGACGTTGACTATGTTGGATTTGAAATGCCAGATGAATTCATTGTAGGCTACGGTATTGACTATGCAGAAGGTTACCGTAACTTACCTTATGTAGGAATTTTAAAACCAGAAGTATATGAAAAATAATATATATAGAAGAAACTAGATAAATTTAATAGATATAAAATAGATAGCTCCATGGAACTATCTATCTTATATCTATTTTTTATTGCTTAAAATATAGATTATACAAAGTACTATTTTCCTAGTTTGAAAAATACTTATTATATATGAAAATAAAGTAGCTTATTTAATTGATTAAGACTCTAAAGTAAGTTTAATAAAAATTTATATAAAAAAATAATAACAAATAACAATTATTAATTGATTATAAGTTAAAAGTATAGTATAATGAAAAAGAACATAAAATAATACAAAATAACTTTTAGAGGATGTTGCCATATGAAAATTATTGTAATCGGATGTACACATGCAGGAACAGCTGCCATTGTTAATGCGAAAAAACTTTATCCAAATGCTGAAATTACAGTTTATGAGAAAAACAATAATATTTCCTTTTTATCATGTGGGATTGCTCTTCATGTAGCAGATGTTGTTAAAGATCCTAAAGGATTATTCTACAACTCACCAGAAGGATTAAATGCCCTAGGTGTGACTACAAAAATGGAACATGAAGTGATAAATGTAAATGTAAAAACTAAAACATTAGAGATAAAAGATTTAAATACCAATGAAGTTTTTGAAGATAACTATGATAAACTCATTGTTACTTTAGGATCTTGGCCTATCGTACCGCCAATTCAAGGTATTGATCTTGAAAATATAGTACTATCTAAAAACTATAACCACTCACAAGCGATTATCGAAAAAGCAAAAAAAGCTAATCGTATCGTAGTTATTGGTGCTGGATACATTGGGGTAGAGCTTGCAGAAGCATTCCAAATTCTTGGAAAAGAAACTACCTTAATTGATGCAGAAACACGCATTATGAGTAAATACTTAGATGCTTCTTTCACAGATAGAGCAGAAGAAGCGTTTAAAGCTCATGGTGTAAAACTTGCTACAGGTGAAAAAGTAGTACGTTTTGAAGGTAATGATGGAAAAGTAAGTGCTGTTGTAACAGACAAAGAAACTTACGAAGCAGATTTAGTTGTACTTTGTATTGGATTTAAACCAAATACAAGTTTACTAAATGGTCAAGTAGATATGCTACCAAACGGAGCAATCCTTATTGACGAATATATGCATACAAGTGCAGAAGATGTTTTTGCAGCAGGGGATTGCTGTGTTGTAAACTATAACCCAGCTGAAGATAGTCGTTATATACCACTAGCTACTAATGCAGTACGCATGGGAACGTTAGTAGCTATGAATCTTGTGTCTCCAACCCTTAAGTACATGGGTACACAAGGAACTTCAGGTATTAAAATTTATGACTGGAATATTGCATCTACGGGGCTTACAGAAGAAGTAGCTAAAGCTACAACTTCCTATGATGTAAAATCAGTTGAATTATGCGATGCTTACAGACCAGAATTTATGCCAACTCATGAAGAGGCATTAATTAAATTGGTGTATGATAATGAGACACATCGCGTACTCGGAGGACAAATTCTGTCTACCTATGATTTAACACAGTTAATGAACACACTTTCAGTTGTGATTCAAAACAAAATGACTATAGAAGAATTAGCTATGACAGACTTTTTCTTCCAACCACATTATAACAAACCATGGAGTCTACTAAACTTAGTAGCACTTAAAGCATTAGAACAATAGACTAGAGCTTTATAATGTCACAAACAATGTCATAAAAATGCCATGAGTATGTAAAATACTCGTAACCCTCTCTCTTTCGTAAATATATGAACGTAAAAAGTGGCTGCCAGAAGGCAGCCACTTTTTGTGATTAGAATTTAGGTTCAAATTGTTTTTAGATTCGAATTACTATCTCTCTAGTCTGTGTAGGTATCAGTCTAGCTGTAACTCCTCCTCCAGCTTCCACTTCCAGTAGCTAAGAGGCTGTAAATTCGGAGGTACAAGAACGCGAAAAACTCACTTCGTTCAAACAATTCGCTAAGTACCTTGTTCCCTCACTCATTAACAACCTCTAAGCTACCTCCATAAGCCGCTTTCGGAGGAGCCACAGCCAGCCTTCTACCTTTTTGAGGTTTTGAGGAGATAGTAATTCTAGTCTATATACCATCCAAGTTATGGGGCATAAATCTGTATAGGACTCTTGTATTGATAGAATCTAAGTTTGGTTAGGTAAGGAAAAGATGAAATTTAAAAACCTCACTGTTTAAATTAGTGAGGTGGATATCAAGAATTACTATTTGTTTAGTTTGAAATTTACTTATTAGATGAGTTATATAGCTATTGAACATTCAATAAAACTATTATCCCATGTAGCTCTTTTGATTTCTGTAAAACCGCAATCTTTATAGATTTTTAAAGCAATATCATTTGTTTCATGCACACATATATTGATTGCATTAGCTTTACCTTCTAACTTGAATTTTTCTATAATTTTCTTAACAGCTTCTTTGGCATAACCTTTGTTTTGATAATTATCGGCAATAAATAAATCTGTGAAACTATATTTTTGTAGAGTAGGCCTATCTCTTAAAGTCACTAATCCAACCATCTGCTCATCATTATAAATCCCGTATGCAGTTGAATGTTGTCTATAGATGTAAGCCTCAGCTAACACATATGGTGCATCCCCAACATATTTCTGGCTTTTACGTTCCAAATCCATACACTCATTAAAGTTAGATTGGTCAATTTCTCTCAATATAATCATATACTTCCCTCCAAACATCTAATCTATCGGAATATCTATTTTTAACATGAGTATATCACATTCATTATATATTGAACTAGTGTTTATTATTTATTGAATTAAGATAAATTTACAAGTTAAGATTGAAAGGAGATATATAAGGTATTGGATTTCATTTTGAATAATTAATGCATATTTCAAATAAGTTCATAGACTAACTTGCCCTATAAAAAAGGGTAGATTAACTAAACAAATAATTTATTGTTTAGTCTAGGCGATTCCTTATAGCCTATGGACAGATTTGATATTATTTCATAGTTTAAATATCCACGTTAAAAGGAAACTCTTCTGCAGTTTTATTTATAAAGTCAACTTGATATCCTTTTCTATCTTGATAAAAGAATCCGTACTCCAATTCAACTTTTACATAGCACATGTCTTCATCATTTTCATCGTTATGTGCAAAATACCATGGTTTGAATACTTCGATTAACTTTTCTCTTATCTCTTGGTTATCTTTATGTAATGGATGTCCTACATTGAATGCTTTTCCTTTAAATGAATAAAAATCATTGCATAATGCAACTTTTGGATTTGCTGTAATTTCTTTTACTTTATTAGTGTTTGCATAAGTAACAATCCAAAATACATTATTATCATAATAAGTATCAACTACTCTAACAACTGGAGTATCCCCTTGTACTGTAGCTAAGGAAAATGTAAAATCTTTACTAAACAGTTCTGTTAATACCTGAATACTCTTTTCATATACGTTCATATTTTATCCCCCTTGAACTTTAATTTATCGATTAATAAAATATCTAATCGCTTAGACTGAGTATAGCATATTCTTATATATCGAACTAATCTTTAATATTGATAAATTAAGATAATTATTGAGATTTAGATCCTACATTATATTTTTTTACGCTTAAATATACATATGATATTTTTAGAGGCACCTTGATTTTGTGCTGTTGAAACACTACTTACTAATTCCCATCCTTTGCTACCTAGCTCATTAAGTTCTTTTTGAAATTCATTTACATCAACTGAACCACCCCAAAACCCTTTTGTTTCATAAACAGTAGTATAATACTCATACTTTTCCATTTTAAATTCCTCCTAAAATTATGAAATAGTTACCTTATAAATTATTATGTATAAGTTTATATTAATAATCTAACTATTTCGATTAAATATTGGTTTTTATTAAATATTTAAATAATATATTGAATGATATAAAGCTGTACTTTTTCTTTTAGTATTTGGAGGACTTGGATAGGGTAACGTGGGGATGTGTTCTCCGGAACCTGCCTACGGAGTGTTCAGTTAAGAAATGTTCGAAATGAAAAAATGATGGTTTTAGCCGCACTGTCTGAACGAAGCGTAGCGAAGTGAGTTTGTGGCGTTATCATTTTAGAATGAGCTACATTTCTCTGAACACGTAGTGAAGCAGGTGAAGGAGAATACAGCCACGCGGGACCCAAAGTAGACTAAGAGCAAAAGAGAACCACTACACCAATCGGGTGTAGTGGTTCTCTTAATTATATATTTTCTCATCATCTAACAAATTTCTTTAAAACTTACAATACTATCAATGTTAATATAAATAATTTTGCCACAGCCGACTACAAGGGCTTTCACACATTTGCTATCAACACCTAAAATACATACGGTACCGCGTTTGCGCTCTAAGCAAATGAATACTTTTTTGCCGATTAGTCTGCGTAATTCACTTGCTAATGAGTCGCAACCACAGTTGCAGCCACAATCACATTCTATACGATCTGGAGAAACGTATAGGTTTTCACAGTCTTTTTCGCAAGGACAGGGATGGCAAGTATTGCAGCAACATGGTCTAGGTCTGCAACAGGTAAAAAGGTTTTCTTCTTCTTGGCAGCAAGGTCTAGGTTCACGACAAGGTCTAGATTCACAGCAAGGTCTAGGTTCATGGCAAGGTCTAGGCCTTGGGCAAGGACGAGGTGCCGGACGACGGCAACAATCTTCTAATGGACAGAATTCTTCACGAGGACAAAATTCCTCCCAATTACCATAAGCATTACTCATTTATATCCCCCCTTAACAGCAGCAATCTTCAATAAGATCTATGTGACACATATTGAAGATTTTAATATGACCAGAACAGATTTCTATAGCTTTTACATAACAAGGAGTTATATTACAAATGAAAACTCTATAACGGTTGCACCCACTATGAATAATAGCCTTCTGGCCGACGAGATGGCATAAACTATCAGAATAACAAAATGACATAAGCAATTCCTCCTATAGACAAAGTAGGGAATTCTTTAATCTCTTTCTATAAATTCCCTACTATAATCTATGTGTTAATCTGACAAAAGGTGACAGTGTAATTGTGTAATTTATTCAAAAATATGAATGACAAACCTATAATATTTTGCATATATTTTAATTTTAAGTGTGGTATAATCCATTTATAGATTGTTAAGAGGATATGAGGAGATGATGAAATGAGCCGATACGAGAGTACAAGAAATAAAAGCATAGATGTTACAAGTACAGAAGCTATTTTGCAAGGAATTTCTAAAGAAGGGGGCCTTTTTGTACCTAAAATACTTCCAAAGATGGATTTTGAACTAAGTGAAATCCTTGATTTTGACTATCAAACCTTAGCTTATAGAGTAATGAGTTTATTTTTCCCAGATTTTAAAGAGGAGGATTTAAAAAGTTGTATAGGCCGTGCTTATGATGAAAAATTTGATACACCAACCATTGCACCTTTAAAAAGTATAGAGTCAGCACATTTTCTAGAGTTATTTCATGGTCCAACTTTAGCATTTAAAGATATGGCACTTTCTATATTGCCTTATCTGATGACTACAAGTAAAAGCTATGAAGGTGAGGAAAAGGAAATTGTTATTTTAACAGCTACATCAGGAGATACAGGTAAAGCTGCTTTAGAGGGATTTGCAAATGTTGCTGGAACTAAGATTATTGTGTTTTTCCCAGAAGAGGGTGTAAGTGATATACAAAAACGCCAAATGACTACACAAAAAGGTGATAATACATGTGTAGTAGGTATTAAAGGAAATTTTGATGATGCTCAAACAGGCGTTAAAGAAATTTTTGCAGATAAAGCCCTTGAAGAGGAACTTAGTCAAAAGGGATATGTATTTTCTTCAGCGAACTCTATTAATATAGGAAGATTAGTACCGCAAGTAGTGTATTACTTCTATGCTTATAGTCAACTTGTTAATGAAGGAAGTCTACAATTAGGGGAGCCCATGAATGTAGTTGTACCAACAGGAAACTTTGGAAATATTTTAGCGGCATTTTATGCAAAATCTATGGGACTACCAATTAATAAGTTTATTTGTGCATCTAATAAGAATAATGTACTTACAGAGTTCTTTGATAAAGGTGTATATGATCGTAGACGTGATTTCTTTGTAACCAATTCACCATCTATGGATATTTTAATTTCAAGTAACTTAGAGCGCTTCCTTTATCATATGAGTAATGAAGATACAGAACTTGTAACAAAACTTATGTGTCAGCTAAAGACAGAAGGCTATTATACAGTTACTGATGAGATGAAGGAAAATATGAAGTTATTTGTAGGTGGTTATGCAGATGATGAGACAACTTTACATACTATAAAGAAGGTCTATAATGAAGAAAACTATTTAATGGATACACATACAGCTGTTGCTTATGCAGTGTATGAAAACTATAAGCAAGAAACAGGTGATATGACACCTGCAGTTATTGCGTCTACTGCAAGTCCTTATAAATTTACAGGAAGTGTAATGGGTGCTTTAGGTGATGAGTACAAGGAAAAAAATGATTTTGAACTATTAAAAGAAATGGAAAACCTTTTAAAAGAGCAGATGCCACAAGGTATTAGAGATATTGAAAATATGCCAGTTGTGCATAAAACTATATGTGAAGTAAATAAGATGAAAGAAGTTGTAACCAACTTCCTATAAGGAGTTATAGACAGACACTTGTAATAATGTATGTAAATGTGCTATGGTAGTAGGGATAGAATTTTAAATAAAGTGTAGTAAAAATGTCTAAGATAAGGTATAATGTATATGCCGAATCATGACGTTTATACTATAGAAAATAGTACCAACATACGTTAAACGAGAAAAAGGAGAGTTATTGATTATGACATTATATCAACAATGGGACAATTATGGTGAAGATGCTAAAGCCCGCTCAACTGAAGAATACAAAAAAGTAGTTGAAAGATACTTAACAATGGAAAGAAATGTATATGTTGAACTTCTTTCTGATGTAGATACTGTAGTAGAGGGAACAGTTGCTGAACTTGCAAAACGTTTCAACATGACAGATGTTGAATTAGTAGGTTTTGTAGATGGTATCAACGAAAGTCTTAAACAAGGCACATATGATTTAGATACTTTAACAGCAGAATCAACAGTTAAATTAGACTTTGATCTTAAAAAATTATACTGGAATATGCTTGATGCACAAGCTGACTGGCTTTATAACTTACCACAATGGGAAAACCTTCTTACACAAGAAGAGCGTCAACAAATTAAAAGAGACTTTAAACAATCAAAAACAGTTGTTATTGGTAAAAAAGTTGGACGCAACGAACCATGCCCATGTGGAAGTGGCAAAAAATACAAACAATGTTGCATGAATAAATAATAGCTGCCAATAGGCAGTTATTTTTTTAAATTTCAAAACTTATATGAAAAGGAGAGGATCAAATGGATATCATATGGTCATATTGCCTTGTTGGAGTAATTACCTTAGTACTTCTTATTATTAGAAGTATTAATAGTAAGCTTCTAAAAAATTTCATGGAAGAATATCCAACTGGCAAAAAGTATATGGTTTTTAAAAAGGATTTTTTCTTTACTGTAGCAAGGATTGCAGTGGTATGTACAATTATTATTAATGGTATGACCTTATATGGACATGGTCGCTTAAATATACCAAGTATTATAATGACCATACTCCTTATAATTATGTGTATATTAAGTGGTATAAGCTTTATAGCAATAGACCAAAAGAAACACTTTAATATAGCAGGTTATAATATTGAAGAAGAAAATATTAAAGATATTAAAATTAAAGAGGGTAAACAGAAATTAACTTGTACTATTCTTTTTAATGAAGAGATGAATGGATATCAAGGAATGGAATTTTACCTATTTGGGAAAAATCGACATGAGTTTGTAGCAGATATAGAGTAATTAGTAAAGAGAAATCTATTTAAAGGTTTCTCTTTTTATAATACTTTTAGACAAAATGTTGAAAAAAAGTATGTACTAATTATTAATAATGAACAAAAACTAAAGACTTGATTTTTTGATAAGTTGTTAGTTTTTGTTAAAGATGACAAAAACCTAAAAATTAGACTTTATTTTTTTTAAGAAGGTGATAGAATATAGGTTGTGACATATAATGAATGGTGATTCATAAAAACCAAACATAATAGGACGGTAAGGAGTGAGAAGCATGGAAGATATAATTAAAGAGATTATCAACATCGATTCCAGTGCCCTTGAGAGCAAGAAGCAACAGGAAAATCGGATTAATGAACGCAAAGCCTATTATGAAGCACAAATGTTAGAGTACGAGAAGGAACGTTTAGCTTCGGCAAGAAAAGCAGCTGACGACATTTATGAAAGTGTTATAAAAGCTGCACAGGAACAGTATAAGTTTGAAGAGGAAAAGGCTAAGAAGCAAGTTCTTCTTATAGAGAATAAATATTTGCAAGTAGAAGGTCCCCTACTTGAACAGGTGTTTAGTAAGCTTTTTTTAGTGGAGGCTTAATATGAATGCTTATGCATCTTATAATGCAATCAACAGTAAAATACATACTAGAAAAAAGACATTATTAAGAAGAGACGATTGGAATAAAGTATTAGATTTTGCTACTGTTACACAGTTTACAGAATTCCTAAAGAAAAGATATGGGTATAGTGTACACCTTGAAAATAATAAGATTGAAGATATCCACAGGGGCGAGCTTGAAATTATTTTGCAGCGCTATGTTGTAAGTGAGATTGAGAAATTGCTCCATTATTTTTCAGGACCATATAAAGACTTTATGAAGACTTTACTATTGCAATATGACATTTATGATCTTCAAGTCATATTAAGAGCCATAGCTAGAGAAGAAAGTATTGTAAATATACAAAGACACTTTGTTCATTCACAAGAACATACCACCTTATCTTATAATAAGCTTTTAGGAAGTCAAACAGTAAGCCAATTCGTTGAGGGACTCAAAGGTTCTCTTTTCTATGAAGACTTAAAAACAATGACGCAAGAAGATGTAGTAACAAGAGAATTTCATATGGAAATGAAACTTTATCTTATTTACTACAAAGCGCTTATGAAAAAAGCTAAAAAGTTAAGTGCAAACGATTATGAAATTGTTAAGCAGATGATTGGGCTTAAAATTGACTGCTTAAATATTCAATGGATTTATCGTGCTATGAAATATTATGATATTTCAAGAGAAGAAATTATGGTATATAGCTTACCTGGAGGCAATATTTCATATAATAGCCTTAAGAAACTTGTATATGCCAAATCTCTTACTGAATTTGAAAATTTAGCGCAGAAACATCTAAAAGGTAATGTATTCGACAAAAGAGGAGATATATTCTTAGAAAGAAATATAGATACAATCATTTTCCAAACAATACATAAGGTAAATGATGAAAATTCTATAGCACTTCCACTTAGATATATCTATGTCTTAGAGATTGAAACACGAGACCTTATTGCAGTTACAGAAGGCATTCGTTATGGTCTTGATAAGGAAGAGATTAAAAATTATCTTGTTTATACATTATGATGAGTGGAGGAACAGTACATGGCTATTGAAAAAATGGTCTTGCTCAATTTGGTAGGTTCACTCGAAGATGAGCATGCAATATTAGAAGAGTTAGTCTTAAGTGAAAGCGTTCACTTAAACTTGGATCATAATGATGTCTACAGTAACAGTTATATGGTACGACAGTATGAAGCAATGATGCCACAAGATGGTTTACCTATCATAGAAAACTACTCCCAGATGGAAAATACTTATCAGAAAATGCTTGAAGACGTAAAAACTATCTGTGATGGAATGGGCGTTATATCCAAGTTAGATAAAAAAAATGTTGGGCGTAAATATAGCTTAAATGAAGCTACAAAAGAGCTTAATAATCTTAAAAACGAAGTATGGGAAAACATACAAGAAATTAATATTAGAAAAGCCCGCCTGAAGGAATTACAAGCCTTCAAACAAAAGGTAAGTTGTATTAGAGATGAGTGGTGTAATTTTAGAGATTTACATGAACTTAATTACTTTGATTACCAGGTAGGAATGTTATCTTATGATAACAACATACAAGTTAAGAAGAACTATGAAAATATTAGTGCTATTGTTCTTCGAATTGGCGATATGGTTGATTCAAGAGAAGATATTTATCTTGTTGTTTATCCTACACAGTATAAAAAGGAAACAAATCGTTTATTAAAATCTTTAAACTGGGTACCACTTGTTATTCCAAGTGACATTGTTACAACACCAGGAAGTTTAGTTCAAGCTACACAAGAGAAAATAGATGCAATCCAAGGAGAAATTAATAACCTTGAAAAAATAGTACTCACAAATTTAGATGCTAAGATTGTATTGATTAATAAAATTTTCACTCGTGTTAAGATTGAACAACAAATCTTAAAGATTAAGCAAGAAATTACTCATGGTAATAACCTATTTGTAATGAGTGCATGGGTAAGTGCAAAAGAACAATTACATATTGAAGAAAAAATTGGAGATATAACAGATAAGTTTGTTATTATTTCAAAAGATGCGAAGGAATTAGATCCTAAGGTTGTTCCACCAACAAAACTTAAAAACAATTGGCTCTTTAAACCATTTGAAATGATTGTACAGCTTTACGGCTTACCATCTTATCGTGAAATTGATCCAACACCATTTTTAGCAATTACTTTTATGCTTATGTTTGGTATTATGTTCGGTGATATTGGTCAAGGGCTTATTTATTTTTTAGCAGGTTTAGTTCTTTATAAAAAGATTGAGGCTGCTGGTGGTATTTTAATGAGACTTGGACTTAGTTCCATTGTATTTGGATTTATATATGGAAGTTTATTTGGACTTGAACATGAACAGCTTCCTTGGTTGCCACATATAGTAGGAAGTCCACTTTCTAAAGTAAATATTATGCCAGTACTTATTGCAGGTGTAGTATTTGGTGTTGTGGTACTTTCTGTATCTTATATTATTGGTATTGTAAATGCCTTAAGACGAGGTGAAATTGAAGAGGGTGTATTTGGTAAAAATGGTATAGCAGGCTACATTTTCTTTATGGGATTTGTAGGAACTTTAGTATCACTTTTTGGAATTCTTCCAGTATCACCTTTTGCATGGCTTGGTCTAATGGCAATTATGCTTATTATTATGATCTTAAAAGAACCACTTACAAATATGATTAAAAAGGAAAAACCTTATATTCATGGTGACGTAGGATCTTACTTTATTGAAAGTATCTTTGAAGGTGTAGAAACTATCTTAGGTGCTCTTAGTAATGGTATTTCTTTCATCCGTGTAGGAGCATTTGCTCTTAACCATGCTGGTTTATTTATGGCCTTTTTAGTTATGTCAAATATGACAGATGTAATAGCATTACAATTTCTTATTTTAATACTAGGAAACGTTCTAATTCTTACATTAGAAGGTTTAGTTGTATTTATTCAAGGTTTAAGGCTTCAATATTATGAAATGTTCAGTAAATATTTCAAAGGTGATGGCCAGGCTTATTCACCAGTAAAAATTGAGGCATAAAATAATAAAATAAACAATTCAAATCAACAATTTAAAGGAGACATTAAAAATGGAAATGATGATTTTATTAGCAGCAATTATTGCAGTAAGCACAATTGGTTATGGAGTACGTATTATGCGTCAAAATAAAAAGGTTAATTTAAAACATGCGATGACAACTTCTTTATCAGCTTTCTCTTTCGTTCTTGCAGGTGCTTTTGTATTCATGCTTATGGGCGCACCAGTATTCGCAGCTGAAGCAGGTACAGCAGCAGCTACAGCAGGTGCTTCTTTAGGTGATGGTCTTAAATATGTAGCAGCAGCTCTTAGTACAGGTCTTGCAACAATGGGTACAGGTCGTGCAGTAGGTGCAGTAGGTTCTTCAGCAATCGGTGCAGTATCAGAAGATTCTTCTATCTTAGGTAAAACATTAATCTTCGTAGGTATGGCTGAAGGTATTGCTATTTACGGTATGATTATTTCTATCTTAATTCTTTTCGTATAAAATCATATTAGAAAGAAGCAAAAACAATGAAATCTTTTTTAATTAGTGATAACCGTGATACCTGTGTAGGCATGCGCCTAGCAGGTATAGGCGGTGTTATTGTTCATGAAAAGGAAGAACTTTTAGAAGCACTACAGGCAGCAAGAAAAGATAGTGAGATAGGTCTTGTCATTATCACAGAGCGCGCCATGGATTTAGCAAAAGAAGAAATAATGGATATGAAATTAAAAGTAGCAAGACCTCTTATAATGGAAATTCCAGATAGACATGGAACAATGCGCAGTGAAAATGCCATTACCAATTATATAAGAGAATCAGTCGGTATTCGTATATGAGGTGAGAAAAATGGTAACGATAGAGCAAAAATTATCTCTATTTTCTAAGCTCCTCCAACAAGATATCAAAACAGAAATTGGTAATAAGATTGAAAGTATGGAGAAAGAGTATGCTGAAATTATGTCAGAGCATAAACGTAAAGTAGATAGAGATGCAGATGATATAACTGAGCGTGCTAGAAAAAAAGGTGAGATTAAAAGATTAGAAATATTAAGTAAGGCAAAAATGCAAGGTAAAAAGCAAAGTATGCTTACAAAAGAAAAATATATTGGTGTGTTTATTGACCATCTTAAAGAAAAGATTGTAGATTTTAAAGGTACACCAGAGTACAAAAACTACTTAAAACATACAGTAGGTAAGTTAGAAAATTTACAAAGCTATGATACAGATTTTATAGTTTATATGACAGAAAAAGATGCCAAGATGTATGGTGAATTCATTTTAGAAACACTTAGTGCAACTGGTATCTCAAAAGACAGATTAAGTTTAGCGGTTAAAGATGAAAGTATGATCGGTGGGATTATGTTAGATAGTCCTATTAAAAATCTTAGAATTGATTTATCTATTAGTGCATTACTCGAAGACCACCGAGATGAAATCGTTGAAGCGCTCTTTCAAGCTATTGGAGAGGTAGGTGGACTAGATGAGTAAACAAGTAGGAATTGTTGAACTTGTTAATGGACCTGTAGTTAAAGGAAGCCATATGGCCAACTTTAAAGTAAATGAAATGGTTACAGTTGGTAAACAAAAGTTAATTGGTGAGGTTGTATCTCTTGAAGAAGATATTGCAACCATCCAAGTTTTCGAGGAAACAGAAGGTCTTCGTGCAGGGGAAGAAGTGTATCCAACAGGTGCACCTCTTTCTCTTACTTTAGGGCCTGGTATGCTAGGAAATATGTTTGATGGTATTCAAAGACCACTTAAACATATTGAAAAGATTTCTAAAAACTTTATTCCAGAAGGTATTGGTCTTATTTCAATTGACCCTACAGCACCTTGGGAAGTTAAAATTGTTGTAAAAGTAGGCGATATGCTTACACCAGGATCTATTTATGCAACAGTTCAAGAAACATTAAGTATTGAACACCGTTTAATGGTACCACCAACAGTAAGTGGTAAAGTAATAGAAGTAAAACCAGATGGCATCTATACATTAAATGATGTAATCGTAAAAATAGAAACAGAAGATGGAGAAGTTCACGAACTTACACTTGCTCAAAAATGGCCAGTTAGACGTCCAAGACCAACTCAAAAACGTCTTCCTATTTATAAACCTCTTATTACAGGACAACGTGTAATCGACAGTTTCTTCCCAGTAGCAAAAGGTGGAACAGTTGGTCTTCCTGGAGGATTCGGTACTGGTAAAACAGTTACTCAACATCAGCTTGCAAAATGGTCTGATGCAGATATTATCGTTTATATTGGCTGTGGTGAACGTGGTAATGAGATGACTAACGTACTTGAAGAGTTCCCAGCTCTTATTGACCCACGTACAAATAGACCACTTATGGAGCGTACAATTTTAATTGCCAACACTTCTAACATGCCAGTTGCTGCTCGTGAAGCAAGTATTTATACAGGTATTACAATGGCAGAATACTTTAGAGATATGGGTTATGACGTTGCGATCATGGCTGACTCTACTTCTAGATGGGCAGAAGCTCTTCGTGAAATTTCAGGACGTCTTGAAGAAATGCCAGCAGAAGAAGGCTATCCAGCTTACCTTCCATCAAGACTTGCACAATTCTATGAACGTGCTGGTTGTGTAACAACACTTAATGACCAAGAAGCATCTGTTACAATTATCGGTGCAGTATCACCAGCTGGTGGGGACTTCTCTGAACCTGTTACAGAAAATACTAAGCGTTTCGTTAGTGCTTTCTTAGCCTTAGATAAAAAACTGGCTTATGCAAGACACTATCCTGCTATTAACTACTTAACAAGCTATAGTGGTTATGTAAATATGTTAGAAGATTGGTATCGTGATAATGTATCACCAGATATGCTTCCACTTCGTGCAAAAATGATTCGTTTACTTCAAGAAGAAGAAAAACTAAATGAAATCGTACAATTAGTAGGTGAAGACGTTCTTCCAAACGATCAACGTTTAGTGCTTGAAATCTCAAGAACTATTAAGAAAGGTTTCCTTCAACAAAACGCGCTTCATAAAGATGATACTTACGTATCACTTGAAAAACAATATAAAATGTTACGCGTTATTGATACCCTCTATACAAGTGCACTTGCTTGTGTGAAAAAAGGCATACCTTTATCTACAATTAGAAAAGAAAGAGTATTTGATGATGTGGTGAAAATGAAATATGATGTGCCAAATGATCAAGTCTATCTTTTAGACGAACTGGAAAAGAAAATTGTAGAAACTTATAGAAGCTTAAGAGAAAAATATGAATAAGGAAAGAGGATGGTCAAAATGAGAAAAGAATACTTAAAATTAGAACGTGTAGATGGCCCTCTTATTGTTCTTTCAGATATTCAAGATGTTTCTTATGGTGAAGTCGTTAACATTAAAGTTGACGGTGGAAAAGAAATGCGTAAAGGTAAAGTTATCAAAATCGAGGGAGATAAAGTTGTTGTCCAAGTTTTTGAAGGAACTGCAGGTATTTCTACTGAGAACGCATCTGTAAAATTTACAGGAAAGCCACTAGAGCTTCCTCTTACTAAAGAAATTTTAGGAAGAACTTTTAACGGTGTAGGTGAGCCAATAGATGGTGCACACCAAATCGTATCTCAAGTTAGAGCCAATATTAATGGTAGACCTATTAATCCAGTAGCTAGAAGATATCCAAGAAACTTCATTCAAACAGGTGTTTCAGCAATCGATAGCTTAATGACACTTATTCGTGGACAAAAACTTCCTATCTTCTCAGGTAATGGTATTGCACATAATGAGCTTGCTGTACAAATTGTTAAACAAGCTAAAATTGAGGGTGCAAATAGTGATAACTTCGCTGTTGTATTCGGTGCAATGGGTGTACGTCATGATGATGCAAGCTACTTTGTTCGTAGCTTTGAGGCAGCAGGTGTACTTGACCACGTTGTTATGTACTTAAACATGGCTGATGACCCTATCGTAGAAAGAATTTCTACACCAAGATGTGCACTTACAGCAGCAGAATATTTAGCATTTGAGCACAATATGCACGTACTTGTTATCTTAACTGATATGACAAGTTACGCAGAAGCCCTTCGTGAGATTTCTTCAGCTCGTGAAGAAGTTCCATCACGTAAAGGTTACCCAGGTTACCTTTATAGTGACTTCTCAACTATTTATGAACGTGCAGGAATGTTAGAAGATCGTGAAGGATCTATTACACTTATTCCTATTTTAACAATGCCAAACGACGATATTACACATCCAATCCCTGACCTTACTGGTTTCATCACAGAAGGACAAATTGCACTTAGTCGTGAGCTTAACCAAAAAAATATTTATCCACCAATCGCCATCTTACCATCTCTTTCACGTTTAATGAAAGACGGTATCGGAGAAGAATATACAAGAGAAGACCATGCAGATTTATCAAGCCAAATTTTCTCTGCATATTCTAAAGTTCAAGATATTCGTGCCCTTTCACAAATTATTGGTGAAGACGATTTAAGTGATGTGGATAAACTTTACCTACAGTTTGGTCGTGAGCTTGAAGAATCCTTTATAGCACAAAGACCAAATGAGAACCGTTCAATCACAGAAACCCTTGATTTAGGATGGGATATTATATCAATTTTACCTGAAACAGAACTTGATCGTATTCCACCAGAAATGGTTAAAAAATACTATAGATCACATAAGGAGTAGATATTATGGCACTACTCGTAGCACCTACAAAGTCTAATTTAATTAAAGCCAAGTCTTCTCTTGAACTTTCTCAAAAAGGGTTTGAACTCTTAGATAAGAAACGTAACGTACTCATTCGTGAGATGATGCTACTTGTAGATAAGGCAAAGGCTATCCAAAATAAAATATATGATACTTTAGATGAGGCTTATAAAGCACTTCAACATGCCAATATTACACTAGGAATCTCTCAAGTAGAAGAAATTGCAATGAGTATACCAAAGGATGAAAACTTTGAAATTTTACTTAAAAGTGTTATGGGTGTAGATATTCCTACTGTGAAATATGAAGAGGCAAAAGTCTTTCCATCTTATGGTTTCCACAATACAAATCCAGCTCTTGACTGTGCAGCAGAGCAGTTTAGAACTGTGAAGTATTTAATGTATGAAGTAGCAGAAATAGAAAACTCTATTTTTAAACTTGCTAAGGAAATCGAAAAAACACAAAAACGTACGAATGCACTCCAACACATTCAAATTCCTAAGTATAAAGAACAAGTGAAGTATATTCAAGATGTTCTAGAAGAAAAGGAACGTGAAGACTTCTTTAGACTTAAAAAAATTAAGAAATAAATTAGAAAAGTTCAACTTTATATTTTCCCTTGCAAAAGTAAGAGGAAGTGATATAATAAAGATAACTTAAATAACTCCTGTAATGTTCGAGACCCTGTTATTTTGAACCTACAATTTACGTTCGGGAGACGATACTTCGCTATGAAGCAAATGTTAGGCCGCAAGCTAATTCCCTTTGGGCAGCGGACAACAGGACTTATATAGCTAGTTTCCCACCTAGCTAAGCTAGGGCGTCAAAATACCAGGAACGGCATTTTGGGATATAGTTGAACGTTAAGCACTAACTGTTAAAGTTAGTGCTTTTTTATTGCCTTTATAAATTTTCAGAATAATGGTATGATTGTTAAGGTATAAAGGGGAGATAAAAATGGAGAAAAAAGTTATGAATAAGAGGATATATGGGATTAAGATAAAATGGATTATAGTAGGTCTATTATGCTTATTTCCTAAAATAACATATGGTCAGGTTTACTTTCTATCTCAAGAAGAAATAGGGGAAAAATGGGGAGGGATAGAAGAAAAATGGAATAAAGACTTCACTGTGTCCTATGTGAAAGAGCTATTACCTAAAGATTTATATGAAGAATGGTTTCCTAATGCTTACGGAAGTGAAAGTTGGTGTGAGCTAAAGGACCTTTCACAAAGCCCAGGAGAGTATTATAGCTATGATAATTTCATTGAAGCAGTAGGCAGTATGTCAGAACTTAAGTACAAGAAACTTTATAGACAAGGTTATCCTAGTTGCGCCGTTTATTATAGACTACATAAGCCAACAGGTAAACAAACACTTATTTATGAAGATCCTAGCTTTAATAATATATGGAATAGAAATAAGCCTATTGAAGAGGAGATTATAGATTTAGGCAGCTTCTTAAATGGACCTAGTAAAGAAGATAATCTACGAGAGCTTAGTGCTTTTTTTTGCTCATATAGCCCATGAAACACAAGATATGTATTTTAAAGAAGAAATCGCCTATACCAATAGACCAACTAAAGCTTATACACAAAGAGGAACAGCTTATGATGGGATAAAGGGTGAATCTTACCATGGAAGAGGACCATTACAAATCTCATGGAATTATAATTATGGGCTTATAAGTGGCTTAATCTACGGAGATCCTAAAATTCTTTTGGAAGAGCCAGAACAGGTATCAGAAAAAGGTAAGGTGGGCTATATGAGTGCTATAGCTTATTGGATGTTGCCACAAGGAAGTAAGCCTTCTTGCCATCAAGTTATGAAAAAAGAGTGGGAGCCAAGCCAAAAGCATAAAAACTTAGGCATGAAAGAAGCTTCTTTTGGGGTAACCATCAACATCATTCATGGTAAGGCTGAAAGTAATAAAACTATAAGAACAGATAAACGGGTAAGGAATAGAGTAGAACATTATATCGACTTTACGAAGGCCTTTCATATAGATGTAAGTAAGGAACAAAAGGATACATGGGGGATGAAAAGTTTTAGATAAAGAGTTAAAACAAAGGTTATTTTTCTTCTCTTCTATGAATACATATAGTACAAGCATAATGTGTTTTATGCCCTATATGTGGAGTAAATGAGGAGGAGGATCATGAGTAGGTACGATAGAGATTATAGAAGTAGTAGAAGCTATAGAAATAGCAGAAGTACAAGAAATTACACGCAAGGAAGACGAGGAAGCTATGAACCTAGTGGTGGTTCAGGACTAAGTATGATCATTATACTTTTTTTACTAGCCATGGGAGTTTACTTAGCTAGTGGCGAGAAGGGGAAAGTATGGCTTAGTGAGTGGGTGAGTAAAGCTCAGCAAGCTATTAGTAATGGGATTGTACTAAACTCAGAAGAAGTACCATTACCCTCAAATATGACACCTTGTACCAAAGCAAATATTGCTAAAATAGTAGCCTATACTTTAATAGATGAGACAAATTTAGCTGAAGAAAAGACAGATAATGAAGTATGGTACAGTAAATACTATACCCTTCTTAAAGAAGACCCTAAGTTTAACTTTTTTAATGAAGAAGAAGCCATGGAAGTTATGACGTATGAAGAAGCAAGGAAATTCTTTGTAGACATATTAGGTGAAGGTTATTCTGTAGATGTGTCAGGCTCAAAAGGGATTACAGAAAAGAACTTAACTTTAAAGGAGTTTTTAAAAGGATTTGAACAAGCACTAGAACATGCAGGAAAGAAAGATCTTCTTCGTTATGAAGAGCTAAGTATTTTAGCAACTTCCTTAACCAATAATCGTTTAGGAGCATGGCAAGTCCTTACAGATAAAGGGGTATATGGATTTGAAGGACTCATTTTAGATCCATGTGTAGGCTATACACTACAAGCTATTGTAAAAAATGATGAGATTTTAGGCATTGTGAATACCTTAAGTACTACAAGTAAATTAAAAGAATGTTATGTAGTAGCTGTAGAACCAGGTAAGGCGACTATACGTATAGATGATTATGAACTTACTTATAAAAATAAAACATTACCAGAAGATGCAGTAGGCAAAATTTGTACAATAACGGTTGAAAAAGATGAGATAGTAGCTTATGAAATTTTAAAAGAAGATGAGGGAGATACCCTTATTCGAATGAATGATGAATACATAGAGTTAGCAAAGGCAGGAAGGATTCCTTATCAAAAACTTAATTTATTTGATGGCACAGGTACCAATACATACACAAAGGTGGGACAACTTTTTTGTGGGATGAAAGTAAGCTATACTATGGCAAATGATAAAATGCAAACACTGAAAGTACTTGATGACCAAGTAGGAGATGAGGTGCGTGTACTTTTGTCAGAAGATGGTTTATCAGGTTATAATCACGATGAAGTACAAGTAACAAGTAATGAAAATTACACAGTCACTTATGGGGATACCACACAAGAAATAAGTGGTGGAGAAACATGGGATGTGGGTAAGATGGATTGGAAGATGGGAGTAAATAAAGTGGTTATTAGCCCTTCAAAGGAGGGTGCCATTCAGCTTCTATCAACTAAGAGAAGAGAAGTTTCCCCCTCTTATAAAGGTACTTTAGAAATATGTAAAGAAGAAGAAGGCTATACGGTGGTTAATAAGGTAGGAATAGAAGACTATATAGCAGCTGTTATACCAAGTGAGATGCCAATTAGTTATGAGAAAGAAGCTTTAAAGGCGCAGGCAGTAGCAGCAAGAAGCTTTACAAAAGTTCAACAAAAAAATAGTAAATACCTTAAATACGGGGCACAGTTAGATGATACAGTAGCAACTCAAGTATATAATCACTCGCCAGCAGATGAAACAAGCTATAAGGCAGTGAATGAAACAAAAGGGGAAGTCATGCTGTTTAATAGCCGTGTTATAAGCGGCAACTTTTTCTCCACATCAGCAGGTTACACAGCCAATCACGGAGAGACATGGGCAGTTGGAGAAATCTTTCCAAACAATACACCAAGCTATTTAGTAGCAAGGCAACAATATATAGGAGAAAGACAAGTACAAGACTTACAAAACGAAAAAGAAGCCTATAAATTCTTTACTACACCAGCAAGTAAAATAGACGCCTTTGATGCAGACTCACCTTGGTTTAGATGGCAGGTACATATGGACGCTCAGGAACTAGAACATGTAGTCAACTCTAGCATTTATAATCTAACAACCAACTATCCCAATATGGTCAAAATTCAAGACGGAGAAAACTGGGTAACAGGAGAGATTAATAATATTGGAGCCATTAAAGACATCCAAATTACAAGACGAGGTCAAGGTGGGAATATAATGGAGCTTATTGTACAAGGAGAAGAAAAGACTATTAAAGTAGGAACAGAATACCTTGTTCGCTCCCTCTTTGCCCCTATGCAAAGAGATAGTAGCAAAGATCCTATCATTGTAACTCGGGCTGACGGCAGCGAAATCCAAAACATGTCCCTTCTACCAAGTGGCTTTTTCACCACAGATATTAAGTACGATGAAGCAGGAAAAATTAGCGAACTTAATCTTTATGGCGGCGGCTACGGCCACGGCGTAGGCATGAGTCAAAACGGCGCCCAAGGCATGGCAAAACGAGGCTATACTTATAAGGAAATTTTAAGACACTATTATCAAGGGATTAGCATAGAGAAGGCATAAGTGTGATTTGTGAATTAGAAATAAGTCGTGGGAATGAAGACAATTGAAAATAATTTATATGAGTAAAGATATGCATTTTTTATAGTTTTGAAAATAGAATGTGAGATTAGCTGAAGGTAAGGTATAAAAAATACTTTACCTTTTCTTCATATCTATAGCAAGTATAAAAATCACGTAGAATTATCCTAAGTATAAATAATACATAAGTAGATAAAGTAGAAAAGTTTTAAAATATATCTTAGTAAAAATTGATACCAATTGGAGATAAAATAGAGGTATTATGAAGTAAATGAGGGGATATAAAAGTTTTAAAGGATATAGATTTAAGTATAGGTATTTAGATGAGGCTCAAGAAAAAATGTAAGATAGTTTAATAATGGGATAAAATATAAAAAATATATTTAATTTTACGATATTTTGTTGTGTAATAAATTCATAATATTTATAATGAGTATATGCTAAGCTTAAAGTATCTAATAAAGATTGTGGATTTACTAATTCTAAAACCATTAGCTTTTTATGTACTTATAGTATTGATTTATATTTTGAGAACCCCTAAGGAGGAATCTGTATATGCATGAAAAAGTACGGTTATATCTGACAAATGCACTAATGGTGTTTGGACAGATAGTTTTTGCAATAATTATGAGCGGACAAGTCCACTACGCTTCCGAAAATAACAGTTCTATTGGAGTGTTTTTTCTGATAGGATGGCTTATTTTATGTCTGACCACATTTGGTAGTATCTTTTTATACCGCATTACTTCTAAAAAAGTGTCTTTTAAATTATATATGGGTGCTACCGTATTTCTAGTGCTAGAAGCATGTTTTGGAGGAGTGCGTTACCTACAGAACAGTAATTCTAGAATCCTTTTAATTTGTGTGTTACTCGCACAGATAGTCTATCTTTCTTATGTGTATACAAATGTTATGCTTTATGAAGGGAAGAAGATTTAACTCTTTAAAGCGATAATTCTCGCCCTCTTTAGAGGGGAGTTATCGCTATTTTTTATAGAAAGATTATTTATTTAGTTTAGGAACTAACGCCTTAACTGTTTGAAGAATGGAAAGATAGAGTTTATCTATAGAGGGTTCGCAGACTAAGGAACCAATGAAACCAACAGGGTTTGTATGGAGCATAGTATGAAGATCTTTATAAAAGGATTGTGTAAGGTGAGGTCCTTGTAAGTGAGGGAAAATATTCCATTGTTTTGCTGTAATAAGATGCTTAATCGCAATGCCTGATTGGCATAGGTCTGTTGTCATAGTCTCGATTAGTGCTGGTGTTAATCTACCGTAGGCATAGGCTGTAATAAGTGTTTTATGTGGCTGTTTTATAGTATAGAAAAATTGTACTTTTTCAAGTTTCCCAAGGTGATGTTTATAGTAGGTAGTCGTAAGGTTTTTGTTACTCACCTCATAAACAGCTATAACAAAGGGATGGGTCATTATATTTTCCATTATACTTTGGTAAGTAGGTTCTTTTAAGACGGATGGTTTAAGCGGAGTAGCAAGGAGTACTTTATCGTAAAGCTGGTCACTATAAGGTGTAGAGACTTGGACTTGTGCATCTATCGGAGAAATGGAAGTAACTTCCATTGAAAGACGTATATCTGAAAGATTTTTACTGAGTTTATGAATGAGTTTATTCATACCTCCTGGTATAAATAGAAGTTTTTCCCCACGCATAAAGTGAAAAAGTGTTTCTTGACTAAAAACTTTAAATGCATAATAAGCTTGGAGTGTATGGACTGAGCCAAAACCAAAAGCGGATAAATGGGGTGCAATCATATGAGCAATGTGTTTTAAATGATGAAGTTTCAAAAATTGTTGAAGTGGCATTAAAAGTTCATGAGGGATAGTATCATAACAGGGGTGATTGAAATCATTTTTATAAGGTTCTAATATTTTATTTAAGCGTGATAACTCCTCTAGAAGCTTTGAAACATCTTCTCTTGACATGTGTTCAGTATGGATGTAGTTTTCATCTAGAAAATGCCTATAAACAAACCGTTCTTTATAATCTATTTGTAGTTCAATGAGTAACTCTTTAATGGCACCAGAAAAGGAAAAGAGTGTGCCTAGTTCTACATTTATATCTTGAGCTGTAAGCGTATGGCAGTGACCACCTAGATGCTGTTCTTTTTCGTAAACGGTTACTTCTAGTCCTTCTTTTTCAAGTAAATAAGCAGCTAGTAAGCCACTAAATCCCCCACCAATAATGGCTATTTTCATAAGATTCCTCCTTAGTAATGGCGATCAAGATAAGCCCATATAGGTAAAATAAGCTTTGTTTGTGTCAGATGATTATGGTAGCTAACAGGTGAATAAGCATGTTCTTCTACATAGAAAACTTCATTTAAATTATAGTGACGTAAATAATGTTGAAACTTGATTTTAAGTTCAGAAAAGGTAATCCCTTCTTTAATAAGTGGCATAATAAAAGAAAGGCAGCCTTTGGTATAAGTTGCTTTTAAGGCTTGTAGATTTTGTAAATCAGGGTTGTTTGAAAGTAAGATATGTACTTTAAAGTCAAAGTCATGTGTCATTAGAATGCGTTTAAGATGTACTTTTGCATTTTTGCTAGAATGTTTAAGGAGCTTTGTATCTTTAAAAAAGCATAAATAGTGAACACCTAAGTGAAGGGTTGTCGCTACAGGCATAGCAACACCCGCTAGAAGATCTTCAAAGTGATCAAAAGATATGCTGTTATAAAGACGTGTACAGGCGATACGGCTTTTTACATCATATAAAGTATATTCAAAAAGATGACCTACCTTTTCATAAGTACCATAGTCATTAATCCAAAAAAGCCAGCATTCACCACTACATAAGTCTTCAATAGGTGGAAGAGATGTTGTTAGTTTAGGATCTTGTTTTTTAGAAAAGAGTAGGCGAGACTTTTTATGGGTCAGCTTATAACGCTTCATAATATTATAGATGGCAGACTCACTTACATCATAGCCTAAGTCATCAAAAAGATATTTCAGTGCACGGGGGCCATAATCAGGATAGTCTCTTATAAGTCCAAGAAGAGCATTTTCTATGTTTACAGAGGTTTTGTTTGCAGGAACAAAGTCTCTTTTTTTTGTCTCTAAACCATCCATACCTTTTGTTTTATAGTTTTTTAACCAACGATAATAAAGGGTTCTTGAAATACCGTATTTAGTACAAGTGGCACTAACACCTTCAAGTTGACCTTCAGATAGAATTTTAAATTTAAGTTCTTTTTGCATTTAATCACCTATGATTACTTTTAATTCAGTATTTTATATAAAATAGTTTACAGTAAACTCCATATTTTTTCAATGATATTGAATTTAATAAAAAATTTTACTTTAGATAAGTGTTTACAAGACTAAGGGTAAAAGGTAAAGGAATAACAGATGAAGTGTAGAGATTAATGATTTGTATTAATGTTAACAGGAAGCTAAAGTAAAAATGAATAAAATAGTTAGAAAATTTCTGATTGTTAAGAGTTTGTCATATTGATATAATCAAGTTATAACAAGGCGTTGAGGAGGAATTATATGAATGCATTAAAAGTCTTTACCATCCAAAAAGGACTACTCGAAGATAACGCTAAAGTAGCCCAGGCAACAAGAGAAGCATTAAAACAACAAGGGGTTTACCTTATGAATATGATGTCCTCACCAGGAAGTGGGAAAACTACTTTATTAGTTGAGACCATTAAGGCTCTAAAAGATAGGATGACAATAGGGGTATTAGAGGCAGATATTGATTCAGATGTAGATGCCTATACAGTGCAACAAGCAGGTGCAAAAGCTATTCAACTTCATACAGGTGGCTTGTGTCATCTAGATGCTACCATGACAAAACAAGGAATTGATGAACTAGGTGTAGAAGGATTAGACTTAGTGTTTTTAGAAAATATAGGCAACCTTATTTGCCCAGCAGGGTATGATACAGGGGCTATGAAAAACATCGCACTCCTTAGTGTACCTGAAGGGGATGATAAACCTTTAAAATACCCTAAAATCTTTGGAAAAGTAGATGTGTTAGTGGTAACAAAAATGGATGTGAGCCCTTACTTTGACTTTGACTTAAATCGATTAGAAGAGCGTGTAAAGGTTTTAAATCCAAATATTTGTATTTTTCCTGTATCTGCAAAAACTGGAGAAGGTATAAATGAGTGGATTCGTTGGATTAAGCAGCAACTTAATGAGGAGGCTTAGTAATGTCAAAAAAATATCCGTTTGCATTTTCATGGGAAGAGGTTAAAGGGAGGCCTTATAGACAAGAGATTTTAGATTTAGCCAATAAAATTGGTAGAACAAAAGCAGGTACTTCAAGAGAAGCCATTCCTTTTGGCCCAGAATATTATGCACTTGAACCTATTCTTAATCCATATCAAGCCAAACTTGCCATGTATTTAAAGTTTAGAGAAAAGGTAAGTGCCAAAGATGTGGCAGAAGCTTCTAAAGAGCCTTATGAAAAAGTAAAAGAGACACTGGATTATTTAGCTTGGGCAGGTGTGGCTTTTGTTAATACAGTAGAGGGTGTGGATTTGTATTGGCAAGATATATTTGTACCTGGTCATTTAGAAATGATTAATAATAATAAAGAACTTGTAGCTAAACATCCTGAAGTGGCAGAAGCCTTCTACTACTTTGGGAGTAAAAAGGGACCTATGGCAGCCGGTATTATGCCTATAGGTGGTGGGCCTATGAGAGTGCTACCTATAGAGCGTGCCATTGATAGTCATTCAAGAAGAGCCTCTTATGAAGAACTTTCTAAGCATCTAAATGAAGCTAAGTTTTTTTCTGTATCCGATTGTTCATGCCGTACTTCTCGTGAATCTATGGGTGAAGGATGTGGTCACCTTAAAGAAGAAATGTGTATTCAGCTTGACCATGCAGCCGAGTACTATATTAAGACAGGGCGTGGAAGGGAAATTACAAGAGAAGAAGCTTTTGAAATTATTAAAAAAGCAGAAGACAATGGATTGATGCACTCTATTCCAAACCTAGATACACCAGGACATACTCATGCTATATGTAATTGTTGTGGATGTGGATGCTATGCTATGCGATTAGCTAATGAATACTTAAATAATGATATTGTGCGCTCTAACTATAAATCTGTTGTAGATGAAAGCAAGTGTGTAGCTTGTGGAGAATGTGTAGATGTTTGCCCAACGAATGCCCTTAGACTTGGACAAAAGCTTTGTTCAACAAAACCTATTGATGAACAGATTACAAAAGTTACCCCAAGAAATACGGAGTGGAAAGAAGATAAATGGAATCCGGATTATCGCATCAATCATAAAAATACACTAGATTCTGGAACAGCACCTTGTATTACCAAGTGTCCTGCACATATTCCTGTACAAGGCTATATTAAACTTGCGGCACAAGGTAGATATAAAGAGGCACTTGAACTCATCAAAAAGCATAATCCTCTCCCAGCAGTATGTGGACGTATTTGTCCAAGGCTTTGTGAAGAAGATTGTACAAGGGCTTTAGTGGACCAGCCGGTAGCGGTAGATGATATTAAAAAATTTATTGCAGAAAAAGATTTACATGAGGCCACACGTTTTATACCGACTAAACGTCATGACTATAGTGATAAGAAAATAGCCATTATAGGAGGTGGCCCATCAGGACTTACCTGTGCCTATGATTTAGCTATAGATGGATATGATGTGACTGTATTTGAGAAGGAAAAGAAACTAGGTGGTATGCTTACATTAGGTATTCCTTCTTACCGCTTAGAAAAAGAAGTAATAGAAGCAGAAATTGATGTACTTCGTCAAATAGGCGTTCAGTTTAAAACAGGTGTAGAAATAGGAAAAGATTTAACCATACAAGATTTAAGAAACCAAGGATTCAAAGGATTTTATATAGCTATTGGTGCACAAGCAGGAAGAACCCTAGGTATAGAAGGGGAAGACAGTGAGCAAGTGATAAGCGGTGTAGCCTTCTTAAGAGCTATTAACTTAGGAGAAGAGACACCTGTAAAAGGTAAAGTTGTAGTCATTGGTGGTGGCAATGTTGCCATTGACGTGGCTAGAACGGCAACACGCTTAGAAAGTGTAGAAGCAACCGATCTCTTTTGTCTAGAAACAAGAGCTAATATGCCTGCTCATGAAGAAGAAGTTCATGAAGCGTTAAGTGAACAAATCGACCTACATAATGAGTGGGGACCAGCAAAGATTATTACTCAAGATGGGAAAGTAATAGGGGTAGAGTTTAAACGTTGTATAAGGGTAATCGATGAACAAGGGCGATTTGCGCCTGAGTTTGATGAAAGAGATACTTATATAGAGCCTTGTGACTATGTATTGCTTTCAGTAGGTCAAAGTTTTGACTATGGAAAGCTTTTAGAAAATGAAAAAGTAGTGACAACACAAAGAGGAACCATAGCCATTAATCCAGTTACACTACAAACAAGCCAGCCAGATATTTTCGCAGGAGGTGATGTTGCATCAGGGCCACGTTTTGCCATTGATGCCATAGCAGCAGGAAAAGAGGCAGCTATTTCCCTTCATCGTTACGTACAAAAAGGTCAGTCTTTAGTATTTGGTAGGGACCATCATTTATACAAAGCATTAGATAAAGCTGGGCTGGCACCAATTAAAGGTTATGATACTACACCAAGACAAACAATACCTGAAGTTGACCCAGAACAAGCTAAGAAAACCTTTAAGGATTTAAGGGCTACACTTACACAAGAACAAGTGGAAAAAGAAACGGCAAGATGCTTAGGGTGTGGTGCAACAAAGGCAGATGAGTATTTATGTGTAGGCTGTGGTGCATGTACTCTTAAATGTAAATTTGATGCTATAAAACTTGAGCGTGTTCATGATGTAAAAGGATATGAATTAAGCCAGTTGCCTAAGAAGGTAGTGAAAAACACGATTACCCGTAAGTTAAAGATTACTGCTAATAAACTCAATCCATTTAGAGAGACAAGATAGAAAAGAAGGTGTCTAAAGTGCATGAACTAGGGATTGTCTATGAGGTCATCAAGGTGGTCGATCACTTTGTCAAAGAAAATGGACTAACAAAAGTAGATAAAATTGTTTTAGAGATTGGTCAATTATCTCAAGCCATACCAAGATTTATTGAGGAATGTTACCCAGCAGCAGTAGATGAAACAGATTATGAAACGACTAAGTTAGAAATCATTACCCATCTAGCATGGGGGAGGTGTCATAACTGTCAGGAAGAGTATCCTATCGTGCAGTATAAAAAGAAATGTCCTGTCTGCCATCATGAAGACTATGAAATACTTTCTGGAGAAGAATTTACAATCAAAGAGATTGTAGCTTACTAAAAAAAATATAGAGAAAAGGGGGAAATTAAATGGGATTATTTTATGAAAACATAACACTTGGAAGCGGACTTATGCTTATTGCATTTATTGCACTATGGGTAGGTATAAATGAATGGACAAGAAGATCAAAAGTAGCATCCATTATAGCTTATTGCATCATGCCTGTGGTACTTGCACTATTAGTATTCACTAATGTTTTAGGTTCACCAACAGGTAAAACATGGTTTGGATGGGTAAAAGTCGTTTCTGCTTTAATCGGTGTGTATGGTTTTATGCTTATTCGATTTACTGAGTTAGGGAAAAAGAAGTTTGCCATCATTTTTCCAGGTGCTATACTGGCTATCAATATAGCAGAGGCAGTGTATAGAGAATTTGAGATTTTTGCAACTTATAAAACTCAAACTGTAGATGCAGGTGGGATTGTTGTTCTTGGTGGGATATGGAATGTATTCAATGCAGTAGCAGGGATTTTATGTATTGTTACACTTACAGGCTATGTAGGCATTCGTGTATCAAAAGATGCATCTAAAGATATGATTTGGCCAGATATGACATGGCCTTATATAGTAGGGTATACTTTATGGAATTTTGCTTACGTTTATAACTGTATTTCAACTCGATCTATGTATGCAGGCTTTAGTATATTAGTAGCAGCTCTTATTGCAGAATGGTTTTTCAAGAGAGGGGCATGGCTTCAACATCGTGCGCAAATACTTAGTTTGTATGCTATGTTTTCATTATCCTTTGATTTTCAACAAAGTGTATATTTTCAAATCGTTCCTACATACAAAGAAAGTATGTGGTTAATAATGAGTGTTATTTCTTTCATGTTTAATGTAGGTGTATGCCTTTATATGCTTTATACTATGAAAAAGTACAAAAAGAATCCACTTAAACAAGAAATTTATACTCATACAGATTACTATCAAAAAACAATCAAGACCAATCAGCTTTAAGAGGGATAAGGGAATGATAAATATTTAAATAGGATTAAAGGCAGCCTCAATCTACTCATCTGTGTAAAATAGGTAGATTGAGGCTGCCTTTATTAAGCTATAGTTTTATTTTATCTTGATATTCTTTTAAAAGTTTTGAGAGTTTCTTATCTTCTTTTTTATAACTTGTATCTACCATAAAATATATAAAGCCATAAAGAAGGGAAAAGATAAAAATAAAAATACAAATATAAATAGGGTCTTGCCAGTTTCCCCAATTAAAATGACGTGCCCAAAGAACAATGGTTGTTAGTAAAAGTATATACTGGATAAATATAAAAAACTTTTGATTTAACTGTTGCATACAAGTGTTACTTAGGTAATCAAGTAAAATAATAATACTTACAAATAAAAATGCTAGTCCACCGGTCTGAAGGGTAATATTCATTGTATAGTGATTAGAATCAAGTACAGTATTAAAAATAGAAAATGTAAGCTGATTAACTGTGAATAATATACAAAATAAGGTGAAAAAATGTTTTATAAAACTCATTTTTTATTAACTCCTAACTTTTCTTTAAATGTACCTACATAACTTCTTGTAATAATCAGATGCTCCCCACTTTTTAGTGTGACTTGCATTTTACCATTGAATAATGATTTTAGAGAATGAATATAAGATATATTTAGGATAGTAGATTTAGAGATTCTGAAAAAATAACGTGTAGATAAACGTTCTTCTAATTCATAAAGCTTTAGTTGAAGTGTATAGACTTGATCTTTAGTATAGGCAAATACACGATCATCTACACTTTCGATATAATAAATCTTATCAGGATCAATTAAAAAACTTTCTTGTTCATAAACCCCAACTATTTTTTGATTATGACAGGTAAGATCATTAATAAAATCAAGTAATTCTGGTGTAATATGTTTACACCTAATAGTAATATCTGTGTCATCCAAGTCTTTAATTTCTTCAATTGTAATCTTCAAAACAATACTCCTTTAATCAATGTAGCTTTTTCTTAGGATAATAATAAGACAAAATAACACCTATAACAATAAATAAATATGAAAGATAGTTAAAGGATGAAGGTATAACAATATCTATTATAAATTTAAGGGAAAAGATAATTGCCCACATTAAAGTTAATGTACAGTTAATAGATGTAAAGAGTTTTGTTTTTGTCATAGATTTAGGGTATTCCATACATGCATAAGGAGCAGTTAAAGGCTTGTGAATCAGTACACTGAAAAAGAAGCTTATTATTAATACAACATCAACACTATAATTTACAAGTAAAGGGTTAAGGTCTGTAAAGGTAGTAGTGAAGATGCCATAGCATGTAAAGGTGAGTAAACCTATACTTTCTAACCCAGTAAGTACTTTGTAGCCTCTAGGTTTTATAAAGTGTATAAAGCCTAAGGTGTAGCACATGGTTATAAGGCAAAGATAAAGAGGGTTAAGAAAGTCTCCCATAGACCAGTATATAATCCAAGGAACTAGTGCTAGATTAACCCATAGAACACTAGGTAATTTTGAAGCAGGTGTAGTTAGGTCGTCAGATAAGTTATTAGATAAACTATCTGTATTAAAAAGTTCTGGGATAAGCATAAAAGTATCTATAGAACCCTCTAGTTTAATGTCTCCATCAAATAAAGCATCTGCACCACTTCTTCCCTCAAAAGCAATTTGATACCAAGTTACATAGCTTGTATAAATTGATAAATTTATATGACTAGGCTTGTGTTTAAGAAGTTTGCCTTTTTTATTTTTAATTTGTACATAGTAATCATGACAGTTATCAAAGCAAAAATGAAATACAAGGTCTAAATCTTTAGCTTTTTTAAGATTTATATTTGCAACCATACCAGCCATAAAAGCATTTAAAGACATAGGTGGCAGTGACGTAGTGGAAGTATTAGTCTGTGGTATAGTATTAGTCTGTGATGTAGTATGCATCTGTCTAAGAAGACGGTCTGCACATATAACACCTGATAAAATAGCACCTTCAAAGCCACCACCAGGATTTGACCAAGTACCAGCAAGTAATGTATTGGTAAAAGGTGTTTTGAAGCTTAAACGATCAAATCCCCCTTGACCTACATTTTGAGCCCAGCCATAAACGGAACCTTCAGTATTATTTGTATAGCGTTTCATGGTATGAGGGGTACCTACTTCAAGTACTTTGATATGTTCCTTTATATGAGGAAATGTTTTTTCCACCTGTGCAATAAGTAGGTTAGCTAGTTTTTCCTTTTGATCCTTATAGGCTTCTGATTTATACGCAGGCCAGTTCTTCATAAGGTCACCAATAACAATACAGATTACACCTTGAGACTGATTGTTTAAAGTAGGATCTAAAATATCATAACAGGTAAGGCCAAAACTCATCTTATCATAATCACCATTTAAGATAGCTTCATAAGTTTTCTCATGATCTGCAACTTGTATAAAGTAATCGCCTTTTGTCATACCAAGCTCTTGAGAAGGGCAGTCAAGACCAATATAGATTTGGGAAAGGCTTATACCATTTTTGAGGTCAGCTAGTTGGTCTTTGTAATCTTGAATAGATGTAGAACTATCTTTTATAAGTCCTAAAATATGATTTGGATCACAAGCAATAATAAAATGTTCGGCTGTAAAAGTTATTCCTTTTTTTGTTGTAACTGACTGAATCTTATCTTGGTTGAGATTAATAGAAGTAACCTCTGATAATAAGTAAACAGAAGAGCCTTTAGATTCAATAGCATCTCTTAATGTGTCAGAGAGTTTTCCAGCACCACCTTGAATATAGAAGGTTCCACCAATATGATAAGAAATCCAAGGTAAGATATAGTATAAAGCATTCAGTTGTTTTGGGGGTAAGCCATAATAGAGCCATAAAAATGAAAACTCTTCAATAAAGGCTTCACTAGATACATAGGTTTTTAAGAAATCATATAGAGTAATGGATTGAAGATAATGATGATGCTTTGGCATGCGATTTTCTGTACATGTAACTTCTAGCATATCTTCTTTTACTTCCATCAAAAATGCAAATAGTTTCTCTATACCTAATTGTTCCTTAGGATATTTGGAGATAAGATAGTTTTTATATGTTTCAAAATGGGATGGAATGTCATTTTCCTTGCCATCTTGAGTAAGAATAGTAGCTGTTTCTGGTTTTTCCAGTAATGTAAGAGCGTTTAACAGGTCTAGCTTTTGATCAAGAACATAGTGAAGTGCTTCACCTTTTCTAAGACCTCCTATTCCATGTAGGGCTACATCGAAAGTATAAAAGTTACCAGCATCATCTTTTCGTTTAAAGTTGGTAGCATAGCCACCAGGCATATGATGCTTTTCAAGTACAGCTACTTTCTTTCCTTCATTTGTGAGTCTAAGGGCAGCAGATAATCCAGCTAGTCCCCCACCAATTATGACACAATCGTATGAGTTGTTCATATGTATTCCTCCTTGCCGTAATTTCTAAAATCATATTATAGATAATAAAAATATTAAACAAGAGTTTATAAGGTAAGATGCATTTTAAAATAGGTAAGATGCACATAGATAAAAGTAGATGTAAAATGAATAAATACTCAATAAAGCAACACAAGCCAGCCTAAATCTACCTCCCCCCTATACTACATAGGGTAGACTTAAGCTGGCTTGTGTTTTGTGGCAAGAGTGATGGGTATTTAAAGATTGTACATTTGTTTAGTGTGTAGGCCTTTCTTCACGTGGGCTCATGTTGCACCTGATATTAGCTTGGCTAGTCCATGTCCTATTGGTGAAAGAGCTCTAGCTAAGAGTTATCACGGCCAGTAGTGGAGTCGCTTTGCTTTAATCTTCGGCTGTTGCGGCTTGTTTGAAGGTGGGACTATGTAACTAAACTTATGTAGTTTAAAGGAAAATACCTATCATATTTTAACTAGATAAGATAGATGCCACCACTTATCCTATCTAGTGCCTAAAAATAAGTTTGTCCATTTTTAGATGGGGGGAGAATCAAAAAACTTCTTAACTTATCTTTAGTGGTACAAGTGTATAAAGTTATCTAGAATGCTCTATACCCTTGTACTTTTATATTGTTGTAGAAGGTGTCTAGCCTTATAGCCTAGTTATACCTAAAAAGAAGAGAGAAGTAAAGAGTTAAAAAGTCACAAAATTAAAACAATTATAATCGATGAGAACTTATAAAATTCGACAGAGGAAGAGAAAATTTCCTTTCTAAATGAAGAAAGTGAATTTACAGGAAATCACAAAGAAATAAGCACTTTAACTTAAAGTAGAGGTATAAAACTAAGCATAAGTACCAAGAAAGTGAAGAGCTAAGAAAGAAAAGTATTTGGTCACTTTTTTGTAAAAGAGATATTTTGATTATAAATCATGTGATAAATAGTTATAAAACTCTACGGAGCGTTGATTGTTTTAGTAGTGTAATGTTTTTATAATAGTTCTTGAGGTGATAAGAATGGATAAAGAAAGAAAAAGAGAGCTTTTAGAAGCCTATAAAAATAGAAAACCAGAGATGGGACTTATTTATTTTAAATGTATTCCAACAGAAGTCTGCTTTATAGGTATATCTACAGATACAAAAGCTGATATAAATAGTAGTATGGTTAAGCTAGAAACAAGTTGGCATCCTAATCGTGAACTGACAGAGCTTTGGAAAGAACATGGTAAGGAGAATTTTGAAGTAGGTGTACTAGAAGTACTACCTTATGAAGAAGATAAAGATGATTATAGTAAGGACTTAGAAGCTTTATGTGAAAAGCACCTAAGTCAAATTGAAAATGTAAGGAGATTAAAATAATGGAAAAGAATAAAAATGTGGTTTTAAAAGCAAGTGATTATGACAATGTAGATGGTAGAGAAGTTTATAGTAAAAAGGAAAAGCAAGTATCTATAGGTTGTGAAGATGGAGAAATTTTTATGAAGATACAAGAAGAAGATAAAGAAATGGTTCTTCCATTTCATAGAGTACTGGATTTAGCCATTGCAGCTAGTAGTACCCTTGAGTATTTTCAAGAGGCTTATCGTTATCCTAAATTATACGATCCAAGCAACCCTGTTGTAAAAAGAATAGGACTACAAGGTAGTGGTATGACATTAGAAGTATGTACAGAAAATGAAAATATTGATATGAATATAGATGAACTTTCAAAAGCTATTAGTAACCAAGGTGATTTAATAGGTGAGCGTGTTCGTGTCCTATTTTCTATACTAGAGGAAATGGGATATTAAGAATAAAAATAACAGCACATCATTGATAAAAGTAATGGATATGAATAAAATTATGAGTATAATGAAGAAACTATTTAGGCGAGCAACCTAATAGTTTCTTTTTATTTGCTTAAAACTTCATAATAAATTTTATTAGAAGTTTTATTATAGATGTAAGCTTATGCTTTTAATAGTTTAAGACAGTTAAATAAAGGGAAAGCTAACTAAAAAGAATCTAATCTTAAGAAAATGTAAGATTTCTGTTACATAAATGAAGGTGTATTTTAAGAATTATCAAGTATAATGAGATCATAGTAGGAAAAGGAGGGATTATATGAGAAAGTTTATTGGGCAGATTTTTAAGTTAGGGATGGTATTAGGAATATGTCTTTTATTTTTGGTCATGAGTGTAGGCTATATGGGTTATACTGATAAAATAGATGAGATACCTTTAGAAGAAAAGGTTATAAGTATTCAACAAGATGAAGATTATGTAACAATAGATAAGATAAATAAACAGTTTTTAGATGCTATTGTAGCAACAGAGGATAAGCGTTTTTATAATCACGGTGCTATTGATCCTATTTCTTTAACACGTGCAGTACTTACTAATTTAAAGGAAGGTAAGTGGGTTGAAGGAGGAAGTACGATTACACAGCAATTGGCTAAAAATATGTATTTTACAAGAGATAAAAAGCTTATGCGCAAGGTAGAAGAACTTTTTATGGCAAGTCATATTGAAAGAGAATACAGTAAGGATGAAATTTTAGAACTTTATGTGAATGTGATTTACTATGGGGATGGTTATACAGGTATTAAAGAAGCAAGTGAAGGCTACTTTAATAAGTCACCAGAGGAACTAAGTTTTGATGAAGCTACTTTACTTGCAGGTTTGCCACAAGCACCAAGTAAGTACGCTCTTAGTAGTAACTATGAAGCAGCTAAACGTAGACAAAGTAAGGTAATTGCTTGTTTAAACGATTATAAAGGGTAGTGGAAACTTGACATAAAGGGTTAAAAAGTGTAAGGTTGAAGCAGCAAAGGAGTGACAAAAATGATTCGTGATTTTGAACAAAAAGATTTAGAAATTTATAAGGTAATGAGTAAGGCCATGTATCATTCTCCAGCCGTACTTCATAGTATTTCTGATGAGCAGTTAGAACTTACTTTTAGCAAATGTTTAGCTAAAGATCCATTTTGTCGTGGTCTTATTATAGAATGTGATGGACAAGTAGCAGGTTATGGTTTACTTGCCTTTACTTATTCTAATGAAGTAGGTGGACTTGTTGTTTGGTGTGAGGAACTTTTCATTAATGAAGAGTTTAGAGGAAATGGACTAGGTGAAGCCTTCTTTAAATGGCTTTTTGAAACTTATAATAAGACAGCTAAAAGATTCCGTTTAGAAGTAACAGAGTCTAATGTAGGTGCAGTAAAACTTTATAAACGACTAGGCTTTGAAGATTTAGATTATAAGCAAATGACTATAGATCTATAAAACGACAGGTGGAACTAAGACACATTATAAAGTAATAGATAGATTAAGGAAGCTCAGAAGGAGGAATAGGGATGAAAGATATAGAAACTAATTTAGAAGCAAGACCTATTCAACGGGGAGAAGATATAGATTATTTTATTGAAACTTTTTCCTATCCTGTGAATTTAGATATAGAACATCCACTTACATCTCGTATTCAATTTCCAAAGTCTCGTGCTGTTTTAGTACGTACATCACCTTATAGTACAAAGGTGACGATTCATATTTTAAGAGATGTAGATCTTGGCTCTAGCTTTAGCAACTTTGAATTAGAATTAAAGGATCACAAACTTTTTCTAATGAAAGAAGAAGGCTATATTCAAATGGGTATAAAAAAGAAGTAGCCAGTACATAATAAGGACACTTAATATACTCTACCGGAAGGATGAAGAATATGGCATTTATAAAAGACATGACAAAGAAAGCTAAAGAAGAAATGAAAGATGCTGTAGAAGTAACAAAACTTGCAGCAAAAAACGTAAGTCATGAAATGAAGCACGAAATAAACAAACAACGTATAGAAAATAAAATGGAAAAAATACGTCATAATTATGAAGAAATGAAAGAAGAAGTGAAACAAGAAGTCAAAGATCTTCTTCATTAATAAAAAAATATTTATGGGTATAAAGGTCCTATGTAACTAGATTAGAATTTCTAGATATATAGGGCCTTTTATTTATTGGGACTAATAACGGGTAATAGAAGTTTACACAATTATATATGATAAGTTTAATGATTAAGTAGATATAGATATGCTATAATAGCACTATGTAATATTTTGTAAGACTAGGAGGAAGAAAGATGCTTAAACGTTTAGCAGCAGATGCATTTGGACTCAGTGATATTGGATCTATTATTGACCCGAAAGATTTCGATAAGGTAAGTTCTGATGATTATATTTTCCATGAGGATGGTGAGCAGATTTTCTTTTTAATTAAATCTAAAACAGATGAATATTGTTTTACTAATTTAGCATTTATTCATTTAGATGGTACATCAGCAGTTAGCTCAAAAAGACAACTCCATCGTTATGATTACTGTCACTATATGATTTCTAATGTGCGTCTTGAAACAGCAGGAACTGTAGACTTAGATGTAGAAATTAAATTTACAATCGGAGATGTAGAGTTCTCCATTGATGTAGATAAAAGACAGATTGAAGCACTTAAAGACCTTTATAAAGCTCTTCATAAAATGTCTATGATTATGAAAAAGAATAAGAAACATTTAAATGAAGCACATCAAAGCTTAGAACTTGCAGCAAAAGTGCTTGCAGGTACAAAGCATATGGGTGAAGCTAGCCTTGCATCAGAATTTAGCCAAGTTAATGAAAAGGCTTTTGAATGGCTTATGGAATCTAACAAGAAATATATTAAGGAAGATTATACAGAGATCTTCAAACTTTATATTAATAATTAAAAAATGACTACATAAAGGAAGATGGCCTAAGGACTATCTTCCTTTATTATTAAGATGATATTATTAAGAAAAATTTTGGATTCCTACCTCATAATATGAAATTTAAATTTCACATAACCATCACCTATGTATGTTTGGTGTATTGTATAATAAGGATGAGATTGTAAGAAAGAGGTTAAACATGTATAAGTTATTAGTTGTAGATGATGAGGATAAAATCCGTGAAATGATAAAAAAATATGCTTTATTTGAAGGCTACCAAGTAGTAGAAGCTAGTGATGGAATGGAAGCCATTAAAAAATGTGAAGAAACTGAGTTTGACTTAATTATTATGGATATTATGATGCCAGAGTTAGATGGCTTTTCTGCTTGCAGGGTTATTCGTAAAACTAGTCAAATCCCTATTATTATGCTTTCAGCTCGTGGTGAGGAATATGATAAAATACATGGTTTTGAAATAGGTATAGATGACTATGTGGTAAAACCTTTTTCACCTAAAGAACTGATGATGCGTGTACAAGCTGTTTTAAAACGTAGTAAGAAAAATGAAGAGTGTCCTGAAAAGGAGATTGTAAATTTTGAAGGGTTAAGTGTGGATTTTACAGGTCGTCTTGTTTATATTGATGGAGAGCGTATAGATATGTCACCTAAAGAATATGAGCTGTTCTTTTACTTAGTAAGAAATAGAGGCATTGCTTTAAAAAGAGAGCAGCTTATTAATCAAGTTTGGGGATATGACTTTTACGGAGATGATAGAACACTAGATACCCATATTAAGCTTCTTAGAAAAAGCTTAGGAGAATATAGTAAATATATTGTTACTTTAAGAGGGGTGGGGTATCGTTTTGAAGCTTGATAAACTAAGTATAAAATGGAAATTATATATTTATTTAATCGGGTTTGTAGCCATTATGTTAGGCATACTATGGCTCTTTCAAATTGTATCTTTAGAGCGTTTTTATAAAGGGATTAAGCTTCAAAGTATTGAAAAGGCAGCAAATAGCCTAGCAAAGAATATTGATTATGAAAACCTTGAAGAACTTATGGAGCAGTTAGCTCGTCAAAATGATATTTCTATTAAGATTGTGGATGCTAGTGGAGATACATTGAGTAAGGTAGATATTGCACCGGATGTTCTTCTGACTCATATGTCTAGAGAAGATTTAGCAAACTGTTATCTGATTACTCTATTAGAAGGGGGTACGAAGCTAGAAATATTCGGACAGGATGTTGACAAGAGAGAAATATCTCCTCTTGATGTGATGGGGCTTACTAAAGAAGAGGCCATGAGGATGAATAAATTTCCACCACCTAGAAGGGATAAGATGGAAAGTATTCTTTATACAAAAATGGTTACAAGAAGTGATGGATTAAATGTACTTCTTCTATTAAGTACCAATATTACACCTATAGATGCAACAGTTGATACATTAAGAGTACAACTAATCTATATTACAGGTATTTTAGTTATTTTGGCTATAGGCTTAGCACTTTTTATCTCAAAGAAAATTTCAAAGCCTATTATTGAGATTAATCATACAGCAGGTGAGCTGGCACGTGGAAAATATGATATTCAGTTTAAAGGTAAGGGCTATTTAGAAATTATAGAGCTAAACAACACCCTAAATTATGCAGCAAGTGAACTTTCAAAGGTAGAAAAGCTAAGAAGGGAGCTTATAGCTAATGTATCCCATGACTTAAAGACACCCCTAACCATGATTACAGGCTATAGCGAAATGATGCGTGATTTGCCAGGTGAAAATACACCAGAAAATGTACAAATCATTATAGATGAAGCCACTAGACTGAACACACTTGTCAATGATCTTTTGGACTTATCTAAACTACAAGCAGGAACTATCTCCCTTAGCTTAAGTAAGTTTAATTTAACAAGTAGCATCAGAGAAATATTAAAAAGATATGAAAAGCTTACTCAGCAAGAAGGTTATCAGATTACCTTTATAAGTGATGAAGAGGTAATAGTATACGCTGATGAGGTGAAGCTATCTCAAGTTATTTATAATCTTATTAATAACGCTATTACTTATACAGGAAAAGATAAGAAGATAGTGGTTAAGCAAAGTAGGATAGGTGATGATAGGATTAGAATAGAGATTATAGATACAGGAGAAGGTATAGAAGCTAGTGAGATTCCTTATATATGGGAGCGTTACTATAAAGTAGATAAACATCATAAACGGGCAGCTATAGGAACAGGACTTGGTCTATCCATTGTAAAAAATATTTTAGAATGCCATGAGTCAGCTTATGGTTTAGAAAGTACAAAAGGTATGGGTAGTACTTTTTGGTTTGAACTTAAGGAATTAAATAGAAAAAGCTAAGAGGATTAGAATAAAACCTAAATAAACTAGGTTTTGTTCTAATCCTCAATTAATTTTCAGCTTTTGTTCAGCTAACCGTCACATAAGCCTATTAATATACATAAAGAAGAGGAAAGGCGGTGATTAAGGTTGAAAGAAAATCCTAAAGAAAAACTGAAGTTTAGACATGAACTAAAATTTGCCATCAATTTATCAGATTATTATGCTATAAAAAGTAGATTAAAAGTTGTGACACAACCAGATAAAAATGTGGGACCAGATGGAGCTTATCACATACGTAGTCTCTACTTTGACAATATTCATGACAAAGCACTAAGAGAAAAAATAGATGGCGTAAATAATAGGGAGAAGTTTCGTATTCGCTATTATAACAAAGATTTTTCCTATATTAAATTAGAAAAGAAAAGTAAGTGCAATGGACTTTGTAATAAACAAGCTACATCTATTACAAAAACTCAATGTGAATGTTTATTAGAAGGGGATCTTGAATGGATGAAATATGCAGGGGACCCTCTCATACTAGAACTTTATACAAAGATGCATTATGAACAGCTTAGACCTAGAACCTTAGTAGACTATAAGCGTGAACCTTTTGTATATAAAGCTGGTAATGTACGTATTACAATTGACCAAGATATTCGTACAGGTTTATATGCAAAAAATCTATTTGATTTAGAAACCCCAACCATACATACGGATACTAATGGAGTTATTATTCTAGAAGTAAAATATGATGATTTTATTCCAGAAATTATAACAGATATTATTCAGATGGGAAGTAGAAGACATGGGGCCTATTCTAAATATGCTGTTTGTAGAATGTATGGATAAGAAATACAAGTAAATAGTAAAGCTAAAGAAACGTATGTAATGCAAATAGGTATATGAAATACGAAATTTATACAGAAGATAGAGGAGCTATAGAAAGTAAGATATAGCGAGTAAGAAATAAAAAGTATAAGAATTAAGAAATAAAAAATATAAGACAAAGAAACACAAGATAACAATATAAGAATTAGAAAGAAAAACTAAGAATAACAATTAATAAATAGAATAGAGGATGAAAAATGACATTTAATGATATTTTTAAATCAAGTTTCATAGAAAAGGTGTCTACTTTTTCTATGCTAGATATGGTGATTGCTCTAGGACTTGCTTTTGTACTTGGGCTTTTCATTTTTATGGTATATAAGAAAAGTTTTAATGGTGTTATGTATTCAGCAAGTTTTGGTGTATCACTTATAGCTATGACTTTAATTACAACTTTAATTATTTTAGCAGTAACAAGTAATGTTGTGCTCTCACTTGGTATGGTAGGTGCACTTTCTATTGTTCGTTTTAGGACAGCTATTAAAGAACCTCTTGATATTGCTTTCTTATTTTGGTCTATTACAGTAGGTATTGTACTAGGGGCAGGGATTATTCCACTTGCAGTATTTGGCTCTATCTTTATAGGGATCGTTATGATTTTATTTGTAAATAAGAAAACATCAGACAACCCTTATATTTTAGTCATTAACTGTATGAGCGATGACGTAGAAGAAAAAGTACAAAGTGCTATACAATCAAGTGTAAAAAAACATATGGTTAAATCAAAAACTGTAACAGCAAGTCAAATTGAACTTACAGTAGAAGTACGTCTTAAAGATGCAACAACTCAATTTGTAAACCGTATTCAAGATATACCTGGTGTAACAAGTGCAGTACTTGTAAGCTACAATGGAGACTATATGGGATGATAGGTGGTAGATGCCATGATAACAAATCCTTATTTTAATAAAGGAGTCATAATAAGTGTTGTCGTAGCCCTTTTATTTACCGTCCTTACTTTCTTTGTCCCACAACCTATAGAAGATAGTGTGACAACTTATGAATATGAAACAAAGCTTTTTGATAAAGAAAAAGTAAGTACAGTGGATATAAAAATAGATGAAGCTACGTGGAACCAAATGATAGAAAATGCACTACAAGAAGAATATGTAAAGTGTGATGTAACAATTAATGGTGAAACCTATTATAACGTAGGTATTAGACCAAAAGGTAATACAAGTTTAACGGAAGTTGTAAATGACCCAGATACGGACCGTCTAAGCTTTAAGATTGAATTTGACCATTATGTAAAAGGGCAAACTTATTATGGACTAGATAAGCTTGTACTTAATAATAATTTTAAAGATGCAACAAGTATGAAAGAGTATCTTTCATATGACTTAATGAGTTACTTAGGAATGGTAACACCTTTATATTCTTATACACAAATTAATGTGAATGGTGAACCTTGGGGATTATATTTGGCACTTGAAGGAATGGAAGAATCCTTTGCAACCCGCAACTTTGGAACCAACTACGGTGAGCTTTATAAACCAGAAACTATGGGTATGAATGGTGGTGGCATGGGTAAAGTCGATATGCCTAAAGGTGAAAAAATGGGTATGCCAAACCAACAAGGAGAGAATCAAAAAAGAACAAATACTACAGATACGAAAACAACTAACAACATTGAACAATCTCAAGTAGGATCAGAGGATACACGAGGTTCAAAAGAAGGAATGCAAGTATCGCAAGGAGATATGCAAGCGCCACAAGGAGAAATACAAGCACCACCAGAAGGGATGCAAGCACCACAAGGAGAAATGCAAATACCAACAGAGGGGATGGAAATGCCAGAAGGAGGTATGCAGATGCCGCCACAAGGAATGGGGGGACCAAATGGTGCCTCAGCTAAAAGTGGTGGAGCGGATCTAGTGTATACAGATGATAATGTAGAGAGTTATAGTACTCTTTTTGAGAGTTCTGTCTTTAAGACAACGAACCAAGATTATGAAAGAGTGATTAAAGCACTTAAACAACTAAATGAAGGCCAAGATATAGAAAACTATGTAGATGTAGAGGGTGTTTTAAAATATATTGCAGCCAATACTGTTCTTGTTAACTTAGATAGTTATTTTAGTAATATGCAACATAATTACTATTTGTATGAGGAAGATGGAAAAATAACTATGTTGCCTTGGGACTACAATTTAGCTTTTGCAGGTTTCCAAGGAGGAAGTGCTACTTCGGCAGTTAACTTCCCTATTGATACACCAGTATCAGGTGTAGACTTAGCCGATAGACCAATAGTTGGTAAACTTTTAGAGGTGGATAGCTATAAAGAAGCTTATCATGGTTATTTACAAGATATTGTAGATGGTTACTTTAAAAGTGGACGTTATGAACAGACGATTAAGATGATAGATAGTTTAATCGGTAATTATATAAAAGAAGATCCTACAGCTTTTTATACTTATGAGGAATATGTACAAGCTATTGATGTACTTAAACAATTTGGGATTATGCGTGCAAGTAGTATCGATGGGCAGTTAAAAGGCACCATACCTTCTACAACAAAAGAGCAACAAGAATCACCACAATTACTCATTGATGCATCTACTATAGATTTAAGTGTAATGGGTACACAAGGTGGTGGTGAAAGAGGAGGTATGAAAGGAGATAGACCATCACAAATGATGGGAACTAAACCAACAGAAATAGAAAACGATAAAACTGGCACAACTACTAATTCAAAATCTGAAGCAGCAGAAGACGCAATTTCTGGGGCCACTATGGATACTAAACAGGCAGGAATAAAAGAGGGTCAATCTGGAGAAGCTATAGGTAATAAGCCAGTAGATATAGTAGGTAAAAACCCATCACAGATGATGGGAAATAGACCACCAGGAATGAAAGGTGAGAATCCTTCAAGCTCCTATGATATTAAATCCGTCTTAGTCTCAACCATTACTTTAATTATTGCCCTTCTAGGTTTAACAGTTTATAAAAAGCGTAATATTAAGTATAGAAGTTTTTATAAATAGTAGAAAGAGTCTCAAAATCTTACTCTAATAAGCATGATTTTGAGATTCTTTTTATTATTTACATGTACTAAATGAGAAATTTTTATCTTTGTGAAAAAAATTTAAACTATATACTTGAAATCTGAAAAAAATAGTTATATAATGATTTTAATAAAGCGTATACTGTATACAAGGAAAACAATTTAAGTAAAAGAGGAAATTAAAAAAGGAAAAATAAAAGGTAGGTAATATAAAATGAGAGCTGTTCAAGAAGTTACTAGCAGAGATGATTTTGCAACATTTTTAACAGATGAAAGAGAAGTAGTAGAATATAATAAAGAGATTTTTTCAAAAGAGAAAACAAGTAAGCTTATTAAAATCAAAGTAAATGATGAATTAGTTTATGAAATTTATCCAGCAAAAAAAGTACTTGTTGTATTAAAAGCTCTTTATATGACTTTCCATAGAGATGCTTTCTGGGGCGTTGCACATATGGCAGGCTTAGATGAAATTTTAGCTGATACTAACACATTAATCCGTATATAATTCTTAAAATAACTATGAGTAAATAACTATGAGAAAATAGAGCCACCTTCTTTAATAAGAAGGGGCTTTATTTTTTTATAGTTAATAAATAATCTATAATTGTAATATAAATAAAATAGATTATAAATATAGAAAAAAGATTATTGTTGTACTAAAATATAAAGGTATCTTAGAAGATAGGAGATAGTAAGATGATTTATAGAATGGGTATCGATGCAGGATCAACAACTTTGAAAGTAGTGGTATTAGATGAGAGTGACAAAATCATCTACTCAAGTTATGACAGACATTACTCGAAAATATTAAGTAAGCTACAAGAGGAGATAGATAAAATTGTGCCACTTATACAGGACGGACCGATTCGTGTAGCCATTACGGGCTCGGCGGGGTATGGTCTTGCAAAGAAGACGGGTATTCATTTTGTACAAGAAGTTTTTGCTACAGCTTATCTTGTAAAGGAAGAGAAATCTGGTGTAGATGTGGTTATTGAGCTTGGTGGTGAAGATGCTAAGATTATTTTCTTAACAGGTGGAATGGAAGAAAGAATGAATTCCACATGTGCAGGAGGAACAGGAGCTTTTATCGATCAAATGGCCTCTTTAATGAATATAGACACCAAAACTTTAGATCAGTTAAGTTTAGAACATAAGTCTATTTATCCTATTGCATCTAGATGTGGTGTTTTTGCAAAGTCAGATATACAACCACTTCTAAATCAAGGGGCATCTAAAGAAGATATATGTGCAAGTATTTTTCAAGCTGTAGTAAGTCAAACTATTATAGGACTTGCTGGGGGAAGAAAAATACAAGGAAAAGTTATGTTTTTAGGTGGTCCCTTATATTTTTATGAGGGGCTTAAAAAATGTTTTAAAGAAAATCTAAAGCTTAGTGATGAGGAGGCTATATTCCCACCAAATGGACAACTTTTTGTGGCAACAGGCTGTGCTAAGTTTAGTCAAAATACAAAAGAACAATACACCCTTAAAGAATTTAAAAGTTTATTAGAACAAGGGAATAAGGAAGAAGTAAGTGTCAATCGTTTATCGCCTTTATTTGAAAGTGAAGAGGATTACCAAACTTTTAGAAGAAGACATGATGCCTATAGGCTTAAGAAAATAGATATAAATACATACAGTGGGAAGGCTTATCTTGGAGTAGATGCAGGTAGTACAACAACAAAGATGGTATTAATAGGTGAACAAGAAGAAATACTCTTTGAGTTTTATGCATCTAATGAAGGCAATCCTGTAGAGATTGTAAGAGAACAACTTTTAAACCTTTATGAAATATGTGAAGGACGTATAGAAATCTGCGCTAGTGGTGTAACAGGCTATGGGGAAGAATTAATTACAAATGCATTTAAAATGGATTTTGGAATTGTTGAAACCCTAGCTCACTTTAGCGCAGCTCATTATTTTGAGCCTCGTGTAAGTTTTATACTAGATATAGGCGGACAAGATATTAAATGCTTTAAAGTAGAAGGTGGGCGTATTCAAAGTATTATGCTTAATGAAGCATGTTCTTCAGGATGTGGCTCTTTTATAGAAACTTTTGCCATGCAAATGGGTTATGATGTAAAAGAATTTGCTAAAATAGCTCTCTTTGCTAAAAATCCAGTTGACTTAGGTTCTAGGTGTACAGTTTTTATGAACTCCTCTGTAAAAGAAGCTCAAAAAGAAGGTGCATCTATAGAAGATGTATCTGCAGGACTTGCTATAAGTGTTGTTAAAAATGCACTTTATAAAGTGATTCGAACTAATAATATAGAAGAGCTAGGTGAACACATTGTGGTACAAGGTGGTACCCTTTTAAATGATGCCATTTTAAGAAGCTTAGAAATGGAGCTAGGAAAGGAAACGGTACGTCCTAATATATCAGGCTTAATGGGGGCTTTTGGTGTAGCTCTCTATGCAAAAGAAAATATAGGAGAAGAATCAAGCCTTATAAGTAAAGAAAACCTACTTAACTTTAGGCATATGTCTAAGATGACAAGGTGCAAATTGTGTACAAACCATTGCAATCTGATTGTTAATTATTTTGGTGATAAAGAAAAATACATATCCGGTAATAGATGTGAGCGACCTATTGGTAAAATGAGTGAAAAGCTTCCTAATCTTTATGCCTTTAAGTATGAAAAGCTTCGAGGTATGTATAAGCAGGAAGGAAAAAGAAAAGAAACTATAGGCTTACCACTTGTTTTAAACTTTTATGAACTTTTACCATTTTGGAGTACTTTCTTTAGCCATTTAGGTTTTAAGGTGGCTTTATCAGCACCTTCTAATAAAAAGATTTATCGTAAAGGAGAATACTCTATACCTTCTGATACAGTATGCTATCCAGCAAAGCTTACTCATGGACATATTGAAAGCTTATTAGAACAAGGTGTAGATGCTATTTTCTATCCTTGTATGAGTTACAATTTAAATGAAGGGATTTCTGATAATTGTTTTAACTGTCCAATTGTCGCTTACTATCCTGAAGTATTAAAAGCTAATATAGAAGGGCTTAAAAATAAACCATTTCTGATGCCTTATGTGGATTTGAATGAAGAAAAAGGATTAATTAAAACAGTGTATCATTCACTTAAAGAACATTTTGAGGACATTCATCTAAGAGATGTGAAACAAGGCATAAAGGAAGGGTATAAAGCTTTAGAGACTTATAGGCAAGCTATTAGGGAAGAAACAAGACGTGCTATAGATTATGCAAGAGAACATAATAAACCTATTGTTGTTTTAGCAGGTAGACCTTACCACATTGATCCTGAAATTAATCATGGTATTGATACCCTTATCAATCAATTAGGCAGTGTTGTTCTAAGTGAAGATGGTATATACAGCAAAAGATATAAGCCAAAAGTAAATGTGCTTAACCAGTGGACTTATCAAGCAAGGCTTTATAGCGCAGCTTACGAAAGTTTAAAGAGTATGGATATAGACTTTATCCAACTTGTTTCTTTTGGATGTGGTACAGATGCCATTACATCAGATGAAATAAGTGAAATTTTAGCAAGCAAAGGTAGACTTTATACACAGCTTAAGATTGATGAAACAAGTAATCTAGGAGCTGCCAAAATTAGAATTAGAAGTATGTTTGCTAAATCTATTGGAGAAAGGGGTAAGGAGGAGAGTAGCCATGCCTAAATACTTTACAAAAGAAATGAAAAAAGATTATACCATTATTGCGCCTACTATGTTACCTATACATTTTGGTATTATACAAAAAGTATTAGGCCAGTACGGTTACCACTTAGACTTTTATCAAGGGGATACAAAGGATATGATTACGGAAGGACTTAAAAACGTTCATAATGACCTTTGTTATCCAGCTATTATTGTTATTGGTCAACTAATGGCAGCCTTAAAAAGTGGCAAATATGACCCACATAAAACAGCTCTAATGATTACTCAAACAGGAGGAGGCTGTAGGGCCTCTAATTATATTCACCTTCTTAGAAAAGCACTAAAAAATAGTGGCTATGAAGATGTACCGGTTATATCTGTAAATATGAGTGGGCTTGAAAAACATCCAGGGTTTAAACTTACACTGCCTCTTATAGGAAAGTGTATCCTTGCTATGTTTTATGGTGATCTTATTATGTGGGTGAGTAATCAGTGTAAACCTTATGAAAAAGTAAAGGGCACAACACAGGCTGTAATAGATTATTGGGTAGAACAATTAGCAGACTTATCTCATACACCAGAATTTCTAAATACTAAAAAGATGTATAGAAAGATTCTTAAAACCTTTGATGATATACCTAAGAAAGTGGTAGAGAGAGTAAAAGTAGGTATTGTAGGTGAAATTTATGTGAAATATGCTCCAATGGGAAATAATCATTTAGAAGACTTTCTTATCCTGGAAGGGGCAGAAGTGGTTATGTCTGGTGTGGCAGACTTTATGATGTATTGCTTCTCAAACAAACAAGTAGACAAAGAACTTTATGGACATAAAAGTTTTGGAACCCTCCTATCCCAAGTGGGCTATCATACATTGCACCATATGCAGCAAAATATGATTCATTGTATTAAACAATATAGTACCTTCCGTCCACCTACTGATTTTAGTAAAGTAAAAGAGCTAGCAAAAGATTTTATGGGACTTGGAATTAAAATGGGTGAAGGCTGGCTTTTAACAGCAGAAATATTAGAGCTTATAGAAAGTGGTGTAGCTAATGTAGTATGTGCACAACCTTTTGGCTGTTTACCGAATCATATTGTAGGTAAAGGGATGATACGTAAAATTAAGGAGCGTTATCCAAATTCTAATATTGTAGCCATTGACTATGATCCATCTAGTGCAAAAGTTAATCAAGAAAACCGTTTGAAGTTAATGTTAGCCACAGGTATGGAAAATATTGTACTAAAAAATGCCTAGTCATAGGCAAAACATTACTAGTAAAAGTGTCATAATGACGAAAGTTAATTTGAAGTATAAAAACTTAAACAAGGTAATAAGCAACTTTTATAAGAGAAAATGTGAAATACAAAGTTCAATTTAACAGATTGCCTAGTAAAATAGAGGGGATGGGCAATATTAACAAAAAATAGATGAGATTCATAAAATGTTAGGGCACACTTTCAAGGGATCCGTTGCTATAATAAGGATGTAACTTCCCCCAGATGTTACAGCAAATAAAATATTATTTGCTACCCCTAGAATAAAATACCTTCTCTCAAAGGAAAAGACCCGTTGTCTTTTCCTTTTTTCATGTTCAAAATTATATCTAATAAATTTTCATAAATATACTAATGATTAAATAATTAGTAATTAGAAATTCAATTATTAAGTACATAGAAATTAAATGATTTAAAAGTCCATTTGATTGCCCCCTATAGGTAATCAAATGGACTTTTTTGATTTATAATAGAAGATATAGAAGAAAAGAGATATTCTAAGGTATAATAAATTATAAGATGTGATAAAGGAAAGGAAGAAAAGATGGATAGAAAAAAGAAAATTTTAGTAGCAGATGATGATTTAGAAATTAGAGAGATATTAAATATTTTACTAAGTGGAGAAGGTTTTGAAGTGGTTATGGCAAGTGATGGAGAAGAAGCCTTAAACTTAGTAAATGAACAGATAGATTTAATTATTTTAGATGTGAATATGCCTAAGAAGTCAGGGTTTATAGTGGCTACTGAAATCAGAAAAACTACCTTTGCACCTATTTTATTTTTAACAGCTTATTCTCAAGACTCAGATAAGACTATGGGATTTTCAGCAGGTGGCGATGATTATATTACAAAACCTTTTTCAAATTCAGAATTACTTTTAAGGGTAAAAGCATTACTTAGAAGGTATCATATTTATCAACCTCAAGTTATAAACCAGTCAAATAAGATTATTGTAGGGGAACTATCTGTAGATCTTGACACCCAAAGTGTTATAAGAGGTGGTGAACACATTATACTCACCCATACAGAATATAAAATTTTAGAATTATTAATTACCCACCGAAAGCAAATATTTTCTATAGAGCATATTTTTGAGAGTGTATGGCAAGAAGAGATTGTAGGGGATAATGCAGTGATGGTTCATGTGAAAAATCTTAGAAAGAAAATTGAAAAAGACAATAAAAATCCACAGTATATTAAAACAGCATGGGGAAAGGGGTATTATATTGATTAAAACATTAATTAAGAAATATAAAATTCCTAAATTAGCATTAGGATTAGTAGGCCATCTTATACTTTCTCTAACCATTGCGGTTTTTAGTTTTGGATTTTTATATACAACCTCTTATGGTGTAGCACAAAATCTTGCCTTTAAAGGGAATTATGGGGATATAGATTATCAAGTTGTACAGGTAATAGAGATTAGCTGCCTGCTTGGAGCGGTAGTTGTGTTTTTAGCTATGTTTTTATATTTAATTGGGCAAAAGTTAAGCTATATATTAGAAATTAATAAGGCCATTGGACAGCTTGAAGGTGGGAATTTATCCTATAGAATAGTCGTAGAAAAAGAAGATGAATTATCTGAGCTGGCTGATAATCTCAATAAACTTGCCCAGACATTAGAAGATTATAGAAGGAATGAAGAAAAAGTAGAAGAAGAAAGAGTGAAACTGGTGAGATCCTTGTCTCACGATATTAGAACTCCTTTAACAGCTATTATATCTTATACGGATTTTATTAAAGACAAAAAATATGATAGTGAAGAAAAGCTGGAAGCCTACATTAATATTATCCAAAGTAAGGCTTATCAGATAAAGGAATTAACACAGATGCTCTTTGATAATCAGCAACACGTAGGAGATAGTAATGAGAAGGAAACCTATAATGGTAAAGTGCTAATGGAACAGCTTATGCAAGAATATGAAGCTATTTTAGAAGACGAAGGATTTGAGATAGTAGTACAAATGGAAGAAGTAGAGCCATTTCAAACTAGTATTGCACCCCAAGATTTAATACGTATATTTGATAATTTATGTTCTAATATAATAAAGTACGCAGACAAGTCAAATCAAGTTATTTTTACCATAGCTCATAAAGAGAATAGATTAACGCTTATTCAAACGAATAGCATTCAATCTAAGAAAAGCAAAGAGGTGGAAAGTTACGGTATTGGCTTGAAAAATATAAAACAAATAGTAAATCAATACAAGGGAAGCATGAGCAGTGACTTGTTAGATGCAAAGTATCAAATTGAAATACAAATACCTATTTAGCTTCAGAATTCTTCAGAATTAGGTTATAAAAAAATACAGAAGTTATGGTTATAATAAAAACATATTCAATGAAGAGATTCAAAAAGGAGGATATGATTATGGAAGGTTTATTAATTTTATTTGTAGTACTTACAGTGGCAGTGGGTTTAGGCACAACATTTTTATTCTTAGCCAAAAATCCTAAAACAGAAAAAGCATTATTTTATTTTGTAGTCTTTTTAGGACTAGGTATAGCTGGGTTAGAAGCAACAAGTTTGCCAACTAATTATGTAGGTCAAATTGTATTAGCATGGAGTGTTGGATTTCTATCTATTATAGGTCTTATTGCTTGGGTTAAAAAATACAAGCAACCAGCTAAATGGCTTGTAACAATCTCTGCTGTAGGAAGTCTTATTCAATTATTTATATTATAGATTAAATATTAAGTATAGTAATAATAAGCAACAGATGATAAATTAGATATAAGTATAGTAATAATAAGCAACAGATGATAAATTAGATATAAGCATAGTAATAATAAGCAACAGATGATAAATTAGATATTAATTATAGTAATGATAAGCAACACATGATAGATTAGATAGTCAGTGTATTAAATTATTAATTTAAATAACAAAGCACAAAAAATAGATTAGATTTAAAATATAATTATCTAGTATAATTTATAAATCCTAGATAGATAAAATAAGTCACCTAATTAATCTTAGTCTTAAAAGTACAGACAAAGATAAGCTAGGTGACTTATTTTTTTACGAGTCTATAGGTATAAATATTTCCAAAGACATACTAATGAGAGTAAATGATAAATGCTCTATAATAAAGGAGGAAGTAAATATAAATAAGTTATACGGGAAGGGGGACAAAAGATGAAAAATATAAAAGATAAGAAATGGTTTATGCCCCTAGTTATAGTAAGTGTTTTTATACTATTAGGAATAGGTGTATATTTTAATAAGAATAATGAAAGTGAATATATAAATTACAATCAGTTTTTAAAACAAGTGGAGGATGGACAAGTTGAACAAGTTACTTTAGGAGAAGGAGATACAATAACTTTTAAAGTAGCAGACGAAGATACACTGTATAAAACAGAGAATCCAAGAACATTAGATTTTAAAGAAAACCTTTTGCTTCAAGGTATTAAAGTTGAAGAAGGCAATACAAATATGACTTTTTACTTGGTACAAACTTTAGTAGGAAGTGCTATTTTCTTAGGTATTTTCTTTATTGTATTTAAATCTATGAAAGGACAAAGAGGGTTACAGCCTATGGCACTCGGGATTAAGCCTATTGAGCCTGAGGCCCTTAAAATAGGTTTTAACCAAATTGCAGGTAACGTAGAAGCAAAAGAACAAGTATCCGATATTGTAAGTTTTATAAAAGAACCAAAACAATTTGCTCACTTTGGTGCAAGAATGCCTAAAGGACTTATTTTCTATGGACCACCAGGAACAGGGAAAACCCTCATGGCAAAAGCCATTGCAAAAGAAGCAGGGGTACCTTTCTTTTCACTAAGTGGTTCAGACTTTGTACAAATGTATGTAGGTGTTGGCGCAAGTCGTATACGAGAACTCTTTAAAGAAGCACGAGAATATGAAAAGGCAGTTATTTTTATAGATGAGATTGATGCTATTGGGAAAAAACGTAGTTTAAATCCTACAGGAGGCAATGAAGAAAAGGATCAGACACTCAATGCGCTTCTTACTGAAATGTCAGGTTTTAAAGAAGACAGTGGCATAGTAGTTATTGCAGCCACTAACCGTCTTGAGCTACTAGACGAGGCGCTCCTTCGTCCAGGTCGTTTTGATAGACATATTGAAATAGGCTATCCGGATCAAAATGCAAGAGAAATGATGCTAAGGCTTCATGTAAAAGATAAACCCCTTAGTGAAAATGTAGATCTTAATAAACTAGCTCGTCAAGCAGTATACTTTACAGGGGCTATGCTAGAAAATCTAGTCAATGAAGCAGCTATTTTAGCAGCTAAACTAGGTTGTACCCATCTAGAACAAGAACACTTTGAAAAAGCCTTTACAACAGTAATTGCAGGAGCTGAGAAAAAAGATACAAGTTATATAAGTAGCAAGGACCGTAAGATTACCGCATGCCATGAAGCAGGCCATGCTCTTGTCACCAAACTCATTGCTCCAGAACAGCGTATTATGAAAGTCACTATTGTACCTACTGTAAAAGGTGCAGGAGGCTTTAGTATGAGTATTCCAAAAGATAGCTTGTATATGAACAAGCAAGATTTAGTTAACCAAATCAAAATTTTACTAGCTGGAAGAGCAGCAGAAGAAGTGACACTCGGCAAAGATTATATTACAACAGGTGCTAGTAATGATATAGAAAAAGCTACAGCTTACCTAAAAGACTATATGATTAAGTATGGAATGGATGAGTCCTATGGACTTATTAACTTAAAGGTACTTTATGAAGGGGAGAATGGAAAAGAGCCAGAACTCCTTAGAAAATGTAAGGAAAAAATGGACGGATTTTATAAGGAAGTAGTAGAACTTCTTAGAACTCATGAATATGAGCTTAAGGAGATAGCCCAGGAATTACTTGAGAAAGAAAGCTTGGAAGATGGAGATATAGAGAGGATTGTGGCAGCTTAAAATTGGTCCGAATTACTGTCTCCTATTAGCTTCCATAGGTATCAGTCTGGCTGTAACTCCTCCTTCAGCTTCCACTTCCGGTGACTAAGAGAATGTAGATTCGTAGATCACAAGAATGATTGGAAACTTCTTTGGTCCGAATTACTGTCTCCCACAAGCTTTCGTAGGTATCAGTCTGGCTGTAACTCCTCCTTCAGCTTCCACTTCCGGCAGCTAAGAGGCTGTAAATTCGGGGATCGCAAGAACGCCAGAAACTTGCTCCGCGTCGAACACCTGGCTAAGAACCTTGCTCACCACTCATTAACAGCCTCTAAGCCACCTGCATAAGCCGCTTCCGGAGGAGTCACAGCCATCCTTCCACCTCTTAAGGATTCAAGGAGACAGTAATTCTAGTCTACTTGATAGTTGGTTAGCAATTCTAGCATGATGAATACGGTGTTAATGCTTCTAGGTGTATTGATAACAGGGACCGTGGTATAGAGATTCTTATACATTTTCTCTTTTGAAAATATAAGTTTATAGTAAAGATAAAATAATTGTAAGTCTAAGATATCTTTCTGAACAGAAGAAAAAGCTTTTATAATTTAAAGAGAATGAGTTGTTCATAAGTAGGGAGCTTTAAAAAATTGATTGTTAATTCATATTGAGTAGTAGAATAGAAATAGCCCCTTCAGCTGAAGGGGCTATATTTAGGTTAATTAAATAGCTATTAATGTATTGGAACTATTAGTCTAATATAATTATTCTAGCTGTAAAGCGTTGTCTAAATGGCTAAAGAAATCTGCTATATGTTTCCCATCTATTAAAGCGTGATGACATAAAATCGATACTGGTAGTACAATTTTACCATCTTTTTTATAATACTTTCCCCAAGTTATTCTGGGATTGCTATCCGCTGGCATAGGGACAGGTTGTATAAGGGATGAGTATGAGATCCATGGTAATGTAGAGATAAAGAATAAAGAAAGTGCATCTTCTTTATTTTCTGTTATGTCTCCATATTGTTTTGCTTGCTCTTGTTTTTCTATAGCATACTTTATAAAGCTATCAAAAGGCTGATTACAATTAAGAGAGCAGTAACAATAGGTTCCATCTTCTTTTGCAACAGTATGGGAAGTGTCACAGTTGCAATATTCAATGATACCGTCGTTATAAATTCTTTGTCTAAGTTCAGGTACCATATTAGCAGCCTTTGCAACACACCATAAGAAAGACAGAAAAAATGGGTGTTTTCTTTCCTTTATGTATGTTAGAAAGTTTGTAATATCTACATCAGTAGTGATGCCAACATAGGGATATGCCATATCCTTGAAATAATTAAAGTGTTGTATTCTTTTATAGCTCTCCATGGGGAGTATTTGTGCATTTGTAATCATATTGCAGACTCCTTATTTTTCATATAATTAAGATATAAAACTATTTATTCTAACTCAAGTTTGTATGTATAGTTACTGTATATAATATCAGTTCCTTGCTTTTTAAAGGTTCCTTCTGTTTCAATAGTAAAACCTAGTTTTTTTATGACTGCATTAGATGCAATATTTTCTTGTGCAATATCCGCTGTAAATTTGCGACCACCTTTAGTATATCCAAAATTAATTAAGGCCTGTATCATTTCTGTTGCATAGCCTTGTCTCCAATATTTTTTATGGATACAATAACCCAAATCCCAATGTGTTGGATCTTTCATTGGGACAATACTACATGTGCCAATAAACTCATTAGTAGCTTTTGAAAATGCAACAAAGGGATACCAAGTTTCGTCTTTTTCAATATCCTGTGCAAAATTCATATAGCTTTCAGTAGCTTTTTCCCGTGGTGGATCACCTAGATATTTCCCCATTTCCTCATCTAACTAAATACTTAAGCATAATGGGCTGTATTCTTCCCTCGTACTTTTAATGATTAATCGCTCAGTTACTATATCTTTAGTTAACATATTTATTTTAGCAATAGCGTGTATTTAAAGTGTAAAAGTGTCTAACTAGTGTATTTTTACACATTTAGACGTGATTGCTACCTTATCCTTTCTATTAATATCATTCTTGTTAAATTACTTCACAATAATAAAAATCACTTAATTAAGTTTGCAAATATAAAGAAAAGATTATATTATTATCCTAATCTTTTCAAAAAGAAGTGCTCCGAGAATCCGTCATGCTTATTTTCATAATAACCTACTTGTTCATATCCTATTGCCTCATAAAATTCTTTTCCTTGCCAATTAAAAGTATCCAGCCTAATCATATTAGCACCTAATGAAAGAGCTCTTTGCTCTATTTCTTCCATTAAAGCTCGTCCTAAGCCATGTCTACGGTATTTTTCGTCTACAAAAAGTGTGGATACATATAAAATTTTAAAGGCTGTCATGCATCCATCAACACCTGCAACTAATTTATTATCAATTTTTACACCAATGCTGATTTGACCATTTAACTTATATGTTATATATTTCTCATCATATAAGCTTAGCATTTCTTCTAAAGCTTCTATATCATTTTCACTAAGAGCATCTAAAGTATATTTCAAATATATTCCCTCCATTGAACAAATTAAGCTAATGGGTATTTCTTTTACTTGTTAGAGTATTATTTTATTTAGTTTAATTAATTACTAATTGATATAAGGCCATTGCCTTACCATTTTTCAACTCTATCTTTTTAATGATTTCAAATCCTAAACTTATGTATATTTGTTTCATTTTTTCTTCATCCCAACCAGTATCTAATCGAAGATATTTTACTCCCTTTTTGCCACATTCTTTTTTAGCATATTCAATCATTTTAAGTGGGATACCCTTACTTGCAAAATCTCTCCTCACACATAGTTTATGTATATAGCCAGCTTCATTTAGTGGAGCATTAGGCCACCACTCTTTATCGGACCACTGTAAAATCATACAACTTGCATCTATTCCATTTACTTGACCAACATAAAAGTTCTCTGTTGATACTTCAGAGGTCAGTAACTCTGCGGGTGTAAGCCATTCATCTAACCATACTCTATATCCTACTGAACGTCCCCATGCAGCAACTTCCTTCATAATCTTTATTGCTCGGTCTATCTCATTATTAGATACAGTAAAATTCATTTTTAGCTCCCTTCATAAATTAAATCAATACATAGGATATTTATAAATGGTGAATTAAAGTTTAAAAAATACATAGGATTTATTAGCATTTTTCTCTATAATTTTCTTTTATTAATTTTATAGAGAAGTAAATAGTTGAGAGACATCCAATAGTAGAAATATAATAAGTTGACTGACTTAACATAAATCCGATAAATGGAATAGAATGGAATGAATCATAGGCTAACTCATTTGTTAAACTAAAAATAATGCTTCCTAAAATACAGTAAAGTAATCTTATATTTTTCTTCATTGACTTGCTCCTTTTTTATAAAATTAGATAAAAGATTATACTTAGTATTCTATGTAGTTTCATTAATTACCAATAGGTAGAAGTCATTGGTAATCGATAAAATCTTAAAACACTTAACTATCTGGTTGGTTCTCTTATAAGTCTATAGAATAACAACGATAACTTCCTTTATCTTTAAAACCTATCTGCTTAGCGATTTCATATTGAATAGTGTCTTTTTCTTCAATGAAAAAAATAACTTCCTTAATTCCTGTTTCTCTGTCTAATATTTTACTAATTGAATGATATAAAAGATCTTCAATAATTTCATATTGATTTGGTAGCTCTTCTACAAAAAGTCCAAATACTTCTATACAATCTAATTCGGTTTTACAGTAGATTAATATACTTCCTACAATTTCTGAACCATTCATATATACATATATATACCATGAATCAAAAGCATTATATAAACGGGCACTATTCCAGTACATCTGTTCTCCACCATGCTGATCATGGAAAGGGGCATATTGACTAAAGTTATCTTTTTGTAATCTTTGGACAGCAGATGTTGTATCTCTTTTAAATACAAAATCATTGGTGTAGAGACGTAGATCACTACTAGCTTCAATACAACAATACTGATTTACTGTAAAATAATTTATGGCCTTTATATTCTCTTTTGGATAACCAAAGTGAGCTTTAAAATTTGGATAGTATGCCTTTAAATACATAAAGAATTCATTCATTATTTCATCGAAATCGTCCTTTACATATGTTCTTACTTGTAAATATCTTTCTGTTACTTCTACAAAAAGCTCTATCACTCCCATAAGGTTATCATTTTTATAATAACCAAGAACTTTATCTTCAGCATGATTCATACTTTTACGTAATGATTTTTCTAGTTCTAATTTAGATTTTCTTAGTGGATAAGATGTATTTATTAGATTTTTAGCAACTTCCCATGAAAAACTTATGACTTCTTCTATGGTGTTTTCATCTATAACTTTTATCATTTTAATCTCCTAAGTCTATACTATTTATTTTTATTTCAATTAATAAGATATAATTTGGTTAATTAAACGTTTCTTTATTATTATTCCGAATACTTAGTTGGGTGATATAAAGATGTATTCCTTAAACAGGCTAGTTTATGGTCAGGGAATAAATATGTGAAATGAGAAAATCACACGCTTAGCTTCAATACCTCTTACGTAGATTTCTAATGTTTTCCTAAGTAATCAGAGTGGGTAGAGGTATGAGTTATATTTCAACACATTCTTTATATATTTTTTTCTCAATATATAGAAGAATTGGGAAGGGGGAGTAGGTTGTGTTCTCTGAAATTTGCCTACGTAGTGTTTAGTTAAGTATTCTACCTCTTGCGTAGACTTCCCATGCTCTCTTAGTAATCTTAATGGGTGGAGGGATGGGGGCTACTTCTACGAAGGATTCCTCATGGAGGTGAGCTTAGAGTGGGTTAGTGAGCGTGCGAACAAGGGTTTTAGCGAATTGTTTGACCAAAGGGAGTTATGAGCGTTCTTGTTCGTGCCGAACTTACCCAATCTTAGCTGCCGTAAGGGAAGCCGTAGTAGAAGTAGCCCACAGCCTGACATCCTAGCAGACTAATCAAGAGAGCATCTACATCTTAAGTTATACAAAAAGAGCCATTCAATATGTGAATGGCTCCTTTTAACATTTACTTTTATGTAGTGCAGAGATGTCATCTCGCCAATATAGACGTACTCGGTTAATGGTTTTTACAGGAGTAATTTTGCCTTTGCTAACCAGTTCATCTAAATATTGTCTCGAGCAATTAAGCAAACTTGTCGCCTCGGCAGTTGTTATTATTTCAGATTGAATAAAGGTAATTAAATGTTCTTTGCTATCAAAATTAAATTCCATATTGAATACCCCTCTCTGTAAAAAGACAGATCCCTTTGTTACTTTTGATTATATTGTAAATGATAATAGTAAATTTGGCAATTGATTATAAAAGATAAAAAAATAATGTAATATGATTGTAAATTTCTTTTTCAATCTTTCTTCACATAAACTGGGTATAATATAAGATAAATTGAGAAATAAACTTGGGAGGTCACCAGATGAATATATTAATTATAGAAGATGAAGTGCGTGTGGCGGATATTATGACAAAATACCTAGAGAAGGAAAATTACAAAGTATTTTGTGCGTATACAGGAAGAGATGGTTTAGATCTATTTTATAATCAAAAAATAGATGTAGTTTTATTGGATTTAATGTTACCGGATATTCAAGGAGAAGATATTTGTAAAGAAATACGAGGTGTTTCAAATGCTTATATCTTTATGATTACAGCAAAGGGCACATTAGATAACAAAGTGGAAGGTTTCCAAATAGGTGCAGATGAGTATTTAGTGAAGCCAGTAAGTCCAAGAGAGTTGGTAGCCAGAGTAAAAGCATTAGAGGTACGTAAGGAAAGAGAAGAAAATAAAGATACTTTAATTTTTGATAAGGGGCATTTAAAGATTTACTTACAAGAGCGTATGGTAAAAGTAAATAATGAAATAGTAGGTCTTACACCTAATGAGTTTGATCTTTTATATGCACTTGCTGCTTCACCAGGACGTGTTTTTACAAGAGAGCAATTGATTGAAGCTGTTATGGGTATAGATTTTGATGGTTTTGATAGAACCATTGATGTACACATTAAAAATTTACGTAAGAAAATAGAAGAAGATACTAAAAATCCTAAATACATTAAGACAGTAACAGGAATTGGCTATAAGTTTGAGGGTATGTTCGTATGATTTCCATGCGTAAACAACTCTTTGCACTTTTGTTAGGCGTAGGTACTTTTACGATTTTAATCACAGCTTTTTTTGTAAATATAACAATAGAAAAAGAATTTAGAGGATATGTTAAAGATAATATTGAAAGTACAAGCCAGCTTATTGTTAAGCAATTAGAAGATATTTATGAAGATCAAGGTGGCTGGGGAAATACACTTGAGGAAGAATTTTTTATCACCACACAAAGTGGAAAGTTTTCTATAGCTATTTTAGATACAAATAAAAATCTTATTTGGGGAAAAACTAAAGAAGATTTGGAGAAAGAAATAGAAAACTTAGATTATCCTTTTTATATTTCCAAGTTTATTATACCAAAGGATAAGGTATATACTTTTCAAGATATCCCTATTAAGACAGAGCAGTATGGTATTGTAGGTTATGCGCGTATTGGGTATTTTCCTGCAAGGATTTTATCTACTTCTGATATAGCTTTTCAAGATTGTATAAATAGAAGCATTATTTGGAGTGGAATTATGGCACTTTTTTGCTTTGCTTCTATTGGTGCTTATATTACAAGAGTTTTCACAAAGCCTATTTATGCCATTGCTAGAACCTCTGTTGATTTAGCTGAAGGTAAGTATAAGACAAGGTATACAAATAGAAGTGATATTAAAGAAATAGAAAACCTTAGACATAGTATGAATTATCTAGCTCAAAAACTAGATGAACAAGATACTTTAAGGCGTAAGCTTGTTTCTGACTTATCTCACGAAATTCGTACACCTTTACACATTTTACAAAGTAATTTAGAGGCTATGATTGATGGCATTTATCCTATAGATGAAGACCAAATGCAAGTACTTTATCAAGAGGTTGTTCGCTTTGGAAGTATGCTTAATAATTTAGATAAACTAAAAAATGTTGAAGATACAACAGTGGATGTAGTTAAACAAGAGCTTTATATTAATAGTTGTATTAAAGAAGTTTATAGTGTATTTAAAATTATAGCTAAAGAAAAACAAATTCATTTTAAAATGGATTTAAAGGAAACAGATAGAGTAACCATTTATGCAGACTATAATAGCATTAAGCAAATACTCATGAATCTTTTTTCTAATGCTTTCAAATTTACTGAGTCAGGAAGTATTAGTGTAACGACTAAAATAGAAGCTAAAATGGTATGTATGACTATAGAAGATAGTGGAATAGGTATTAACAAAGAAGATCTACCTTATATATTTGAACGTATGTATAGGGGAGATAAAAGTAGAGAAAAATATGAAGGAAGCGGTATAGGCCTTACAATGGTGAAGAAACTAGTAACCTTACATGAAGGTAAAATAGAAGTAGATAGTGAAGAAGGAAGGGGAACTAGAATTACTATTAAGTTCCCGCTTATGCACTATACCAAATCCAAAGCTCTCAAATCTCTTTCATTAAAATCATAGACAATAAAAAGGGCTGGTACACCAAGAAGTGTATCGGCCCTTAATAGTCACTATAAACAATTGACTAAGCATCTGTTTATGATTTGAAACTAAATATATATTTTAATGTTCAGCGTATTTCAGTAGTACTGGTGAAATATACTTATAGGTAAGGAAAATCATTAAACTTTCTATAGGAAGCATAAGAAGAGATTTAATGACTTTAGAAGTAACAAGTACTACAAAGGCTTTATTTAAAATAAGAGAAAGCCAAATTGAGTTCATGAAAAGCTGAACAATCATAATAACTAGCAAATTACTAATGACAATTCTTTTGATAGACAGCTTTTTGCCATATAACATTTTACCGTATATGTAGCCTGTTAAGATGGCGCTTAGTGTAAAGCCAGGGAAATATGCCCCACCTGTTGGAAAGACGATTGCACCTATAAAGTCTGCAATACCTGCCCCACATGCGGCGAATAGAGGTCCAAAGAGAATTCCCATAATAACAATAGGGATGAATCCAAAGGAGACTCTAATGGCTGGACCTAGATAAATAGCCCCGAATCTAACTAAGATAATATTAAGTGCAATAAGTAGTGCAATAAGCACCAATTTCGTTGTTTTATTATGCATTTTAAGCACCTCCATTTATAAGAAAGCGCTGACTTGGCAGCGGAATGCGGTGTAAGTACCGCAAGCAAAAGCTTTTCGTCTAGTGGCAACTTCCCGTCCAACTAGCACTTAACGCACTTACACCTACTCTGCCAACTGTCTATAGTGATAAGTAGTATTATATCAGAAAATTAAGGATATACAATATAGTATATAGAATAAAATATAGGTTTAGTTGACACGCTAAAATGAAGGGGATATAATGGCTTTAATTATTGAAAAATGCACTAAAATGACAGAAGAAAGGAAAAAATTATGGAAAGTTTAAATAGAAAAGACCCTTATATGATGCTAAGTATTGTCAATATGAAATTACGTGATGAGTGTAATTCTTTAGAAGAGCTTTGTAAAAGCTATGATATAGATATGGAAGAATTATTAGGTAGAATGGATGCCATTGGATACTCATATAAAGAATCCATTAATCAATTTGTTTCTTAAAAGGAGAAGGTAAAATGAACAGAACAAAAGAAGAGAATTTAAAACAATATGCAAGATTAATAGTAGAAATAGGTGTAAATATCCAAAAGGATCAATACCTTATGATTACTGCACCTATTCAAACTGCTTACTTTGCAAGAGAGCTTGCAAAATGTGCTTATGAAGTAGGGGCTAAAAAAGTATATGTAGACTATGTAGATGAAGAACTTAATAAAGTGCAATACATGCATGCACCAGATGAGGCTTTCTTAGAATATCCAGAATGGGTAGCAGAAGGGAAACGTAAACTTGCTGAAAAAAATTGTGCTTTTATTAGTATATCAGCAGCTAATCCAGATTTATTAAAAGATGTAGATTCTAAACGTATTGCTACAATGCAAAAAACAGCAGGCATAGCTTTAGAGCCATTTAGAAGATACACTCAAAATGGAGATGTGGCATGGTGTGTAGCTTCTATTCCTACAGAAGGTTGGGCAAGAAAAGTTTTCCCAGAAGCTATTGATAATGAAGAAGCAGTAGAAATGCTTTGGGACAAAATCTTTATTGCTAACCGTATCTATGAAGAAGACCCAGTAGCTTCTTGGGAAAATCATACAAAAGCACTTGAAGAAAAAACAAAATTCTTGACAGAAAAGAAATTTACAAAGCTTCATTATACAGGACCAGGCACAGATCTATATGTAGAACTTCCAAAAGGTCATATTTGGCAAGGCGGTGGAAGTTACAATAAAGTAGGCACTTACTATGTAGCTAATATGCCAACAGAAGAAGTATTTACAATGCCACATAAATATGGGGTAGAAGGTAAGCTTGCTTCTACTAAACCTTTAAGCTATGGTGGAAATGTTATAGATGAGTTTGTATTATTCTTTGAAAAAGGACGTATTGTAGATTTTACAGCTAAAGTAGGATACGATACACTTAAAGAACTTATTGAAACAGATGAAGGATCACATTATTTAGGTGAAGTGGCTATTGTACCTGATGACTCGCCAGTTTCTAATACAGAGACTATTTTCTATAATACACTTTTCGATGAAAATGCATCTTGTCACTTTGCTATTGGAAGTGCTTACCCAGATACATTAGAAGGTGGGACTGAACTTTCTAAAGAAGAATTAGAAGAAAAGGGTGCAAATACTTCTATTACTCATGTTGACTTTATGGTAGGTGGAAAAAATTTAACTATTGAAGGTATAACTGAGTCAGGTGAAACATTAACTATATTAAAAGATGGAAACTGGGCTATTTAGTTTTTAATAGATTAGTGAGGGAGTGAAGGCGATGGGGTTCTTTAAAAAGCAATTGCTGGATATTATTCAGTGGTTGGATAATAGTGAAGATACATTAGTATATATGTATCCAATGGAAGATCAGGAAATACAATATGGTGCACAACTTATTGTAAGACCTGGGCAAGTGGCTGTATTTGTAGACAAGGGAGAAATTGCTGATATATTTGGACCAGGTACTTATAAGCTTGAGACAGAGAACTTACCTTTTTTAGGTGACTTAAAAGGATGGGCCTATGGCTTTAAATCCCCCTTTAAATCTGATGTATTCTTTGTAAGTACAAAGGAAATTATTAATAATAAATGGGGAACACCTGGACCTATATGGATTCCAGATCCTCAGTTTGGGCAAGTACAAGTACGTGCTTTTGGAACTTATACTTTTAGTATTACAGAGCCACAGCAGTTTATTGAGACAGTTTCTAGCACAAATAATAGATACACAAAAGAGTCTATTAACAATCAGCTTAAAGATTATATTGTGAATCATTTTAGTGATGCTATTGGCAGTTTAAATGTGACTGTAGCACGTATAGCTTCCCAGTATAATGAAATCAGTGAACAAATGATTAAAGATGTAGGGGAAGCTTTCAAAAAGTTTGGTTTACAAATTCATACATTTACTATTGGTAATATTTCACTACCAGAGGAACTCCAAAAATCTCTTCAAGAGTTAACAGATATGAATATAAGAGGTAGTGTAGATACAGATCGCCTCTCACGCATTCAAGCTATTAGACAAATGGATATTATGGAAAAGTCAGCTGAAAATGATGGCTTAAACGCTATGATACAAGGTGGTATGGGACTTGGTATGGGTATTCATATGGGTCAGGCTTTTAGCCAAGGTATGAAGAATGTGAACAATCCTACTCAAGGCATAGCACCTACAACTTCAGTACCTACACAAGGGCAAAATGAAGTAGGAAGAAAATGCTTACAGTGTGGTACGATGCTTAGTGATACAGCTAAGTTTTGTACAGAGTGTGGTACAAAAGTAGAAGTGGCAAAACCAAAGTTCTGTCCAGAATGTGGTACGAAAGCAGAAACAGATGCTAAATTCTGTAATGAATGTGGCATGAAGCTTTAATAGTTAAGATAATGAATAGAAAGAATTAAAAGTATTAAAAGATGGGAGTAGGACAATGAGACAGTCCTAACTCCCAATTTTTAAAATCTTTAATAGATAAACCATACATAAAATATATATCTAAGGAGAAATAAATGAAAATAGTAATTTTAGATGCTAAAACTTTAGGGGCAGATATAGACCTTGATCCTATTAAGGCTTTAGGCGAAGTAGAAATTTATCCTTTAACTGAACCAGAAGATGTAAGGGAGCGTATTCAAGATGCCCATGTGGTTATTACAAATAAGGTAGTTTTAAGAGAGGCTAATTTAAAAGAAGCTAATAATTTAAAACTTATTGCACTTTTTGCAACAGGGTTTAATAATATTGATTTAGATTATGCAGCGTCTCGTGGAATAGGTGTTGTAAATGTAGCAGGCTACTCTACACAAAGTGTAGCCCAACATACTTTTGCCATGCTATTTCACCTTTTAGAACAACTTAGTTTTTATGATACCTATGTAAAGGAAAAGAAGTATGCCGAGAGTGATACTTTTGCCTATATTGCAAGACCTTTTTATGAGCTGACAAATAAAACATGGGGAATAATAGGTATGGGTGCCATTGGAAAAGAAGTGGCAAGGCTAGCTGAAGCTTTTGGAGCCAAGGTGGTTTATTATTCTACTTCAGGTAATAATAGGGACGGTGGCTATCCTTTAGTATCATTAGATACACTACTAGAAACAAGTGATATTATTTCTATTCATGCACCACTGAATGAAAAGACAAAAAATCTTATAGGAGAAAAAGAACTCCAGAAGATGAAAAAGTCTAGTATTTTAATCAATGTAGGCCGGGGCAAAATTATAGATGAAGAAGCACTAGCAAAAGCACTTAAAGAAGATTTAATTCGCGGGGCAGCACTAGATGTACTAGCAAAAGAACCGATTAGTGAGAATCATCCATTTTACCAAGTAGATCCTTCAAAATGGTTTGTAACACCTCATATTGCATGGGCCAGTGTAGAGGCAAGACGTAATCTTGTCCATCAGGTTGTCCTTAATATAGAAGCCTTTACTAAAGGAGAAAAAAGAAATCGTCTTGTATAAAAAAGCTTGTCAATAGGTATGTTTAAAAGAAAATAAACATATGTTGATAGTGATAGATAGATACTCTAAGGGGGTTCTATTATGAGTCCTGTAGTACTTATTATTTTATTAGTTGTTTGTGTCATTATCGTTTTTATACTTTCGGAACAACAAACTCACAATCTTTCATCTATAGTGCCAGAAGATGATGAGAACATGTACGATGAAGAAGAGGAAGAAGCTGAAGAGGATGAAGAAAACAATGAAGATGAAGAAGATACTGGATATAACAATAATGAGGAATCATTAGATGAGGTAGAAGGATTAGAGGAACTACAAGACTTAGATGAGGTAGAAGAGTTAGAAGAACTAAATGAATTAGGGGAAGAAGTAGAAATAGTAGAATTTAATGAACTGGAAGAATTAGATGAAGTAGAAGATGTTGAAGACATTGAAGAGATAGACGATGAGAAAGAAAAATAAAACATCTACAATAAAACTTATAGATAAAATGCATATGTGGAAGAGTGAGGCTAAATGATGAGCCTCACTTTTTTATTGCCTTTACATAGAATCTTACGTACAATAAAGCAAAAGACTAAGTAAGGAGGCAGGTAGATGATAAAAGGGGCATTAGTTGTAAATGGGTATATGAGAACGAGTAAGTTTGAAGATATTAAAAATTTATATATAGAAGCAGGGCAAAGGCAAGGTATAGAGATTGAAGTATGGTATACAGATGAAGTATGCTACGGGATTAAAGATAATCATGAACCTTTTATAAATAAAACCATAGAAGATATACAGTTTATACTTTTCTTAGATAAAGATGTAATGTTGGCGAGACTCTTAGAAGAGATGGGACTTAAAGTTTTTAATTCTTCACAGGCTATAGCAAGCTGTGACCATAAAGGCATGACAATGATGGCACTAAAGGGAAGTGGTATTGCTACAGCTAAAACTTTAATGGCACCTCTTGTATTTAAAGGTATGTTTGATGAGTCTAAAGAAGATTTATATATAGAAAAGATAGAAGAAGTATTAGACTATCCTTTAGTAGTAAAGGAGTGTTATGGTTCTTTTGGTATGCAAGTGTATTTAATAAGGTGTAAAGAAGAACTAATTAAGATTAGAAGAAAACTTATAGATATACCACATCTTTACCAAGAGTTTATAGAATCAAGTAAAGGTCGTGATGTGCGTATACATGTAGTAGGTGGTAAAGTAGTAGCTAGTATGCTTCGTCGTAATGAAGAAGATTTTAGAGCCAATATTACAAATGGGGGCAGTATGTATGAATACAAACCAAGTGAAGCATTTAAGGAAGTAGCCATACGAGCTTGTCAATATTTAGGTTTAGACTTTGCAGGGGTAGACTTAATGTTTGGACAGGGAGATGAGCCTATTTTATGTGAGGTCAATTCAAATGCTCATATTAGAAATATTTTAGAACTTACAGGGATTAATGTAGCAGACAAGATTATGGAATATATTAAGGAAGTGACAAGGGATGAAAGGTCTACTCATTTATAAAAAAGAAGACTATTTAAAGAATATAAGCTATGCAAATATGCTTATAGAATATGGTAAGTTAGAAGGATTAGAGATACAATGTATCTGTTTTGAAGAAATAAGTTTTGGAGTCAATAAAGAAGGCCTTTGGCTAAGTGTGAATAAAAAGCCTATTGAAGAGATTGTTTTTGTAATTAATCGTACAAGGGAAACAATGCTGGCCAAACAATTTGAAGGTATGGGTATAAGAGTTTTTAATTCAAGTGAAGTAACTTATATAGCTAATCATAAAGGAAGGACTCATCAGTTTGTAAGTAGCCTTGGATTACCAGCTCTAAAAACCCTTATGTATTACCCACAGTATATGAATGTAGGTGACCTAGACTTTGATTACCCATTAGTGATTAAAAGTCCAGATGGTCATGGGGGCACAGAAGTCTTTAAAGTAGAAAATAAGGAAGCATTAGAAGACATATTAAGTCATTCCAAGAAGGAAGAATGGCTTATACAAGCACTATGTAACCATGTAGGTGAAGATGTACGCGTCTTTGTAATAGGAAATAAAATTATAGGAGCTATTAGAAGATACTCTAAAGTTGACTTTAGAGCTAACTACTGCTTAGGTGGACAAATAGAAAGCTATACCCTAAGTGAAGAAGAAGAAAGCTTAGTATACCAATTATTAAATCATCTAAAGTGTGATTATGTAGGTGTAGACTTTATGATTGATAAAGATGGTAAATTTATCTTCAATGAACTAGAAGACGCTGTAGGAAGCAGAAGTCTCTATACCCTTAATAAAGTAGATACTGCAAAGGTGTATATCCATTACATAGCAAATGAGATGAGATATAAGTAGTAATAGAAAATTTTAATTAGAGAATACTCCAACCATTTTATATAAAGAAAAGAGGGGAGAAAGTGTGAAAAAGATGAGACCCATTCATATTTTTATACTTTTAATGTTATTAGGGATATTTCTTATAATGAATAGTTATGACTTAGGGCAACAAGCAGGTACAACAACAAGAGTAACTAAGGGTGCACTTGGTATGACCAATTATTCAACTCATCTAGATGAAGCCAAGACAAATGCATCTACAGAAGCTTATAAAAGTATAGGCACTATAGTTTTATTAATAGGTGGAATAGGTTTTGTAAGTGTAGTAGTTAAAAATAGTTAAGAAGAAGGTAACAAAGAGAGACAACACCAATTAAAAGTGTTGTCTCTCTTTATTTATATTAGTTTTCACAGATATGTTCGTAACCTTGATGGAAAATCTGTTGAATATGAGAGTCAGCCAGTGAGTAATAGACAACTTTTCCTTCTTTACGTGACTTTACTAGTTTTGCTGCTTTAAAAGTGCGTAATTGATGTGAAATAGCAGAATGAGTCATATTAAGTGAAGCGGCTAAGTCACATACACACATTTCTGATACAAAAAGAGCACTTAATATTTTGATTCGTGTTGGATCAGAAAAAACCTTAAAAAAGCCTGCTAAGTCAGTAGCTTTATCTTCATCTAAAATAGAAGGTATAACTTTTTTTACAACATCATCATGAATAGTAGGGCAAGTGCAAACTTCAATTTCTTTCATGCTAGGGTCATCCTCCTTAATTACAGTTTCTTCCTCCTTATAGGTTAGTCATATCTGATGAAAATGTCAAGTTTACTAAAAATTACTTTCATATTAAGATAATTATTGATTATAACAAAAGTTAGTTGTACTATGAACATAGAATGTTTTATATCTTAGAAAAGGTAGGGTTTAAAAATGATTGAATTTGAGAAAGAGCTAGAAAAATTCAAACCAATAATGGAAGTAGGGCATATAGAAGAGAATATAGGAAATGGAGAGATAAAAGATCTTATCGATTTGATTAAAATAAGCAAACAAGTAAATGAACAGGGGAAATAGGTTATGCAAGTAAAATGTCCGTATTGCAATCATGATGGTAATAGTATAGGTGTATGCCATGCTTGTGGGGAAGATCTTTTGTGGGTCGAAAGACTTTATATAAAAAGTGAGTATTATTATAATAAAGCATATGATTATGCTACTTCACGTGAACTTTCTTTGGCTATTCCTTGTTTAGAGAAGGCCATTTCTTTTAATAAATATAATGTAAAGGCTAAAAATTTATTAGGGCTTATTTATTTTGAAATAGGAGAAATAGCATCTGCACTTAAACTATGGATTTTAAGTGATGCCTTATGTAAGGAAGATAATATCGCAGTAGAATATATGAATAGGTTACAAAAGATGCCTAAAAGGCTAGAAGCTTATAAAGATAGCTTAACCCTTTATAACCGGGCATTACGTTATTTAGAAAAAAAGAATGATGATATGGCAGTTATAAGGTTGAAAAAGGCTATAAATTTAAATCCAAATTTCCTAGAAGCAAGAAATTTACTTGCTCTTTGCTACATATATCAAAAACAAGAGCACAAAGCTTTGGCTCAACTCCGTTATGTACTTAAAAAGGATACAACGAATAAAAAAGCGATGTATTACCTAGGGAAAATAGAAAGTGATAAACTCCTTATAGAAGAACAGCAACAAAATATTATTTCAGCACCACATATTAATGATTTAGATATTTCTACTGAAGTAAAGCCACAAAAGATTATTCAAAGAGGCGGCTTATTTACTAGGTATATTATGTACTTTATTTTTGGATCCCTTTGTATGTTTGGGGTAGAAACAGCGCTTATTGTACCAAGTAAAACAGCAGCATTAGAGAAGAAAGTTGATGATATAACATCAGAAAATGCAAGCCTAAAGGTAGAATTTGATACTTTTATTGAAGAGAGTAAAACAAGCCAAACTACCCTTGATACGACTAATAAAAAATTAATAGAAGACAACAACAGCTTACAACAAATGTATAATGTAACCCTTCAAGAAAATAAACTTTGGGAAGCACAAAATTTAAGAGAATCTTCCGAGTGGAAGGCAGCAGCAGAAATCTTAAATAATATTTCTGTAAAGGACCTAAAGTCTGAAAAACAAACTCTGTATGAGGAGCTTAAGGAAAAGGTATATCCTAAAGCGGGTGAAGCTTTTTATAAAGATGGTAATAAATTATATGACCAAGGAAATTATGTAGAAGCTGCTCTAGAATTTGAGAAGTGTGTTATGTTTGCTCCAGGAACAAGAATAGCAGCTGGCTCTATTTATAATATGGGGCAAATAGAAGAAAAAAATAATAATAAGAGTAAAGCACTACAATTATATACTATTATAGTAAATGAATATAAAAATACTTCTTACTATAATAGAGCAAAAGATCGTGTAGAAAAACTTGGAAAAAACAACGAATAACAAATGTAAAAAATTAGAAATTGATTGACAATATTTGTAAATTATACTATTCTATAGAAGTAATAGGAAATAGAAAAGAGGTGCCTTGTGAACATTGAGTTTTGTATGCAAGATACAACATTAATTGTTATTTTAGCGGGGGAGATCGATCACCATACTTCTGTAGAAATCCGAGAAACAGTAGATAGAGAATACCAAAAAAGGCGTGCTAGAAATATTCTATTTGATTTTGAGAAGGTTGTTTTTATGGATAGTTCAGGGATTGGTTTACTCATGGGACGTTATCGTACAGTATCAATATGTGGGGGATATGTAGGATTATATAATGTTTCACCCAAAGTAGATCAAATTTTAAGTATATCAGGTATTTATAAGTTGACCAGACTGTATGAAAGTAGAGAACATGCTTTTAAATGTTTGGCATAAAGTGTAATAGGGGGAAAGATCATGCAAAATTCCAATGAAATGAAAATTGAGTTTGCAAGCAATTCATTAAATGAATCTTTTGCACGTGTTGCAGTATCAGCTTTTTTATCACAGTTAGACCCGACTGTGGACGAGCTTTATGATGTGAAAATGGCTGTTTCAGAAGCTGTAACAAACAGTATTATTCATGGCTATAATGCAGACTCTAATGGGCTCATTTGGATTAAGTGTTCTTATGTGGAACGAATGGTTACCATTCAAGTGATTGATAAGGGAAAAGGCATTAAAGATGTCGATGAAGCGATGAGAGCATTGTATACCACTTCTGATGATGATGAACGAGCAGGACTAGGCTTTACTGTCATGCAATCTATGATGGATCAAGTACAAGTTGTTTCAGAGGAAGGTAAGGGAACATGTGTTACAATGACAAAGACTTTCTATTGATGGCCCACACATTTGGTAGAAAGGTGGGAGTATATGGATCATACAATCAAACTAATTATGAAGGCTCAGCAAGGGGATACGACGGCTAAAGAAATTTTAGTTGAAGAAAACGTAGGCCTTGTATGGAGTTTAGTAAAAAGATTTGCAGGTCGTGGTTATGAGTTAGAAGACTTATTTCAAATAGGAAGTATTGGTCTTCTAAAAAGTATAGAGAAATTTGATTTAAGCTATAATGTTAAGTTTTCCACTTATGCAGTACCGATGATTGTGGGGGAAATAAAACGGTTTTTAAGAGATGACGGTATGATAAAAGTAAGTCGTTCCTTAAAAGAAATTGCCTATAAAGCTAAGGTGATGAAAGATGAACTATGTAGAACTCTTGATCGTGAGCCAACTATGAGTGAAATTGCTGCAGGACTTGATATACCTGTAGATGATGTTTTAATTGCTCTAGAAGCCAATCTTGAGATAGAATCTTTAAGTGCAGTTATTCACCAAGGCGATGGCAAGCCTATTACCCTAGAAGATAAAATTGACCAAGCACCCCAAGAACAAAATAATATGATCGATCATATTGTTGTCAGCCAAGTAATACAAAATTTAGAACCACTTGAAAAAGAAATTATTGTGTACCGTTATTATGAAGACCGTACCCAAACAGAAATAGCAGAATTACTGAATATATCCCAGGTTCAAGTATCTCGTATTGAAAAGCGTATTTTAAAAAAAATGAGAGGCTTACTTGGGCCCGCCTAAAAGGCTGTAGTGAAATAACTAATGTGAGGTTATTTCGCTATAGCCTTTTTTGTATGCTAGGAAAGTTTTGTTTTTCTAGTATATAAGGGGTGTTAGTCAATTTCTTGTTTATGCAAAAAATTAATTTTAAGTATAAAAATAGTGGATTAATTGTACAAAATATAATTTATAATTTGCGAATAATGATTTGAAGTATGATAGGTGTAAAATGTTAATGTTCGGATTTTTAAAGATAAAATACTTTTTATTTCCAAATAAAACAAAAAAATAATTATAAATATGAATATAATCGAACATTAAATTTATGTTAAAAAGTAATGTTCGAAAAAGTATTGACTATATAATAAAGTTTGTGTTAATCTTAAATCAATAATATAGAATTCAATAAAAAATACAGACTTTTAATTAGGAGGGGCTTATGAAAAACTTTATTATTTATGTAGAGAAAAGATTAGGCTTTAATGTTGAAGCTAAAGGTATACAAGAAGAGCTCATACAATTTTTAGGACTTGAAGATATAAAAAATGTACGTGTTTTAAATCGTTATGATGTAACAGGTATAAGTGAACAAGTATATAAAAAAGCTTTACAAACAGTTTTTTCTGAGCCTCAATGCGACCAAATTTATGAAGAAAAGCTACCAGAAGTAGATGGTTTTATCTTTATGACCACCTTTTTAAGGGGGCAGTATGATCAAAGAGCAGACTCTTGTGTTCAATGTATTAAGACTATGGACCAAGCTGCCATGCCTATTGTTAAGGCTTCAAAGGTCTATATCATAGAAGGTAATTTAACACCTAGTGAAAAATCAAAAATAAAAAAACATCTTATTAATCCTATTGAAAGTGAAGAAGTAGCAATAGATGCTACCCATTTATTAGATAATACTTATCCTATCCCAGAAGATATTAAAATCCTTGAAGGCTTCAACTGCTATACAAAAGAGGAGCTTGAAATCTTTCAAAAAGAAAAAGGTCTTGCTATGAGCTTAGAAGATCTTATTTATTTCCAGTCTTATTTTCAATCCCAAAATCGTGACCCATCTTTTACAGAACTAAAAGTAGTTGATACTTATTGGTCTGATCATTGTAGACATACCACTTTTATGACAGAACTTACCCATATTGACTTTGCAGAAGGAGAGTTAACCAAACCTATTCAACAAGCGTATGAATATTATAAAAACATAAGAAAAGACTTATATAAAAATAAACCCAAAAAAATAAATTTAATGGATATGGCAACTATTGGTGTAAAAAGCCTTAAGGCTAAAGGAAAGCTTAAAGAACTTGTTGAGTCAGAAGAAGTAAATGCTTGTACTTTACAAAAGGCAATCCAGGTGGATGATGGAATGGAAGATTACTTAGTGCTTTTCAAAAATGAAACTCATAACCATCCTACAGAAATTGAACCTTTTGGTGGAGCAGCTACTTGTTTAGGTGGAGCAATTCGTGACCCACTTTCAGGCAGAGGCTATGTCTACCAAGCGATGCGTGTAACAGGAGCAGGAGATATAACAGGGTCTATAGAAGAAACGCTAGAAGGTAAGATACCTCAAAGAAAGATTTCTCAAATAGCGGCAAAAGGTTATAGTTCTTATGGTAATCAAATAGGTCTTGCTACAGGTGAAGTAAAAGAATATTACCATCCAGGTTATGTGGCAAAGCGTCTTGAAGTAGGAGCAGTTGTAGGGGCAGTAAAAGCGGATGCTGTAAAACGTGAAGAGCCACTTCCGGGCGATGTGATTTTACTTATTGGAGGTGCCACAGGGCGCGATGGCTGCGGTGGTGCGACAGGTTCTTCAAAAGAACATACCGAAGATTCCCTTCAACAATGTGGTAGTGAAGTGCAAAAGGGAAATCCTGTTGAAGAACGTAAGCTACAACGTATTTTTAGAAATCCTGAATTTTCTAAGACCATTAAAAGATGTAATGACTTTGGTGCAGGGGGCGTATGCGTAGCTATTGGAGAGATTGCAAGTGGTCTTATGATTGACCTTGATAAAGTGCCCGTTAAATATATGGGCTTAGATGGAACTGAACTTGCTATATCAGAATCACAAGAACGTATGGCTATTGCTATTGCAAAGGAAGATTTAGAAAAAGTTATTAAGCTTTGTGAAATGGAAAACTTAAATGCAGTTCAAGTAGCTGTTGTAACAAATGAGCCACGACTTATTATGAAGTGGAGAGAGAAAGAAATCGTAAATATTAGTAGGGAGTTTTTAGACAGTGCAGGTGTAAGCGCACAAAGAAAAGCTTATATTAAAAAGCCTAGTTGGTATAAAGATAAAAGATCCCTTACAAAAGAAAATATTTACCAAGTACTTTCTGATTTAAATGTAGCAAGTCAAAAAGGATTAGGTCTTCAGTTTGATTCAACCATTGGAAGTAGAAGTGTACTTATGCCTTATGGTGGCAAAAATCAATTGACTAAAGAAGTAGGTATGGTTGCTAAAATTCCTGTTATAAAAGGGGAAACAACAGCTGCAACTTATATGTCACATGGCTTTGATCCTTATCTTTTAGAGGCTTCACCTTTCCATGGAAGTTTATATGCTGTCATTGAAAGTGTAGCAAAAATAGTAGCTATGGGTGGAGATTACAAGAAAACTTATTTATCCTTCCAAGAATACTTTGAAAGACTAGGTGAAGATGACACTAAATGGGGAAAACCAGTAGCAGCACTCTTAGGTGCACTGACAGCTCAAGAAGAACTAGGTATAGGTGCAATTGGTGGTAAAGACAGTATGTCAGGTACTTTTAATCACTTAAATGTACCGCCAACACTCATATCCTTTGCTTGTCATATAGGAGATGCTAAAAATTGTGTAAGTGGTAGCTTAAAAGAAGCAGGAAACAAACTGATTTATGTACATATTCCAGTAAGAATGGATAAAATACCAGACTTTAGTGTGATGAAAGAGGTCTACGAACAAGTACACACACTTATAAAAGAGAAGAAAGTTTTAAGTAGCTATACAATTGGCAAAGGAGGCCTTGTAGCAGCTCTTACACAAATGGCTATAGGGAATGATATAGGTGTAAATGTAACACAAGAAGGTCTAGATGTACTACCTTTTGAAGCGGCCTATGGAGACTTAGTACTAGAAGTCAATGAAGCAGTAGCTAGTGGGCTAACACATCCGTCCTTCACTACAATAGGCCATACCATAAGTGAAGAAAGTTTAATTATAGATGGTATAAAAATAGACCTAGATAATCTCAAACAAACACTAGAAGCCCCATTTGCTAAGGTATTTCCAGTAACTGCAAAGAACGAACAGGAAAGTATAGACGCCACTTACAAGGGAGCAACAAGAATTTATCAATGCAAAAATACTATAGCAGTCCCAAAAGTAATGATTCCAGTCTTTCCAGGTACTAACTGTGAAGACGATACAGCAAGAGCCTTTAAAAAAGCAGGTGCACAAGTAGAAGAAGTACTCTTCTTAAATCGTACACCAAATGATATTGAAGAGTCACTTATACGTATGGCAAAGGCAATAGAAAGTAGTCAGATCATCGCATTCCCAGGTGGGTTTTCAGCAGGAGATGAACCAGACGGTAGTGCCAAATTTATTGCAGCAGCCTTTAGAAACGAAAGCCTAGAAGAAGTACTCATGAAACATCTATACGAAAAAGATGGTCTGATACTAGGTATTTGCAATGGCTTCCAAGTACTCGTTAAACTAGGACTCTTACCATACGGAGAAATCTGTGAGATGGATGAGAAGAAACCAACCCTAACCTACAACACAATAGGCAAACACATTTCACTTATGGCTAAAACTAAAATAACAAGTACAAAGTCACCATGGCTCTCCTATGTAAATGTTGGCGAACACTACGAAATCCCACTCTCCCATGGAGAAGGACGCTTCGTAGCACCAAAAGAAGTGCTAGATGAACTAGTAAGAAACGGTCAAATCTTTAGCCAATACGTAGATGAAACAGGTTATCCATCAAAATCCGGCAAAGTTAATGTAAACGGTAGCCTTTACAACATAGAAGGCATCATCTCCAAAGACGGACGTATCCTCGGTAAAATGGGACACAGCGAGCGCATCGGAGAATATGTACACATCAATATTCCAGGCAATAAAGATCAGAAATTGTTCCAAGCTGGGGTAGATTATTTCAAATAAATTGAGAGAGGCTCTCTTAATTAGTCTACTAGGGTGACGGGCTGTGGGATGTTCCTACTCCGGCTTCCCTTACAGCGGCTAAGAGTGGGTAAGCTCGGTATGAACAGGAACGCCAGAAACTCGGCGCTGCCTCAAACACCTGGCTAAAATCCCTGTTCACACACTCACTAACCCACTCTAAGTTCACCTCCATGAGGAATCCTTCGTAGGAGCATCCCCCATCCCTCTACCCATTAAGGATACTTAAGAGAGCATGGGAAGCCTGCGCAGGAGGAAGTTAAGTTGAAATAGTCATCTTCTCATTTCTTACATTTCTTAAATAAACATTCCGTGGGCAGGTTACGAAGAACACATCCTCACATCACCCTAGCCGAGTCTTGGGGATAATATAAGAAGTGAAGTTAAGGTCGGATTTTCTTATTTGAACATTTCTTAAACGAATACGACATAAGCAGACTCATATTTTGCCTTTTGGTTTAAAAGGGTGAACACACTAAGTGGAACCTCCTGTTACTGATTTAAAATCTAGATATAAGTAAAAATAGACTAGAATTACTATCGCTTTAAAGGAAAAGAGATGAGAGGCTGAATATAGCTATTCTAAAAGTGGCCTTAATATAATCGATCTAGAGACCATTGTCGGTAGGCAAGTAGGGAATAAGTAGACTAGAATTGCTATCTCTTTAGTAACACTGGTAAGGGAAGGGATGGGGTGCCCTGCTCTGGAAGCGGCTTATGTAGGTAGCTTAGAGGATGTTGGTGAGTGGTGAAGTAGGGGTTTTAGCGAAATGTTCGAAGCGAAACAAGTTTTGAGCGTTCCTAATTCTCCCGAGCCTACAGCCTCTTAGCTACCGGAAGTGGAAGCTGAAAGAGTAGGGCACCACAGCCCGAACCTAACCTAGTCTAACCAAGAGATCGCAATTCGGTCCCACAAGGTGGAAGCTTGAGGAGGAGTTACAGCCAGCCTACCGCCTAAGTAGACCAAGAGAGACAGTAATTCAGCCCAAAAGCAAAGCCTAAAGAGAAATTGCAACCAGCCTACCACCTAAGCAGACTCAATAAAGGCAGCAATTCGGCCCAAAAGAGACAGTAATTCGTCTCTATATAAATTTGAAAAGAAAAGAGGAACCACAATGAAAATTGCATTCGTCATGGGAAGCGACTCAGATCTTCCCGTTGTACAACAAGGTATCGAAGTAGTCAAAAGCTTTGGCGTACCAGTAGAAGTAAGAGTCATCTCAGCACATCGTACACCAGCTGAGGCAGAAAGTTTTGGGAGAAATGCTAAGGCTAATGGTATTGATGTTATTGTAGCGGCAGCTGGAAAGGCAGCTCATCTTGGTGGAGTGCTTGCAGCTTATACTACCTTACCTGTTATTGCGCTACCTATTAAATCCAGTACTTTAGATGGTTTAGATGCCTTACTTTCTATGGTGCAAATGCCACCAGGGATTCCTGTTGCTACAGTAGCTATTGATGGTGCACAAAATGCTGGTTTATTGGCCCTTCAAATTTTAGGTGTAGCAGATGAATCAATTAGTGCAAAGCTTCAAGCATATAAAGATGATATGGCAGAGGCAGTAAGAAAAAAAGATGAAAAAATTCGTAAACAATATGAATAGGGAGGTTATGAAAATGGAAAAGAAAGCATTGTTATATGAGGGAAAAGCAAAAAGAGTTTATACAACAGAGGATGATAGATACTATATTGTATCTTATAAAGATGATGCAACAGCTTTTAATGGTGAAAAGAGAGGTTCTATCTTAGGTAAGGGTGTTGTTAACAATCGTATGAGTAATATTATGTGCCGTATGTTAGAAGAGCACGGTATAGAAACTCATTTAGTGGAAGAGTTAAATGAGCGTGAAACAGTAGTAAAAGCTGTTCAAATCGTACCTCTTGAAGTGATTATTCGTAATGTGGCAGCTGGTTCTTTTTCAAAGCGTTTTGGAATAGAAGAGGGCACAGTACTTAAAAATCCAACCCTTGAATTTTGCCTTAAAGATGATGCACTAGGTGATCCTATGATTAATGATTATCATATTTTAGCACTTGGACTTGCTACAAAAGAAGAGCTTGAAGTAATAAGTCAAATGACTTTTAAAATTAATGAAGTTTTAAAAGAGTATTTCGATAAGATTGGTGTTAAACTTATTGACTTTAAAATTGAGCTTGGACGTGTAGATGGACGTATTATTTTAGCTGATGAAATTTCACCAGATACTTGTAGATTTTGGGATAAGGAAACCAATAAAAAATTAGATAAGGATCGTTTTAGACGTGATCTTGGTGGTGTAGAAGAAGTTTATCAAGAAATGCTTACACGTGTAACTAAATAAGGTTAAGGAAATTTTAAAAGGCAAATAAGAGGTGAGGTTATGAATTACTTTGAAGAGGATACACTTCATGAAGAATGTGGCGTAATGGGTGTCTATTTAAATCATCAAGAAGAAGCAGCAAACTATGTATACTATGGACTTTTTGCTCTTCAACACAGGGGTCAAGAAAGTGTTGGTATTACTGTGAATCATGAAGGCAAATTAGAAAGTACTAAAGGGATGGGGCTTGTAAGTGATGTATTTAATGAGAGTAATCTTAAAAAGCTAAAGGGTAATATTGCCATTGGCCACGTACGCTATTCTACAACTGGGGATAAAGATATAAGTAACTGTCAACCTCTTGTAGCAAAATACAAGCATGGCTCTATTGGTCTTGCTCATAATGGTAATTTAACTAATAGCCAAGGTGTGAGAGACATGTTAGAGGATGAAGGTGTTATTTTCCAAACAACTACAGACTCAGAAGCTATTTTAAACTTAATTGCAAGACATTATAACAGAGGGATTGAGACAGCTATTCGTAATACTATGCAGCTTATTAAGGGAGCCTATGCCATTGTCATTGTAACCCAGGATCAGCTTATTGGTATAAGAGATCCTCATGGTCTTCGTCCACTTTGTATAGGCAAGTTAAAAGATGGTTACGTATTAGCCTCAGAAAGCTGTGCTTTAGATGTCATTGATGCAGAGTTTGTAAGAGATGTGCTACCAGGGGAAATGGTCATTATAAATGAAAACGGACTAACAAGTATTAAGCCTTCTAGTTGGTGTCAAAAGAAATTATGTGTATTTGAACTTATTTATCTTGCAAGACCAGATAGTATTATAGATGGTCATAGTGTCTACCAATTTAGAGAAAGAGCTGGGCAGATACTCTTTGACGAAGCAGGCATTGAAGCAGATGTGGTTATCGCTGTACCTGACTCAGGTATTCCAGCGGCTATTGGTTACTCAAAAGCATCTGGTATTCCTTATTGTGAAGGGCTTACAAAAAATCGTTACATAGGAAGAACTTTTATCCAACCTACACAAACCATGAGAGAAAATGCAGTGAAAATTAAGTTAAATCCCTTAAAACACAATCTAGAAGGTAAACGTGTAGTGATGATGGATGATTCTATTGTAAGGGGGACTACTTGTAAGCGTATTGTAGAGCAAGTACGAAAAGCTGGTGCTAAAGAAGTACATGTATGCATTACTTCACCACCGGTTAAATATAGTTGTTACTTTGGCATAGATACACCAGATAGGGATAAATTAGTAGGTGCAACTATGTCTATAGAAGAGATTTGTGATTATATAGGTGCAGATTCTTTAAACTACCTTTCTCTAAATGCTTTAAGAGAAGCGTGTGGAGGCGGTAATGATTTTTGCCGTGCATGCTTTAATGGGAACTATCCAATGGAAGTACCCTTATATGAGATGAATAACGAAGAATAGAGGTAAAAGTATGAGTAAAATCACTTATAAAGATGCAGGTGTAGATGTACATCGTGGTTATGAAGCTGTTAAACAAATGAAAGAGCATGTTAAATCTACCTTTACAGAGGAAGTTATAACAGACATTGGAAGTTTTGGTGGTGCCTATTCTATTGGAAAATATATGGGTATGGAAGAACCCATCCTTATATCAGGAACGGATGGTGTAGGAACCAAGCTTAAACTAGCTTTTGATATGAATAAACACGATACAATCGGTATTGATTGTGTAGCTATGTGTGTGAACGATATTTTATGTAGTGGTGCCATACCTCTTTTCTTCCTAGATTATATTGCTACAGGATGTATTATACCAGAACAAATAGAAAGTATTGTAAAGGGTATTTCTATAGGTTGTAAAGAAAGTATGTGCGCACTTGTTGGTGGTGAAACAGCAGAGATGCCAGGGTTCTATAAAGAGGGAGAGTATGATGTAGCAGGTTTTGCAGTTGGTATAGTAGACCGAGCTAAGATGATAGATGGAAGTAGCGTTCAAGTAGGAGATGTGATTATAGGTCTTTCCTCTTCAGGTGTACATAGCAATGGTTATTCCCTTGTTAGAAAGATTATAGATACTTATAAGTTAGATCTGTCTTCTTATAATGAGGAACTAGGAGAAACTTATGGAGAAGCTTTTTTAAGACCAACTAAACTTTATGTAAAAGCTATTATGGCAGCACGTGAAGCTGGTGACCTGAAAGCTATTGCACATATTACAGGTGGTGGTTTTATAGAAAATGTACCACGTATGCTTAGAGAGGGTACATCGGCTAAAATTTATCTAAATACAATAGAAGAGCCAAAAGTATATAGTGTACTCCGTCAGTTAAGTGGTCTTTCTACAAGTGAACTTTATAATACTTTTAATATGGGTATAGGTATGATGATAGTAGTGAGTAAAGAAGAAGTAGATCAGGTACTAACAGCGCTTAAAGAATCTGGTGAAATGGCTTATGTAATTGGAGAAATCGTAGAAGGCGATAAAGGGGTTATTTTATGGGAGGATTAAGAATTGCTGTACTTGCTTCAGGTTCTGGAACCAACCTTCAAAGTATAATAGATGGGATAGAAGAGGGTATACTCCAAAGTAAAATTGTAAGTGTTATATCTAATAAAGAGAATGCCTTTGCGCTAGAGCGTGCCAAGGTACATGGTATCCCTTTCTACTATATGGATTCAAAGTTAGAAGACTATGATATGAAGCTTTTAGGTAGATTAAAAGAAGATGAAGTAGACCTTATCGTACTTGCAGGTTATTTAAAGATTATTTCTAGCGAAATGATTAGAACATATAGGGAACGTATTATTAATATTCATCCTTCTTTACTACCTAAGTTTGGTGGAAAAGGATACTATGGGATAAAAGTACATGAAGCAGTCCTTAAAAGTGGTGAAGCTTATAGCGGCGCTACTGTTCATTTTGTAGATGAAGGTGTGGATACTGGAGAAATTATACTCCAAGAAACAGTATCTGTTTATAGTACAGATACCCCAGAGGTTCTTCAAAAACGAGTACTTTGTGAAGTAGAACATAAAATACTCGTTCAAGCTATTAAAAAGCTAGAGGAGGAAAGAGGATGAATATTTTAGTTGTAGGAAGTGGCGGACGTGAATCTGCCATTTGCGATACGATTAAACGTTTTAGGCCAGAAGCCAACCTTTTTGTAGCACCAGGAAATGGTGGAACAAAGATGAAATATACTAATGTAGATATTGGAGTAAATGAAATAGAAAAGCTTTTAGATTTTGCTAAGTCAAATGACATAGAACTAACTGTAGTTGGTCCAGAAGAACCTTTAGTGCTCGGTATTGTAGATGATTTTATGAAAGAGGGACTTACTATATTTGGTCCTAATAAGCTTTGTAGTACTTTTGAAGGAAGTAAAGACTTTACAAAGGTTTTTCTTACAAAATATCATATTCCTACTGCTAAGTATTTAACATTTATCAAGGAAGAACAAGAAAAGGCAATGAAAGCTTTACAAAATTTTAGTTTACCAGTTGTTATTAAAGCAGATGGTCTTGCAGCAGGAAAAGGCGTTTTAATTTGTGAAAGCTATGAGGAAGCTAGAAAAGCTATTTGTGAAATCTTTAGTGGAAAGTTTGGGGAAGCAGGAGACAAAATTGTTATAGAAGAATTTTTAACAGGTACTGAAGCTTCTTTACTTTGCTTAGTAGATGGCAAAACTATTGTACCCCTTGAGACAGCAAGAGATTATAAAAGAGCCTTGGATAATGATAAAGGATTAAATACAGGAGGGATGGGTGGCTTTTCACCTAATCCTATTATTTCAGAAAATGTAAAAAAACAAATTAAGGAAGAAATTTTAAATCCTATTTTACACGGACTACAAGAAGAAGAACTTGATTATCATGGTATCTTATTTATTGGTTTAATGATAGATGAAAAAGGGCCTAAAGTACTAGAATTTAATGTGCGTTTTGGTGATCCTGAAACACAAAGTATACTGCCACGGTTAGAAACAGATTTAGTAGATATATTTAAAGCTTGTATAGAAGGAAAACTATCTGAATTAGATTTAAAATGGAGTTCTAAATCCAGTGTAACAGTGGTCCTTGCTAGCGGTGGCTATCCAGAAAGCAGTGAAAAAGGTATACCTATTTATGGACTGGGTACACTGCTAGAAGATACATATCTTTACTATGCTTCTACTTGTCTAGAAGATGAAGTGATAAAAACAGCTGGTGGACGTGTACTCGCAGTAACTAGACTAGATGATTCAATAGAACAAGCAAGAAAGCTAGTGTATAAAGAAATAGATAAAATTAAATTTAAAAATGTTCATTATCGCAAAGATATTGGAAACAAAAAAGAGGCTTAAGCCTCTTTTTTGCATATTTTTGTAAAGACGAACCATAATAAGAGGTATGTACGAGCAAAATTATGACAGATAGTGAAAAGAGGTGAAAATATGCAAGAAGTTTATATTAAGCCTTATAGAAATAGTAAAATTGAAGGCAAAAGACAAGTCCTTATAAAAGATATTGCAGCAGTAAGTGGGCCAAAGAATCTTAAGCTAGCTATAGAAGAGATTTGCTTGTTTAAGCCACAAGTTACTAAACTTACTCATTTTTCAGTAAGTACACTAAAAATTATTGATGCTATTCATGAAAAATTTCCGGATGTAACAATTAATAATGTAGGAGAGTTAGATGGTGTAGTTGAATATAATCCTGTAAAACCTAAACCACATCCTATATGGGAATGGGTCAAGCTTGCAGGTGTTTGTGTTATTGTATTTGCTGGTGCAACAGTTGCTATTATGGCTTATAACACAGACGTTTCCATGTCAAAAACCTTTACAACTTTATATAAAGTATTTACAGGTGAAGTAAATGATAGTCCAGCTTGGCTTACAATTCCTTATGCCATAGGTATGCCCATAGGTGTTGCTGCTTTTTATAATCATATAGGCACTAAAAAGCTTACAGAAGATCCTACTCCTATTCAAGTAGAAATTAATGCCTATGAAAAGCAAGTAGAAGATACAATTATCGATACATTAATAGCTGAGAAAAGGGGGCAATATGAAGAATGAAAGTGCTCATGATAGGTATAAGCATTTTATGGGGGTTTGCAAGTGGGATTGTCATTTCAACAGGTATACTCGCTTTTATTAATGCTATTGGTGTGATTCCAAGGCTTACTACAAAGTGCAAAGTAACCACACATTATTATGCAGTAGCCAATGCTTCATTGCTTGGGATTATGACAGGGACAATTTTGTATTTGTGGAATGATTATATTTGCCTATCTTTGCCAAAGTTTATTGTATCCTTATTTGGGTTAGTATATGGAGTCTTTGTAGGATGTTTAGCTATGGCATTAGCAGAAATTTTAAACGTTATGCCTATCACTAAGAGTAGATTAAAGTTAAAAAGAGGTATGTATATTCTTGTGTTAGCTTTTGCAGTAGGAAAGATGGTAGGCACCTTATTTTATTACTTATATCCAGGCTTTTTCTAAATTAAAGGAGATGATGATATGGCAGATGTAAAAGTACTAAAAAAAGATTATCAGACCATAATTGATAAACATTCGCCTAAAAATAAAGTGATTCAAAACTCTTTCAGAGCTTTTTGGGTAGGTGGACTTATTTGTACAATAGGTCAAGCTTTAACAGATTGGTTTATTTATATTGGTTTTTCAAGAGATGAATCTAGTATGCTATGTACTATTTTTTTAATTTTAGCAAGTACTATTTTAACAGGTCTCAATATATATGATAAAATTGGCAACTATGCAGGAGCAGGAAGTATTATTCCTATTACAGGTTTTGCCAACTCTATGGTAAGTGCGGCTATGGAATATAAAAAAGAAGGATATATTTTTGGTATGGGAGCAAAGCTTTTTACAGTGGCGGGTCCTGTTATTGTATTTGGAACAATCTCCAGTGTGATTGTAGGCATACTTTATTATTTCTTGTAGGAGGTCACTTATGGGACATGTAGGCAAACAAACGATTATATTTGATAAACAACCTGTAATATTAGAAACATATAGTACAGTAGGTCCAAAAGAAGGAGAAGGACCTATGGGTGGATGCTTTCATAAAGTATTAGAAGATGAACTTCTAGGAGAAAAAACTTGGGAAAAAGCAGAAGGTATGCTTATTAAGCAAACAGTAGAAGGACTTCTTCAAAAATCAGGTAAAACTCCAGAAGAAATTAATTATATTTTATGTGGAGACCTTGGCAACCAAATTAATAGTACTCAAATAGCTATTAAAGATTTCAATATTCCTTTCTTTGGCCTTTATGGTGCTTGTTCTACAATGGGAGAATCTATGAGTTTAGGTGCTATTTTAATTAGTGCAGGCTATGCAAATCATGTTATAACAGGAGCAAGTAGCCACTATTGTACAGCTGAAAAGCAGTTTCGTTATCCACTTGAGTATGGTGGACAAAGGCCTCTTACACAACAGTGGACTGTAACTGGAAGTGGTTATGTACTATTAGGACAAACAGGGACAGGACCTAAGATTCATAGTATTACAACAGGTAAGGTAGTAGACTTTGAAACCACGGATGTATTTAATATGGGAGCTGTTATGGCGCCGGCAGCAGCAGATACAATCCTTACTCATCTTAAAGATACGAACCAAACACCAGAAGATTATGATGCTATTATCACAGGTGACTTAGGACAATGTGGAACGGATATTTTACTTGATTTAACCAAAAGATTAGGAACAGATTTATCTAAAGTACATCAAGATTGTGGACTTTTAATCTTTGATAATGAGGCACAAGATACTCATGCAGGAGGAAGTGGATGTGGCTGTAGTGCTTCTTTATTCTGTGGACACTTCTATAAGCAATTAAAAGAAAAGAAACTTAAGAAGATACTACTCGTACCTACAGGGGCTTTAATGAGTTTATGCTCAACACAACAAGGTGAAAATATAACAGGTATTGCTCATGCAGTAAGCATTTGTAGCCAGTAAAAGGAGTTGTTAAGATGGATTTAATGAATCTTGTTAAAGCGTTTATTTTTGGTGGACTTTTGTGTGTAATAGGTCAAGTTTTAATGGATCGAACAAAGCTTATGACAGCACGTATTATGGTTATATTTTTAGTAGCAGGAGCAATTTTAACAGCTTTAGGTGTGTATGAGCCTTTTGTAGAGTTTGCAGGAGCTGGTGCTACGGTACCTATTATTGGGTTTGGTTATGCCCTTGCTAAAGGGGCCATAGATGAAGTAGCCAAAGAAGGTTATATGGGTATTTTAACAGGTGGACTTAAGGCAACAGCAGCAGGTATTACAGCAGCTATTGTTTTTGGATATTTTGCTGCACTTTTATCTAATCCTAAAAGTAAATGAAAATAGCATCAACTTTTCAAGTTGATGCTATTTTTTACAATTATTAAACAATTAGTTACATATGAGAAATGAAATATGATATAATAAGACAATACTAAAATTAGATAAGATTCAACCCATTAAGTAGTATTACATCAAATATGGAGGTGGGCTATGCTACTTGAAGTTATGCAGTTTATAAAGCTAGAAAAATTCTTATGTTTTTTTCGATATACCCTAGTTTTTATAACTTTATTTACTCTAGAAAAACAAATTTATTTAAATGAACCTTTTTTTAGTAGGATTGTGGTTATATGTATTGTATTTGCTATATGGAGTGCTTTTATTTATATAATTAGTAAAAAATTAGGAAATACTTTTAAAAACCAGTACATATTAGGTATAATAGAATGGATCATGGATTTGTTTTTTATAAACTGTTTTGCACTTGTATTAGGATACTATGGAGATGGGTTTCTATATCTTTTTATGATATTAACCATAATTGTAGGTTTTATACGATATGGCATAAGCTTAATCTTTTTTATATTTGATTTAATTGTTATAGGAAATGCATATTTTATATATAGTATTATTTACAGGCATTCCTATGCGCTTAAAAATCAAAATATAATTATGGCCATTGGGAGTATGCTATTTGTTGTAGGTATTTGTGTTTATATAGGACGTAATTTTGCTATATTAAAAGAAAAGTTACATAGAATAGAGATGAAAAATCAGTTTCTTACACAAAGCCATGAAGCAAGTGAAAATTTATATCGACTTGTTACCCATATTTATCAAAGTACCTCTATTGATATAATCATTACAAGACTTTTACAAAGTATATATGATATTATTAAAGAACCTAATATTGGAGTCATTTTATACGGTGAAGATGGTATTGAAAATAATGCAAAAATGTATAATTACTATGACAAAGAAAAGGGCCGTAGTATTTATGCTCAAAGAGAAATTGAAATCATTAGAGAACACCAAGCATATAAAAATTGTATTTTAAATCATGAGCCTATTATTTTAGAAAATATGCCTGAATCCTTAGAGTTTATTAGAGAACTACTACTTGGGAAAGAGGAAAAATACATTTATCTTTTTAATTTAACTAAAAATAACAAAGAAAGTGGACTTATTTTCATCAGTGTAAAAAAACGTCTGGAAGCTTTACAGTGTGAATATATAGAAGAAATTGTACATCATACAGGGCTTACTATGTTTAGAACAGAAAAATTAGAAAAAGAACGTTCTAAAGTTGTATTTGATCAACTGACAGGTGCAAAAACAAGACACTATATGGTAGAAAGGCTTCCTCATTATGTCAGTCTTACACATAGAGAAAAATGTCAGTTAGGTGTGATGTTTATTGATATTGACCACTTTAAGCACTTTAATGATTTTTATGGGCATGCTACAGGTGATTTGGTTTTAAAAAAAGTATCTCAAGTGATGCATAGTATTCTTCCAAAGGAGAGCTTAATTGTTCGGTATGGAGGAGAAGAATTTCTAGCTATTGTATCCCAAACAAATAGTGAGAAAGTGTATGAACTTGGTAACCATTTAAGATTAGCAGTACAAGCTTGTAGCCTACAAGATATTACAAGTGATGAAAGCACTATTACAGTAAGTATAGGTATTGCCATGTATCCAACAGATGGAAGGTCTATAGATGAAGTGATTAAGCGGGCTGATGAAGCCATGTATAAGGTTAAACAGACTACACGTAATAATGTATGTCTTTATGAATATATGAAGGAGGAAAGATAATGAGAGATAAAATTCTTGAGCTTTTAGAAAAAAATAGTAGGTACAGTGTGGCGGATATGGCCCTTATGTTGGGCCTTAATGAAGAAGATGTAAGAAAAGCCATTAAAGAAATGGAAGATGAACAAATTATTTGTGGATATAAAACCCTTATTAACTGGGATAAAGTAAGTCATAAAGAGATTGTTACAGCCCTAATCGAGGTAAAGGTAACACCTCAAAGAGGTGAAGGGTTTGATAAGATAGCAGAACGTATTTATCGTTTTAATGAAGTTAAAGCGGTTTACCTAATGTCAGGTGGCTTTGATTTAACTGTTATTATTGAAGGTAAGACTATGAAAGAAGTAGCTTTATTTGTAGGGCAAAAACTAGCACCTTTAGAATCTGTACTTAGTACAGGAACACACTTTGTATTAAAGAAATACAAGGATCACGGGGTTATATTTGAAGAGGTAAAGAAAGATGAGAGGATGATTGTTTCACCATGAGAGTTGAAGATATGATTGCAAAGAAGGTTGTAGATATACCACCTTCAGGTATAAGAAAGTTTTTTGATGTAGCAAATGAGATAGGAGATGCTATTTCGCTTGGTGTAGGCGAACCGGACTTTGATACACCTTGGCATATAAGAGAAGAGGGTATTTACTCTTTAGAAAAAGGGAAGACTATCTATTCAGCCAATGCAGGTTTATTAGAGCTTAGACAAGAGATTTGTCGCTATACAGCTAGACGTTTTGATCTTACTTATTCGCCTACAAAACAATGTTTAGTAACAGTAGGAGGAAGTGAGGGGATTGACCTTGCTATGCGTACTTTACTTGAACCAGGAGAAGAAGTTATTGTACCAGAACCTTCATTTGTATCTTACAAACCATGTGTTGTACTTGCTGGAGGGGTGGCTGTACCGATTCCTACTAAGGAAGAAAATAACTTTAAATTAACAGCTGAAGAATTAGAAAGAGCTATTACACCTAAGACTAAAATTTTAGTTCTCCCATATCCTAATAATCCTACAGGAGCTATTATGGAAAAGGAAGAGCTAGAAAAGATTGCAGAAGTTTTAAGAGATAAAAATATTATTGTTTTATCAGATGAAATCTACGCTGAGCTTACATATGGGAAGAAACATGTATCTATTGCAAGTATTCCTGGTATGTACGAGCGTACTATTGTACTTAATGGATTTTCAAAAGCTTTTGCTATGACAGGATGGAGATTAGGTTATGCCTTAGGACCTGCACCTATTATTCAAATGATGACAAAAGTGCATCAATTTGCTCTTATGTGTGCACCTACTACAAGTCAATATGCAGGTATAGAAGCTATGCGTAATGGAGATGAAGACGTACGTATTATGCAAGAAGCCTATGATAGAAGAAGAAGAGTTATGGTAGAGGGCTTTAGAAGTATGGGACTTAGTTGCTTTGAGCCAGAAGGTGCTTTCTATGTATTCCCTAATATTACAAGAACGGGTATGACAAGTGAAGAGTTTTGTGAAAAGCTTCTTTTAGATCAACGTGTTGTAGTAGTTCCAGGAACAGCCTTCGGAGAAAGTGGAGAAGGTTTTGTACGTGCTTCTTATGCTTATTCGGTAGAAGCTATTAAAGAAGCCTTAGCAAGAATAGAAACATTCGTAAAAAAACATATATAATAGACATAAAAAAGGGCTTGAGTAAATGATTTACTTAAGCCCTTTTTTATAAATAAACTTATTTAGATTGACAATCAGGACATATACCATAGAAATATAACTGTTCATGAGAGAGGTTAAAACGTGTCTTTTCTGCTACAATTGCCTTAAGATCTGGTAATTCATCAGTATCTAAATCATGAACGCAATGGCATGAATTACAAATAATGTGAGGATGAGAATGTGTTGTTGCATCATATCTAAATGCATCTTCACCTACATTAATTTGTTGTACTAAAGAAGCTTTTACTAAAGCATCTAAAGTTTTATATACTGTTGCAAGGCTCATAGTAGGATGAGTTTCTCGTAAACTATTATAAATCATCTCAGCGCTTGGGTGAGACTTGGTGTTTGTCAACATATGGAAGATAGCCAATCGTTGAGGTGTTACTTTAAGACGGTGTTCGCGTAATTGCCCTGCGGCTAATAGCATAAAATCACTCCTAATGGATAATCAATATTACATTTATATTTTAGTATACTTTCAGATAAATTGCAACTAGTTAAAGGTATATTTAATGCAATAATATAATACATATACAATAAGATGGGAGGAGGAAATGAAATGGCAGAGATTAGTGAATTATTAGATTTTAGTTTTGCCGAAGATGTAGTATCTGAATGGGATATGTATATGGAAGAAAGTTATAGTATAGGGGAAGCTACAACTCAAATATTAGATCAATATTTAGGAATGCTAGATGAGAAGGAAACAGAAGCCCTATATGTAGCCTTAGCACTCATTCAAATCCCCTTAGAGGAAATTGATGTAAGGGTTAAACGTGAAATTAATGAAATGCTTGGGACTAAAAGTTTAGAAACTTGTTTTAATAAGGAAATGAATATAAAGCCTTATTTACAACAATTAAAGAAACATTGTCGTTAAATAGTATTATAAAAAGAGTTATAAAACTAGTCAAACCTCTAGTTTTATAACTCTTTTATTCATCAGGAGTAACTATTATAAATGAGCTTCATAGTCTTTTAGGAGCTTTCTTACTTCTTCAAGAAAATCTTCTGCAGAAGTAGCACCGAGAAGGGGTGGTAAATTTTCTTTTGAAGAAAAAGAAGCATAGATAAGTCTTTGATGAAGTTGAATAAAGGTAGAATTAAGTATATCAATCTGATCTATATGACCATATTTTTTTAGTTTCATAAATTGTTTTGAATAGGTTCTATGAAGTAAAGGAAAGTTAAGTCTGTACTTACATGCTATAAAATATTTAGCTCCTATAGGATTTTGTACAAGTTCTACACGGTAAATTTGAGAAGAAGAAATAGACTCAAACGGTAGGGGATTAGAAAATATAAGTTTATTAAGCTTGTTTATATTATTAGGATTATTTTCATATAAAAATAAGAAGGCTTGAAGTTTTCTAAAAAAGGCTTTAGAAGTAAGTAACTTAGGTGAATGTTTGATATAATGTATATAGTGATCCACTAATGAAAAGTATATATAAGAAAGAGGATGAGAAAGTAAATCAAGTGGATGGTTTGTGTGAAACGAAGAATGCATAATAACCTCCCTTGGAAAAAATAGTATGTTATAAATATATTTTATAATATAATCTTATACTGTACAATATTTGTTTAAAAAAAGTTTTATTTTTTAAATTATATTTGCCAAAATGTGAAAAATTATATATCATATATAAGTTATATAAATACAGAGGACAAGTTTAAACTTATTAAGGACTTCATATAAAGGAGACAAAAATATGAGTAAAAAAACAATAAGTACTTTATTAGCTATTGTATTATGTGTGGGAATTGGAATCGGGGGTGTAAAGTGGTATGAGTACACTCAAATAGAAGCCCTAGATCAAGAAGAGAAGCCATTATGCAATTTTGTGCCAGAAGAGATCAGTCAAATAGTTTTTGAAAATGATACGGTACAAACTTTTGTAAAAGCAGATGGAGCTTGGGAAAATACAGCTCATAAGGCTGTAGCTTATAATCAAGGACTTATTAGTAATGTGGCTTATCAAATAGGTCATTTACAATCTTATAAAATAGTAAAGAACGTAAAAGATGCTAGTGTATATGGTATTAACCAAGATTCAAGTAAAGTAATCGTACAAAATAAAGAAGGTGAAATGGCAACTTATTGGCTAGGAAATAGTGTGCCAGAAGAAAATGCAACCTTTATATGGTACGAAGAAAAAGATCAACTAGCTCTAGTAAAAGATATTAATCTAGCAAGCCTTATGGTACCTACAGGTGAAATGATTGAGCCATTTGTTCACCTACCTCAAGCCGAAGACATTACAAAGATTCAGGTGAAGCGTGAAGGGGAAGACTTTGTAGTGTTAACAAAAGGTGAAGTTTGGGAGATGACAACACCATTTACTAAGGCTCATAAAATAGATGAAACAAGAGTAAATGATTATATAAGCTTACTAGAAACTATAAAGAAAGAAAGTCTTGTAGAAAAAGAAGAACTGTCCTTAAGTGATTATGGTTTAGAAGTACCAGAACTTCAAGTTGTATTAAATGACACAGTAACCTTAAACTTTGGTAGTAAAAATGGTGGACGCACTTATTTTAGAATGAACGAAGAGCAAGAAGTTTATGAAATACAAGGAAATATGAGTAGTGATCTTGTAGCTATCCAGCCTTTTGAATGGATTGACAAAACTCTTTATACACCAGAACGTAAAACATTAAGTTTCGTAGAAGTGCAATACTTAGATAATGTATATCGTCTGGATTTAAAAGAAGCAGATATAGTACCAGCTTTAAATAGTGTACTCATTGATCCAGCACTTAAAGAAAATATATTAAAAGGGTTAGAAGCCTTAACAATAGATAAACATATACAAGATGCTAAACTAGAAGAAACAAATCCAAGACCAGCAGAAATAACTATACGTTATGGTTACTTACAAGGTGAAGAAGTTGTTTTTGAGTTTGTACCTTATGATCCAAGCTTCTATCTAGTAAGACATGAAGGTGCAATTGAATTTGCTACAGCTAAAAAACCATTAACAGAATTAGTAAATATGCTAAAAGATAATAGTATAGCAGAAATCACAAAGCAGTAGATAATGGATAAAGCTTATAAAGTATATAATTAAAATGGAGCTAGGCCAGAATATATTTATATTCTAGCCTAGCTCTATTTTTTTAATCACGTGTTGGGAATAAACTATCAACAATTGTATCAAAAAGGGTATCAATACGTGAAAAATCAATAGCATCAATATAATATTTTTCTAGTTCATCATGGATTTTTTTAGCTCCAGCAATTGTACTAGTACCTTTATCTAGTAAATCATTAAAAAGACGTTTATCACGATCTAAGTCAAACTCTAAAGTTTTTAACATATTATAATCTAAAGCAGCAGTAAGATCAAAGATAACAGTTGGGAAAATACGAGGCTTATGAAGCATATGACTAGTAGTAATAGCCATATCTAACCCAGGAATAATAATATCTTCTATCTTTTCAGGGTCAATAGGAGAATGATAACACTCAACAAAATAACCTTTTGAAAGCGCTGCATCTAATAGATCTGACATAAGGGTTTTACTATTACAGCCTAAAGTTTCTTTTATAAAATATATGTTCTTAGTGGTCCCAATGATTGTATGGATGTAGTCTAAAATTCCCTCACCAGTAATGGCTGTACTAAATAGATGACGCACACTACCTAGTTCTTCTTTATCTTTTACATTATTAAAGATTTGGCCAACAATTTGTTTTTCTAATTTTAATTTAGCAGTTGGATTAATAGCACGTGCTTCTGTATAACAATAAGCATCATAGATTTTTTTAGCAGCAGCTAGGTAGAAATAGGCCTTTGTAAAATGACTTTTAATCCGTTCATTAATGGACATAATCTCATCCTTATGAGGAATGAGCTTTTCACTATCCCAGTTGTTGCCGAAGTTTAAAATTTGATCTGTCACACCAGGTGTAATAGGATCTACAACATGAGGTGCAGTACCATCTAAAAATCCTACTTTCAAGCTAGGAATCACTAAGGCATCTAAAGAGCCGGGATCAGAGGAACAATGGAAAAATTCTACATCTAAACCTTGTTCTGTAGCGTACACGCCTAGGCGTTTCATAAATGAAGATTTACCAGTTCCAGGTCCACCTTTAATAATATATAGTTGACGTGCTTCTTTTTGTGGTAAAATATAGTCAAAGAATGAGTAAAAACCATTTGGAGTATTGCTACCAGGAAAGACATGTTTAATATTACCTGTTTGAGCCATCAAACAAACCTCCTTATAAAGACTATCAATTACTTCTCTATTTTATGTTGGAAAATTAAAAATATGAGAGGGGACATCATGTATTTTGTATATATTGTAAAATGTCAAGATAAAACTTACTATACTGGTTATACCAATAACATAGAAAAGAGGTTAAAAGCACATAATGATGGAAAAGGTGCAAAATATACACGTGTAAGATTACCTGTGCAACTTGTGTATAAAGAATGTTACGAAACTAAGAGTGAGGCTTTAAAAAGAGAATATGCCATCAAAAAACTAACAAGAAGTCAAAAAGAGAAGTTGATTCAGTCTGGACTAGAAGAGGTGGAAAAATGAAAAATCAAATAAGCACGTATATAAAAATTATTTTAGGTTCTATAGGGGTTGCAGTAGGTATTTATTATTTTTGGGCACCAGCACAATTTGCTGGAGGTGGTATTAGTGGATTAGCTATTGTATTACAATCTATATTTAAGACCATTCCTATTAGTGTACTTGTGTTTGGACTTGATATACTTATGTTCATTATAGGTTTTGTTATACTTGGAGCCGGCTTTGGTATAAAAAGTGTTACGTCTAGTATGTCCATAGCCATTACTATGCGTATATTTGAATACTTAACGCCAGAAGTTACAATGCTTAGTGGCGACAAACTGGTTATTCTTATTTTTGGAGCATTATTTATTGCCTTTGGGCAGGCAGTTATTTTTAATCAAGGTGCTTCTTCAGGTGGAACAGATATTATTGCAAAGATTATATCTAAATATGTACACCTGAATATTGCAACAAGCCTTCTTATTGCAGATATGTTTGTTGTACTTCTTGCAATAGGACAGTTTGGGATTGAGAAAGGACTTTATGCTGCTTTAGGGGTACTTATTACTACATCTTTGATTGATCACTTTATATCAGGTCTTAGTATGGAAAAATACGTAGTCATTATTCCAAGTGACAAGAAGTGGGAAAAAGATATAACAAATTATATATTAGAAGAACTGGGAAGAGGTGCTACTAAATACGAAGCAGAAGGTGCTTATAGTGAAACACGTAAAACAGTTATTACAACTGTTGTAGATCGTAGAGAATTTGTAATGCTTAAAAGCAAAGTAAGTGAAATAGATCAAAATGCCTTTGTAACAGTTCAAAACTTACATGAAGTAATGGGCGAAGGCTTTAAGTTAAAAAACTAAAGGAGAAAAACAAATGGTGAAACTAGGAAATGACTGGGATGAAAAACTAAAAGATGAATTTGAAAAACCTTATTATTTAGCATTAAGACAGTTTTTGATAGAAGAATATAGCAACTATACTATTTATCCACCAAAGGAGAAAATCTTTGAGGCACTTCGGGCTACGTCTTATAAGGATACAAAAGTAGTTATACTTGGGCAAGATCCTTATCATGGACCAGGGCAAGCACATGGTATGTCCTTTTCAGTAAATCCTGGTGTACCTATTCCACCTTCTCTTCTTAATATATATAAAGAATTAGAAGGATCACTAGGTTGCTATATCCCTGATAACGGATACTTAATGCACTGGGCGAAACAAGGGGTACTGCTGCTAAATACTGTTTTAACTGTACGTGCTAAAACACCACAGTCTCATAAAGATCAAGGGTGGGAACAGTTTACAGATCAAATTATAAAAATACTAAATGAAAAAGATGAGACAATTATTTTCTTACTATGGGGTACACCAGCTAAACGTAAACAAAGTCTTATTACAAATAAGAAGCATATTGTACTCACTACAGTCCATCCAAGTCCACTATCTGCTTATCGTGGTTTCTTAGGATGTAATCACTTTAAGAAAGTAAATGAACTGCTTATAAGTGAAGGAAGAAGGCCGATTGATTGGCAAATTCCAAATTTAAAAGACCATGCTAACTAGACAGCATGGTCTTTTAAATATACTTTTTTAAGTGTTAAATCAACGTGCATTGAGTTATAGAAGAAATCTTGAATAAAATGTAGATTATCTTCCCTTTCAGTAGGATAAGAAGAAATTGCATTGTGAATTTGGATAATAAGGGACTTGGCTAAGCGGATATTTAAAGTTTCAGGGGTGCAAGAAAAACTTTTCTTTTCGAAACTATCAAAAAGTCTTGCAAGCTGAAAAAAGATTGTATTAAAAAGATAAGTGGTTTCTTCTTGCATGGCTTTAGAAGTAAGAATGGTATAAAGTAATTTTGCCATACCTTTACGATGGGAAATATCATCATAAAGTACTTCAATACTTTGGGAAAGTTTTTCTTCTGCATTCAGATCTTGTAAGTAGATTTTATCTAATGCTTGAGATGTTTTACGCCAACTACATTCTACAATATGAATGAAAAGTTGTTTTTTATTTGGATAGTAATTATAAAGTGTTCCAACAGCAATATTACATTTTTTGGCAATCATCTTCATATCTACTTGATTATAGTCATAAGCATTAAAAAGTTCTAAGGCACTTTGTTCAATTCGCTTATTTAAGTCATGGATAATTTTTGGCATAAGAACCTCCTTTACAATAATATTATATCAAATTTGTCAATTTTGACAAGTAAATGAAAAATTATTAAAAAATATTATATTTTAAGTCAAAAGTTTGGTATAATATAACCATGAATACAAAGATATTTACATTAGGAAGAATACAAAATTACAAGAATATGCCTGATCTTATTGCAGAAGCTTTAAAAGATGCTATTCTACAAGGTGAGTACAAAGGAGGGGTACAGCTTAAGCAAGATGAAATCGCAAAACAATTTGACGTAAGTCTCATCCCTGTTAGAGAAGCATTAATCCAACTAGAGGGGAAAGGGCTTGTCAAATGTATACGCAATAAAGGGACTATTGTCACTTCTATGAGTTTTAAGGAAATGCAGGAGCTTTTTCAAATTCGAAAAGTATTTGAAGTAGGTTGTGTAGAAGTAATGGATGGTACAACTGACCTAGAAGCCTTACATAAGTTAAACTACATAGTTGAAAAAATGGAAGTACCAGATAGTCCAGAAGTTTATTGTAGATACTATAGATTATTTTATCAACTGTTTTGTGATTGCGCACATAATGAGGAATTAAGTAAAATGTATGAAAGATATTTTGTTCGTATTGAGCGTTATCTTATATACATATATCATATGATTCCCCAATTAATGAAGGGATACTCTCACCAAAAGGAAATAGTTTGTGTATTAGAGAAGGCAGACAAAGAAAAATTAGTACAATTAGTAATAGAACATATTCACCATCTTGAAGCAGTATTTATAAGATGGCTCAAAGAGGAAAAACTGGGGGAAGACTTTGATTGGAATCAGTTCTTGCCTTTTGTAAAAGAAGAGAAGTAAAAAATACATACTTGACAATGGATTTAAATTTATATATAATTCTAACATATTATAACTAAAAGCGATGATAAGAAGAGTAAACTAAGTATAGAGTCTAAAGAGAGCTGGGGAAGGTGAAAGCCAGTGGCAATAACTTAGTGGAAGAACATCTTGGAGCTGCTAACTGAAAGTTTTTAACGAGTAGGCTTAGACGGGGTAGACCGTTATATCTAGGGCGTATCGAGATTTCTGTACGTTTATGAATGTAATAGGGTGGCAACGAATTATGACCTTCGTCCCTTTCTAATTTGAATGGGATGAGGGCTTTTTTTATTTAAAGGAAAGGGTGAAATATATGGAACTATATGTAAAAGAAGGTTACCATTCTGGTCTAGATTTAAGAGAGACAGAAGTTGCAATTAAAAAATTAAAGGATTACTTTGAGAGTGCACTTGCCTATGAGCTATGCTTAACACGTGTTTCTGCACCACTATTTGTAAAGCCAGAATCAGGACTTAATGACAACTTAAGTGGAAAAGAAAGACCTGTAAGTTTTGATTTATTAGATGATGATGGAGCAGAGGTAGAAATTGTTCACTCACTTGCTAAATGGAAACGTATGGCACTGGCTAGATATCACTTTGAAGTAGGTGAAGGTCTTTATACAGATATGAATGCCATAAGACGTGATGAAACTTTAGACAATCTTCATTCTATATACGTAGATCAATGGGACTGGGAAAAAGTCATTACTAAAGAAATGCGTACTGAAAGTTACTTAAAAGATACAGTGACAAGAATATATAATGCTTTTGTAAAAACAGAAAACTATATTATTCATGAGTATCCAATACTTGAAAGATGGTTACCAGAAGAAATTACTTTTATTACTTCCCAGGAACTTCTAGAGATGTATCCAAACTTAACAGCAAAAGAAAGAGAAAATGCTATTTGTAAAGAGAAGAAAGCTGTTTTCATTATGCAAATAGGAGATGTACTTTCTAACGGAGAAAAACATGATGGCCGTGCACCAGACTACGATGATTGGTCTTTAAATGGAGATATTATGTTTTGGAATCCACTTTTAGAATGTGCTTTTGAACTTTCTTCAATGGGTATTCGTGTAGATGAAGAAGCACTTGCTAGACAATTAGAAGTTTCTAACTGTGAGGAGCGTAGAACATTAGAGTTCCATAGCTTACTTTTAGATAAGAAACTTCCTTATACAATAGGTGGTGGTATTGGCCAATCACGTATTTGTATGTTCTTCTTAAATAAAATGCATATTGGAGAAGTGCAAGCATCTATTTGGCCACGTGCTATGCATGATGCTTGTGAAAAGCAAGGTATTCATCTTTTATAATAAGACATGAATAAAAAAATAAACTTTCTCCTACACTAACCAAGACATACAAGGATTAAGTGGAGGTGAAAGTGTGGCAAGTTTAATAGCCGTTTTATCAGGGGTTTTAATGAGTGTGCAAGGCGTTTTTAATACACGCTTAACAGAAAAATCAGGTATATGGTTTTCCAATACGATTATCCACTGTATAGGACTTTTAACTTGTCTAATCATTCTTATATTTGTAAGAGATGCAGACATTAGTGGACTAAGAAGCGTCAATAAATTTTATTTATTAGGAGGCGCTATTGGAGTAGGTATTGTATATACTGTTATTTTATCTATTACTAAATTAGGTCCAGCAGGTGCTACTATGCTTATTTTAATAGCTCAATTAGTAGCATCTTATCTTATAGAATTATTTGGACTATTTGGTACTGAAAAAGTAGATTTTCAGTGGACTAAATTACTAGCAGTAGGTATAATTGCAACAGGTATTGTACTATTCCAATGGAAGAAATAATAAGTTTTAATAATAAAGGAGGTGACATTAGGTGATTTTAATCACCTAATGTCACCTCCTTTTTACTATTTTAGTAAGAAAGTTCCTTAGTTATTTTACCTTCTACAAGCTGTAAAATACGCTGATTAGAAGAACCTACATATTTCTTTGTCTCTGTTTTAAGAGAAGGTATATAAGGGCCATCTACTAATACATCTATATATGGAAGTATAGTCTTATGAGCTAGATTTTCTAAAATACGTTCATAAGTATAGCCAGTATAAAGCCAAATAGAAAGTCCTAAGCTTTTTATCTCTTTTAAAAGTGGTAAAAGGGACTCACTTTGTTCAATAGGATCTCCCCCTGAGATGGTTACTCCATCAATTAGGGGAAGATTTTTTTTGATTTTAGCTAGGATTTCTTCAGATGAAAGTAAATCACCATAGTTAAAGTCTTGCATAGATAAATTGTGGCAGTCTAGGCAGTGATGATGGCAACCAGATAGAAAGACTACACTTCTAAAGCCTTCACCATTGACAAAGGAGTGATCTAAGAAACCTGCTACTTGTAAATGGCTCATAGTGTATAAGTATTTTTATGGCTACCATCATGTGAGATACGATCTTCTCGTTCTGCAGACTTACCAGAACCGAAGCGTTCATCTAGACTTAAATAGCCTGTTACACGACTGATACCTTGAATGTCCATACTGCCACATGCTGGACAAGCTTTCACGCCGTCATTTATACTTTCACCACAGTTTTTGCAATATCTTAAGTGGAAGTTAATACCTATATAACTAATATTAGATTCTGTATAAGCATAACGTACAATCTTCTCAATAGTTTCAGCGTCAGGATAACCATCTACTTCAATATAGCTAATATGTCCAGCATTACACATCTTATGGAAAGGTGCTTCAATTTGGATTTTATCAATAATTGAAATAGGGAAATCTACAGGTACATGGAAACTATTTGTATAGTAATCTTTATCTGTTACACCAGGAATAACTCCAAAACGTGCTTGATCTTGAAGGATGAAGCGTCCACTTAGACCTTCAGCAGGTGTAGCATAAGTGCTCCAGTTAAGATTTGTATCAAGAGTAGCTTTATCTGTAAAGGCACGCATACGTTCAATTATACGGTAACCAAGTTCACGAGCTTCATCACTTTCTCCGTGGTGAGTACCAACAAGTGCAGTAAGTGTTTCAGCAAGACCTATAAAACCAATAGACCATGTGCCATTTTTTAAGATAGGCTCTATGGAATCATTTGGTGATAAGCCTTCTGACCCAAGCATAAGTCCTTGGCCTACTACAAAAGGTAAATCTTTCACCTTAAGACGTTTAAGTACATCATAACGATGCATTAAAGATTCTTTGGCATCATGAAGACGAGCATCTAAAAGCTTCCAGAAGTGATCTAAGTTTTTATTAGCCATAATACCAAGGCGAGGTAAGTTAATCGTAGTTGGTGCGTTATTTCCACGTCTATTTGGACCTTCAGGACCATTTACATTAGCACATACATAAGTACGACAACCCATAGTAGCTGGTAAGATGCCTTTGTTGTAGTATTGAAGATTAAAGTCAGCATCTAAATTCATAAAGGTTGGATTCATACGAGAAGCTGCTACACGTGTAGCTAGTTTAAAGAGATAGTAGTAAGGATCATTTACATCTCTATTCACACCTTTTTTTAGACGGAATATAATATTTGGGAAGATAGGTTGTTCGTTTTTCCCAAGGCCTTTTTCATATTCTAATAAGAAAGCTTCACATACAAGGGCTGCATCTTCGCTTTGTGGAATACCAATATTTAAACTACTAAAAGGAACTTGAGAGCCTGCACGTGAATGCATTGTATTTAAATTATAAACAATACCCTGCATAGCTTGATGTACACGTGTTGTAAGTTTAGCAGATACAAATTCGTTAAATGCTTCTTCGCTCATAGTTTCTCGGAGCATAGCATATTCTTCTATAATTTCTTCTCTTGTATAGCTTACATAAGGGGCCATATCATTATCAAAGTTTACATGAGATTGGCCACCGAACATATCGTTTTGAGAAGATTGCAATAAAATACAGCTAAGTTCAGCCGCTGTTTCAATACGTTTAGGTTTTTTTATAGTACCATATCCAGTATTAAAGCCTTTTTCAAATATAAGGCCTGTATCAATATGGAGACAATTTATTGTTAAGTTATAACTATCTAAGTCATGATAATAAAGATCCCCTAGTTCATGTAATTTAGCAAGGTGTTTTGGCATAATAGATAAATTGTGCCATTTATTTGTTTCACTTGCAATGCGTAATAATTTAGAAGAGAAGTTATTGCCTACATTGGCATTGTCACGGTCTGTTTCAATTCCAATAGCATGAACTGTATCCATAAGCTCAGATTTTAAGTCACGAATACGTGTACGTTCTTTACGGTAGTTAGCATATGTATTTTTGACAGCGCTAAGATCAAGTTCATCTAAAGTCTGTTCAATAAGATCTTGAATTTGTTCCACTGTAATTTCATAAAGGCTTGAATCATGAATACGATTTTCTACCTCTGTAGTAATTTGATCCACATCAAGGACTAAGCTTGAGTCTAGGGCAGAACGACTAATAGCATTCTTTATCTTTTCACTGCAATAACTAACTTTACGTCCATCTCTCTTAATTACGTAATATTCCATAATAATCCCCCTTAAATATACTGAACGCCAATCCTTTTTCTATACTATATATATGGTTTTGACGTACAATATATACTATATATTGCACATATCAATTTTACAACTAAGTATATTTAAATATTTTTGTCAATAAAATAAGAGAAAAAATAGTGGCAAAAATGAAGTGAAAAATTTGGTAGTAAATAACGATGACATTTTCAATTTGCATTATACCAAAAATAATGTAAAATAAATTAGAGAAAAATTGTAAGGAGAAATCGATGAATAATTACATTGTTTTAGATATAGAGACAACAGGAACAAAGCCGTTAGAAAGTGATATTATTGAAATAGGTGCTGTATATATAGAAGAAAATAAGGTAAAAGATAAGTTTAGTACATTAGTTAAACCTAATGAACCTATTTCAGAATATATTACCTCTATTACAGGTATTACAAATGAAATGGTAGAAAATGAAAGAACAATAGAAGAAGTTTTACCAAAGTTCATTGAGTTTTGCAGAAACTTACCACTTGTTGGGCATAATATAGATATATTTGATTATCGTATGCTAAAAGTTAAGGCACATAGATTAGGACTTCCTTTTGAATATAAAACACTAGATACACTCATTATATCGCGTCAAGTTTTAGCTCATTTACCAAGTCGTAAACTTGGAGATTTATGTACTCATTATGAGATTGACCTTGTACATGCCCACCGAGCATATGATGATGCACATGCTACTTATGAACTTTTGACCCATTTACAAAAGGACTTTAGTGAAGAAATGCCACAGTTATTTGAGCCTACAGCAAATGACTGGAAAATGCCTAAGTATTCACCTATTACCGGTAAACAAAAAAATTACTTATTAAATTTGTGTAAAACACATAAAATAGTATTAGAAAAAGAAATTGATCGTTTTTCTAAGTCAGAAGCAAGTAAGAAAATAGATGATATATTACGAGAGTATGGTAGGTAGAGGGTGACATAATGAATTTAATGGAAAGTTATTTTTATGGGAAAGAGGATGTGAAGATATTTTGCAGAAAAGATATTCCATCTAGTTGTAAGGGAATAGTCCTTATTGCACATGGATTTATGGAACACTCTGGAAGATATATAGATTTTGCAAAAGTTTTAGTAGAACACAATATAGGTGTATGCATAATCGATCACCGAGGAAATGGCTTTTCAGAAGGAGATAAAGGAGATATTGAAGATTTCTTTGATTTTATAGAAGACTTACATTGCCTTATAAAACTATTAAAGAAAACTTATCATAAACCTATTATTACGTATGGACATTCTATGGGAGGTTTAATTACTTTTATATATGGCCTTAAATATAAAAACATGTTAAAAGGCCAAATTTTTGCTTCTCCTGCTTTAGGGATGCCCTTAGGAATGAAGAATCTTCCTGCTGCCTTTTATGAAGGACTAGGTTATGTAGCAGGAGACTTAAAGATTCACCGTGTAGGAGAGAGTCTTGCAACCCGTAATGAAATTTATATTGAAGCATTTAAAGAAGATAAGATAGGAAATACTTTTGCTACTATGCGTTTTATGGATCAATTCTTAAGAATTGGAGTTGAGTACGCTAGTGCTCATGCAAGTGAATATGGAATTCCTTGTCTTTTTTTACTTGGAACAGAAGATAAGGTAATTCCTATTAGTCGTAATAGACATATTGTAAGTCAAATACCTTACCAAGATAAGGTGATTAAAGAGTATAAAGGTTGTATGCATGATCTTCTTCATGATCTAGATGAAGAAGTGAAAAAAGTACAAGATGATGTGCTAGAGTGGTTAAATAATTTGCTAAAATAAATAATAAAAATATATATAAGTTCATATGCATAATAAGAGAGCATTTGAGACTGCCTGAAGTTTTAATTTATAAAGCTTTAAGGCAGTTTTTCTTTTGTAAAGAGAGGGATACATATGGCAGATATGAGAGATTATTTAATTGAAACACCTATTCCAATAGAAGACTTTAGAAGACGTTATCCTAAGCTAATTTTTTCGCCTATTAGTTCAAGACTTATTATTTTAACTGTACCATTAGATGCAGAAGATGAATTTAATCAGATTGACCGAGAAGTAGGTTCTATCTTTTTGCCTATTTTATTTGGACTAAACGCTATTGATGCAATCGAAGAAAGCAATATTTCCATTTTTCATGACTATCCATTTGGTGAGCTCAGAGGCGAAGGGGTTATTATTGGTTTTGTTGATACAGGTATTCAATATACAAACCCACTTTTTACATATGAAGATAATACAACACGTATTTTAAATATCTGGGATCAAAGTATAGAAGGACCGGGAGGAGATCTTTATTCCTATGGAACTATTTATACAGAAGAGCAAATTAATGAAGCTTTAAGATCAGAAGACCCATTAAGTATTGTACCGAGTACAGATGAAGATGGGCATGGAACAATGCTTGCAGGTATAGCTGCAGGGAATGAAAGAGGAGTACCAGGTGGCTATGTAGGTGGTGCCCCAGATGCAAGTATTGCTGTTGTAAAGCTTAGACCTGCTAAACAGTATTTAAGAGATTTGTATTTAATTAAAGATGATGCTATCGCTTATCAAGATAATGATTATTTAACAGGAGTAAATTATTTGCTTCAGCTTGCGGCTAATCTAGGTAAACCTATTGCTATATGTACAGCTCTTGGCGGCAATCAAGGTAGTCATGATGGCAATACAATAGCAGAAAGATATTTACAAGAAGCCAGTGTGTTTGAAAATGTAATTTTTGCTGTATCTGGAGGTAATGAAGCCAACCAAGGGCATCATTATAGTGGAAGAGTTGCACAAAGTGGAACTAGCTTATTCGAGGTGAATGTGGGAGCAAATGAAAAGGGATTTGTCATGTATTTATGGGTAACGTCACCAGATAAGCTAACTGTTTCTGTTAGAACACCTCTAGGTGGAGATACAGGGAAAGTACCCATTAATGATATTAGAGTACAAGAATATACTTTTCCTCTAGAAAAGGCAAAGGTAGAGGTTCAGTATGTAGGGTTGGAGATTAATTCAGGAGAACAAAGTATTCGCTTTAGATTTACAAATCCTACACCAGGTATTTGGGCTATTAATGTTTATGGTGAAAGTGTAGTAGATGGGAGTTACAATGTATGGTTGCCTAGAGAAGGATTTGTAGGAAAGGATACAGTGTTTTTACAACCAGATGTAAATATAACCATTACAACCCCTGGAAATGCATACGATAGTCTTATAATAGGTGCCTATAATGGAACGGATCAAAGCATTTATGCAGGTTCAAGCAGAGGACCTACTAGGAATATGGTAGTCCTTCCAAGTTTAGTAGCACCAGGTGTAAATGTACTAGCGCCTAATCTTACAGGAGGCTACAGTAGCTATAGTGGAACAGGTGTAGCTACTGCTGTTACAATTTCAGCTTGTGCACTTCTATTAGAATGGGCTGTATTAGATGAAAACTTAAGATTTATTAATACATTAGTAGCAAAAACTATATTAATCAGAGGAGCAAGGCGTACTCCAAATCAACCTTACCCGAATAATATTGAAGGCTATGGAAAATTAGATTTGCAAAACAGTCTTGTACTCGTATAGGAGGGAATAATGAATTTTAATAAATTAAGCCCATTACTCCAACTTGCCCTATTATATGAGAGGTTTATTTCGGTAGATGCTTTTGAACGTATTACAAGTCAAAACATTATGGCACCAGAGTGGTTTCTTATTATTCAGTATTATCAAGATATAGAAAGGATTAGTCAAAAGTATTTTTTTTCATATGAACAAATAAATGATCGCTTCGCCTATATACAAATTAATAAGGATTTAATAGATTCTTTATCAGACGAAAATAGTATATTTTATATAGAATTACCTAGAGTTATGCAATATATAGCATTAGAATCAGCACCATCAATATGTGCACCTATAAGTATTTATACACCTCAAGGTTATAATGTATCTGGTGAAGGTGTTATTATTGCCATTATTGATTCGGGTATTGATTATAGTCATTTAGATTTTCGTAATGAAGATGGTAGCACTAGAATTTTATCCATATGGGATCAAAGTATTGAAGGATTACCACCAGAGGGATATTCAAATGGTGCTTATTATACTCAGACCCAGATAAATGAAGCACTCAGGCAAGTTAACCTAGAAGAAAGATTAAGTATTGTACCAAGTGTAGATATTTTAGGACATGGAACAGCCATAGCAGGGGTAGCAGCTGGTAATGGAAGAGGATCAGGGGGACAAAGTAGGGGGATTGCACCTAAGAGCGACTTAGTAATTGTAAAGATGAGAAGTGAAGGTACTTCTATAGAGAACTTTAGAGGACCAACAAATGCTGATGTAATGAGAGGTATAAGTTTTGCTATTTCAGAAGCAAGGAAGTTTGGAAAGCCTTTAAGTATATTAATGGGAGTTGGACTAAATACAGGCTCCCATGCAGGATATACTAATCTAGAAATTTTTATTGACCAAATGTCTATAGTATGGCCATGTAATATGACTGTAGGAACAGGAAATGAAGCAAATAAGGAAAGGCATACAAGTGGAAGAGTAAATGAAGGTGAGATAAAAAATATTCAGGTTATCATCGGACCAGGACAAAAATTTTATTTAGCAAACTTTTATGAAAATTTCGTAGATGATATGTCTTTTACCATTATTGCCCCCAATGGGGAAAAAACAGACTTATTACAAGAGAGTATAACAAATGTAGCTTATGTATTTGGTAATACTTCTGTACTTATTAATATTTCTAGCCAACCTTTTAGCGGTAGAGGCCAAGAACTGGTGGTTCTTCTAGAGGGCTATAATGGAGAAGATGTAGATGTAGGCATATGGACTATTCAAGTTGTAGGTAATAAAATTATCGATGGACGTTATTATGTATGGGATTCAGTACAGACCTTTACTTTAAGAGGTGCTAAATTTCTAGAACCAGATCCTTTTACAACTTTAACCATTCCCTCTACATCACGCTATATTACCAGTATAGGTGCTATTAATAGTCGAACCCTGCAAATTTTACCTTCGTCAGGAAGAGGGTTTACTGTAGATGAAAGGGTAAAACCAGATGTATGTACACCAGGACTAAATGTACTGGTTCCTCTTGCTGGTACCGAGGCTCAATATACAGTATACTCTGGCAGTAGTATAGCTGGTGCCTTTATGTGTGGTGCATATGCCTTATTTATAGAATATGGTCTTAGAATCAAACCAAGCAATTTCTTTTATGGAGAACCTTTAAAAGGGCTAATCTTAAAATATGCTAGAAGACCAGAACAATTTGGTCCATATCCAAATCAAGTCTATGGATACGGTATCTTGTGTGTATCAAGTGTCTTAGAAGCTTTACAAAGAATTTATAATCAATAGATGGGAGGGATTAGGTGGAGACCAAAACAGATGCACAACTCAATATTCTTTTTAATCTATCTGAAGAAGAAAGAAATGAGTTATTACAAAATAGGGATCAAAGACTTATTGTCAAGTATAATGGTGATATTGAACGTGTAGCAAGGGAGGTTGGGGCACTTGTACAACGTATTAATGATAGTATTGCTATTGTGGTTCTTCCTTTAGATAGAGCAGATGAGCTTTTACAGTATCCGGAAGTAGAATATATGGAAGCACCTAAAGATTTTTTCTATAACCTGACTCAGAGTTTAAAGGCTAGCTGTATTACAACAGTGCAAAATAATCCTCCATACAGATTAAGAGGTAGGGGTGTACTTTTAGGTATTGTGGACTCAGGGATTAATTATGCTCATCCTGATTTTAGAAATCCAGATGGAACTACAAGAATTGTAAGCATTTGGGATCAAACAATTAGAGGCAACCCACCAGTGGGGTACTTAGAAGGTAGTGAATATACAAGGGAACAGATCAATGAAGCCTTAAGGGCAACAAATCCAATAGAACGGTTCAATATTGTACCAAGTGAAGACTCATTAGGCCATGGAACTCATGTAGCAGGTATAGCGGGAGGTAATGGTAGAAGTTCAGGAGGGCGTGTGGTAGGTGTAGCACCTGAAGCAGAGTTTGTTATAGTAAAGTTAGGGAATCCAGCAGTTAGCAATCTAGTAAGAACAGCAGATATTATGCTAGGTGTACGCTATGTATTAGAGAAAGCTAGAGAACTAAATAAACCCATTGCTATTAACTTAAGTTTAGGCATGAATGAAGGACCTCATAATGGAAGTGCTCTTATTGAAATTTATTTAGATGATGCAAGTCAACAATGGAAGAATAATATTGTTGTAGGTGCAGGCAATGAGGGACTTTCAAGAAGTCATGTAGGTGGTAAGGTAGCACAAGGTGAGATTAAAGCAATAGAGTTTGAAATAGGACCTAATAAACGTACCTTTAACTTTTCCTTATGGCAAAATTCAGTTGACCAGCTTTCCTTTCAAATTATTGCACCTAATGGCCAAAGTACACCTCGCATAGCTTACACAACACCAATTAGGCAATATATACTTGGGAATAGTAAGGTTTATCCAGGCTTTGCGGGTCCTTCTCCTCTAAATGGTAATATTGAATTTGCAGTATTTATGAGTGGATTAGGAGGAGGGGACGTTACTCCCGGATTGTGGCAGTTAAGGGTCATTGGAGATAATATTGTAGATGGTGAATTTAGTTTATGGGGGGAGAATATAGCTACATCTGGAAGTGAGACTTTTTTCTTAGGAAATACACCAGACAGAACACTTACTACTCCATCTACAGCAAGTTATGTCATTTCCGTAGGAGCATATGATAGTATAAGAAATCAAATAGCGCCTTTTTCTGGTAGAGGTTATACAAGGCCACCTGTACAAATTAAACCTGACTTAGTTGCACCGGGAGTAGACATATTGGCAGCAAGTTATACGGGAGGGTATCAAATACTTTCTGGTACAAGTATGGCTACTCCTCATGTAACAGGTTCAGTAGCACTTATGATGGAATGGGGAATCGTGCAAGACAATAATCCTTTCTTATACGGAGAAAGTATTAGAACCTATTTATTAAGAGGTGCCTCAAGAGATGTAGAAGGTGTAACTTTCCCCGATCCAAGCTGGGGCTATGGGAAACTATGCCTTAAAAATAGTTTGGATTTTGCGAGAAGGGGAAGCTTTGTTTAAAATAATATTTAAAATATAGAATAAAATTTACTAAAAAGATGAAGAAAATTATGGAATATGAAACTTTAGTTAAAGGTTATACGTCTAATAAGGGGTATGGCCTTTTTTTAGTACAAATATAATGGGAAGAAAAAATCAATATTGTAGAAATAGATTGAAATTTGTACTATAATTGGTTTATGTTTTTAAATAAATAAAGAAGGAGGGATAAATTGAGTAAGATTATACAAGTTGAAGGCTTAAGAAAAGTTTACCGCATGGGTACAGAAAAAATCATAGCTCTAGATAATATTAATCTAGAAATAGAAGAAGGGGAAATTTGCTGTTTATTCGGCACTTCAGGTTCAGGTAAGTCTACTTTACTCAATATGTTAGCTGGGTTAGAGAAGCCTACTAAAGGCACAATCAAAATTAAGAATAAACGTGTTGACTTACTAAATGAGACCCAACTTGCCATTTTCAGACAAAAGTACATAGGTTTTGTTTTTCAGTCCTATAACTTAATTCCATCTTTAACAGCTCTAGAAAATGTTTCTTTACCACTTATATTTCAAGGTATGCCTAGGTATAAAAGGGATAAAAGGGCAAAGAACATGTTAAAAGCGGTTGGACTAGAAAAACGACTTCATCATAAACCTAAAGAGATGAGTGGTGGTCAACAACAAAGGGTAAGTATAGCCCGCGCCTTTGTCAATCATCCAACCATCCTATTTGCCGACGAACCTACAGGAAACCTTGATACCCATACAACAATAGAAGTAATGGAGATGATTAAGGGTATAGCAAAAAAATACAATCAAACTTTAATTATTGTATCCCATGATCCAGAAATAGCTGACTATGCAAATCGCATTATTACACTTATCGACGGGAATATACATAAGATTGAAGTGAAAAAAGAGAATGAGAGGGAAGTTGTTTATGAAAGGAAAGAATAAATTAGCAAGTTTACTCATGGCTGGTATAGTAGCTTGGTCGTGTGTACCAGTACCTAATGGAGAAGTTTTAGCAGCACAAGTTAAGTCAGAAGAGGGAGCTCTTTTAACTATTAGTGGAAATGATGTAACAAAAACACTAGAAAAGGGGGATCGCTTTACTTTATATCTTAAAGCTGAGTATACAGGAGAATCCAAAGATCTTAAGAAAATCATACAATATATTGACCTTTCAGGAAGTGTAAAAGCCAGCTTTAGTGCCGATGAAGTACAAATAACAGAAAATAGTATTATTATTATGGATCTCGTTTATAATGGAGAAAAAGACTTTGTAGAAGTAAAAGTAGATTACCAGGGATCACCAAACAATACTCCAGCTACTACACAAATCACCTTATCTAATGCGAGTCCACAACTTAGTGCTTCAGAAGGTATTACAGTCTCACAAAATATTATTAATGTGGTGGCAGGAGAAAATCAACAAATTACCTTAACAGTAAATAATAATAGTGGTAAATATGTTAAAGAAGGTAAAATGAAGTTGAAAATGAAAGAATCAACTACTTCTAAGGGAATTAATATTAAGAAAAAAGATATTACACTTTCCTCTATGAGCAAAGGAGAAAAGAAAGATTACTATGTTACACTTGATATCGATAAAGATGTGACACGTGGACTTCATGAAATGCTTGTAGATATAGAAGGTACCGTACATACTGTTAAACTGAAAGTGGATAGTAACTTTATGCCACCAGCGTTAGAGGTGTCTGTAAGTAATACTTCTGCTTTTGAAGAAAACGTAGCTAAGCCTATTCAAGTAGCAATTAAAAACGTAGGTCATGTAGCGGCTAAAAACGTAAAGCTTGAAATTGTGCCAAATGAAAAGGTATTTATAGCAGATGGCAGCAACGTTAAATATATTGAAAATATTGATAGTAATAAAGCACAAACTATACCAGTTAGCTTAATTGTAGGGGATACAAGTAGCTTTAACTTACCAGTAGAAATGAAGTTAAGCTATATTGATGACCTAGGTGAAACTAAGACAAGCAGTCAAGTTGTTTACTTAAGCACAAAAGGTAGTGTGGCACAAAAAGAGCTAGAAATTGTAACTACATCAGAACCACAAGGGATTAAGAAAGTAGGAGATACTTTTAGCATTGGATTTAAAGTATCAGCACCTAGTGAAGCTAAAAATGTAAAGCTGAGTGTAAAGAGCACAGAAGGCATTGTGTCTAAGTCAAAGAGTATGTTCATTGAGCCAAAGCTTGCTAAGGGTAGTACAAAGAGTTATACCGTAGACTTTGTCGCTACACAAGGTGTAACAACAGGTACTTATCCAATTGAAATTGTGGCAGAATATGTTTTAAATGGTAAAGAAGTAGCTATTAAACAATATGCAACAGTATCTATTGACAATCCAAAAGAAAGTGATGAAGAAAAAGCTAAGGGTAAGCCAAAAGTTATAGTTGGTACATATAATTCTAATCCAGTTGTTGTAAAAGCAGGTGAAGAGTTTGATCTTGAAATCGGCTTTTTAAATACTCATCAAGATAAAACTGTTAAAAACTTAAAAGCTAACTTAACTGTAAAAGAGCAAGGTGAAAATGATACAGGAAGTGTATTTACACCAGTAGGTGCAAGTAATACATTCTTTATCAATGAATTGGCACCAGGACAAATGGATGTAAAAAATATTAGACTTTATACTATTCCAAGTGCTAAACCAAAGACTTATCAAATTACACTTGAAATGGAATACGAAGATAATGAAGGGGAAGCTATTACAGCTACAGAAAACTTTGGTATTCCAGTTGAGCAAGTGACAAAACTTGAAGTAGCAGAAGTACGTGTTGAGCAAGTAGAAGTAGGCATGCCTACAGAGCTTACTGCAACTATTTACAATACAGGTAAAACAAGTATTAGCAATGTAAGAATCAAAACAGTGGGTGAAGGCTTTGAAGTAGAAGATAATACTCTTATTATTGGTTCACTAGATAAGGGTGCATCCAAAACTTATATGCCAACCATTATTCCAATGCAAGGTGGTCAGTTAACTGGTCAAATCGTTATTGAATATGAGGACATTACAGGGGAAATTAAAAATTATACTCATGATTTCCAAATGGATGTTATGGAAAGTATGCCAATGGAACCAGAACCAATGCCAGATGATATGTTACCTCCTATGGAAGAAGAAAAAGAAGCTAAGTGGCCTATATTACTAGGAATGTTTCTAGGAATGGGGATTGCCGCAGGAATCACAGTAATTGTAAACAAAAAACGTAGACGTAAATTAGAAGAGATGGATTTAGATGAGGATTGATGATCTTATTATGATGAGTGTACGAAGTTTATGGCGGCGTAAACTTCGTACCTTCCTCACTATATTAGGTGTAGTTATTGGTGCAAGTTCTATTATTCTCATGCTTTCTTTGGGAATTGCCATGGATTCTAACTTTAAGGAACAAATGGCAAATATGCAGTCTTTAACTATTATAGAAGTTTATCCAAACAACTGGGAAGATGCTAATGCACCTAAACTAGATGATAAGGCACTAGAAAATATACAACAAATAGAAGGGGTACAAATGGTTATCCCTATAAGAACCCTCAACGCTTATTTAGAGTTTGGTAAATACCGTACAAACTGGCAAGTAGAAATAAGGGGACTTTCAGCAGATGAAATGGCAGTCTTAGGATATGAAGTAGGTGAAGGCTCACTCTTTGGACCAGAGGATAAAAATGTTATTTTATTAGGGAAAGAGCTTACACGAGAATTTGCTAAAAAAGGCCAAGAAATTAACTGGAGAAATCCGCCACCACCTATGGAGTTTAAAGTAGGTGAAGATGTACTTAAAGTAGATATTGGCCAGTATTCATGGGATACAGGAGAACCAGCCACTGATATGGAAGGTAATCAAATAGAGCCACCTAAAGTTTCAAAGGTAACAGTAATGGGCATGTTTGGAGAAGAAGATTGGGAGAACAATTATTCTTGTGTGATTCCAGTAGAACTGTTTAATAAACTTCAAGAAGAACAAGAACGTTACAATAAAAAGCTTTATGGTGAAGAAGGAAATAGTGGTCGTTATGATGACGGTAATAAATACCGTAACCTACGTGTAAAAGTAGCTAATGAAGATGCTGTCTTAGCAGTTCAGCAAGCTTTAAACGATGCAGGTTATCGTGCTTATAGCCCAATGGAATATTTAAATGAAATGAAGAAGGCCTCAGCAAGTATTCAAATTATGCTAGGAGGTATTGGAGCCATTTCTTTAATCGTTGCAGCTATCGGTATTACAAATACAATGATGATGTCTATTTATGAACGTACAAAAGAAATTGGTGTCATGAAAGTAATTGGAGCAAGACTTACAGATATTAAGAAAATGTTCTTAGTAGAAGCCCTTCTTATAGGTGCTATAGGAGGTGCTGTAGGTGTTCTATTTTCCTATATTTTATCCTATGGACTAAACAAATTTGGACCACAAATAGCAGGAGAAATGTTTGCTATGCTAGGAAGTGGAGGCAGTAATGTTTCTATTATTCCATCTTGGTTAGCTTTATCTGCTCTTGTGTTTTCCACTGTAATCGGTCTTATATCAGGATATTTCCCAGCAAGACGTGCTATGGGCTTATCAGCTCTATCAGCTATTCGTACAGAATAGAAAGGTGAAATAAATAAGGTTATATAGGAGAAGGCCTATGGAAACTAGTATAGAATCACTAGTTTCCATAGGCCTTCAATGCATTAAGCTTATTCATTATGGAGAAACGGCTACTTTTATTTACTTACAACAGAGCCAATGTTTTTTAAAATAATAGAAAGTGTGCCATCTGGATTATTTATAAATTCAATTTTACTTGAGTCATGAAGCATTTCTGTAGGGAGCTTAAGCTCAATGCCAGTGCTTGTCTTAAGCTTGTGAGAAGTGTATTTTCTACCTACTTTTTCAGCATGAGGTATAGGAATAGCTTCTTCAGTAATACCTTGTTCTTGGAAGGTATTTAAGCAAGCTTCTTTAAGGTGTTCATGTTTACCGAAGGTTTCTTCTAGTACTTCATTTACAAGTATACTACTGGTATGGTCAATGCTTTTAGCTAGATTAGTTTTAGCAAAGGAAAGGGCTTCTAATTTGTTATCAAAGTTTTCTTCTATAGTTTCTGTAATAACCTTTTCTATGACTTTAATTTTTTGCTTCGTAGATAAGGAAGTAGTTGTACCAAGAAGAGTATGAAGGTATTTTTCCTTATGTCCATCTAGAAGTAAAATTTCATAGGTTTCTAGATTAATGAGTGCAGCCTCTTGAATTTTACTTGAAGTTTCAGGGAAGATAGTTTTATGTTTAATAATTTGATTTACAGGTCCTGAAACATCTTGATCTACTACATGGGTATAGGCTTCTTTATAATTTAATTTAAAGAAGGCTAAGTAGGGAATTTGGTCACGTTTAAACTTTGTAAGGACTAAATCACCACTAGGAATAGTTTCTAAAGTTTGCATGTAGGCATAAAATTGTCTAGCTAGGTCACAAGAGAAAGTATAAAAGTCTAAAGAATTTGTTTGAAGAGTCTGTCCCCATGTAGATGTTTCCTCAAAGATAGCATGTGAAATGCTATGGCTATCAAATAAATCTGTTAAATACGTTGTAATATAAGCTTCAATTTCATCATTTAGTACAGTAGGCCCAGCTGACAAGACAGGCATACCTTGTGTTAAGTCTAAAAGATGAATAATAGTTTGATCAAATAATATACTCATACTTTTACCTCTATCTCTTTTAAAATAGTAATAGCTTTATTATGCAAAAAGAAAGACAAAAAGTAAACAGCCAACTTAAAGATTAAAGTAGACTGTTTACTTAAAGTAAGGTTTAATGAAGCGTTTTTGTGTTCTTAGTATAGATTACATTATAGGCCATACCACTACCAAGTAAGGCAAAAAATAATGGAGTCACAGAAAGGGTAGTATCATTAAAGAAGCTTGCTACTAAGTAACCTACAATAGCACACATAAATGCAAGGCCAAACAAATCTTCTCCATTATATTCTTTTTTGAAACCATATAACTTAAGACAATGAACAATATAAGTTCCGCAAATAAGGATGAAAGCTAAAAAGGCAAGGAAGCCTTGATTAATCCAAAATTGTAAGTAAGTATTATGAGGCTTGTCTACACAGTCACTAGGTGTAGACATAAATTCAAGTTTACCCCAAAAATCATTGTAAGGAAACTCTAGCATAAACATGTCAGGACCAGCACCAAGGAGCATGTGATTTCTAAGAAGAGGTAAGCTTCTAGACCAAATATAGCCACGGCTAGAACCTAGTCTTTCTTTTCCTTTAAAGCCAAGTGTTTCAGGCTGTTGGATGTCTAAAGGTTCAAAATTTATGTAGTCGGTCCAAGTAATCTGGCCTTCTTCATTTATAACAAATCCACAAATAGGCTGGTCAAATTCTGTATTCCATAAGTTTCTATCTATGTATAGACGGATACGTACTGTATCTTCTTCTACAATCTGCTCAAAAGTATAGCCTATATAAGGTGGCTGGTAAAGTAGGAAGCTACGATAGTTATCTTCATGGTTTGTTACTGGGAATAATTTACGGCCTAGACCATCACGGAAATTTAGATTACCATTTTCATAGTTTACAAATAAAGTATTAGAAGGTGAAATAAGTTTAATTTTATTTTCACTAAACTGAATATCCTTAAAGATTTCTGTTGTTGGGTAAGCTTGGTGTTGTGAGGTGAGTGCTTGTCTTGGTGTAAAAGTAATTTTGATGTCTTGGATTAAATAATAAAGTCTTTGTTTTACAGGTGTAGCTACAAATAAAGCAATAAGAATAATGAAGGTGCAACATGCTGTAAAAAAAGATAATTTTTTGTGATTTATAAAGTATTGTTTTAGTTTTTTTAAGTAAGTAGGAATAGCAGGTAAGGTAGTGAGGATAAAAAGAAGTGTCACAGCCATACAAGCTAGGAGCCCAGCGCGTGAGCGACAAGCAAATGTTACATAAATAGTTAAAAGGACTATAAAAATCAAGCTAAGACGTTGTTTCTTAGACTTTGCTCTAAGAAGTAAAATGATAAAAAGTGGTAAGGCTAAGCTAATGAAACTTCCACTATAGTTACTATTTCCTAAGGTCCCTTGCCAAGTGGGCATAGTCTTAGGAAACCAAGGTTCCGTACCAGGGCTATAGTAATTCCAAGCTTCGAACTCTCCCGGAGCAATAAGATCACGAATAAATTTCCAATGTGTAAAGTCTCGCCCAATCATTTGAGTAAAGCCTGTTAGAGCTTGAACAACTGTAGCAAAAGCAAAAGGTATAATAATATATTTATAATCAGATACCTCCTGGAAAGTGGCATAGGCATAAAACATAACCATAATGTAACAAATCATCACACCTAGGCCTTCATATCGTGTAGGTCCACCTATAATCGCTAAATCTTTATAAGGTGAGAAATAGGTAGAAAAAATGGTGATAAGAATAAAGGCAAGTCCACCTAAGGCATAAATTTTGAAATAACCATCCCTACAAATAGGATAATTTTTGCGTCCTAAAATAAGACAAATGAGCATAATAACTGTAAGTAGAATAAAGAAGAGTCCCTTATAAAAGAAAAACCAATCTGGATAAGCATCTGTTTTAAGAGCTACTTGATAAATAGGATCAACTTTAAAGTAGGACAAGTGCATAATAAGTGGCAAAACCCCAAAGAGTAAAGAAATAGGTACTAAATGCCATTTTGTACCTTTAAGTTTTTGTATCATATTAAATCCCCCGTCTAAATAAAATGATTATTCATATTATAACATTATATTTAGAGCTTTAAAAGGAAAAACCAACAAGCTGACACAGACTTGTTGGTTTTTCACAATTAACTTAGAAGTTCGCCGATTTTTGTAACAGCTACATAAACCCTTGAGATTTCATACCAGGTATTTTTGCCTACAATACCATCAGGTGTAAGGTGGAAGATACGTTGAAAAGTTTTAACAGCCTCTTCAGTAGCCTCATCAAAGTTACCTGTTGTACGTACTTTAGGAATGAGAGGGTAGTTATTAGATATACGGTTAAGTTGCTCTTGAATCGTTCTTACAGCCGAACCACTATCACCTAATCGAAGTGGACTACCAGGATAGGACTCTGGCACACCAGATACGACAGGTGCATTAGGAAGGGTGATATCTTCACCATAGTAGAAACGGAGAATTTCGTCATAAGTACGTCCTTCGTCTCCGAGCGCTTTACTACCCCACTGGGTCATCCAGTTTGGACAAGTTGATTTAGCACCATCGCAGTATTGGGTGAGCAAAGGTTGTTCTACACCAGGACGTTTAACATAGGTGCTAAATATTTGGTCTACTTCTAAAGAAATGGTGTCAAAAATATCTCGTCCAAAGAAGAAAGCATGGTCAAAAGCAGTAGAGTTAGTAATGGTAAAGTTTTTACCTTGGTTTCTATACCATTCGGTATAAACTCTATTAAGGGTGAAAGAAATAATAGCTACTACATTGGCACGAATAGTTTCAGTAGGCCAAGTAGGATAAATTTCTGAAGAAGCAACGTTTTTAATATAGTCTGTAAAGTTAACTGTGTAGTTAGGTACACTTGTGTTATTAGGTGAACCGTCGTGAACGATTACAAATTCTGGAACTACAACTTCAGGAAGAACGATAAAGCCAGGAGCAGAAGTGTTTTTAATGGAGGACTCAGGGATTTTAGGTGGATAATCTCCATAAAGTGTAGGTGGACCAATAGATACTTCATCTACTTGTTGACGCTTAAAGCTATTAAATCTTGAGGATGCAAAAACAGGTTCACTATTTATAAGACGAACAGGTTGAATGGAGCGTATGTTAGCAAAAATTTGGGTACCATTTACAACAGTAGGAATGTAGTTGGCTGCTGAAACTTCTACAATATAGGGTGCAAAAGGTGTTTCTGTAGTTTGAGGAAATTGTGAGAGTTCATCAGATGGGGCATTTAGCTGGATAACAGGTGTCTGACCATTGTCGTTTGTAGTAAGCTGAGCAATGATTCTATCCGTACCAGTTGAATCTCTTTGTTTTATAACAACTTGTGCCCCAGGTAAGGGTCGTAGAGCTGTAATAGTCGGGTCAGTTGTAACGTCTACAATTAAAGTACCTAATGATTGCCTGGAAAGAACAGGGGGATGAATATATCTGGGCATCTTATACCTCCTTCTGTAACATATAGGGTTACTACCTATAATATATGACTACTTTTCTATAAACTATGATTAAACATAAAAATAAGGACGGCCAAGGGCCGTCCTTATTGAATCGTAATAGTATGTGTACAAGCAAAGGTTTGTTCTGGCATAAGATGATTTAAATCACTTTTCTTAGTCCATTCATTACCTTCATCTTCATAGTCTGCATGACCAAACCAAGGCTCGATACAAACAAATGGTGAAGGGCTAAGAGGTGACCAAATACCTAAAAATGGAAAACCATCAAAACCAACTTGGATAGACTTATTATGTTTTTTACTAGTTAGTGTAACAAAGCTACTTGTAAAGTCACCATATACGAGTGCATCTTTTGCAAAAAGTTGTGGGCTTAAAGCAAGAGGTGTAGTTATACATTTTTGAGTGGCTCTTGTAAAATAGCCTTCTGGTGTAAGCGGCATAAAAGTAACTTCTTCTTCTTTTTCAAAGGAGAGTGTATAGTCTTCCATTGTTTCATCTTCAAAGAGTGGACATCTAAATCCAGGATGAGCACCAATTTTGAAGAACATTTCTTCTGTATCTTTATTAATCACTTCGTAACCAATGGCTAAAGTTTTCTCTTTAAGCGTATAGATTACTTTTAAAGTAAAAGCGTAAGGGAATAACTTTTTGGTAGCTTCATCACTATGTAGAACAAAAGTAATGGAATCATCACTTTGACTTTCAACCTGAAACATAAAGTCACGAGCAAAACCATGTTGACCAAGCGCGTAGTCTTGTCCATTCACAGTATAAGCATTTCCAGTTACTTTACCAACTAGAGGGAAAAGGATAGGGGTATGTCTTCCCCAGTAAGTAGGATCAGCAGTCCAAATATACTGGACGTTATCTTTATCTGTAAGTTCACATAGTTCAGCGCCAGTATCTTTAATAACAGCAGTTAAATATTCATTTTGTATACGATAGTTCATTTTTATCACATCCTTAAGAAGTCTTTAATTAGCATTATAGTATAGAAGAAGCTAATTCGCTAGTATGAAATTAGTCATAAAATTGTATGATTGGTTGAAAGTTGCACAAGCTATAGTAAGACGAGAAGGAGCTGAGTATAGTGAAAAAGATAAGAAAATATAGCATTTATGCCATAGTAGTTTTCATACTTTCTATGACTATTATTGTAAGTGGCAAGTCAAATACTTTTGTACTAAAACAAGAAACAGTATACGGGGAGGACGTCTTACATGAGTATAAGCATGTGGCAAGTGGACTAAACGTAGTATGGATTAAAAATAAGGATAAAAATAAATGTTTTACTCTAGGTGTCAAAACGCCTACTACAGACAATACAGGCGTAAATCATATTATTGAACATGCTATTTTTACAGGGTCGAAGAAATACCCATCTTCAACTTTGTTTTTTGATGCAAGTAGTAAATATCCTAACTTATTTATGAATGCTATGACTAGTTCAGATATGACTATGTTTCCTTTTGCCACTTCTCATGAAGCATGCTTTGAGGCTTTACTTTCTATTTATTTAGATAGTATTTTAAATCCTACAATGACCTACAATCCTTCTAGCTTTTACGAGGAGGCTTTTCACTACAATCCAGATACAAAAGAGTACGGTGGTGTAGTGTACAATGAAATGAAGGGTGCAAGTTTAGATAAGAATAGACAAGTATTTAGAGCAATTCGCCAAGGTATTTATGAAGGCACTCACTATGCAAATGATAGTGGAGGAGAACCAAGTGCTATTCCTGACTTAACTTATGAAAAATTTATTAAGACCTATAAAGATTTCTATTTTCCTAGTAATATGATGATTATTCTTTATGGAGACTTGCCTATAGATCATGTGCTAGATTTAATTAATGAGCATTTTAAAGATTTACCTCTAGAAGATAGACAAGTGAATGTAAATGTTAAACCTACGTTTAAAGAGGATGAGAAAACTTTATATTTTACTGGAGGAGGGAAAAAAGGTTATTTGATTAAGAGTTTTGTTGTAGAAAAGGATTTAACTAGTAATGAAATGTTAGAAATGGATCTTTGGGTAAGTACTTATCTTGTAGATGAAAAGTCTTATTTTATAGAATCTCTAAAACGTCAAGGTATTTCCCATGTACAAATTATAAAGGATAGCTATGTTAAATACCCTTCTTATTCTATTGTACTTTCAGATATACAAGAAGATAAAAAAGAACAAGTTAAAGCAGTTTTAGAAAGTGTACTTGCAAATCTAGAAAAGGGAAAATTAGAACAAGATATTGAGCAAAGTATTATTGTGAAAAATCAAATTGCCGCTTATAGCGAAGAACTCTCTCCTACAAGAGGTATTGAAATTGCTCAAACCTACTTAGATGCATGGGCTCATGATAAATTTAATCAGTACTATTTTTCTGATAAAGAGCATATAGGTAAAATGCAGAAAGTCCCAGATACGTATAGAAAGCTTTTACTTGAAAGCCCCTCACTATATATTCATCTAGTACCGAGTGGAATAAGTAAGGGTACACAAAATATTGTAGATAAGAGTCAAGATTGGAACAATATATTGGCTAAAATGGGTATTTGGCAAAAGGAAACCAAACATTTGCCTTTACCAGATATTGATTTAGAAGAACTTATAGTGAAAGAAGTATTACCTTACAAAGTAGTAGATAAAGATGGAATTAAGTATGTTCTAACGGAAAATACAGGACCACTTAAAAGTACTTCAATTTATTTACCTACAAATCATATAAAACAAGAAGATCTTCCATACCTTTTCTTATATAGTAGATGTTTAAAGAAAGCTGCAAATGAACAAATGCCATTTAAAGCATTAGTAGATGTAGATATATTAGCTACAGGATATGATGAAGTAGAGCCTTATATAAAGATTAGTTTTTTAAGTCATCAAGATTTTGATGCACTGGCGTTCTATGAGGAGGTCAAAGAAATACTGAAGCAAAAAGATAATAAATGGTACAAAGACCAACTAAAAACCTTTACAAATGATTTTAATGAAAAGTTTAGTCAAGATTTACTAGGTACACTAAAATGGTTAAATGCAGGAGGGCAAGAAGGCTATAAACGTTATCTATATGAACAACATTATCCTTTATATGAGTGGGTAACAAAGTTTAAATTAGATAAAGAAGGTACCTATGTAGAGAAGATAAAAGATATAGGAGAAGTACTTGTTTATAGAGATGGAACTATGATTGGTATTCAAGGAGATAAGGCCTTTAGAAAAAGTCAACTTGAACAAATGGAAAAGTGTTTTAATAAAAGGGAAAAGACAGAAACAAAAAAGGAAACTTATACCTTTGTAAAAAAAGAAAAGTTAACACTATATTATAAAAGTACACCTGTTGATTATTTAGTTTTAAGCTATGATAAAGGCAGTGACCTTGTAGATGGAGTAGATTATGTGATGGCTTCTTATATGACCAATCAATATTTACGTCCTATAATACGAGCAGAACATGGTGCTTATGGTAGTAGTATAGTTGCTAAATACCCAAGTAGTTTAGTAGTATATACTTATCGGGATCCAAATTTCTTAGCTTCTTTAAAGACCATTCAAGAAGCCCCTCAAGTGCTTAGACAGAACTTAAATAGTGAAGCCCTTAAGGTAGCACGTCTTGATGCACTTGCTGAGTATCAAAGACAAATGGGTCTAGTAGGCAATGCCTTTGAAAAGGGAAGCTTTATTGAGCATACTATTTTAATGGGTAAAAAACCAGAGGCATGTCTTAAATTACAAAGACAAATTTTAAAAACAACTCTTAAGAACTTAGATGAAAAGTTTAGTCTGCTCCCTTATTTATTAGGAAATAGTCAATTAGGTATTTGTACAGGGAACAAGCAAATTAAGCCACAAAATAAAGCAAATATTTATAGAGAAAGATAATTACAAAAGTTCAGGATTGTAGAATTCTGAACTTTTGTATTGAACTTTATTCTCAATTAGTTATAATAAAGAGAGTTATAAAATCGAAAGGAGTGTTTATTGTGAAAAAGAAACATTGGTTTATTTTAATTATACTGATAGCTTATATAAGCTTTATATTCTATAAATACAATGAACGAACAACTATGGCTATGCAAGAAGAAAAAGATAATTTTACAGTAGTAACCTCTTTTTATCCTATGTATATACATACAAGTGCCATTATGAAAGGAACCCCAAGACAAGTAATTAATATGGCTGACCAAACGGTAGGCTGTTTACATGATTACCAGCTTACAGTAGAAGATACAAAAAAACTTTATATGGCAGACGTACTTGTGATAAATGGACTAGGTAGTGAAACTTTCATCGAAAAGGCCTATTCACAAAATCCAAATTTGAAAGTCATTAATGCCAGTGAAAAGATTGAAACAAATTTAGAAGCTTATTTACATGAGGAAGCTTATGAAGATGAGCATGAACATTCCCATGAGGAAGAAGCTGGACATATACATGATGAAGATGAAGAAACTCATATTCATGAAGATGAACATGATGACTCACATACCCATGATGACGAACATGTGCATATGAATGAACATATTTGGTTAAGCATTGAAGGAAGTAAAGTACAAATTATGGAGATAGCGACGAAACTTAGTGAGCTAGACCCTACTTATGCACCAATTTATGAAGCTAATGCTAAGAAGTATATTGAAGCATTAGATGCATTAAGTAATGAAGAAATGTCAGTATTTAAAGAAATTAAAGACAAAAAAGCAGTAAGTGTTCATGATGCATTTGATTACTTTGCTAAGGAATGGGATATAGATATAGTAGCAACTATACCAGAGGGAAGCTATGAAAATGCATCAGCTAGACAAATGGAAGAATTGATTCAAGAAATGAAAGAACACCAAGTAGAAGTTATTTTTACTGAAGCTAAAAATCAAGACTTAGCTATTTTAAAGACTATTCAAAGTGAGCTACCTTGCAAAATCTATACATTAGATGCACTTGTTAATGAGGGCGATAAAAGTATAGGAGATGGATTTGAATATGTGGAACGAATGAAGGAAAATTTAATAAAGATAAGAGAGGCCTATAGTAATGAGTGAATGTGAATTTTGTTGTACACAACTTAAAGATGTAACCGTTTCAAAAGAAGGTGTAGTACTACTAGATAAAATCAATGCCCACTTTCACTGCAACGAGATTATGGCAATTGTAGGTCCAAATGGGGCAGGAAAAACAACTTTATTTCGTACCTTACTTGGAGAACTTCATCATACGGGAGAGATTAAACACCATACACATAAAGGGGAGAAAAGTTTAAAGCAACCTATTATAGGTTATGTACCCCAACATATGAATTTTGATAAATCTACACCTATTACAACCTTTGATCTTTTTGCCGCTTGTATGCAAAAAAGACCTATTTGGACACGTCTTAACACTTCTTTAAGAAATGAAGTGGAAAAAGCATTAGATGAAGTGAACTTAGGGTATGCCATAGATAGGAAGCTTGGTTTATTATCAGGGGGAGAGTTACAAAGAGTACTTTTAGCTCTTGCTCTTCACCCTAAACCAGACTTACTTTTATTAGATGAACCTATATCAGGGGTGGATGTAAATGGTCAAAGACTTTTCTATGAAACAGTACAAAAGTTAAAAGAAAAATATCATATGGCCATTGTTCTTATTACTCATGAGATTGTTCAGTTAGAAAATATTTGTGATCGTGCCATACTACTTAATAAAAAGATTTTAGCTTCAGGTAGTCCTAGGGAAGTAAAAGAAGAAGCGATTAGACAAAAACAATTTGTAATGGGAGGAAATCATAATGGAGACCTTATATAATATTGTAGAATTTTTATTTCCTTTTGATTTTCTGCAAATGACTTTTATGAAAAATGCCTTTTTAGGGATTTTAATTGCAGCGCCCATGCTTGGACTTTTAAGTACCATGGTAGTGAGTCAAAAAATGGCCTTCTTTTCAGATGCTATCGGTCATAGTGCATTAACAGGAATAGGGATAGGCGTGTTACTAGGTTTATTAAGTCCTACTTTATCTATGCTTATTTTTGCCATTATACTAGGTGGGTTGATTGCCTACTTTAGTTACAAACATCAAGAAATGACAGATACCATAATAGGAATCTTCTCAGCAGGAACAGTAGCTCTTGGAACCATGCTTTTATCTAGGGGTGGTAACTTTAATCAATATACAAGATACCTTATAGGTGATTTACTTAGCATACGTGGAGAAGATTTAGGCACCTTATTTATTGTAAGTTTAATTGTTATAGGAATATGGTATTTTATCTTTAATGATTTAGTAGTGACAAGTTTAAACGTATCACTTGCCAATAGCCGTGCTATACATACATTAAGACTACATATGCTTTTTACTTGTATTGTAGCAGTTGTGGTTGTTCTATGTATTCCATGGATTGGGGTTATGCTTATTAATGCCTTTTTAATTTTGCCGGCTGCCATAAGTAGAAATTTAGCTAAAAATATGAAAGAATATCATTTTTACTCTGTCTTTTTTGCCCTATTCAGTGGGCTCTTAGGCCTATGGCTAGCTTATGTACTTGGTACTTCAGCTGGGGCTACTATTGTAGTTGTCATGACCTGTTGTTATATTGCGACTTCTTTCGTTAAAAGAGTAATATATTGACATCCTTCTTCTCGGATTATACAATAAGGGTGGTTGTTAAAAATTTAATTTAAAGCTAGTCTTTAAATTGTTTGAGTAGAAAGGAGTCATAGCGATGATGTACTCACATGAAGTAGAACAAATGTGTCCTCTTGCAAAAGGACCTAATCACGGACCAGCTCCAATTCCTCAAGAAGGAAGATGGGTTAAGTCAAAAGAAGTTACAGATATTAGCGGTCTTACACACGGTGTAGGCTGGTGTGCTCCTCAACAAGGTGCATGTAAATTAACATTAAACGTTAAAAATGGTATCATCGAAGAAGCATTAGTTGAAACAATTGGATGTTCAGGTATGACACACTCTGCAGCTATGGCAGCAGAAATTTTAACTGGAAAAACTATTCTTGAAGCATTAAACACAGACTTAGTATGTGATGCAATTAATACAGCGATGAGAGAATTATTCTTACAAATCGTATATGGTAGAACACAAACAGCTTTCTCAGAAGGTGGACTTCCAATCGGAGCTGGTCTTGAAGACTTAGGAAAAGGACTTCGTAGCCAAGTTGGTACAATGTACGCAACAACAGCTAAAGGACCAAGATACCTTGAAATGGCTGAAGGTTATGTAACAAAAATCGGTGTTGATGAAAACAACGAAATTATTGGTTACCAATTTATCCACTTCGGTAAAATGATGGATATGATCAAAAAAGGTATGGAACCAGCAGAAGCAATACAAAAAGCTACAGGTCAATACGGCAGATTTGATGACGCTGCTCGTCAAATTGATCCAAGACACGAGTAAGAAGGAGGTGCAGTAATATGCCATTATTTGAATCTTATGATAGAAGAATTAACCAAATCAATGCTGTATTAAACCAATACGGTATTAAAGATATTGAAGAAGCAAAAGCTATTTGTGATGAAAAAGGTGTAGATGCTTACAACCTTACAAAAGAAATCCAACCAATCGCTTTTGAAAACGCATGTTGGGCTTACGTAGTAGGTGCAGCTATCGCAATCAAAAAAGGATGTACAAAAGCAGCTGACGCAGCTGAAGCAATTGGTGAAGGTCTTCAAGCATTCTGTATTCCAGGATCAGTAGCTGATGATCGTAAAGTAGGTATTGGACATGGTAACTTAGGTGCTATGCTTCTTAGAGAAGAAACAAAATGTTTCGCATTCTTAGCAGGTCACGAATCATTCGCTGCTGCTGAAGGTGCTATTGGTATCGCAAGATCAGCAAACAAAGTACGTAAAGAAGATTTAAGAGTTATCTTAAACGGTCTTGGTAAAGATGCTGCTCAAATTATCTCTCGTATTAACGGATTTACATACGTTCAAACACAATTTGACTACGCTACAGGTAAAGTTAGCGTTGTTAAAGAAGTTGCTTACTCAAACGGTGAGAGAGCAAAAGTACGTTGCTACGGTGCTGACGATGTTCGTGAAGGCGTTGCAATCATGCATATGGAAGGCGTAGACGTATCTATTACAGGTAACTCTACTAACCCAACACGTTTCCAACATCCAGTAGCTGGAACATACAAAAAAGAATGTATTGAACAAGGCAAAAAATACTTCTCAGTAGCTTCAGGCGGTGGTACAGGACGTACACTTCACCCAGATAACATGGGCGCAGGTCCTGCATCTTATGGTATGACAGATACTATGGGAAGAATGCACTCAGATGCACAATTTGCAGGTTCTTCATCAGTACCAGCTCACGTTGAAATGATGGGACTTATCGGTATGGGTAACAACCCAATGGTAGGTGCTACAGTAGCAGTAGCTGTTGCTATTCAAGAAGCAATGAGCAAATAATAATGTAACATCAAAAAGACGGATATGATTTCATATCCGTCTTTTTCTATGTGGTAAAATATTGTTCGATTGTTCTAAATCTAATGACAAAATCTAAAAAATAGTATAATATAACATTATAGTAAACTAAACGACATATTATTTTACTTAAGATTAGGGGGAATGGGTATGAAAAAAATGGGTATGAGAGCCAAGCTCATAGGGGTATTTCTTATTATAAGTATATTACCTATTTTAATTATAGGTGGTATCGCTTTTTCCAAGTCTATTGAAGCAATTCAAGATGAAGTGGGGTTCTATTCTGATAAGACCATAACACTTATGGCAAAAAACATTGATATGATGGTAGGTGAAGTCAATAAAGACTTTATTTCTCTTATGGGCAATCAAAGTGTAGTAGAGGCTGCAAACATTTTTCAAAAAGAACATGACTATGAAAGTGGACAGATTATTAAGAAGGCACTATCAACTATAACAAGAAGTAACATGGCTGTAAAAGATAATATTTTCGCTACACCAAATGGGAATATTGTAAGTGGAAGCTTTAAAGCAGGTGCAGATTTTACATGGAAATCTCTAGAAGAAGCAGGTATTATTGAGAAGGTTTTAAGTAGCACAGAGACATTATGGCTTAAGGGTTATAAAAGTGAGTCTGACCTTATAGCTTTTAGAAATATTATAGATCCAGATAGAGGAAAAAGCCTAGGTATTGGTATATTTAAAGTAAGTGTAGGAGAATTTCAAAAACAATTAGGGCTTATTCAAGAAGATGCAGCTACAGAACTTTTTATTTTAGATGAAGAGGGACGTGTTTTAGTAGATAAAAATCAGGCGAATATAGGAAAACTTGCAGTAGAGGCTTATCCTATGCTTTTTGATAATGAAACAGATTACACTTTTAGTACACCAAATACAGCCAACTTTGGAAAACATAACTTTACTATATATACCCCTTGTAATAGTGGAAAATGGCAAGTAGTACTTACAAGTTCAGTAAGCAATATTTTAAAAGGGGTACATACTATTAAAATTAGTATTATGGCTGTAGGTTTACTAAGTGCTTGCTTAGCTATTGCCATTGCTATTATTATTTCAGGTGGTGTTGCTAAACCTATTTATCATATGGTTAGCCAGATGCGTTTAGCAGAAAAAGGGGATTTAGAGTTTGAAATTGGTATTTCAGGCGATAAAGATATAAGAAATTTAAGAAGCTCCTTTAAGAATATGATAGGTCATATAAAAGAACTTATAAGACAAACCATTCAAGTTGTAGATTTAGTGAATACTAATGCAAGCGATGTAAAAGCTATGGCCCTAAGCACAAAGGCCAGTGCCATGCAAGTATCCAGATCAGTAGAAGAAATTGCAGCAGGAGCAAATGCTCAAAGAGAAGAAGTAGACTATTCAATGGAGCGTATGAAAAATCTTAATGCCTCTATAGGAGAGGTAGTCTTAAAAATAGAAAATATTGCAGAGGTTACAAAAGAAACAACCAAAATTAGCCAAAGAACAACAAAAACCCTTAAAGAGCTTAATGAGCAAACAGAGGCATCTAGTCAAATTACTAAGGGGATTGAAGAAGATATTGAAAGGCTAGATGATAATGCAAGAGAAATTATAGAAGTAGTTCATTTAATTGAAGGGATTAGTGAACAGACCAACTTACTTTCTTTAAATGCAGCCATTGAAGCAGCAAGAGCAGGAAATTATGGCAAAGGCTTTGGTGTAGTTGCTGATGAAGTAAGAAAGTTAGCCACTCAATCTAAAGATGCTACAATGAGAATTAGAAGTATTATGGGGAATATAGAAAATCAATTAAACCAAACGGTTGAAGGTGCCCAAAAAGCAGGTGAAGTATTCCAGAAGCAAAAGGGTATTGTTCAAAAGACCAACGAAGCCTTCACACAAATTATTGAAGCTATGAATAATATTTATACTCAAATGGAAAGAATCAATGGTTCAATTGGCAAGATGGACCAAGATAAAGATGAAGTTGTAGAGTCCATGGAACGTATTCAAATGATTGTACAAGAAACTGTAGCTGTAACAGAAGAACTTTTAGCAGCAAATACTCAACAAAATGAAGATTCTGATAAGATGGATGAATGTGCAGATGCACTTACAACAAACGTTAAAAACTTACAAGAAACTATTGCTACCTTTAAGATTAATTAAAACTAAAAGATGTGACAAGTATTATTAACTTGTTGCATCTTTTTTAGTTTAGCAAATTTAATAATGCACAAAAAAATTATAAAAACCTAAGCATAATATGACAAAATTGGTTTTTCTATAATATTTTTGTGATAATTTTATTATAAACACTAAAAAATAAACAATATATTTATAAATAATGAAAGTTGTAGTATAATCATAATAGTTTTAAGTATTGAAAAAGTATAAGTTTACAAATGTACGAGGGGGGAGAAAAATGGCGACTTTTACGTATGTGGCAAAAGACATGCAAGGGACCATACAAAAGGGGACAATAGATGTAGAAAGTAAAGAAGCCTTTTTTGCTACGTTAAGGAAAAATCAGTTATATTGTATTAGCTATACAGAATTTAGCGAAAAAAAGTCTGTAAAAAGTACAAAAATACCATTAAAGAAATTGGTTGTTTTATGTAGACAATTTGCAACCATGCTTGAATCAGGGGTATCCCTTATTAAATGTATTGATATTCTCTATCAGCAATCAGAGGATGCCAAGATCAAAAGTGTACTTCTAAATATTTATGAGGATGTACAAAAAGGAAATGCCTTATCGACAAGTTTAAGAGCGCAGGGGAAGGCTTTTCCAAACCTTTTTATAAGCATGGTGGAATGTGGAGAAGAAAGTGGTACTTTAGATCAATCTTTATTAAGACTTGCCGTCCACTATGAAAGTGAAAATAAACTTCAAAATAAAGTAAAGAATGCTATGATTTACCCTATTATTTTAGGTGTAATCTCAATAGGTGTTTGTTTACTTTTATTACTTTTTGTTGTACCACAATTTGCAGAGATGTTTGCTGATTATGGGGAATTACCAGCTATTACACAGTTTCTTTTAAATATGAGTAGTGCACTTCAAAATGACTGGATCTTTATTCTTCTTTGGATAGCTATTTTAAGTGTAGCTTTTTATATGCTTTTAAAAACAGAAGCCTTTAGAAAATGGTTTGATAAAGTGAAGATTACAGCACCTGTTGTTGGTAAGTTGAACAAAATTATACTAAGTGCACGTTTTGCTGAGACAACAGCCACTTTATATGCATCAGGTATGTCACTTATTGATGTTATGGATGTTACACAAAGTGTTATTAATAATAGTTATATTGATGAAAAGTACAATATTGCAAAAGAAGATGTAAGTAAAGGAATTTCACTATCTGATGCGATGCGCCAAATCGGTATTTTCCCACCTATGTTGTCAAATATGATTTTGATCGGGGAAGAATCAGGGCGACTAGAAGAAGTATTAGATAAGACAGCAGCCTTCTACCAAGAAGAAGCCGATGCAGCTGTACAAAAAATGGTTTCTTTACTAGAACCACTTATGATCGTTGTACTTGGACTTATGGTTGCTTTTATTGTAGGTGCAATACTTCCACCAATGTACGAAATGATGGGGAATATTCAATAGAGAGAAAGAAGGGGACAAAATATGTTAGCAATTGATATTGGAAGTAGACATATCCATATTGTAGAGGGGGAGTACCGTGCAAGAAAATTTAAAATTTCACGTACGGTAACAACACTTACTCCTGAAGGGGCAGTAATGGATGGGGAAATAGTAGATCAGGATGAAATCATTACAAAGTTAAGAAATACCATTCATAAGCATAAACTAAATAGTAGACAGGTAGCCTTTACGACTAACCCAGGAAGTATGATAAGTAGAAAGTTCATTATTCCAAACGTTAAGAAGAGTGAGACCCTACCTATTCTTCAAAATGAAATGGAAGCTTTAATGAACTTTCCTGATCCCCATGTTGTGGACTATACAGATGCAGATGCTATGGAAGATGGAAACTTCAGTATTGAGACAGTAGCACTTTCAAAAGAAATTATTAAACAATACATAGATATAGCTAAAGCTCTAAAGCTTAAGCCAGTAGCCTTAGATATTCATCAAAATGCAGTATATAAATTTATACTGACTTGCCAAGATATTGACTACAAAAACATTATTGTAGCAGATATAGGTAACAGCTATATGAATACATACCTTTTTAGAGATAGTACAAGAGTATTTGCAAGACGTATGCTAGTGAATACAGAACAATACGAACGCACCCTCTTATCACTAGGAAAACTAAAAGCACTCAATAGTGACTTTGCCATGCTTGACCTATCACCAAAAGCCCTAGCTAGAGATGCCATTCTTGAAAATACCATTACCCTATACTTATCCAATATTGTAGACCAACTTCAACGGGTAATGCAGTTCCATATGAGTATGGGGACTAAGGACCAGGTGAGTCAAGTAAGTAATATTTATTTAAGTGGGTCTATGGCAAACATGAGAGGGATAGCAGAATATATCCAGTCTTATATTGATATACCTGTATCTAAAATAGATGATATAGCAGACCCACGAGTATGTAAAATTGAGGGCTTGCCACAATACCTCAATGCAGTAGGTGCATTGATTAGGCTAGATTAAGAGGGGGAGATCAAGATGTTCATTAAAGATATAAACTTTTTTGATCGCTATTATGAAGTACAAAAAAGAGAAAAAAATATTTCTAAAGAAACAACAGTACAAATTGGTATTGTTGCGGTGATGATTGTTTTAACATTTGGACTTTTTACTGCATTTACTGTAACGAATACTAGTATTCAAGAGGAAATCAATATAATCAATGACTATATTAATTCACCAGATGTACAGCAAAAGTTAGCAGTCTTAACAGAAAAAGAAAAGGTACTAACAAATGCTACAAATTACTACAATGGCATTGCTACAGCAACACAAAAGATTAAGACACAAATCAAGCCAGACCAGGCTTTATTTGATAGTATAGTGAATTTAGCACCTAATGGACTAGTCATTGAAAGCTTTAGCTTCTCAGGAGGCACTATAGGTATTCAATGTAAGGCAGATCAAAATGAAAAGATTGCTCAATATGTAAACCGCTTACGTAAGCAAAAAAACATATTTGGTGTAGCATATAGTGGTTATACAAGAGCTGGAGAAGATGGAAGTAGTAATACAACGACCATTTCTTTAGGTATTGTTCCAGGAGGTGAAAACAATGAAGATGACAAATAAAGAAAGGAATCTTATTTTCTTTTTAGTGCTCGTAATGATCGTTGTTATTAATATTAATTTAGTAATCACTCCGGGGATGACAAAACGTAAAGAATTAAAAGATCAACTTTTAGTAGCTGAAGATAGTAAGTTTCAAACAGATCAACTTTTAGCAAGAGCAAATACAATTGATGCTGAAATTGAGCAAATTTTATTAAGCACACAAGATATGATCCCACCGTTCTTCAATATAGTAGATAAAGAATTTATACATATATGGATAGGTGCCCTAGCAAACAAGAATCAAGTAACAGTTGAAAGTTTAGCCTTAGGTGATCCACAAGTAACAACTGTTACACCTTATGTAAAAACAACTACTGCACTTTCTTATCCAATCGGGGAGTACTTTAATAATATAGTTAATTCAACAACAGTTGAGGTGGGTCAAGTAGAAGAAACACCACCGGTAGAGGGAGGCGTAGACCAAGTAGTAAAAACAGACCTTACACTTAACCTAAAAGGAACAAAAGCTAAGATTATGAACTTAGTTAGTGAGATTTCACATCTGGAAAAACACGGTATTGTAAATAACGTTGCTTTTACAACTTTTGATGTAGATGATGAAAAGACAACAAGTATCAATATTACTTTGTATAGTATACATAAAGAAAATGATGGAGTATTTGACTATAAATTCTAGTAAAGGAGGTGGAGGATATTAAAAAGGGAAAAGGTTTTACTTTAGTAGAAACTATTATTACGATGGCTATTATGAGTATTGTATTATTAGCATTAGGAAGAATTTTGACAACTGCATTAAATTTACAAAAACGTTCAAATGAAATTACGCGTATTAATAATAGAGCGGCAAGTGAAATAGAAACACGTGTTGGAGTAACTTCAGATTCTACTGTAACACTTACATTCCCTACCTCGACAGGGTCTATTTCGATGGTAGTTACAGGAAGTTATTATAGTGGAAACGAAAGTGGTGCTACATATAGGTATTTTAAACCTTTTAAGTGGATATATTAGGAGGATTAATTTATAGGGGGGAGAAAGATGGGGATAAATAAAAGGTCACCTAGAGGAAGTACATTAATGTTTGTAATTGTTGTTTTTACATTTATTATGTTGCTTACAGTAGGTCTAATGACTGTTACGATAGCTTCACATAAAAATGCTATTTATCAAAAAGAGAAGCGGCAAGCCTATTTTTCAGCTAAATCTATTGTAGATACATGTGTTAGCTATATAACGGATGATACTAAAAGTTACTCAGAACAAAAAGAATTAATAGGTATTGGGGGGAATTTAATTGATAAAACAAGTGACGAGGTAGAGATTAGAGATGCCCAAGGAGGAATATGGAGAAGTCATGTAGATGTATCAGCTACAGTAGAAGGAGGAGTTCCTAAAGTTAAGGTTGTAGGAACTGCAAAAAACAGCAACAATGGGGTAGAAGGAACTGTTACTGCTATTATAAGGGAAGATGTTTCTACTGAAACAAGTAACTTAGTAGTTCATTCAAATATCGATTTGAACATCCGAGATCAATTAGAAATTGTGGATATACTTTCCAAAGGAGGGGAAGTAAGAGCTATTGTTAATAGTGATCTATCCGCAAAGACCATCCAAAGTCATGGAGTAATTAATATACAATCAGTTAATGGAAAACTTATAACAGGTGATATTATTTCAGGGGTTAATAATGGAATATTAGAAGAAACAGGAGTCCTATTGCCCTAAAGGCGAAAAATGGAATTTCTACAGGAAGTATCTATGGACCCACAGTAAAGATTGAATCAACAGGTGTTGGGAAACCAGTTAACATAGCAGGTGACATATTATCAGTAAGTGGTATAGAGATAATAGCAGAAGGACCTGTTACTATAGAAGGTGTCCTTTCAGCATATCTTGGAGAAGTTAAAATTAAGACATCTTACCCTGTGACTTTTGATGCTACAAAAGCACAAGATAGTAATAATAATATTGAAATTATTGGTGGTAGCAATACTTCTAGAGGAGTGAGTGGAACAGAGACACATAGAATAACAGCTAAAAATGCTTTGAGGATAAAGCCATATTCAATTATTCCTGAGAGTGACTTTTTATTAAAAAATATTAACATAACAGAAGATGCTAATATTTATAGATATTTTAAGGGATCTTCACCAGATATGGCTGAAGAATGCCCACAAGGTGCAAGTCCAGATGCAACGGATGCAAGTGCAGCACTCCATAAGAATTGTTTAGTACTTGAATATGGTGAATCTAGTGTTGTGAAGCGTATACATATTGTTCCAAGTTCAACACTAGGATATAAGATTAAGACAGCTCCTACTAGTAGAGTATATTTCGGAATGACACGTGGAGGAGCGGGAGCAAATATTGGAGAAGTAAGTTATACGGATAGTAGGGTTATAGGGATTGATGGTAGGGATAGTTCTGGAAAAGTGTTAAGGTATAATATTTTTACTCCTACAGATAAGAGTACAGATCCAGACAAGAACTCAAGACCAACAATAATTAAATTTATGAATAATACTAACATTCACTATTGTGGTAATTTCTACCCTTCAAATGGGATTAATATAGAAGGAAACGCTAGTGGGCTATCCTTTGGAAGTACAAGTTATGTATTTGAAAAGTATAGGGAGTAGTATAATGAAAAAAGTATGTTTCTTAAAGAATAAAAAGGGAATGACATTAGTAGAGATAGTAATAGTTATGGCTATTGTTGCAATATTAATAATTCCAATAGGAGAAATGTTTATTACAGGAACTAGGATTGTAGCTAGAACCAAAGATCGAGCATATGCTAAAGATACTGTGTTAATGGTGCAAGATTATGTGGTCAATAGGTTAAAATTTGCAAGAAATATAGATATTACATCTATACCCACTACACCATCTACCACAATACAGAATATATATATAGATGCTAGAGGACTTATACATTGCACAGCATCAGGTGAAAAGATAGTATATGATAGAAATTTTATGGGAGATAACATAATTAGTTTAGAGTTTAATAAATCCCCAAGTAATAATAAAGTGATAGATGTTACCGTGAGTGCAAAACGTAATGACGGGGGAGTAATAGAAGAAATATATAAGGTAAAAACAGGTGTAAGATGTATTAACATGACAACAGCAAGTGTGCCAAGTACATCGGGAAGTGTTATTGAATTTATAATACCATAACTCAATATATAAGTAGATAATCATGTAAGGAGAGGATTATGAGAAAAAATCTAAGAATAGGAGACATTCTTGTTGAAGAAGGGATAATTACCCAGGAACAATTAGATAATGCACTTAAGATTCAGCAAAGTACTTATCGGGATAAGCGTATAGGGGATTTGCTTGTCAATTTAAAGTACATCACCGAAGAGCAACTGACTCAATCTCTCTCTAAACGCTTACGGGTACCCTTTATTAATCTAAAGAATTATCCTATTAATAATGAAATTGTCAATATTTTAGATGAAAAAATAGCACGTCGTTATGTAGCAGTACCTCTTGGTAAAAATGGTAATATACTCACTGTTGGTATGAGTGACCCTTTAAACTTGTACGCTATTGAAGAAATTCGCATTGCTACAAGATGTGAAGTAAATACAGTTATTTGTATTAAAAGTGATATTGAAAGTATTATTGATCGTTGTTATAGTGGGCGTGATGCCTTTGTAGCAGCCAAACAGTTGCAACAAGAACTTAATACGAGGGAAATTATAAACGTAGGGGCAGCTGTTGATAGCAATGGGGTTATAGAAAATGCACCAGTTGTAAAAATGGTAAACTCCATTGTTGAACAAGGGGTTAAGCTAGCTGCTAGTGATATACATATAGAAGCAGGTAGAGAATATACTAGGGTGCGTATGCGTATTGATGGAGAGCTTCAAGAACAAATGCAAATTAATAAAGCAGCACATGATGCCATCATTACAAGACTTAAAATTATGTCTAATATGAATATAGCAGAAAAGCGTGCGCCGCAAGACGGACGTTTTGAACTTATGGAAAGTGGGCAGAAAGTAGATGTGCGTGTTTCTGTACTTCCAACAACCTATGGTGAAAAAGTGGTTATTCGTATTTTAAATACTCAGGATAGTGGTGTAGCAACTATTGATGACTTAGGGCTTACAGACCATAACCGAGAGCTTTTTGAAAAGATTACTAAAAGTCCCAATGGCATCATCCTTGTAACAGGGCCTACTGGAAGTGGTAAGTCTACCACATTATATGCAGTTCTAGCAGCACGCAATAAACCAACAGATAACATTATTACATTAGAAGACCCAGTAGAAAAGAAACTAGATGGGATTAACCAAGTTCAAATTAATAATAAAGCTGGTCTTACCTTTGCTAGTGGTCTGCGTTCCATCTTGCGTCAAGACCCAGACGTGATAATGCTTGGGGAGATTCGTGATGCGGAGACGGCTTCTATCGCGATACGTGCCGCCATTACAGGTCACTTAGTATTTAGTACACTTCATACTAACGATGCAGCAAGTACTATTGTACGTCTTGTAGATATGGGGATTGAAGCTTATATGGTTTCATCGGCTATTGTAGGAGTTATTGCTCAACGTTTGGCACGTAAAATATGCCCATATTGTAAACGTTCCTATATAAGTTCGAGAGAAGAAATGGAAATGCTAAAGTTAGAAGAAGAAATCACCTTGTATAAAGGGGAAGGCTGTCAATCTTGTAACTTTACAGGGTATAAGGGGCGAACAGCTATTCATGAAATCATTGTAGTAAATAGTGAGATGAAACAAATGATTAATCACGGGGCACAAGCAGAAGAGCTTCGAGACTATGCGAAAAAGAACGGAACCATATTGCTCCAAGATAATATGAGGCAGCTTGTACTAGAAGGGGTTACTACACTAGCTGAATATATGAAGATTACATACAGCATTGATTAGGAGGGAATAACATGCTAGAGATGAATATAGCAACTTTACTTCGGGAAGCTGCTATGAAAGGAAGTTCAGATATGCATATTACTGTAGGCGTACCACCTATGGTAAGAATCAATGGAAGTATTGTTACATTAGGGGAGTACCCAGTCATTACACAAGAAACGGCTAAAAGACTTGTATACTCCATTGTAAATGAGGCAAGACGAGAAGTGCTAGAGCGAGAAGGGGACGTGGACTTTTCTTTTATATTAGAAGGGATAGGGCGCTTTCGTGTCAATGCATTTAAACAAAGAGATAGCTACTGTTTAGCTATCCGTCTTTTAATTAATCGTATTCCAACTATGGAAGAGCTAGGGCTCCCACCTGTACTAAAAGATTTAGCATCTAGACCAAGGGGGCTAGTCCTTGTAACAGGACCTACAGGAAGTGGAAAGTCTACTACACTAGCTGCTATGATTGACTTTGTCAATAAAAGTCGTAGAGCCCACGTTATAACTATTGAAGATCCTATTGAGTATTTATACAAACATGGTAACTGTATCATCAATCAAAGGGAAGTAGGAGACGATACAAGTAGTTTCTCAAGAGCATTGCGTTCTGCTATGCGTGAAGACCCTGACGTCATCCTAGTAGGAGAAATGCGTGACCTTGAGACGATTCAAGCAGCTATTACAGCAGCAGAGACAGGTCACTTAGTATTTTCTACACTCCATACAAAAGGTGCAGCCAGTACAGTAGACCGTATGATAGACGTTTTCCCACCAGCCCAGCAAAGACAAATTCGGATTCAGCTTGCCAACGTATTGGAAGGGGTTATTACACAAAACTTAATCTTACGTGCAGATGCTAGAGGACGTGCACTGGCTATGGAGATTATGGTAGTTACAGATGCTATACGTAATATGATCCGTGATGAAAAAGTGCATCAAATCAATGCAGCAATTCAAACTAATGCTAAGGTGGGAATGCAAACACTAGATGCCCATCTAGCCTCTTTAGTGAAACAAGGAATTATTAGTTTACAAGCAGCATTAAGTAGTTGTATTAATTCGGATGATTTAAAACGTTATTTGTAGTATAAAATTGTATAAAAAAACAAAAATTTTATAAATTCATATTGAAATACTTGTACAAATATTATATAATTGTATTAGTAAAATAAGAGTTTTATATTAAATACTTTTAAGAGGGGAGTTTTAAAATGAACAAACAAATTAAGAAAAACAAAAAAGGCTTTACATTAGTAGAAATGATTGTTGTAATCGCAATCATTGGTGTACTTGCAGCAATGATGGTGCCATCATTATTGGGGTACATAAAAAAGGCGAATACATCAAACAATAAAGCGGCAGCTACACAGGTTGCAAGAATGGTTCAAACATCTTTGGCGGAAAATAATAATACAACAATAACATATATTGGTGGTGCACCTAAGTCAGGTGGAGGGGTAACCATAACTGTAACAGGTACTGATACTGGTAATAAAGTAAAGAATGATTTAGAAAAATTATATGGTAATGATAAATTTAAAGGTGGATTTGGTGTAAATGTAACTGCCGGTACAGTAACAAAGGCAGTGTATGAAGTAGCTGCTACTGCAGCAGTCTCAGCTTCGACTGTTACAAGTACTACATCAAGTTCACAAGCGGCAGGGGTTTATCCAGAATAGTTAGTAGCAAGGTTTTGGGTTGCACCCTGTGCCTAGGATGCCTGGTGCGTAAAAACTTAGAAACAATTTGATAGGGGTACATAGTTAGAATTAAGTTAATAAGAAGACTTCAAGGTGATGAACTTTGGAGTCTTTTTATTGTAGATTTAATATTAGAATTATGTAAAAATGTTTAAAATATAGCAATTTATGTTAGAATAAGCATAAAGAATTAAAGATTTGTGAGTATAGGGGGAAGTTTTATGGAAGCAATAATTTTCTTTTTTATTTTTTGTATAGGGCTTATTATTGGGAGTTTTCTCAACGTATGCATCTACCGTATTCCAAATGAGGAGAGTATTAATTTTCCACCTTCTCATTGTCAAAGTTGTAAGCATACACTAGAGCCATTGGATTTGGTGCCGGTGTTGAGTTATCTTTTTCTTGGGGGAAGGTGTCGTTATTGTAAGGAGAAGATTAGTCCTCAGTATGCTTGTATTGAGCTACTAAATGGTATAGGGTGGGTCTATAGTTTTTATCATTTTGGGTTTACGATAGAGGCTATTTTGGCTTGTTGTTTTGTGTCGGTGGTCATTGTTTTAACTTTAATTGATTGGCGATATATGATTTTACCGACGGAAGTGATTATTTTTGGGTGTATTGTGGCAATACTTGGAAAAGGTGCACTGAGTTACCTACACCAAGATGCTATGATTATTATAAAAAGTCTTTTAGGTGGGGCTCTTGGGTATGGAATAGTGGCTCTCGTTTTCTATATTGCTCTTTGGGTATTGAAGAAGGAGGGCATGGGCTATGGTGATGTAAGGTATTTGGGTATGATTGGTTTATTTACTTCACCTGGTCTTGTATTTTTAACTTTACTTATTGGTTCAATAGCGGGTTCTATTTATGGAATCTTTTTATATGCTAGGCAGAAGGAGAGTTTAGAATTTCCTTTTGGACCTTTTTTAAGTATTGGTGCACTGATTAGTCTATTTTACGGAGAACAGTTAATAGGATGGTATCTGGGATTATGGATGTAAGAGGTGGCCAAACAGGGATGAAGAAGGGTATGACATTATTAGAGGTTGTATTGGCACTTGCCATTACTGGCCTCTTTTTTTGTTGCCTTTTAAATTTTACAGCTACAGGACTAGAAGGGCATAGGGGCATGGTAGAAGAAGCAAGGCTTAGAAGGCAGATGAACTTTATAAGGCTTTTTGTAGAAGATAGGTTTGAAGTAGCAAAGGGGATAAGTTTTTATGAAGAAGAGGGAAGACTTAGAAAGATTATCTTTACAGATGGTCAGGTGTTAAGTATTACTAAGGAGAATGTAGGAGTAAGTGACCTATATAAGATGACTTATAAGGATAGCGTAGTAGCGAACAATATTCAAGAGATGACCTTCAAACAGCGAGAGCACTGGGTGTATATAAGGTGTACTTTAGCAGGGAGAGGAGGTAGAACTTTGACAGAAGAAATACTACTTAATACAAAGTACAAACAATAGGAAAGGAGATAGAGGTGGCATACTATTTAGGTGTAGAAATAAAGGACGAAGCACTTTCTTTTCTTTATGGAAGGAGTAAGTGTGGGCATTTATATGTATTAGATGAGGAAGAGTTTGCTTTAGAAAGTGGCATGATTTGTAATGGTGTAATTAAAAATAGGGAAGGATTAAGGGCCTTACTTATACAGTTGTTAGATAAGAAGAAATGGTATCCAGAGGGGACAAGTATACTTATTTCTCCTCATTGTGTTATGCGAAGAGAAATTTATATGCCTAAGTTTATGGAGAACCATATAGAGGCTTATTTAGCTACTTATCCAGAAGAATGGATGGACCAAGCCTTACAAGATTATGTATTTACAGCACATAGAATGACAGGAACGAGTGAACATAGAAGTACAACTTATAACATTGTAGAAAGTAAAAGGGAAGACAGAGGGAAGGGCAGAGAGCGAAGAAGTAAAAATGTAAGGCAAACAAGTAAGGGGTTAGAAACAGATAGAGCAAGATATTGTTTGGTAGGTAGTATGAAGGCAGCTATTATAGGGCCATATCATTTGTTTAAGGAACTTAAATGTGCACCTAACTTTATAAGTACACCTTTAGATGTGGCACTTTATAGTATAGAAGATAGTAAAGAAGAGCATTATCAAATGCTTTTATTAGAAGCTAATGGTGAATGGTATGTAGGTATTTATGAAGGGGGTATATGTATTTTAACTTTTATATTGCCTAGTAGAGATAAGGAGAAGCTTCTATTAGAGGTAGGTAAATTACTGCAGTTTTATACCTTTAAGTATGGAGATAGGCAGATAGAAAAATGTTATGTAATATGGCAGGGCGTAAGGGATCAAGCTTTTGAAGGGGCTATTGAGGATACTTTTGAGTTAGAAGTAGTTAGTTTAGAGAATAATGTGAGCGTTAATAGTTTATTAATGGGATCTGGGAAAAGAGCTTTTATAAGGAGGGCCTTATGAATTTAATACCACTTTCCTATTTAAGAGGAGAACGGTATAGGAAGTGGTTAAAGGGGACTTTTTTTATAGTTTTATTAATAGGGGTTATAGGAAGTCTTATAAGTATTTTATTACCATTAAGGATATATGCCTTACAAGAAGAAGTAGCAAGACTGAAGACAGATCCAATAGTTGCCAATAGTGACCAAAGAGAGGAAATGCTAAAAGGGCTCTACGAAAAGGAGGAGCGCTTAAAATCCTTAGAAGAAGAAAGGGAGAAGTTGAATTTAGAAAGAGCAGCTTATTTTTTAGAGCTAGAGTATATCTTTAGCTTTTCAGAGGCTATGTTAAACCTTGAACAGGTTGCCTATGAAGGAGGGGAATCAGGGTGGAAAGTGGTAGGAAAGAGTAGGGAGCTTGAGTTTATTAAATTATATAGAGAAAGTTTGCTAAGCATTTATAGTGAAGAAGAGTTGGAGTTTCAAATAGAAAAAGAAGGAGAAGTTTGGTATTTTTCCTTTACCTTAGACAAAGAGGAGGGGACAGAAGATGAAACTTTGGAGTAAGGTAACACGAAGTTGGGGCAGATTGACCAACTTGGAAGTTCTAATGTCTGTTCTCACATTAAGTTTAACCCTATATTTAGGCAGTATTTTACCTTCCTATATAAATCAGATAAAGGTGCTTCAAGAAGAAAGAGAGTCTTATAGAAAATTTATACAAATTCTTAAGGCATATGAACTCGGGAAAGGGGACTGGAAAGAAAGAGATAACTTTTTAAATCTGTGTTTAGAAGGCTATGTATTAGATTTTCCACAAAGGATAGATGAATATTTGCTATTAGGGATAGTAGAGGGGTATTTAAATGATCAACCAGTAAGAGATTTAGAGGTTAAATTTATGGAGATTCAGGATAGGCCACCTTTTAAACATTATGTGTATAGAGTGAAGTATGTAAGTAGTGAAAGGGTGACAAGAGATATAGCCCGGAGGTTTCCAAGTACCATGGAAGGTATAACTATTAGAGCGCTTCATATATTAGCTTCTTCTGTAGGAGATGGTGGCATAAGGGACTATACAACGGAATTTATAATGGATATAGCTTGTCAGTAGAAAAGAGGTGAAGGGGTGAAGAAGGAGGATAGACGGGGATTTAGTTTAGTAGAAGTGCTTATAAGCGTAATCCTTGTATGCCTTGTTATAGAGATGATCTTTACTAGCTTTATATGTGTAAAAAGACAGTATATAAGGGAAGCTTATAAGCAAGAAGCTGTACTCTATGGACGAGAAATGCTCCAGTATGTAAGAGAAAAGAGGAGCTTAGAAGGAGGAGTAAATGAGGAAGCTTTAAGAGGCTATTTAAAAGAGCGGCCAAAGGGGATGAATGATTATACCTATAGTTTTATATGGATTCCTTTTGCTTATAAATCCCATATTGTACAGCCTGTAGAAGTTGGGAGTGCTATCAAATGTTCTACAGAACCAAATTTTAATTGGAATATTGTAGAAGAAGCTATAAGTGGTAAAAGATTATATTTAAATACCACTAAACAAAGGGGAGAAGGGGTACATCATGACAAAGCTGGGTATTGGCTTATCGGAATAGTAGGAAGAAAACAAGGAGAAAGTCATTATGAAGGGTTGCAATATTTGGTTACCTATCAATAAAAAAGATAAGAGTCATTGTAAAGAAGGTTATGTACTAGGCATTACTTTAATTATACTCACTATAGCTTTATTACTTATAGCAAGTTTTATAAAAAGGCAGACTTATCATCAGGATTGGACTAAAGCTTTGCAGCAAACAGCATCTACAAAATTAGTAGCACAAGATTGCCTAGAGAGCAATAAAGATCAGGTCACTAGAAGATTTGATAGAGCGTTAAGGAGAACTTGGAGTGAGTGCAAAGAAGCGTATAAGCCTACTAAAAAAGAAGAGGAAAGGGCTATTCAAGGACTAGCAGCAGCTAAAGCTTATGTGGAGGTGAGTAGGTCTTTCTTTGATGGTCTACCTGATGGAGTAGACTTTAGTGATTTATATATAATCAAGCAAGAATTTACATTTGGTACCCCTCATTTGGAGAAGGGAACTTTAGCAGATGTGATAAGCTATAACTATGTGAAAGATACTTTTTTGGTATCAAGTCTTTCAACAAAAGAATTTGTTACTTATAAATCTATTGTAGAAAAGATAAATAGCCTAAAGCAGTCACTTAGCCAAGATATGGACATCATTAAAAGTATACAAGGGGAACTAGAAAACAAATTATTATATGAAATTGTTGGGGCAGTAGAGGTAAGTAATAGTGATTTGGAAGTTGTAGACGCAGTAAAAATGTATTTAACTTTAAAACTTGTGCCAAATGAAGAGGAGGAACTACCTTATAGATTAGTAGTGGATGAATATGTGACGGATTATGAAGTTTCACGTATTAAGTAGGGATAAAGGAAGGTAAAAAGATGGCTAGTCGAAGTATTAAGGCGTTGGGCTGTATCACCTTGGTGATGGGGACTTTAGGTGGTGTATTAAGTAGAGATGAGAATAGTTTGGGTGAAAGTTTATCCTTTACTTATTGGGAAGAGAAGCTAAGTGGGGAAGAAATGTATAGTCTTTATACCCAGCAAAGGGATAAGCTTGAGAATGATATAAAAGGAAAATTAACGAACGGCCGTATAGAAGGGATGAAAAGTTTAAATGAAGGTTTTTTGTACCTTATATCAGATATAGAGGAGAAGCCTTTAGAAGGAGGAGACTATAGTAAAATTAAAACTTATTATACCCTTACTTATCCAAAACAAGATGAAGTTGTACTAGAAAATTCTTCTATGAAAAAGGTAGAACTCAAGAAACTTGAGCACTTATATATACAGCAAACCATTCCTATTGCTTATGTAGAACATATGTCTAAAGGGGAAAGAGAGGCTATAGAGTCACTTTTTAAAGTAGTCTTTTCAAAGGATAGAAGGTTTTGGCAGACTTATGAAGAAAAATGGCTAGAAGGCTTTAGTGTATGGGAGGATTTTTTAAAACAGGCACCGCTTTTAGGTGATAAGCTTCGTATAAAAGAAGAAACGTATAGGGAAGATTATGGACAACTTATAAACTATATTTTTAGAGGGGAAGTGCTTATACCTGATTGGGAGGCAATGACTTATGAAGTCATGTCTTATACAACAAAAAATAATCATTTTTTCACTATAAAGATTCCTGTAGAGGTGTTGCGTGAAGGGGATAATGGGTTATACTATAACTATCATTATTTAGTAGGCACAAGTGAAAATAGTATAGTCAGTTTGAAATTTTTAAGACGAGAGCCACTAAAGGAAAAAACTTTTTAGTTAGAAAGGAATAGACAGATGATTAAACGACTTTATCCAAACTTATATTTAGAGTCTATATTTGCAATAGATACAAAGGCATTAAAGGAAGAAGGGATTAAGGGGATTATTTTTGATATTGATAATACTTTAGTACCTTATGATATATTAGAGCCAACAAAAGAGATTATAGAGCTTTTTGAGAGACTTAAAAGTGAAGGATTTAAGATTTGCTTAGTTTCTAATAATACGGAAGATCGTGTAGTAAAATTTAATGAAGGTCTTAAAGTATTTGCTATTCATAAGTCAGGTAAGCCACGTACAAGAAGTTTTAAACGTGCCTTAGAGTTAATGCATTTAGATAGAGAAGAAGCAGTCATTGTAGGTGATCAAATCTTTACTGATGTATATGGTGGCAATCGTGCCAAGTTAAAAACTATTTTAGTGAAACCTGTAAGCGATAAAGATGAATGGATTACTAAAATCAAGAGAGGAATTGAAAGGAAAGTGATTGCATACTATGAAAAACATAACGGGTAAAACTTGTGTATGTGGTGTAATAGGTAAGCCTATAGAACATACTTTATCTCCTCTTATTCATCATACAATTGCAGAGTTTACAGGAGGGGACTTGGCGTATGTCCCTTTTCTTGTAGAAGAGAAAGAAGTAGAAGCTGCCCTAAAGGGAGCCCACGCTCTTCATATTAAAGGACTTAATGTAACCATGCCTCATAAAAAGGCAGTGATGCCTCATTGTATAGAAATAGATGAGTTAGCCCAAATGGTAGATGCAGTTAATACATTAGTATGGACACCAAGTGGCTATAAAGGGTATAACACAGATGCTATGGGGCTTAGACGTGCTCTTCTTGGAGGGGGTATTTCCTTTAAAGATCAAAATGTGGCCATTATAGGTAGTGGTGGAGCTAGTTATGCAGCTGTTGTAAGTGTTATGGAAGAAGCAAGAAGTCTGCATATTTTTAATCGTACAAAGGAAAAGGCTCTTGCCTTAAGTGAACATTTTAAGAATTATACAAAGCTACCTATTTTTGTCTATGAAGAAGATGAAAGTTCTAATAGGCCTATCTCACTTGTTATTCAAACTAGTGGTGTAGGAATGGGAGCGCTGAAAGAACAAAAACCAAGATGTGGTAGCAAACTTCTAGAACAGGCACATACAGCTGTTGACCTGATTTATAATCCATCACAGACTTTATTTTTACAAGAAGCATTACATAAAGGCTTAAAGATTATGAATGGTTTTGATATGCTATTTTATCAAGCGGTGATTGCTTATGAACTGATGCATAAGTGTACACTAAATGAGGAGACTATTCATAAGATTTATGAAGCACTTTTACAAAAGATAGGATGATTAGGTGTCTATAGGTAAAGGTTTTACTTTAGTGGAGATGGTAGTAGTTATAGCTATTATAAGTATATGTAGTGTAGGTGTTGTTACTGGCTATACTTATATAGCCAAGCAAGAAATGCTTCAATGTGCCTATGAAGTTCAAAGTATAATAGAGATTATGCAACAAAAGGCAGCCCTTAAAAATAGAACTTATACACTTGAGCGCAATGAAGTAAATGGAGAAAGTGTACTAATAGTAAGTACTAATACCCTTGAAGAATCAAGATATACAGTACCTAAAGGGTTGATGCTATACATTGGAACAGAGGAAAACTATTTTAAAGGTGGAAAAAAGATCTGTTTTACAAAAGATGTATCCCCATCAGAAAGTGGTACGCTGACTATATGGCATAAGCGAATACCTTATCATTTACCTATAACAGTAAGGCCTGTTACAGGACTTGTAACCATTTATCCTATAGAAAATAATCCAGGGGGGAAAAGTTTTGAAGAATATATATCTAATCGGCTTTATGGGGTGTGGTAAAACTACTTTAGCCAATTATTTAGCCAAGAGTTTGCAACGTGAGTGGATAGACTTAGATGTATGGATTGAAAAAGAGACTGGGACAAAGATTGCTCATATTTTTGAAGAAAAGGGAGAAGTTTATTTTAGAAAGTTAGAAGAAGAACTTCTTTTTAAGATTCATCAGTCTAAAAATAAAATTGTTTCAACAGGTGGGGGCATTATTGGGAGTGAGACCAACCGAAAGCTCCTTAAAGAAGGCATTTGTATTTATTTAGATTGGCCTTTTCAAGAGCTTTATCGTCGTATTGCAGGAGATGCTTCTAGGCCTTTAGTTAAAAGCTATGATCAGCTTCAAGAGCTTTATAATAGGCGTAGGTCTTTATATGAAGAAAGTTGTACCCTTCATATAAAATGTGAAAATGAAACACCATATAGCCTGAACCAATATATATTGGAGCATCTAGATATTAAGTAAATAGCAAAATTATTAAGCAAAAAATTCTACTAATGAATTTATAAATAAAGTATTAGAGAAAGTGTTAAATTAAGGGAGGGGTTAGATGAAAATTGCAGTGGTGAATGGACCAAATTTGAATTTTTTAGGTATACGTGAGCCAGAAATTTATGGAGGAGCTACTTTACAAGATTTAGAACATACTTTAGTGGAAGAAGGGAAAGACTATCCACATCTTGAGTTAGAGTTTTTTCAATCTAATAGTGAAGGTGCATTAATTGATTTTTTGCAAAAATGTTATCATGATCAAATAGATGGTGTGATTATAAATCCTGGGGCATTGACCCATTATAGTTATGCTCTTTCAGATGCTATTAAGAGTATTTCGCTACCTGTAGTAGAAGTACATATTTCTAATATCCATGCAAGAGAAAGCTTTAGAAGTCATTCTGTAACAGCTGCTTCTTGTATTGGTATTGTTGGTGGCTTTGGATTTGAAGGTTATAAAATGGCTCTTAAGGGATTAATAGAACATATAAAGAATACAAAATAAAATCAGGCTAATAGTGGAATATATTAAACTTAAAACAATTTAATATAAATATAGCTAATGAAATAAACTATCTTTTATTTACAAAAAGTAATAACTAGAAATAGCAAAATAATAAATTACAAATAATAAACTACAAATAGTAAATTGGAAATAATAAAGTAAAGATAAATAACAAAGCTATGAACCTAGAGTTATAACAAGCTAATAGAAACTAGAAGAAAAGGAAAGATATAATGAAAACACAACGTTTAAACAAACTTAAAACACAATTTGAAGCATTAAATATTGATGGCATGCTTATTAGTAATTTGACAAATGTTTATTATTTAAGTGGTTTTAAAGGCTCAAATGGGCGTTTACTAATCACAAAGGAAAATCAGTATTTAATTACTGATTTTAGATATATTGAGCAAGCTACAAAGCAAGCACCAGACTATGAAGTAGTGGATCAAGCTCAAAAAGGTTTATTAGGTACAGTAATGGAAATTGCTGAACATAATGGAATTAAGAATATTGGTTTTGAAAGTGATTATACTAATTATACCACCTTCTTAGAGTTTGGTACTTATGAGGACTTTAAGTTTGTACCAACTCGTGAAGTTGTAGAAAATTTAAGACAAACAAAAGATGAAGAAGAAATTAAAAACTTAAGAGAAGCTGAGCGTATTGGTGATTTAGCTTTTGCAAAAATTATTCCTTTTATTACAATGGAGTATAAAAATGGTTTAACAGAGACAGATATTGCTTTAGAGCTTGAGCGTATTATGCGTATGAATGGGGCAAGTGGTGTTTCTTTTAATTCTATTGTAGCAGCAGGTGCTAAATCTTCTCTTTGTCATGCAGTACCAGGTAAAGAAACCTTAAAAGAAGGGGACTTTGTTGTTATGGATTTTGGCTGTGTGTATAATGGGTATTGCTCAGATATGACAAGAACGATTGTAATAGGTGAAGCTAGTGATAAGCATAAAGAAATTTACAATATTGTATTAAAAGCTCAGCTTGCAGCACTTGAGGCTATTAAACCTGGTGTAAAAGGTAAGGAAATAGATGCTATTGCTAGAAATATTATAGCAGAAGCAGGCTATGGTGATTACTTTGGTCATGGACTTGGTCATAGTGTAGGTCTAGATATTCATGAAAATCCACGTTTTTCTATGGTTGAAGAAAGAATTATAGAAGAGGGAATGGTTCTAACTGTTGAACCGGGTATCTATGTACCAGGCTTTGGTGGTGTGCGTATTGAGGATATGATTGTGGTAACAAAAGAGGGTATAGAAAACTTAACTCACTCAACAAAAGAGCTTATCGTTATACAATAATGTAAAAAATCGTTGAAAAATCCAATAATCTAGTTTACACTATATTAGAAAAACATTTTAGGAGGAAAAGCCATGATTCAAGCAGGCGATTTTAGAAACGGTGTTACCGTAGAATTTGAAGGTAACTTATATCAAATTATTGAATTCCAACACGTAAAACCAGGTAAAGGTGCAGCTTTCGTACGTTGTAAAATTAAAAACATAAAAACAGGTGGTGTAGTTGAAAAAACTTTCCGCCCAACTGAAAAATTACCAAAAGCTCATATCGACCGTAGAGATATGCAATACTTATATGCAGATGGTGAATTATTCCACTTTATGGATGTAGATACTTACGATCAAATCGCAGTAGATGGTAGTTCATTAGGAGATGCTTTAAAATTCGTTAAAGAAAACGAAATGGTTAAAGTACTTTCTTACCAAGGTAGCGTATTTGGTGTAGAACCACCAATCAACGTTGAACTTGAAATTACAGAAACAGAACCAGGCCTTAAAGGTGATACAGCTACAGGTGCTACAAAACCTGCTATCGTAGAAACTGGTGCAAGAGTAATGGTACCATTATTCATCGAACAAGGTGAAAAAATCCGTATCGATACACGTACTGGCGAATACATGGGTCGTGCATAAGCCTTACTAAATGTATAAAAAGCGTAGAGATTAATGAAAATTAATCCCTACGCTTTTTTTGTTATTCAACTAAATAAGTTCTATAGGGACAAGTTTTAGCATATAGTAAAATAATTAAATTTTACAAAGGAGGAACCTATATGATACCTGAAAGTATTTTAAGTATGATGCCAAAAGCTATTAGGTACAAGCTTTTACAAATAGCAGATGGCACAAAATATAGGATTCAAGAAATTAGGCTAAGAGCTTATAAGCCACTTATTCTTGTACTTGATCATAAAGAATATGGGCTAACTAATAATGGATTAGGCAGTATAGAGGAAAGTCATAGAGTAACCTTAGAAGAAGTACAGGCTATTTTACAAGTTTTAAGTGGTTACTCATTATATGCTTTAGAAGATGAAATAAGACAAGGTTATATTACTTTAGAAGGTGGGCATAGGGTAGGGCTTGTAGGAAAGACTGTAGTAGAGGATAAGAAAGTTAAAACAATTAAACATATTAGTGGACTTAACGTACGCATTTCTCATGAAGTAATAGGCTGTAGCAAGAAGGTATTACCTTATCTTATAGCAAGGGACAAGGTTTATCATACCCTTATTGTATCTCCTCCTAAATGTGGGAAGACAACACTCCTTAGAGATATTATTAGAAGTTTAAGCAATGGATTTAGTGGTTATGGACCTTATACAATAGGTGTGGTCGATGAACGTTCTGAAATAGCAGGGTGCTATATGGGGATTCCACAAAATGATATAGGCATACGGACAGATGTTTTAGATGGGTGTCCAAAGGTAGAAGGGATGCATATGCTACTAAGATCTATGGCACCAGATGTGATTGCAGTAGATGAGGTAGGGACCCTAGAGGACTTACGTGCATTAGAAGAAGTCCTTGGTGCGGGTGTAACCATTTTGTGTACAACCCATGGAAAGGACTTAGAAGACTGTATGAAAAAGCCTTATTTAAGCCAAATGATTAAAGAAGGTTGGTTTGAAAGAATGGTTATTTTATCTAATAGAAATGGTCCATGTACTGTAGAAGAAATACAAGATTTGCATAGAAATCAGGTGATGGTATGTTAAAGCTTATGGGTGTACTAATGGTTTTTGCAGGATGTAGTCTAACAGGGATTGTTCTAGATTTTAAATACCGTAAACGTATTAAAGAATTAGAAAACTTTATTTATGCCTTTGAGTATTTAAAAGGGGAAATAGATTATCGTCTCACACCTTTACAAGAAGCATGCTACCTAGTTGGGGTAGAGACTAAGCATGATATAGGAAAAGTTTTTATTACCTTTTCTAAACTTCTTGGTGAAAGGACAGCTAGTACAGGAAGTAGCCTATGGAAGGAAGCACTTGAAAGAGAAAAATATAGATATGATTTGACGGCAGAGGATTATAGTTTATTAGAAGAGTTTGGACGTGGCATAGGACAAATGGATAAGAAAATGCAACAAGCAAATATTAATCTTATACAAGGTAAGTTAAAGATGACTCTAGATTTAGCTTTAAAAGAGCATGAGAAAACTGGGAAATTGCGAACAGGTATGGGGATTTTAGTAGGTGCCTGTATAAGTATTCTTATTATTTAAAATAGGGGGAATGAAAATGGATCAAATGATGGAGCTTTTAAAAATAGGTGGACTTTCAATGGCTGTTATGTTTATGAGTATTCTTTTAAAGCAAGCAGGTAAAGATGGCTATGCAAACATTGTTTCAATAGGGGGCATGACGCTTATTCTAATTATTATTGCATCTTATATTTTAAAGCTGTTTGAAGTCGTAGAAACAATGTTTATGTTTTAGGAGGCTTCCATGGACATTATGAAATTAACAGGGTTTGCACTAGCTGCTGTGATCCTTACCTTGTTTGTAGGTGAGAATCATAAAATGGCGGGCAACCTGATACGTATTTTTGCATGTAGTCTGTTATTAATATTGATTTTACCACAGTTACAGGTCATCTTTTCTATTATTCATGACCTATCTACTAAAATGAGTTTAGATGACACCTATCTTAAAATCATTTTTAAAATTATAGGGATTGCTTATATTGCAGAATTTGGCTATCAACTTTGTAAAGATGCAGGAGAAGGAGCTATAGGAAGTAAAGTGCAGCTTGCAGGTAAAGTGTTAATTTTAGTACTTGCTTCCCCTATTATTTTGGCTTTGATTGAACTCATTACACAATTTATTTAGAAGGTGGGTTGAAGATGCAAAAGAAAATAAGGATACCTATTATGCTCTTCATTTTACTAAGTAGTCTATGGTGTAGCACTTTAGGAGCAAGGGAGCTTGGGGCAAAGGGGACTATGCAACAAGTGATGCATATGCAGCCAAAGGCTCAAGGTAAAGAAGAGATAGATATACGACAAGAAGTAAGCCAGGAAGAAGTAGATCTACAAGAAGAAAGAGCGATACAAGAAGAAATAAGTATAGAAGACAGCTTTGATCTACAAAACCAAATAGATGCACAGGAAGTAAATACAAAGAAAATAAATACGCAGCAAAGAGATAAGCAGCAAGAGGTAAATCAACTAAATGAAGAAAGTATAGAGACTTTTAGTGAGACGGAAGTGAAAAATTTTCTAAATCGTCAATTTGATATGCTTAACTGGGACGAGATTAAAAGTTTAGAAGAGGAACTTAAAGAAAGTGTTCCTTCTATAAAGGATTTCGACTTAAGTGAACAAGTGCTTAGTCTTATATCAGGTGAAGAGCGGTTTTCTATTGAAGAAATACTTCTACATATTGGGACTATTTTTATCAAAGAATTTAAGACCTACTTTAAGCTTATTATAAGGTTTATTTTAATTGTTATTTTATGTAGTATCTTACAAATACTTAGTAAGTCTTTTGGGTCAAAAGATACAGCAAAGGCAGCCTACTTTGTATGTTATGCCCTTATTATTTTCACTTTAGCTCAGTCTTTAATGATGCTCGTTCAGCTAGCAGAACAAACCATAGGCCAGCTCTATGAGATTATACAAGTCACGCTACCTACCTTACTTGCTTTTATGGCTGTATCAGGCTATGTTACATCCTCTAGTGCGCTGGCTCCAGTTATTATTGGGACATTTAATATAATGGTTTTTCTAATACAAAAGGTGTTGCTTCCTATTTTAGTTAGTGTGATTGTACTTCAAGTGATTAGTACAATGAGTGAAGAGATTAAGATTGATAAGTTTATTGACTTATTTTACAAAGGGATGAAATGGGGACTACGTGGTGTTGTTATATTAAGTGTAAGTATAATGGGCATTTATAAGTTAACACTTCCCTATATTGACGTAGCTATAAAGAAGGGAGCAGTCAATGTTTTTACTTCCTTTTTGCCTGTGGTAGGGGATGCAAGTAAGGGGGCTATGGAATTTATTTTAGCTTGCAGTGGTCTAATCAAAAATGCTTTTGCTGTTGGGGTGATTATTTGGGTATTGTTACTGGCTGCAGGTCCTCTTATTAAAATTTTTATTAATGTAGCCTTATATCAGTTTCTAGGTGCATTCATCCAACCTTTAGGGGATAAGAAGATGACAGAGATTGCAGGTGTTTTAGCTAAAGGATGTTCTTTTATCTTAAGTAGTGTAAGCATTGTTGTACTCTTGACTATTGCATCTATGATTATTTGTGCAAGTATTGGTGTAAGCATGACATAAGAAGGAGGAGAGTATGAAAGGGTATTTACTTACAATCATATGGACAATGCTTTTTGTAGTTATTGTAGAAATGATTTTTCCTGTATCAGAACTTAAAAAGTATTTAAAGTTAGTTCTTAGTTTTATCGTACTTGCAGTTATTGTAAATCCTATAATGACTTTGGTTGTTAATCAAGAATGGGTAGAGGTAGTCAGTCCTAAAGAGTATATTAATTTTTATGAAAAACAATTTGAAAAAGGTGAATATACACCTTATGAAATAGAGAAACAAAAACAAGAAGAACAGCTTAAAGAAATTTATAAAGATCAAGTAGAAACTCAAATTAAGCTGCTTATAGAAAGTAAGCTACCCGTCCAGGTGGAGGCCCTTTCAAGTAGTGTTGTATTAGAAGGAAGTCATGTAGATATTAGTGAGATGACTATACAAGTTACACCTAAAGAAAAGGAAAGCTTTATTGATATAGGGGATAAAAGTGAAAGCTTTCTACTTAATGAAGAGCATGTAAAAAATCAAATAAAAAAATGTATAAATGACTTCTATAATGTGGACAACGCTAATATATATATTATAGTACAAGATAGTTAATGTGGGGAGGAAAAGCTGTGATGCACCATGAAGATGAAAAGAAGCAATTTACGATCAATGTAAGCAATGTAAATGGACATGAGGGAACAGTAAGAGAAATGATGGAAGAGCAGAAGAAGGACAAAGATAAGAGTAAGGAAGAAAAAGAGCCTGGATTAGTGGAGCTTATACAACAACTAGGCACTAAAGTTAAGCTTCCTGTAGCCACCTTACTTTTTATGCTCATTGTAGGAGGGATCTTGCTTACTTACTTACCAGATAAGAAAGTGGAGGAAGTAATGAGCGGTAATGTAGTAGGAGAAACGGCTACAAACCTAAAAAGCAATATATCTTCTACAAGCACCTTAGCTTATGAAGAGCTACTTGAGATGAGAATGGAGACAATACTGACAAGCCTTGAAGGGGCTGGTGCTACAAAGGTCATGGTTACAACATCTGGTTCAACTGAAAAAATACTAGCAGAAGAAGTTGTACAAAATAGCCTAGACATAGATGAAATCACACAAGCAGGCAATAGAAAAACAAGTGAAAAACAAGATGTGGAACGAAAGATAGTAAAAGAAAAAGGAGATACACCTTTTGTCATTAAAGAAACAAAACCAGAAATAGAAGGTGTTCTAGTTCTTGCAGAAGGAGCAGATGATGTGAATATTAAAAATGCTATTATACAATCTGTATCATCACTCCTAGATGTACCTGTACATAAAATTGCAGTTTATAAAATGAGTGATGCCACACTCGTAGATGTTAAATAACTAAGGGGGTCTAAAGTATGTTTCAATTTAGAAGAAATCAAGTGATTGTTACTGTTCTCGTATTTATGATAGCTATAGCAGCTTATTTAAGTTTAACTGAAGCACCTGCTGATCTAGCAACGCCACAAATTGCAGATAATAATGATACGATAAATGTAGCTGATGGGGAGCTAGATAAAGACTTTTTTGATCAATTCGGTGTAATGGAAACATTGCCACCTGATGGAGAAGTAGCTGTACTAGATGGAGAAGCAGTGCTACCAGAAGGGGAAAGTGTAGAAGTTTCAACATCAGAAGAATCTTTAGGCGCTAAAGAAGTTGTCATTGCAAAGAAAGAATCACCAAAGGGAACAACTGAATCAGAAGATATGACAGTAAATAGTAAAAGTGTAGATGTAAGTTACTTTGCTGAAGAGAAAATGTTAAGAGAGCAAAGTCGCGCAAAACAAATGGAAACACTTAATGAATATGTAGCTGATCCTAACTTAGACAAAGAATCTAAATCAAAAGCAGCTGAAGAACTTTTAACTATTCAAGATCGTATTGAAAAAGAAAGTGGAGCTGAATCTTTACTTCGTGCAAAAGGTTTTAAAGATGTATTTGTAAGAATGGATAAAGAGACTGTAGATGTTGTTGTAAATAAAGATGATGCTTTAACAGATGAAGAAATTGCACAAATTGAAGAGATTGTTCAAAGAAAAACAGGTTATACAGTAGGTCAAATCAAAATATCTTGTTTAAAGGTGAATAATCAAACAGCAAATAATTAAAAATATGAGAGTCAGAAAGTATATTTATACATTCTGGCTCTTTTTTGTATAATCTAATTTGCAACTTGGGTATATTTTGATATAATAAGGATAAATGAAAAGCTACTTTGGAATGCCAACATGTATAAATGCAAATAAGTTGGGTATTTCTATAATAAAGAAAAATGGGAGGCAATTGCTGTGAAAGAAAATAAAGTGATAGATGTAGACTTAGAAGTAAGTGTAGATGAAGCTGCCAAAATGCATGGGGCAGGAGAAGTTCAAATAGCTGACGATGTTATAGCTGTTATAGCAGAAATTGCAGCGTTAGAAGTAGACGGCGTATTTGCTATTGCAGGCGGCAAAAACGACATTGTACAAACTATTCGTGGTAAAAAAGGTGCAAAAGGCATTAAAGTTGAGATTTTAGAAGATGAAGTACAAGTAGATCTTGCACTTAATGTGAAATATGGCATCAAAATCCAAGATACTTGTATAAAAGTACAAGAAAAAGTTAAAAATTCTATTGAAACTATGACAGGACTTAACGTACAATCAGTAGATGTGCATGTCGTTGGGGTAGATTTTTCAAAAACAAATCCCGGTGAAGAACACTAATTCAGGGAAGCTAACCTTAGAAGGTTAGCTTTCGTTAATAAGGAGATAAAAATGACAAGAAGAGAAGCTAGAGAACTAATTATGAAAATGCTCTATGAGATGAATTTTCAACCAGAGAAAAATCCGGAGGAAGTACTTAAGTACCATTTGCCAGAGGTAAAAGGAAAGGTAAGAACATTCATTGTTGATGAGTTCAAAGGTATATTAGCACATCAAGACGAAATTGATGAAATCATTAAGAACAGCTTAGAAAACTGGTCTGTTGAACGTATTGCCAAAGTAGATCATATTTTACTACGCATGGGTACTTATGAAATTAAATGGGGAGAAGATATCCCAAATAAAGTAGCTATTAATGAAGCAATTGAACTTGCTAAAGTTTATAGCACAGATAAATCACCAGCATTCATTAATGGAATACTTGGAAATATTGTAACATCAATAGAGGGATAAAAATGAAGAGAAAAATTGTAGCTGTTTCAGAAATTAATCGTTATGTAAGCCGTTTATTAGAAGAAGATTATTTGCTATCAGATGTGTGGCTTTCAGGAGAAGTTTCTAACTGTAAGTATCACCAATCTGGACATATTTATTTTACTATTAAAGATCCATTTGGAAGCTTAAATGCGGTTATGTTTGCAAAAGATGCAGCTACTTTAGAATTTGTCTTAAAAGAGGGCATGAAAGTCTATATAAGAGGACGAATTGCTCTTTATGAAAAGACAGGACAATTTCAGGCCTATGTATGGGAAATTGAAAAACAAGGTCAAGGTACCCTCTATGAACAGTTTGAAAAATTAAAGAAAAAACTTAGCGATGAAGGATTATTTGATACCCACTATAAAAAGTCTATTCCCACTTATCCAAAAAAGGTAGGGATTATTACTTCAGCAACGGGTGCAGCCCTTCAAGATATTTTACAAGTGGCAAGACGAAGAAATAATGCTATTCCTTTATATATTTACCCAACTCATGTTCAAGGTGAGTATGCTGTAGATGAGCTTATTACAGCTATTAAAAAGGCTAATGAAGAGGCTCTTGTAGATGTACTTATTGTAGGACGAGGCGGTGGATCTATAGAGGATTTATGGTGTTTTAACGATGAACGCCTTGCACGTACTATATTTGATTCAAGAATTCCAGTTGTTTCTGCTGTAGGCCATGAAATTGACTTTACAATTTCTGATTTTGTAAGTGATCTTAGAGCACCTACACCTTCTGCAGCGGCAGAGCTTGTAATACCAGATAAAGAAACTTATCTTCAACAAATAGAAAGAACTAAAGGTTTACTTAAACATCATATAAGTAGACAGCTTCGTGACGAGAAGGTAAGACTGGAACATTTATTATCAAGACCAGTATTTAAGCATAAAGACAAATACTTTGCAGATTTAAGGATTACCTTAGATTACAAAGTAGATGCTCTAACAAAAGGTTTTAAGAACAAGCTTACTGTAACTGGTGGTACTTTAAATACACGTATAGAACAACTAGAAAAGCTTTCCCCACTTTTAACCCTAAAGCGCGGTTATAGCTTTACAACGACTAAAGATGATAAAGTTTTAACTTCTATTAACCAAGTAGAAGTTGGAGAACAGATTATAGTTCAAGTAACAGATGGGGTACTTCGTGCAAAGGTAGAAAAGAAAGGATAAGTACATGGCTAAGAAGACAACAAAACATTTTGAAAGTGCTATGGAAGAGCTAGAACAGCTTATTTATGCTTTAGAAGAAGGTAGCCTTTCGCTTGATGAAAGTATAAAAAGTTATAAAAAAGGTATGGAACTTGCAGCTTTTTGTACAGAAGTCTTACAACAAGCTGAAGAAGAAGTTTATATTTTAGACCAGAATAAATGGAATAAGATGAATGGGGAAGGTAAAGATGGAGAATAAATTGGACTTATATAGGGAAGAAATCGAAAAGCAACTAAGAGAAGCACTGCCTGAGCGTAGTGAATACTTTGAAAGGCTTTATGATTCTATGAGATATAGCTTATACGCTGGGGGAAAGCGTATAAGACCATTACTTATGCAGCTTAGCTTTGAAGCTGTAGGTGGAAAAGGAAAAATTACACCTTATTTATGTGCCATAGAAATGATCCATACTTATTCTCTTATTCATGATGATTTACCTGCCATGGATAATGATGATCTTAGACGAGGAAAGCCAACAAATCATAAAGTATTTGGTGAGGCAACAGCTATTTTAGCAGGAGATGCCCTTTTAAATACTGCCTTTGAGTGGATGATGGAAGATGCCCTAGAACATGATGATATGAACCGTGTAAGAGCGGCTCATGTTTTAGCAGAAGCTAGTGGTAGTGAAGGGATGATTGGCGGACAAATCTTAGATATGTTAAGTGAAAATCAAACCATTACATTTGAACAATTACAAGCAATTCACATACATAAAACGGGTGCACTTATTGCAGCAGCAACTAAGATGGGAGCTATACTTGGAGGCGGAACGCCAGAAGAAGTGATGGCACTCACGTTTTATGGCAAATATTTAGGTCAAGTTTTCCAAATTATTGATGATGTTTTAGATACCACTTCTACTAATGAAGAATTAGGAAAACCAGTGAAAAGCGATATGAAAAATAACAAGAATACTTACCTTTCATTTTATGATGTAGATACTTGTTATGAAATTGCAAATGACCTAACAGCTAAGGCTGTAAAATGTTTAGAACGTGTACAAGGCGATACAACATTACTTGAGCAATTAGCTACACGCCTAGTTCATAGAAAGAATTAGGGGGGAATACATGAGACAATTTACAGAACTTTTTAATAATAGTCTTTTAATGGTAGCACTACTTAGTTGGTTTATTGCCCAAGTACTTAAAGTAATTATAACTTTAGTCAATGAACATCGCTTAGATTTTAAAAAGTTAGTTTCATCAGGTGGTATGCCAAGTTCTCATAGTGCCATCTCTACTTCCTTAGCTATAGGAGTAGGCCAACTACATGGCTATGATAGTGCATTATTTGCTATTGCAGCGGTGCTTAGCTTTATTGTAATGTATGATGCAGCCAATGTACGTTTAGAGGCTGGTAAACAAGCTGCTTTATTAAATCGTATTATTGATGTATTGCAAGATCCAAATGTAACCCTTGAAGTACGCTTAAAAGAACTTTTAGGACATACACCACTTCAAGTATTAGCAGGTGCAGTACTTGGTGTGGCTATGGGTTTAATTTTTATACCTTAAAGAAAAGTGGCGGGAGCCACTTTTCTTTTAAAAAATTATTACTATATTATAGTGACAATGAAAGTGTGAGAAAATGTTAAAAACATTAGATAGTATTAAAAGTGTAGAAGACCTTAAACAATTAGACATAGATGAACTTCAATTACTAGCTAAGGATGTTAGACAATTCCTGATTCAATCTTTAGCACGTACAGGTGGGCATTTAGCTTCTAACCTAGGTGTTGTTGAGTTAACTTTAGCTCTTCATTATGTTTTTGATTCACCTAAAGATAAAATGGTGTGGGATGTAGGCCATCAAGCTTATGTACACAAACTTTTAACAGGTAGAAGAAAAGGTTTTAAAACTTTACGAAAGACAGAAGGTATGAGTGGCTTTCCTAAACGTAAGGAAAGTGTGCATGATGTTTTTGAAACAGGTCATAGTTCAACTTCTATTTCAGCAGCCATTGGTATGGCTGTTGCAAGAGATTTAAGAGGTGACGATAGTCATGTGATTGCCGTTATTGGTGATGGTGCTCTTACAGGAGGCATGGCTTATGAAGCCCTTAACAATGCGGGACGAGGACATACAAACTTAATTGTCATTTTAAATGATAATGAAATGAGTATTTCTGAAAATGTAGGTGGTATGAGTAGACATCTTAACCATTTACGTTCAAGTCATGACTATTTAAGAGCAAAACAAGATATAGAAGGTTTACTCCATAAAGTACCTCTTGTAGGTAGCCAATTAGTTGATGTAGTACGTAAGACAAAAGAAGGGGTAAAAACTGTTTTTATCGAAAATACACTTTTTGAAGAAATGGGACTTACTTACCTTGGTCCAATTGATGGACACAATATTAATGAACTTATAGAAATTTTAAATAATGCAAAAGCTATGGAAGGTCCTGTTTTAATACATGTTAAAACTATTAAAGGTAGAGGTTATAAACCAGCAGTAGAAAATCCTAGTGCTTACCACGGCGTAGGACCTTTTGACTATAAAACAGGTGTTATACCTAAAAAAGCTGGAGGTTATACATTCTCTGATGCTTTTGGCTATGCTATGGTAAGCCTTGGTGAAAAGGATGAACGTATACTTGGTATTACAGCAGCTATGTCAGATGGAACAGGCCTAAATCATTTTGAAAAGCAATTTCCTAAGCGCTTTTTTGATGTAGGTATAGCGGAGCAGCATGCAGTTACTTTTTCAGCAGGGCTTGCAGCCAGTGGCTATAAACCTGTATTTGCAGTATACTCTTCTTTCTTACAAAGAGCTTATGACCAAGTATTGCATGATGTAGCCCTTCAAAATTTACCTGTTGTCTTTGGTATTGATCGTGCAGGTCTAGTAGGAGAAGATGGGGCTACACATCAAGGTATATTTGATATTGCTTATTTAAGTCATATTCCAAATATGACCTTACTTTCAGTGAAGATGCCAGAAGAAATGGAGTCAGCCCTACAATATGCCTTAAGTCTAAATGCTCCAGTAGCTATTCGTTATCCTAGAGGTAGTGTTTCATTAGATTCTAAATATCAAATTTCTTATAATGATGGACGTATAGTAACTTTAGAAGAGGGAGAAGAAATTGCTCTTGTAGCTACAGGTAAAATGGTAGCACATGCTTTAAAAGTAAAAGAGGTCCTAGATAATGAAGGCTATAAGGTGGCTGTGGTAGAAGTACCATGCATTAAGCCTTTAGATGAAGAAGGCTTAAGTAAGTTATGTGATAAGTATACTTACTTATTTACTATGGAAGATCATGTAATAAAAGATGGCTTTGGTGCACAAATTGCACAATGGATGGTGCTAAATGGCAAAACTAATGCATTCCATAGCTTTGGATACCAAACAGGTATTGTAGAGCATGGAGATATTCCATCTTTATTAGAAATAGAACATTTATCAGTGGACCATTTGGTGACACAAATTAAACAACTTACAAGGAAAGAGAGAGCATAATGGCAGATAAAGAAAGATTAGACGTTCTCATTGCAAGTCGTGGTCTAGCAGAATCTAGAGAACGTGCAAAAGCTTATATTATGGCAGGCGTTGTATACGTCAATGGACAAAAAGAAGATAAAGCTGGACTTAAAGTTGATGTAAGTGCCCATATTGAAGTAAGAGAGAAAATGCGCTATGTAAGCCGTGGTGGCTTTAAGCTTGAAAAAGCTATGGCACAGTTTCCTATTACTCTTGATAATAAAACCTGTATGGATGTAGGTGCTTCTACAGGAGGCTTTACAGATTGTATGCTTCAAAATGGAGCAGTAAAAGTATATTCTATTGATGTAGGTTATGGGCAACTTGCTTGGAAACTTCGTGAGGATGAAAGAGTTGTGTGTATGGAAAAAACCAACATGCGCTATGTAACTCATGAAGAAATACCAGAAGAAATAGACTTTAGCTCAATAGACGTATCTTTTATTTCTTTAACTAAAATTTTATTAGCTGTTTATAACTTGCTTAAAGAGGATGGAGAGGTAGTAGCACTTATTAAACCACAATTTGAAGCAGGTCGTGAGCAAGTTGAAAAGCATGGTGTAGTTAAAGATCCTAAAGTACACAAACAAGTTATTTTAAAAGTTTGGGAGTATGCTATAAGTATTGGCTTTAGCGTTTATGGTCTTGATTTTTCACCTATTAAAGGACCAGAAGGAAATATAGAATATCTTATTTATCTGAAGAAGGCAGATGGAGCGGATACAGGCTTAGATAGAGAAACATTAACAGAGGAAGTTGTAAAAGCGTCACATGATTCATTATAGGTAGGTGGGGTAGATGAAACGAATAGGGGTTATACCAAATCTCTTAAAAGATATAGAATTAGAGACAACAAAGCAAGTAGTCTATTGGCTTCTAGCACATGATGTAGAAGTTTATATGAGTGGTCATCTTGAAGCGTTGTCTGGGGGTAAGATACACTTTGTAGAAGAGAAGGATATTTATACACATTGTGAAGCAATCATTGCCATTGGTGGTGATGGAACTATATTAAGCATTGCAGGAAAAGCATGCAAACACAATATTCCTATTATGGGGATTAATTTAGGACGTTTAGGTTTCTTAGCAGATGTGGAAATGTCTGAAGTAGATGAATTACTACCTAAATTAATAAATAATACGTATAAGATAGATGAACGCATGATGCTTATGGTAAAGGTAAGTACACCGGAAGGTGAGACCTATAAGTTTCAAGCCCTTAATGATGTTTATGTAGCGAGAGGTAGTTCATCTCGCATTTCTGAATTTGAAATAAAAGTAAACGATCAATTTTTAGATGTTTATCCTGCTGATGGTATTATATTTGCCACACCGACAGGATCAACAGCTTATAATCTTTCAGCGGGGGGGCCTATTGTAGCCCCTACTGCTAGCCAAATAATGATTACACCAATTTGTCCACACTCTATTTACTCTCGTGCTGTTATTGTCGCAGATACAGATCGTATTCAGGTACAAACAAACAACTACGATGGTACAATACTTGAACTTGTAGTAGATGGACAAATGAAGATGAACATTACACCAATGCATTGTATAGAAATACAAAAAGCACCTTATACAACTAAGTTAATTAAAGTTTCTGATTTGCATTTCTTTGAAATTTTAAGAAAAAAAATAGTGGAGAGGCGTAAATAATTTATGGGAATGAAAGAACAAAGACAATCAAAGATATTAAGTCTTATTCAAAAACATGAAATTGAAACCCAAGAAGAGCTAGCAGAAAATCTTGAACAAGCTGGTTTTAAAGTAACACAAGCTACTGTATCACGTGATATTCGCGAACTTAAGCTTACAAAAGTAGCAGGGAAAAATAATAATCAAAAATACGTAGCTTTAGCTAACTATGAAAACCAAATTTCAGAAAAAGTTATTCGTGTTTTTAAAGCAGGTTTTGTCTCTATGGATATTGCTCAAAATATCCTTGTTATACGTACGTTAACAGGTATGGGTAATGCAGTAGCAGCAGCAATTGATGCATTTAATTATGATGAAATTGTAGGCACATTAGCAGGGGATGACACTATTTTTTGTGCTGTAAGAAATATGGATGATATGAGCGAAATTATTAATAAATTCCAAGAAGTTTTAAACTCTTAATAAGGAGTGATGAGATGCTTACTTGTTTACATGTAAGAAATATTGCACTTATTGAAGAAATCACACTAGAACTTCATCCTCATCTAAATATTTTTAGTGGGGAAACGGGTGCAGGAAAGTCTATGCTAATTGATTCTATTCAATTTGCTATAGGTAACCGTACTTCTAAACAAATTATACGAAAAGGTGAGCAGTGTGCTTATGTACGCTTAGTCTTTGAAGATGAAAAAGGAATAGGTATTAGCTACCTAGAAGAACAAGGCTACCCTTATACAGGATGTACCATTGAAATGGAGCGTATCCTCTATGTATCAGGACGTACTGTATATAAGATTAATGGTGTAACTTGTACAAGAGGTGCCATTAAGGAATTAGCTAGCTTATTAATTGATGTCCATGGACAACATGAACCTCAGTCACTACTAGATGTATCTACACATATAGGTATGCTAGATAGTTTTGGTGATACTAGATTTTTTGCTATGAAAGAAGAGTATAAAAATCAATATGAACGCCTTGTAACCATTAAGCAAGAAATAGATCGAATTAGTACGGATGATCGTAAGAAATTACAGCTTCAAGATATGTTAGAGTTTCAAATTAATGAAATTGCAGCTTGTCATTTAAAGGCTAATGAAGAAGAAGACTTAAAGAGTCAATACGACATTTTGGCTCATGCAGAGAAAATACTTATGCAATGTCAAAAGGCCTATGATGCTTTAGAAGCAAGTGAAGGACATCAAGTAGGTGCATTAGAGCTCATTGGACGTGCTACACAACATATTCAAGATGTAAGTCATATTAATGAAGAACTTAGTAATTTGCATACAAGGCTACTGGCAGCAGAAGCTGAAATACAAGATATTACGTACCAAATGAGACGCTTTGTAGATGATATAGAGTATTCACCAGAACTTCTACAAGAAATTCAAACACGCTTAGATACTATTTATAGACTGAAACAAAAATATGGTAGTTCTATAAAAGAAATTTTAGCTTACAAAGCAAAATGTGAAAAAGAACTTGAAGAGCTTCTTGGAAGTACTGAAAACAAGGAAAAACTTGAAAAAGAAGCAGCACATCTTGAGGAACAATTGACTAAGTTAGCGGGAGATATTACAAAAAGACGTGAAGAGATTGCAAGAGTTATAGAAGTTCAAATCAATGAACATCTTCATGATCTTCAAATGCCACATGCAGAGTTTAAAGTAGCTATAGATTCTTTAGGTACTTTAAATAAAAACGGTGGAGATGATGTAGAGTTCTTAATCCGTACTAACTTAGGTGAGGACATGCATGGTCTTGCAAAAATTGCTTCAGGTGGAGAAATTTCTCGTGTTATGCTAGCCATTAAAACAGTACTTGTATTAGGTGATACAATAGAAACTGTTATTTTTGACGAGATTGATACAGGAATTAGTGGTGTAGCAGCTCAAAAAGTAGGCGAAAAACTAGCTGTTATTTCTAGAAAACGTCAAGTTATTTGTATTACTCACCTTCCACAAATTGCTGCAATGGGTGATGAAAACTATTTAATCGAAAAACAAGTGATAGATAATCAAACAAAGACTCAATTAAATACGATTAAAGAACAAGCACTTCAACAAGAGCTTTGTCGCTTAATGGGTGGACTCGTTACACAAAGTACTTTAGAAAGTGCAAAAGAATTAAAAGAAACAGCAAATCGTTATAAAGAAGGCATCGTGTAAACGGTGTCTTTTTTTTGTAAATCTTACCTTGGTAAGGTCTGAATAAATGTATTTGGAAAAGGAGAATTTAAACATATGACAGCGTAACGATGCAGACAGGATGTGGCAAAATGAAACAGGACAATAAACATAAAAAACAGCTTTTTTCTATAGTGCTTCTTAGTTGTTTAATCATTGCAAGCCCCTATTTATTCTCTTATATTTTCCCCAATCATATTCAACTTCCTCAAGGTACAACTTATGAAAAAGTCGTAGAATGGCCTCTTTGTGCCAAAAAAACAACAGATGATAACTTAGAAATATCTCTACTTGGCTACATTCCTCTAAAGACAGTAAATGTAAACTTGGTAAAACCTACAGCAGTTGTACCATGTGGCCAGCTTATTGGTGTAAAAGTTGATGCTAGTGGTATATGTGTACTTGGAACAAGTCCTTTTACAGGTGGGGAAGAAGAAGTGTCACCTTGCAAAAATAAACTAATAAAAGGTGATATGCTTTTAAAAGTGGGTGATACACTAGTAGAATCAAAGGAACACTTACAACAACTTGTAGAAGCCTCAAAAGGTGAAGAGCTTACACTTACAGTAAAACGTAAAGAAGAAGAAATCAAGGTACAAGTTACACCAAAGTTTTGTGAAAACGAAGGGGTATATAAGATAGGCATATGGGTAAAAGACAGTGCTCAAGGAATAGGTACACTTACTTATTATGACCCTAATACAAAGGTATTTGGTGCTTTAGGTCATGGTATTAATGATGTAGATATTAAAAAGCTTCTACCTATTCGTAGTGGAGAAGTGACAACAACTTCTGTTACATCTATTCATAAAGGAGAAAAAGGCGAGCCAGGTGAATTAAAGGGGATTATTGAGTATACAGCAAAAAATATATTAGGTTATATTGATAATAATACAGCACTTGGAATTTTTGGAAGTCTTAATAAAAGAGGAGAAAGTCTATTTAGAAATGATCCTGTACCTATAGCATACCAAAATGAAATATATGAGGGGAAAGCAGTTATTTTAAGTAACATTCTAGGAGGAGAAGTACGGCCTTATGAAGTGCTTATTAAGAAGGTATCACGCTATACAAGTGAGCCAGCAAAGGGTATGGTCATCCAAATTGTAGATCCTAGGTTACTAGAAGTGACAAATGGTATTATACAAGGCATGAGTGGTAGCCCTATTTTACAAGATGGAAAATTAGTAGGTGCAGTAACCCATGTATTCATCCAAGACCCCACAAAAGGATACGGTATTTTCATAGAAAATATGATTAATAATGAAGTAAAATAGATTCTTGCATAAAAAAGTCGTTATTCCAAATTTTGGTATTGATTTAATTTTTGAAATTAGGTATAATATTATTAGATTTTGGTAAAATGTTGTAATTTATAGAGACAGGGGGAGTCGTTTTGCAAGAGAAAAAAATAAGAATCGTATTGGCTGACGATAATAAGGATTTTAGTCAAATATTGAAGGAATTCTTAAATAAGCAAGAAGACATGGAAGTTGTAGGTGTAGCAGCAAATGGACTCGAAGCATGTGACCAAATTAAGGCACTGGTACCAGATGTACTTATACTAGATGTGATTATGCCTTATTTAGACGGTATAGGCGTACTTGAAAATATTCAAAATATGAATATTAATCCTAAACCGTTAGTAGTAATGCTTTCAGCTGTTGGACAAGATAAAATTACAGAACGTGCTTTAGCTTTAGGGGCAACTTACTATATTGTTAAACCATTTGATATGGACACACTTACAACACGCATTCGCCAACTAAAAAATATGACAAGTAGTATAAGACAAACAAGTGAACCAGCACCACAGCCTGTAGCTTATAGTTCATCTATTTTCGGGGGTTCAGGGTCAAGTATGAATGCAAAGGCACAAACACAACAAAGACCAGTTGTAACAGCACATAGCCTAGAAACAGAAGTAACAAATGTTATACATGAAATTGGTATACCAGCACATATTAAAGGCTATCAATATTTAAGAGATGCTATTATTATGGCGATTAATGATATGGATATATTAAATTCTATTACAAAACAATTATATCCAAACATTGCAAAAAACTACAATACAACACCATCTCGCGTAGAGCGTGCTATTCGTCATGCTATTGAAGTAGCATGGAGCCGTGGTAAGATGGATACTATTGACCAACTTTTTGGTTACACTGTGAATAACGGTAAGGGGAAACCTACTAACTCAGAATTTATCGCACTTATCGCCGATAGATTAAGACTTGAACTTCAAGTAGGGTAAAGTCAGTAATAACAAGGGTTTCAAAAAATTCTAGTGCAATAAACTATCAAAAGTGTAACTGGAATTGAGCTAAATTTGCCCATTAAAGGCAACAAATAATTTCTGATAGAGGCAACCAACCTCCTTAGTTTATTGGTCTGAAAAGACTATTAAAACTGAGGAGGTTTTTTATGTTTAATGAGTTCTTTTATCAAATAGAAGATTATCTAGTGTATTGTAAAACTAAAAATTTATCTAACAAAACGATTAAATCTTATGAGCAGTCTTTACGAATGTTTGCCAAGTACTGTGAAGATAAGCATAATATACAAACTGCTTCTAAGATGACAACAAAGGTTATTGTGGAATATCTGGCCTATGTAAAAGAAAGAGGAAAGTATACAGTAGTTTCAGATGAGTTTACTAGAAAGATTAATAATCCACATAATCGAACAGATCTAGGAAAGAGGGTATCTACGACTACTGTTAACAACTATCTGCGAAACATTAAGGCATTCTGCTCCTACTGTAATGATTTTCAGATTACAAAGAGCAATCCTGCACTTAAACTAAAAGCACTGCCTAATACAAGAAAGGCTAAAGATTTCATAACAGATACACAGTTTAAGATGCTTCTTAGAGTGTTTGATGTTTCAAACTATGTAGAGTATAGAGATTATGTTATTACAAATCTTTTAATGGATACAGGCATGAGGATTAGTGAATGTCTTTTAATTAAGATAGAAGATGTAGACATTAATAAAAGAGCTATTTTTCTACCTGCACAGAATACAAAAGGGAAAAAAGATAGGATTGTTTACTTTTCAAATGAGATGAATTTGCTTATTAAGAGATGGCTTAAGTACAAAGATATTTATACCAATACAGAGTATCTTTTTACAACACAAAGAGGCAATCCGTTTAAAAATCATATCTATGAGAAAAATTTTAGGAACTACTGTAAAAGAATAGGATTAGAAGGTGTATCACCTCATACTCTTAGAAATAACTTTGCAAAGAGGTTTTTGATGAATGGTGGGAATATATTCACTCTAAGTCAAATACTTGGTCATAGTAGCGTTATGGTGACTGAGAAAGCCTATTTAGACCTTACAGATGATGATATAAGACAAAGTTACCAAGCCTTTAGTCCACTTGCCCACATGAGAAGATAGGAGCACATACTATGCCAAAGATAATTACACTACAGAGTTATAACACTATACAGTTTTATCAAATTCCACAAGCGTTTTACCACAATCCCAAATACATAGGCATGAATCCATCTTCTAGGGAGACATATGCCATGCTTCGCAATCTGCTCCCTCTGTCTATCAATAATGGGTGGATCAATGAAGCAGGAGAAATTTATGTCAAATTAAGCAGAGAGAAGCTTATGCTACGTCTGGGTATCAAGAAAGATAAGATGACCAAAGTATTCAAAGAACTTCGAGACTTAGGGCTTATTGTAGAGAAGAGGATAGGGTGTAATAGATGTAATGAGATCTACATATGTGATGCAGAAGACCTTAACCAAGTGTATTCAGATGCAGAACTGTTAGATCTATTAGACGAGGATTCAAATGAAGAGAAACAAGGTAAAGTACCTGCAAATACAAGGAACTCTGAAAACCAGAACTCCGAACCTCTGAAAAACAGAAGTCAGAAAAGCAATAAAACAGAGTTCAGGACTTCTGAAAAACAGAGCCATAATAAGAATAACTATATTAATACTAAGATTAATGAGAATAAGAATAAACAACAACAACCTAAAGAAAAAGAAGAGGTTGTTGTTGCTCCTTTGAATGCTCATTTACCAGAACTGGATTCAGATGTTATAGATGAATTTAAACATGCCTTTGGTAGAAAGCCATCTCCTAAGGTACAAGAATCCTTACGAGGGTATCTAAGCAGATTTGAAAAAGATGTAGTACTCCATGCAATAGATATTGCAGGTAATAAGAATAAGGGGTGGGACTATGCCCAAGGCATTTTGAAAGTATGGTGGCAGGAACAGGTATTTTCCTTTGACCAAGTATTTGAATACGAGGAAGAGTTTGGTAGAGGTTAAGCTTCTATTAACATAAATGCTTCACGAATAAAATTAGACACAACGTAGTAATCTTCAATTACTCTTTTGAGCAGATATGTAGGGTGATCTTTAAGACTAAAATCAAAATTTGATGCAGTATTAACGGCTGGGGAGTTACGGTGTGTCATTTTATTACGGATTTTATTACAGAATGTATGATTTCCTTCCCAAAGTGTTGGAGTATTTGTATTGTCAGCTTGGTCTAAATACGCTTTGATAGCATTTAAGGTATCTTGAAATGGAGACGGGTTCTTGGATTGATTTGTAAAAAACCAATAATATTTAATTTTATCTACTGGGAGATTAGTGTCACAAATAATGTTGTAAATCTGGGCTAATAAGTCCCAAAGAGTTGAAGTTCTAAATAGAGCATTTTCAAGATAGTAATACGCTTTCTCTTCTTCAGGAGATGAGTCGAACATCTTGAAATTCTTAAATACGGCATCGGTATAAGCGAATGATAGACTTTGTTCAAAGGAATATTTTATCTTTTTGTCAATATCTTGAATCGAGTCAAATAAAGTTTTATACATAAAAAATTTACTGAGTGGGTCATTAGGGTTTGGACTGCACAAGCCAAAGATATACTTATCATTATCAGTCTTTATAATAAAATTATTAGGATCATACTGGATTTTATTTACTAAATCAATTAAATAATTTCTTTCTTGTGTAGATTGATTCATAATATTCTCCTTGATTAGTTTTATTTTTATTGTATCAGGAGTGTATAGGAAAAGAAAGTAGAAGTAACTTAAGAAAGGATAGGTAGAGGAATGAATAAGGGTTATTTGTTTAAGTGTAATATGGATAATAAAAAAGAGTTGAAACGTTATATTGTAGATCGTGCATTGTATGAGAATGAAGGAGTTGTAATGATTGTGTATGAAATGTGGCGTAGTTTGTTAGATGAAAGATATGATAAGGTCTTTATAGATGCAATTTATCAATATAATCATTATAAGCTACCTTATCCAGATATATATGATGCTTACTTTGTTTGCGAGATACAAAAAAGATTTCTTGTAGGAGAGCTTTTTTACTTTAAGATACATTTAGGACAAGTGCCAACTAGTGATAGCAGAGTAGATACTAATCAAGAAAGACTAGATGAGGGCTTAAGGCAATTTAAAGAAAGAAGCGTAGAGGGAAGAGATATAAAAGCGATAGTAGTGCCAGAAAAAGGAAGGGGAGCGAGAAAAGATGGTGAACTAAGTTGGGCAGAGTCAATAATTGGTGAAGCACTAGATGGAACTATATATGAGATTGCTCCAGACCACATACCTCTTGAAATTGGGACAACAGATTCTATTACAACTTATCAGCATATTGTGAGAGATGGTGGTGTGGCAAGGTGGGCATATGATTCTGAGATACTAGTACTATTTATTAACCTAAGATGTGATGTAATGATAGTAAAGAAGTTAGAAAGCAAAGAGGGGTTAGAATGTATTGATGAATAGTTTTGAAAAAAGTCATAGTCAGAAGTTAACACTTATGACTATGACTAACAGGTTACACAAAATCAGTACATAGAACATGGTCAAAAGTTATAGTCAAAACGAGGTAAAGAAAAGAGGACAAAAGTAATGATTTATGGATATTGTAGAGTATCGACCCGTAAGCAATTAGATGGATATAGTTTACAAGCACAAACAGAAGAAATAAGAGCAAGATATGAAAATGTAAATATTATAGAGGAGCAGTATACAGGAACATCTACTGGTAGACCGATTTTTACAGATCTAGTAGAAAAGCTTCAAGCAGGAGATACATTGGTAGTTACAAAACTTGATAGATTGGCAAGAAATACGGTAGAGGGAATACAGGTAGTAGAGAATCTATTTACCAAAGGTGTAGCAGTCCATGTTCTTAACGTAGGATTGTTAGAGAATACAACAATGGGTAAGTTCTTCTTAACAACACTTTTAGCTGTGGCAGAGATGGAACGTAATACAATTATTGAGCGTACACAGGCAGGAAAAGAAGTGGCTAAGACAAAGGTAGGATTTAAAGATGGTAGACCAAAGAAGTATACACAGGCACAGTTAGAAATAGCTCTAGATCTAATTGAGAGTGGAGGCAAGAGCTACACAGAAGTTGAAAGAGATATGAGGATAAGTAAATCAACATTGACTAGAGCAATGAGGGAGCGTAGAGCGAGGAGGGAGTTAGTGAGTTAGTCACTGCTCCTTTTTAAGCTGAAAAGAGAATCAATAAGAATGTAATCACAACTAAAAAAGCTTTTATTCCTTGCTATTCAGATAGGAGTAAAAGCCTTAGTAGAAAATATTATCAAAATTAAAAGAACTATAGGTTTAGATATTGGCATTAGTAGATGTTCACACTGGTGTATAGATATAGGAAGAAGATTATTTAAGATGTCTTTAGTTGATTATTAACATTGTCTAGTATGATATTAGAGGGGGCTTGGTTTAAATTCTGAATATTTTTTATTTTATAGGTATAGTGGGGGGTAAATCTACCTACATGTTATACTTTGTATGAGATGATGACTTGTTAAGAAGATAGATAAATATATCTATATTATAGTACTTTTATATGAGGAAAATAATACTTAATTTTTGGTTATAGATAGGGTAATATTTTAGGAGGCTAAGATATGAGGCAAAAGGAAAGAATTTATAGATAAAGACGAATTTAAAAGGAGGGTATAACAGAGTGTATAAAGAGGTACAAGAAAGTCATGAGTTAGAGGGGATACAAGTACAAGTACTGAATGGTGAGCAATTGCTTAAGGACTCGCTTGCAAAATGTTTTAGAAGCATTAAATGCATATATTACAATGGAGTCGATTTTAATGTTAATGCAATGGACAAAATACTCTATGAGCAAGTTACTGATGATGAATATATGTTGAAATTACTATTGAATGGTAAGGTTGTATTAACAGAAGTAATATCAAGAAATAAGAAATATAGAGTAGAATGGAATGAAAATACACAGGAGTATTATTTTGAAATATTCGATTTAGTTTGAGGAAATGATGATATAGATTATGCAATAGATGTAATGGAAACAAAGGTATTACAATGAGGAAGATTAGAGTAATGGATAAAGTATAGAGAAGCAGGTCACTTATGTGCCTGCTTTTTTGCATGCATTTATCAGTAATTTGAGAGCACATTTACGATCAATAAAGTAAAATATTGATTTTAAGTTATTATTTTAGAAAATAATAAAAAAGCATTATGAATATGAAAAAACAAAAGTTTCATTCATACATAATGCCTAATGATTATAATTATGATAGATGCTATAATTGATTATAAAAATGACATATTAACATCTTATATAAACATTATACAATAACTTGTCTAAATGTCAAGTGGATTTTTAAATTGTTTTAGTAGGTGATGAAATTGAAAGGAAGAAGCAACATGGATACAGTTTATAACAACTTTAATATGATTCAAAAAGAAGAGTTAAAGAATTTTCTAGGTAAAGAATATCCTATGCATGATATATGTGTAGCTCCATATGCATGGGGAAATAAGCCTAATGATTTACAATTAAGGATAATACAAAGTAGCTTTAAGCCAAAGGAAGAGGGGAAAATGTGTATATCTTTTAGGGTTTACGGTGAAAAAGAAGAAGATAGTAAGGGGAGAAAATGTGAAGAAGTCACTATTGAACATAAGTATAGAATAGGAACTAGGAATATTTATCAGTTACTTAACGACGTGTTAAGTGGTTGTACTTTTCTGACAGCATATACTGAGTCGGGGAGTTATAATAATGATTGGTTAAAAAGCTCTATAATAGCCATAGATATTGACAATGGCCTAACTATAAAAGAAGCATTAGAGAGATGTGAATACTATGGGCTTATACCTACATTTGTATACCCTACTTATAATCATAATGAGATCGTTGATGAGAGTGGGAAGCAAATTGAAAAATTTAGGCTTGTTTTTATTACCCGTCAAGTCATTACAGATCCAAGAATCCATAAGTTATTAATAGGAATGCTTATGGATATATTCCCAGAACGTGATAAAAATTGTTCTAATGTGTGTAGACTTTTTCATGGAACGAATAAAGGGTGGGGGATTATATGGGGAGAGTTAGAACAACTTCCAAAGAGAGTAATAGATATAAGAGATATAGTGACTTCTTTTTGGAAGAAGAATGGAAAAGAAAGTACATATGTTAGCAGTTTTTATAGAAGCTTTGGAGTAGATGTAACATCAGGAAAAGAAAGCATTAATTTGCTAGGCGAAAGTGGTGGAATAGAAGTTCAATGGAGGTATCAAAATACCAAGAAAAGTGAAAAGAAATTACTCAGAGGTGATTGTGAAAATGTAGAGGGGTATGAATACAAAGAAGATGGAGTTACTATCAGCAATTGCTTAGCGAATAAAACACAAATCATGCAAGAGATTGATTTAGATGAAATTGCTGAAAATTGTTATTTATATAATCAAGCTCGAAAAGGTTTATATTGGCTAGAAGAACCTGAGATAGTACATTTAACTACTAATCTATATGATGTGGAGGGGGCATCAGAGGATCTTAGAAAGATAATACTTAATTCACCAGAATGGTATAATAATGACAGATATACACAAGAGGCGTATATACAGAAGATAAATGGTATTCCTTATAGGTATAAGTCTAGAACTTCATGTGCTAAAAATTGCCGATTTTGGGGAACTGAGTTTTGTAGCTGCAAGAAAAGTAAGGTACTTGATAATTTATCCAGAGTTATTAAGAAAAGTGTATGTGTTGAGGGAGTGCCATCATATGATATAGTTAAAGCAGAGCGTCAATTATACATGCTCAAGAACCAGATAATGACTACTGATACTTTTTCAATTGATTCACAAATACAGGTGTTTCCTATAGAGGCATCAGTAGGTAAGACCCAAACTCTTATTCAGGCAGTGACTGAAATGCCAAGCGAGATAAGTACGTTGATAGTTACTAAACTCAAAGAAGAGCAGAAAAGATTGTATGAGGCAATGTATAATGTATTGGGTGATGAGGTTGCAATGCATAATAGTGATGTAGCTTTAAATGACAAGCAGATCCGTAGTAGTAGGATTCTTATTATCACTCATGAACAATATAAAAAATTATGTCAAGATAGTAGTAAAGCAGATACTTTTAGTTATGGGAGGAACTTACTACTTATAGATGAACAGATAGAGTTACTTACATATTTTGAGCTAAATGTGAATTTGTTAAATGATATAGGAACAATTCTTGATAGAATGGGACAGACACAAATATTAGAAAGTTATGCTAATTTGGTTAGTCCTATAAAATTAGAAATAGACAAGAGGTTCGAGCAAGCAAGAGAGACACAATGGGTTACACAAGTATTTGACTGTGAAGATGCAACACGAAGAATAGAAAAAATACTAGAAAGTGTTGAGAAAGCATATCTTGCACCTAGTCTTTTTAAAGGGACTTCAATAGAAGATAGATCTATACTAATTAAACATATTGAGTCATTAAAATATTATTTTAACACCCCCTATTTACTGGTAGATAGGAATGGGATACATTCAGCTAACTTAAATATAAAGCACCTAGATGGTTTTAATAGGAGGATTATTTTAGATGCTAGTGCGAATTTTACAGAAGTATATAAGAGTAACTTGTTTGATGTTCACTCTTTTGAAAGAGTAATTAATCATGCAAATACTGTAATCACTCATGTAAAACATACAACTACTGTTACAGCTAAAAACAATAGTGCAGAGTATTGGGAGGAGCTGAAAGGTTATATAGTAGGCAATGTATTAGAGGGGGATAGATGTATTGTATTTGGAAGCAAAGAAGAAACTCTTTTTCATAAAATAGAAATGGATAAGGTTGAGATAGAAATAACAACCTATTCGGGGAGCAGAGGAAAAAACACATGGGCAGAGTATAATAAAGCATTTATAGTTCATACACAGGCATTAAAACACCCTTGTTATGTTTTACAATATATTTATTACTTTCCAGAAGAGGCCAAAGAAATAGTTGGAGACAATGAGAGTATTAAATTTTCTAATGGTACAGGCAAGTTCTGGCAATTCGTGAATAACATTAGATTAAATAATCTACGTATAACGGATATAGCGAGTAATATGTATCAATCCATAAAACGTATAGATCGCAACCTATCAAAGCGTCAGAAAAAAGCAGAGGTACATATTATAACAACGAATCAAAAAGCTGTTGATATAGTAGTTGATCAGTTAAATGGATTGGGAGAATTAAGAGAACAAATTTTAGTAGAGCCCAAGAAAAAGGAAAATCCAAAGCAAAAAGAAATGAGTGAGGTACTAGAAAAAGTATTTCGCAACTTGCAGCCAGGGAAATATGCTTTAAAAGTTGTCAGAGATCTTTGTGATATTAAAACAAGAGAAGAGTTTAATAGGGCATTAGAAGTAATGGAAAAGCAAAGAGGCTGTACACTGGAGAGCATGGGAATTTTTCGTAAAGGTAATTCTTATATTGTAAGCAATTAAATAAAAACGTAACAGATTATATATTATTATATATATTGATTTGTTACGTTTTTTATTTCCGATTTTTTGAGTAAGGGGTTATAATAGCATTAGGAAAAGTAAAATTGGGGGGATAGCAATGAGTAAAGGTGTACAAGCAGCGAAAATACCAGAATGGTACGATAATAACTTTAATCTAATAAGTATATATGTAGGACTTCTAAATGAACAATTAACAGATATGAAGATGTTATATAAAAGTGAAAGATTTGTCAGTATAGAAACTTTAGGGAGGTGTTTTTTAGAGAATTATGCAATTGCTACACACCTTATACAACACTATAAGCAGGGGCAAGAACATCAAGTTTTTACAAGGTACAAAGAAGTTTGTAAGTGCTTGTATGCACTAGATCTTAAACAGGAAATTATGATTTATGAAAATATAAGAGGTGACTATCCTACAATTGCTACAGAAGAGCAAAAACAAGCTATTGATGAAGAATGGAGTAGGCAAGAAAAGATAAAGGGGGATTATATAAAGGCAGTAATACAAAGGGAGTTTTCAGGTGTAAAAGTAGAGCCCCTCGACCTATCGTTGATAGGGAGAATAAAAAGTACATGCAATACCACAATATATGATATGCTTGCTAAGAAAACGGAGTTAGTAGTAACAGCTTTAGAGTTAAAAGAAACATTGAATGGAGGCTACTTTATCTCAAAAACAAGTGTTTATCAGGAGTTATGTTCAGTAGCACATAATAATGCTAGTTCGGTTCTGCATAAAAGTATTGATAGCAGAGGTGTTATTTGTTGTAATTTAGAAACAATATTAACCAAGAAAACTCTTGAAATATGTGAAATGTTTTATGACGAGATAATAGAAGAAGTTAGAGAAATAATGAAGAAGATGGAAGTAGCATAAAGATTATGCAAAAATAAATATGAATTAGGTTGAAGAGTAGCCGAGTAGGGTGTAGATTAAATAGTATATTAATTTAGTGGATAATAATTCAACTGATACTGCTAGGAATGCATAGTGGGCATAAAGTATGCCTGCTTTTTTATTTGAAATTATACCTAGTTATCAGTAATTATCTGATATTGGCTTTGTTTATGTATGATTCTTTATAATTATCGTGAGAGGGTTTACAAAGAAGAGAATAATAGATGATTACGTATAACAAAGGAGAAAGAGCGAGAATTACAAAGAAATAGATATATATGCATGAGGGGGCTTGAGTTAAATTTTTGGACAATATACATTTAGGTATATGCATAGAGTTATTCACACCACACAGATAATTTTTAATGATAACGATAACGATTGATGATGAATACGAGAATAAGTATTGATGATATACAGGATTCTTATAGAAGTATGTCGTAAAAGTTGTTATAATAAAACCAATAAATTAATTATCAGAAAATATCTAAGCACATAGAAAAATAGATATAGATATAAAAAGGAGCAATTAAATGATTACAGGAGAATTAAGAAATAAGGTTGATAAGATATGGGAAACTTTCTGGACAGGTGGGATTACCAATCCACTTGAAGTTATTGAGCAGTTTACGTATTTACTCTTTATTAAAGGACTTGATGATATAGAAACAACAAAAGAAAATGAAGCAGTATTTTTAGGTTTGCCACATGAGGGTATGTTCCCAACTGATAAGCAGTATCTGAGATGGAGTAAGTTCAAGAACATGGAAGCCACAGAGATGTATACGATTATGATGAATGAGGTATTTCCTTTCATTAAGAATTTACATCAAGATGGAGATTCTGCTTATGCTAAATACATGGGAGATGCCATTTTTAAGATTCCTACGCCTCAAATGCTAACAAAAATTGTAGATGGTATTGATAGTATTGATATGGAGAATCGTGATGTAAAAGGGGATCTCTATGAATACTTACTTTCTAAAGTAGCTACAGCAGGTACAAATGGTCAGTTTAGAACACCAAGACACATTATTGAGATGATGGTGAAGCTTATGAAGCCAACACCTAGTGATGTCATTGTAGACCCTGCTATGGGGAGTGCAGGCTTCTTAGTAGCTGCTCAGGAATACTTAAGAGAGAATGAAGCAGATCTATTCTTACATGCAGGGCTAAAAGAGCATTTCAATAATCATATGTTCTATGGATTTGATATGGATAGAACTATGCTTCGTATTGGAGCTATGAATATGCTTCTTCATGGAGTAGGCAATCCAAACATTGAGTACAAAGATAGTTTGTCAGAGCAAAATACAGATAAAGAGAAATATACGCTTGTCCTTGCTAATCCACCATTTAAGGGTTCACTGGACTACGAAGCAGTAAGTGTAGATTTACTCAAGATAACAAAGACTAAGAAGACAGAACTACTCTTTTTAGCACTTATCCTTAGAAGTCTTAAAGTAGGGGGAAGAAGTGCTACAATTGTTCCAGATGGGATATTATTTGGAAGTAGTGGGGCACATAAGCAAATTCGTAAAGAACTTATAGACAATAATAAACTAGAGGCAGTAATTTCTATGCCAAGTGGTGTATTTAAACCATATGCAGGAGTTAGTACAGCTATCCTTATTTTCACAAAGACAGGGGTAGGTGGAACAGATAAAGTATGGTTCTATGATATGAAAGTAGATGGATATTCATTAGATGACAAAAGACAAGCTATAGGCTATAGTGATATACCAGATATTATTGAGAGATTTAATAATTTAGCAGGAGAATTTGGAAGAGAGCGTACAGAACAAAGCTTTTTAGTAGATGCACAAGAAATTAGAGAAAATGGTTATGATCTTTCTATTAATAAGTATAAAGAGGTTGAATATGAGCAAATAGACTATGGTCAGCCAGAACAGATAATTTGTAATCTATTAGAATTAGAAGAAGAGATACAAAATGGATTAATGGAATTAAAGAAAATGGTGATTGTAGATGAAAAATAGCAGAAGCATAAAAAAATTGGGGGAGTATATTAAAGAAGTAAGTACTAGAAATAAGCAAGAGTTAGAGATTCCAGTCTTAAGTGTTACGAATAATAGAGGATTTATATTATCAGAAGAGCAATTTTCTAAACAAGTATATAGTTCGTCGGTAACAAATTATAAGATTGTAAGTAAAAATCAAATTGCATACAATCCATCAAGAATAAACGTAGGATCAATTGCTGTCTTAGAAGATTATGACCAAGGTTTGATAAGTCCATTATATACTATATTTGAGACTACAAATGGTTTGAATCCTAGATATTTATTATACTATCTTAAAAGTAATGAGGGTTTATATTATATTAAAAGTAAGGCAACAGGATCTGTAAGAGATATTGTTAAAATAGATGCTTTAAAACAACTTAATATATATGTGCCTGATATAGATGAGCAGAGCAAAATTGTTGAAATTTTAGATAAAGTTAATAAGCTTATAGATAAAAGGAAAAAGCAAATTGAAATTTGTAATGAATTAATTAAATTCCAATTTATCGAGATGTTTGGTGACACTGTACAAAATGAAAAGGCATGGGAAGTAAAGCAACTTCAAGAGATTGGCACATGGAAGAGTGGTGGAACACCATCTAGAAGCAACCATGAATACTTTAAAGGAGAGATTGACTGGTATTCTGCAGGTGAATTAAATAAACTATATTTAGAAGGTTCTATAGAAAAGATTACTCAGCAAGCAATAGAAGAAAGTTCTGCTAAAATATTTAATAAGGGCAGTATGCTAGTTGGAATGTACGATACAGCTGCTTTCAAAATGGGGATTTTGAAGAAAGATAGTGCGTCTAATCAAGCGTGTGCAAATGTTATGCCAAATGAAAGTGTTAATATTGTGTGGTTATACTATAACCTTATGCATATGAAAGAGCATTTCTTAAGTAATAGAAGGGGTATTCGTCAGAAGAACTTAAATCTTGGAATGATTAAAGAGTTTGATATTCCTGTACCACCAATTGAACTTCAAAATCAGTTTGCCGAGTTCGTACAACGGATCGACAAATTAAAATTTGAAATGGAGAAGAGTCTCACAGAACTAGAAAATAACTTTAATGCACTAATACAGAAAGCTTTCAAGGGAGAATTATTTTAGGGGGGATTTAAGTGTGTACGAACTTTGATTTTTTAAAGTCTAAAGAACTATTTCGAAGCTTTGCAGGAAGTAGTATAGAAGCAGAGAAAAGCTTGATTGTTTCTCCTGCTACTTGTGCTATTCTTTCAAGACGTGCTGTAGAGCTTGCTGTAAAATGGGTATATAGTTTTGATAATGATTTGACTATACCTTATCAAGATAATATCTCAAGTTTGATACATGAGCCTACTTTTAGACAAATCATAGAGCCAGAACTTTTTCCTTTAATTAAATACATCATTAGACTTGGAAATACTGCTGTTCATACCAATGCTAATATTACAAGAGATGAAGCAGTCCTTTCGCTTAGAAATCTTCATGAGGTTGTAAGATGGATTGATTACTGCTACGCAGAAGAGTATACCTGTGGTGAATTTGATGAGAGTATTTTATTAACAGGTGAAGAAAAGCGTACGAGACCACAGGAGTTACAAGATCTCTATGAGAGATTAGGTAGCAAGGACAAGCGTCTTGAAGAAATTCGTAAAGAAAATGAAGCTTTACGTCACGCTATGACAGAGCAAAGAAAGACACAGACAGCAACTAATGACTTTGAAGTGGACAAGATTAGCGAATCTGAGACACGTAAGAAGTATATTGATATAGAACTGAAACTGGCAGGTTGGGAAATTGGAAAAGACTGTATGACAGAAGTGCCAGTAGAGGGAATGCCTAATGCTACAGGAACAGGTTATGTAGACTATGTGCTCTATGGCAATAATGGTAAGCCTTTAGCAGTGGTAGAAGCCAAGAAGTCTAGCAAAGATCCAATGGTAGGGTCACAGCAGGCCAAGCTTTATGCAGATTGTTTGCACAATCAATATGGACAAAGACCTCTTATCTTTACAACCAATGGCTTTGAGATCAACTATATCAATGATGCAGAGGGCTATCCACAAAGACGTGTAGCAGGTATCTTCACAAAAGATGAGCTACAACTTACAGTGGATAGAAGAAATACTAAAGTACCTTTTAAACATGTAGAGATTAATGATAATATATCTAACCGTTATTACCAAAAAGAATCTATTATGGCTGTATGTGATGCAGTGAATACAAAACACAGAAAGATGCTTCTCGTTATGGCTACAGGAAGTGGGAAGACAAGAACAGCTATCTCTATTGTAGATGTACTCATGAGACATAATCATGTGAAAAATATCCTCTTCTTAGCAGATCGTAAGGCACTTGTGAAGCAGGCAAAGAATAACTTTAGCAATCTGCTCCCTAGCCTTACATTGTGTAACCTGCTAGATAGTAAGGACAATCCAGAGCAAGCTCGTATGATCTTCTCTACTTATCCAACTATGATGAATGCCATAGATGATACAAAACGAAAAGATGGGAAGAAGCTTTTTACACCTGCTCACTTTGATTTAATTATTATTGATGAGAGTCATAGAAGTATTTACAAAAAATACAGAGATATATTTGAATACTTTGATGCCATGCTTCTTGGACTTACTGCAACGCCAAAAGATGAAGTAGACAAAAATACTTATGATATATTTGAACTTCCAAATCAAGTACCAACTTTTGCCTATGAACTTGAAAAAGCAGTAGAAGATGGTTACTTAGTGGATTATCATACTATAGAAGTGAAGTCAAAGATTATGGAGGAGGGGATTCACTATGATGAGCTTAGTGAAGAGGAAAAAGAAGAGTTTGAAAAGACCTTTGAAGATGATGAAACTATAGATGATACCGTATCAAGCAGTGCCATTAATGAATGGCTCTTTAATGCCAATACCATTGATATGGTACTTCGTGAACTGATGGAAAAAGGCTTACGTGTAGAGGGTGGAGATAAGCTTGGCAAGACAATCGTCTTTGCTAAGAGTAGCCGTCATGCACAGGCTATTGTAGAGCGTTTTAATAAGATTTATCCAGAGTATGGATCACATTTTATTAAACAGATTGACTACAGCATTAACTATGTAGATACGCTGATAGATGACTTTAGTACGAAAGACAAGATGCCACAGATTGCTGTGTCCGTTGATATGCTTGATACAGGGATTGATATACCAGAAGTCCTTAATCTTGTATTCTTCAAGAAAGTACGCTCACACTCTAAGTTCTGGCAGATGATTGGTCGTGGTACAAGACTTTGCAAAGATCTACTTGGAGTAGAAATGGATAAAGAAAGTTTCTTAATCTTTGATTTCTGCAATAACTTTGAGTTCTTTAGAGCTAACCCAAAAGGTAAGGAGACAGGCATAAGCGAAAGTCTTACAGAGAAGATTTACAATACAAAAGTAGAGATTGTAAGAGAACTTCAAGATATGAAGTATCAAGAAGAGGATTACATAACATATAGAGAAACTTTGCTAGAGGAGCTTGTTGAGGATATAGAAAGTCTTAATGATGAGAGTTTTAGAGTTAAGATGCATAGCCGTTATGTAGAAACTTACAAAAATCGTTCAGCTTGGCAAAATCTAGGGACTGGTAGTGTGTCAGAGATTAAAGAACATATTGCACCACTCATTACTCCTATTGCAGGAGATGAGTTAGCAAAGCGTTTTGACCACTTGATTTACACAGTTGATCTTGCCTATCTTCAAAATAAGAATGCTACAAAGCCTATTAGAAGTATTATTCAAACAGCAGAAGAGCTTTCTAAACTTGGTACGATACCTCAAGTTATGGAGAAGAAGTATATTATTGAAAAGGTGCAGACAGATGAGTTCTGGGAGAGTGCAGATATACTTGAATTAGAAGAGGTCAGAGAAGCACTACGAGAGCTTATAAAGTTTATTGAGAAAGAGAAACAAAAGATTTACTATACCAATTTTAAAGATGAGATCCTTGAAGTAAATGAGAATAGTGCAATGTATAATTCAAATGATCTTAAGGAATATAAGAAAAAGGTGGAGTATTATCTTAAAGCACATCAAGACGAACTTGCTATTTATAAGCTCCGTAATAATAAACAACTCAACAAAGAAGATCTTAAGACTTTAGAGCGTATTATGTGGGAAGAACTTGGTAGCAAAGCAGAATATGAAAAAGAGTATGGGGATACACCAGTTACCAAGCTTGTAAGAAAGATTGTAGGACTAGATCGAGGGGCAGCAAATGAAGCCTTTAGTAAGTTTTTAAGTGAAGAGAAGCTTAATGTAGTACAAATCCGATATGTGAAGCTACTTGTAGACTACATTGTAGCAAATGGTATGATTGAAGATAATCGTGTGCTTATGGAAGAACCATTTAGAAGTCTTGGAAGTATTACAGCTTTATTTAAAGATAATATGAATGATGCCAGAGAGATTATGGGTGTGATTCAACAGATTAGGACAAATTCAGAAACAATAGCATAGACAAAATAAGACAACCTAAAAAGTTGTCTTATTTTTATATTAAGCATATTTATGTAAGTTAGGTTATATTATTATAGTGAACAAGTTTTAAGGGAGAAGATGGGATGAATGCGATTTATAATATGGATTGTATTCAAGGGATGAAATCTTTGCCATCTGATATAGTAGACCTAACTATTACCTCACCACCATATAACTTGGGGGTAGACTATAACAAATACAAAGATATGCTTACATTAGATGAGTATAAAGAACAGGTATACAGTATGTGTGAAGAGTTATATAGACTTAGTAAAGATGGGGGGCGTGTATGTATAAATATTCCTATTATTACTAAGGACTGGGGAAATCAACAAGAAAGAGTATCTGCAGATCAAATATTCCAAAATTGTTTGGATAAGGTGGGTTTCACATTTCGAGAAAAGATAATATGGAATAAAAGGGGAGTGAGTAAAAGAAATGCATGGGGGAGTTATATGAAACCATCATGTCCATGGATTACATACCCAATAGATGTTATCTTAGTATATGTAAAAGGGACTCAAAAGCTCCCAGTAAAGCATAAAGATTTGATAACAATATCTAAAGAGGAATTTATACGTTGCTCATATGGATTGTGGCGTATAAATAAGTCAGTAGTTAAGTGTTCAAAGACAAAAGCTAAGGGTGGTGATAAATTAAAGCATCCAGCAACCTTTCCTAAAGCAATACCCCAGAGGTTAATTAATTTTTATTCATATAAAGGTGCAGTAGTATTAGATCCTTATATGGGTATAGGTACAACATGTATAGCTGCAAAAGAATTAGAAAGAGAATACATAGGATTTGAAATAGATGAGAAGTACTATAGTTATGCTAAAAAGGCATTAGAAGAATAAAAAATACAAGCATGGTTAATATCTTATTAGGAGGTGTTAACCATGCCAAGTGGAAATTGGTCTTTCATTCATGAGTGGACACTATATGAGTATATGTTAGAAAAATATAATGAAGGGACTTTGAGGTTGAAATGGGTTGTAAAAAAAGGAAAATTTAATCTCAAAAATGAATATAAAAGAGTAAAGTATCTAAAAAATATATTGAATACGGATTTTCCAGATATAGAGCAAATAGAAATAGAAGGAGATAGCAATGTTAAACCAGCAGAGGTTAAGTTTATAACATCTAAGTTTGAGTATCACAGAAAAAAATATTCTAAAGGATACACATATACAGATTTTTTGAGAGATAAAGGATGTATTATAGTATTAGCACATGATGAAATGCCACGTAATTTGAATGATCCATTGGATGTATTTGAATTAGATGAGAATGACTTTATTAGTTTTGTGAGAGAAAATTTACTAAGATTACTTAACAGACAGATTCATAAATCCACGTATAGTAAGATATGGGTAATGTATCAAGGTCCTAATTTTAATAAAGAATCAAAAGAGGAGAATGTACTAAAAGCAAGAGAAAGTGGGATATGGTGTCCATCGACTAATTTAAATGGATTTGATTTAGGAAAAGGTGATAAAGTGGTCTTTATTAGAACACAAGGTGCAAGAACCCAAGAATTAAATAAAAAATACGATCAATGGAAGTTAGTGGAGATTTATATAGGAGAAGTTTCAATTACGATAACATCAAGAGCACATTATTGCCAGTTAAAAGGAATTAAAGAAGATAGGTTACTATGGTATGATGAAACGAATAAATCAAAGAAAGATTCTAAGATAAGAAAAAGAGTGAGTAATCATAAAAGAAGATGGGAAAGGGTATTTGCTTTTAAGGAAGAAGCAGTATATCAACTAGATCTATATTTTAAGGATATGCCAGAAGAGTTAGATGAATTTAAGAAAGTCTGTATAGATGCTTATCAAGGGAATATAGCTAGAGAGATAAATTTAGATCAATATCTTAAATTGTTTCAGCATATCTCTAAAAAATCATTAGAAGATAAAATTAGTAAAATTACTTGAGAAATAGATAACAAATTGGTACAATAAATCAAACCCATGAATATTCAGTTATAGACCAACTAATATTTATGACAAAGACCACTAAACTAAGTATCAGAAAATTATATAAAAAAGCTCAAACCCTTGTAATAAGATGGATACAATCGATAAATTATTTGGTTATACTGTGAATAACGGTAAGGGGAAACCTACAAATTCAGAATTTATCGCTCTTATAGCTGATAGACTTCGTCTTGAACTTCAAGTAGGTTAAGGTATTGATAATTAAGAGATAGAGTTAAGTAGCATTTAGAACAAACAGAACAATAAAGTACTAAAAATCGGCTATGAAACCGATAAATACTTTTAATTCTAGCCAACAAAGTCCTAATATTTATAGGTTAAAAAATCTATAAATATTAGGACTTTATTGGCTTAAAAAACATTTTTAGCTGTGACAAACCTTAAAATTATTTGTTGCAATAAAGCAATAAATAGTTGAAAAAATAAAATAAATTCTGTAATGTTAATATAAAAACTGGAGGGATAATAATGAACTTAGAAAAGTTAGGAAGTGATCAGATTAAGACTCATAAAAAGGGCAAGTACCTAAATTTAGCATTGTATGCTTTTGGTGGTTTAGGTTTAGAGGTTGTGATTATGATGATAGAAGGCATGCTATATGGAACAACTAACTATAGAGAGTGGGGGATAAGTGGTACATTAATACATTGGAGTATTACTTGTATTGTATGGGGAAGTATGAGTTATCTTCTATATCAAGAAGCTTATAAAGATGGATTTGATTTATTGAAATATAAAGAGAAGCCTACAATTAGAGCTTTAGCTTTGGTATTTCTATTTATGTGTATTTGCTTAATCATATCGTATATATCTTGGGGTGGGCAACTTAAGTTTATAGGAGAATTTAGTTCAAAGATGAGTACATATGGACAAATGGGATGGATTGCTTATATATTCCAATATATTTATTACCTCTTTGAAACTGTATTAGTATTATTAATTATTGCCTTTGGTCAGCATTATGGAGAGTTAACTTTTAAACTAAAATCTAAATGGAGTAGTATAATTCCTTGGGGTGGCATAATTTGTGGTATAAGCTGGGGAATTGTTCATCTACTAACAAAAGGTAGTCTAAGTACAGGTTTGGTGGCAGCTTTTTGTAGTGTTTTATATGGTATGACCTATGTGCTTGTTAAAAAGAATGTTAGCTATGCTTATCCTATAATTACTCTAATGTTTATATTATAGGAAGTATTTTTTCTTATTTGTAGTGCGATGAATGATTAAGAGAGAAGGAGTTAAAGAAGGTTAAGGAGCTTTGAAATAGGTTATTTAATACTTTTAATATACTCACATAGAGATTTTCTTAAGAGTAGATAAAATAGGAACTCCATGTATAAAAAATAGTCTACAAGTAAAAGGTTAGGATTTTTAATAATGCTTGATAAATCAAATGATAATAAACTAGGGCGGTGGAGCGTATGTCAAATAAGATTTCAAAGGAAAGAAAGATAGTCTATCATATGGGGCAAGGTCTTTTAGCATTAGGTGGGATTCTATTTATTTCTTCATTTTTTCTAACATCACAAGATGTTGGGTTTAGTATGGAGATGCCATTATTTTTTAAGACTGCTTTAATAGGAATGATTTGTATGATAGTAGGTGGTATCTTAATGGGTATAGGAGCTGGAGGAGTGGCAGGGTCAGGGCTTATACTAGATCCTGAAAAAGCAAGGGAGGACTTAAAACCGTACAATAAAGCTACTGGGGAAATGATAAATGATGTAATAGAAAATATTGATTTGATAAGTAATAAAAAACAGGAGCTAGAAAATAATAATGTTGCTTGTATTATTAAGGTAAGATGCCCCAAATGTAGTGGGCTTAATGACGAAGATGCAAAGTTTTGTAAGAATTGTGGGGAGAAGATATAAGTTTACAATGTAGAACATATTATGGTGATAAATAGGAAGTCCTTCTAATTATTGAAAAATAAATCAATAATTAGAAGGTTTTTTAACTCTATAAGCTATACAATTTCATTGATAAGAGGTATAGTAGTATTGAATATTTTTTTACAAAAGGAGTTAAAATCATGGAAAATAATAAAGATAAATCTATAAATACACAAGACTTAGAACCTATTACTTACGAAGAAGCTTTTAAGAAATTAGGTGCTTTTATACAAAAGACTAAAAAAGAAGAACGTGAAAAAGAGTCTACTAAAGAAGGTTTAAAAGAAAATGAATAGACAATGGCAAAAACTAAGTTGTTTAAGCTTATGTGCTTGTTTAATGTTTACAGGATGTGGAAATGCCCTAAATGGAAATACTAAGGCAGTAACTGAAGGGAACACTAGCCAAGTTGAAACTACAGATAAAGAAGTAGGACAAGCTCCAGGTGAAGAGAATATATCTGTAGAAAATGAGAATGAACCTAAAGGCTATCTTAATGATTTACAACCACCAGAGGGCATAGATTACATTATAGGTAGTGAAAACTTTGTAACGGACACAGATAAACTTTATAACAACTTACCAGATTATATAGGTAAGACATTGCAGTATGAAGGTATGGTGACCCAATTAGAAGAAGGTAGAACGGCTATTATTAGGTTTTATGATTTGCCACATGAGGAGCATGGTCATGAAATCTATGTGGGACTCGATGCAGTGTATCAAGAAGCTTGGCCAGAAGAAAAGACTTGGGTACGTGCAACTGGTGTTATAGAAGAAGGTGTGGATGAAGTAAGTGGAGAAGTCTATCCTATCTTACAAGTTTTAACCTTAGAAGAGATACCAGCCGGTCAAGAAAAAGTGTATAACTAGGGGGCATAAGATGATTTATACTGTAACCTTTAATCCAGCACTAGATTATGTAGTGAAGGTACCTGATTTTCAAGTAGGACAAGTAAATCGTATAGTAGAAGAACAAATGGAAGTAGGCGGAAAAGGGATTAATGTTTCGTCTGTATTGAAGCGATTAGGTGTAGATAACTGTGCACTAGGCTTTGTGGCTGGATTTACTGGTAGAGAAATTTTAAGATTACTAGATGAAGAAGGCATCACACATAAGTTTATTGAAGTAGAAGAAGGCCTATCTCGTATTAATATGAAGTTGAAAAGTGAAGTGGAGACAGAAATTAATGGTATAGGCCCTTATATTCACCAGGAAGCTTTAAATAAACTTTATGTACAACTTGATGCATTACAAGAAGGTGATTTTCTAGTTCTAGCTGGTAGTATTCCAAGTATGTTACAGGCTAATACTTATGAAATGCTTATTAAAAGGGTAGTTAGTAGTAAGGTAGAAGTCATAGTAGATGCTACTAAAGATTTACTTATAAAAGCACTTCCTTATAGACCTTTTCTTATTAAGCCAAATCATCATGAACTGAGTGAATTATTTAGTGTAGCATTAGAAACAAGGGATGAAATCCTTGTATATGCTAAGAAATTACAAGATATGGGTGCTAGAAACGTAATTGTTTCTAGAGGAGACAAGGGAGCCATTCTACTAACAGAGCAAGGCGAAGTGGTAGAAGCTCTTCCTATAGAAGGGCAAGTTAAAAACACCGTAGGTGCAGGTGATTCTATGGTAGCAGGTTTTTTAGCAGGCTATCTTGAACAAAAGGATATAAAAGAAGCCTTAAAATGGGGTTTAGCAGCAGGTAGTGCCACAGCCTTTTCAAATACACTTGGAACAAAAGAAGAAATACTTAGCTTACTTAAAAGTTTATAAGATTAAAAGAACTATCAAAGGTATATCCGTTGATAGTTCTTTTGTATTTCTAAAGGAATGTATATTTTAGAAAAGAGTTTATTAAAAAGAGTCATTTGGATAGAGTGGACGACGTGTAAGAGGAAGTTCATTGTTTACATGTTTTGTAAAGACAATCTGGTGTAGGTCTACAATACCATTGTTAAAGCAGGCAGCACAAGAAGCTAGATATAAGCGCCACATACGAATAAAGTCTTGATCAAAGTCTTTTGATATTTCAGGAAGGGCATAGTTGAAATTATGAAGCCAGCAAAGGAGAGTCTTTGTATAGTGACGTCTTAAACTTTCTACATCAATAGTATAGTAGTGATAGTTTGCTGATAAGCTTATAATTTCTCTTAAGCTTGGAATGACACCACCAGGGAAAATATACTTTTTAATCCAGGCATCACCTGGGGACTCTGTAAGGCTACTAATATAGTGGAGTAAGAGTACGCCTTCGTCCTTTAGTACATGGTCAAGGGATTTAAAGAAAAGGTCATAGTTTTTACGGCCTACGTGCTCTAACATACCTACACTTACAATACGATCAAACCTATCTTCACATTTACTTAAATCTCGATAGTCCATGAGACGCACTTCAAGCTGGTCACATAAATTTTCTGCCTTAATTTTATCATTGAAGGCTGCAAACTGTTCCTTACTTAAAGTAATACCAACACCACGAATACCGTATTTTTTGGCAGCTTCAATAAGTAGATTACCCCAACCACAACCAATGTCAAGAAGGGAGTCACCTTCTTTTAAATTGAGTTTGCGTAAAATATAGTGGATTTTGCTCATTTGTGCTTGGTATAAAGTATAGGTAGGTTGTTCGAAATAAGCACATGAATAGCTCATGGTTTCATCTAGCCAAAGTTTATAAAAATCGTTGCCTAAGTCGTAGTGACTACTAACTTGTTTCTTTTGATTTTGCTTAGAAGTTGAAGTATTAAAAAGGTTAGGAAGTAAATGAAAGTGGGTAGGAAAGCACCTTTTATATTGTAAAATAGCATCTAAAGCTTCGTATAAATCGCCTTCAATCTCAAGTGTGCCCTTCATATAGGCCTCACCAAAGGCTAAAGTATAGCTTCTAATAAAATCAAAAGTATGAATGGGTTCTTTTAAGATAACTTTAAATTTGGGTGTATGGTCTCCAACTTGAATACATTCTCCATCCCAAAATTCTAAGGTGAAGTCTATACCTTTAAATTTAGTGACCAATTCTTTAATGGATGATTTTTGCATAGTAATACCTCCTCATCATGAGAGTATAGCCAAGAGTAGAAGATTTCATGCCGCTAAGTTTATAGACATACATAAAAATAAAGGTTACCATTTCATACGTAAAAAGGTTTACCTTTAGAAAATATTTATATATAATGAAATCAATTAGGGCTACTAACAAGTAGCCTTTTTTAAGGGACAAAATAAAATAAGTGTCCCTATGTTTATAAGAAAGAGGATAATATGGAAAAAAGAATTGATTTAACAGAAGGTAGTATGGTAGGAAAATTGATAAAACTATCCCTTCCTATTATGGGGACATCTTTTATTCAAATGGCCTACAATATGACAGATATGATTTGGATTGGTCGTGTAGGAAGTAGTGCAGTAGCAGCTGTAGGAACAGCAGGATTTTATACTTGGTTTGCTATGGCATTTATTATGATATCCAAAATAGGAGCAGAAATAAAAGTTGCTCAAAGTATTGGGGAAAAAGACTACGAAGGCACGAAACACTTTATTACAAGTGCCGTTCAAATTAATGTGGTGTTATCTATTTTATATGGTATAGCCATGTACGTATTTGCAGATCCTTTAATTGGCTTTTTCAAATTAGGTGACGCAAATATTATAGAAATGTCAAAAGTATATTTAATTGTTATGGCATTTAGTATGGTATTTTACTTTATGAATCCTGTCTTTACATCTATTTTTAATGGACTTGGAGATAGTAAAACACCATTTATCTTAAATACAATTGGGCTGATTTTTAATATGGTTTTTGACCCATTACTTATTTTAGGGTTAGGCCCTATTCCACCAATGGGTGTATTAGGGGCAGCACTTGCTACAGCTGCAGCCCAGGTAGTTGTAAGTTTATGCTTTATCATTGTACTGATTAGAAGAAAAGAAAGTTATTTGCATATTAATCTTTTTGCAAAGCCACATTGGGATTCTATTAAAACTTTATGTGTAATAGGCTTTCCAGCAGCTGTCCAAAGTGGACTCTTTACTTTATTCTCTATGGTATTAGGGCGTATCATTGCTATATTTGGGCCAGTATCTATAGCTGTCCAAAAGGTAGGTTCTCAAATTGAAGCCATCTCATGGATGACAGCAGGAGGACTTTCTACAGCACTTGGTACTTTTACAGGGCAAAATTATGGTGCTAGTAAATATGATCGTATTGAAAAGGGCTATAAAGTAACCATGGGACTTTCACTTGCTCTTGGTATTTTTGCTACAGTATTGCTTGTTGGCTTTGGTAGACCACTGTTTGCAATATTTATTCCTGAAGCAGAAGCTATAGCAGGTGGAGAAGTTTACCTTAGAATTTTAGGTTATTCACAGCTTTTTATGTGTATTGAAATTACAACAACAGGTTTATTCAATGGATTAGGAAGAACATATATTCCTTCTATCATGAGCATTCTTTTAACAGGTGCACGTATTCCAATGGCATATTTCTTGTGTAGACCTGAAATTTTAGGTATAAATGGTGTATGGTGGAGTGTTACTATCAGTAGTATACTTAAAGGGATTGTTATTGTAGCTATTTTGATTTACTTAGTGAAGAAAAAGACTCTCTATAAAAAGAAAATAGCTGAAGTTTAATAGAATAAATAGATATAGAATAGGTAAGAGAAATAATCTATTCTATATCTTTTTTTATATGCACCTAAGGTTATATAGCGGAAGAAATGTGGTGATAGCCACTTTGTTGTATGAGTAGTTAAGTAAGTTATAATAGATAAGGAAAATTATTTTTTAGACCTATTGGAAAGGATATAAATAAGAAAATAAGAAAATAAGTAGCAGGATAATCAAACATATAAATAAAGAATATATAAATGAAGAAAGGAAGAGTATATGAAATATTCTAATATAAAAGAAGCCATCTTTTTAAGAAGGCCTAATCGATTTATAGCTTTTTGTGAAATAGATGGAAAAGAAGAAAAGGTACATGTAAAAAATACAGGACGTTGTAAGGAGATTCTTATCCCAGGTGTAAAGGTTTATTTAGAACATAGTGATAATCCAAATAGAAAAACAGCTTACTCTCTTATTGCTGTTAGAAAAGGGGACAGGCTTATTAATATGGATTCACAAATACCTAATAAAGTAGTTTATGAAGCGCTAGCTAGTGGAACGCTTGTACTTCCTGGTTTAGAAGGAAGGGATATTTGTGTTCAACCAGAAAAGACATATAAAAATTCAAGATTTGATGCTTATGTAGAAACAGAAAAAGATAAGGCTTTTATTGAAGTAAAAGGAGTCACACTTGAAGAAGGTGGTATTGTAAGATTTCCAGATGCACCAACGGAACGAGGTGTGAAACATATTCATGAACTTATAGATGCAGCTTCAAATGGGTTTAAGGCTTATATTATCTTTATTATTCAAATGAAAGATGTGAAGTATTTCACTCCTAATGTTATAACCCATGAAGCTTTTGGTATAGCCCTTAAGGAAGCGGTAAGTAAGGGGGTACAAGTTTTAGCTTATGATTGCACTGTTGAACCAGATTGTATTATCTTAGATTCACCAGTACAAGTTAAGTTATAGGGGAGAAATAGGTATGTAAATGAAGAGATAAATAAGATATAAAATGGATATGTAAAAGATAAGAAAATAGATATGTAAGAGATAAGATTAAAATAGCACCCAAGATGAAGTAAATCCTTAAGGTTAGACAAAAGCTAACTTTAGGGATTTACTTCAAAGGTGCTATTTTAATTTAATAGGAATAAAAGTTTCCATTTGTGCCCAACCTTGTGCTTCAATAATTTTGGAGGGGGTAATAATATGCCCCATAGCATAATGATTCGTACGAATGTCTAGCTCAAAAATCCCTGACTTTTCAATATATTTTAGAGCTTTATTATAAAGCTTTTCGTTAGCTATATCATTGCCATCTTGATAGGCATAGGCTAAGTAATATCCACCTTCAAAATCAATAAGCTCATATCCACCATCATCCATATCTTCAGTCAGTGCCCACATCCACACCATACCTTGTTTTTCTAAATCATAATATAAAAAATCACGTGGCATAAAGCTATCTCTATAACTTGGTACAATAGATGAAAAATAGGCATCAAACTTTCCTAAAATACCTTCAGGTGAAAAATTAAAATCTTTGTCTACCCCTGATGTAGCTGCTTTAAATGGTGGTAATGAGATGATTCTAAATTTCATTTTACATACTCCTTTATATAAGAATTTTAAATAGAAAGTGCTATTTAACTATGGTTCCTTATGTAAATTTTTAAAGCTTTTATAAAGATACAGAGTCCGTAAATACAAAGAAGTAAAATGATAAGTTGTAGTATGACAAGAAGGATAGGGAAAAAATTGATGGGGCTATCATTTAGAGCATAAGAATAGGTACCTATTAATTCTGTAGTATCCATAAAGTATACTCTCCTTAGTTAGGTGTATTACTATTGTTTTTAATATAAAGCTTAAGTGCTTTAATGAGTAATATAAGAGTGTATAGTCCTAAAAAAGTAAAAGCTAGTAGAATAACAATATTAAAGATTCCAATAAAACCAAATAATAAATTAGACGCCATAGTATAACCTCCCCTGTACTAAATAGTAGATATATATATGTTTAGTATAACAAAATATTTAGAAAAAACATAGAAGTTAAGGGATTCTATACTATAAAGCTGTACTACTTCTATTTAAAAAAGAAATAATATAGGATAACAAAGAATTATTTTCCAAAAAGGACTTTTATATGGTAAAATAGATATAATGTATTTAATAACTAATATTAATGAAAAATATTTATCCATAAAAATATAATTTAAAGGACTGATGGATTTGAGTATAATGATTCGAAAAAGAAGTGGGGCATTAGAACCTCTATGTGTGGAAAAAACAAAAAAGATGATTGAACTAGCTTGTGAGGGATTGGAAGATTGTAATGCTTTAGAGCTTGAACTGGACTCACATATACAATTTAGAGAAGGAATGAGTACAGCTGAAATACAAAAGATTCTTATTCAAACTGCTATTGAAAAGGTGATTCAAACAAAAGTGGATGATTATGGTAATCCTCTTAAAACAACTCATACCAATTGGCAATATGTTGCGGCCAGATTGCTTGTGTTTGACCTTTATAAAGAGAGTAAGATCAATAGAGGGTATAATCATTTTGGATATGGGGATTATAAAGAACTTGTTAAAGTATTAGTAGATATGAACCTATATGGAAAGTATTTAACTGATGAGTATTCAGATACAGATTTAGAAGAGCTTTCAGCTTATATCAAGCCGGAGAGGGATTATCTTTTTAATTATGAAGGTTTAAAATTACTATCTGATAGATATCTCATTAAAGGATACAACAAAGAAGTCATGGAACTACCTCAAGAACGTTTTATGACTATTGCTATGCATCTTGCTATTCCTGAAAAAGAGAATAAAGTTTTTTATGCTAAAAAGTTTTATGATTTAATGAGTCAGTTGAAAATGACTGCTGCTACGCCGACTTTAGGAAATGCTGGGACACCATCTTTTCAATTAAGTAGCTGCTTTATTTCTTCTGTTGGTGATAATCTATGGTCTATCTATGATGTAAATCAAAAATTTGCACAGGTTTCTAAGCATGGTGGGGCATTAGGTATTTATATAGGCAAAGTGCGTGCTCTTAATAGTGAGATTAGAGGTTTTAAAAATGCTTCTGGTGGGGTTATTCCTTGGATTAAACTGTACAACTCAACAGCTATAGCCGTTGATCAATTAGGAAAACGTAAAGGTGGAGCTACTATTACACTAGACGTTTGGCATCAAGATTTATATGATTTCTTAGAAATTAGAACAAATAACGGGGATGATCGTAGAAAAGCTCATGATGTATTTCCTTGTGTATCTATACCAGACTTATTTATGAAAAGGCTTGAAAAACGTGAGGATTGGAGCTTATTTGACCCTTATATGGTAAATAAACTCATGGGCTTTAATTTAGAGGATTCCTTTGATGATGTGGATAATGAAGAATTTACTAGACGTTATTTAGCTTGTGAAGCCAACCCACTTTTACCAAGAATAACAGTTAAGACTCTTGATGTGATGAAAAAGATTATGAAGAGTGCCGTTGAAACAGGTACACCATTTATCTTCTTTAGAGATACAGTAAATAGAGCAAATCCTAATAAGCATGCTGGAATGGTATATGCTTCAAATCTATGTCAAGAAATTACTCAGAATGTAAGTGAGAGTAAATTTAGTGGGGAGTCTATTGTCCATGAAAATGGAGAAGCTCGTGTTGTATCTCATGTTACATCGGGGGATATGGTTGTATGTAACTTAAACTCTATCAACTTAGGTAAGACGAAACTTGAAGAACTTAAAGACTCGGTACCACTTCAAGTACGTATGCTAGATAATGTTATTTCTCTCAATCAATTACCTGTAGCAGAAGCTGCTATAACAAGCGATAAATATAGAGCAATTGGACTAGGTACTAGTGGTTATCAACATCACTTAGTAAATCAGGATATTCTATGGGAAAGTGATGAACATTTAAAGCTTGCAGATGTTTTATTTGAAGAGATTGCCTACCAAGCTATAAAAGCATCTATGGAACTTGCCAAAGAAAAAGGTGCTTATCCTGAATTCGAAGGTTCAGAATGGCATACAGGTAAGTATTTTGAAAGAAGGGGTTATACATCTGATAGATGGTTAGAACTTAAAGAAAATGTTCGTAAGTATGGTGTTCGAAATGGTTATATTATGGCTGTTGCACCAACTGGAAGTACTTCTAATATTGCAAATACCACAGCAGGTATAGACCCTATCTTTAAAAAGTTCTTTATAGAAGAGAAAAAGGGAAGCTTTACGCCTAAAACGGCTCCTGATTTATGCCAAGAAAACTTCTGGACTTATAAAGAAGCTCATACTATTGATCAACAATGGAGTATTAAAGCTTGTGGCATAAGACAAAAACATATTGACCAGTCACAGTCATTTAATCTCTATGTGACACCTAATAGTACAGCAAAAGATATATTAGATATGTATGTAGAATCTTGGAAACAGGGTATAAAAACCATTTACTATGTGCGCAATCAATCCTTAGAAATGGATGAATGTACAAGTTGTTCTAGCTAATATTCTAGGAGTTTATAATATAACGAAACAGTAGAAAGGAATCTACCAATGAATAAAAAAATGATTTTTAACCAAAATGGTGATAGAGGTACACAGTCTATTATAGGTGGAAATACAACCAATCTAAGAGAATGGAACCGTATTAAATATGATTGGGCTACAAATATGTATAGAGCCATGCTAAACAACTTTTGGATCCCAGAGGAAATTTCTTTACATGAAGATATTAAGCAATTTCCTTTTTTAACAGAAGGGGAAAGAAGGGCATTTGATAGAATTATTTCATTCTTGAACTTCCTTGATTCTGTTCAGTGCGAAAATTTACCAAACCTGTCTAGATATATTACAGCTTCGGAGGTATCTTCTCTCCTTAATATTCAAGCTTTTCAAGAAGAAATACATGCTCAAAGCTACTCCTATATTTTAGATACAGTAACAAATCCTATAACAAGAGATGCAATCTATGATATGTGGAGAGAAGATGAGCATCTCCTTGAGCGAAATAAGTTTATAGCAGGTATTTATCAAGAATTTAATGCTAATGAAACAGATGAAAATTTCCTTAAGGCAATTATGGCAAACTATATTTTAGAGGGCATCTATTTTTACTCTGGATTTAGTTTCTTCTATACATTAGCAAGACAAGGTAAGATGACAGCAACAAGTACCTTATTTAAGTATATTAATAGAGATGAGATTACTCACCTTGTATTATTCCAAAACATACTAAAAGAGTTAAGAAAAGAAAATCCTCATATGTTTACAGATGAATTAGAAACTGAACTTATAGAAATGATGAGAATTGGTGTTGAGCATGAAATTAAGTGGGGTCAATATGTTACAAACAATGAGATTCTTGGATTAAATAATGAGCTTATAGATAAGTACATTAAATACTTAGCCAATTTAAGATTAAAAGCTATTGGCTTTAAACCTTTATATCCAGAGATTACAGAACATCCAATGCCTTGGGTGGATAATTTCTCAAACCTTAATAATACAAAGACAGACTTCTTTGAAGCCAAAGTAACTAACTATACTAAAGCTGCTGTTTTTGACTTTGACTCATTAGAATAGAATATTAAAATGAAAGAAGGAGCTATCCCATTAAGAATAAATACTACAATCTATTGTGCAAACTTTAAAATTGCAAATCAATAGGTTGTATGTAAATTTCTTAGAGGGACAGCCCCTTTTTATTATGCCTAGATATAAGAAGGATATTAAATAGATGCAGCAGTAAGTTGTGCTCTATAGGTACTAGGACTCATACCTTCGTATTTCTTAAAGGTTTTAAGAAAATAAAAATAGTCATTATAGCCAATCTCTGCACAAATATCTGAAAGAGATAAGTCTGTTTGTTGAAGCAGTTGCTTAGCTTTTTCCATTCTTAGCTGAGTTAAATACTTAGTATAGGTAGAGCCTGTTTCTTTTTTAAAGAGTTGACTGATATAGTTTTGATTTAAATTTAAGTGTTTAGAAATATCACTTGTTGAAATATCATTCATGTAGTTGTGATTGATAAATTGAAGAACTTGTATAAAGTTATTGTTATAGCTATTTGGAAAATCATCTAGAGATACATTTTCGCTTAACATACCATAGAGCTCTTGAAGCATGGTAGAGAAGTTGTTAAATCTTTTTGTAAGTTCTTCTATACTATAGACATACAGATCATCAATATCTAGCTGATAATGTGTCATATAGTGTGTAATAAATAAATTGCATACTTTAAGAGCAAAACTTATATTATAAGTTTTTAAAGCTTCAGGTTTTAGGAGTTCAGATATAACTGATTGAATAGATCCTAAATTATGTGAAGCCAAGTGTACTTGTAGCTGGGCAAGTAAATTATGGTTATGAGAAGTATTTAAAGTATAGCAAACAGATGGACTATCTAAGAAGAAAAACTGATGACTCATCAAGATTGTATCATGTAAAGCTTGTTTGAGTGTATGTGTTTCTACTACATTAGGATAGCTTCCTACCCCTTTTATAGAAAGTGATGCTAGTGTAGGGGAAGAAAGATTTTTTAAATAAGGTGACTTTAAAAAGTACAAGTATTTATTAAGGCCAAACTTTAAGGTTAAAGCACAAGATTCTATGTAGGTTGTAAGTGGATTTGGACCAATTGAAACCATAATATAGAAGGTATCTGGATCAATCTTATGCTGTGCCAAATAAGACTTTATAAGCGGTTCATCCTCATTTTCAATAGCATCAATAAGATCATAGTAATTAATCTGAGGTTTAACGAAATGATGAATGGCTTTGCGTAGTAGAATAGTCAGTTCATCAAAGTCTAAAGGCTTAACACAATAGCCGAGTACATTACATTTAATTGCTTTTTGAGCATATATAAAATCAGCATGTCCACTCATAATAATGGTACGAATATGAGGATAAGTATTATGAATATGGCTACATAAATCAAGACCTGTTATACCAGGCATGCGAATATCAGTAATAACAATATGGACTACATGACTTTCAATAAATGTAAGCGCCTCTATACTATTTGAAAAAGTAGCGACAACTTCTAGATTAAGAGCAGCCCAATCAATAGAAGATAAAAGAGATTTAATAATAAAGCTTTCATCATCAATAATAACCACGTTAAACATAAAAACACTCCTTTATAATAGATTTTTCGGAAGTAAAATAGTGATTCTAGTACCAAGGGATTCTTGACTTTCTATTTGAAGGCCATAAGGTTCACCATAAAGTAAACGAATACGATTATGTACATTTAATATGCCAAGATGGGCATTTACATTTGAATGAGACTTTGAGTGAATACATTCTTGTATAGTAGCAAGTGTAGAAGGTGATATACCTACTCCGTCATCTTGAATAATAATTTGTAAAGCGTCATTTGGAAGGCACATGCTTCCTATATAAATAATACCAGGGCTGAGTTTTGGCTCAATGCCGTGTAAGATAGCATTTTCTATAAGTGGTTGTAAAATCATTTTAGGAACTTTTAAATCTTTGGTATCTGGGGGAATACTATAAACGGTTTCAAAGTGTCCCTCAAAACGTGCAGATTGAATGTTTAAGTAAGACTCTGCAATAGTGATTTCATCTACAAGTGGAACGGTGGTACTGCCTTTAATACTATAACGGAAAATTTTACCCATATTAAAACACATAGTAGCAATGGTAGGGATGTTTTTTTCAAGAGCCATTCCACGTATAGTCTCTAAAGTGTTGTAGAGAAAATGAGGATTAATCTGACTTCGTAAATGGGCAATTTCTGCATTATTTTTTTGGAGTTCTATTTCATATAAATGAGTGGTTGTATTAAAAAGCTGGGTATTCAAAGTGTTAATTTCAGTAAACATACGATTAAATTCATCTGATAAAGTTACAATTTCTTTAGAGCCTTCAAGGTGGATAGGCCGCTTAAGATTTTTATGATTTCCTTCTCCAATACTTTTTATAAAAAGATAAAGTTTATTTAGGGGTGCCATCATATTATGAAAAAGAATCATAATGATTAAAAATATAAAAAGAAGAATAATTAGAAGAACCAAGTCCATAAGTACTCTAGTTGGTTGGAGTTGGGAGGTAATCTTTTGTTTATCAATGGCACTGACAATGTAATAATCCATATTAGGGAGATAGGATATGGAAAATAGATAATGTGCCGTATCTATTTCTATATAGGAATTAGTTCTATCCATATCTAAAGAAGATAATGTTTGTAAAAAATCATTAAAGTCTTCAGAGTTAGAAGCTTGCCCATCATTAAGGTGATAGATATTAAGATTTTTATCTATAATCATAAATGAGGTGTCTAAGGTACTTGTATCATCTGATACATTGAGTGAATATGTAGGGTTCATAGTAAGTAAAAGCGTACCTAATTTTTGCCCATAGAGTTTAGAAGTACTAAAATCAGAAATATTTTTAGAAAAAATGAAATAAGGATTTTGTTTTGATGCTTTAAAACTAGGTGTCAAAATCCCTAAGCTAGTAATTTGATTATTAGAAGCTGTTTTCTTAGAAAGTTCATCTAGTTTTTGTGCATTAAAGCTATTAGAATAATAAATACCATTACCTACTAGAGAAATATCTAAAAGATCTTTATTCATAATAGAGAGAGTAGAAAAAGTTTTTTGTGTTTGATCTAAATAAGATAACATTTCATTTGTAAAAGGTTCCATAAATATCTTTTCAATGTCAGATTCAAACTGTAGATAACTATAAATGATAACTACACGTTCATACATAGAAGAAATTTCTGACTCTACTTTTGAAAGAGTTGCTTTAGCATAGGTAAGTTGTTGATCAAGTAATAAGTTTTTGACCGTGTAGTTAACTAAGCCTATAAGAAGAATACAAGTTATAAATAAAATGGAAGTAATAAAGTAGAACTGATGTTTAATAGAAAGCCGTTTAAAATAATGCATATATAAATTCCCCCACTTTGTGTAAACAATCTTAATGTAATGTAATTATTATATATATATTTGTGATAAATTGCTATGTAAAAATCTTTTATCATATAAAAAAAAGACATATCTTATAAAAAAATATAATAAATTTCATAAAAATATAAAATGAGTTCATTTTTTTTGTAAAGTAAAAGAGATACAATAAGAGTACAAAATATTGATGAGCATTTGGATAAGGGGGAATTACATGCAGCTTTCAAAGTCACAACAAATGACTACTAGTAAGAGAACATGGAAAGAAATTTGGAAAAAGATTAAGAACGACAGGCTACTTTATATGCTTATTATACCTGTTATAGTATGGTATATTATGTTTTGCTACATACCTCTTGGAGGATTAAGTTTAGCTTTTAAACAATTTAGATATGATATGGGACTATGGAATAGCCCATGGGTAGGATTTGAAAACTTTAGCTTAATGTTTGCTGATCCAGAGTTTTGGAGGGCATTTAAAAATACTTTAATCTTTAGTTTAGGAAAATTAGTTTTTCATTTTCCAACGCCTATCATCCTTGCCATACTCTTAAATGAGATTACAAGACCAAGACTTAAAAAGTTTTATCAAACAGTATTTACTTTCCCACACTTTATATCTTGGGTTGTTTTAGCAGGGGTATTAACAAGTTTATTTGCATCAAATGGGATTGTAAATCAAGTATTAGGTGTATTAGGTATAGAGAGCATTGCCCCTCTTGTATCAGAAAAATCTTTTAGACCATTTATATGGATATCTAATATTTGGAAAGAAATTGGCTGGGATTCTATTATCTATCTTGCTGCTTTTGCAGGAATTGATCCAGGTCTTTATGAGGCAGCTAGTATAGATGGTGCTAATAGATGGCAAAAGATGGTTCATGTATCTTGGCCAGGTATTCGTAGTACAGTTGTTATTATGTTTATCTTAGCTGTAGGACAAATGATGACAAATGGTGCAAACTTTGATCAAATCTTCAACCTATATTCAGCACCAGTATACTCAGTAGCAGATACAATTGATACCTTCGTATTTAGAAAGTCCTTTGTAACTGGAGGCAATTTTGGATATACGACAGCTATTGGATTATTTAAGTCTGTTATAGGTGTCATCTTATTAACAGGTGCCAATAAAATTGTTACGAAATTCGGCGATCAAGGATTATTCTAGAGAGGGGGTATATCATGGGAAAAAAATTAAAGTCATTATCTATATTTGAGATTATACTTATTACTTGTTTAACGTTATTAATGCTTTTTACTATTTATCCGTTCTATAATGTATTGATTACATCAGTAGCAAATACAAAGTCAGTTGCTACACATACACCGTATATACTACCTTATACAATAGACTTAACAGGGTATAAGATGATATTAGAAGATACATATTTCTTCAAATCAGTAGGTGTTACCTTATTTGTTACCACTGTAGGAACACTTATTAATATGTTTTTATCTGTTACAGGTGCTTATGTTTTATCTAAAAAGGATTTAATTGGGCGTAAGGTAATTCTATGGTTTATTCTATTTACAATGTTATTTGGAGGTGGTTTAGTTCCAACCTACTTAGTAAATAAAAGCTATGGTTTAGTCAATAGTGTTTGGGCTATGATTTTCCCTTGTGCCATTAGTACCTATTACTTAATTATTATGAAAAATTATTTTATGAGTTTGCCAGCAGGTCTTATAGAAGCAGCTAAAATTGATGGTGCAAACGAACTAACTATATTAACAAAAGTTATTTTACCAATTTCAATGCCTTTTATGTCTACTTTTGCACTTTTCTACTCTGTAGAAAGATGGAATGAATGGTGGCATGCTTTACTCTACATTAACCAAAAGAATATTATGCCACTACAAATGTACTTAAGAGAAGTGCTTATTAATTTTAATACACAACTATCTGCACAAGCTCAAGTAGCAGTAGGTAATCAAACAAAGGTATATATGCAATCTGTTCAAATGGCAACTATTGTTGTAGCAACAGTACCTATATTATGCATCTATCCTTTAGTACAAAAACATTTCGTTAAAGGTGTAATGGTAGGTTCTTTAAAAGAATAAGGGAAGTTATAAAAAAGAATATTAGGGGGAAAGACGATGAAAAGAATTAGAAAATGGACACTTTTACTTTGTGCACAACTTTTAGTAGTAGGAAGCTTTGCAGGCTGTACACAAAATGGAGGAGCAACTTCAGGCACAGCAAATGCAGGTGGTGGAAAAGAAGCTAGTGGGAAACCAATGGAAATTAGTATTGCTCACTGGGATGTTGAAAAAGGTCTTACAAAGGGCAAGGATGATAAAATTTTAGCAACTCTCGAAGAAAAGTTTAATGTAAAGTTTGTACCAATGAATACAACTTGGGATGACTATGCACAAAAAATCCAACTTTGGGCAGCGTCAGGAAGCTTACCAGATATTTTCTCTGTAGATTCTATCGGTACATCTTATTATCATGATTGGATTTCACAAGGGGTTGTAAAAGGCTTACCAGAAGATTTATCAGCTTATCCAAACTTAGTAGAGTACTTAGATGCAGATGATATTGAAGCACTTAAAATTGAGGGTAAACTTTATTGTATACCAAGAAAAACTTACCCAGATAACTATTGGAATGCTATAGATAGAACAGTTCTTTATAGATGGGACCTAGCACAAAAAGCAGGAGTAACAAAAGAACCTGAAACTTGGGAAGAATTCCAAGATATGATTAAAAAGATTGTAGAAGCTGATCCAGAAGGAAAGAACATAGGTGGTCTTACAAGTACACTTACTACTTTATTAGATGGTTTCTTATTTACTTATAGCTTACCAGCAGCTATGTCAGATGGTAGTGGTAGTGACTATAAATGGGTGGAAAAAGATGGACAATATATACCAGCTTACTTTGCAGGTGATGCACTTGCTACATTTAAGCTTGCAAGACAGATGTATGAAAGTGGAGTCATTGAGAAAGATATTGCCTTAACAAAAGTACAACAAGCACAAGATAAGTTTTTACAAGGTCAAATTGCTGCACTTGTACAAGCAGGAGGACCAGCTAAAGTATATGACTTTGCAGGAAAACATTGGGAAAGCGTATACCCAGGACAAAATCCTTTAGATGCTATTAAAGTACTTAAACTTCTTCCAGCTACAGATGGTAATAAATACTTCTCAGTATTTAGAACATCTTGGTCAGAGTCTTATATTTCATCTGCTGTAAGTGACGAAAAGTTAAACAAAATATTAGAGATTTATGATTTCTTAGCATCAGAAGAAGGTAAAAAATTAATTAACTATGGTTTTGAAGGTGAAGATTATGATGTTGTAGATGGCAAAGTTGTTCTAAAAGATGCTGCAACATTTGAAAGTAAGTATGAAGCACCAAAATATTTAAATACACTTTTACAATGGGGTACAGGGGTTTGGGATAAACAATTACCATCTGCTACACCAGACGAATATAGAGAACTTAACCAAAACAAATATAAGGAAGCTAAAGAAGAAGGTACATTACCAGAATTTGATATGCGTTATACATACTTATCTACACCACTTAAAGATAAGTTCATTATTAAACCAGCAGACGACTTACTTAATATTATGATGGGAACAGAGCCAGTAGAAAAAATGTATGAAGATTTATTGGCTAAATATGAAGCAAATGGTTTATCAGCTATGATTAAAGAAGTAAATGATACAGCAAAAGAATTAGGTTGGCAATAATCATTAAAGGGTGTAACAAACGAGTATTCTCGTTTGTTACACCCTTTTTATGCATAATACTACTTTTTTGTATGTAAGGATCGAGTAAAGTATCCACTGAAGTACAAGTAAATGGCATACTAAATTTAGTAAAAAATAGTAAATAACATAAAAATGTAATATAATATAAGAGTATAAAAAATAATGTATGGGAGGGAAGTGGAAATGAAAGGCTTATATAAGTATATAGCCCCCTATAAAAATACGGTTATATTAGCGATTACACTAAAAGCCATAAGTACTATTTGTGAATTAATGATTCCTTTTTTAATGAGTTATGTTATTGATGAAGGGATTAGACATAGGAATATAGAGCTAATTATAGTGCTTTGTGGGGCAATGTTAGTTATGACAATACTCGGTTGGTTTATTACGGCAAGAGCACATATATTAGCTGTGAAAGGCGGTCAAAATATAGGAGAGTCCTTGCGCAATATTTTATTTGACCATATTCAAAAACTGACTATTTATGACGTAGAAAAAGTATCTACTGCATCACTTATTACCCGTGTAACAAGTGATGTGGAGCATATTCAACGTACAGTGATGATGACCTGTAGAATGATGGTGAGAGGACCACTAATTATGATTGGTGGTACAGTCATGTCTCTTCTACTAGATCCTTACTTAACCTGCGTTATGTTTGGTGGCATGTTTCTTTTATTTGGAGTAAGTATGATAAGTTTTAAGCTTACAAGGCCTATCTATAGGCAGGCAAAGCAAAATTTAGATAAGATGACAAGTATTTTAAGAGAAAACTTAGGTGGTATGCGTCAGATTAAAGCTTTTGGAAAAATAGTAGAAGAAGTAGAAAGACTAGATAAACAAAGTAGAACAATAAAAGATTTTGAACTAAAAGCAGGTAAGGTAAATGCCTATACAGGGCCTTTGGTCAGCTTAGTAGTCAATGTAACCATTATTTTAATTTTAATTGTAAGTGGTATGCGCGTGAATGCAGGAGAACTTCAAATAGGTAAGATTGTTACCATTTTAAACTATATTAATATGGTACTAAGTGCCATGATGGCTATACCACGTATGTTTATGATGTATAGTCAAGCAAGTAGTTCAGGTACACGTATTCAAGAGGTACTTTCACTTGAAACTTATACCCAATATGGTGAGGCAACAACACCTGTAAGAGAAGATAGCGTTCTTGCTTTTAAGGAAGTATGCTTTAAATATCCTTATACAAAACAATACGCTTTAGAAAATATTTCTTTTCATATAAGTAGAGGGGAAACAATGGCCATTATTGGTACAACAGGTGCTGGAAAAACTAGTATATTGAATTTGATTTTAAGATTGTACGAACCCACTAAAGGACAGATTTATTTCCAAGGTAGAAACATTAAAGACTATGATAAAAAATATTTAACCCAAAAAATTACAGCAGCCATGCAACAGTATAATATTTTTAGTATGAGTATTAAAGAAAATATTATATTGGATAAGGCTTTTGATGAGGAAAGATTAGAAGAATCCGTAAACTCAGCACAAATTCGGGAACTTTTAGAGGAGCTAGACGAACATTTTGAACACGAAATCTCACAAAATGGAAACAATCTATCAGGTGGTCAAAAGCAAAGGATTAGTGTAGCAAGAACTCTATATAGACAGTCAGACTTAGTTATCTTAGATGATGTATCATCGGCCCTTGACTACAAGACGGATTTAAAGTTACGACAAGCTTTAAGAGAAAATTATGCGAAGCAGACAGTGATTCTTATCGCTCAACGTATAAGTAGTATTAAAAATGCAGACAAAATTCTAGTACTAGAAGAAGGTAAACAAGTAGGCCTTGGTACCCATGAATCTTTACTTCAAACTTGTCAAGTATATAGAGAGATTTGTAAGGCACAAGAGAAAGGAGAGATGGAACTTTATGAGACAATCATTTAAACAACTTATAGGTTATTTATTACCTTACAAGATTCAATTTGGATTTGTTTGTATCATTGTAGTCATTGCCAATATTCTTTCTCTACGTATTCCTTATATTACAGGACAAATGGTAGATGCGATAGGACTGGGAACGGGTAAGGTTGACTTTGACTTTATCATGAAGGGAAGTATAAGCATTCTTGCTATTGCAGCCTTTACCTGGGCTTTAAGTGTAGTGCAAAATCTTCTTATGCTAAAAACAGCTCAAAGTGTTGTTCTGGATTTAAGGCATGACGTATTTTCTAGGCTTCTTCGTTTACCTGTAGCCTATTTTGATGGGACAACAAAGGGAAATATTATTAGTATTATAAGTACAGATATAGATAATATTAGTGAAACTGTATCAGCAGATGTGATTACCCTTTTAACAGGGGGCGTAACGGTTGTAAGTGCCCTAGGCTTTATGCTTGAAATTAGTGGATGGATGACATGTATTTTTATAGTGACTGTACCTATGATGTTTATAAGTGCCAAGTTTATCTCCAGAAAGTCAAGAGTGCTTTTTCGTAGCAAAAAGACGGACTATGGTGAACTCTGTGGTTATGCAGAAGAAATGATTACAGCACAAAAGACAGTAAAGGTGTATGGGATAGAAGAATACAATAAAGAAAATTTCTTTGGCATATCAGGACGCCTAAAACAATCAGGCAGTAAAGCAGAAACTATGTCCAGTATGCTTATGCCTTCTATGAATGCTATTAACAACTTAAACTTTACCCTTATCTGCATTATAGGAACCATACTTGTTTTAAAAGGAGAATTATCTATAGGAAGCATTTCTACTTTTGTCCTATACTCTAAGCGATTTGCAGGACCGATTATTGATACAGCTAACGTGATGAATATGTTCCAAGTAGCATTAGCAGCTTGTGATCGTGTATTTGGCATCCTTAACCATGAAGTAGAAAAAGATGAACCAACTTTAAGTCTAGATACGTGTAAACCTATACAAGAGGTAAAAGGGGAAGTGGTGTTTCAAGATGTATCCTTTACCTATGATGGAGCTAGTGAAGTATTAAAGCATATTAATTTGACTATAAAGCCAGGAGAAAAAATAGCTATTGTAGGTGCTACAGGCTCAGGAAAGACTACACTTATTAGTCTTTTAATGCGTTTTTATGATGTAACAGAAGGCTGTATCCAAATAGATGGTGTAGATATTAGACAGATGCCACTGGATTACCTAAGGCAACACTTTGCTATGGTCTTACAAGAAAGCTGGCTCTTTGGAGGCAGTATTTATGAAAATATAAGCTATGGTATAAAAACAGAAGGGATAGATAAAGAAAGGATTCAAGCACTGTGCGAAGAAATAGGTGTAGATGAATTTATAAGTGCCTTACCAAATGGCTATGACACTCTACTTACAGGAGATTTAGGCAGCCTATCAGCAGGACAAAAACAACTTATAAATATTGCTAGAACCTTTATGTGCAATCCACCCCTTTACATACTAGATGAAGCTACCTCTTCCGTAGACCCGCTCACAGAAATAAAAATTAAAGAAGTAACAGACAAAGTAACTAAAGGAAAGACCAGCTTTATTATTGCTCATAGACTCTCAACTATTCTTGAGGCTGACCGCATACTTGTCATGAAGGATGGTCAGATTGTAGAACAAGGTAATCATGAAGAACTCCTTACACAAGGCGGGCTTTATAAAGAGCTATATGAAAGCCAATTTATATCAGATTTACAGACGTAGGAAAATTTGAGGTATTAAATACATATAAAAAAGTAGGAACCTAATTATTGGAGGTTCCTACTTTTTTATGAGAGTAGGAAGAGATACGAATATAAAAATTAGTCGATTTAATATTACAATAAGATAAAATTATAAAGCTAGTACATAAATAATAGAAAAGATTCATAAGGTGTAATAATAAAACCAAAGTATTAAGGAGGAAGTTCATGAAAATCAATCACATACTATTAAGCATAACCAGTTTACTAATGATGATATCAGTTAGTCATATGACTTATGCAGGCGTACCTAATGTGGTAAATACAAAGGTAACTTATGAAAAAATTTTTCAGGAAGATAAGGAAATTGATTTGAGAAATCAACTAGATATTAGTAAACTTCTAACTAAAGATTTATCTATTAAAAAGACTACTAGTAAACCACAAATATTAATAATCAATTCTCATCCTCAGGAAACTTATAAGAATAATGAAGGAAGTGTCATTGATATAGGTAGTGAGTTAGAGAAGGTTTTAGAGGCTAATTATCAAGTATCTGTATTGCATTATAAGGATCCTAATAATAAAGGTCACCTAGTTGGTGCATATGAATATATTGAACCTTTAGTAGAAAATATTCTCAAAGAAAATCCTTCTATAGAAGTAATCATTGATGTTCATAGAGATGGAGGAATGGAACCAACAGCTACTTTAATAGATGAGAAATCAACAGCAACAATTAACATAGTAAATGGCTTAAGTATGGATGAAAGCAGTGGAAAAATAGGTAGTTCAAAAACATATCCCAACACTTATGTAGAAGATAATCTTAGTTTTAGTACACAGATGAAATATAATAGTGATAAATTAGCACCTAAGTTGATCTCATCTATTGTAATAAAACCTTTTAGATATAACTTACATATGGCACCTAAATCATTATTAATTAACATTGGAAACAACAACGACACCTTAGAAGAGGCAGTAAATGCAGTTCATCCATTTACTGAAGTTCTAGCGAAAGTTTTAAATCTAGAAAAGATAGTGAAATAATATTTAGATCGTGGAATTATTCTCAATAGAATAGGATTCATTTTAGAGATACAACAAGCCTAACATTTTTATTTTTGAGTACACTGTCTTCTAAAATAAAATGATAGGCTTTTAATATTCGTCTAATTTTATATTGAAAAGTGATAGCATTAAAGAAAAAAATTTTGTAAAATTGATTTAATCAAGATTTAGATAGCAATAAATAAAAGGAGTTTATATGTTATCTTTAGTGATTAATGTATAGGAAGTATAACTAATATAAGATACTCTATAGCCTAATAAATACAATAGATATAGAGATTTATATTGTATAACAAGTAATAACATGCAAGGAACAACATTGAATAATATTATCCAGTAAAACACATGTAGAACGTATGTTCTTTAAGTGGTATAATATATAGTATAAATAAGAATACTAACTTAAAAGACATATACTAGACGTGAAAGAAGGACAACATGAATGGAACTACATGTTATAAAAGAAACAGGAAAAGAAATAGTAGTCCTACTGGATAATGAAATGAGGATTATTAAGCCAGTTTATAACTACTTGAAATTTCAAAGACAAAAGGATAGTGCAATCAATACATTAAAAGCTAACGGAAGTGATCTAAGAACGTTCTGGAAGTTTCTATATAAAAATGGATATGAATACGATAAAGTCGCACCAAACATGATAGCTGATTTTATAGACTATCTAAGAAAAGGTGATGAAGATGTACTTGGACTTCATAAAGAGAGTGCAAGAACAAATAGAACTATTAACCGTATATTAAGCACAGTGCATATGTTTTATCAGTATCAAGCAGATATGCAAGAAATAGATAACCCTATGCTTATGAGAGAAGTTAATAGACCGTTCAATATGTTCAAGAGCATCCTACACCACGCTAAAGCTGATAATAAAACAAAACAGTCTATCTTCAAAGTAAAAGAAAGCAAACATGCAGTAAGACTTGTAACAGACGATGAAATGGAAGTATTTCTAAGCAAGATCACAAAGCGTAGAGATATTTTACTGTACAAGATGCTCTACTTGACAGGTGCAAGAATACAAGAAGTTTTAGACCTAGAAATTGAATCTGTACCAATACCTGACATGTCAAAGCCAGTAGGAGTATTCCAACAGATTAAATCAAAAGGAAAAACAAGAGATTTGTATGTGCCAATGTCACTAATTGCAGAGCTAGATGATTTTATCTTTGAAGAAAGAAACATGATTGATACTGATAATAGCTATATCTTTGTGTCAGAGCAAGAACGGCAAAAAGGAAAACAATTAACTTATCGTGCAGCCTATGACAAACTTAAAAAGGTGCAAGACGAAATAGGTATTTACTTTAACTTCCATGATTTAAGACACACATTCTGTTCTAACCTTATTCAACAGGGCATGGATGCAAGTGTAGCAAAGATTATCCTGGGGCATGAACATATTTCAACTACTCAAAAGTATACCCACTTATCTAATTCATATATTGAGGATAGCCTTTCAAGATATTGGGGACAGAGCTCATTGATTGGGGGTGTTTCTGATGAAGAATAGCCGTCCAGAAGGTGATGTGTGGAATTTAAAAGATAATGATAATAAATCACAACACTATGGAAGGAACTTTAAGTTTGATTTCTCCTATATTGGTAGTGAGGAAATCAAAGACGTTGTAAAAGACTATGTGTGGCAGAATTATAGGACTGGTAATAGGACAGTAAGTAAACTATATTCTGCGGATTTAGATAGGTTTAGGTACTTTAATAACTATGCAGAAACCCAGAAAATAAGTGATTTTAGAGAACTAAATAATACTGATATAGATGGATTTGTAGCATACTTGCATACTGTATTAGCGTTTCAACGAAAAACTCCTCTATCCTATACGTATCAAAAAGGGTGTTTAGATTGTCTAAAAGCAATTATCGCATGGTGTCAACTTCATAAACCACAAGCTGTACCTGACAAAGAAATTTTTACTGGTAATGAATACACAGGCGTAAATCGTAAACTCAAAATAGACTATATTCCTGATGATGTTTTAGTACAAATAAATGAGGCTTTAAAGACAGAAGAAAATCCTTATGTAAGATATGGAGTTATCATCCTGCAATCAACAGGTATGCGTATAGGTGACCTATTAAAACTTCGTATTGACTGTATTAAGCCACATTTAATTAGTGGGTATACAATTACATGGTTTGACTACAAAACACGCAAAGAACGTCAACCTATGCCTGTCAGAACTGAATGTGTTAAGGCAGTAGAAAGACTAATTGAAGTTACAAAAGAACTTCGTGTGGAAGCTAACAATAGCATTAAAGACATACTATTCATTCATGAATATTCTGAAAAAGTCACTGTACCAACGCAACAAAGTATGTGGAACTGGTTCAACTCCTTTACAAAACGTAACAACATCCTAGATACCAATGGAGAATTATATAACCTCACAAGCCACCAATTTAGACGGACACTTGGAACAGATATGCTTTCAAAGGGAACAAATATCAATGTTATCCAACAAGTCTTAGGTCATGCTGACCCATCTATTACAAAACGCTTTTATGCTGACGTAAAAGATAAGGAACGTGCTGAAACATTCAAAGATATAGGGATTATAGGGAATATTAATCAACTTGATGAATCCGTATTTGATAATCCTATCGAAATGGAATGGTTCAAGGCTAATAAAGATAAAGGTGCTTGTATGTGTGATGGGTATTGCACTAAACCTATTGAAGATGGAAAGATATGCGACAGACTTCTAAAAAGACAAAAATGTTATACCTGTAAGCGATATATCACTACCCCCGAATATCTTGAAGCTCATAAAAATCATTTGGCATCACTAGAAAGACAAGTTGCAGAAGGTGTTATTTATGGTGAACACTATGCAGAGCATTTTATCCCAACTATAGAAGTACTAAAAGTCATCATTGCACGATTGGAGGAATTACAAAATGGCAGAGACTAAACTTATTTTACAGGTACTAGAGCCGCAGTCAGACTTTGATAACATCATGATAGGTAATTCCAAGTTCAGTGATGATGTATGGGATTTAAGACCTTTTATAACAGCTAAAAACATTGATACTTCAAAGAGTTCTATCAGATTCTCGTATATTGATAATGATGATTTTAAAAAGATTGTAAAACAGTATGCTTATTATAAGTTGGGACAAATCAAACCGCTTACAGTGCGTGACTATATAAATGCAAAATTACCAACATTCATAGACTACTGTGCTATCAATGGCATCGATAGCTTTGTAGATATCACACAAGAGGATTTTCTCAACTTCTCCTTGTGGATGAAAGATGAAAGGAAAGTAGCCAATAAAACAGGCTATGCATCAGCTAAAGTAGTCGAAGAAATCATCAAAATAGGTCAAATTAAAGGTTGGAATGTGCCACAAACCAATATCTTTAAAGGTGTATCAGCAAGCCAGATTTGGAATACCAAAAAGGCAAAACAGTCTATGAAAGCCAACAAGACAAAGCCTATACCAGAAGATGTATTTGATAAGATTCTCTACCATGCAGTAAATGACGAAAAAGATATTTTAACTAAGGCAGGTATTATCATTCAAAGCCAAACAGGACTTCGCATCAATGAGGTCTTATCCATTCAAAAAGGTTGTGTCAAACAGTTCATTGATAATGGCGAAACTTATGATTACATGGAAGTGACACTTGGCAAGACAGAAAAAGGTGAACCTATTATCCATAAAGTATTTATTAATGAACTTGTGAAGAATGTAATTGTAGACCTAACAGAAGCCACAGAACCATTAAGACAGGAAAGTGGATTAAAAGAATTATTTATTACAAGCAGAGGAAATGTATTTTCTAGAGACAACTGGAATCATTTTAAACTTGCTAAATTTATGGAGAAATGGAATATACGAGATAATAAAGGTAATCTCTATCCACTAACTTCACATCAATTTCGAGCAACTTTTGTTCGTGAGTTAATCAAAAGAAAAGTACCCATTGCCATGATTATGAAACAGTATGCTCATGTATCTGTAGAAATGACTTCACACTATCTTACACTACAAGAGGAAGAGGTGAAAGAAATCTATACAGATATGATACTAAGTCCAGAATCAAAGATTGCGGGGCTTAGAGCCAAAGAAATCAAGGGTAAACTTGACGATATGTTTCATGGTAAAACACAAGAAGATATAGACCAAACCATTGATAGCCTTTCAAAGTCTATGAGTTTTAACCCACTTCCGACAGGTGTATGTCTATATGATTTTAGGCGTGGTAATTGTAGTGATGGTGATGGTTGTTTCTTCTATAACTGTCCTAACTACATCACAGAGGTTAAGTTCTACCCTATCCTAAAGGATGAATTAGTCCTATTAGAGAAAGAAATGGATAGGCTTAAAGAGCTTGGTAGAGAACGTGAATGGCAGAAACAATACATCAAGTACAAATCACTTAAACCATTAGTAGACAGCTTGGAGGTACAGTTAGATGACAAAAAAAGTATCGGATAAACAAGTTGCAGGCATCAAAGCTCATGCTGAACAACGCAATAAAGAGACTTTGGAGAAAGTTAATAAAGCCATTGATAAGCTTAAGCGTAAAAAGCAACCTATAAACTTCGAAACAGTCGCAAAAGAATCAGGGGTTACTCGTTCAACCCTATACAACAATGTACAACTCAAAGAGCGTATTCTTAGTCTTAGAGCTATTTCAAAGGCAAGTCCTTTAGACAATGTAATAGCTATACCAAAAGATAAGGTACAACTACAGGAAGAAAAAATAACTACCCTTCGAGAAAGAGTAAGACAATTGGAAGAAGATAAGAAAAAGCTAATTGTCCAGTTAGTCGATTATGAAGAGCTTAAAGAGGAAAATGCGAGACTAAAAAGGCAGTTGTTAAATAAAAATTAATAGAAAAGGAGGACGTAGTAGACGGTTTGAAATGTGTAATAAGTGATGGTTGTTGTATTATCAATGGTTATATACTTGTTACACACTAAGCTACTACAAATAATATATGAACGATTATTCACAAGAAGCATTAGACAATGCATTTAAAGTCGTATCTTCTAGTATTGTTAAATGTGAAAAGATACACCCTAAATTTAAAGAAGGTACATCTCAGTTTTCTCTTCTTAGAAATAGAATTAAGGCGTTGAAAATTACTAAATGCTTAATAGAAAATGACGAAAGTATAAAAGGTTATACGAGAGAGGATTTAGAAAAGGCGTTACCACCTGTAATTTCAATTAGAAATAAAACAGAAAAAGCCAGAAGTAAATACGAAGAAGGAAGTACCCAGTTTAAGAGATTTTCACCTATTATAGACGCAATGTATATAGGGGAATCATTAATAAATAATGAAATGGGTAAAAGAGATGGAGTTAAATAAATAAGGATAGTTGTTAGGGGAGAAAAAATGATAGGGTTTTGGAATAGAAAAGAAATTTATATAGGATATTCAATGCCTGTTTTCAATGATATAAGAGATATACTTGATCAAAATGATATTAAGTATAAATATAAGGTGTTTAATAACACGAGTTCAATGACACGAGGAAGCAATAGAAATGTTAGAGTAAATATAGGAAAAGATGGTGAACAAAATTATATGTATTATATTTATGTTCATAACAGGGACTATGACCATGCAAATGCTTTAATAAGACAAGTAAGTCAGAGATAATTTGGGGTAGCTATTTAAGGCTACCTTTTTGCTTTGAAGAGAACACCATAAAGAAAATTGGGTGTAGTCTTAGATAGGAAGTGATAATAGAAAAGCCATATAAAATCCAGTATAATGAATTTTACAATCTACTAGGGAGGTTTTACATATGAAAAAGGCATTAATATTTATAGGAAGTCCACGTAAGGGTGGTAATACGGATACAGTAGTAAAAGAAATTATGAGGGGAATTGATCAATCTAAGATTGAAGTTGAAGTCCATTATTTAGATAAGATGAATATAAAAGGGTGTAAGGGATGCTTATATTGTAGGAATAATCCTGGGTGTGCTTTAAAGGATGATATGGTAGATATTTATGAAAGTTTAAAACTAGCAGAGTATGTTGTAATAGCATCACCAGTTTATATATGCCAAGTATCAGCACAGACAAAGCTCTTACTAGATAGATTATATCCATTAACTGAAATAAATAAATGGAAGCATATACCTAGATTTGGTAAAAAGAAATTAATCATGGTGTATACACATGCAGCACCTTTTGATTGGATTTTTAAAAAATATTTTAAATATACAGCAAAGAGTTTAAAAGGTTTAGGATTAATACCTTTTAAAACTCTAGTATCAAGTAAAGCATTTAATAAAGACTCTACTAAAAATAATGAGAGAGTGTTACGAAAGGCATATAAGATAGGACAACTTATTCAATAGTTTCCTGTATGGGACAATTAAATACAAATAAAAGAGCAGGATCCTAAGATTATACTTAGGGTCCTGCTCTTTTTGATCGGAATGAACAGACTTGAACTGTCGACCTCCCGCCCCCCAGACGGGCGCCCTACCACCTGGGCCACATTCCGATAGATGATAAGGGGGATTGGCGTATGTTGTACGAGTGATAACACAATAAATAGTGCATCATTCCCTTAGGTGTATATTAACATGAATAGATTAAAAATTCAAGAATAAAGTTAAAATTTACCAACAGTTTACAATTGTCTATATAAATAATGATTAAAAATATAATATTTTATAAATTTTTGTTTTTTAAAACATGTGATAGTTAAATCGGTTTATACATAAGATGGAATAATAGGACAATCTTTAATTTGTATTTCCATTAGAAATAGAAGGATTTAGGTACAAGAGAAGGGAGTAGAGTCATGTCAGCTTATATTGAGTTTAAAGAAGTGAGTAAGGCATTTAAGACAGAAAGGGTTTTAGACAAGGTAAGTTTTAATTTGGAAAAGGGGAAAATTTATGGTTTTGTGGGGCGTAATGGTTCAGGGAAAACGGTTATTTTTAAATTGATTTCTGGACTGATGAGACCTAGTGGGGGAGAAATTTTTGTACAAAATAAAAATATGACTCATGCTAAGGAGTTTCCAAAGGGAGTAGGTGTTTTGATTGAAACACCTGGGTTTATTCCTCATTATTCAGGCATGAAAAACCTTAAAATTTTAAATGCACTTTCTAAGAAACCAGCTAGTATAGAGAAGCTTAAAAATAGTATGTGGCTTGTAGGCCTTGACCCCAATAATAGAAAGTCTGTACGTACTTATTCTATGGGGATGAAGCAAAAGTTAGGGATTGCTCAGGCTATTATGAATGATCCGGAGTTACTGATTTTAGATGAACCAATGAATGGATTAGACGAAGAAAGTGTGAAAAAGATGCGTGCCTTCTTTACTAAATTAAAGGAGGAAGAACAAGTTACAATCTTACTTGCAAGTCATAATAAGGAAGATATAGAGGCACTATGTGATGTATTATTTAAAGTTTCAGAAGGTAGTGTGACTTGTGGTTCTAGGGTACAAAGAGAGGTAGCCTTATGAGATGGTGGATAACGGATCTTAAAAGAGGCCTGATGGAGCGGACTTTTATTTTAGCACTTACACTCGGTTGTATGTGTATGCTTGCAGCTTTAGTCTTTTATATAGTTAGTCATAAGGAGTATACAGCAACGGAGGCCTTTAGGGGGAGCCATGCCCTTATTGTACCTTTTATTGCACCTCTTCTTTGTGCACTACCTTATGCCAATATGAATATGTTAGAAGCAGACTGTGGGTATAGGAAGTTTTTGATTTTACGTAATAAAGGTAAGGATTACGTAGTAAAAAGATGGTGTGTAAACAGTTTTATAGGTGGGACAACCCTTTTTACACCTAGTGCATTACTACTATTCGTTTGTAGGAGCTTTGGGACTTATGAGGAGGTGGGGGGAATTTTGACAGTAGTGGGATTAAACTTCTTTTTTGGGGTGGCCTATAGTTCACTAGCTTATAGCTTAACCTTTGTTAATAAGAAGCATTATATTCCTCTGTTGGCACCACAAGTTTTATATTTACTTTTTATTTATGCCTTTCCTTACTTAAAGTTAGAGAAATTTTTCCCACCGCTTACTTTTTCTCCTTGGATTATGCCGGATTTAATGAACATAGGGCTTATAGTGGTGGAGCTTGGTACAATTTTAGGTATTTCTGCTCTACTAATAGTGTGGGGAGTCTTGGTTAGAAAGGGTGTGATGAAGTGGTTACAATAAAAATGATTGGTTACAATATTTCAGAAAGTTTTAATGTAGTGAGATGGTGTCTAACTCTTATAGCCTTTGCCTTTGTGGCTGTTGTAAGTGTGGCAAAGTATATTCAACTTTCTGATATGACTTCCATTACATACTCATCTTTAGAAACAACTTATTTAATTTTAAATGATACCATGAGCGTAATTTATATTTATCTCCCTTTATATGTATTTTTAATGTGTGGGTTAATGTTTGATGATAACTTTGGAGCATTAGAAGTAGTAAAGTGTGAAAGTCGGGGGAAATGGTATTTGGGTAAATGGGTTACTTTACTTGTTTACACAATCCTATTTTTCTTATGTTTATTGGGGATGAATTTGATTATATGTAATCAAGTTTTTCAGTATAGTACAAGCTGGAGCCGTGACTTTTTGCGTGTACAAGTGATGATGGGACAAAGTGCTAAAAACTTTATGTATGACCCTATTCAAACAATAGGAATGTCTTTAATTTCAGTATTTTTTCTTTATTTAGTAGTAGGTATGTTGAGTATGTTTTTTTCTCTTTACTTAGGTAAGGAAGCCTATGCATTTATTCTTTCCTTAGTACTTGGTATTTTAATAAGTATCCTTTTTGTATATGGTTTAAAGATTACTGGTCAAATGAGTATACAAGCCTTCTTATGGCGTAATGGTTTCCTACTTTGTGGTACAGGAATAGTAGGTGGGATTGGGCTTTTACATACGTATAAAAAAGATTTTAATCTTGAGTATAGATTATAAGGAGGGCATATGCAAAATTTATTAAAACTTATTGTCCTTCTTATTGTAGGTGGACTTTCCTTAAATATAGGAAGTGACAAAATTAATAATATGGTAATTGAAGTAAGCAAAAGAGAAAAAACCATTGCAGATGCTTTAATTAAGCAACAGGTTCAAGAAATGTTTAAAGAAGCTGAAAAAGAAATTGCCAAAGTAGAGAAGGAACAAAAGGTAAAAATTAAAGTAGAAGAAGTAAAGATTAAACCGCCTTTGCCTGAAAAAGAAAAGGTCAGTAAAGAAGAAAAGGCAAAACAAGAAACAAAAGATGAAGCAGTAGAAAAAGAAAATATAGAGACGGTAAAAGAAACATCTGCCGTTGGGGATGAAAAAATAGAAAGTAAACAAGAGGCCCAGATATGGGTAGGAGCAGATAGTCAAATAGATGTGGCAACTTATTCTACACTCACAGAAGAAGAAATCTTACTAGTTGGAAACTATTTAGTGGAGCACTATTTTTTATTTGGCTATGACTACTATACAAAAGAAGAAGACCCTATACGTTATGAAAGAAAGAAACTAGCCAGTGATATGGAAGATCAGATTATAGGAAGTCTTCAAAATGCTTTTGGGCTTGGTAAAAATTTAAATAAGCTGAATAAAACCCAGTTACAAGAAATGAAAGAAGAGGCAAAGACTTACGCCAATACATTTAAAGAACAGTTTAGGGGTGTTGGAGAAAAAGGGGAGGACTTTGCTGCTATTTATGAAAGTGGTAAAGGTTTTTTTGATACTTATATAGTAACCCTTGAAAAGGGAGAAAATGTGTTTAACTTACTTGAGCAAACTACCAATAAGACTTTAATCCTTCCTATTTTAATGAACCAAATTAATGAAACCATCTTACCAAGTGCAAAAGCAGTTTTAAATGAAGGCTTTACATTAAAAGAGAAGACGAATACTATTTATATAGAAGGAATAGATGGAAGTTTCCTCATAACACCAAAAGATGTTATGGCTATTCTTGAAAATCCCTATAGTATTTTACCCCCTAAAGAGGAAGAGGTGACTACCGGAGTGGAAGAATCAGTAGGTGAGACCGCACCAAGTGGGTCCCCAGTTAACTGAGTCCACAATGAATGAGATTTTTAACAAATGAAAAGAGGATACTTATGAAAATAGATACACATATACATATTACACCACCAGATCTTATTAAAGATTATAAGAAAATAGGAGAAAAAGAACCTTATTTTAAACTTTTATCTGAGACTCCCCACAATAAATTTGCTACTACAGAGCAAGTAGTAGAACATTTAAGAGAAAATGATTTTGATAAAGGGGTCGTTTTTGGTTTTTCATTTCAGGATATGGGCTTATGCCGTTATGTGAATGACTATACCATGGAGGCTATTAAAAATTATCCCCAGGAGCTTATTGGCTTTATGACTTTTCCTGCTGGTCACAAGGAAATGACACAAGAGATGATAAGATGTTATAAGGGAGGGCTAAGAGGTATTGGAGAGCTTTTCCCAGAAGGGCAACATATAGATCTTGAAAATCTTCATAAAACAGATTTTAAAGCATGTGCATTAGAATATCATTTGCCTATATTGCTTCATACAAATGAGTTAGTCGGTCATTACTATGCAGGAAAGACTAAGGTGGCTATGGAAAGTATAGAGACCTTTATTGAACATCATCAAGAGCTTCCTATTATATTGGCTCACTTTGGCGGTGGACTTGTATTTTATGAACTGATGAAGGAAATGAAAGAGAAGCTTAAAAATGTTTATTATGATACTGCAGCAGGAATATTTTTATATGAGCCTTCTATTTATAATGTACTTCGTGAAATTGGCGTACTAGATAAAATACTTTTTGGTACAGATTATCCCCTTTTACCTATAGGTAGATATGAGAAGAGTCTTGAACCTTTAAGTCCACTTGAGAAAAGTTTAGTTGTTGGTGAAAATGCACGAAAGATTTTTGGAGGATGTCGTATATTGTAGGAAAAATTTTACGAAAAACTCTTGATAATTATTACGAATATATTTAGAATGTAATATATATGTAATAATTATTCGAGGGGGAAAAGCCATGTTAGTTGATGCCGTGCTTATGCTAAAAAAGGTCTTTATAAAATGGGGAGAAGAGTTTTTTAAAGAAGAAGAACTACGGGATAATCCTTTTGTGTTTGAACACCAAGCTGTACTAGATGCTGCTAGTGACTACCTTAAAACTTATATAGAGAAAGAAATAGAAAAGGTTATCCATGATAGACAAGTTCTTATTTTTACTAACTCTAAGGACATGCCTTTTGCAAGAGAAGATGAGCAAAAAAACATTCATTTAGAAGAGATGTTAACTTATATCGAGCAGGAGATTAGTCAGCCTTTAACAGAGTATGAAAAAGCTTATTTAACTTATATATTTTATAATGATACAGAACAAAGTATTATCAATGGAGCTTTATATGCTACATTCTTAAAGGGTGTAACTTATAAGGAGTGGGATATGTATCTATTTCTACACAAGATTGGACTTTTATTAAAAGAGGGTCAAGAAATATTATTTACAGATTTACAAGAGCTTTGTGCGGCTTATACATGGCGAAAAATCTGGCAGTACCATATGGAAGGATAGAGGTGCTTAAAAACACCTCTATTTTTTTATAGTCAATGGTAAAATTTCATGCTATGATAAGTAAGACAAACCTATCTAAGAGCGGAGGATACATATGAGTTACAAAAAAGAGTTTATTGAATTTATGGTACGTTCAGGCGTACTCACTTTCGGAGATTTCATTACAAAAAGCGGACGTAAAACACCTTACTTTGTAAATACGGGAAATTATAAAACAGGTTATCAAGCAGGTAAATTAGGGGAATTTTATGCTAAATGTATTGCAGAAAACATTAAAGAAGATGTAGATGCTCTTTTTGGACCAGCTTATAAAGGGATTCCTTTATCAGTAGCAACTGCAATTGCTCTTGCAAATGACCACAATAAAGATGTAAACTACTGTTTCAACCGTAAAGAAGCAAAAGATCATGGTGAAGGTGGTACCATGGTAGGCTATAAACTTCAAGATGGGGATAAAGTACTCATTATTGAAGACGTTATTACAGCAGGAACAGCTATTCGTGAATGTTTACCTATTTTAAAAAGTGCAGCAAATATAGAAATTGCTGGTCTTGTTATTTCTGTAGATCGTATGGAGCGTGGACAATCTAACCGTACAGCTATCCAAGAAATCGAAGAAGAATTTGGTATTAAAACTTATCCAATTGTAACTGTAAGAGAAATCATTGAAACACTTCACAACGTAGAAATTGATGGAAAAGTTGTAATCGATGATGAAATGCGTGCACGTATGGAAGCTTATCTTGCTGAGTACTGTGTAAAATAATCTGTAATAGTGTGTAATAGCATGAAAAGTAGCTTATTTTCTAAGCTACTTTTTTTATTAGCCTACGCTTGTTATTTAAGATGAAATGTGTTAAGATGAAGTTTGCCAAGAAAAGACAACGAATGTGAGAACACAAAATTAATAGATTGTAGAGGTATTGATTATAGAAACAAAATTATTTAGAGACTTAAATATATCAGACGAGATTAAAAGTGCAATTAGCGATATGAAATTTGAAGAGATGACTCCTATTCAGGCGAAATCTATAGAGCCAATTATGGCAGGTAAAGACGTTATCGCTCAAGCACCTACAGGAACGGGAAAAACATGTGCTTTTGGGATTCCAGTCATTGAAAATATTGATGTAAATTGCGACAAAGTGCAAGCTTTAATCCTATGTCCAACAAGAGAACTTGCAAATCAAATTGCAAATGAGTTACGTTCACTTTGTAAATACAAAGCAAATGTACGCACACTTTCTGTTTATGGTGGTCAACCTATGGACAGACAAATCATGGCACTTAAGAAAAAGCCACAAATCATCATCGGGACACCTGGTCGTGTGATGGACCACTTAAGAAGACGTACTCTTAAATTAGACGATTTACGTATGTTAGTACTTGATGAAGCAGACGAAATGCTTAACATGGGCTTTAGAGAAGATATTGATACAATTCTTCAAAGTGCTCCAAATGAAAAGCAATTCATTCTTTTCTCTGCTACTTTACCAAAAGCAATTCAAGACATTGCAAGTGAGTACCAAAAAGATGCTGAGCGCATTAGCGTAGTTAAGAAAACAGTAACAGTAGATACGATTAAGCAATACTACATTGACGTAAATGAACGTTATAAAATTGAAGTACTTAGCCGTATGATGGAAGTTACAGCGTTTAAACTAGGTGTTGTGTTCTGTAACACAAAACGTGGTGTAGATGAAGTATGTGAAGCGCTTCAACATAGAGGGTTCTCAGCAGAAGCCCTTCATGGTGATATGAAGCAACTTCAAAGAGATAGTGTTATGGCTAAATTTAGAAAAGGTCTTGTAAATATTCTTGTTGCAACAGATGTAGCTGCAAGAGGGATTGACGTAGATGATATTGATGTAGTATTTAACTACGATGTACCAACAGATGAAGAATACTATGTACACCGTATTGGACGTACAGGTCGTGCCATGAGACAAGGTCTTTCATACACACTTTGTACACCAAAAGATCGTTCAAAACTACGCTTTATCCAAAACTACACAAAATCTAAAATCGAGCAAGCTGAAATTCCAACTATCGAAGTGATTAAAGATCAACAAGCAACTAAACTTGTTGAGATTATCAAAGACGAGATGGGAACAAAGATGCCTAAACGTTATAAAGAATGTTTAGACCGTCTTGTAGAAGAAGGCTACGATAAAGACCAAATGATTGAAGCACTCTTTAAGTTAGTTATGAAAAACCAAACAATGAGTGCAGATGATCGTATTAAATTAGAAGATTTACAACCAAGCCGCAACACAGCAGCTCAAGTTGGCGATCATGTAAGACTTTTCATTAACTTAGGTAAAAAAGATAAATTAAAAGATGTAGACCTTATTAAAATGGTAACAAAAGAAACTTCAACACCACGTAATGGTGTAAGAAGAATTGATATCATGGAAAAATTCTCATTCTTTGAAGTACCAAATGGTTGTGAAGATGAGATTCTTGGTGTTCTCACAAAACAAAAATACAAAGGTCGTAAAATCAATATTGAAGTGGCACAAAGAAAAGGTGGCTCTTCAAGAAAAGGTAGATAATATCTTTTATTTATATAAGAACTGTAGTACTTTAAGTACTACAGTTCTTTTTTGTACTCAAATTTATTAAGTTTTATTCTTATTTTTATAATTTTTTTCTTTATGCTATAATAGGATAGACTAATAAGATGGGGGGAGATGAAGATGAACAGGAAAATTAACTTTACTATTGGAGATAAGGTTAATATAGAAGATATACCTTATAAGGTGGAAGGGGCCATAAGTTTTAGAGATCTTCTTGGAACTGGTGAGTGGACAGAATATAAGGTTAGAGAGGAAACATCAGGAAAGATTAAATGGTTAAGTATAGATCATACTTATGAGGAATATGCGCTTTATGAGGAAAGTACACCTTATGAAGAAAGGGCACTTCATCGTAGTAGTTATAAATGTGTGGATAATGGGCGTGCTAAGGTTACACGTGTTACAGGAATGGTAGATACAGAAGTAGGGGATGAGGTACGATTTAAAGAGTATGAAGATGAGACCACAGAGTACATCGTATCTATTGAAGAATGGTCAGATGAAACAGAATATGCACAAGGGTATTATTTAGATAGTGATGAGATAGAACAAATTTCAATGGGTTATTACGATTCTAGTACAAGTTATTATAATAATTCTAGTAGAGAGACTAATTATAATGTCTATGATAAAGGGATTAAGGAAAAAGGAAAGATTGTTTTAATAGGTCTTGTTATAGGATTTATATGTTTATGGCCTTTATTAGGCCAACTAGGTAACTTTGGTATAGGAAGTAGTAAAACAGCTATCCAGAACTATTTAAGTAAAAGTTCTAATTATACCTATAAAACTTCAATGACTTCCGATTTGCAAAATAAGTATAAAGCCAATGTCTATGTGAGTAAGAAAGATATAGAAGGAACGACAAAGGAGTTATTAGATGTATTTCATAAGGAAATTATAGATGTACAAGATAACAAAGAAGATGGGTCAGTCATGCTTTTTACTAAAAAAGAGTGCTGTCTTATTTATACAAGTGAAGAAAATGAAACTTTAGTGCAAGTAAGTTCTAGGGGATATGTCTATACAAGTACTCATAGGCCTTATGGTGCACGTATACATACGGGGAGCTTCTATCGTAACTACTATTACCAAACTGCTTATGAACGTGACCGTACCACCTATAAGTCAGATACAAGTAGTTACACAAATTATACAGATACAGATGGAAAGAACTATGGCAGTACAAATGGAAGTTATGATGCTTATTTATCAAGTGTAAGGCAAAGTAGTACCACTTCAAGAAATTCTTCAGGTGGCGGTATTAGTATGGGTAAATAAAATAATAGATATGAGGAGGATTTAGTATGGGAGAAATATTAAATGTAGTTATGTATTTGGCACTAGGGATTATATTGATGCAAGTAGGTATTTGGTTAGTAGATTTACTAATACCTTGTAATTTTCCAGAAGAAATCAAAAAGGGCAATATGGCAGTGGGTTATATCTCTGCTGGTACATCTATTAGCGTAGGTATTTTGATTAAAAGTGCAGTGATGTCTAAAACAATAGAAGAAGTATCAGAAGGCATTTTAGTAGGAGTAGGGAGTACATTAATTTATTTTGGCTTAGGCATGGTGGCTTTATTATTAGGTTACTTAGGCCTTAAAGCAGTGAATCGTAAGTATAACTTAAATAGTGAAATAGGAAATGGTAATCCAGCAGCAGGACTGATGGTTATGGGATTTTTTATAGGGATGGCAGTAGCTTTAAGTGGTGTACTTTACTAATAAGCGCGTCACGTATAGGGGGGACATATGAAGAAAGAAGAAACATTTGATTACAGATTATTGATGCTCACAACTTTGATTATATCAGGCTGTTCTATTATTTATGAAGTGCTTATTAGTTCAGTAAGTTCTTACTTGGTAGGAGATAGTATTAAACAATTTTCTATTACAATTGGACTTTATATGAGTGCAATGGGACTTGGTTCTTATCTATCTAAGTATATTAAGGAGAAGCTTTTTGACTGGTTTGTCATAGTAGAATTAGGTGTAGGATTTTTAGGAGGCCTCAGTGCTTTTATATTATTTATGGCCTATATTTATATGGATACATATCCTCTTGTGATGTATGCTCAAATTATAGGCATTGGCACATTAGTAGGTTTAGAAATTCCTCTTCTTACAAGAATTATTGAAGAAAATGCAAATAACTTGCGTATTACTTTATCTAGTATTTTTAGCTTTGATTATGTAGGGGGATTGATTGGCTCTATTGCCTTTCCTTTAGTGCTTTTGCCAAGTATGGGACATTTTACAACATCAGCTATAATAGGAACAATTAATATTACTATCGCTTTACTTATTATATATAGGTATAAAAATTATATGGAGCATGTAAGTAAGATAAAGGTAGTATCTTATATAGCTTTAATTTTTATGGTTCTATGTACCTTTTTCTCAGGGCAAGTAGCAGGTAAAATAGAGGGGAATCTTTATAGGGATCAGGTGATTTACACTACCCAAACACCCTATCAAAAGATTGTTATGACTAAGCATAAAGATGATATAAGACTTTTTATTGATGGAAATATCCAGTTTGCCGCGGTAGATGAATACCGTTACCACGAAAGTTTAGTTCATATTCCTTTATCTCTTGTTAAAGAACCTAAACATGTACTTATTTTAGGTGGGGGAGATGGGCTTGCTATAAGAGAAGTATTAAAGTATGAGTCTGTTGAATCTATAGAATTAGTAGATTTAGATGAGGAGATGGTTACACTATCTAGAACTCATCCTGAGATTACTAAGTTAAATGAAAATGCCTTAAGCAATCCTAAAGTAAAGTGTATTTATCAAGATGCTTTTAAGTTTTTAGAAGAGACGGATAAAATTTATGATGTGATTATAGTAGATTTACCTGATCCTAATAATGAAACTTTAAATAAGCTTTATTCTAATATTTTTTATAGATTATGTGGCAATCATTTAGCCGAGAATGGGGTTATGACCATTCAGTCTACAAGCCCCTACTATGCAAAAGAAGCTTATTGGTGCGTGAATAAAACTTTAGAAGAAGAAGGATTCTTTGTTGTACCTTACCATACGGAAGTACCGTCTTTTGGAGATTGGGGCTTTCAACTTGCCAGTAAGCAACCGCTACAAGTTGAAGAACTTAAGCTACAAGTAGATACACGCTTTCTAAATGAAGAAACCACTAGGCGTTTATTTGTATTTAGCGAAGATGAAAGATTATCTAAAGAAGAGATGAAAAAATTAAAGACTAACACGCTAACCCATCCTAATCTCATAACCTATTATTTAAAAGCAGTGGAGAATTGGCGCTAATAAATAAAAAGTATTATAAACAAAAAAGAAGTAAGCTAGAAAAAAACTCTAACTTACTTCTTTTAATTTTTATTGTTGTGCTAAAATAGTGATTTCAAAAGCAGTTGTTTGACCTGGAAGGGACATAGTCATAACTGGTGAATGTTTTACACTTACTTTCATGCCTTTTTCAAGATCTTTTACAGTGTAAAGCATTTTGTTTTTCTCATGATGGATGAAAGTATCATCATTTACATTTAAAATAGTTTGAGAAGTGATTTCATCTGGAGAATCATTTTTGCCAACAACAACTTGGTAGCCCCATTTTGTTTCATTTACCTCTACTACTTGAACATCTTCTAAAACCATGTATTCTGGAAGTTTTTCAGGTGTAGTAGCTGTAGTTTTTCCAGCAATACTAAAAGCAGCTGTTTGAGGTGGAAGAGAACGTGTCATTGCTGTAGAATGTGTTACACTTACTTCCATACCTAAAGAAAGATCAGCAAGTGTAGCAGGTTTACCATCTACAGTTAAAGTTGTGCCTTCATTTACATTAAGGATAATTGTATTACTAAAGTCATCTTCTTTACCTGCTGGAAGAATAGTTACTTGTGTACCTTCTTTATTAATGTTTTTGATTGTAGCAGATTCGACAGTAACAACTTCTTGAGTTGTTTCTTTAGTAATCTCTTTAGTTGTAGCAGCACCTGTAGCCACTTGGTTTTCAGTGTTAATGTATACAACTTTATCTTTATAATTAATCTCGGCACCTAATTCGTTACCAAGTGCGCGTACTGGTAAGTAAAGTGTATCGTTATACATAAGTGCTTGTGAATCCTTCATTGTTGTTTCACCATTTACATTAAAAGTAATAGTTGGGTCAAGTTTTGCTGTAACATCTTTTACGATAGGTGCAGCGATTAGTGTTACACTTAAAGTTCCCATTGCAGTAAGCATCATTAATAATTTTTTATTCATTTTAAAAGCCTCCTTGTTTATAAATCATGTTAATATTTGGCTGTATTTATTATACTGTAAAATTAGACGTAAATAAACATAACTTGGTTCCCACTTGGAAAAAGTTTTTTTGAAAAAAGTAAATGATAATAATTCTTTTTTGACTAATTTTTTAGTCTATGATAGAATATTACAGAATAACTGACGACTAGAAGGGATGAGAGTATGTTTAAAAAATTTGTCAGTTACTATAAACCTTATAAGAAGCTTTTCTTTTTAGATTTATTAGTAGCTTTTTTATTTGCCTTATGTGATTTAGTATACCCAATGATGACAAGAACACTCATTGATGAAAGTATACCGAATCAAGAAGTTCGCATGATTTGGGTATTTGCTATTGCATTACTTGTAATCTTTGCTATTAAATATGCATGTAGCTATTTTATGCAATATTGGGGACATGTTGTAGGTGTGCGCATGCAAGCAGATATGAGAAAAGATATTTTCTTACATCTTCAAAAGCTTCCATGTACTTTCTTTGATGGTACAAAAACGGGAGATATTATGTCTAGAATTATTAATGATTTAATGGATATTTCTGAACTTGCACATCATGGTCCAGAAGATTTATTTATTTCTTTTGTAATGATTGTAGGTTCATTTTTAATTCTATTAAAGATTAATATACCTTTAACTCTTATTATCTTTGCTTTTATACCTTTAATTTTCCTCTTTACTTGGAAGAAAAAAGATAAAATGGGCAAAGCTTTTACAAAAAGCCGTGTAGAAACAGGTAAAGTCAATGCGATCTTAGAAAATAGTATTGCAGGGATGAGAGTTTCTAAAAGCTTTTGTAGTAAAGAAGGAGAAGTAGCTAAGTTCCAAGAAGGGAACAATGCTTTTAAAGGTGCTCGTGAAAAGGCGTATAAAGTCATGGCAGAATATTTTTCAGGCTCTAACTTATGTCTTGATTTATTAGACTTTATTAGTCTCATTGGTGGTGGTTTATTCACAATCAAAGGTGCTATTACTTTTGGAGATTATATGGCTTATCTTCTTTATATTAAAATGTTTACTCAACCAATTAAAAAGCTTGTTAACTTTATGGAACAATACCAAAGCGGTATGACAGGCTTTAAACGTTTTGAGGAACTGATGAAAGAAGAAGAAGAAAAAGATAAACCATCAGCAGTAGAAGTAAATGAAGTAGCTGGTGAGATTCAGTTTAAGGATGTAAGCTTTAAATATGAAGATGAGTATATCTTAAATCAAATCAACTTAACCATTCCAAAAGGTAAGATGATGGCTTTAGTAGGCCCATCAGGTGGTGGTAAAACAACATTTTGTAATTTGATTCCAAGATTTTATGAAATTAACCACGGTGATATCCTACTAGATGGTAGAAGCATTTATGATATTCAACTTGAAAGTTTAAGAAGCCATATTGGGATCGTATCTCAAGAAGTATTCCTCTTTACAGGAACGATTAAAGATAATATCCTTTATGGTAAGCCAGATGCTACAGATGAAGAAGTTATTGAAGCTGCTAAAAAAGCGTACATCCATGAATTTATCTGTGAGTTACCAGATGGCTATAATACTTACATAGGGGAACGTGGTGTGAAACTTTCAGGAGGACAAAAGCAACGTTTATCTATAGCTCGCGTATTCCTTAAGAATCCATCTATCCTTATTTTAGATGAGGCTACATCAGCTCTTGATAATGCAACAGAATTTATGATTAAGCAAGCTATTGATGAAGTGTGTAAAAATCGTACAACTATCGTAGTAGCTCATAGACTTTCAACTATTCGTAACGCTGATGAAATCGTAGTACTTGGTAAGAATGGTGTAGAAGAAGTAGGAAGTCATGAAGAACTCTTACAAAAAGAAGGTTTATACAAAATGCTTTATGAAGCACAATTTGAAGGTCTTGAAGAATAAAAAACAATCATATAATAATAAAGAAGGGACTGTGTACTAAGTGAACTGCTACCCGTCAAGTAGACAACTAAAAAAATAAAAATTCTTTCTGCCAGT
>URVM01000003.1 GCA_900551325.1 uncultured Eubacteriales bacterium | reverse complement strand
TCTTCTTTGATTGCCTGATATATGAATTCATATCGTACTAGGCTCAGCCTCGCCTCCTTTCTATTTCTGCGAGTTTTTTTAAGAAAGATGCCTCCATTTCAGCACGCTCCTTCTCACTACGTAATATTTTATTTTCAACACGTAGTCTTTCTAATTCACTCATCGCGTCTTCAGATTTACGTTTTCCACGTTTATCTTGAAGTCCTTCCACACCACTAGCCTCGTATTTTACTGTGTAATTGCGAGCTTGTTGATAAGATATTTGATATGTTTCAGCTGTTTTAGCATAATTATGTTCATGTGCAATACAATACTGCACGATCTCTACACGTTCATTAAATGTTGTTTTTCTTCCTTTGGTCATAATAGGACATCCTCCTGCTCTAGAAGCTTTTAGCTCTTCATGACCATTATACTGCTTAATCCATTTCTGTAACTTACTTTTTGAGCGAATACCATATTTTTTACATATCTCTTCTTGAGATCCTTTTCCAGCAAGGTAATCTTGTACAGCTTGCATTTTTAATTGTACTGAATAATGTTTATACCCTTTCATTAAGAATACATCTTCGCCCATACTTTCGTAGTTGAAAATCCATTGACGTACAGCTTCTTGAGATATTTCAAACTCATTTGCAAGCTGACGTTGACTTACTAAACCATCTAGATATCTCTTTACGGCGGATATTTTCTCTTGTGGAGATATTTTCCTTCTAGACATATAAAATGCTCCCTTCTAAGTAGCAAGTGTTTTTATTATTTCACTTGTCTACCTAGAAGGGAGCATATCAAAGGAACTAGTATTCAGTTCCTTTTTGTAAGGAGTATTTGAATTTATCTTCTCTAAAGTCCGAATTACTGCCTTTGTATAGTCTTCTTAGGCGTCAGGCTGGCTGTAACGCCTCCTTCAGCTTCCATTTCCGGTAGTTAAGAGGCTGTAAACTCTGGAATCGTAAGAACCCCAGAAACTTGCTCCGCTTACCCTAGGGGCACAAGGCGAACACCTGGCTAAGAGCCTTACTCAACCACTCATTAAAACCCTCTAAGCCACCTGCATAAGCCGCTTTCCAAGGAGTCACATCCATCCTTTCACCTACTAGATTATTCTAAGAGACAGTAATTCTAATCTACTTAGCCCTATAGCTTATGATACAAAAAAGGAGCTCTTGTATTAGTTGATTAAAACCAGCTAAGGAAAGAGCTTCTTTTTTGATTTATTTATTGAAATATTTAGAATTTTAATGTAGACTTATAAATAACGGCCTTTAATATGAATGCTTAAATGAATTTTAAAGCATTCATATTTTTGTATAGGGTGTAAGTAAAGGCTACTTATATTTGAGGAGTGATACCATGATTAGAAAAAGTAAAAGAGTGTTCATGTATTTTCTAGTAATGACCTTATTTATTGCCACTCAGTCGAACATAATAAATGCAAAAACTATAGAAAAAGGAAATCCAGCAGCAAGTTATTACGGTGAGGGGATTATTTTATCTGATGGGACGTCTATAGATATAGGAAAGAATTACATCGCTCTATTTGTCAATGGAACTTTAGTAACTGATTATGAGATAGTGGTTAGAAAGGATAGGGCATTAGTACCTATAAGATTGATTAGTCAAGAACTTGGTGTTCATGTGGATTGGAACGAAAAAACACAAGTAGTAACGCTTAGAAAAGATCAAGATCAAATTTCCCTCAGCATAAATAAAGAAAAGGCATTAGTAAACGGTAAAGAGGTAACATTAGATTATCCTGCTATATTATACAATAACATAACTTATGTGCCACTAAGATTTATTGCAGAAAATCTTAATGCTACGGTAATCTATGCACCACAGTTAGAACCTGAGTATACATATTACTATGATACACGATGGGCAGTATCTTCAGCTCATACAATAATAAGAAGCTATCCTAACATTATTATTGACGAAAAGTATAATGTAGATCACTTAATTTCAAAAGAAGAGGCTATGAAGACAACACAGGAAGTATGTATGAAAGGACTTGAAAATTTCAAAAAGAGTATGAGAGAAAACCTTATAAATTCTGGAGAATCACCTGATAGGTTAAACGATGAATTTAAACAGATTGAAATGGAAATAGGTAGAATGATGTATATCGGCGAAGTATCAAGATATTATAAGTTTACTATTGGGGCATATGATATATTATTTGATAAATATAATTACAATATCTTCTTTGAGATGTATTCATCAGGAATAAAAGTTAAAAAAGTTGATATTAATGATCCAACATTATTTATAAGTATTTTTATTGTAGGATAGCATATATACAAGGGGCATAACCTTTGATTTAATAATGAATTATAAATAGAACCCTGAAGTAAGATGATTTCTAACTTCAGGGTTCTATTTATTGCGGTGCCATCTTTTTATGCTATAGCTCAACATTGTCTAGTAGGATTTTATAAAAGGCTTACAAATTCAACTCACCTTGTCCATTGTTTGGTAGTTTAGAAGCAATAATAGCTTTAACACGTTCAGGAAGTTCGAGTTGTTCTTCCTTTGTTAAGTTAGCTGTTTCAATAGGTGGATGAATGTACATATTGACTGTAGCAGGTTTTACTTTACCACCTTGAGCTTCCATGAGTTTATAAGTTCCATCAAGTGTAACAGGGACAATAGGTACTTTTGGTTTTGTAGCAAGTTTAAAGCTACCTGCTTTAAATTCTCCAAGTGGACCACCTTTACTACGTGTACCTTCTGGATAGATTACAAGAGAATGACCTTCTTTAATGATCTTTACACCTTCAACAATAGCAGAAGCTGCACCTTTTAAAGTAGAACGGTCCATAAATACACAGTGAATCAGCTTCATCCAATCGCGTAAGATAGGGATTTTAGTTGTTTCAATCTTAGCTACATAACCTTTTGGTTTTTCAATAAAGCTCATAAACAGTGCAATATCAAAGTTGCCTTGATGATTACTTACAAAGACTACAGGCTGATCTTTTGGAATGTTTTCAAGACCTTCTACATTGACTTTTGCACCACCATTTTTAACTTGTGCCATAGCCCACTTCATAGTGATCTGATTAATATAGGCTTCAGCTTTTTCTAGATCACCACTAGCTACAAGTTTCTTTGCTTTTCTAAGAGCAGGCAATGTAAAAACCAGACTGATGGCAAAATAGCCATACCAATAGATTGTTCTTAACATAGGAAACCTCCATTTATATGAATAATAGTATGTATAAAGTTCAAAGTTATTATAACATGAAATGAAAGAAAGCTATAGACAAAGATAGGAAGTTATTTTGAAGATATAAAATTATAACATGAAGGAATAATGGACTTGACTCTACAAAAATTTGCCTCTATACTATACCTAGATTTACGAGGTATTGTATAAATATAATTACAAGGAGGGATTGACTTGGCAATTAGTAAAGAATTACTAAAAGGTACAACGACTTTACTTATTTTACAACTTCTTAAAGAAGGAGATAAATATGGCTATGAAATGGTAAAGGAATTAGGTACACGCTCACAAGATGTATTTACTTTAAAGGAGGGAACTCTATATCCGATTCTTCACAATTTAGAAAGTGAAGGGATGATAGAAGCTTACTGGGAAGAAACAGCATCTACTAGAAAGCGTAAGTATTATCGTATTACAAAAAAAGGAACAAAGCTTTTGAAAGAGAAAAAGACAGAGTGGCAAATCTATTCAAAAAGTGTTGCAAACATTATAGGGGGAGGTGTAAGTAGTGAACTTGGTAGTTGCTAAATTTCTAGGTGATGTTTTAGGTGAAGTAAAGTGTAAGGCAGTCCACGGCACTCTTAGGCAAGAGTTACTCGATCATATAGAATGTTTAAAGGAAGATTACATAGAAGAAGGTATGGATGAAAAGTCTGCCTACGAAAAAGCTATTGCACAAATGGGAGAAGCAATGGAAGTAGGTAAAGCACTGAATAAAGCCCATAAGCCACGTATGGAGTGGTCAGTATTAGCACTTATTATAGGTATACTGAGCATTGGCATTTTAACCTTTATGTATTGGAATAGACAAACTATTCCGGGAGAAGTACCTTTTGATTATCTTTATAAACAGAGTGTTTATATTGGTATAGGTTTTATTTTATTTATTGGGGTGTGCTTTTTTGATTATCGTTATTTAAAGAAAGGAAGTATATGTATTTACGTTTTAGGGATTATTGCGCTTTTGTATACACTTGTGTTTGGTATTCAAATAAATGGATTAAAAAGGTGGGTACTTATAGGACCTTTTGCAATGAATATCTATACGATGGTCATGCCATTACTACTTATTGGGTATACAGGTATTGTTAAGAAATGGGGAGGAGAAAAAATTAAAGATTATTTTATATTAGGCCTTTTTGCAATTATTCCTATTTTACTAATGGCATTAGAAGACCTTCCGACTAGCCTCCTAACAGGTTTAACTTTAGTGATGGTTCTTACTTTTCATATTATGGGAAGAGAGTTCAAAGGAGAAAAGAAAAAATTTCTTACTATTTTATATAGCATTGTAGGTGGAAGTGGGTTATTAGGTGCATTACTATACTTTAAATCACCTTATAGATTAAATAGAATTGTTATGTCCTACTATCCAGAACTAGACCCACTAGGAGCAGGCTATCAAGTATTAAAGCTAAAAGAAGTTAGAGAACATGCGGCACTTATAGGAGATGCAGGCTTTAAATATATAGCAGGCTATATACCAGAGCCACTTACAGATACTATGTTTACAACTATTGTAGGATGTTTAGGATGGATTGCAGGTATGGGGTTAATACTTATGGTTGCTCTTATTATTATAAGAATGTATAAAGCGTCTTGTAGAGTACAAGAAAGTTATGGAAGATTATTAAGTTTCAGTATTACTACATTATTTACAATTCAGTTTGTATATAACATTGGAATGAATTTAGGGCTTTTACCACTTAGTAGTATAAGCCTTCCTTTTATCTCTTATGGTGGAACAGGAATGTTAATGAATCTCTTTTTAATGGGTATCTTTTTAAGTGTATATCGTAAAAAAGATATTGTTTTACTAGATGCTACTATATAGAAGAAATATATAGAAGACATATGTACATAAGAAATATATACATATATAAGAAGAAAACAACAAAAGCCAGCCTAAATCTACCTTCCCCCCCTAAAATATGGGTAGACTTAAGCTGGCTTTTGTTTTGTGGCAAAGAAGATGGGTATTTAAGGTTTGCACATTTGTTTGTTGTATACGCCTTGTTTCATGTGGGCTCATGTGGCACCTGATATGAGCTTGGCTAGTCCATGTCCTATTGGTGAAAGAGCTCTAGCTAAGAGTTATCACGGCCAGTAGTGGAGTCGCTTTGCTTTAATCTTCGGCTGTTGCGGCTTGTTTGAATAAGGCTGTATGTAATTAAACAATATGTGACTTAAAAAAATACCTATCATATTTTAACTAGATAAGATCTATGCCACAACTTATCTTATCTAGTGCCTAAAAATAAGTTTGTCCATTTTGAGATGGGGGAGAATCAAAAAACTTCTTAACTTATTTTTAGTGGTACAAGTGTATAAAGTTATCTAGAATGCTCTACACCCTTGTACTTTTATATTGATGTATAAGGCGTCTGGCCTTCATAACCTAGTTATACCTGAAAAGAAGGGGGAAGTAAAGGGTTAAAAAGTCACAAAATTAAAATAATTACAAACGATAAAAACTTATAAAATTCGAGTCAAACCGAGAAAGTTTGCTTTCTAAGTAAAGAAAGTGGATTTCTAGCAAATAGGAAAAATCTATTCACTTTAACCTAAAGTAAATAGATAAAATTATACATAAGTTCCGAAGAAATGTGAGAGTGTTAGAGAAAAGTATTTGTGCAACATTTTATAAAAGGAATAACTATCTTTTATAGGAAACTGTTTTTAAGAAACTTATTGTATAATTTTAAGGATTTTAAACTTTCTAGTAGATTGAGTTATAACTTATAAATTGTGTAAGTACACATTTGGAGTGGAAGGGAATCATTGGTGTAATATTTAGAGGTGTAATATAAACTTATAAGTAATAGATTTAAAATAGATTTTCGTAGTGAAAAAGCTGATAAGTGGAGTTCAAATGTATGAAGCGAGAGTTTAAGAAATAAGGGGGAGTATAATTATGAAAATGAAACAGATGACTAAGGAAGAGTTTGACCAGTATATTAGCGAAGCGGTTATGCATTATGCCAAGGAGAAAATAAAGGTAGGAAATTGGACAGAGGAAGAAGCTTACCTTAAAGCAAAAGAAGAATATGAGTCACTTCTACCAAATAGAGAAGAGACACCTAATCATTATCTGTTTACCTTATTAGAAAAAGATGAAAGAGTAGGAATGATTTGGTTCACGAAGAGTACCCCAAAGCTTGGATTTATATGTGAAATTAGTATTATAGAGGCATATCAAGGTAAGGGATATGGGCAAGAGGCAATGAAGCAAATTGAGATCTTTGCAAAAAGTATAGGCATAGAGAAAATAGAACTTCATGTCTTTGGAGGGAATGAGCGTGCAATTAACTTATATGAAAAATTAGGCTATAAAATGACTAATATACGTATGGCAAAGTTAATTTAAGTATTTAATAAAATAGTAATATTAACTTGAGTTCATGTAAGTTATGACGTAACATAAAAGTAATCATATTTAAAGGAGAACAAGGATGGATAGTACAATAAAAGTAAAAAGAAAAGATGGATTAGAAGTAACCCTTACACTTGAAAAATTAGATAAATCTTATATAGAAAAGATTATACAGTTACAAGAAGAAATATTAGGTGGGATAGACAATCCTGAAATTTTTGTACCTACTTCAAAAGAAGAGTTTCATGAACGTTTTGAGACAGATGCAACCTTTTTAGGCTATGTGACAGAAGAAAATGAACTTATAGCTTTAATTATTTTCCTAAAATTAGGTTATGACCCTGATAATTATGGTTATGACTTAGATTTAGAAGGGGAAGTACTTTTAGATATAGGACAAGTAGATACAGTGCTAGTAAAAGAGGATTTTAGAGGAAATAATCTTCAATATATTTTAGGACAAGCAGCAGAAGCACTAGCAAGAGAAGTAGGTTCTAAGATTTTGTGTGCAACAGTGTCACCAGATAATCCATTTAGCTTAAATAACTTTAAGAAGTTAGGTTACGAGATTAAAAAGGATAAGCTGAAATATGGTGGGGTAAGAAGATATATTTTAATGAAAGAATTAGTTTAAACTATCGTAGAGAGTAAATAGACCTATTATGGATAGAACTTGAAAACTTTTTCCATTACGTTTATACTAAATTGAATTATAAAATGTAAGAATTGGATACTATAAGTAAAGAGTTGAGGTGCAAAAGTGGCGAAACAAAAATGGAAAGCTGGAAATATGGTTTATCCTCTACCAGTAGTTATGATTAGTTGTGGTAACGAAGAAAGGCCAAATATTGTAACAGTAGCGTGGACAGGGACTATTTGTACCAATCCACCTATGACATATATTTCTTTAAGACCATCTAGATATTCTTATGATTTAATTGCTGAAAGTGGTTATTTTGTTATTAATTTAACGACTCGTGACTTAACTTATGCTACTGATTTTTGTGGGGTAAGGTCAGGAAGAGATGTAGATAAATTTAAGGAAATGAAGCTCACTGCAAGTTATGATAACGAGGGCAAGGTACCAATGATTGAGGAGAGCCCAGTTAATATTGTATGTAAAGTACGTGAAATTAAGCCTTTAGGTTCTCATGATCTTTTTATAGCAGACGTGCTGGAAGTGTACGTAGATGATGCCTTTATGGATGAGAAGGGTAAGTTCCACTTAAATGATACAGATTTAGTGGCTTATTCCCATGGTACTTATTTAACTCTAGGTGATACTTTAGGGACATTTGGTTACTCTGTTATGAAGTCTAAAAAGGGCAAGAAGGTTAAAGAAGAGACAAAGGTAGAAAAGGTTATAAATAATAAAGAAGAAGCTAAAAAAGGCTTTAAAGCTGAGAAAACATCTAAGTTTAGAGCGAACCAAAGCACGAAAAAGAAGACAAAACAAAGTACTAAGCAAAATACAAAACAAAAGAGTAAAAATTTAAAACAAGCTGATTCAAGTAAGTTTAAGAAGACTTCAAAAGGACAATTTAAAAATAAATAAGAAAATGCTCTCTAGGAATTTGATTCCTAGAGAGCATTTTTATTATCAAATTCTAATTTAAGATAAGAATAGCCATCAATACTAAGTACAATTTTGTAAGGGAAGGTAGGAGTACCTGCACCTACAAAGAAGAGAGAGTAAAGCCTTCCGGGTTTAAGTTTTTGATTAGTAAATTTAGCTAAAGGTGAGGGGGTATCTGGACTTGGAGAAACTTGGGTAGATTTGTGATCTACATAGAGGTTATAAGTACCAGCTGTGCGCATAAGATAAGAAGAGGCTTGACCATAACGAATATGGCGTATAGGTAGAGGCGTATTATCTAATCCTAGAAATAAATCATCCAGAAAGGAAGAAAAGTGAAGTAAGCGGAATCCTAAGTGATCACCTTCAAGCTTTTTATTAGATTCTTCTAGGCAAAAAATATGATAGCTCTCAGGTTCTTTGTATTTATGGGCAAGAACCCCAGTATAGATTTGATGACGCTGAAGATTAATTTTCTTTTCATAGAGGGTGTATTGTTGATGGTGATAAGTAATCTTTATAACATGTTTTCCAGAAGGGATAGGATAGTACTTGGTAAAGTCTTCATAAAGTAAATAACTATAAAGTCGTTCGTTATCTAGATAGACATCAAAAGCGTCTTTAGTTGAGCGTGCATTAAAAAGGCGAAAATAACACAATGGATTACTTTTTTGATTGGCCATGAAAATACCTCGCGTATAAGTTTTATTACTATATATATGAAGTAGTTTTTTAAACCATAACTGTATAAGTAAGGAGAGAGTAAAAAATGAAAATGAATGTTCAGATAATATAAAATATAAATTGTTAAAATAGGTTATTAAGGGTAGAATACTCTGTCTTTATTTTAACGAATATGATAAAATGAAGACAGAGTAAAATAAATAATTATAAATAATATAATCTAATTATATTATTATATTTAAAACTATGAATTTATAGGAAACAAGATATATAAATAATCTTGCCCACTAATCCTTGGCTATATTTTAGACTACTTTTGATGCAACAAAATAAAGCTTTGCATATAAGGTATTGGGCTTTAAGAAGTTCAGGTTAAGGAAAATGAGAAATATAGGAGGGTTATAAATGGAAATTAGGGAGATTAAAGAAGTATTAGAGGCAAAAGTATGGGTAGGAGAAGATCGTTTAGATAAAAAAGTTTATGCAGCTTGTGGATGTGATTTAATGAGTGATGTTTTAGCTTTTGCCAAGGAAAAGGTTCTCCTTTTAACAGGTCTTGTTAACCCGCAAGTTATACGTACAGCAGAAATGTTGGATATTAAAGCAATCGTATTTGTAAGAGGGAAGGTACCTACAGAAGATATGGTGGCATTAGCTAAAGAAAAAAGTATTGTACTGTTATCTACCCATTATCATCTTTATAGTGCATGTGGGAAACTTTATGAAAAAGGACTAGGTGGTGGAGGCGAAGAATAGATGAATCTTTTCTTTAAAGTAGAGGGAGATGATTTTTTGCTAGCAGGTGAGGCCTCTGGCAAAGTGAAGAATATATTAAAAAAGCTAGGTATTGAAAGTAGTATTATTAGAAAGATAGCTGTAGCTATGTATGAGGCAGAAATGAACATGGTCATTCATGCACACGGGGGAAGTATTCATGTAGACATTTTGCCTGAGAAAATAGAAGTTTCACTAGAAGATGTAGGACCAGGCATTCCAGATATAGAACTAGCCATGAAAGAAGGCTACTCTACTGCTAGTCATGAAATACGTGAACTAGGTTTTGGCGCAGGAATGGGACTTCCAAATATGAAAAAATATAGTGATGAACTGAAAATCACGTCCGTAGTAGGTGAGGGAACCAAGGTACAAATAACCGTATTTTTAAAATAGGAAGTAGGTGGAAAAATGTACAGTCATTCAGTAACGCTAGCTGGTGAAAAATGCATTGGATGTACAGACTGTATTAAAAGATGCCCTACAGAAGCTATTCGTGTAAGGGATTCAAAGGCAAAAATAATCGATGAACGATGTATTGATTGTGGAAATTGTATATCTGTATGTAGAAATGGTGCAAAAAGAGCAGTAATGGATAATTTCTCTATGATTTATAACTACTCTCACCGCGTAGCCCTACCTGCACCTAGTTTTTATGCTCAGTTCTCAAAAGGTGAGAGTATAGAAGATATATTAGGAAGCCTTTATGCTATAGGCTTTACAGATATTTTCGAAGTAAGTGAAGCAGCAGAGTATATTGCAGAGTATACCAATAAGTATATGGAAGAGGCTAAACATTATCCCGTTATTTCTTCTTCTTGTCCAGTTATTGTAAGGTTAATTCAAAGAAGATTTCCAGCACTTATTGAGCATATTTTACCCATTATGTCTCCTATGGAACTAGCGGCAAGGTATGTAAAGGCCAGTTACGAACAAAGAGGAATTAAGCAAGATGAGGTGGGGGTATTTTTTATTTCACCTTGTCCAGCAAAGGCTACGGATATTCATAAGCCTAAGGGGCTTGAAAAATCCTATGTAGATGGTGCTTTTTCTATGCAAGAAATCTATTTAAAAGTTGTACATGAAGTACGTAATCCTAAAAAAGAAATTACAAGACGCCATACACCAGAGGGTATTAGCTGGGCAACTAGAAACGGCGGTATTGGAAATATAGGTATTGATAATCACATTGCAGTTGATGGGATAGAAAGTGTTATTGATATTTTAGAAAAGGTAGAGGATGGCACCTTATCTAGTATTCAATATATAGAAGCTTTAGCTTGTACGGGAGGCTGCTTAGGTGGTGCCCTTACTATAGAGAATCCTTTTGTAAGTCGTAATACTTTAAAAAAATTAATTAAAAACGAAGAAAAATCATTACATAAACAGGAAGCTTTACCACCCAATAGGCTCCTTGGAGAAATTCCTTATCGTTATAATCTCTCCATTGTACCTAAACCAGTATTTTCTTTAGATGAAGATTTACAAACTGCTATTGAAATGATGGAAGCTATTGAAAAGCTTTATAATTTATTACCTCATATTGATTGTGGTTCTTGTGGGGCACCGACTTGTAAATGTTTTGCTGAAGATGTGATCAAAGGATATTCTCATGTAGAAGATTGTATCTTCATGCTTAGAAAGCGTATTAAGGAATTATCAAAAGACATGTTTGAACTGACAAAAACCATATTACCTATAACAAAAAACTGGGGGGACTTTGAATGACAGTTGGAGCATTAGCCGAGAAGTATGGGCTTATGATACTAAATAATGGAGATTTAGAAAGAGAAGTAGAAGGTGGCTATGTAGGTGACCTTCTAAGCTTTGTTATGGCTCATGCAAGGGAAGGTATGATATGGCTTACAATCCAAGGCCATATTAATACTATTGCTGTAGCCAGTTTAGTAGGCGTATCTGCTATTATACTTACAGAAAAAAGCATGCCTACAGAAGATATGTTAGAAAAAGCTAGGGAGAATGCTATACCTGTTCTTTCTACTCATTTATCCAGCTTTCAATTAGCTTATCAATTAGGGCAAGATAGTATATTAGAGGATAAGGTATGAAAGTAGGTTATGACTTTCACATACATTCTATAGCTTCACCTTGTGGAGATGAGAGGATGACACCTAATAATATTATTAATTTATGTACATTATTAGATAAAAAAGTCATTGCTGTTACAGACCATAATACTTGTTGTAACGTTGAGACCATAAAAAAACTAGGTGAAGAAAAGAATATTCTAGTTATTCCAGGCATGGAACTTGAATGTATGGAGGAATTTCATTGTATTACTCTTTTTCCCACAGTGGAAGCTACTAAAGAAGTGGAAAAAATTATACAAAATGCTATGCCCAAAGTGAAAAATAAGCCCACTATTTTTGGGCATCAGTGGGTTATGAATGAAGAAGATGAAGTAATAGGTGAAATAGAGCAAATGCTTCTTGTGGCATCACAAATTTCTATCGAGGAACTTTGCCCTTTAGTCAGGTCCTATGGTGGGATTATATATCCTGCTCATATTGATCGTAGTAGTTATAGTATTTTATCTAACTTAGGGACTATTCCAAAGGAACTAGGTTTTAAAACTATAGAGCTTTCAAAAATAGCCAAGATGGATGAGTATATGAATCAGTATAAGGATTATAGGATAGTTACAGGTTCAGATGCTCACTACTTGGAGAATTTGTGTGAAGGCGAATTTTTTATTGATCTTTCTACATATAGTCAGAAAGATGTCTTTGAATGGTTAAATAATTGCTAAAAAATGAATTTACTAAATTGTCTTGAGAAGACTCAAAATGTTGACAATACTACATTTTTGTGGTATTTTCATAAATAAGTTACAATGTTTTTTGACTACTTGTGCACTTTTCAATGTAACTTGAAAAAAATTCAAACATCCAGAGTTAAAAGTAACAAAAGTGTGAGGAGGAAAAGCTATGTCATGTGAAAAATGTAACAATGAACTTGCTAAAGAGATGTATGCAGAATTGGAAGCTTTTATTGATGCGCTACCAGAAAAAAGAGGTGCATTAATTTCAGTGCTTCATAGAGCCCAAGCCATTTTTGGATATTTGCCTAAAGAAGTTCAAGAATTCGTAGCAAAAAAATTAAATATTCCAACTGCTCAAGTTTATGGGGTTGTAAGTTTTTATTCTTTCTTTACCATGGAGCCTAAAGGAAAACATCCAATTTCAATATGTTTAGGTACTGCTTGCTATGTAAGAGGAGCAGATAAAATACTTGATCTATTTAAAGAAGAGTTAGCTATTGGAGTAGGAGAAACAACACCAGACGGAAAATTTTCACTAGATGCGCTAAGATGTGTTGGTGCATGTGGACTTGCACCAGTTGTACTTGTGGGAGATAAGGTATATGGCCGTATCAACACAAGAGAACAAGTAAAAGATATTATAGCAGAGTACCAAGATTAATAGTTTAAACAAATTAGGAGGGTAAGCTATGGCGAAAATCATGTCACTTGATCAACTTAAAGCATTAAGAGATGATGTAAAAAATAAAGTAGATCTTCGTGTAAAAGGCGAAAATGTAGATAATATGATAGTAGTTCGTGTAGCAATGGCAACTTGTGGAATCGCTGCTGGTGCAAGGGAGCTTATGAATTATTTAGCAGACCTTGTAAAAGAAGAAAATGTGGAAAATGTAGTTATTACACAAAGTGGATGTATGGGATACTGCTACGCAGAGCCAACGATTGAAGTAACACTTCCAGGTGAAGAACCTGTTGTATACGGAAACGTGGATCTTGTAAAAGCAAAAGAAATTGTAGAAAAACATATTCTTGGTGGCGAAATGGTAGATGGCATCATCCCAACTATCCATAAAAACCTTGATGAGTAATGGAAAGAGGGTGCTAAAATGTCTCAATATACAATGCATATTTTAGTTTGTGGAGGTACAGGATGTATCTCATCAAGATCAAATGAGATTGTAGAAAATCTTAAGTTACATATTCAAGAAGCAGGCATGAGCGACACAGTGCAAGTTTTAACTACAGGATGTTTTGGATTTTGTGAAAAGGGACCTATTGTAAAAATTCTTCCAGATAATACTTTTTACGTTCAAGTTGTGCCTGAAGATGCTAAAGAAATTGTGGCAGAACATATTGTTAAGGGTAGAAAAGTAGAAAGACTTCTTTATGTAGATCCAAAGACTACAGATAGTATATCTGACTCTAAACATATGGATTTCTATAAAAAACAAATGCGTGTAGCGCTACGTAACTGTGGTTTTATAGATCCAGAAAACATAGATGAATACATTGCAAGAGATGGTTATCAAGCACTTGGTAAAGCTCTTTCAATGACTCAGCAAGAAGTTATTGATGAAGTGAAAAAATCAGGACTTCGTGGACGTGGGGGCGGTGGTTTCTCTACTGGCCTAAAATGGGAGTTTGCTTATAAAAATAAGAGCGACCAAAAGTATGTTGTATGTAACGCAGACGAAGGGGATCCAGGTGCTTTCATGGACCGTTCTATCTTAGAAGGAGACCCTAACTCTATCGTAGAAGCGATGGCTATTTGTGGTTATGCTATTGGAGCGAATAAAGGTCTTGTATATATTCGTGCAGAGTATCCACTCGCGATTAAACGTCTTGAGATTGCTCTTAAAGAAGCACGTGAGTATGGTTTATTAGGTGAGAATATTTTAGGAACGGATTTCTCATTTGATATTGAAATCAAATTTGGTGCAGGTGCTTTCGTATGTGGTGAAGAGACTGCTCTTATTCACTCCATGGAAGGTTTACGTGGTGAACCTACAACTAAACCACCTTTCCCAGCTGAAAGTGGTTACTGGAATAAACCTACAAACGTAAACAACGTTGAAACATTTGCTAATATTCCTGTTATCTTCTTAAAAGGTGCAGAGTGGTTTAGTAAAATTGGTACAGAAAAATCTACAGGTACAAAAGTATTTGCACTTGCAGGTAAAATTAATAACGTTGGTCTTATTGAAGTACCAATGGGTATTACTTTAAGAGAAGTTATTTATGATATTGGTGGCGGTATTAAAGATGGTAGAAAGTTTAAAGCTGTGCAAACAGGTGGACCATCTGGTGGTTGTTTAACTGAAAAAGACTTAGATACACCAATTGACTTTGATAACTTACTTGCAAAAGGCTCTATGATGGGTTCAGGTGGTATGATTGTTATGGATGAAACAGACTGTATGCCAGCTGTAGCGAAATTCTACCTTGAGTTTACTGAAGAAGAGTCTTGTGGTAAGTGTACACCTTGTCGTGTAGGAACAAAACGCCTTTGCGAAATTCTTACAAAAATTGTAGAAGGCAAAGGTACAATGGAAGACTTAGATACATTAAGAGAGCTTAGTGTAGCTATTAAAGATACAGCACTTTGTGGTCTAGGACAAACAGCACCAAACCCAGTACTTTCAACTTTAGAAGCTTTTGAAGATGAGTATCTTGCTCATGTTCGTGATCATAAATGTCCAGCAGGTAAATGCAGTGCCTTACTTGAATACAACATTACAGACAAATGTATTGGATGTACTGCATGTTCTAGAATTTGTCCAGTAGATGCTATTTCAGGTAGTCCAAAACAACTCCATGTTATCGATCATGCTAAATGTATTAAGTGTGGTGCATGTATGACAAAATGTCGTTTTGGCGCTATTGTAAAAGAGTAGGGGGAAGAGTGAAGATGTCAGAACTTAAAATTACGATAGATGGTAAAGAAACATTTGTAAACCAAGGTGCAACCATTCTTGCTGCAGCAAGACAAGTAGGTATTGAGATTCCTACCCTATGTCACCTTAATCTTCATGGAACTGCTATGGATAGTAAGACAGCATCTTGTCGTGTATGTATAGTAGAAGTAGAAGGTAGAAGAAATTTAGCACCAGCATGTGCTACCCCTGTAACAAATGGTATGGTTGTTAAGACCAATAGCCCACGCGTTATGCAATCTAGAAAAGTTGTTCTTGAACTTCTTCTTTCAGATCATCCTAAAGACTGTTTAAGCTGTGAGAAAGCAGGCAACTGTGAACTTCAAGATATGGCTGTTAAGTTTGGTATAAGAGAAGCACGTTTTGATAAAAACTTTGCACATTCAACTTATCCAAAGCAAGTAGGTGTATCTATTATTCGTGATATGGATAAATGTATTATGTGTCGTCGTTGTGAGACAATGTGTAACGAGGTTCAAACAGTAGGTGCACTTTCAGGTGTAAATCGTGGATTCCCTTCATTTGTAGGAACAGCTTTTGGTGCACCACTTGAAGAAACAGTATGTACACAATGTGGTCAATGTGTGGCAGTATGTCCAACAGGTGCACTTGTGGAAAATGAGCAAATGGGTGATGTACTTAAAGAACTTGCAAATCCTAAGAAAAAAGTTCTTGTTCAAACTGCACCAGCAGTAAGAGCAGCACTTGGTGAAGAGTTTGGTATGGAACCAGGTACACTTGTAACTGGCAAAATGGCAGCAGCTCTTAGAAGACTTGGATTTGATTATGTATTTGATACAGACTTTGCAGCTGACGTAACCATTATGGAAGAAGGCACAGAGCTTATTGATCGTATTACTCGCGTGTTAAATGGAGATCAAGAAGTGAAACTTCCACTTCTTACAAGCTGTTGTCCAGCTTGGGTAAACTTCTATGAGACACAATTTGGTGATATGCTTGATTATCCTTCAACAGCAAAATCACCACAACAAATGTTTGGTGCCATTGCTAAATCTTACTTGGCAGAAAAAATGGAGATTCCACGTGAAGAAATGAGTGTAGTATCCATTATGCCATGTCTTGCAAAGAAATATGAAGCAGATAGATCTGAGTTTGAAAAAGATGTAGATATTGTTCTTTCAACTCGTGAACTTGCTGCCCTTATTAAGCAAGCAAACATTGATTTTGATAGTTTACCAGAAGAAGATTTTGATAATCCTCTAGGAGAATCTACAGGAGCAGCTGTTATTTTTGGTGCAACAGGTGGAGTAATCGAAGCAGCAGTAAGAACAGCTTATGAAAAAATCACTGGAGAAACTTTAGAAAAAGTTGATTTTGAAGAGTTAAGAGGTTTTGATGGTGTAAGAAAAGCAACTGTTAAAGTGGGCGATTTAGATTTAAATATTGGTATTGCTCATGGTCTTGGTAATGCAAGAAAATTAATGGAAGAAATTAAAGAGGGGAACCCACATAACTTCCATGCTATTGAAGTAATGGCATGTCCAGGAGGATGTATTGGTGGCGGTGGTCAACCATATCATCACGGAGATGTAGAAATCATTGAAAAACGTCGTGCGGCAATTTACAAGGAAGATGCGGATAAACCTGTACGTAAATCTCATGAAAACCAAAGCGTACTTCAAATGTACGAAGAGTACTTTGGACATCCAATGAGTCATAAAGCACATGAATTACTTCATACTCATTACACTAAAAAAGATAGAATTTAATAGATTTTAAAAAATGAGCTGTAGCACTTAAGAAATAAGTGCTCAGCTCATTTTTGGTAATTTTTAAATTATTTGGCAAGGGGCGAATTACTGTCTTTATTTAGTCTTCTAAGGTGTCAGGGTGGCAGTAGCTCCTCCTTCAGCTTCCACTTCCGGTAGCTAAGAGGCTGTAAACTCGGGGATCGTAAGAACGCCAGAAACTTGCTCCGCTGCGAACACCTGGCTAAGTGCCTTACTCACCCACTCATTAACAGACTCTAAGCCACCTACATAAGCCGCTTCCGGATGAGCCACTGCCATCCTTTCACCTACTGCATTATTCTAAGGGACAGTAATTCTAGTCTACTTAACCCAGGTTTTAATCTTCTCGTTATCATTCTTTTTTTACGGTTTTAACTTGTATAAGTATATTATCTTATTTAGTTAAATATAATAAATGTTCTATACAATGAAGTTTTAAATATGATACATTACTAATAATATATAGTAGTTTAAATTGAGAATCTAATTAAAACGAGGAGGAAGTGTATAAAGATGATTAGTATTAAACCTTTTAGAGCCTATAGGCCAGTAGATGCCTATGTACAAGAAGTAGCAGATCTACCTTATGATGTGGTAACGGATGAAGAGGTAAGACAAATTTTAAAGGATAGGCCGTATTCTTTTTTAGGTGTAGATAAGCCGGAAGCTTGGTGTGAAAAAAGTGATGAAACGAGTGTAGCATATGCTGCACAGATGGCATTAAATGAACTGATAGATAAAAAGATTTTATTAGAAGATGATAAGGAAAGCCTATATATTTATGGTTTAGAATCCAAATGGGGTAAACAATATGGCTTAGTAGGATGTTTTTCTTGTGTAGAATATGAACAAGATTTTATAAAAAAACACGAAAAAACGAGGGCGGATAAGGAAGCAGATAGGGTAAGACATGTAGCAGCGTGTGGTGCTCATACAGGCCCTATTTTTCTAACGTGTAAGGAAGATAAAGGATTACAAGACTGGATTATTCAGTATATAAAAGGAGAGACACCTTTATATGATTTCAAAGATGAAACAGGTTTAAGGCAAGTAAGCTATAGAATTTGTGATAAGGAAGCTATGGGAGAAATTATAGGGCTATTTGCCGGCTTAAATGCCCTTTACGTAGCAGATGGGCATCACCGTTTGCAAGCTGCATCTACCTATGCAAAACAGCGTAGAGAGGCCAATAAGGATGAAATCTGTGGGGGTGATTTAAAAGAGGAGTATGAATATTTCTTAGGTGTAGTCTTTCCAAAGTCAGAACTTACAATTTTAGATTATAACCGAGTTTTAAAAGATGAAAGTGGTTTAAGTGAAGAAGCATTAATGGAAGCACTAAATCAAAGTTTTGAAGTAAGTTTAGTGGGTGAAGGGTTATTTAAACCAGAAGTAAGGCATACTTTTGGTATGCGATATAAGAAGAAATGGTATGCTTTAAAAGCGAAAGAGAAGCTTATAGATGAAGAAAATGTAGTAGAAAGATTAGACACCTTCATTTTACAAAAGAAAGTACTTGAGCCTATCTTTAAGATTGAAGATCCTAGGACAGATAAACGTATTGATTTTGTAGGTGGTATTAAAGGGATCACAGCACTTAATGACTTAACAGATGAAAAGTGGGATATTGCCTTTAGTCTATATCCTACCTCTATAGAAGAGCTTATAGATGTGGCAGATCAGAGTGAACTTATGCCGCCTAAATCTACTTGGTTTGAACCAAAGCTTAGAAGTGGACTTTTCATACACAAATTTTAATCAAGAATATAGGTGACAAATTAGCTTATCCGTTGACAAATTTAACTAAGTTGCATATAATCTTATCATAATAGGCATATAAATAACTATACTTAGTATATAAATAGAATAAGTGACATGCGAAGATGAGGAGTAGTAAATAAACAAGGATTTTCAGAGAGGGAAATGATGGTGAGAGTTTCCTAATACCTATTTATTGAAGCAGCCTTTGAGCATACATCTTGAACGGGTAGTAGGGATGTACGGGTGACTGCGTTAGAGGTCTTAAAGGGATACCTATATGTATAGGTATAACTAGGGTGGTACCGCGAGCAACCTCGTCCCTATTTTGGGATGGGGTTTTTTATTTTGCCCAAAAATAAAAACGGGGTGATTGCATGGATAAACTAAGTATAGTTAATGAAAAGAAGCCTTTAAATGCCTTTTATATTCCAACGCCTTTAGTAAGTGAGCCAGTGACTCACATTTGGCTAATGAAAGAAGTATATGAAGCTTTTTATAAATTGAACCGGGATTTGCAAGATGCAGGTATGACACCACTTGTAGGTATACGAGGATATCAGTGTTTTGCTTATCAAAAAAAGCTTTACTTAAATGAAGTTCAAAGACAAATAAGGGCGGGACTAAAGGAACCACTAGCATATGAAAGAGCTAAAGAGTATATAGCACCACCTGGATGTAGTGAACACCAATTAGGTTATTCTATTGATTTAGCACTTAATAGGGAGGAAACTTTAGATAGACTTTGGGAATTTGAAGCATCAGACCAGTTTGCCTGGCTTAGGGCCTACGCAAAAGAGTACGGCTTTATACTAAGATACCCTAAGTATAAAGAAGATTTTACAGGTCAATCTTATAAACCTTGGCAATATCGTTATATTGGAGTAGGCCATGCGAAGAAAATGTCTCGGTTAAACCTTTGTCTTGAGGAATATAAGGAGCAATTTTATAACTATCAAATTCATACCTACTAGAGATTTATAGGGCTAGAGGGTTGTATATATTATAAGGAGGAATACTTATGAAAAATTTTAGTTTAAATGAACTTAGAGAAATGTATTTAAGTTTCTTTGAGTCTAAAGATCACTTACGTAAAAAAAGCTTTCCTGTTGTACCACAAAACGACAACAGCTTACTTTTAATCAATGCAGGTATGGCACCACTTAAACCTTACTTTACAGGTCAAGAAGTACCACCAAGTAAGCGTATGACAACTTGTCAAAAATGTATTCGTACAGGTGATATTGAAAATATCGGTAAAACAGCTCGTCACTTAACATGCTTTGAAATGCTTGGTAACTTCTCATTTGGTGATTACTTTAAAGAGGAAGCTATTAGTTGGGCATGGGAGTTTGTAACAAAAGTGCTTGAACTTCCAGAAGAACGTCTTTTTGTATCTGTATATGAAGAAGACCAACCAACAGCTAAAATCTGGCATGAAAAAATGGGCGTACCAGAAGACCATATCGTATTTATGGGTAAAGAAGATAACTTCTGGGAAGTAGGTGTAACAGGTCCTTGTGGTCCATGTTCAGAAATCTACTTTGATAGAGGAGAAGAGTTTGGCTGTGGTTCACCAGATTGTAAAGTAGGTTGTGAATGTGACCGTTTCATGGAGTTTTGGAACTTAGTATTTACACAATTTGACCGTCAAGAAGATGGTACTTACTTACCACTTCCAAATCCAAACATTGATACAGGTATGGGACTTGAAAGACTTGCTACTATGATGCAAGGTGTAACTTCTGTATTTGATGTAGATACATTTAAAGCGATTCGTGACCATGTATGTACATTAGCAAATGTAAAATATGGTGAAAGTGATAAGACTGATATGTCTATTCGCGTTATAACAGACCATATTCGTTCTGCAACATTTATGGCATCTGATGGGGTACTTCCTTCAAATGAAGGCCGTGGCTACGTTATGAGAAGACTTATTCGTCGTGCAGTAAGACATGGTAAGCTTCTTGGTATCCAAGGGTTATTCTTAAAAGAGCTTGTAAAAACAGTAGTGGATAACTCTAAACATGAGTATACTGAACTTGAAGACAAGTTTGATTACATCGTTAAACTTCTTACTGTAGAAGAAGAAAACTTCAATAAGACAATTGAACAAGGTCTTAATATCTTAAATGGTTACATTGAAGAACTTGAAGAAAAAGGTGCAAAAGTATTAGATGGTGAAGCTTGCTTTAAGCTTTATGATACTTATGGTTTCCCAATTGACCTTACAAGTGAGATTTTAGAAGAAAAAGGTTTAGGCATTGATGAAGCTGGTTTCAAAGTAGAAATGGAAGCTCAAAGAAAACGTGCACGTGAAGCACGTGGTGAAACAAACTACTCAGGTCGTGACAAAAATGTATACGATGAACTTCCAAATACACTTACTACAGAGTTTGTAGGTTATAAACAACTTGAAGTAGAAAGTACAATTGATGCACTTACTACAGATGAAGCTATTGTAGAAGAAGCGACTGAAGGTATGAAGGTAAATATCATTTCTAAAATGACACCTTTTTATGCTGAAAGCGGCGGACAAATGGGAGATTGTGGTACAATTACTACTGCAAATGGTACAGTAGAAATAACAAATACAACAAAAGTTGTAGGTGGTAAATTTGCTCATCATGGTAAAGTAGTATCAGGTACTATTAAACAAGGTGAAACAGCTACATTTAAAGTAAATAGTTCAGTGCGCCTTGACTCAGCACGTAACCATAGTGCTACTCACCTTCTTCAAAAAGCACTTCGTGATGTAGTAGGTGCTCACGTAGAGCAAGCAGGTTCTAACGTAACAAATGAACGTTTAAGATTTGACTACACACACTTTGAAGCTTTAACACCAGAACAAATTGAACAAGTAGAGACTATTGTAAATGAAAAAATCTTAGAAGCATTAGATATTACAACACTTGAAACTTCTATAGATGAAGCAAGAAAACTTGGTGCTATGGCACTCTTTGGTGAAAAATACGGTGAAGTTGTACGTGTTGTAGATATGGGAAGATACTCAATCGAACTTTGTGGTGGTACTCACCTTGTAAATACAGCACAAATTGGTACATTCAAAATCGTTTCTGAAACAGGTGTAGCATCTGGTGTAAGACGTATTGAAGCTGTAACAGGTCGTGGTGCAATCCATTACTACCAAGGTATTGAAAAAGAATTAAATGAAGTAGCTAAAGCAGTTAAAGCAAATAAAGATGGCATTAGTAAAAAAGTAGAAAACATCTTGGCTGAAAACAAAGCACTTCAAAAAGAAAATGATAAGATGAAAGCTGATATGGCAAAAGCTGAAGCTGAAAATGTCTTAGATCAAATCCAAGAAGTAGGTGGCTTTAAAGTATTAGTAGCTGAGCTTCCTGGTATGGATATGAATGGTCTTCGTAACATGGGAGATACATTTAAAGATAAGTTAGGTGAAGGTGTTGTTGTACTTGCAAGTTGTATGGATGAAAAGGTAAGCTTAGTAGCTATGGCAACAAATGGCGCAGTAAGCGCAGGCGTTCACTGTGGAAATATTATTAAAACTTCTGTTGCTGTTGTAAACGGAGGCGGTGGTGGCCGTCCAAACATGGCTCAAGCTGGTGGTAAAGATGCAAGTAAGGTGAAAGAAGCACTTGAAACTGCAAAAGAAATCATAAATCAACAATTAAATAAGTAAAACTTACTCCGAAACTATTGACGGAAACACAGATGTCAATTATAATTTATGATAGTGCTTTAATCTTTTCTCCGTACAAATGCATAAAGCACGATACTGCAGCCCGGAGGGAGGGAAAGAAATGTCAGAGGTTACTGTTCGCGAAAATGAATCTTTAGATAGCGCTCTTCGTCGTTTTAAAAGAAATTGTGCTAAAGCAGGTATCATGCAAGAAATTCGTAAAAGAGAACATTACGAAAAACCAAGTGTGAAACGTAAAAAGAAATCAGAAGCAGCACGCAAAAAAAATAGACAATACTAAAATTTGATGATGTCTGCCTTGATAACCTTTATAGGTCAACATAGGCGGCAAAGTTGTGCTATAGCCAAGGCATAGGCCCTTGGCAACAAACGTATAAATCCTAGAAATGCTATGCATTTCTAGGATTTTTTGTATTCACAGATATACTTTTCTAGTTATACCTGTCCTTATCTTTGCATAAATATAAAGGTAAGGAGGGGAATGTGATGAAAAAAGATATGAAAGACAAGAAAAAAGAGTGGCTTCTAGATATGATGGAAACCTTTGAAATACCTAAAGAGACCGTATTAGATGTGCCTATTATTTCTATGATTGGAAACCGAGAAATTGTCATAGAAAATTTCATAAGTATTGTACAATATGAAGAAGAGGTCATTCGTCTTAAAACCAGTTGTGGGGAACTTGGTATTATAGGAAAAGGTTTAAAAGCAAAAAGCATGGATAGTGAGCAAATCCGAATTAAAGGTACAATTGACTGCATAAGTTATGGACAGAAAGGGTGATGGATTTGTTCTTATCAATATGGAATTATTTAAGAGGTTATGTTATAGTAGAAGTAAGTGGTTATGCCTTAGAAAAGTTTATAAATCTAGCCTTAAAGGATAAACAGTACTTTTGGAATATTACACGTAGAAATAACAAAATGTACATTCATACTACTGCAAGAAATTTTAAAAAGCTTAAGCCTTATGCCAAAAAATCTAAATGTCATATTAAAATTGTAGAAAAGAAAGGTTTGCCTTTTATACAATTTCGCTATCGTAAACGTTGGATGTTAGGATTAGGTTCTTTAGTATTTATGTGCTTAATTTATTTACTGTGTTCTTTTGTGTGGCTTATAGAAGTTGAAGGCTGTAATAGACTGAATGAAGCAGAAGTTATAGAAACATTAGAACAAAAGGGTTATGAAATAGGTAAGCTCAAAAGGAACTTGAATTTAAGAAAGGCAGAACAAATTTTAATTGATACATATCCAGACATTGTATGGACAGGAGTAAAGTTTGAAGGAACCAAGCTAGTTATTGCAATTAGTGAATCTACGCCTAAACCTACAATGATTGATGAAACAAAACCTTGTCATCTTAGAGCAAAAAGAGATGCACTTATTACATATATCGTCACAGATAAAGGAATGCCACTTGTCAAAAAAGGGGATACTGTAAAAAAAGGAGATATTTTAGTTTCTGGAAGTATGCCTTATAATGATGAGTCAGGAAACCTTTATTTAACACATGCAAAAGCAGAGATTAAGGCAAAATCAGGTTATGCATTAAAAGCAAGTTTGCCACTTTGGCAAATAAAGAAGAATTATACAAACCGGGTGAGTACCACACATAGTTTAAAATTATTTCAATATAGAATTCCTTTTTTTAAGAGTCACCATAAGGAAGTTTATAATCATTATGATGAGCTTGTAACAGTTAAACAATTTAGATTAACGAATAAGTTTCCTCTACCTTTTTACTATGAACGTGTAGAAAAAGTAGAGTATGTCCCCTATAAAGAAGCCATAGATGAAGAAGTTGGAAAAGAAAAACTTTATGGGGCTTTATATGACAAGCTATTAGAAAAAGTGGATAAAGAATCTAAAGTAGTTTACCACGAAGTAGATTATACATTAGAAGATGGTGTCTTACATGCCAATCTTCAAGCCGTGGTAGAAGAGGATGTAAGTGAAATAGTTTATTTAACAGAAAATGAAATGATTCATCCAAATGGAGTAGAAGGAGAAAGTGAATAATGGGTTTAGACGAAAAGAAAATTCAAATACCATCATGTTATATAGCAGGAATTTTTGGGAAATTTGATGAGCATGTGAAGCTACTTGAAAAGCTTTTTGATATTAAAGTTGTTTTAAGAGATGAAGATATTAAAATTTCTGGGTCACCCTCTCAAATAGATTTAGCTATTAAAACCTTTAAAGAGCTTTTAAGTATTGCTGAAAAAGGAGAAGTTATTGATACCCAAGTAGTGGAATATACAGTAAACTTGATTAAAAAAAATCAAGAAAAAGATTTTTCACTTTCAACTCAAGATCTTATCACAATGACAGCAGTAGGTAAACCAATTAAAGCTAAAACTATGGGACAAAAGCAATACGTTCAAAGTATTAGAAATAATATGGTTGTCTTTGGTATAGGACCAGCTGGAACAGGCAAGACATATCTAGCTATGGCAATGGCTGTTCATGCATTTAGAAAAAATGAAGTAAATAAGATTATTCTTACACGTCCAGCCATTGAAGCAGGAGAAAAATTAGGTTTCTTACCAGGAGACCTTCAAAGTAAGGTAGATCCATACTTAAGACCTCTTTATGATGCCTTATTTGAGATTATGGGACCTGAACAATTTGAAAAGAATATGGAAAAAGGACTTATTGAAGTGGCACCACTTGCTTATATGAGAGGACGTACTTTAAATAATGCCTTTGTTGTACTAGATGAAGCTCAAAATACAACACCACCACAAATGAAAATGTTTCTTACACGTTTAGGCTTTAATTGTAAGGCTATTATTACAGGGGATTTAACACAAATTGACTTACAAGCTGATCAAAAGAGTGGACTTCGTGAAGCGATTCGTGTACTTTCAAAGGTAGAAGGTATAGGATTTAGTTATTTAGATCGTAATGACGTAGTACGTCATCCATTGGTACAACGTATTGTTGATGCCTATGAAGATTATGAAAAAGTACAAAAGCATCCAAAAAAATGACCGCTAATTTTAGCGGCATTTTTTTAAAAAGTGGAGGGAAAGATGAAGAAAATAAAAATAGAAATTATTTACTTTATTGCTGCTATTGCACTGACCTTTATTGTAATTACATCAGGAGACTTTTTTGGAAGAAAGCTTGAAATAGAAGTAGGGCAAATTGCTAGTGTAACTGTTGAAGCACCTTTTCAAGTAGAAAATGAACTGGCTACGGAAAGGAAACGTATACAAGCAGAAAATGCTGTACCCGATGTCTATAAGATGGAAGAAAAAGTATTAACTAAAGGTGTTGAAAATATTAGGCTTCTCTTTAGATATATAGATACTTTAAAGACATCAGGCATTGCAGAAGAATTTGGTACACCACCTATCCAAATTCTAAAAGGGAAATCACCTATTCCACTTTATGAAGACGAATATAAAAGTTTATTAGGTGCAAGTATAGAAGAACTTAGAAGTATAGAGGAAACTTGTGTGAGTCTGCTGACAGAAATTATGAATACAGGGGTTAAAGAAGATGACAATAAGTCATTAGATGTACGTACAAAGCTAGAACGTACAAACCTAAATTCTGTTCAGCAAAAGATAGCCTATGAAATTGTCTATACACAAATTAAACCAAACTATATTGTAGATGAAGAAGCAACCAGTCTTGCAAAAGAAGAGGCAAGAGATGCTATAGAACCTGTCTATATTTTGCAAGGTGAGCGTGTGATTGAGCAAGGGACACGTGTAACGGAAGAAGCTTATTCCATTTTAAATAAGATGGGGTATTTAAAGGCAGATGATGGGCGTAACTATAGCCAGTATATAGGACTTGCCACTTTACTTTTACTTATTATTATGTATTTATATCGTGTCATGATAGGGGATAAAAACTTAAAGAATTTTACAAGAGGACAAGCTAGTCTTATTTTTATCTTATATGTGATTTCTTTAGGTATTATACGTATCTTTATAGCAGGGGATTATATCTATATACCTTTAGTGCTTGCACCGCTGCTTCTTGCTATTTTAATTGATAAAGATATAGCTATTGTTATGCAGCTTATGTTGCTCATTATAGCAGCTTTAACTCATAAGGCAGATTTAGTGTTTATGACTTATCATCTCATTACAGGACTTATTAGTATTTCTATTATTACCTCTATGCAAGAGCGTAAACAAACTATGCGTAACGCCCTTGTTATTGGTAGTATTCAAATGATAAGCTTTATAAGTCTTAATCTACTTGTTGGCATTAATTTATCTAGTCAGTTGCTATTTAAGTCATTAGAAGCCTTTTTAGTAGGTATGATTGTGGTCATTTTAGTAGTTGGAAGTTTACCTCTTTGGGAAGCAGCTTTTGGCTTTATTACGCCAATTCAGCTTCTAGAACTTACAAATCCTAACCAGCCTGTATTAAAGCGTTTACTTCTTGAAGCGACAGGTACTTATTATCATAGCTTATTAGTAGCTAATTTAGCGGAGACAGCAGCTGATGAAATAGGTGCTAATGCTCTGATGGTTAGAGTAGGTGGTTACTATCATGATATTGGTAAGCTGACTTGCAGTAATTACTTTAAAGAAAATCAGGTACTAGATAATCCACATGACTATTTGGATCCACAATCTAGTGCAAGTATTATTTTATCTCATGTCACATCCGGGATTGAACTTGCAGAGGCTTATAAGCTGCCTAAATGTGTAAAAGATATGATTGTACAACATCATGGTACCAGTGCAGCTCAGTATTTTTATATAAAGGCTAAAAATATAGATGGTGATGATGTAGATATTAATGATTTTACTTACATAGGCCCTAAGCCACAAACAAAAGAAGCAGCTCTTATTATGCTAGCAGATGTTGTAGAAGCTACTGTACGTTCTATGCAGCATAAGATAGGTAAAGAGGTGAGTATAGAAGATATTGTAAGAAAAATGGTCAAACAAAAATTAGATGAGGGGCAGCTTGATGAATGTCCACTTTATATTTCTGATATAGAAAAAATAATAGAGTCCTTTACACGGATGCTAAAAGGGATGTATCATGAACGTATTGAGTACCCAGACAGAAAGGTTAAATAAGATGAATTTATACTTAGAAGATGACTACGAATTTTTTGAGAAACACGAAGGATTACTAGAAGATGTTAAGGCAGTTATTGAGGAATGTTTAAAGGTAGAAAAAGTACCTCATTCAGTTGAAATTAGCTTAACTGTTGTAGACAAAGAGGAAATTAAAGAGATTAACAATGAACATAGACAAATAGATAGATCAACAGATGTACTATCATTTCCACAAATTGAACCACTATCAAATGGTGTGATTGATTGGGAAAATCTTGACGAAGCATCTATTATGAACTATGATACTAAAGACATTTTACTAGGCGATATTGTACTTTGCCATGAAGTAGCAGATGAACAAGCAAAAGAATATGGACATACATTAAGAAGAGAAGTATGCTTTTTAGTAGCTCATAGTATGTTCCATTTACTTGGATATGACCATATGAACGAAGCAGATGAAAAACTAATGATGTCAAAACAAAATGAAGTACTTTTATCTTTAAATATAGGAAGGTAGGAAAAGTATGGAACAATACAAAGAATTAGTGGAAAAAGCTAAGGAAGCTATGTCATATGCTTATGTACCTTATTCAAAATTTCAAGTAGGTGCAGCCTTACTTTGTGAAGATGGTAAAATCTACACAGGATGTAATGTGGAAAATGCTTCTTTTGGTGCTACAAACTGTGCAGAGCGTACAGCTATATTTAAGGCAGTATCAGAAGGAGAAAGACGCTTTAAGGCTATTGCTATTGTAAGCAGTAGTAAGGACTTTACTTATCCCTGTGGCATATGTCGCCAAGTGATCGGTGAATTTATGAAACAAGGTGAAATCATCCTTGAAAATGCAGAAGGTGAGCTAAAGATCTATCCATTTAATGATCTTTTACCTTACCACTTTGGACAAGAAGAATTGAACAAATAAGGAGAAAATTATGAAAGATACTTTTAAATCAGGGTTTATTTCAATTATTGGAAGAACCAACGTAGGGAAATCTACACTTATGAATCGTCTCATCGGGGAGAAAATTGCGATTATGTCTAATAAGCCACAAACAACACGTAATCGTATTCAGACAGTACTAACAACAGATTCTTATCAAGCTATTTTTATTGATACACCAGGTATTCATACACCTCAGAATAAGTTAGGTGAAATGATGATAAAAACAGCTAATACTACACTTAATGAAGTAGATATTATTTTTTATCTTGTTGAACCACAACCTATGATTGGGAAAAATGAAGCCATTATCATAGAAAAATTAAAAACAGTAGATACACCTATTTTCCTTTGTATTAACAAAATTGATAGTGTTTCTAAAGAAGAGGTAGCACAAACAATTGAAAAGTACAAAGAGGTTTTAGATTTTGCAGAGATTATTCCAATTTCAGCATATGAAGGTGCCAATGTTGATACCCTTTTAAAATGTATTGAGAAATACTTACCAGAAGGACCACAATTCTTCCCAGATGATGTATTAACAGATCAACCAGAAAGACAAATTGTAGCGGAAATGATTCGTGAGAAGGCACTTCATCTTCTAGATAAAGAAATCCCTCACGGTATTGCTGTAGAAATTGATACAATGAAAAAAAGACCAAATAGTGATATGGTAGATATTGAAGCCACTATTGTATGTGAACGTGACTCTCATAAGCGTATTATTATTGGGAAAAACGGTGCTATGCTTAAAGACATTGGTACAAAAGCCCGCTATGATATGGAACGTCTTTTAGGTTCTAAAGTGTATTTAACTTTATGGGTTAAAGTTAAGAAAAACTGGAGAGATAGTCAGTTCTTACTTAAAAACTTTGGATTTAATAATGATGAATATTAATTAGTCAAGGGTTTAAGAGGTGGAAGTTTTTTTGTAGCATAGGACGAAGAAAGTTGTATAACCTAATAGTAGATAAGCTTAAAGGGGGCATTCATATGTTAAATGATTTATGGAAATGTTTTGAGACTACAGGAGATATCGGAACCTATTTAGAGTTTAAAGATTATGAAAGAGCCAGAGAAAGCTTAATAGAAAAGAGAGTGGATGAGACGTAAAAGACTATGGTAATTAAAGTTATGGGTATTATCCTTAAAGAATATGTAGTAGGAGAGAGTGATAAATACATCACTCTCTTTACAAAAGAATTAGGCAAGATTCAAGCCAGTGCACCAAGAGCTAAAAAGTTTGATAAAGGTATGGCTTCTGGTACTGAAATGTTTGTGTATGGAGAGTTCATTATGACTCAGTATAAACATACTTATAAACTCATTGCTGTAGAATCTAAATTTACTTTCCACCGCTTAAGAGAAGACTTAACGACCTTAAGTTATGCTTCTTATATTGCTGAGTTTATTAGTGAGGTAAGTGTTGAAGGGAGTGGAAATGAACATCTTCTAAGCCTTATGCTACATACTTTACATAGCTTAGATAAGATGGGTGATAAGGCCTGTTTGCGTATTAGACGTACTTTTGAAATGCGTGCCCTTAGCCTACTTGGTTTTCGTCCTGAACTAGATGCTTGTATAAGTTGTGGCCAGAAGATGAAAGAAGACCAAAATAAACGTTATACCATTTGTCCAGAAGAAGGTGGTATGGTCTGCGAAGCTTGCAAGGCGGAGTATAAGACAATTTCTATAAGTTATACAAGTTGGTATGTACTCCATTATATTTTAGCAGAACCTATTAAGACCCTTTTTCACTTTGAAATTAAACCTTATGTACTTAAAGAAATAGGTTTAGTATGTGACCAGCTTATAGCCTATTACATAGAGAAACCTTTTAAAACCCTTGAATTTATTAAGAGCTTAGAAAATTTATGATAACTTTTCTAAGCTCTTTCTTCGCTTAGAAAACAAATTGTGCTATAATAAATAGGAAGATTTTGGGGCATCCTTAAAAACAGGAGGTGTAAAATGAGTAAAAAAGTATTATTATTTGATGGATTAAGTATTGCGAATCGCGCTTTTTATGGAATACCATTATTGACAAATAAAGAAGGCCGTTATACCAATGCAGTATATGGCTTCATAAATATTATGCTTAGCATTATAGAAAAGGAAAAACCAGATTTAGTAGGTGTTGCATTTGATGTAAGTGCGCCTACATTTAGACATATTCAATGTGAAGATTATAAAGGTACAAGAAAAGGCATGCCACAAGAGTTAAGAGAACAAATTCCTCTTCTTAAACATGTCTTACGTGCTATGAATATTCATATGATGGAAAAAGAAGGCTATGAAGCGGATGACCTCTTAGGAACTTTAGCTAAAGAAGGTGAAAGAGAGGGTCACCGAATGGTTGTTGTATCAGGTGACCGTGACCTACTTCAAATTACAAGTGATACAATAGAGCTTAAAATTCCTAAGACAAAACAACAAGGTACTGAAATTGAAAGCTACTATGCAAAAGACGTAGAAGCCAAATATGAAGTTTCTCCAATAGAATTTATAGATGTAAAAGGTTTAATGGGAGATGCTTCAGATAATATTAAAGGTGTACCAGGTATTGGTGAAAAGACTGCTATTAAGCTAATTAAATCCTATGGTTCTATAGAAAATTTATATGAGCATATTGATGAGATTACCCAGAAGAAACTTAAAGAAAATCTTGTAACTTATAAAGATCAAGCTTTAGAAAGCAAGATGCTTGCAACCATTGTATGTGATGTACCTCTTGAGTATAGCTGGGATGAATTTAGTTTAGACCTTACTTTATCTGAAGAAGCAGAAGAACTCTTTAAAAACTTGGATTTTAAAAAGCTTATTGGAAAACTTCCACGTGCATCAGCAAGTAAGCCAGTAGAGCAAGTAGAAGTACAAGCTTTAAGTGGACTTCATGCACTAGATGGTATTAAAGAATGCGCTATAACTTATGCTTATGAAGAAAATTACTTAGAACTTGGACTTGCCTTTGATGATAAAGTAGCTTGCTTAAAATTTGATTTAAATGAAGAGACAGATTGTAGTACTTTAAGAACATTCTTTGAGAAAGAAGAAGGACTTAAAATTATACATGATAGTAAGATGCTAAGGCATATTCTCTATCCATATAACATAGAAATAAAAGGCCAAGTATTCGATACTTTTATTGCAGCTTACCTTATTGAACCAACAAATGAAACTTATGAAATTAGCGAACTTGCTGATCGTTTCCTTGGTGTTCAAAATATTGAAAGTACAGAAGGTTTACTTGGAAAAGGTAAAAGTACAAAAGCATGGATGAGTTTAGAAGAAGAAGTACGCATACGTTTCTTAACTGAACGTGTAAATGTATTAAAATCAGCTTATCTTGTTCTTAAAAAAGAAATGGAACAAAATGAGATGGAACAACTCTTTTATGAAATTGAAATGCCACTTGTAAAAGTACTTTTTGATATGGAAATAGAAGGTATTAAAGTAGATGTTGAGAAGCTGAAAGCTTATGGCAAAGAATTAGATGCTTTAATTGAAGAAGTAGCAAATAAAGTTTATAAGGCAGCAGGAGAAACTTTTAATATTAACTCACCTAAACAATTAGGAACCATTCTATTTGAAAAAATGGATATTCCAGCTGTTAAAAAGACTAAGACAGGCTATTCTACAGCGGCAGAAGTACTTGAAAAGTTAAAGGATGGCTATCCTATTGTGGAAGATATTTTAGCTTATAGACAATATACTAAGTTAAAATCAACTTATGTAGAAGGCTTACTTGCTGTTATGACAAAAGAGCATAAGATTCATTCTACATTTAACCAAACCATTACAGCTACGGGACGTATTAGCTCAACAGAGCCTAACTTACAAAACATTCCAATTAAGCTTGAAATGGGTAAACGTATTCGTGAGCTTTTTATCCCATCATCAGAAGATTATATTTTCTTAGATGCGGACTATTCTCAAATCGAGTTACGTGTACTTGCATCCCTTGCAAATGATGAAAAGCTTATTCGTGCCTTTAATGAAGGGATTGATATTCATACATTAACAGCTTCAGAAGTATTCCACGTACCTTTTGATGAGGTAACACCAATTGAAAGAAGTAATGCAAAGGCAGTTAACTTTGGTATTGTCTATGGTATTGGTGCCTTCTCACTTTCAGAGGATTTAAAGATTACTCAAAAAGAAGCTGCAAATTATATTGAAGGCTACTTTGAAAAGTATCCAAAGATTAAAGATTACTTAGATAGTTGTGTAACTTATGCTAAAGACTATGGTTATGTAAAAACAATCTTTAATCGTAAGCGTGATATTCCAGAAATCAATGCAAAGAACTTTAACTTAAGAGAATTTGGTAAGCGTAAGGCGATGAATACACCTATTCAAGGAACAGCAGCAGATATTATTAAACTTGCCATGGTACATGTACACGGGGCACTTAAAGAAGAAGGACTTCGTTCAAAGCTTATACTTACTGTACACGATGAATTGCTACTTGAGGTACACAAAGAAGAAGAAGCTAAAGTAGCTAAACTACTTAAAGACAAAATGGAGCAAGCAGTTAACTTAAAAGTAACCTTATCTGTAGATGTACACAGTGGTTCAAATTGGCTTGCGGCAAAATAGGAGATAGTAATGCAAACACTAGGTATTGTAGGTGGAATAGGAGCAGGAAAGAGCACAGTTGTTTCCCTTCTAAAAGAACTTAAGAAATGCTTCGTAATAGGAGCAGATGAGATAGGGCATAGAATTCTACTTAAAGGGGATTTAGCCTATGACAAGGTAGTAGAGACCTTTGGAAAGACCATATTGGATGAAGAGGGCAATATTGTTCGTAGGAAGTTAGGTGAGATCGTATTTAGTGATGTATCTAAGCTTCAAACCCTAAATCAAATAACCCATCCTATTATCTATAAAGAAATAGAAAAGTTAGTACAACAATGCAAGGAAAAAGAAGAATGGGATTTAGTTATTATTGATGCAGCCCTTTTAATTGAAGTAGGCCTTATTCCTTTAACAGATTATGTAGTTGCAGTCTATGCAGATGAGGCTGTACGCATTGATAGATTAATAAAACGAGACAATTTTACAAAAGAACAAGTGTTAGAAAGGATTAATAAGCAGAAGAAATGGGAAGAATTAGAAAAAGTCGCTGACTTTATTATTCCTAACAATCTTACACGTCAACATACAAAAGAAGAAATAGAAAAAATGTTAGAACAATTATAAAGGGGCATTGACGTGAAGGTAAGAAGATATTTGAGGGTATTTATATGTGTAGTATTGCTTGGATGCTTAAGTATAGGAGGGTTATTTTTTATATATCCTAAACCTTATCTTGAAGAGGTAGAGAAATATAGTACACTTTATGGTGTAGATCCATTACTTGTATATTCTGTTATGAAAGCAGAAAGCGGATATGACCCTAATGCCATTTCTAGAAGTGGAGCAAAGGGACTTATGCAAATTATGAATCAAACAGGAAGTTGGGGTGCTAAGGAGTGTAATATCTCCTCTTACTCCAATGATAAGCTTTTTGAGCCTTCTATTAATATTCAAATAGGATCTTGGTATTTAGCTAAACTTATGAACCAGTATGAGGGAAATTTGGATTTAGTATTAACCGCTTATAATGCAGGTACAGGTAATGTAGCTAAATGGCGTACAAGTACACAGTATAGTGAAGATGGAAGGACACTTCATACTATACCTTTTAAGGAGACAAGGTCTTACGTTAAAAAGGTTAGTTTTCATTATGCCCTCTATAGGTTGTTATACAATTACTAAGGAGGAAAAGCATGAAGGGCAAGCTTTATAAATTACTTGGGCTTCTTTTATGTATTGTTATGGCAGTAGGGTGTTCTAAAGGAACTACTCCAACACAAGACAAGATAGATGAGCCTACTAAACAAGAAGAGGTGGATGGTACTACTACTGAACCTACACCTTCTATACTTAAAATAGGTATGAGAAATCCTATCACATTTAATCCTATTTATAATATGGATAGTAGTGTTCAACAAAACCTTTACTTAATTTTCGATACACTTGTAGATTTAAATGAAGATGGAAGTGTAAGCCCTAACCTTGCTAAGGGTTATGTTTATACACAAGAAGATAAGAGTATGCGCATTGACTTAAGGCAAGATGTGAAATGGCATGATGGAGAAGCTTTAACAGCGGATGATGTAGCTTATACCATTGAAATGATTCAAAAAGCAAGTGAATCACCTTATAAATCATCTATTAGAAATATAGGAAATGTACAAGTTGTAGATCGCTACACTTTAAAGATTTATTATAAGCAAGACTTTAGTGGTGTATATCAGACTCTTTTCTTCCCAGTTGTACCAAAGCATATTTATAAAGGGACAGAGGAAGAACAAAGACAAATTTTACCTATAGGTTCAGGTCCTTATAAGTATGCTACAAGTATTTCTCATAAGGAGATTACTTTAAGTGCTAACGAGAACTACTTTATGGGCACACCACAAATTAAAGAAATTAAAATGATGATTATTCCAGATGAGGAAAGTCATTTATATGCATTTGAACAAGGTCTTATAGATGTAATTTATACAGATGTTATGGACTGGGGCAAATATGCCAAAGACAAATCTGCTAATATTTATGAGATAGGTACAAACTGTTATGAATTTATGGGTATTAATCATAACAAGCCTATATTCCAAAATGCTAATATTAGAAATGCACTTGTTTATGCTTTAGATAGACAGAAGATGTCAGATATATATTATTTAGGCCATTCAGTTGTAACAGATACACTTATTGCACCACATTCTTATTTATTTGATCCAACTTTACAAATTAAAAGTTATGATATAGAAAAGGCAAAGCTTCTACTTGTTGGTGAAGGCTATACCTTTGATGAATCTAGTAAACTTTTTACTAAGAATAACTTACCACTTAGCTTTACCTTACTTGTAAATGAGGAAAATAAAGAACGTGTAAGAGTAGCTGAAAGTATTAAAAAGATGTACGAAGAAGTTGGTATACAAGTTACTATTGAAAAGACAGATGCTACAACTTTCAACGACCGTATTCGTAGTAAGCAATTTGAAGCATTTTTAGGTGGCTGGAAGCTTTCTTATATACCAGATATAACCTTTGCCTTCCATTCAAGTCAAATTTTAAATGGGGATAACTTTATTAGTTATAATAACCCTAATATGGACCAGCTTATTCGAAATGCTTTTAGTGCCCATCCAGATAAAATTGTAGAGGCGTATGGAAAACTCCAACAATTTATGGCAGAACAAAATCCATACATTAGCTTATACTTTAAAAATGGTGCACTGATTACCAAGAAAAAGGTTGGTGGAACCATTCAACCAGGGCCTATTAATATTTATGCAAATGTTGAAGCATGGCAAATTATAGACTAGTTCATTTTGAACTAGTCTTTTTTTAAAACTAATCAAATTAAGAGTAGGGTTACTATATTCTCTTTAATTTTATTATAGGATATAGTACAATAAAAATTATGATAAATACGAGGTGAACTATGGGGATAATGTATAATGATGAAATATTAGGTATAAGTTGTATTTTATCTGAAAATCGAATGACAAGACCAAATCATTTTAAGAAGGCATCCTCATGTCCTTTTTGCCCTGAAAATGATGGAGATATAGAAATAGAAATATGTAGTCATACAACTACAGAAGGAGATAGAATACGCATTGTAAATAATAAGTATCCAGCTTGTTCTACTCATGATGGTGTATATGGCATACATGATGTAATTATTGAAACGGACCAGCATAATAAAAAGCCTTGGGACTTTAGTAAAAGTCATTGGGAAGAATTATTTAAGGTAATACAAGATAGATGGATAGAACTTTCTAAAGATCCACGCATTCATTTTATTCAAGTCTTTAAAAATGAAGGGGTACAAGCAGGCGCAAGTATTAATCACCCTCATGCCCAAATTATTGCACTTGAAGAAATACCTTATACAATGGATTCTCACTATAAAAAAGTTGAAATGTATTATAAAGAGACTGGTAAATGTAGAATTTGCGAGGAAATGAATAAAAATATTATTCTAGAAAATGAAGGATGGATGCTAAATATTCCAGAAGGCCTATGCTTCCCTTATGAAACATGGCTTGTACCTAAGGTACACACAAGTCATCTGGGAGAGCTTACACCAGAAAGTATTAAATATTTAGGAGATCTTATGCATCAAGTTATGGAACTATATCATGAAATGCTAAAAGATGTAAGTTATAACTTATGCTTTATGAGTAGCCCACCTAATAAAGAAGGGAGCTATCATTTCTTCATAAAGATTTTACCACGCACAGGAGAGTTTGCAGGTTTTGAGCTTGCCACAGGATGCATGATTAATGTTGGGGGTCCAAGTACACTAAGGCAGTTAATGGAAAAAACTCTAGGGAATATGAAGGGGGACTATAAAAGTAATGAATGATTTAATATTTGGACTAGATATAGGTACACGTACAGTTATAGGAACGCTTGGCTATATGAAAGATAAGAAATGGCATGTAAAGCATCATGTTTGTATGGAACATGAAGAGCGTGCCATGTTAGATGGGCAGGTACATGATATAGAAAAGGTTGCCTCTATAGTAAAGAAGATTAAAAATGCTTTAGAAGAAGAAGTAGGTTATTCTCTTCAGGAAGTGAATATTGCAGCTGCTGGCCGTGTTTTAAATACACAAATGGCCTATGTATCAAAGAACTTCGAAGAACTGCATGAAATAGGACCTATAGACCTTCAAACTATTCAAGTAGAAGGTATTGAAGCAGCTAAGACTATGCTTGAAAACGAAAGAAAGCTTAAAGCCAGTGAGTACTTTTGTGTAGGCCATACGGTTATTAATTATTTTGTAGATGATTATATGATTTCTAACCCAGAAGGACATAAGGGAGAAGTGCTTAGTGCGAAAATTTTAGCTACTTTCTTGCCAAAAAGTGTAGTAGATAGTTTATATGCTGTAACAGACCGAGTAGGCCTTAGAGTATCCCATTTAACCCTTGAGCCTATTGCGGCTATTAATGCAGTAATCCCAGAAAATATACGTTTACTTAATTTAGCACTTGTAGATATTGGAGCAGGTACATCGGATATTGCTATTACAAAAGAAGGCAGTGTAGTAGCCTATGGAATGATTCCTATGGCTGGAGATGAAGTAACTGAAGCTATTGTTCATAAGTACTTAGTAGACTTTAATACAGCGGAAAAAATGAAGCATGATTTAAAAGAAAAAGAAGTCATTGTTTATGAAGATATTATAGGGATAACAAATGAAATGCCAAGTGAAGATATTAAAGCATGTATTAGCCCTATCATAGACAAATTGGCTAAGCAAATTGCCAAAAAGATTTTAGAACTTAATGGGAAAAAGCCAACCAATGCAGTATTTTGTATCGGTGGTGGTGGACAAATGCCAGGACTAATTGAAGAACTAGCCAAACATTTAGAATTACCTGAAGCAAGGGTAACTTTACGCCTAGCAAATCAAATACCAGATGTCATCTATGAATGTGAGATGACAAAAGGACCAGAAATGATTACCCCATTAGGTATTGCTATGACAGCAGCTAAAAATGTAAGTCAGCAGTTCACGAAGGTAAACTTTAATGGAGAAGTTATTACACTTATGAATACGAAAAAGCTTACAGTTTTAGATGTACTTATGAGTGCAGGTATAGAACATAAACAAATTTTCCCGACTAAGGGTAAAACCCTTATGTTTAAATATAAAGGTGAACGTATTAGAATAAAAGGTGGTAATGGAGAGGCGGCAACCATCTTCCTTAATAATCAAATAGCAAGCCTTGAAGATGATATTCAAGAAGGCGATGAGCTTACTATGATTTTTGCTAAGTGTGGTAAAGATGGTAATGCAAAGATAAAAGATTATGTACATAAAGAAGCATTTAAACAAATATTTATAAATAATGAGGCAATGGAGCTGCCTATTATTTTAGTAAATGGAGATATTAAGCCTTTAGAAGAGAATATCTGTGAAGGTGATGATATACAGGTTTTACAAGTCCAAACACTTATAGAACTTCTAAGTTATTTACATATGAAGCCTGATGAAAAGTATATTAAAGTTAATGAAGAAGAGGTATCTTACGACTACACACTCTGTGTGGGAGACCGTATCAATATTCAAGATAAACCTAATGAAGAAAAAATGCTGTCCAATGAAGAAACCAGTAGTATAGAGCCAGTAGAAAAGGAAGAACAATTAGAAGTTAAAGAAGAAGCTATAAACCTATATGTTAATGAGAAACCGGTAACTTTACCTTATAAGGAAACAAGTTATCAATTTGTTAATATATTTGATTATATAGATTTTGACCTCAGTCAGCCCAAGGGTACAATTAAACTTTTATTAAATGGCCGAAAGGTTGGAGTTATGGATGAAATAAAGGAAGGCGACAAAATAGAAATTTATTGGGAAAAATAAGGAGGGAAAAGTGTGAAAGGGATTATTACAGTAGTAGGAAAAGATAAGGTTGGTATTATAGGGAGAGTTTGTACATTACTTAGTGAAAAGCAGATTAATATTTTAGATATTTCACAAACTATTTTACAAGGGTATTTTAATATGATGATGATTGTTGATTTATCCCAAAGTACAGTTTCTTTTGATAAGGTTGTTGATGCATTAGAAGAACTTGGACATGAAATAGAAGTTGATATTCGTTTACAACATGAGGCCATTTTTGACTCTATGCATCGTATTTAAAAGACTACCTTACTCAGAAAGGGGAAAAATCAATGATTTCTAGATTAGAAGTATTAGAAACAAATAAAATGATTCAAGAAGCTAACTTAGATATTCGTACCATCACAATGGGTATTAGTTTACTTGATTGTATATCAGATGATATGGATACTCTATGTGAAAATATTTATAACAAAATAACAACCCGCGCTAAAGATTTAGTAGCTACAGGAGAGCTTATCTCGAAGAAATATGGTATTCCTATTGTCAATAAACGTATTTCTGTTACACCTATTGCCCTTATTGGAGCAGGAACAAAGGCAAGTTCTTATGTACCTATTGCAAAGGCTTTAGACCGTGCAGCCAAGGCTGTAGGCGTAAATTTTATTGGAGGATTCTCTGCCCTTGTACAAAAGGGGATGTCACCTTCTGATAAGATACTTATAGAATCTATACCAGAAGCTTTAAGTGTTACAGAACATGTTTGTGCTTCAGTCAATGTAGGCTGTACTAAATCAGGTATTAATATGGACGCAGTAAAAAGAATGGGCGAGATTATTAAACTTTCAGCTGAGCATACTGCTGATCGTAGTAGCATTGGTTGTGCCAAACTTGTTGTCTTTTGCAATGCACCAGAAGATAATCCATTTATGGCTGGTGCCTTTCATGGTGTAGGAGAAGATGATACAGTAATTAATGTAGGTGTAAGTGGTCCAGGAGTTGTAAAGAAAGCTTTAGAAAATGTAAGAGAAGCTGACTTTGAAACAATGTGTGAGACTATTAAGCGTACGGCTTTTAAAATTACTCGTGCAGGTCAAATGGTGGCAAAAGAAGCAGCCCAGATGCTGGGTGTACCTTTTGGTATTATTGATTTATCTTTAGCACCTACACCAGCTATTGGTGATAGTATTGGTGAAATTTTTGAAGAGATGGGACTTGAAATGGCTGGTGCCCCAGGGACAACAGCAGCCCTAGCGATTCTTAATGATTGTGTAAAAAAGGGTGGTGTTATGGCTTCTTCTTATGTAGGTGGTTTAAGTGGAGCTTTCATCCCTGTAAGCGAAGACCATGCTATGATTAAGGCAGCCGAACAAGGTGCACTTACTATAGAAAAGTTAGAAGCGATGACCTGTGTATGTTCAGTAGGACTGGATATGGTAGCTATACCGGGAGATACAAGTGCAAGTACTATTAGTGGTATTATTGCAGATGAGATGGCTATTGGTATGATTAATAGTAAGACTACAGCTGTTCGTATTATTCCAGTACAAGGAAAAGATGTAGGAGAGAGTGTAGAATTTGGTGGTCTATTAGGGCGTGCACCTATTATGCCGGTAAATGGATATGGGTGCCACGGATTTATAAATAGAGGCGGTAGAATTCCAGCGCCTATTCATAGTTTTAAAAATTAATAAGTAGAGACCAATTTACTACTTGTAAAGGAAAAGATTTTACATAGTAGGGATAGTTTCTCGTAGAAATAAGTAAAATAAGTAAAAGACTTAAGGAGGCATTTAAGAATGACAAGAGTATTAGAAAATTTACAACCAGAAAAAGTAATGTACTATTTTGAAGAAATTAGTAATATACCACGTGGTTCAGGCAATGAAAAAGCTATTAGTGATTATATGGTAGCTTTTGCAAAGGGATTAGGTTTAGAAGTTAAACAAGACGAAGTAAACAATATTTATATTAAAAAGCCAGCTACACCTGGATATGAAAATGCACCAACTGTTATTATGCAAGGTCATTTAGATATGGTATGTGAAAAAAATAAAGATACAGAGCATGACTTCTTAACAGAAGGGATTAAACTTGAAGTAGATGGAGACTTTATCCGTGCAAAAGGTACTACACTTGGTGCAGATAATGGGATTGCTATTGCGTATCAAATGGCAGTTTTAGCAGATGATACAATCGCTCATCCAGCTATTGAAGCGTTAATGACAACAGCTGAAGAAACTGGTATGGATGGTGTAGCTAACTTACATCCTGAGTATTTAGAAGGTAAGGTACTTCTTAACTTAGATACAGATATTGAAGGTGAATTTTTAGTAAGCTGTGCAGGTGGTGCGAAGGCACATGTAGACTTAGATGTGACTTATGAAAAGGCTGACGAGGAGAATGTACTTTACCGTGTCATCATTAAAGGTTTAACAGGTGGTCACTCTGGAGCAGATATTCATCAAGAACGTGCAAATGCCAATATACTTGTAGGTCGCGTGCTTGACCAAGTGAGAAAAGTATGTGCAGTGCGTATGGCAACTTTTATAGGTGGTACGAAAGATAATGTTATTACACGTGAAGCAGAAGCTAGCTTCTATGTAGAAAAAGCTTATGCCAAAAAGGTAGAAACAATTCTTAAAGAAATGGAACAAGCTTTTAAAGTAGAGTACGAAAAACAAGATCCAAATCTTTTTATGATTGTAGAAAAAGTAGAAGAAGAAAAACCATGTATTACAGTAGAACAGTCTGAGAAAATGATTGATTTATTAATGTGCTTACCACATGGCATTATGGCTTATAGCATGCAAATCCCAGGTCTTGTAGAAAGCTCATTAAATATTGGTGTTGTACAACTAGAAGAAGATGGACTTCACATTGTACTTGCAGTAAGAAGTTCTGTACCAACTAAGAAAGAAAACATGCTTCGTAAAATAGAACGTGTAGCTAAAAATTTAGGTGCAACTTGTACAGTACTTGGAGACTATCCAGCTTGGGTATATGAACCAAAATCAAGAATACGTGAACTTGCTATAGAAGTATTTGAACAAAAATATGGTAAGAAACCAGAAATTAAAGCGATTCATGCAGGTCTTGAATGTGGCTTTATATCAGAAAAACTACCAGGCCTTGATATGATTGCCTTTGGACCAAATGCTTATGATATTCATTCACCAAAAGAGCGTGCAAGCATTAGTTCTATGGCTAGAGTTTATGAATACTTACTTGACCTTCTTAAAGCAATGAAAAACTACTAAGAAGGAGTAACCCCATGAAATTTGAAAAGAATAATAAGTATTTTACTATAAGTGTTTATGCAGTAGGAAGTGTTTTAGTCACCTTACTCATAGGACTTATACTGGTTCGGTTCAAAGTCGTGGGGGGATATATAGCGACTGTTATTAAATGGTTTTTTGATTTACTAGGGCCTCTTATATTTGGTCTTATTATTGCCTATTTACTGGATCCATTAACGGATTTTTATGATAGAATGCTTAAAAGGCTGTTAAAGAAAGATAGCATAAATAGAAGTTATTCTACCTTGCTTACCTTACTAAGCTTTTTACTTGTACTCATCATTTTTAGTGTAGTTGTTGTTATTAATGTAAGAAAAGTTATTGGAGGGGGAGCTGTTAAAAACTTACAAGATAGCTTAACTCAGTATGCAGACTACTTTAATACAATGATACACAATATGGATCTGGCCACTTCCAAGCTACCTTTTTCAAAGGGGAATGGAGCTTTCATTGTAAGTATTTATGAAAGAATTAATAGTTTTGTCAATTGGCTCAGTGTAAAAGGTGTTGCCATATTAACAAGTCTTGGTGGTAATCTACTCAATCTTGGATTAGGTATTGTTATAGCCTTCTACACACTAAAAGATAAGCAAAAACTTTTAATTATTTACAATAGACTATTGTCTTTAATAATACCTAAATCAGTTGAGAGTGAAGTAAGAGATATAGGTAGAGATGTTGATTATGTATTTTCAGGCTATATTAGAGGACAACTCATTGATGCAGTCATTATGGCCACTCTAATTAGTCTTATCCTTATGATAATAGGTATAGATTTTGCAATCCTCATAGGGATTATATCTGGAATCTTTAACCTGATTCCTTACTTTGGACCTATCGTAGGCTTTATACTAGCAGGCCTTATTGGCCTTATAGGACCAAACCCTATAAAAGGACTCTATGCAGTTATTGCAGTTATGATCCTACAACAAATAGACGGATGGTTTATTGTCCCTAAAGTAATGGGTAAAACGATAAAACTCCATCCTATAGCCGTCCTACTAGCCATTGTTATAGGTGGAAAACTCTTTGGCTTAATAGGTATTCTACTAGGAGTACCAGTAGTAGGATTTATTAGGCTACTAGTAATGCGTTATATGGGAGACCTCTTTAGTAGTGAAGAAAACTAAAATGATTTATAAAATCATAAAAGAAGTCTAAACAAAAACAGTAATTTGACCCTTACAAAATTATTTAATATAAATTACAAATAAGGAGTTGTGTACTAATTTTTTAGTGAACTGCCCAAATAAATTAGATTTTTAGGTCTAACTTATTTGGGCAGTTCATAGTGCCACAACTCCTTTAGTTTTCTCTTCCATTGGGAAGATGGGGGAATAGGATGATATACTTATATAAGTTAAAATTATAAAAGAAGAATGTTATAGATAGTACGAGTGTATCTAGAGGCTATTCTAGGAATTTCTTTATGTAGATACACTTAAAGGATGGTAACGAAAAGATAAGCAATGGGGCTAAGTAGACTAGAATTACTGTCTGTTAGAACAATTAAATAGGTGGAAGGATGGATGTGACTCCTTCGAAATCGGCTTATGCAGGTGGTTTAGAGACTGTTAATGAGTGGGTGAGTAAAGGGTTCAGTAGACTAGAATTGCTATCTCTTTAGTAAAACTGGTAAGGTAAGGGATGGGGTGCCCTGCTCTGGAAGCGACTTATGTAGGTGGCTTAGAGGATGTTGGCGAGAGGTGAAGTAGGGGTTTTAGCGAAATGTTTGAAGCGGAGCAAGTTTTGAGCGTTCCTACTTCTTTCGAGCCTACAGCCTCTTAGCTACCGGAAGTGAAAGCTGAAAGAGTAGGGTACCACATCCCGAACCTAACGTAGTCTATCAAGAGATAGTAATTCGTCCCCCAAGGTGGAAGCTGAAGGAGGAGTTACAGCCAGCCTGACACCTAAGAAGACTAACCAAAGACAGTAATTCACCCCTTATCAAATCTCTTTACTCAACATAAATCACAAAAAAGGAGATGTTGCACTAATTTCTTAGTACAACATCTCCTTTTTGCTTCAATAAAGTATATATATCAGCTATTTAAACAAGGTTAACCTGATGGAAAACCTTCTTACCCTTTTGAATCATTAAAGCACCATCATTAAATAAGTCAGTAGTTACTTTAAAGTCAATACCATCTACTGGCTTACCTTCGATTTTAATACCGTTTTGTGTAAGAAGACGACGTGCTTCTGAACGTGTTGCTACAAGTCCTGTATGATCTACAAGAAGGCTAATAATGTCCATACCTTCTGCAAATAGGTCAGCGCTAAGGTCTGTTGTAGGAAGAGAACCACTTGCACCTTTACCAGCGAAAGCTGCTTTAGCGGCTTCTTCAGCTTTTTTAGCTTCTTCTTCACCGTGAACAATCTTTGTAATTTCGAAAGCAAGACGTGCTTTTGCAGTGTTAATTTCAGCACCTTCTACATTACAAAGTGTATCAATTTCTTCCATTGGAAGGAATGTAAGTAAAGATAAGCATTTACGAACGTCTGCATCGCCAACGTTTCTCCAGTATTGATAGAATTCGTATGGAGAAGTTTTTTCAGCATCAAGCCATACAGCACCATTTTCTGTTTTACCCATTTTCTTACCTTCGCTATTTGTAAGAAGTGAGAAAGTCATACCGAAAGATGTATCTCCGTGTAAACGTCTTACAAGCTCAACACCACCTAAGATATTAGACCACTGATCGTTTCCACCTAGTTGTAATTTACAGTTGTATTTTCTGTAAAGTTCTAGGAAGTCATAAGATTGCATAAGCATATAGTTAAATTCTAAGAAAGAAAGACCTTTTTCAAGACGTTGTTTAAAGCATTCAGCTGTAAGCATACGGTTAACAGAGAAATGTACCCCAACTTCACGAAGGAAGTCAATGTAGTTTAGGTTAAGTAACCAATCTCCATTATCTACAATAATTGCTTGGTCATTATCAAAAGTGATGAAACGAGAAAGTTGTTTTTTAAAGCAATTTACATTGTGTTTGATTACTTCTGGTGTAAGCATTTTACGCATATCAGTTTTACCAGTAGGGTCACCAACCATACCAGTACCGCCACCTAAAAGAGCGATAGGACGGTGTCCTGCTTTTTGCATATGTGCCATAGCCATAACTGTTACAAAGTGACCTACGTGTAAACTGTCAGCAGTAGGGTCAAAACCAATGTAGAAAGTAACTTTTTCTTTCTCTAATAATTCACGAATTTCTTTTTCGTGTGTTGTTTGTTGGATAAATCCACGTTCCATTAAGGTATCAAATACGTTCATTTGTAAGAGCCTCCTCATAATTTTGTCTCATGTCATAAAGAAAAGCAATAAAAAAGGGTGTCTCGCCTTATATAAAGGACGAGATCACCCGTGGTACCACCTTTGTTCGCAAATATATTTGCCTCATACATGATAACGGTATGTAGCCGGCACATAAGTGCAACTCAAAAGGTGTAATTCATAAATTGACCCGACACATACTTTCACCAACCGTATGCTCTCTAAAGACTAGGACAATTACTACTATTTCTTTATCAACGTTTTTAGCTTATAGAATTGGTTATAATTATAACATAGCCAAAAAAAATTGCAAGACTCAAATTAAATGTATATAATATTTACAAAATATGGTAAAATTTATATATGCAACTTATAGAGCAGATTGAAGTTGGGAGTGTATATATGTTTGAGATAAAGAAGGGGTTACCCTTATTAGGGTGTAGATTAATAGATAAGTGGGCCTACTTTGGTATTTATGCAACAGTTTGTCATGAAATGGTTTTAAAGATTTATCAATATGTTTATGAAGATAAGCCATTAATAGAAGTTGTTTTAAATAGACAGAACTATAGTACAGGAGATATTTTTCATATTGCTATTTCTGGTATAGAAGAAGGTTATGCTTATACGTGGCAAACTATAGATGAAAAAGGGGAAAAGAGCATGCCTCTTATTGATCCTTATGCTAGAAGTTTAAGTGCCTTTCCTAAAGGAAGTAATCATTATAAGAACTTAGTCTTAAGAGATAATTTATATGAAGGTGTACATCCTAATATTCCTTGGGAAGAAACCATTATTTATGAAATGCATGTAGGTGCTTTTACTAAAAGTCCTACTAGTGGTCTTGAATTAAAAGAAAGAGGTACTTATGAAGGCATTTTAAAGAAGCTACCTTATTTAAAATCTTTAGGAGTAACTACTTTAGAACTTTTACCAGTGTTTAAGTGGAATAAACATACTTTAGCCAATAAACATCCTATTACTCAAGAAACATTACAAGATGAATGGGGCTATAATACTATTGCTTTTTTTGCCCTACAAGAAGTTTATGCTACAAATAAAAACGCATTAGAAGAAGTGAAAGCTTTTCGGAACTTTGTAAAGACAGTTCATGAAAATGGTATGGAAGTTATTTTAGATGTAGTGTATAACCATACTGGAGAAGGTGGCCAAGATGGTACAACTTTTAATTTTAAGGCACTTGCACCAGATACCTATTACAAAAAACAAGGTAATCATTATCGTAATGATGCTGGCACAGGTAATACTATTAACAATATGCATATAGTGACAAAACAGCTTATATTAGATAGTTTATATTATTGGGTTATTTGTATGGGAGTAGATGGGTTTAGATTTGACCTTGCCTCTATACTAGCTCAAAATCAGGATGGGAATTGGTACGAGGGCTCTCTTTTAGAAGATATAGCTAGTGATCCTGTTTTATCTCATGTAAAGCTTATTGCAGAATGTTGGGATGCTAAAGGAGCTTATGATGTAGGACGTATGCCTTATCCTTTTGCAGAGTGGAGCGATATTTATAGAGATACTATGCGCCGTTTTGTAAGAGGAGATAAAGGAATGACTAGCGCAGTAGCCAGATGTTTATTGGGGAATGAAATACAATTTAAAGATATAAGAAAAGATAAAAACCACACAATACAATTTATTACAGCTCATGATGGCTTTACTATGTGGGATTTAGTATCTTACTCCCATAAACATAATACTCTAAATGGTGAAGATAATAGAGATGGAAGCAATAATAATTACAGTGACAACTATGGAGAAGAGGGTGAAACTCATAATGTGAAGGTGCTAGAGCAGCGAAAAAGGCGTATAAAGAATTTTTTTACCCTCCTTTTACTTTCACAAGGTGTACCTATGATCTTAATGGGAGATGAAATAGGGCGTACACAAAGAGGCAATAATAATGCTTTTTGTCAAGATAATGAAATATCTTGGATGGACTGGGAATTGGTAGAGAAGAATAAAGATCTGTTAGATTTTGTAAAGAATATGATAGGATTTCGGAAGGAAAGTCTTTGTTTTAAAAAAGCTAATGGTCATGAGCTTAAAATAACCTTTCATGGTGTAAATTATAATGAACCTGACTGGGCATATCACTCTTGTAGTTTAGCGGAGCAAATCGAAGTAAAAGAAGAAATACTTTATGTAGTTATGAACAACTATACAGAACTATTAAAATTTGAAATACCAAAAAGTTTAAAAGGTTGGGAACTTATTATTGATACATCTAAGGAGGAGAGCTTCACTAAGTCATCTATTAGAAGAACAGATACACATTATTTGATGAATCCTTTTACGGTATGTGTATTTAAGCTTTTAAAAAAATAACAGGGCAGTCATTATAAATGATTATAATGACTGCCCTATTCATTTTATAATGAGTAAATTACGCTACTAAGAAGGAAAGAAGAGAATCTGGGATATCTTGACTAGAACAAGCTGCACCGACAATAAAATGTACATTATGCTTATCAGAAAGGTGTTTAAGTCTTTCAAAGAAAATTGCTAGTTCATCAATACCAAGACGGGTGATTTGAGTGAGCTCATCAATGAAAATAAGTTCAATATCATGATTGCTAGATAAAATTCCGCAAATAAAGCCAAAAAAATCATGGGCATGGAGGGGAAAAGAAGTTGTTTCAATAAGACGAATGTGATGAGAAAGAGCAAAGCGATGTTGTGTTGTGCTATCAATGTAAACAATATGTCCGTCTGAGTTTCTAATCTTGTCATTTGCCAGTTCAATCATTTGTTTTGTTTTACCTTCACCTGTTTGACCTGTAATAATCTGTATCATGGTTATCACCCCTAATATGATTTATTAATATACATATTCAACATATTGACTAAAATATCCTTTAATTTTAAAAAAATTTTATAAAAATTTAAACAAAAATAGGTATAAAAATAACTAGACAGTATTCTATCTAGTTATTTTTTAAAAATTAAGCATTATGGCTGTTGTGAGATGATTTGCCATAGAAAGTAAGTGCGTAAAGTCCAGCAAGACCTACTAGAGCAAAAATAATACGGCTAATCCATGAGGTTGGGCCTCCAAATAAAGTGGATACTAAATCAAATTTGAAGAAACCAATAAGTCCCCAGTTGATTGCTCCTATAATAACAAGTGTAAGTGCAAGAACATCTAAACCTTTAGTTTGCATAGCTTATTACCTACCTTTCAAACGAATTGGAAATATATAGATGAAACTCTATTGTACATAGTATGAGTTACAAAAAAATTTTTATTCAATATTTCTGAAGTTGGAATATATATCCAAATTATAGCTATATATAGAATATAAAGCTTGTTTGACAAATGATAAGACTCGTTTTACCATAAAAGAAAACACCTATGGAAAAGGAGTTTACGCACCCATGACTTATAAACGTTATGCAGATACATTAAAAGAAAAATATGGCGAGAAGGTTTATAAAATTCCTGTAAACTTGCCTGTAACTTGTCCTAATAGAGATGGTACATGTGGCAAAGGTGGCTGTACCTTTTGTGGTGATGTAGGAATAGGTTACGAAATGTTAGATACAAAAATTACAATAGAAGATCAACTAAAGCAGAACATTGAATATATAGGAAAACGGTATAAAGCAAGAAAGTTTATTGCTTACTTACAAAATTTCAGTAATACTTATATGCCTCTTGAAACTTTTAAAGAGGTACTTAGTCAAATACATCATAAAGATTTAGTAGGTATTAGCATATCTACAAGACCAGATTGTATTAATGAAGCCTATTTAAAGGCCATTCATAGTTGGCAAAAGGAAACAGGCTATGATGTATGTATTGAACTAGGTTTACAAACTATGAACTATCATACATTAGCAAAGATTAATAGAGGACATGGACTAAGTGAGTATTTAGATGCGGTCCTACGTATTAAAGCTTATGGTTTTTCCATTTGTACTCATTTAATTTTAAACTTACCTTGGGATAATTTAGATGATGTGATTGAAAATGCTAAGCTGATGAGTGTTTTAAATATGGATTATATTAAACTCCATGCTTTATATATTACAAAAGGAACAAAGATGGGACGCCAATATGAAGCTGGGGAATTTGAAATGATTTCTATGGAAGAGTACGAAGAAAGAGTGATTACTTTCCTACGTTATTTATCACCAAATATAGTGATTCAACGTATTATTGGAAGGGCACCAGAAGAATACACTTTGTTTGCAAATTGGAATACAAGTTGGTGGAAAATCCATGATGAAATTATAGAAAAGATGGAGGCCAACCATTGGAAACAAGGAGATTTATGTAATTATTTGAATGGTAAGGCAGTAAAAGGTTTTGTGACGAAAGAAGAAGCATAATAAGGTGCTTCTTCTTTTTTTATAGAGTGAGGGGGAGAAAAGGTGAAGAGTTTCCAGCGTTTTATAGGTCAAGTAACATATGATATGAGTAGAAAACGTAATTATACAAGAAGAAAAAGAGGGCAAATAATACCTAGTAATAAAATTAATTTTTCTGTTGTAAAAGCACCATCCTTATCTAAAATGAATAGGGGAAGAAATCAATTTGTGGCTTTTGAAGGAATAGAAAATATGAAAAAGCTTATAGGTATTTTGCTTATTGCAGTAGGGGTTATTTTAATCTTTTCAAAATGCAGTGGTGGGTTAAAGGCAAAAGAAGAGAAGTCTTCTAAGGAAACGACCAAGGTAGAACAACAAATATCAAAAGGTTATATAGACTATATGCAAGACTTAAATATTGGAGCTAAAACTTTAGATGAAATGCTTAAGCTTTCTTTAAAATATCAAAAAGACTATGCCTACACACTTGCTGTGTGGGCTGTAGAGTCTTATAAAGGTGTATCAAATGAGGAAATTAAAAAATGTATTAAAGAAAAAGATATTACCAATCTTTTAGATGAGTTTGGTATGTATGATCATGCTGCACAGGTGTACAAGCAGTTTATCTATGATATAGAGTGCTTTCCTATTAAAGAAAAGAATGTATATACTTACAAGAATGGTTGGAAGGAAGCTAGAAGTTATAAAGGAGATAGACTACACTATGGTATTGATATTATGTCTAAAGAGGAGGAAGCTGGGAAAATACAAGTAAGAAGTATGACAGATGGAGTAGTAGAAAATATAGGTTGGAACCAAGTGGGTGGTTATAGAGTAGGGATAAGAAGTGAAAACGGAGCCTATTTTTACTATGCTCATCTAGATAGTTATCCTAAAAATCTTAAACAAGAAGATAGGGTAAAAGCCGGTCAAGTCATTGGCTTAATGGGAGATACAGGATATGGAGAAGAAGGCACAAGAGGAAAATTCCCTGTCCATTTACATATAGGTATTGCAGTAAAAACACCAAGCAATGAAGAATTTTGGGTGAATCCCTATAGTATCTTGGAATATCTAGAAACAAAATAAAAAGAGTCCTTTTATTTCGTCATTAAAGCCGTTGGAATAGGATTTAAATTATGCTATAATAAGTCGCAATCTATTTACTAACAAAGGTTAGAAGGATAAGGAGTAAATGAATGAAAATCTATGCCATAGGTGATTTACATTTAAGCTTTGGAGTGGATAAACCCATGGACATTTTTGGAGATGCTTGGAAAAACCATGTACAGGCTATACAAAGAAATTGGTTAAATAAAATAAAGGAAGAAGATTTAGTCATACTTTGTGGTGATCTATCTTGGGGGATGCGCTTAGATGAAGCCAAGATAGACTTAGAGTTTATTGCAAACTTACCTGGAAAGAAAGTATGCATAAAAGGTAATCATGACTATTGGTGGGAAAAGATAGGCCGACTTAATCAGTTAGATCAAAGACTTTACTTCCTTCAAAATACAGCTTATTTAGTAGAAAAGGGTGTTGCAATCTGTGGCACAAGAGCATGGTCACAGCAAGAAGAAATGACAAAAGAAGATGAAAAAGTATATAAACGTGAAGTAGAGAGGTTAAGGCTTTCCCTAGAAGATGCTAAGAAAAAAGGTGCAAAAGAAATAATTGTTGCCCTTCACTATCCACCTACTAATGAAAAAAGAGAACCCTCAGCTTTTACAAAGCTTTTAGAAAACTACCCTGTAAGTCAAGTAGTTTTTGGACATTTGCACGATGAAGGTGCCTGGTCAAAAGCCTTACAAGGTGAATATGAGGGGATTAACTATCATTTAGTTGCAGCAGATTATTTAAATTTTGAACCTAAATATATTGGAGAAATTTAAACTCTAACAACATAAAATCAGTAATAGTCTAATTTTATACAGATAAGTAAATATGGATATATATGTAGTAAATCATTAAATCAATTATAAAATAAAAGATAAGATTAATACAACCTAGACATTAAAAGATAAGAGGACATCACATGGAACTACCTATTCAGTTTAAAGAGAAAATTCAAGGACTTTTAAAAGATGAATACAACGCTTATATGGAGAGTTATAATTTCCCGGAGTATCATGGTATTCGTATTAATACAATGAAAATAGACAATAAGACATGGGAAGAACTTTCACCTTTTGAAGGATTAGAAAGTGTACCTTGGTGTAAGGAAGGTTACTATTATAGAGAAGACGATAGACCCGGTAAACATCCTTATTTTCATGCAGGGCTTTATTATATACAAGAACCTAGTGCTATGGCACCAGGGGCCTATATACCTATAGAAGAAGGAGATAAAGTATTAGATCTTTGTGCAGCACCAGGTGGTAAGTCCACTCAAGTAGGAGCTAAACTTGGGCAAACAGGCCTTCTTTTTAGTAATGATATTAGTGCAACACGTGCTATGGCACTTATGAAAAATATTGAAAACTTTGGTATACGTAATAGTATTATTACTGCTGAAACACCAGAGCGTTTAGCGAAGAAGTTACCAGGGTATTTTGATAAAATTCTTATAGATGCTCCTTGTTCTGGAGAAGGCATGTTTAGAAAAAACGAAAATGCGGTTAAGAGTTGGGAAACTCACGGGATAGATCATTGTACTAAGCTTCAAGAAGAGATTTTAGAACATGCTTATACAATGCTAAAAGAAAATGGAATGATGCTTTATTCTACTTGTACTTTTTCACCAGAAGAAAATGAAGAGATGATTCAAGCCTTTCTAAGCAAACATGAAGACTGTAACATTGTACCATTAGAAGGTGTAGGTGGGATTCAACAAGGCCGTCCAGAATGGGTAAAAGAAGGTTCTAATAAACTAAGTGGCGCCTTAAGACTTTGGCCACATCATTTAAAAGGAGAAGGACATTTTGTTTGTTTATTACAAAAGATAGGTAGTTCCCAAGATAAGACAAAACGTCTAAAAGTTAAACAATGTATAAAAGATATAGGCGTTCTAAAAGAATTCATTGAAGTATATACCCATATAGATGTGAATACACCAATTATTGAACTTAATAATAAAATTTATATACATAGTGAAGATGCACCAGACTTAGAAGGCCTTCGTGTAATAAGAAGTGGTATGTATTTAGGAGAAGTAAAAAACAAACGTTTTGTACCTTCTCAAGTATTAGCTCTTGCTTATCCAAAGGAAATGTTTAAACAATATATTGATCTTAGTATTGAAGATGTAAATGTAGTCAAATATTTAAAGGGTGAAACCCTTCTTATAGACGTACCAAAAGGTTTTCATGTAGTAGGGGTAGGCGGTTATCCACTAGGTTGGGTGAAAAGTCAAAATGGTACCTTGAAAAACTTATATGCCTCAAATTGGCGTATGATGAGTTAGGGAGATAGTAATAGGGACTATAAGAAGTTTCAAAAATGATGTACAATATATATTAGAAAGCTAATAAATTTAAAGTGATTAAATAATATAGAAATGATGGTAAGATAAATGGTAGAAAAGAAAATGAGATTGGATAAATACTTGGTACATACAGGATATGGTTCTCGTTCCCAAGTGCAGCAACTTATAAAAAAGAAAAAAGTTAAAGTAAATGGAGAAGTAGAAAAGCGCCCTGAATATGGTATTAATCCATTAGAAGATGTAGTAAGCCTTGGTGAAGAGGTAGTAGATTATAAAACTTTTTATTACTATATTTTAAATAAGCCAGCGGGCTATATTACTGCTACAGAAGATCCTAAACAAGAGACAGTTATGGATCTTTTAGACCCTATTACAAGAGGTAGAACACTAGCACCTGTAGGTAGGTTAGATAAAGATACGGAAGGACTTTTAATACTCACTAATGATGGTAAGTTTAATCACGCCCTCCTATCTCCTAAAAAGCATGTAGATAAATGTTACTACGCCAAAGTAACAGGTCAAGTGACTAAGGAAGACTGCATAGCCTTTAGTGAAGGTATAGATATAGGTGAAGCTAAACCTTGTATGCCAGCAAGCCTTGAGATTATAGAAGCAAACGAGGAAAACTCAAAAGTATATATAACTATTAAAGAAGGTAAGTTCCACCAAGTAAAACGTATGATGAAGGCTGTTGGAAAAGAAGTTACTTATCTTAAACGTATAAGTATGGGAAACTTAAAACTTCCAGAGGACTTAGCCTTAGGTGAATATCGTCAGTTAACACAAGAAGAGCTTGATTGCTTAAAAGGACAAGAAGAGAAGTAATAGATAGTTAGGAAGAAAAATAGTTAGGAAGATGGCTAGTTAAATACAGTTAGAAATAGAAATAGAAATAGGAATAGATATAGATATAGATATAGATATAGATAGCTAGTTGGAGGGAGAAAGATAATAGGATGAATGACACATTTGATGCAGTTATATTTGACTTAGATGGAACACTGATAGATTCCATGTGGGCATGGGATAAAATTGATGAGATTTATTTAGGACAATTTGGTGTTAAAGCTGATGAATTTTCAGAAGAAGAAGTAGAGGGGATGAGTTTTACAGAAACTGCTCAGTATATGAAGACTCGTTTTAACATTGAAGATGATGTAGAAAAGATTAAAAAAGATATTAATCAAATAGCTCTTGAGTTTTACAAAAGTCAAGTACCTCTTAAAGAAGGAGTACGTGAGTTTTTAGATTATCTAGATGGACAAGGCATCAAGATGGGTATTGCTACGAGTAATTCTTATGAATTAATTAATGTAATTTTAGAGGTTCATCACATTAAAAATAAATTTGGAGCTATCTGTACATCTTGTGAAGTAGAAAAGGGCAAACCTTATCCTTATGTATATGAAAAGGTAGCAAAAGACTTAGGTGTAGAACCTAAACGCTGTCTGACTTTCGAAGATGTACCGAATGGTGTTTTAGCAGCAAAAAGAGCAGGTATGACAAGCTGTGCTATAAGGGATCGACAAGATGAAGAAATGGAAGAGCGTTTAAGACAAGAGGCGCACTATTTCGTAGAAGATTATAGAGAAATTATAGCTTACTATGAAAATAAAAACCAAGAAACCTATGCATAAATAAGGCATAGGTTTTACTTTTTGAAAGTAATGATGAATTAAGTGCTATTAATATGATCCTATGCATAAATAATGTATAGGATTTTTTTTACAAAACTATTGATTTTAGGTAGAATAAAGTATAATATTTATAAATATAAATAATTATGCAAGATAATAAATAAATATTAATAAGGAGTGAATTTATGTTTGGATTAAAAGGCAAATCATTTTTAACACTACACGATTTTAGTAGTGAACAGATAGAAGCATTACTTGATCTTGCAGCAACACTTAAACTAAAGAAGAAAATGGGCATTAAAGGAGATACTTTAAAAGGGAAAAATATTGCACTTATTTTTGAAAAACCTTCTACACGTACCCGTTGTGCTTTTACTGTAGCTTGTGTAGATGAAGGTGCACATCCAGAGTACTTAGGAAAAGATGATATTCAACTTGGATATAAGGAAAGTGTAAAAGATACAGCACGTGTACTTGGAAGACTTTTTGATGCTATTGAATTTAGAGGCTTTTCTCAAAAGACAGTAGAAGAACTAGCGGCATATAGTGGTGTGCCAGTTTATAATGGATTAACTGATTTATACCACCCAACTCAAATTTTAGCAGATTTATTAACAGTTAAGGAACACTTAGGTAAGCTTAAGGGTAAAAAGTTTGTTTATATTGGAGATGGACGAAATAATATGGCTAATAGTCTTATGATTGGATGTACAAAGATGGGGATGGATATTGTCATTGTAGCACCTAAAAGTTTATGGCCAGAAGAAGGTTTAGTAAATACTTGTAATTCCTATGCAAAAGAAAGTGGTGGAAGCTTACAAGTAAGCGATGATTTAGAGGTAGTAAAAGGGGCAAATGTCCTTTATACAGATGTATGGTGCTCTATGGGGGAAGAGGATAAAGCAAGTGAACGTATTGCTTTATTAAGACCTTATCAAATAAATATGGAGCTTATAAAGAAGACAGAAAATGAAGAAGTGATTTTTATGCACTGCTTGCCTGCAGTTAAGGAGATGGAAGTAACAGAGGAAGTTTTTGAATCAAAGCACTCTGTAGTCTTTGATGAGGCAGAGAATCGTATGCATACTATTAAAGCAGTTATGGTGGCTACATTAAGTTAAAATGATAAATATAAGCATCTAACTTTTATTTTTCTAAAAATTTAACAAAAATGTTGACTATTAAATAATGTTTATCTATAATTTAACATTATACTACACTGAAGTGTAAAAGAATCTAAAAGGAGGATGTAAAGATGAGAGTATATAACTTTTCAGCAGGCCCTGCAATGCTACCACTTGAAGTGTTAGAAAAAGCACAAAGAGAACTTGTATGCTATGAAGATGCAGGAATGAGTGTTATGGAGATGAGTCATAGATCCAAGGCTTATATGAAAATTATTGAAGAAGCAGAGGCAAAACTAAGAAGTCTTATGCAAATACCTGAAAATTATAAAGTGCTATTTTTACAAGGTGGTGCTTCATTACAATTTGCTATGGTACCTATGAATCTAATGGTAGGATCAAAAAAAGCAGATTTTATTGACTCAGGTGTTTGGTCATCAAAAGCAATTAAAGAAGCTAAAAAATTTGGAAGTGTTAATGTGATTGCATCCTCCAAGTCAGATACTTATAGTCATATACCAGCTTACTCTAATGATGCTTTCGATAAGGAAGCAGATTACATTTATATCTGTCAAAATAATACGATTTATGGAACTAAGTTTAATACCTTACCTGAAACGGGTAACATTCCTCTAGTTGCAGATTTATCATCATGTATTATGTCAGAGGAAATAGATGTAACCAAATACGGCATTATATTTGCAGGAGCTCAAAAGAATTTAGGGCCAGCAGGTGTAACTGTTGTTATTATTAGAGAAGATTTAGTTGGTAAGGCAGATGCTAGTGTACCAACCATGTTAAATTATCAAACCCACGTAGATAATGATTCTATGTTTAATACACCACCAACTTATGCTATTTATATGCTTAAATTAGTATTTGAATGGATGGAAGCCCAAGGTGGGGTTAAGGCTATAGAAAAGAGAAATAAAGAAAAAGCAGCTATTTTATATGACTTCTTAGATGAATCTAAACTCTTTAAAGGTACGGCAGCAAAAGAAGATCGTTCTTTAATGAACGTTCCATTTATAACAGGTGATGAAACTTTAGATGCGGAGTTTATTAAGGCAGCCACAGCAGCTGGTTTTGTAAACTTAAAAGGACATAGAAGTGTAGGCGGTATGCGTGCAAGTATTTATAATGCTATGCCAGTTGAAGGGGTTTTGGCACTTGTTGACTTTATGAAAGATTTTGAAGCCAAACATTAGGAGGGGATTAGATGAATAAGATTTATACATTAAATAAAGTTTCTCCTAAAGGAACAAAGCTTTTCGGGGAGAAATATGCACTCCAAGATACAATTGATGGTGCAGATGCTATATTGGTAAGAAGTGCAAAAATGCATGATATAGACTTACCTGATACAGTAAAAGCTATAGCACGTGCAGGGGCTGGTGTAAATAATATTCCAGTAGAGGCTTGTGCCCAAAAAGGTATTGTTGTATTTAATACACCAGGAGCCAATGCCAATGCAGTAAAGGAAATGGTTATAGCTGGGCTACTTCTTTCTTCAAGAAAGATAGTAGAAGGTATTAACTGGGCAAGTACTTTAACTGAGAATGTAGCTAAAGAGGTAGAAACAGGAAAAAGTGCTTTTGTAGGACCAGAAATTCTAGGAAAGAAACTAGGTGTTATTGGACTTGGTGCCATCGGTGTTATGGCAGCTAATGCAGCACAAAGTTTAGGCATGGAAGTTATTGGATATGATCCATATATTTCTATAGAAGCAGCTTGGGGTATTTCACGTCATATTGAACATGCTCTTTCTATGGAGCAAATTTTAACAGAGGCAGACTACATTACAATCCATGTACCTCTTACAGCAGATACAAAAGGTATGTTTAATGACGAAGCCTTTAGTAAAATGAAAAAAGGTGTTCGTTTACTAAACTTCTCTAGAGATACTTTAGTAGATAATGAGGCGCTCTTTAGAGCTATTGAGTCAGGGATTATTGAAAAGTATGTAACAGATTTTCCAGTAGATGGACTTATTGGGAACCCCCATGTATTAGCTATTCCACATCTTGGGGCATCTACACCTGAATCAGAAGAAAACTGTGCAGTTATGGCTGTTAAACAAGTAAAAGACTACTTGGAAAACGGTAATATTATAAATTCAGTAAACTTCCCTCAATGTGAAATGCCTTGGAATGCAGCATTTAGATTAACTATTATACATAAGAATATACCTGCTATGATTGGTAAGATTACTAATATTATTGCAGGTGAGGGTATCAATATTTCTGATATGATTAATAAGAGTAAGGGTAGTTGGGCCTATACTATTATTGACACAGATACTAAAATTACTGATGAAAATATTCATAGTATTGAAGAAATCGAAGATATTATTAAAGTACGCGTACTGTCAAAGTAATATAGAAAAGGGCTGTTTCATACAGCTCTTTTATTTTGTCCTAAATATTTTTTAATTGAGGGTCTAATCTATAATAATTCATATATAATGAACATATATAGTACAAGCTTATATGGATATATAATAAAAAGTTTAAGTATGTTAAATTTAAGACGATAGTATATAAAAGGAGTGAGCGTATGAAGGAATTATCATTACATATTTTAGATATTGTTCAAAATAGTATTCGGGCAGAAGCTTCTAAAGTGAAAGTACTTATATGGGAAGATCCTATCAATAATTGGCTTACTATTGAAGTGGAGGACAATGGTAAAGGAATGTCTAAAACCATCAAAGATCAAGTAACTAATCCGTTTACTACAACTAGAACCTTACGCAAGGTGGGATTAGGTTTACCTTTTTTTGACCAATTATGTAAAGAATGTGGAGGAGAGCTTAAGATTAAAAGTGAGGAAGGAGTAGGGACTTCTATTATAGGAACTTTTCAGTATGACCATATAGATAGGCTACCTATCGGAGATATGGGAAGTACTATGGAGGCATTAATTTGTGCAAAACCAGATATACATTTTACTTATGTTCACCGTTATGGAGAAAAAGAATTTATCTGTGACACAAAAGAAGTATTAGAAATTTTAGATGGGTTGCCTATTAATCATCCTGATATTTTACAATGGATTAGACTATATATACAAAACAATTGTAATGATTTGTATGAAATATAAGTATTCTTAAATTGTTAAAAATTTAATTATGTAAAACAAGTTGAGAAAACTTAGTAATGCGTTTATAATTTTAGAGAATAGGTCAAATTTATTTTATTCGTATGCTTAATCATACTTATACTAAGACGAGAAAGGGAGGAAGACGATGAAACTCTTAAGTTTTAAAAAAGGTATACACCCTAAGTATCATAAAGAGCTTACAAAGGATCAGCCTATCCAAGCTTTGTTACCAAAGGAAGAACTGGTATATCCAATGCAACAACACATTGGAAGTCCATGTAAACCACTTGTGAAAAAGGGAGATAGGGTTTTAGTTGGACAAAAAATTGGTGAACAAACAGGGTATGCGGGTGCACCTGTCCATTGTAGTGTTTCTGGAACAGTAAAGGCAGTAGAAGAACGTATGACACATCAAGGGCGTTTAGCCTTATGTGTTGTTGTTACTAATGATTTTGCTTATGAGGAGATACCTGAATTAAAAGAGGCCAGAGTAAAAGACTATACTAGCCTTACATCAGAAGAAATCGTTGAAATCGTTAAAGAAGCAGGTTTAGTTGGAATGGGTGGGGCAACTTTCCCAACCTACATCAAGTTATCACCTCCAAAAGAGAAGACCATTAAACACATCATTATAAATGGTGCGGAATGTGAACCTTACTTAACTTCAGACCATAGAGTCATGCTAGAAGAGGGAGAGCGTATTGTAGAAGGTATAAAGATTGTACTACATATGTTTAAAGAGGCTACAGCTATAATAGGTATTGAAGATAATAAGATGGATGCTGTAGAAAAGATGAAAGCTTACTGCGAAAAAGAATCTAAAATAGAAGTAAAGGTTCTTGAAACAAAGTATCCTCAAGGTTCTGAAAAACACCTTATTTATGCTACTACAGGTCTTGAAGTGCCAAGTGGAAAGTTACCAGCAGATATTGGGGCTATCGTACTTAATGTGGACTCAGTTATTGCTATTTGGAGAGCAGTAACAAAAGGTAGACCAATTATGAGACGTATTGTTACTGTATCTGGAAATGGTGTTAAGAAGCCTTCCAACTTTAAAATTCGCTTAGGTATGAGTTTTAGGGAAGTATTAGAAGCAGCCGAATGGGATGAAGCGGCAACGGTAAAAGTTATTTCAGGTGGACCAATGATGGGAACTGCCTTAAGTTCAGTAGATGTACCAATTGGAAAGGGAACATCGGCCATTTTATGTTTAACCCAAAAAGAAGTAGATAAAGAGGCAACTTCACCATGTATTCGTTGTGGGAAATGTGTAGAAGCTTGTCCAATGCGTCTTGTGCCAAATGCCCTACACCGTGCAGCACTACATCATGACGACGAAGCCTTTTTAGCTGATTTTGGTATGGATTGTATGGAATGTGGATGCTGTTCTTATGTGTGTCCAGCAAGCAGACAGCTTGTACAGTCAATTCGTACAGCTAAAAATAGAGTGAGACAAAAATAGCCAAGGGAGAGAAAGACATGGAAAAATTATTTAATGTGTCCTCATCACCACATGCCCACAAGGGAACTACTGTACAAAATATTATGTTAGATGTAGTTATTGCCCTTATTCCAGCACTTCTAGTAGGAACTTACTTTTTTGGAGTAAGAACACTTTTACTTACAATTTTATGTGTAGTGTCTTGTGTGGCTTTTGAGGCGATGTGGCAAACTTTTACACATCAAACTTTATCCATAAAGGATTTAAGTGCAGTTATAACAGGTTTATTATTAGCTTTTAACCTACCTGTAGATGCACCAATTTATGTACCTATAGTAGGTGCTTTTGTAGCTATTATACTTGCTAAACAATGTTTTGGTGGGATTGGACAAAACTTTATAAACCCAGCTCTTGCAGCAAGAGCCTTTTTGCTTGCGGCATATCCACAAGCAATGACTAGCTTTAGTGCGCCAAAAGGTCTTGATGCTTTAACAGGACCAACGCCTTTAGCAGCTATTAGACCAGATAGTGCAGTAGCAATGCCTTCTTTAGTAGATGCTTTTATTGGTAATATTGGTGGTTGTATTGGAGAGGTTTCAGCACTTGCTATTTTACTTGGTGGGCTTTACCTCATTTATAAAAAAGTTATTACTTGGCATATACCAGTATGTTATTTAGGAACTATGTTTATAGTAACTCTTTTATTTAGTGGACATGGAGTGGGAGCTAGCTTTACTTCTATTTTCTTAGGTGGTGCTATGCTTGGGGCTTTCTTTATGGCTACTGACTATACAACAACTCCTATGACGCTAAAAGGACAAATCATATTTGCTGTAGGTGCAGGTATTATTGCTAGTGTTATTAGACTTTTTGGTGGTTATCCAGAAGGTGTAAGTTATAGTATTTTAATTATGAACTTAGCTGTACCACTTATTGATAAGTTTGTAAAACCTGTACGCTTTGGAGGTGCTAAGTAATGAAAGAACCATTAAAGCTTGGACTGATTTTACTTATTATAACTACAATTTGTGCTGGTTTACTTGGATTTGTAAATAGTCAAACAGCACCAATAATCGTTAAAGGAAAAGAAGCTGCTCAACAAGAGGCAGTAAGAGGCCTTTTAGAAGAGGCAAAAGATATTCAAATAGTTCCAGTAACTGATGGGGAGAAACTTGAAACAGTGTTTGTTACTTATGCAGATGGCAAATATACAGGTGCTGTAGCAAAAGTTTATCCAGATGGTTATGGTGGAAGTATTGAACTTTTAGTAGGTATGCACGCTGATGGAACACTTGCAGGTGTTCAGATTTTAAGTCATGCAGAAACACCAGGACTTGGTGCCAATATGCTACAACCAAGCTTCAAGGATCAATTTGTTGGAAAAGGAACACCTCTTGCAGTAAACAAAACAACTGGTAGTGATACAGAGATTATGGCTATAACAGGTGCTACTATTACAAGTACTGCAGTTGTAAATGGTGTTAACTTAGCAACAGAATATATGAAAGCACATCAAACAAACTGGGAAAAGGGGGAGTACTAGATGAAAACGCTTCTTGAACGTTTAAAAGCAGGAATTATTGTAGACAACCCAACCTTTATGCAAGTACTTGGTATGTGTCCAACTTTAGCAGTTACAACAAGTGCAAATAATGCTATCGGTATGGGACTTGCTACAACAGCTGTACTTATTTGCTCAAATACAGTTATTTCTTTACTTAGAAAATGTATTCCATCTAAAGTACGTATTCCAGCCTTTGTTGTTATTATTGCAAGTTTCGTAACAATGATTGACCTTTTGTTACAGGCTTATATTCCAAGTTTACATGCACAACTTGGACTTTTCCTTCCTCTAATCGTAGTAAACTGCTTAATTTTAGGAAGAGCAGAAGCTTATGCTTCTAAAAATCCAGTATTACCATCAGTATGGGATGGTTTAGGTATGGGACTTGGATTTACACTTGCCCTTACTTCTATTGGTGTAGTAAGAGAAATTTTAGGAGCAGGTAGTATTTTTGGTTTACAAGTAATGCCAGGAAGTTATGACCCTGCTATTATTATGATTTTAGCACCAGGTGCATTCTTTACATTGGCAATTATTATGGCCATCTTAAATGCCATAAAAGCGAAGAAACAATAGGAGGCTGACTAATGGAACTATTATTATTATTTTTAAGTGCAGCACTTGTGAATAACTTCGTGCTTTCAAGATTCTTAGGTATTTGTCCATTTTTAGGTGTTTCAAAGAAAATTGAAACAGCACTGGGAATGGGAATGGCTGTAACGTTTGTAATGGGGCTTGCCTCAATGATTTCTTATGTAGTATTTAAGTTTATACTTGTACCATTAAAACTAGAGTATATGTACACAGTAGCATTTATTTTAGTTATTGCATCACTTGTACAGTTTGTAGAGATGGTTATTCAAAAAGTAAGTCCATCTCTTTATTCAGCACTAGGTGTATACCTACCTCTTATTACAACAAACTGTGCTGTATTAGGTGTTGCCATTATTAATATGCAAAAAAACTATTCACTTATTCAATCTGTTATCAATGGGGTAGGTGGAGCAGCTGGTTTTACTTTAAGTATTGTACTTTTAGCTGGTATAAGAGAGCGTATTGAAAAAAATAATATTTTGCCTTGCTTAAAAGGTTTCCCAATTACACTTATTTCAGCTGGGTTTATGGCTATTGCATTTTTAGGTTTTCAAAACCTTATTAAATAGAAGGGGGAAACAAGATGAATATTATGGAAATCATAAATCCTGTTTTAGCAATAGGAAGTATGGGCTTATTATTTGGTATAGGGCTAGGTGTGGCTTCTAAAAAGTTTGCTGTACCTGTAGATGAACGTATTAGTGAAATTCGTGATCAGCTTCCAGGCGCTAACTGTGGTGGATGTGGTTTTGCAGGATGTGATGCTTTTGCTAAGGCAGTAGCAGGTGGAGAAGCTAAGCATAACGGCTGTCCTGTAAGTAACCCAGAACAACAGGCTGCTATTGCGAAAATTTTAGGTGTAGAAAACGTAGCAGGCGTTAAGAAAATTGCTATTGTAAGATGTCAAGGTACACTAGATAAAGCGAAACAAAAGTATATCTATGAAGGTATTAAAACTTGTGAAGATGCACACTTAGTAGGCAATGGTCCTAAGGGCTGTGCTTATGGTTGCTTAGGCTTTGGAAGTTGTGAAAAGGCTTGTCCTTTTGATGCCATTCACATTGAAAATGGCTTAGCAAAAGTAGATGAAGAAAAGTGTGTAGCTTGTAGTGCTTGTGTAGTTACTTGTCCAAGACATCTTATTTACATAGGAAATAGTGATACAAAATATCAAGTACAATGTATGTCACATGATAAAGGTAAGGGCGTTAAAGCTGCTTGTGAAGTAGGCTGTATAGGCTGTGGTATCTGTGTGAAACAATGTGAATATGGGGCAATTACCCTTGATAATGCACTGGCAACAATCGATGCTGAGAAATGTACAGGTTGTGGTAAATGTGCTGAGAAATGTCCAACACATGCTTTAATTATGCTTTAAGAGAGAGAAGCTACTTTTTAGGTAGCTTCTTTTTTTAATACCTATATATAAGAATTAAAGTATGGTACAATAAAAAAGAATTTTAGACTTAGAACCAATGACAAATAGGGGGAAGGAAAATGAAAGCGAAAAATTTTTGGGTACTGTTACTTTGTATGTTATCAGGACTTACAGTGGGTTATTTTATAGGGGATTTGTGTAGGGATGTACCTTTTTTGAGTTTCCTAAATTATAGTCAAGTATTTGGTCTTGACCAACCTATTAGTTTAGACTTAGGTGTTTTATTAGCTGTTATAAAACTCCAAATTAAAATTAGCCTTGCTGGTATCTTAGGTATGGTAGCAGGTGTCATCATTTATAAAAAACTTTAGGAGGTGTGTTTTATGCATTCCATTATTTTAGCTTCTAAATCTCCAAGAAGAAAAGAGCTTATGTCTTTAATACCTATTCAGTTTATAATCCAAACAAAAGAGGTAGAAGAATACATTAGTTTACAAGATTCCCCAGAGGAAAATGTGAAACGTTTAGCTAAAGAAAAAGCCCAGGCCATTGGAAAAGATTATAAAAATGAATGGATATTAGGGTGTGATACAGTGGTTGTATATGAAGAAGAAATTTTAGGTAAGCCAAAAGATGAAGAAGATGCTAGAAAAATGCTTAGTAAACTAAGTGGCAAAGCACATTTTGTTTATACAGGCATAGCTCTTTATAATGAAAGTAAAGGAAAGCTTATACAAAAAGCTGTATGTAGCAAGGTCTTTATGAAAGATATTTCTAAAGAGGAACTAAATTGGTATATAAGTACAGGTGAGCCTTTTGATAAAGCTGGTGGCTATGGTATTCAAGGCTTTGCTAGTAATTTTATTGAAAAAATAGAGGGCGATTATTTTAATATTGTAGGTTTACCAGTATGTACTATTTACAACCTACTAAAAGAAGAAGGACTTATTACTTTATAATTTATAAAAATTTCGCAATAAATGGACAAAATCTGGTATAAATATGAAAAAATTAGGTAATGATTTAATAAGTTATTAAAGGAGTTACCAAGATGAGAATAGAAGATTTTCCATTAGAAGAAAGACCTTATGAAAAATTCATTAAATACGGTGGACAAGGCCTTACAGATATAGAATTACTGACTATTCTTATTCGTACGGGGTCAAAGTCCTGTAGTAGCATGCAACTTGCAAGGCAGCTTTTAGTAGATGAGGATGGGCGCACTAATTTACTTAGATTATATGAAAATACACTAGATAGCCTTATGGGAATCAAGGGTATTGGACAAGTAAAGGCCATTCAAATTCTTACTTTATTAGAATTAAGTAGACGGCTTAGTCAAGCCACTTATGGGGCTAGGATGCAGTGGCAATCACCTAAAGATGTAGCTTATTACTTTATGGAAGAGCTAAGACATCAAAAGATGGAGAAGTTCTTTGTTGTATACTTAGATACAAAATGTAAATGTATAGGTTATGAAACTGTATCAAAAGGAAGTTTAAATGCCTCTATTGTTCACCCAAGAGAAGTATTTAAAGGTGCTATATTAAAGTCAGCTTATAGTATTATAGCACTTCATAATCATCCAAGTGGAGATCCTACACCAAGCCGTGAAGATGTGCATATTACAAAGAAGCTTAAGGCTTCGGGCGAAATGATAGGTATTGGGTTACTAGATCATATCATTATTGGTGATGGTTCTTTTGTAAGCTTGAAAGAACAAGGCTATCTTTAAAATATTTCTTTAACAAATATAGTTTTTTTGTTGAAAAAGAGCGAAAAAAACTGTATCATGTTAATTATGGGATTTTATGCAAATTCTGTAGAGACAAGCATGAATATAGGAAGAATTTAAATAGAATCATTAGATGAAATATAGACATTGTAGGAGGAAGAATTATGTTCGGAAGAGATATGGGAATTGACTTAGGTACAGCAAATACCCTTGTATTTGTAAGAGGGAAAGGCATCGTAGTAAACGAGCCTTCTGTAGTTGCTATAAAAGAAAAAACAAATCAAATTTTAGCTGTAGGTGACGAAGCTAAAAAAATGATTGGTAGAACACCAGGTAATATTGTAGCTATTAGACCACTTAAAGACGGTGTTATTGCTGATTTTGGTACAACAGAAGCAATGATTCGTTACTTTATTAGCAAAGCTTATAAACAATCTATGTTTTCACCAAAACCACGTGTTATCGTATGTGTACCATCAGGTGTTACATCAGTTGAAAAACGTGCAGTAGAAGAAGCTACAATTAAAGCAGGTGCAAAACAAGCACTTATTATGGAAGAGCCAATGGCAGCTGCAATTGGTGCTAATCTTAGAGTAGAAGAACCAACAGGTAATATGGTTGTAGATATCGGTGGTGGTACTACAGACGTAGCTGTTATTTCACTAGGTGGTATAGTGGCAAGTAAATCTCTTCGTATAGCAGGGGATGAATTTGATGAATACATCGTTTCTTACATTAAGAAAGAATATAACCTTATGATTGGTGAGCGTACTGCAGAACAAATTAAATTAACAATTGGTGCAGCGTACCCAACAGGTGAAAATGAAACAATGGAAATTAGAGGACGTGACCTTGTAACAGGTCTTCCAAAGATCTTAACAATTACTTCTCAAGAAGTAACAGAAGCTATTAAAGAACCAGTAAATGCTATTGTTGAAGCAATTAAGTATACACTTGAAAAAACTCCACCAGAATTATCAGCAGATATTATGGAAAGTGGTATTATGCTTACAGGTGGTGGTGCCCTTCTTACAGGTCTTGACACTTTAATTAGCCTAGAAACAGGCATGCCTGTTAACATTGCAGAAAATCCATTAGACTGTGTGGCTCAAGGTACTGGTTTAGCACTTGAAAACATTGAAAAGTGGGCAGGACTTTTTGCCGACGATAAATAGACAAGGAGCAAGAGGCCTTGAAATTATCTCAAAAAGCTAAAAAGAAATTAATTATTGTAAGTGTAAGTGGGGTTGTAATTCTTTCTATTGGAATCGTGCTTGGGGCAAAGTATCAAGTTTCTGCACTTAGTAGTATAGTAGATGTGGTAACTTATCCTTTTAAGACAGGCATTAAATTTTTAAGTAACCAAGTAAAAGAAGTAAGTGACTACTTTGTTAATGTAGAAAACCTTATTCAAGAAAATGAAGAACTTAAAATGCAAAACGATAGACTGCTTTATCAAAATACAATGCTTACACAGTATAAAAGTGAAAATGAAAGTTTGAAAGAACTTCTTGAGCTTAAACAACGTTATGAAGACTATCCTACATTAGGTGGGAATGTAATTGCTAAAGATACAAGTAACTGGTACAAGTCCTTTAATATTGATAAAGGGCTTGTACACAACATAAAAGAAGATGATGTACTTTTATCTGGTGGTGGCCTTGTAGGACATGTTACTAAGGTTAATCCTCTTTCATCAGTGGCTCTTTCTATTATAGATGATAGAAGTGCCATTAGTGTTAAAGTAGTAAGAACTGGTGATACAGGTATTTTAAGAGGAGATGTAGAACTTGGTAATAAAGGATTATGCAAATTAGAAATAGATGTAGAATCTGAGATTGTAAAGGGAGACCAAATCATTACCTCTCATTTAAGTGATATTTATCCTCCTGGTATACCAATTGGTACAGTGGATGAAGTTACAACAGGAAAAAATGGGCTAACACAGTATGCCTATATTAAACCATTTGTAGATTTTAAGCATTTAGAAAGTGTACTCATTATTTCTACAGATGCTAAAGAATAGAGGGTAGATGGATGCGTATAGTTGTAGTAGGAATATTACTTATTTTAACACATATTTTAGAAATGACACTTTTTGATACAATAAGGATAGGTGCAGTAGCACCTAACTTCATACTTATGATTATTGTTTCCTTCGCTCTTCTTAGGGGAAGCAAAGAAGGCGCCATTATTGGTGCTACAGCTGGACTATTTTATGATGTAACTTTTGGTATGTTTATAGGACAGCAGGCTATCCCCTATTTATTAGTAGGTTATATCTGTGGTAAGTTTAATAAAAACTTTTATAGAGAAAACTTTGTCATGCCTTTTTTCTGTACACTTTTTAGTAGTTTCTTTGTAAGTTTTATTTCTGTACTTATTTATATTATGAGAGGAAAGATGAAACTTTTCTTCTTCCTTAAAACACTGGCTATTCCAGAAGTTATTTACACAGTAACTTTATCTTTAGTAATTTATCAGCTTATTTACTTAATCAACGAAAAACTTGAAACAAGAGAAAAGAAAACAAGGAATATATTTTAATATAGGAGGGTGTTATGAAAAAAAAGGTTAACAGTATCCTCCACATCTTATCAAATAGACTTTTTTTAATGTTTGTTGGTATTGGGTTACTGTTTTTAGTTATAACAGGGAAGTTTTATCAACTTCAAATCATAGACCACGATAAATACGCTAATAATTTACGCGCAAGTGTTGAACGAAGTATACAAATTGAAGCGCCTAGAGGACTTATTTATGATCGCTATGGTAGACCACTAGCTGTAAATAAACCTACAAATGTTATTAGTATTGACCAACAAGTTCAAATGAAGAAAAAAGATTTAAATAAAGTCTTATTAAAGCTTGTAGAGCTTTTAGAAAAAAATGGGGATACCTATATCGATGAAATTCCTATTTCTAAAGAAGCACCTTTTGAGTATACAACAGGCAAGACAGGCATTAACCAGTTTATGTACTCTATTCCTTACAATAATGAAGAACATCGACAAGAACTCCTATTAAAATCTGCTGATGGTGTCATCGATTACTTAAAAGAAAAATACGAAATTGATGAAAGTATGAGTGATGAAGAGGCAAGAAAAGTTATTGCTCTTCGTACAGAAATGTATAAGTTAGCTTATAGTAAATATAAGACAGTAAAAGTAGCTGTAGGTGTTTCCAATGAAACCATCGCCTATCTTGAAGAGCATCACAATGATTTTCCTGGTGTTGTTGTCAATGTAGAGGCTGTACGACATTATACTGAACCAGAAGTTTTAGGTAACCTTATTGGTTATACACGTACCATTACAGAAGCTCAGTATAATGAAATGAAAGACCAGGGCTATGATAAGGATGATATTGTAGGTCATGAAGGTGTAGAAAAGACCATGGAAAGTGAACTTCGAGGCAAGAAGGGACTTGAAAGGGTAGAAGTAGACAATGTGGGAAGACGTGTACATACCATTGAAAAGGAAGATGCTATTCCTGGAAATGATGTATTCCTAACCATTGATTTAGATTTACAACGTGTAGCTTATAATAGTATAGAAAAGCATTTAAGTGAAGCTATTATTGAAAAATTAAAGGGGACAAACCCAAAAGCTTTTTCTTTAACCAGCAAGGAAGTCATTGTATCTATGATTAAAAGTAGTCAAATAGATATAAAAGAAATGGAAAAAGCACCAGAAGACTCTACACAACATGTTATTTATAAAAGATTAATGGATAAGTATAATGGGTTAGATGCAGTTGTAAAAGAAACTATGACACCTTTAGAACTTCTAGCTCAATTGTTAGAAGAAGGCACAGGTGATTTTACTGAAAAAGAAATGTTGCTTGTACTTCATGAACAAGGTGCTGTTAATCTTTCACCTGAAACCATCACAAACTTTAAGAATAATAGAAATGGTTCAACAGAGTATACAATTATAGACCAACTAGAAAAAGGCACTTTAAAACCAAATCAAATGTCAGTTACACCATTTAGTGCATCTACAGTTGTTATTGATGTAGCTACAGGTGAGGTTTTATCCTTAGTAGGCTATCCTTCTTATAATAGTAATGAAATGACAACTAACTTTAATAGTTATTACAATACTTTGTTCGATGAACGTAGCATGCTTTGGAATAGAGCTTTAATGACTGCAAAAGCACCTGGTTCAACCTTCAAAATGATTAGTGCTATTGCAGGACTCGAAGAAGGGGTTATTACACCTAATACGACTATATATGATTCAGGGGTCTTTGAAAAAGCAGGAAACCCAGCACCACGTTGTTGGATCTATACAAATAATGGGCATGGACATGGAAGTGTTGATTTGTATAAGGCACTAGAAGTATCTTGTAACTATTATTTCTTCGAAGTGGCATACCAACTAGGTTTAAAAGGTGGTGCACCATATGGTGGCATCGATATGCTTACCAAATATGTTGAAATGTTTGGTTTAGATCAAAAAACAGGTATAGAACTTGCTGAATCACCACCAAATATTTCTACACCATATAACCTTGTTAAAAATCAAATAGCAGAAAGATTTAATGCTATACGTAAATTAGATGAAGATAAACTTAAAAGCTATACAGAAAAGATCCAAGAATCAATGGAAAAAGGTATTTATCCAATTGTAAATGGAGCGGGTGAAAGTATAGATGAACAAATTGATTTCTTAGCTCAATATGAGTTAAGAAGAGGACTTGAATCTTTATACCAAGATGAGTTTGAAGATCAGTTACCATCTATTATCGAAAGTGCATATAAGCAAATGCAACTTAGTTTACAAACAGAATCAAAAGCTTATCTTGAGCAGATTCTAGAAGGAACTATTCATGATACAAAGGAAGTATCTTTACGTAACAAGGCAAAAGCTCAATTAATTATTGTAATAGAGCAAATGCTAGCTGAACATTTAGATGCTCAAATTAACAAAGTTATTGATGACATGGATCAATATGAAATCTTAGATGCTTATGAGTATGCTTATAATATTGTCTATAACAGACAAGTGAAAACTGAACCTAATTCAGAGGTTGTTGCCACACTTAAAAATCGTATTGAAACAATAGATGAAAATATAGATTTTTATAAGAAAGATTTATTAAATAAATTTAAACAAGGCTTAATTAACAGCCTGGCAAATGAAATACTTTCAGGTCTAAGGTTATCATGGACTGATGGTACAACAGTACGTACAGCTATTGGACAAGGTGATAATGCCTTTACTCCAATTCAAATGGGACGTTATATTGCAGCTTTAGCTAATGGCGAAAATGTATATAACTTACGTATTATTAATGGAGTGAATGATGTAAAATCAGATAAAGGCTATGTAGCTACTGAGCCAAGTATTTATAATAAACTTGAACTTAAGCCTTCTACACTAGAAAGTGTTTATCAAGGTATGTATCAAGTTACACACGGTACACTAGGTTCAGCAAGACAAATCTTTAAACACTATGAAATACCTATAGCTGCTAAAACAGGTACTGCACAAGAAAATAACGATGAACATAGTTGGTTTGTTGGCTTTGCACCGTATGATAATCCAGAGATTGCAATTGTTACAACGGTATATAATGCATATGGCCAAGGAACTTATGGTCAAGAAATCTCCAGGGATATCTTATCTGAGTATTTTAACTTAGGAAAAGAAACACCTAAGACAAGTCTTGACAATATGTTTACACCTTAGTGGGGAGGATTAAATATGGATAATCTTGTTGTATTTAAAGGGTCTGTTGATGGTATTACTGTTATGCTAAACGAAACAGCACCTTTTGAAGCATTAATGGATAGTTTTATAGAAAAACTAGAAAGTTCAAAAAAATTTTTTAGTGGAGCAAAAGTAAATATGCGTTTTAAAGGACGCAAGTTATCTAAGGAGCAACAAGACGCTTTGATGAGTCTTTTGACTCATCAAAATATCCTTAATGTAGCATTTATTCATGATTTTGATCAAACTAAAAGTGAAAAATCAGAAGATCAAATAAGAATGTTACTAGAAGAAATGAATAAGCCAAATGTTTCCTTGACCAAATACCATTATGGTATAGTAAGGTCAGGGCAACATATTGACTTTAGGGGGAGTGTAGTTGTTATTGGGGATGTGAATCCAGGTGGTGTTATAACAGCAGATGGGAATATTATCATTATGGGCACGTTAAATGGAAAAGTGCATGCAGGTCTTGATGAACAGTTTAAAAATCCGTTTATCTTAGCTACAAATATGCATCCTATGCAAATAGGGATACGTCATGTTATTGCCCAGCCACCAGAAGGTGATGTGGTAAGTCGTAATAAAGCACAAATGCCTCAAATTGCTTATGTAAATGACGATCAAATCTATGTGGAAGAAATTGATTTTAAAACATTTAATCATATGGTAGAATAATTAGAATAGAAAGTATAAAGGGGGATAAGCATGAGCGAAGTAATTGTTGTTACATCAGGTAAAGGAGGAGTAGGTAAAACTACAACCTCTGCTAATATAGGTACTGCATTAAATCTGCTTGGGAAAAAAGTGGTATTATTAGATGCAGATATTGGACTTAGAAATTTAGATGTTGTTATGGGGCTTGAAAATCGTATTGTATATGATTTAGTGGATGTAGTAGAGGGTAGATGTCGTACTAAACAAGCTCTTATTAAAGACAAGCGATATGATGGTTTATTTTTACTACCTGCTGCCCAAACTCGTGATAAAGATGCTGTAAGCCCTGAACAAATGAAAAAACTTTGTACAAGCTTAAAAGAAGAGTTTGATTATATTATTGTAGATTGTCCTGCTGGTATTGAACAAGGCTTTAAAAATGCGGTTGCTGGTGCAGACCGTGCCATCGTTGTTACAACACCAGAAGTATCTGCAGTACGTGATGCAGATCGTATTATAGGTTTACTAGAAGCAAATGGTGTATCTAATACACAACTTATTATTAACCGTGTACGTATGAATATGGTTAAGCGTGGTGATATGATGGCTATGGATGATGTGGTTGAAATTCTAGCTATTGATCTTATCGGTGTAGTACCTGATGATGAAAACATTGTTATTACTACAAATAAAGGTGAACCTGCCGTATCAGATAAAAATTCACTTGCAGGTAAGGCATTTAGAAATGTTGCCCAGCGTATTGAAGGTGAGGAAGTACCTTTCTTAGATTTAGAAATGGGTAATGGATTTATAGATAAGATAAGAAAAATGTTCGGGTTTAACAACTAATGGCCTAGAGGGGGGAAAGAAATGCTGGATTTTAGTCAATTATTTAGTAAGAAGAATAACTCTAGCAACGTAGCTAAAGATAGATTAAAACTTGTACTTATTCATGATCGTATGAATTGCTCCACTGAGCTATTAGAAATGATGCGTTCAGATATTATAGAAGTTATTTCAAAGTATGTAGATATTGATTCAGAGGATTTCAATATCGAAGTATCTACAATGGATTGTGATAAAAGTGGTAACAAAGCCCCTGTTTTATCCGCTAATATCCCGATTAAAAATCTAAAAAAAATGAGATAAAAGGTTAAACTTATAGCCCATAAGCAAGAAAGGGGAAAGAGATTTATGTTCAACTTAAAAAAGGAACATTTTAAAAGTATTGATTATTGGATGATTTTGTGTATGTTTGCCCTTATTGGAATAGGCATGTTAGCTATAAGTAGTGCAACCACTTATTCAGGAGACACTGAAATATTAAAGATGCAATTGCTTTTCTTTATAACAGGGATTATACTTATGATCTTTGTTATGGCAATTGATTATCATTTTTTAGGTGAGTGGTATATTCCTATTTATATCGGTATCAATCTTTTGCTCATTGCTGTTTTCTTTGTTGGGAAAAATGTAAATGGTGCAACAAGATGGATTGAAATAGGGCCAATGACTATTCAACCTTCTGAATTTGCTAAAATAGGTGTTATACTTTGTACAGCTAAAATGCTTGATAAATATAACGATAAAATCAATTCTTTTAAGTCATTATTTATTGTAGGTATGTTCCATTTTGTTCCTTTTATACTTGTTAATAGGCAACCTAATTTATCGACTAGCCTTGTCATTTTAGGTATTTTAGTGGTACAATTATTTATAAGTAAACTTGATTTGAAAGTTATGTTTGGCTCAGCAGCGGTTATAGCAGTTGTAGCAGGTATTTTACTCACATATATTATTGCAAACCCTAATCAGAAGATTATTCCTGATTATCAAAGAGACCGTATTGTAACTAAAGTTCATGGTGGAGATGATTTGGGTGAGAACTACCAAACAAATCAGTCTGTTCATGCTATAGGATCAGGTGGCCTTGAGGGAAAAGGACTTTACAAGGGAGCCATTAGTCAGCTCAATTACTTACCAGAATCACATAATGACTTTATTGTAGCAATTATAGCAGAAGAATTTGGTTTTATCGGTATTTTAATCATACTAAGTATTATTATTTTTATGATAGGAAGAGGGCTGTGGATTGCTTATTCGGCCCCGGATGAGTTTGGCCGGTTTATTATCGCTGGATATATGGGTATGATTGCTATGCAGACTTTCGTAAATATGGGGGTTGTAACAAGCTTATTACCTAATACAGGATTACCACTTCCTTTCATTAGTTATGGTGGAAGTTCACTTTGGGCCAACATGATCGGAATGGGGCTCGTATTAAACGTTGGAATGAGAAAAGAAAAAAACATGTTTTAGGAGGTAAGTGATGAATATAGGACTAATCGCACATGATGCAAAGAAAAAGCTTATGGAAAATTTTACAATTGCCTATCGACATATATTAGCAAAACATACTTTATATGCTACTGGAACTACAGGAAGATTAGTAGAAGAAGCTACAAACTTAAATGTTTATAAATATTTAGCAGGTCATTTAGGTGGTGCTCAGCAATTAGGAGCACAAATAGCACATAACCAATTGGATATGGTAATCTTCTTAAGAGATCCTGTAACACAAAAGATGCATGAACCAGATGTAGGTGCATTAGAAAGACTTTGTGATATTCACAATATTCCTATTGCAACTAATCTAGCAACAGCAGAACTTTTAATAAAAGCCCTTGAAAGAGGAGACTTAAGCTGGAGAGAAGTAATCCGTTAAAAAAGACTTTAATAAGTCTTTTTTTTATGGATATTTATTTATTAGTTTGAAAAAGTTAATATAAAACCACTCGGATAGAGTGACTATTTATTGGAGGATGAACATGACCATTTTATCAGATCATATTTTAAAACAAGTGGATAAACCAGCACGTTATATTGGTGGGGAAATCAACGCTTATAAAAAGGATATTAATAATGTAGATATACGTTTTGCCTTTGCTTTCCCAGATGTATATGAAGTTGGTATGAGCCACTTAGGTATGCAAATTTTATACCATTTCCTTAATAGACGTGAAGATACTTATTGTGAACGTGTATTTGCACCATGGTTAGATATGGAAAAGATTATGCGTGAACAAAACATACCTTTATTTTCTTTAGAGACACATACATCTCTTAAAGATTTTGATTTCTTAGGATTTACACTTCAGTATGAAATGAGCTATACCAATATTTTAAATATGATGGACTTAGCAGGTATACCAATACTTAGCAAAGATCGTGCAGAAGAAGATCCTATTATAGTAGCAGGAGGTCCTTGTGCTTACAATCCAGAACCTTTAGCACCTTTTGTTGACTTTTTCTATATCGGTGAAGGTGAATTTGCTTATGATGACATTTTAGACCTTTACAAACAGTATAAGAAAGAAGGGCGTACAAGAGCTGAATTTTTAGAAGCTCTATTAGATATAGAAGGTATGTACGTACCAAGCTTTTATGAAGAAGTATATAAAGAAGATGGAACAATCTTAGAAAAGCGTCCACTTCATCCAAAAGCAAAAACTAAAATTCGTAAAGTTATTATGACAGATATGGATGAAGTATACTATCCAACTACACAAGTTATTCCTTGGATTCAAGCAGTACATGATCGTGTTACTTTAGAAATGTTTAGAGGTTGTTTAAGAGGCTGTAGATTTTGTCAAGCTGGTATGATTTATCGCCCAGTAAGAGAAAAATCTAAAGAAGTACTTCTTGATTATGCAAAGAAACTTTTAGCTTCAACAGGTTACGAAGAAATTAGCTTAGCTTCTTTAAGTACAAGTGACTATAAAGACTTACAACCTTTTGCAAATGAGCTTGTAGAGCTTTGTGAAAAAGAATGTGTAAATATTTCATTACCATCTCTACGTATTGATGCCTTCTCAGTAGAACTTATGCAAAAAGTTCAAGAAGTACGTAAAAGCAGTTTAACTTTTGCACCTGAAGCAGGTACACAGCGTATGCGTGATGTAATTAACAAGAATATTACTGAAGAAGAGATTCTTAAAGGATGTAATCTTGCTTTTAACGGTGGATGGAATAGAGTTAAACTTTACTTTATGTTAGGTTTACCAGGAGAGACTGTAGAAGATGTAGAAGGTATTGCAGCTTTAGCTGAAAATATTGTTCATGAGTATTATCAAATAGAAAAATCTAAGAGACAAGGTGCACTACAGCTTGTAGTAAGTACATCTTGCTTTGTACCAAAGGCCTTTACACCATTCCAATGGGAACCACAAGATACTTGTGAAAGCTTTATGGAAAAGCATGTTATGTTAAAACGTGCTATTAAGAGTAAGCAAATTAAATACAATCACCATGATGCAAAAACTAGTGTGTTAGAAGCTGTTATTGCAAGAGGGGATAGACGTGTTGCAAACCTTATTTATGAAGCATATAAACTTGGTGCTACTTTTGATAGTTGGAGTGAACACTTTGATGAAAATAAATGGGCTAAAGCAGCAGAGCTTGCTGGTGTAGACTATGCCTTTTATGCAAATAGAAGACGTGACTATGATGAGGTCTTACCTTGGGATCATATAGATATTGGTGTAACAAAGAACTTCTTAATACGTGAAAGTAAAAAAGCACATGAAGCCACTACAACACCACAATGCCGCGTAAAATGTTCAGGATGCGGTGCCAATACTTTCAATAAAGGAGTATGTTATGAGAATTAGATGTAAATTTACAAAATTAGGCTATGTTAAATTTGTAGGCCATTTAGATACAGTAAGAATGTTCCAAAGAGCTATCCGTGTGGCACGTATTCCAATTGCTTATTCACAAGGATTTAATCCTCATGCTAAGGTATACTTTGCTATGCCTTTATCTGTAGGTGTAGGAAGTACAGGTGAATATATTGATATTATTACAAGTGAAGATGTAGATGTACAAAAAGTAAAAGAAGACTTAAATAAGATTTTACCAGAAGGTATTCGTATACTAGAGGCTTCAGCTATAGAAGATGGTACACCTTCTTTAATGAGCCTTGTAACAACTGCAGATTATAAAATTGTATTTGAGAAGAGTCAGCTTACTGAGGAAGATATAGTAGGAGCAACCAAAAAGATAAATAGCGAAACTTTAGTTGTTCTTAAAAAGGGTAAGAAGAAAACTTCAGAAGTAGATATTAAACCACTTATTAAAGACTTTAAACTTGAGATAAATGAAGATGTTGTAACTATTTGTACTAAAGTGGCAGCAGGAAGTGGAAGTAACTTAAGTATAGACTTACTTTTAAAATCCATCTTTGAAAAGGAAATAGAAGGACTAGAGTATAGTGTAGAAAGACTAGAACTCTATGGGGGAGAAGATGGTGAATTACTACCTTTAAGTCAAGTAGGCGCATATAATGCATAAACAAATTATTATTGATGAAAGTCTTAGTATGACACGTATTGGTGTTGTACAAGAGGGTAAGCTTACACATATTTATATGGAAGATCATGAGGATTTGACCTTGCAAAACACAGTTTTGCAAGGTCAAGTTCAACAAGTGGTTAAAAATCTAAAAGGTGCTTTTGTTGATTTTGGAACAGATAAAAAGGGACTTTTACATTTTAAAAATGTGCCAGAGTGCTATGGCAACAATATACAACAAGGCATGCGTATTCCAGTACAAATTCAAAAAGAAAATACTGGTGAGAAGGGAAATCGCCTAACAGGTATGGTAAGTATTCCAGGATACTATTTAGTAGCCCTTCCTTATGAACCGGGTATACAGATTTCTAAAAAGATTAAAAGTAATGAAGTAAGAGAAAGATTAAAAAGTTTATTAAGTCCTTTAGCAAGTGATACAACTGGTTTTATTGTACGTACCAATGCAAAGGAAGCTTCTGATGAAGAAATCATTAATGAAGCATCTTACCTTATAGAAAAAACTTTAGCCTTTCATAAGATGAAAGCTAATGTACAAAAGGGTACAACACTTATAGAAGCAGACCCTTTATTTTGGGAAGTTATTAAAGAACATATTAAGGCAAAGGATGAAGTAAGCTTTTTATGTAACAATGAACAAACAAAGAGTGTTTTAGAAGAAAAATTAAAGATTTTTTTACCTAAAATTACTTTTACTCTAAAGGTTTATCCTTACCACGAAAATTTATTTAAATTAATGAGTATAGAAAAAGATTTTTTGGAAACACTCAAAAGAAAGATATGGTTAAAAAACGGTGGGAATATTGTAGTTGATTATACAGAAGCAATGACTGTTATAGATGTGAATAGTGCAAAAGCTATTGTAGGTAAGGAAGAGGGAAAAGCCATTTCCAAACTGAACAGACTAGCTATTGAAGAAAGTATTTATCAGATTATTAGACGTAACTTATCGGGTATTATACTTATTGATTTAGTAGACTTTAAGTCTCGTGAAGATCGTACAAGTGTTTATGAATGGACACGTCAATTTTTAGCATCTATAGATGGTTCAAGATCTAAGGTATATCCACCTACAGAACTGGATCTTTTACAAATTACAAGAACGAAAAAGTATTTACCTATTTATCAAAAGCTTTTTACAAAAGCGAATGAGCATGCACAAGTTTATGATCAGCCTCAGTTAAGTTTTATAGGTTTTAAGTTAGAGGTAGAACTTAAGCAAATTGTAGCAACTACTAGCATGAAGGAACTATATTTATATTGTAGTCCACCTATATATAAAGCATGGATGGGGTCAGATTTTATGACAAATATTCAAAAAGTTTATGGTCTTAAAATCAATCTTTTAATCGAAGAAAATGAAAAAGAATTAGATTTTAACATAAGATTTCATAAACAATAAATGTAGTTGACAGATTATATGGATTATGATATATTAATGAAGTGTTTTAGCCGCACGAAGAGGTTTTAAAACTATTTTATAGTACCGAATTCGGCGAGTTTACGGTTTAAGGAGGTGTACACATGTACGCAATTATCGAAACAGGTGGCAAACAATACAAAGTAGAAGTTGGCACAAGCCTTTACGTTGAGAAATTAAACGTAGCTGCTGGTGAAACAGTAACTTTCGACAAAGTATTAGTTGTATCTAAAGATGATAAAGTTGTAGTTGGTAGCCCAGTAGTAGCTGGTGCAACAGTTAAAGCTGATGTTGTAGAAGAAGGTAAAGGACCAAAAGTTGTTATCTACAAATACAAATCAAAAAAAGGTTACCACAAAAAACAAGGTCATCGTCAACCTTTCACAAAAGTGAAAATTACAGCTATTGAAGCTTAATTGGTATGATTCGAGTAGACCTTTATTATAACGAAGATATTTTATATGCTTTCAAACTATCTGGACATGCCGGTTATGCTGAGCATGGTGAAGATATTGTTTGTAGTGCTGTAAGTATTTTAGTTATTAATACACTTAATGCTTTAGAAGCATTAACTGAAGAAGAATTTTCTCTTAATGAGGTAGATTCTAATTCAGGAGTAATTGATTGTGTTTTTAATAAACGCAAACAAGGTAAGCCTAACAAAGAGGCTACGCTTCTTTTAGAAGCTATGTTAATAGGACTTAAGTCTGTTAAACAAATGTACGGAGAATACATTGTAATAAAAAATAAATTTAATTAAAACTTAGGAGGTGGATTAAATGATGCGTTTAGACCTTCAGTTTTTTGCTCATAAAAAAGGGGTAGGATCTACAAAAAATGGTCGTGACTCTGAATCAAAACGCTTAGGCGCTAAAAGAGCAGATGGACAAGTTGTAAAAGCTGGTAATATCTTATACCGTCAAAGAGGTACTAAAATTCATCCAGGTTTAAATGTAGGCCGTGGTGGAGACGATACTTTATTTGCATTAGTAGATGGTAGAGTTAAATTTGAACGTAAAGGCAGAAGCAAAAAACAAGTTTCTGTATATCCAGTAGCACAAGAAGCGTAATTGATATACTTGGAAGGTTTCAACATCTGTTGAAACCTTCTTTTTGTTAACAGACTAAAAAGCAATAGAAAAATTAAAAATGACACACACTATAAAATGAAAGGAGTGAGAATATGTTCGTAGATAAAGTAAAGATTCTTGTGAAATCCGGAAAAGGTGGAGATGGGCATGTTTCATTCAGACGTGAAAAATACGTACCTAATGGTGGTCCAGACGGTGGAGATGGTGGACGTGGCGGACACATTATATTTGAAGTAGATCCTGGAATGAATACACTCATTAACTTTAGACATAAAAGACATTATAAAGCACAGAGCGGTGAAGATGGTGGCAAGAAAAAATGTCATGGTAAGGATGGACAAGATTTAATTATAAAAGTTCCACAAGGAACCATTATAAAAGAAGCAGAAACAGGAAAAGTTATAGCTGACCTTCATAAAGCAGATGATAAACAAGTAATCTTTAGAGGAGGTCACGGTGGACGTGGTAACCAACATTTTGCTACGCCTACACGACAAGCGCCTAAATATGCAGAAAAAGGACGTCCAGCAAAAGAATACTGGGTTATTCTAGAACTTAAGATGATTGCTGACGTAGGTTTAGTAGGTTATCCAAACGTTGGTAAATCTACCTTACTTTCAATGGTAAGTAATGCACAACCTAAAATTGCTAACTACCATTTTACAACTTTAGCACCAAACTTAGGTGTTGTATCTAACCAATACGGTAAACAATTTGTTATGGCAGATATTCCAGGTCTTATCGAAGGTGCTGCAGAAGGTGTAGGACTTGGGCATGATTTCTTAAGACACGTAGAACGTACAAAAGTACTTGTACATGTAGTAGATACTGCAGGTAGTGAAGGTAGACATCCAGTTGAAGATATTTACGCTATTCAAAAAGAATTAGATCAATATAATCCTACAATTCTTGAGACAAAACCTCAAATTATTGCTGCAAATAAGATGGATATCGAAGGGGCCCAGGAGTATTTAGAAGAACTAAAAGCAGCTTTTGAACCACAAGGTATTAAAGTTATTCCTATTTCAGCAGCAGCAAATGAGAATTTACAAGTATTACTTGAAGATGTTTCTAAGTTATTAGAAACTGTACCAGATGAAGTTATCGTGTTCGATCCTGAATTTGTGGAAGAAGAAACTGTGGACCATGAAGCATTTACTATTCATAATGAAGAAGAAGGTTACTTCGTTGTTGAAGGTGTAGGTGTTGAGAAGATGATGGGATATACTTCACTTGATACTGAAAAAGGTTTTGCATTCTTCCAAAAATATTTACGTGAACGTGGTATCATTGATGCCTTAGAAGAAGCAGGCATTGCAGAGGGTGACACTGTAAGTATTTACGACTTAGAATTTGAGTATTATAAATAGAGGAGAATGTATATGAATATTACAAGTAGACAAAGAGCTTATTTAAAATCTATAGCACAAACAACAGAGCCAATTTTCCAAATTGGAAAAAATGGTTTAACACCAGAAATAACAGAAGCTATTTTACTTGCACTTGATGCAAGAGAGCTTGTTAAAATTAGTGTATTAAACAACTGTTTAGAAGATCCTAAAGAAATGTGCCAGACTTTAAGTGAGCGTACACATTCTGTTCCAGTACAAGTTATTGGAAAGAAAATTGTACTTTACAAACCATCTAAGAAAAATCCAAAAATAATATTACCATCCTAATGATGACGCTACTTTTGTAGCGTCATCATTGGAAAATAGAGAATTTTAAGGAGACGCATGGATGAAGATTGCTATTATGGGTGGAACTTTTGATCCTATACATATAGGACATTTAGTGACAGCAGAAGCAGTAAGACATGAATTTAATATTGACCAAGTGCTTTTTGTACCAACAGGAAACCCACCACATAAAGCGAGTATGGGAGTTACATCAGCAGAGCATCGTTATTTAATGACGGTGCTAGCTACAGCAGCAAATGCTCACTTTAATGTATCAAGAATAGAAATTGATCGTGAAGGTACAACTTATACAGTAGATACTATAAAAGAGCTTAGTAGGATGTATGGTGCAGATACAAAGTTATATTTTATAACAGGAGCAGATGCAGTTCATGAAATTTTAACATGGAAAAACCCTGAAGAATTATTACAACTTTGTACTTTTGTAGCGGTTACAAGACCTGGCTATCAAAAGCAAGAACTACTAAACCATGTAGAAAACTTACGGGTGCAATATCATTCAAGTATTAAATTTTTAGAAGTGCCTGCCTTAGCCATTTCTTCTTCAGATATTAGAAGACGTGTAAAGGAGGACTCACCAATTAAGTATTTGGTGACTAGTGAAGTGGAAAATTATATTTATAAACATCAACTCTATACACATCCTGTTTCCTTCAATCAACAGTTAGTAAGCAAAATGAGTGCTTATGTAAAGGAACGTTTATCATCTGGCCGTTACAAACATACTCAAGGAGTAGTAGAGATGGCCATGGAACTAGCAAATCGTCACCATGTGGACGGGGATAAAGTATTTATTGCAGCTTTATTTCATGATATTGCAAAGGAGCTAGCACAAGAAGAATGTCTTAGACTGTGTGAAAAGTATCATGTTAACGTTGATGAATTTGAAAGGGAGAATCCTCACTTGCTTCATGGTAAAGTGGGTGCCATTCTTCTAGAAAGAGATTGGGGAGTAACTGACTCTTCGATTTTAAATAGTATACGTTATCATACTGTGGGAAGACCTGGTATGACAGACGTAGAAAAGATTATATATCTTGCAGATATGGTTGAACGAGGAAGAAAACCTTATCCGGCCCTTGATCAAATTAGACGTTTAGCTAAGCATGATCTAAATAAGGCTATGTACACGGCACTAGCCAGTTCAAAAGCTTATGTGACAGATAAATTAGGCCGCCCTATGCATCCTATTACAGATGTATTGTTAGAAGAGTATAAATCTTATCATATAGAGTAGGCTAATCCTAGTATAGACTTGCATAATATATAGTAATAGAAAAATACTTTGTAATATGGAAATAGAAAATATGTCTAGGAAAGGGGTTTTTGTGTATTGAATAATGAAGCCATTATATTCGCACAAAAGGTAGACCAAATTTTAAAGGATAAAAAGTTTGAAAGTTTACAAGTTATAGATGTACATGAAATTACATCACTTGCAGAGGTATTTATTATTGTTGTAGGAAATAATACAAAGCAAACAAAAGCATTAGCTGACGATATAGAAGATGGTTTATCTAAAATGAACATTGAAGTCATTCAAAAAGAAGGTTATCAAACAGCTAATTGGATTTTAATGGATTACGGCCCAGTGATTATTCATGTATTGTATAAGGAAGACGCAGAGTTCTATGGATTGGACCGTCTATGGCAAGATGGAAAAACCATTTTATTTTAATCTTATAGATAAGGCTCTATATAAGAAGTAGCCCCAAATAAAAAGAGATATAAAACTAGATTTCTAGTTCTATATCTCTTTTTATTTGGAGAAAATTTACTTATTTATTTTAACGTCTTTGAGAATTTTAATTTCTTATGTTTAAATCTTTTTTTACGTTTACGCTTAATAAAAAGGATAAGTAATATAAGTATGCCAGCAAGTATAAGAAGCAAAATTAAAAAAGATGAAATAGGAAAAGTAAGTGTTGGTTTTTCCGGCTGATTTACTACATATGGAGATGTTGTATAGGAAATATTAGCGATTTTTAAATCACTTTCTGCAAGCACTTTATTATTATGCAAATACTGAATGGTTCCAACAACGCTACCAGGGCTTACTCCCATTTCTAAGTACTCTGGAAGGATTAGATTTGTAACTATGTCTCTTGTTTTAATATTTTTGCTTACTAAAACAGATTGATCGCTAGAAGCTACAATATCACAAGTAGCAAATTCGATTAACTTACCACTTTTTATAGAGTAAATTGGTAACTTAGTAATGACCTCATTTTGTTTTAAAAGATCAAAAGTATGGTAAGCATTAAAGCCATAGTCTAGGAGTTGGTTTGTATCAGGATACATTTCTCCTTTAACATTACTTTTTAAAACAACAGCAATAAGTTCGATATCCCCTCGTTTAGCCATAGTTACAAGAGTATGTCTTGCTATATCTGTATATCCAGTCTTACCACCAATAACATCACTACGATACATACGACTATCTGTAACTTGATTCATAAGTTTATGTTGCTGTGAAAGATATCGTATTTCATTTGTCTTATTAGTAGGTGGAATTTGATAGGTAACATGGCTCATAATTTCTAGGAAATATTTATTATGGAAAAGTTCTTTAGCAATAAGAGCCATATCATAAGCTGTTGTATAGTGCTCGGGGTCATCTAGACCGTGTGGATTTTTAAAGTGGGTATTTTTAGCACCAAGAGCTTCTGCTTTTTTAGTCATAGCAACAGCAAAATTTTCAATAGAGTTACTTGTTTTTTCAGCAATACCATTAGCTACCTCATTTGCAGATTTAAGAAGAAGTGCATGAAGAGCTTGGTCTACTGTAATTTGTTCACCTACGCGTATACCTGCATTGCTACTACCAGGTTCTACACTATTCACTGCCTCATTAGAGAAGGTAATAATATCTGTTGGCTTTAAATTCTCAATAGCAAGTAGTGCAGTCATAAGCTTAGTAATACTAGCTGGAAAGTGCTTTTCTTGACTATTTTTCTCGTATAGGACTTCACCTGTTTGAGCATCCATTAAAATAGCAGCCTCTGCATTTACTACTGGAAGAGGTGGCTCATTAGTCACTTGGGTTCCGTAAAGAGGTAGGGCACTTAGTAATAAAGACAAAATTAAAACTATATGAATTGATTGCTTGATTATATTTTTTTTCATAAGTAAAAAAATTCTCCTTTCAATAGTATTAGTATATTAAAAATAAAGGCTTTAGTAAAGGTAAACCTGTCTAAGATGTGCAAAATTTGTTAAAACTTTGTACTAGAGGTGATTGTGTGGTAAAATTATTAAATAAGTATAAACTTATAGTTATTCTTATACTATTAAGTATAACAAGCTTACTCCTTATAAAACAAAGGTCTCCTAAGGAGTCACTTCAAATTATAAAGCAAAGTTCCACTGATTCTTTAAGTAAGATGGATGTACTTGAAGACGAGAACAAAGAGGAGCATTTAAATGTAACACAAAAGGCTCTCTTAGTTCCAGTTTATATATGTGGTGCTGTATATAAACCAGGTGTATATGAAGTAGAAGAGACAGCTATTTTAAATGACATACTTCTTTTATCGGGAGGTTTGACAAAAGAAGCAGATCTTAATCAAATTAATCTAGCACAAGCTATTAGAAGTAATGAAAAAATATATATACCAAAAATAGGAGAAGAAATTGACAAAATGCCTAATTCATATGAAAATGAAGAAAGGGCTAAAGCCTCCACACTTATTAATGTAAATAAAGCAGATCGATTAGAGCTTATGACATTACCAGGTATAGGTGAGGTAAGAGCCGAGCAGATTGTTCAATATAGAGAGCAGCATGGTCCATTCTTAGCTATAGAAGATATTATGAATGTGTCAGGAGTAGGGAATAAAATTTATGAGGGGCTACAAGGCTTCATTACAATAGAATAGGAGGATACGAGATGAATAGTAGAGTATTAGTAGTAGATGACGAAAAACTCATTGTTAAAGGGATAAAGTTTAGTCTCGAGCAAGAGGGATGGGAGGTAGATGTTGCTTATGATGGAGAAGAAGCACTTAACCTTGTTAGAAGTAGTACGTATGATGTAATGATCTTAGATGTGATGCTTCCTAAATATGATGGTTTACAAGTGTGTCAAATTGTACGTGAATTTTCTAATATCCCAATTATTATGCTTACTGCTAAAGGGGAAGACATGGACAAAATTATGGGCCTTGAATACGGTGCAGATGACTATGTGACTAAACCTTTTAATATATTAGAATTAAAAGCCCGTATAAAAGCTATTTTAAGACGTGCAGTGCATGGAGAACGTGAACAAAACAAAAAATTATTAGAAGTTGGAAGTTTAAGATTAGAGTTAAGCAGCAAACGTGTATTCCTTAATAATCAAGAAGTGAATTTAACAGCTAAAGAGTTTGATATGCTAGAACTTTTTGCTACACATCCAGGCAAAGTTTATAGTCGTGATCAGCTTTTAGACACTATTTGGGGAAGAGATTACCCAGGTGATGTAAGAACAGTAGATGTCCACGTAAGACGTTTACGTGAGAAGATTGAACCTAATCCAGGACAACCAGAGTACATTCATACAAAATGGGGGGTAGGTTATTATTTTAAAGATTAAGATGAAGTGGTTTCATAGCTTAAGATGGCGGTTATTTATTTTATTCTTTCTAGTAAGTTTTATACCACTTATGATTTTTGCCCCTATTTTAATAGAAAGAATAGAAACCCACTACATTAAACAAAGTGCCACTAATTGGCAAGGACAGGCGAATAGTGTTTCTGTACAAATAACCGAAGGAAACTACTTAAAGGACTATACAAGCTATACTTATTTTGAGACCTACATTAAAGGATTAGCTAAGCAACAAGGGTCTGGCTGGCGTATTGTTGTTGTTGACAAGCTAGGTTATATTATTGCAGATTCAGCAGCAGCTGATAAGGGACATGCCATTATGAGTGAGCAAGTTTTTAAAGCGCTTGCTAAAGAAGAAAGTTCACAAGTATTTGAAGGCAAGGAACAAAAAATAATGAGTGCAGTTGTGCCTATTATAGATAAAGAAAATAAAGATGAAGTATTAGGTGCAGTTGTTGTTACAGCTGATATTACAAGTATTTATACATCATTAGATGAAATACAAAGTCAAATTTACTTATTATCCTTATTTACAAGTTTACTAATGGGATTATTAAGCTTTTTCACTTCTTCAGTTATTTCTAGACCACTTAAGATTTTAATGAAGTTTGTGCAAAAAATTACAAATGGTCAATTAGATCAAAAAGTAGATATAAAGGGAAAAGATGAACTAGCAGAGCTTGGAAGTGCTTTTAACCATATGGCGGAGCAACTTCAACGTGTGGAACATTCAAGACAAGAATTTGTTTCAAATGTATCCCATGAGTTAAAGACACCTTTATCTTCTATAAAAGTTTTAACGGAGTCTCTTTTATTTCAAGAAAATGTACCTGTAGAAATGTATAAAGAGTTTTTTATGGACATTAACTCAGAAGTAGATAGATTAAATAATATTATTAGCGACTTACTTACACTGGTAAGACTTGATCAAACAGAAGTTCCTATGAATATTCAAACCACTAATCTAAATGATATGACTCAAGCTATTTTAAAACGTCTTATACCACTTGCTAAGAAAAAGGATATTAAGCTAATTTACCAAAGTCATAAAGAAATATTTGTAGATATAGACGAGGTAAAGTTAACCCTTGCTATTTCAAACTTAATTGAAAATGCTATTAAGTATACACCAGAGGGTGGAGAAGTACGTGTCGTTTTACAAAGTGACCTTCAAGATGCTCAAATTTCTGTTGAAGATACAGGAATGGGTATTGCAAAAGATGAACAATCTAAGATTTTTGAACGTTTTTACCGAACAGATAAGACACGTAATAGAGAAACAGGTGGAACAGGTCTTGGTTTATCTATTACATACCGTACAGTTATTATGCATAATGGTTCTATTCAGGTAGAAAGTGAAGAAGGCAAAGGCTCTATCTTTACTGTTCAAATTCCAATTAGACATCTATAGGTAGGAGGAAGAAAAAATGAAAAAATGTATACGTATAGGAGGCTTAGGCTTCTTAATTCTATGTGTATTACTTTTAGGTGGATGCTTTAAAAAAGGCAGTCAGAGTGCTTCTTCCGAAAAAGTTAAATTATATTTTTATGATGAACATAAAGGTACTTTAGTTATGGAAGAGAGAAGTATAGCTGTAGCAAAAGATATTTCTAAAGAAAAGATGATGCTAGCAGTACTTGATGCACTTTCAAAAGGACCTGAGGCAAATAACCAAGGGATTAAACCTATTTCCTTTAAGATTGAACAAGCTATTTTAAAGGAAAATATAGCCTTTATTAATTTTGATAAAAGCTATAATACTTTAGATGTACCAACTCAAATTATTCAAAGGGCTATGTTAGTCTACACACTTACAGAACTAGACTTTATAGACAAAGTAGAATTCTTTATAGCAGATTTGCCACTTGTAAATAGTAAGGGAGATAAAATAGATGCTGTAGAGCGAAAGGATATTTTAATTAATGCACTTAATCCTAAGCCACCTACAAGTACTCAAACAATCACACTTTATTTCCCAAGTTTAGCAGATCAAAAACTTCATAAAGAACTAAGAGAAATCCGTGTGAATAATAATACACCGATTGAAGAATATGTGATGGCTGAATTGATTAAAGGGCCTACTACAGAAGGACTAGTGCGTATTCTACCAGCTGATACAAAAGTAACGGATATTAAAACACAAGATAGTGTATGTCAAATTGATTTATCCTATGATTTACAGATCACACATACAGAAAATCTTATAGATAAAAACTTGATTATTTACTCCATCGTAAATTCTTTAACAGACATTTCTAGAATTAAGAAAGTATTGTTCTTAAAAGAAGGTAAGAAGCAAACGGAGTTTAATATAGCTACTCAATCAGGTGGTGTATTTGAAAGAAATGAAGAGTTTATCATACAAAATCCATAGACCATTTATATGGGCTACAGTGTATTATATAATAGGTATTATAGGGGGAACTATATGGACGAAGTGTCTATATAGTTCCTTTTTTGCATTTATATTGTTGGTTATAGGTTTTATAGGAGGAATGTATTATAGGAAGAAAAGTAATTACATTGTTTATTTAAGTATTTTTATTTTATTAGGTTTGTTTAGATATATAAATCATCCTGTACTAACAGAAGAGTCAAGATTAGAGGGCTATGTGACTTTAAGTGGAATAGTAGTCTCAAAGGAGATAGGAACATTTAATGAGTCTTTTATCTTAAATAATGTAAAACTTTATAAAGAAGATGGCTCTAGACCTTTAAAAAGTAAAGTGAAAGTATTATCACATAAACCTACAGATTTTATGGAAGGAAATAAGGTAACCTTAAAAGGAAAGGTCAAGCCATCAGCTAAAGCTTATAATCCATCAGATATGGACTATAAGGCCTATCTACAGAGTCAGGGGATTGTATGTGAAGTAGAGTTAAAGGCCATCGAAGAGACTTTATATACGAGCAACTGGATAGGTCATATAAGAAGGGTATTAAAAGAGCAAATAGACAAGGTCTTTTTAAAGCGAGATAAAGGACTTGTTAGAGCCTTTGTTTTAGGTGATGCGAAGACTATTCAGGAAGATACGAAAAACGTTTACCGTACTTTAGGCATTAGCCATATACTTGCCTTGTCTGGTTTACATCTTAGCTTAGTAAGCGGTATATTGTGGTATCTACTTGGACGTTTAGGCCTAGGTTATAGACTACGGAATAGTTTAAGTCTTATGGGTATATGGTTCTATGCATGTATAGCAAGCACCAGTGTAAGTATTCTTAGAGCATGTATTATGCTAAGTGTCACACTAGGTGTGAGAACTTTATGGGAGGAAGAAGACTTTTTTACAACCTGTGCTATAGCAGCTTTTATTATTTTAGGTATAAATCCTTATTGTCTCTACCAAGTAGGTTTTCAACTTTCTTTTGTATCTATTATAGGGATAGGCATAATAAAAGAAATGGATAGATTTATGAAATATATTTTAAGACTTAATAAAAGAAGACTTAAAATAGTGAGACTTATACTTCCATCAATAGTCCTTACCCTACTTTTAAGTCCAATTATAGCTTACCACTTCTATGAAATACCCGTTTTGGGTGTTGTTTTTAACATAGTGCTTATTCCTGTATTCTCAATATTTATCCCAATTATTTTCTTACTTCTTGGTCTTAGCTTTATCTTACCTAAAGTAAGTATATTTTTCGCGTATGGCCTAACTGGTATACTAAATGGAATAGAAGAAGTAGGAGAGAAATTAGGAAAACTTCCTTTTATGACTCTTATAACAGGACGTCCAAGTAGTATACAACTGATTTTATATTACATGGTTATATTAAGTGTGTTATGGATTATGAAGGAGTTAATGAGCAAAGGAAAGATAAGAAATATGAAAGAAGAACTCCTACCTTATAGCACTCGAATCCATATGCTATTAAAAGAAATTAAACCACTAGGACCTATAGTAATGAGCCTAAGTTTTATGTTCTTACTCTGTAGTCTCCTATATAGTGAGGGACATTTAGAGATTATGCATCTTTATATAGGACAAGGGGACTGTAGTGTTATTATGACACCAAATAAGGGGACTATTTTAATTGATTCAGGGCCTGAATCAGGTACTAAAACTCTTTTAAGGTATTTAAAATACAAGGGCATAAATAAAGTGGACTTAGCCATTATATCTCATCCTCATGAAGATCATAGTGGTGGACTTATAGGATTAATAGAAGAAGGGTTTAAGGTGGAAAGGGTTTTATGGGCAGATAGTTTTAAGGAAGATGCTTACCGAAGTAAAATCCTTAAGTTATGTAATGAGAAAGACATTCCTATATATAACCTTTATAAAGGAGATGGGATTGAAATAGGAGATTTAAAAGTGGATGTTTTATGGCCAGAAGAAGGGACTCGGGCATTAGATATAAATGAAAGCTCTTTAGTCTGTCTATTAACTTATAAAGATATCACTCAGCTTTTTACTGGTGATATAGGCTTTAAAACAGAAGCAAGACTTGTAGATCAAATAACAGATATTGATTTATTAAAAGTTGCTCATCATGGTTCAAAAAACAGTACTTCCTCAAAATTTATAGAGAAAGTAAGGCCAGAATATGGTATGATTAGTTCAGGTGTTTCAAATAGATATGGACATCCTCATGAGCTTACTTTAGAAAGATTAGAAAAACAGAATGTACAAATGTATGAAACAAGTAAGGATGGGGCCATATGTATTCGAACAGATGGACGAACTTATACAGTAGAAACGCAGTTACAGGAGGAAGAATGACGTGGAGAAACAGGGGATTACACTTATTTATGGCGAAGATGAATGGGTTAAAAATGAAGCCTTAAAGAAGATCAAGGCCCAAACTGTAGATGAAACTGATTTAATGAACTATAGCCATTTTGAGGGTAAAGATATAGATGTAAATCAGATTATTGATCAGGGTGAAACCATGCCCTTTTTTGCTAATGAGAAATTAATAGTTATTAAAAATAGTGGGTACTTTAAAGTAGGTAAAAAGGACGATACAGGAAAATTATTAGATTGGTTAAAAGAAAAACCTGAATATTCCTTAATAGTATTTATAGAACAAGAAATTGATAAACGTAATACCCTGTATAAATATATACAAAAAGAGTGGAAAGTTATAGAAGGGAATACCCCAACTGAAGATGCCCTTTTAAGAATTATTTCAACTGCTTGTAGCCAAAGGAATTTACGTATTGACAGCGAACTTATTAAATATTTAGCCTTTAACTTACCTAAACAAGTAAGTCATATGTTAGTAGAGTTAGACAAGTTAGCAAGCTTTGTAGGTGAAGATAAGGTGACAAGAGAAGCTATCGATGCTGTATGTATCTTTTCCCTTGAACAAAGAGTATTTGAGCTTTTAAAGGCTGTTAGTCAAAATCAAACAAAACTGGCTCTTAATATTTATAATAAACTGATTGAAAGCAAGGAATCGCCAATAGGTGTGCTTGTTCTTATAGGAAGACAATATCGCCAGCTTTTACAAGTTAAATACCTTCAAAGAAATAATGGAAATGCTAAAACTATTGGCCAAACAATAGGTGTACCTTATTATGTAGCACAGGACTTAGCTATACAGGCTCAGCGCTTTAGTTTTAAGACACTTCAAGAAATACTAGCTCTATGTTTAGAAAGTGATGAAGCTATTAAAACTGGGAAGATGGACCCTATAAAGTGTATTGAGCTTCTTATTATTCGCTGTATCACTTTAAATAATCAATAAAATCCAGATAGTAGACTTCGGGGTGAAGTATACTATCTGGATTTTATTTTAAAGAGAAGTAAATTTAAGAAATATGAAAAAAGACTACTGACCGAAGTCAGTAGTCTTTTTGTATCTCAATTACGCAATTTTGTTAACTAAGCGAGCTAAAGATGATTTTTTACGAGCAGCAGCATTTGCATGGAATAAACCTTTTGCAGTTGCTTTGTCGATAGCTTTAACAGCTACTTTTAATTGAGCTTCAGCTAAAGCTTTGTCATTGTTGTTTGCTGCAACAACAACTTTTTTCATATAAGTTTTAACTGCTGAGTTAAGAGCACGGTTACGTGCTGTTTTAGTTGCGATTACTTTGATACGTTTTTTTGCTGATTTAATGTTTGCCATGATAGGCACCTCCATTCATATTCTATGGACACGGTTTGGGGAATAATGAACGGTTAATCAAGTACATTATATATTATACCCACGGACAAGTCAATGTATAGTCTTTAAAATTATGGTAAAAATAGTTTTCGAGTAACTATAGAAGGAAGGTGAGCTTATGCTACAAACAGAAATGACTTGGAGCCCACGTACAGACTTAGCTTTAGAAATAGGTGCCAATTTACAAGAACAAAATCCTAAACAGGAAATTGAAGGAGTAGAAATCCAAACAGAAAATCATAAGGAGTATCCAATTACAACTACTTCAATTGAAATCATAAATGAAATAGGCGAAAAAGCTATGGGCAAGCCTATTGGACATTATATTACTATTGAATCACAAATGATGAAAGATAATGATCCAGAAGCACATAAAGCAATTATTCATATAGTATCTACAAAACTTAAAGAATTATTACCAGAAAAAGAAGATTTAAATGTACTTGTAGTTGGACTTGGTAACCGCTACGCAACACCTGATCGTTTAGGTCCAGATGTGTCAGGAAAAGTTTTTGTAACAAGACATTTAAAACAGCATGCCCCAGAAGCAATAGATGAATCTATTAATGAACTAAGTAGTTTAACACCAGGGGTAATGGGTCTAACAGGAATTGAAACAAGTGAAATTATAGAAGGTGTTGTTAAAAATATTAAGCCTGACTGTATTATTGCTATTGACGCTCTAGCAGCAAGAAGCCCTGAACGTATTAACTCTACTATTCAAATTAGTGATACAGGTATTTCACCAGGAGCAGGTATTGGCAACAAGCGTAAGGAACTTGATGAAGCCTCTATGGGATGCCCTGTTATTGCCATTGGTGTGCCAACAGTTATTGATACAGCTACACTTGTAAATGATACCTTTAATAATCTTATAGAGTCTATGTTACAAAATGCACCTGATGACACCTTTTATAATATGTTAAAGGCAGTAAGTGCAGAAGAAAAATATCACCTAATAAAAGATATTTTACAGCCTAAGCTGGGAAATCTTTTTGTAACAGCAAAAGATATTGATGAAATTATGGTTTATCTTAGCCAAATTATTTATAACAGTATTAACATTGCAGTACACCCAGGTATTGGTCTAGAAGATATTAATAAATACTCAAATTAGGTATAAAGAGGAGTATTTGAATAATACAATAGTAAAAGACAGGCTATATAGGGGGGAAAACTATGCAAAAGTATATACCAAAGGTAAAGCCATTTACGAGACAAATGAAATTAAGACTAGGAATGATAGGCTTAACAATTTTAGTAAGCAGTGGAATTTATCAATACTTCGTCAATATACCAGGACTTCAGGGGCCTTTTATTATAACTTATTTAACGATGCCACACACTTGGAACACTAATAAAGAAAAATTTACCTTCTCACTACCTCAGATAGAAAATTATATAGGGCCTTTAGCGCTTTTAAAACAAACTTTGCCTTACGCTCAGTTTATACAAAATACAAGCGGGGTATCAGAGATACCAGGCTACTTTGCTATACCTGAAGAAGAGGAGCTCATTACTCTAGAAAAGGATAATACTTATGAACCAGATTTACCAACACCTATTAAACAGGATGTAGACTTAAGTAAACTTAAAGACCCTGCTTATTTATTAAGTAAAATTTATGCCGGGGATCATGATGATTTAACTATTGATGAAAAGCTTATGTCAGAATGGGACTTTGAAGCCCTTGCTAAAAAAGAATTTAAATTAGATGAAACCATAGAAGGACCTAAAGTACTTATTTTTCATACTCATGCAAAGGAAAGATTTGCAGATGAGACAAAAGGAGATCCAGGTATTTTAGCAATGGGAGCAGAAGTAGAAAGAATACTAGAAGATAAATATGGTATAGAAACGCTACATGTGACAGATCACTTTTACCAAGATGATGTAAGTGAAAATACAGATGGGTGTTATGAACGTCTAGAACCAGTCATAAGAAATATTTTAGAAGAAAATCCTTCTATTCAAGTATGTATAGATTTACACCGAGACGGTATTAGTGGAAGTGGTAAGGTAGTAGGTAATTTAAATGGAGAAAGTACATCTAAAATTATGTTTGTAAATGGGTTAACACGTCTTAAAAACCAAGATGGCGAAAATATTCCTATGCGTACTTTAACCAATCCTTATTTAGAAGATAACTTAGCTTTTTCTTTACAAGCTCAAATTGTAGCTATGAAATACTACCCAGAAATTACACGTAAAGTGTATCTTAAAGCTTATCGATATAGCTTACATATGAAGCCTATGTCACTTCTTGTAGAGATAGGTGGACAAAATGATACCAGTGAAGAAGGCCTAAGAGCAGCTGAACCGATTGCTACCATATTAGCAAAGGTACTTGAAAAGGATTGATACATCTAAACAGGGTATGCTATAATAAAACGAATCATACTAGAGAAAATATTAAGGAGGAGCAATATGTCTCTTTCAAGACAAGAAAAAATTAGGAATTTTTGTATTATAGCGCACATTGACCATGGTAAGAGTACACTAGCTGACAGAATTATTCAAATGACAGGTACACTTACAGAAAGGGAAATGCAAGCACAAGTTTTAGATAACATGGATCTTGAGCGTGAGCGTGGAATTACCATTAAATCTCAAGCTGTAAGACTTGTGTATAATGCCGATGACGGCCAGGAGTACATTTTTAATCTTATTGATACGCCAGGGCATGTAGACTTTAACTATGAAGTATCTAGAAGTTTAGCTGCTTGTGAAGGGGCTATCTTAATTGTAGATGCTGCCCAAGGTATAGAAGCACAAACACTTGCAAACGTTTATTTAGCTCTTGACCATAATCTTGAGATTATGCCAGTTATTAATAAAATTGATTTACCAAGTGCTGATCCAGAAGCTGTTAAGCATCAAATAGAAGATGTAATTGGTTTAGATGCCCAGGATGCACCTTTAATTTCTGCTAAAAATGGTATTAATATTAAAGATGTACTTGAGCAAGTAGTAAAAGCAGTGCCACAACCATCAGGTGATGAGAATGCACCACTTCAAGCACTTATTTTTGACTCTCTTTATGACCCATATAAAGGGGTTATTATCTTCTGTAGAATTAAAGAAGGTACAGTTAAAAAAGGTATGAAAATCCGTATGATGGCTACAAAGAAAGAATTTGATGTAGTTGAAGTAGGGGTTTTTGGAGCAGGTATCTTTAGACCAACAGATGATTTAAAAGCAGGTGATGTAGGTTACATTACTGCAAGTATTAAAAATGTAAGAGATACAAGTGTAGGGGATACAGTAACTGATGCAAATAACCCAGCAAGCCAGCAGCTTCCAGGTTATAAGAAAGTTAATCCAATGGTATACTGTGGTCTTTATCCAGCAGATGGTGCAAAATATGGAGATCTTCGTGATAGTTTAGAAAAACTCCAATTAAATGATGCAGCTCTTATATTTGAACCAGAAACTTCCGTTGCCCTAGGCTTTGGATTTAGATGTGGTTTCTTAGGTCTTCTTCATATGGAGATTATTCAAGAACGTCTTGAGCGTGAATATAACTTAGACCTTGTAACAACAGCGCCTAACGTTATTTATCATGTATATAAGACAAATGGTGAAAAACTAGAGCTTTCTAACCCATCAAACTTACCAGATCCATCTAATATTAAATATATGGAAGAACCTATGGTAAAAGCTCAAATTATTGTACCATCTGATTATGTTGGTGCTGTTATGGAACTTTGCCAAGAAAAACGTGGTATTTATCAAGGGATGGAATATTTAGAGGCTACACGTGCAGTACTCACTTACGAGTTACCACTTAACGAAATTATTTATGACTTCTTTGATGCACTTAAATCAAGAACACGTGGTTATGCATCCTTTGACTATGAACTTTGTGGTTATGCAGAATCTAAACTTGTTAAATTAGATATTCTTGTAAACAAAGAAATGGTAGATGCCCTTTCACTTATTGTTCATGAATCTAATGCGGTAGAAAAGGGTAGAAAGATTGTAGAAAAACTTAAAAAAGAAATTCCAAAACATTTATTTGAAATTCCAATCCAAGCAGCTATTGGTAACAAAGTTATTGCAAGAGAGACCATTAGCGCTATGCGTAAAGACGTACTTGCAAAATGTTATGGTGGAGATATTTCACGTAAACGTAAACTGTTAGAAAAACAAAAAGAAGGTAAGAAACGTATGCGCCAAGTAGGTAACGTAGAAGTACCACAAGCAGCGTTTATGAGCGTTTTAAAACTTGATGAATAGAGGAATACTATGAAAATAGGATTGTATGTACACATACCATTTTGTCATTCTAAATGCTATTACTGTGATTTCTTATCTTTTCCTAACAAAGGTAAAGAAGAAGAATATGTAGAAGCGTTAATTGATGAAATTAAAAGCTATGGAAAAGCACTAAAAGGTGTACACACAGTGAAAAGTCTATTTATAGGTGGAGGTACCCCAACGGTACTTTCACCTTTTTTATTAGACCAATTGTGTGAAGCACTTAGAACACATTTTCAACTTGAAGAAGATGTGGAATGGACGATAGAAGCAAACCCAGGAACAATACAAGAAGAACATGCCCTTGTTTTTAAAAAGCATGGTGTAAACCGAGTAAGTCTTGGTTTACAAGCAGCACAAAATGGGTTACTTAAAAGTATAGGACGTATTCATACTTATGAAGAATGGGAAGAAAGCATTAGGGTACTTAGAAAAGTAGGTATTACAAATCTAAATACAGACATTATGTTTAGCCTTCCAGGACAAACCTTAGAAGATTGGAAAGATACACTAGCACGAATGAAAAAGCTAGACCTACCACATTTATCTGCCTATTCGCTTATTATAGAAGAAGGCACTGTATTTGGAGATCGCTATAAGGAAGGTCTAATGAAAGAAACAGAAGAAGAGTTAGATAGAGACTTTTATGAATATGTAAAAACTTATTTAAAAGAAGCAGGTTATCATCAATATGAACTTTCAAATTGGTCTAAGGAAGGTTATGAATGTGAGCATAATAAAGTGTATTGGAACTGTGAACCTTATTTAGGTATTGGACTGGGCTCACATAGTTATATGAATGATATAAGATTTCATAATACAACAGATTTTAATACTTACTTAGAAGCAAAAGGTGAAATAGATAAGTTAGTAGTTGAAAAAGAAGAGATTACAACAAAAATGGCTATGGAAGAATTTATGTTCCTAGGCTTAAGAATGTGTATAGGTATAAGTATTAATGAATTTGAAAAAAGGTTTAACACTTCTATTTATGAGATTTACGGTAAACAAATAGAGGAGTGGATAAACAAAGAAATGATGGTTCATAATAATGAAAGACTGTATTTAACTGAACAAGGTAAAGATGTCTCAAATCAAATTTTTGCATCCTTTTTACTATAAATCTTATTCAAAAGGAATTTACAATTTATTTTAAAATAATTGCACCAATCGTATTGACATATTTTTAAAAGAATGATATCTTAAAAATACAGTTAGCACTCAAACATGGTGAGTGCTAACAATACAAAAGGAAGTGATATCATGGATATAAATGAAAGAAAAAGAAAAATTCTCGAAGCCATTATTCATGATTATATACAAACAGGAGATCCAGTAGGCTCAAGAACGATTTCAAAGAGGTATGACTTAGGTGTAAGTTCTGCTACTATACGAAATGAAATGGCAGACTTAGAAGATTTAGGACTTATTATGCAACCTCATACTTCTGCTGGACGTATACCTTCTGATAAAGGCTACAGATTATATGTGGATAACTTAATGCAACCAACTGATATTGCACCAGATGTGCAAAAAGTGATTGCAGATGTTATTAGCAATAAATTTGACAAAATAGATATACTTTTAGAAGAAACGGCAAAACTTATTTCAGCAGTGACTCATTATGCAACTATTGCGTCGCCGCCTACCATTAGTCAAACAAAGATTAAACACCTTCAATTGGTGCCAGTAGATGAAAGAAGTGTTGCTCTAGTCATTGTAACAGATACAAATATTGTTAGACATTATATTCTTCGAACGAATAAACGTATTGATTATCCACTTTGTGGCATACTTACAAGCATTATTAATGAAAGTCTTAGTGGCACATCTTTAGATGAACTAAGTGTTGATAAATTGCATCTCTTACAAGCACGTATGTTAGATTATAATGACATTACTGTAGATTTAATGAATGCGATTATTGATACACTAGAAGCAGAAGATGTTCCAAATATCTTTACAAGAGGTATGACTAATATTCTTAACTTCCAAGAGTTCAATGACATTGAAAAAGCCAAGAAACTTCTTGAGGTTCTTGAACAAAAACCTTATTTGGTAAAAATGCTTAAGCATAAGCCCAATAAAGAAGTTACCATTAGTATTGGCGAAGAAAATGGATTAGAACCTATGAAGGAATGTAGTATTATTACAGCAAGTTATGACATAGGGGAATATAGCCTAGGTACTATTGGCATTATTGGACCGACTCGTATGAATTATGGTCAAGTGGTTTCTCTTCTTGAACATATTTCTTACCATATTAAAAATATGCTAATCGAAGGAAAAGAGTAGTAGAGAGAAAGGATGCTGATTCATGGAAGAAAAAGAAATACTAACACCAGAGATGGAAAATGAAAAAGTAGAAGAAACAGTACAAGAAGAAACTGTGACAGAAGAAACTAAGGAGTCTTGTGAAACAGAAGTTATAGAAGAGGCAGAGCCTGAAAAGAAGGCAGCTGATGAAAACTTTGAAAGACTTCAAAGACTTATGGCAGAGTTTGATAACTACCGTAAGCGTACTGAAAGAGAAAAACAAAATATTTATGACTTAGCAGTAAGCTCTACACTTACAGAACTTTTAGGTACAGTAGATAATCTAGAGCGTGCATTAAAGCAAGAAAGTGCAGATAAGAGCTTTTATGAAGGCGTATCTATGATTTACAAACAACTTATGTCTACACTTGAAAAACTTAATGTAACACCAATTACAGCTGTTGGAGAAGTATTTAATCCAGATTATCACAATGCTGTTTTACACATAAACGATGACTCTTTAGAAGAAAATATAGTTGTAGAAGAACTTCAAAAGGGTTATTTATATAAAGAAAAAGTAATCCGCTACAGTATGGTAAAAGTAGCAAACTAATAAATAAGCAATGTAAGAATATAGATTAGGAGGAATTAATCATGGGAAAAATTATTGGTATTGACTTAGGAACAACAAACTCTTGCGTGGCAGTAATGGAAGGTGGAAAACCAGTTGTTATTGTAAACGCAGATGGAAATAGAACAACTCCTTCAGTTGTTGGTTTTACAAAAACAGGAGAAAGACTTGTAGGTGACGTAGCAAAACGTCAAGCTATTACAAACCATGAGCGTACAATCGCTTCTATTAAACGTCATATGGGTACAAACCACAAAGTAAACATTGATGGTAAAGACTATACACCACAAGAAATTTCAGCTATTACACTTCAAAAACTTAAAGCAGATGCAGAAAGCTACTTAGGTGAAGCAGTAACAGAAGCTGTAATCACAGTTCCTGCTTACTTCTCAGATAGCCAAAGACAAGCAACAAAAGATGCTGGTCGTATTGCTGGTCTTGATGTAAAACGTATTATTAACGAACCAACAGCAGCAGCTCTTGCTTATGGTCTTGAAAATGAACAAGAACAAAAAATCATGGTATATGACCTTGGTGGTGGTACATTCGACGTATCTATCATTGAAATTGGTGATGGTGTAATCGAAGTATTAGCTACAAGTGGAGATAACAACCTTGGTGGAGATGACTTTGACCAACGTATTATTAACTTCTTAGTAGAAGAGTTCAAAAAACAAGAAGGCGAAGATTTATCAGCTGATAAAATGGCTATGCAACGTCTTAAAGAAGCAGCTGAAACAGCTAAAAAAGAACTTTCTTCAAAATCAACTGCTAATATCTTAATTCCATTTATCTGTGCATCAGGTAAAAACTTAGATGTAACTCTTACACGTGCTAAATTTGATGAACTTACAAATGATCTTGTAGAACGTACAATGGGACCAGTAAGAACAGCACTTAACGATGCAGGTCTTACAGCTACAGAACTTGATAAAGTATTATTAGTAGGTGGTTCAACACGTATTCCAGCTGTTCAAGAAGCTGTTAAACGTATTACAGGTAAAGAGCCATTCAAAGGTATTAACCCAGATGAATGTGTTGCTGTTGGTGCAGCAATCCAAGGTGGTAAACTTTCAGGTGAAGCTGGAGTAGGCGATATCCTTCTTCTTGACGTAACACCACTTTCATTAGGTATTGAAACATTAGGTGGAGTTGCTACTGTTCTTATTCCAAGAAATACTACAATTCCTACAAAGAAAAGCCAAGTATTCTCAACAGCAGCAGATAACCAACCAGCAGTTGATATCCATGTTGTTCAAGGTGAAAGACCAATGGCTAACCAAAACAAAACACTTGGTAACTTTAAGTTAGATGGTATTATGCCAGCACCACGTGGTATTCCTCAAATCGAAGTTACTTTCGATATCGATGCAAATGGTATCGTTAAAGTATCTGCTAAAGACTTAGGAACAGGTAAAGAGCAACAAATTACAATTACAGCAAGTACAAACTTAAGTGAAGATGAAATTAACAAAGCGGTTCAAGAAGCTGAAAAATATGCAGCAGAAGATAAAAAACGTAAAGAAGCAATCGATGTGAAAAACGAAGCAGATAGCATGGTCTTCCAAACAGAAAAAATGATGAAAGACATGGAAGATAAGTTAGAAGCAGCTGATAAAGCAGATGTTGAAGCTAAGCTTAACGCATTAAAAGAAATTAACAACCGTGTAAATATTGAAACAATTACAGATGCAGAAGTTAAAGAACTTAAAGACGCTAAAGAAGCATTAACACAAGCTTTCTACGCTATTTCTGAAAAAATGTATGCACAAGCTGCACCACAAGGCGAACCAGGTGCTGATATGGGTGGCGCATCAAACAATGCAAACGATGATGTAATCGATGCAGACTTTAAAGAAGAATAAAAATAAATGAAGAAATAAGTAGAACGGTCAAAGAGGATGCTCTTTGACTGTTTCTACGTTATGCTTGTATATCGTAACAACAGTCAGTATAATGGAATATGTTAATGGATAGGATGGTGATAACAGTGGCAAAACGTGATTATTATGAAGTGCTCGGAGTACAAAAAGGTGCAACGGACGCTGAAATTAAAAAAGCTTATAGAAAACTCGCAAAACAATATCACCCAGATACAAATCAAGGTGATGAGGAAGCTGAGGCTAAATTTAAAGAAGCCAGTGAAGCTTATGAAGTATTAAGTGATCAAGATAAAAGAGCTGCATATGATAGATATGGACATAGTGCCTTTGAACAAGGTGGTGGACCAGGTGCAGGTGGATTCGGTGGCGGATTCGACTTTGATATGGAAGATCTCTTTGGTGGTGTCTTTGGTGATATGTTTGGTGGAGGCGGTAGACGTCGTCCACGTGGTCCAAGACCAGGTAATGATATTAAGCAAACTATTCAAGTTGAATTTGCAGAAGCAGCTTTTGGTGTAGAAAAAGAAATTAAAATTCATACATCAGAAACATGTAAGACATGTAATGGTACAAAGGCAAAACCAGGTACAAATGCAACAACTTGTACAAAATGTAATGGAACAGGTCAAGTAAGAGTAACCCAGCGTACAATACTCGGTGCAATGCAAACAGTACAAACTTGTGATGCGTGCCATGGCGAAGGTAAAGTTGTAAGTGACCCTTGTACAGCATGTCATGGACAAGGTAAAGTAAGAGTAAGTAAAAACATTACTGTAAGCATTCCGGCAGGTATTGACCATGGTCAAACTTTACGTATTCAAGGTAAAGGTGAAGCAGGTGATGTAGGTGCACCAAATGGTGATTTACTTTTAACTATTTATATTAAACCACATGAAATCTTTGAACGCCGTGGTATGGATGTTTATATGCGTATGCCAATAGGCTTTGCACAAGCAGCTCTTGGGGCAGAACTTTCTATTCCAACTTTAGATGGCAATGTAAAGTTTAATATCCATGAAGGTACACAAACAGGTACAACTTTCAGATTACAAGGTAAAGGTATACCAAGCTTACGTAATAAAAAGCAACGTGGTGACCAATACGTAGAAGTATATGTAGAAGTACCAAAGAATTTAACAGCTAAGCAAAAAGAACTTCTAAAAGAATTTGCAGATGGTACAGTAGACCATGAGCCTGAACAAATGAATTTTAAAAAGAAACTAGAAAAGTTCTTCGGAAAAAACTAAGGAAGAACCTATAGGAGGAGTACCCCGGTGGATTATATACAAATAGCTATCGAGACGACAACAGAAGCAGTAGAAGCAATAAGTTATTTTTTAGTAGAGGAAATGTCAGGCGGGGTTGAAATATGTGATCCAAAAGATGTCATCACTCAAGACCGTAGCCAGGTTATTTTCGATTTAATAGATGAAAGTCTGCTTAGTGAAGATATGGACACTGTGGTAGTGAAAGCCTATTTTTCAACTGAAATAGATATAGAAGAAAAAGTAGAAGCTATTAAAGGTCATATAAAGCATATTAGTGAATTTTTAAATGTAGGAACAGGAAAAATTACATTATTAGATATACCAGAGGAAAAGTGGGCCAATGAATGGAAAAAATACTATAAGCCTGTAAAGCTAGGTGAGCATATTGTAATCAAACCAAAATGGGAAGATTACGCGGGCACACCAGAAGATTTAATTATTGAAATGGATCCTGGTATGGCATTTGGAACTGGTACCCATGAAACAACTGCCATGTGTGCAGAGCTTGTTGAAAAATATATGGAAGCTAATCAAACAATCATTGATATTGGTACAGGCAGTGGCATACTAGGTATTATTGCAGCCAAAATGGGTGCTGAACATGTTATTGGTGTAGATATTGATCCTGTTGCTGTAAAAGTAGCAAAAGAAAATGTAGCTTACAATCATGTTGAAGATAAAATGGATGTATTTGCAGGTAATTTAATCGATGTAGTGAAACAAAAAGGAAATATTGTTGTTTCAAATATTATTGCAGATGTAATCATTATGTTAGCAGAACAAGTAAATCATGTTATGGAAGAAGACGGTCTTTGGATTGCTTCAGGCATTATTGAAATGCGAAAAGATGATGTAATTAATGCTTTAGAAAAAAATAATTTTGAAATTGTTGAAATACAAAAACAACGTGAGTGGCTTGCTATTGTGAGTAAAAGGAGCAAGTAAAGATGCCAAAATTTTTTGTTAAGTCCTCTAATATCGTAGACGATAAAATTATCATTGACGACCAAAATGTAAACCATATGAAAAATGTTCTTAGATTACAGGTCGGGGATGAAATTATAATAAATGATAGACAAGGTCATGACTATAAGTGTATAATTAATGCAATAGAAGGTAGTCAAATCATAACTCATATTGATAGCGTTACAGCATGTTCTAGTGAACCTTCTACAAAAGTAACCCTTTTTCAATCTTTAATTAAAGGAGAGAAAATGGAATGGGTTATTCAAAAAGCTGTGGAAATTGGAGTAACTAAGATTGTACCCCTTTGCACGAGTAGATGTGTAGTAAAACTAGATAGTCCTAAAAAAATGACCGCTAAAATCGAAAGATGGAATAAAATTGCTGAAGCAGCAGCAAAACAAAGTGGTAGAGGTATTGTTCCAGAGGTAGCCTGCCCTATGTATTTTGATGAAGGTCTCCAATATGTAAAAGAAAATCATATACTAAGTCTTATTCCTTATGAAAAAGAACATGAACAAGGTATAAGAGGGGTTTTACAAAGTTCAACTTCACAAGAAGTGGGGATATTCATTGGACCTGAGGGTGGTTTTACTGAAGAAGAAATAGAAAAGGCTATAGAGTCTCATGTTCACTCAGTAAGCTTAGGAAGCCGTATTTTACGTAGTGAAACGGCAAGCTTAGTTACACTTACAAATATTATGTACGAAATGGGAGAGATGGGATAATGAGTGAACTCACGTTTGTCGTAGTAGATGATGCTGTATTTATGCGCACAGTACTAAAAAAAATGTTAGAAGAAGCCTCTTACCGTGTTGTTGGAGAAGCTGGTAATGGTCTTGAAGCCATTGAAGTAGCTAAACGCTTTCAACCTGATATTATGACTTTAGATATAACAATGCCTGAAATGGACGGTTTACAAGCTATTGATGGTATTTTAGAAGCAAGTCCACATACAAAAATTATTATGTGTTCAGCTATGGGCCAACAATCAAGAGTAGTAGAAGCTATTAAAAAAGGTGCAAAAGATTTTATCGTAAAGCCTTTTGAAAAAGCACGTGTCATTCAAGCCATTGAAAATGTTAAAAATCTATAAATGGGGGGATTGTTCCCCCATTTTTTATGGGTTAAAATAGAAGAGACTGATTTTTAAAGATGAGAGGGAAAACTATGAAAGAAGTGTACTTAGATAATGCAGCCACAACAAGGCCACTAGATCTGACAATTGAAGCTGTTTCAAGTGTTATGAGAGATTATTATGGAAATCCATCTTCTTTGCATAAAAAAGGCATTGAAGCGGAAAATAAGATAAAAGAGTGTACAACTTTTTTTGCAAATGTACTTGGTTGTTCACAAGATGAAATATTTTATACTTCTGGAGGTACAGAAAGTAATAACTTAGCCATACTTGGAAGTGCAAGTGCTTATCACAAAGTAGGGAAAAAAATTCTTACAACAGCGATTGAACATCCATCAGTAGGAGATGTATATAAGCATTTAGAGATACAAGGCTTTGAAGTTGTCATTATTCCAGTTGATAAGAAGGGCTATATTAATGAATCCTTTTTAGCTGAACATGTAGATGAAAAAACTACATTAGTAAGTATTATGCATGTGAATAATGAAATAGGTACAATTCAAGATATTGAATCTATAGGTAAACTAATTAAACAAAAAAATCCTAAAACTTTATTCCATGTGGATGCAGTACAGTCTTTTACAAAAGTCCCACTCTCAGTGCGTAAAGCACAAATTGATTTGCTTTCTATTAGTGGCCATAAATTTTATGGTCCAAAAGGTGTAGGGCTTTTATATAAAAATAAAAAAGTTCGCCTATTAAATCAGGTACATGGTGGTGGACAACAAAAAAATATACGTTCAGGAACAGAAAATGTACCAGGTATTTATGGCATGTATGTTGCAGCCAAATATGTATTTGAACATCAACAAGACATTACACAAAAATATAAGATGGCTAAAGCTTATTTAGCAGAACATATATTAAGTGAAATTGAAGGCACTTATATTAATGGTGATGTAGTAGAAAAGAGTGCACCACATATATTAAATATTGGTTTTACAGATGTAAGAGCAGAAGTACTTTTACATGCGCTTGAACAAAATCATATTTATGTATCATCAGGTTCAGCTTGTGCCTCAAATAAGGTAGCACAAAGTGGAACACTTGCAGCCATAGGACTTTGTGGGCATGCACTTGATAGTGCTATTCGTTTTTCATTTAGTCCAGACATTACCAAAGAAGATTTAGATTATTGCTTAGAAGTACTAAAGAAACAAGTAGCTTTACTTAGAAAGTTTACACTAGGAGGAAAGAAAAAATGAAACATGTTTTCTTAGTTAAATATGGAGAACTTGCCATTAAAGGTAAGAATCGCTTCATCTTTGAGAATAGATTAGTAGCAACCATTAGAAAAAACCTTAAACCAGTTGGCAAATTTGAAGTTAAAAAAGAACAAGGGCGTATTACAGTAGAGCCAGCAGATGACTCTGTTGATCCGGAAATTATTTTAGAAAGATTAAGTCGTATCTTTGGTATTATTGGTATTTCATACGGTAATAAACTACCAGAATTATCTATGGAAGCTATTAAGACTTTAGCTGTAGCTCATATGGAAAAAGAACTTGAAAATAAAAAGCACCTTACTTTTAAAGTAAATACAAAAAGAGCAGATAAAAGATTTCCTATGAAATCTATGGAAGTCAATGTAGAACTTGGTGCTTATTTATTAGATAGATTTAAAGATCAACTTACAGTAGATGTACACAACCCAGATGTTCTTTTAAATGTAGAGCTTAGAAATGAAACTTATGTTTATGCAGGTACAGTTAAGGGTGCTGGTGGCATGCCTTATGGTACAAATGGACGTGCTACATTACTTCTTTCAGGAGGTATTGATAGTCCAGTAGCAGGTTGGATGATTGCTAAACGTGGGGTTGAAATAGATGCAGTTTACTTCCACAGTCCTCCATACACAAGTGAACGTGCTACACAAAAGGTAATCGACCTTGCTAGAAAAGTAGCTATGTACACAGGACAAATGAAGGTTCATATTGTACCATTTACAGATATTCAAATGGCTATTTATGAGAAATGCCCACATGAGCAATTAACTATTATTATGCGCCGTATTATGATGGAGATTGCACAGCGTATTGGACGTAGTGAAGGTAGCCAAGGTCTTATTACAGGTGAAAGTATTGGACAAGTTGCAAGTCAAACAATGCATAGTTTAGTTGTAACAGATGCAGCTAGCGAAATGCCTGTATTTAGACCACTTATTGGATTTGATAAAGAAGAAATTGTACAAATTGCTAAGAAAATAGATACTTTTGAAACTTCTATTTTACCTTACGAAGATTGTTGTACAATCTTTGTGCCAAAACATCCAGAAACAAAACCAAAACTTGAACTCATTAAACATTCGGAGTTACAACTTGCTGATTGTATAGAAGAGATGATTGAAGAAGCCATTGCAACAACACAGGTTGTTACAGTATAATTATTAGGTAAAAGATAAAATTAAAAGTCTACTTGTATAAGTAGACTTTTAATGTATAGTTATGTTTTTATTAGACAATGAATTCTTTAAGGTGCATCATAATCATACTAGCTGTTTGGTCACTATAAATATCCAGCTTGAGAGGTTTACTTAAGTCAAGACTGAAAATACCCATTATAGACTTTGCATCAATGACATACCTTCCAGAGGTCAGGTCAAAGTCACCATCATACTTACTAATAAGATTAACAAATTGTTTTACTTTTTCTATTGAATTTAAACTAATGGTTACAGATGTCATGCTTATTCCTCCTAACAGTATTAATTGTATCATATATAGAATAAATTGACGTGTCAATATATAAAGACTTAATAGATTAAGAAGTTTTAACAAAGGAGCTAAAATATAACAATGGATAACAATCAAAAACGTATTGCTACTTATACATTAGGATGTAAAGTAAACCAATACGATACAGAAGCAGTTGTAGAATTATTTAAAAAAGAAGGCTATGAAGAAGTAACCTTTGATGAAATGGCAGATGTTTATGTAGTAAATACATGTACAGTTACACATTTAAGTGACCGTAAATGCAGACAAATGCTTAGAAAAACTAAAAAATTAAATCCAAATAGTGTACTTGTAGCTATGGGATGTTACGCACAGGCTGCAGGCGAACAAATTAAAATAGATGTTCCTGAAGTAGATTTAATTGTAGGAACAAATAAGCGAAATGAAATGATTGATCTTGTTGAAAAATACAAGATGAATCAAGAAGACTACAATTATGTAGGCGATATTATGGATGTAGAAGAATTTGAAGAGCTTCGCATTAGTAATATGGGTGAACATACAAGAGCTTACTTAAAAATTCAAGAAGGCTGCAATAATTATTGTACTTACTGTATTATTCCTTATGTAAGAGGGAAGATTCGTAGTCGTAAAATAGAAAATGTTATTGGAGAAGCTAAACGTCTTATAGAAGCAGGTTTTAAAGAAATTATTCTAACTGGAATACATGTGGCTTCATATGGGAAAGATTTAGGTAATACTTCTTTAATTGAAGCCATTCGTGCTATTCATGATTTAGAAGGTCTTGAGCGTATTAGATTAAGTTCTATTGAACCAGTAGTAGTAACACCAGAGTTTTTAGAAGCTATTAAAGCATTACCTAAACTTTGTCATCATTTCCATCTTTCATTACAAAGTGGATGTGACACAGTACTTAGACGTATGAATCGTAAATATACTACACAAGAGTACAAAGAAAGCGTAGAAGCACTAAGAGAGATTTGGCCAGATGTAGCTATTACAACAGATATTATTGTAGGTTTCCCTGGTGAGACAGAAGAAGAGTTTAACCAAACCTTACAATTTGCCAAAGAGATTGGCTTTGCGCAAGTACATCTTTTCCCTTACTCTATGCGTGAAGGTACAGTAGCTGCTAAAATGAAAGATCAAATAGATAGTGGCATTAAAGATGAACGCCTTAAGCGTCTAAAAGAAATTACCCTTGCCTCTCAAGAAGATTTTATTAATCAATTTATAGGAACTGATATGGAAGTTCTCTTTGAAAAAGATGAAATGGGTAAATCACATGGTTATACAAGTAACTATATTAAAGTAGAAATACCAAGTAAGGAAGATCTTGTGAACACAATTCATACTGTTCATATAGAAGGAAGACAAGGTGAAGTACTTGAAGGAAATGTAAAGTTATAGAATAAGATTTAGTAATTGCATATAAACTTAGATTGTATTATCATATAGCTAAGATACAAGTGTAAATATTGGAAGGTGAAACAAATGAAAAATATTAGTGAGACCGTGCAATTCCATTTTGAAATGCCTGAAAAGGCTTCAACACGCGATATATTAGTAGATGTTTATAATGCCTTAGACGAAAAAGGTTACAACCCAATTAATCAAATTGTAGGCTATATTATGTCTGGTGACCCAACTTATATTACAAGTCATAATGGAGCACGAAATAAGATTAGAAAATTAGAACGTGATGAAATATTAGAGGAACTTGTAGCTTATTATTTAAAAAAATAAGCTATAAGTGGCCTTTATATGGGAGGTTATTGAAATTTGCGCATATTAGGACTAGATTTTGGAACAAAAACAACAGGTGTAGCTGTCAGTGACCCTTTAGGATTTACAGCACAAGGTCTTGAGATTATTAGACGAACAGATACGTTTAATTTAAAGCCTACCATAAATAGAATACAAGAAATTTGTGTAGAATATAAAGTAGAAAAGATTGTTTTAGGTTACCCTAAAAATATGAACAACACAGAAGGTGAAAGGTGTAGTCATACACAGGTATTTAAGAAAAAGCTAGAAGAAAGCTTAAACTTACCTGTTGAATTATGGGATGAACGTCTAACAACAGTAGAAGCTGAAAATCTAATGATCAGTGCAGATATGAGTAGACAAAAAAGGAAAAAAGTCATTGATAAAATGGCTGCAGGACTTATTTTACAAAACTATTTAGATGCACACTATTAAAGGGGATTACTATGGAAAAAATTAATTTTTATGATGAAACAACAGGCGAGACAATTTTATTTGAGGTAGTTGACCAAACAGTTATAGATGGTCAAAAATACCTTTTAGTTGCTGATGAAGAAGATGAAGCAACTATCTTAAAAGAAGTGGTAGATAACGGCGAAGAGATTACTTATGAACTTGTAGAAGACGATAATGAATTTCAAAAAGCCGCTTTAACACTTATGGAAAGTGATGAATATGACATCGAAATTTAATGAATTAAGTATAATAAAATATTAGTTAGAGGGGCGATCAATATGAACGCAGCAACATTTAAAGAGCGACTGAAAGAAAAAGGTTGCAAATTAACAACGCAACGTCGTGCAGTTTTAGACGTTCTTGTAGACAATTGTGACAAACACCTCTCTACTGAAGAACTTTATACATTTGTAAAAGCACGTTATCCAGAAATAGGATTAGCTACTGTTTATCGTACAGTACAGCTATTTGAAGAAATGGGTATTATCGATAAACTTTATTTTGATGAAGGATGTAGCAGGTTTGAGTTAAGCCATCAAGAAAATCACCATCATCATCATCTTATTTGTTCTAAGTGTAATAAAGTAATGGAAGTAGAGAATGACTTGCTTACTGAAATTGAGACTCACATTGAAGATAAATATAAATTTAAAGTAATGAATCATAACGTTACTTTTTATGGTTACTGTGAAGAGTGTGCCAAAAACATATAGATGGAGGTGTAATTTTGGTGCCCAGAAAAGCTAAGAACAAGTTACGGATCATTCCTCTGGGTGGTTTAGGTGAAATCGGGAAAAATATGACAGCCTTTGAATATGACGATGATATTATTGTCGTAGACTGTGGCCTTGCTTTCCCAGAAGATGAGATGCTAGGGATTGACTTAGTTATCCCAGATGTAACTTACCTCACAAAAAATCTTGATAAAATTAGGGGGATTGTATTAACACATGGGCATGAGGACCATATTGGTGCTTTACCGTATGTATTACAAGAAATAAATGTTCCTTTATACGGAACACCTCTTACAATCGGACTAGTAGAAAACAAACTAAAAGAACATAATTTATTACGTACAACACAGCGTCATAATGTAAGTCAAGGTGAAACAATTAAGCTTGGAAATAGCTTTAGAATTGAGTTTATTAGATCCAATCATAGTATAGCAGATGCAGTTATACTTGCTATTTGGACACCTGTTGGAACAGTTATCCATACAGGTGACTTTAAAGTAGACTATACGCCTATACGTGGAGAACGTATTGATTTACATCGTTTAGCAGAACTAGGGAAAAAAGGTGTATTAGCACTTTTAGCCGATAGTACTAATGTGGGACGACCAGGCTTTACTCAATCAGAACGTATGGTAGGGTTTAAGTTTGAAGATGTTTTTAATAAAGCTGGTGACAAACGTATTATGGTAGCAACTTTTGCATCTAATGTGGATCGTGTACAGCAAATTATTAATGCAGCTTATAAGTTTAACCGTAAAGTAGCTATTATTGGACGTAGTATGGTAAACGTTGCAAAGACAGCAAGTGAACTAGGCTATTTAGACATTCCAGAAAATACTTTAATAGATATTAATGATATTAAGCGTTATAATGATGAACAAATCGTTATTGTAATGACAGGAAGTCAAGGGGAACCTATGGCAGCCCTTTCACGTATGGCTGCGTCTGAGCATAAGCAGTTAGAAGTTAAACCAGGAGATGTAGTTATTTTAAGTTCTACACCAATTCCAGGTAATGAAAAGACTGTTTCAAAAGTAGTCAATGAACTGGCTAAAAAGGGTGCTGTTGTTATTCAAGAAGATACACATGTATCAGGCCATGCAGCGGCTGAAGAGTTAAAGCTTATGCATGCTCTTGTAAGGCCAAAGTATTTTATTCCTGTACATGGTGAATATAGACATTTACAAAAGCATGGTGAATTAGCAGTAGAAATGGGCATGCCAAAAGACCATATTACAATTGCTTCTATTGGAGATGTTATTGAGCTTACAAGAGAAAGCTGTAAAATTGTAGGTAATGTACCATCAGGTCAAATACTTGTAGATGGTTTAGGTGTTGGAGATGTAGGTAATATTGTACTAAGAGACCGTAAACATTTATCACAAGACGGTTTATTAATAGTTGTTATGACACTAGAACGAGATTCAGGTATTGTGGTAGCTGGGCCAGATATTATATCACGAGGTTTCGTCTATGTACGTGAAGCTGAAAATCTTATGGATGCAGCTAAAGTGGTAGTTCGAAAAGCTCTAGATTGTTGTGAAGATAGACACATTGTAGAGTGGTCACAGATTAAAAATATTGTTAAAGATGATTTAAAAGAATTTGTATGGCAAAAAACAAAGCGTAGTCCTATGATTTTGCCAATTATAATGGAAGTATAAAAAAACCTAGCATTTTGCTAGGTTTTTTTATACAATATGAAAGGACTACTTTTTAATCATGTCCAGGATGCATGAGAAAGGATAAAAACATGAGTGAAATCAATTATGATTATATCGTTCAATATATTCGTGCGTTACATACCCCGCCAGAGGATGTACTCTTAGAAATTGAACAATTAATAGCAAGTGAAAAAGAAACGTGGCCAATTATTAAGCCAGAAGTAGCAGATTTTATGAAAGTTATTCTTACAATACAAAAACCAAAAGAAATTCTAGAGATAGGTACAGCTGTAGGTTATTCAGCTATGCTTATGAGTGAGTTCTTAGAAGAAGAAGGGAAGATTACAACCATTGAACGATTCCCTTATATGTCTGAAATTGCTAAGAAAAATATAAAACGTGCTAGTCTAGAAGATAAGATTGAAATTATAGAAGGAGATGCAGCCCAGGTACTTACAACATTAGAAGAAGAAAAGTATGATGTTGTATTTATGGATTGTGCTAAAGGTCAATACATTAATTTCTTACCAGATTGTATTCGTGTACTGAAACCAGGTGGTATTTTAATTACAGATAATGTACTTCATAAAGGTACAGTTGCAAAATCTAGATATTTAATTGATCGTAGACAGCGTACAACTCATGCAAGACTTAGAGAATTTCTTTATACTATTACTCACCATGAAGGGCTTACAAGCAGTGTAATTCCTATTGGTGATGGTATAGCATTAAGTTATAAAAAATAGGAGGATTACTATGAAGAAAAAACGTGTAGAATTACTTGCACCAGCAGGTAGTTTAGAAACTTTAAAAATAGCCGTACTTTACGGAGCAGATGCAGTTTACATGGGTGGAGGAAGCTATGGCCTACGTGCAAAAGCTAAAAACTTTACACCAGAAGAAATGCGTGAAGGGGTAAAGTTTGCACATGATCATAATGTACAAGTTTATGTAACAGCTAATATTTTTGCCCATAATGAAGACTTTGAAGGTATGAAGGAATACTTCATGGAACTTGAAGAAATAGGCGTAGACGCTATTATTGTGGCAGATCCAGGTGTTTTTGCTACAGCACGTGCTGCAGTTCCAACTATGGAAATTCATATTTCAACACAGGCAAATAATACTAACTACCATACTGCACAGTTTTGGGCAGCTCAAGGTGCACAACGTATTGTACTTGCTCGTGAGCTTTCTTTCCCAGAAGTTAAAACGATCCATGAACATTTACCAGAAAATATTGAGCTAGAAGCTTTTGTACACGGTGCTATGTGTATGGCTTATTCAGGTAGATGTTTATTAAGTAATTACATGACACATCGTGATGCTAACCACGGAGAATGTGCTCAGCCATGTAGATGGAAGTATCATGTAGTAGAAGAAACTCGTCCAGGTGAATATATGCCAATTGAAGAAAATGAACGTGGAACATATATTTACAATTCACGTGATTTATGTATGATTGAATATATTCCTGAACTTGTAGAGAGTGGTATTTACAGTTTTAAAATAGAAGGACGTATGAAAACACCACTTTATGTAGCTACAGTTGTAAAAGCTTACCGTGAAGCTATTGATACCTATTTAGAAAACCCAGAAGCCTTTGAAGCTAAGAAAGGTTACTTCCTTCAAGAAGTAGGTAAAGCAAGTCATAGAGAATTCTCAACAGGATTTTATGAGCATAAACCAACATCTGAGGATCAAACTTATAGTCATAATTCTTATGTACGTAACTATGACTTTTCAGGTATGGTTATAGACTATGATAAAGAAACAAAAATGGTAACCATTGAACAACGCAGAAAATTCTCTGTTGGTGATACAGTTGAAATCTTACTTCCAAATAAACCATTTATTAGTGTTCAAATTGAAGAAATGTGGGATGCGGAAGGTAATAGTATAGAATCTGCACCACACCCACTTCAAATTGTTAAGTTTAAAGTAGAAGAAGAAGTAAGTGTACCAGCTCTTTTAAGAAAAGAACAACCACTTTAAAATAAAAGTATAAGCTAAAAATAAAAATTTTAAATTGTACGGGCACATTTTGTGCACACCTTCATACAATGAGTATGAACCCATTTTTTATGGAGGTGTGCCGAAATGTTGCCTTTTTTTTGTTTTTCCTATTTTAGTAGCATTTCTTCTTTTCCTCAACCTTTATCTGCAGAAGAAGAAAGATACTATTTAGATCAACTAAGTGCAGGAGACGAACAGGCAAAGAATATTCTCATTGAACGTAATTTACGCTTAGTGGCACACATAGTGAAGAAGTATAGCAATTTAAATAAAGATATGGATGATTTAATTTCTATTGGGACAATTGGACTTATAAAAGGTATTACTTCTTTTGATACTTCAAAAGGCACTAGACTTGCAACTTATGCAGCAAGATGTATAGAAAATGAAATTTTAATGAGTATTCGCTCTACCAAAAAGCAAAAAAATGAAACATCCCTTCACTCACCAATAGGTATAGATAAAGAGGGAAATGAAATAAGCTTGCTCGATGTGCTTTTTACCGAGAGTGAGACTATCTTTGATCAAGTAGACTTTAAAATTGAAGTGAAGAAGTTATACGATAAAATTGGGCATGTACTTAAACCACGTGAAAAGCTTATACTTGGACTAAGATATGGACTTAATAATACAGAAGAAAAAACACAAAGAGAAATAGCAGAAGAAATGGGGATATCAAGATCCTATGTATCTCGCATTGAAAAGAAAGCCCTCAAGAAACTATACCAAGAACTAAATAAAAAGATATAAATAAAAGTCTGCTACATAGTAAGGTACTATATAGCAGACTTTTATTATTCCATAAAGTTAATATCTTCGCCTTGATTATATTTATTTTTATAAGCAAGGTGTTCGTTTGCTGTACTACTAAATGCATGACTGCCTTCATCAACGTCTTTTAAGACAAAGAAGTAGTAGTCATTTTCTTCAGGCATAAAGGCTGCATGAAGAGAACTTTCCCCTGGTGAACAAATAGGACCAATAGGAAGTCCTGTATTTAAATAGGTGTTGTAAGGTGATTCTACCTTGAGATCATCAAGGCTTAAAGCTTTTTTGCGTGTATCTAGAGCGTATTGAACCGTAGAACACATTTGAAGATTCATATCATCTTTTAATCTATTGTAAATAACACCAGATATAATAGGACGTTCTTCATCTAATTTGGCTTCCTGTTCAATAATAGAAGCTATACTTACAATATCATGTAAAGTATAAGATGAACCGTATAAATATTGGGTATAGCGGCTTGTAATTTCTTCAAATCGACTGAGCATCATCATTACAATTTCTTCAGCTGTTACACCTTTTTGAACAATATAAGTATCTGGGAATAAATAACCTTCTAAAGGATATTTAGTACCTTCAGGAATATTTTTTAGGAAACTATAATCGTAAGTATGGTTGCTAACAGCATTTAAGAAATCGTCTTTTGAAACAATGTCTTTGTCTTCTAGGCGATTAGCAATTTGTAAGACGGTAAAGCCTTCAGGAATAGTAAAACGGATTGTATTTTCTTCTTTGGTTGGTGTAGTAAGAAGCTTAAGTATTTGTACATTAGTCATATTGTTACTAATTTGATAGTCACCAGGAATAAGCTGATCTTTAGAGTGATAGAGCTTTCCTTCTAGTTCAAACCAAAGAGTATTGCCAATAAAATTATTTTCATGAAGTAACTTAGCTACTTCTTTAATAGTACTTGACTCATCTATTGTAACGTTTAGTTGTTTAACATTTTTAATAGTAGGTCTTGTATTATTTTCGTCAATCATATTAAAGCTGTACTCGAAGCTTTTGGAAAAAGCAATAATACTACCACATACAGCTAAAGTAATAAGTAATAATCCCAAAGCTAAATTAAAAAATTTTCTCTGTGTATTTTTTCTTTTTTTCATTTGTATCCCCTTTCCCCTATTTATATAAAATTATAACTATTATGACAGTATAATTCAATGGTTTTCCATAGACCTTCTTGCCCACTTACTATAACTTTGTTATACTAAAATGGAAAAATATGGATAAGGAGTTAGAAAGATGAACTATAGAAGAATATTTGCAATGGGTTTAGCAAGTGTTTTATTCATTCAACCTCTCTTAAAAGTGAGTGGAAGTGAAGTCATAGAAGAGAAGGTACAAAGTGAAGAAACCTCTAAACAAGATGATAAGATAGAAGACGGGTTTGTAAATAATCAAATAAGTATAGAGGAGTTACTTAAAAGACCAGAATGGGTAGCTTATTCACAAAGAATAGAAAGGATAGGGCAAAAAGAAGGGATCCTTACAGCTGAATTATTAGGAGAAATGATTTGTTATAGACTAGGTTTATCTCCCATCTATAAAGAAGGGGAAAATATGTATATAGAAAGGCTTAAGTTAGAAGGACTATGGCCTAAAGAGCTAAAAGGCATTATTAGTATTGAGGACTATAGTAGCTTAATGAATGGAATAGCTTTATATACAAATAAAGAAGAGTACATTCCTTTTTTTGAACAGGTGCCAGCAGGTATTTTAAATAAAAGCTCTCTTCAACTTTTAGAAGGTGAAAATAAGTATACCTTGTATAATTTAGGAGATGTGAATTATGTTACTTTATCAGATCTATATGCTTTAGGTTTTAGTAGTTTGGAAGTAGGTTCAGCCATAAAATTAAAGTATATGTATTTAGGAAAGCAATTACCTGGTATAGAAACTGAAAAACCTAAAGGCTTAAGTGGAAGTATCGCACTCTACAATGAACAAAAAATATATATAGGAAATACTTTAACTTATAGTTTAGAGTGCAATAATGAAATCCTTATACCTTTAAGAAGTTTGGGAGAATATTTTACACTGGATATAAAAGATAATAGTTGCACCCTTATGCCAAAGATGTCAGTCACTTCACAAATGGTAGAGCTTACACAAGGGAAGGTAACCAATGTGGGTAATGAACCTTTAGATATGGAAGTGGTAAGTTTATTCTGGAATGGGAAGGAAATAATAGAGGAAACTTTAACTATTGTAGATTTACAACCAGGTGAAACCTATCCACTTTATGATTCATTTTACAAATTAGACGAAACCATTATTCACACAAGTACAATGATTAAAACCATATTAAAAGAAAATGAGGCACTGAGTATACCTTATAAAAATTATGGTCAGCATACTCTAAGTGTTCTAAATAATTATAGTAAAAACCTTAGTCAAGATACAGCATCTTTCGTAAGTGGATTGTTCCCAGCTACACAAATTATTGGAACAATGAAATACACTACAAATGGACTGGTAAAAGGTGAGAAGGTAGTTGTTTGGGCAGCAGAAGACGGTAAGTCATACCACATTATGAAAGAAGGAAAGAAGATTACAGTGCCATGGGCAAGTGTATCTATACCCCCATCACCTGTATCACATAAAGATAAGTTACCTACAGAAGTTGTAGAAGCCTATTTTAATAGTTTAAATAAAACAAGTAAAACCTCCTACTACATATGGACAGATCTTTATAGGCAAAAAACTTATGTTTTTCAAAAGAAAAAAGGTGAGTGGAAACTTATTCGTACTATGCTTACCTCAACAGGTCTTAACAAAACCCCTACACCTACAGGAGAATTTGTAGTCAATGCCTATGTTCCAGCCTTTGGAATGGATAAAGGTTATCAGTGTAAGACAGCACTTCATCTTTTTGGAGACTATTTGTATCATTCGGTGCTTTTTGATGTAAAAGGTAAATATATTATAAGTGGTCTGGATAAATTAGGTGAGAGAGCTTCCCATGGCTGCTTACGTTTGTCTCCTGAAGATAGTAAATGGCTTTATGAAACCATGCCACTTGGAACAGGTGTGATGATTAGGTAAATAAGTTAAACGAGGAGCATATTTAAATTGAAATTCAATTTGGAATATGTTATGTAATATGGTAAAATAGTGAAGACTATATTATCAAAAAAGATTGAGGAGGAACAAAAAATGTCAGACTTAAAAAAAGAGTATAAGTGTGCATGGGATGCTTATACTGAAGATGATAAGACAGCACTTTTTGCTTATGGTGAACGTTATAGAAAATTTATTTCTAAGAACAAGACTGAGCGTGAATGTGTAAGAAGTATGATTGAAGAAGCTAAAGCGAATGGTTATGTAGATCTTCAAGATTGTATTAAAAAAGGTAAAAAACTTCAAGCAGGGGACAAAGTTTATGCAAACTACAATGACAAAACATTACTTATGTTCTGCATTGGTCAAGAACCTTTATCTTCAGGAATGAATTTATTAGGTGCTCACCTTGACTCTCCAAGACTTGACCTTAAACCAAATCCACTTTATGAAGATTCTAACTTTGCTATGTTTAAAACACACTACTACGGTGGTGTTAAAAAATATCAATGGGTATCATTACCACTTGCTATTCATGGTGCAATCGTAAAACAAGATGGTGAAGTTGTAAATGTAGCTATTGGTGAAGATGAAAACGATCCAGTAGTAGGTATTTCCGACTTACTTATCCACCTTTCAGCAGAACAAATGCAAAAGAAACTTTCTGAAGCTATTGCTGGGGAAGACCTTAATATTTGTTTAGGTACATTACCACTTGAAGGTGAAGAGAAAGATAAAGTAAAAGCAAATATCTTAAAGCTTCTTAATGACAAATATGGCATTGTAGAAGAAGATTTTGTATCTGCAGAACTTCAAATCGTACCAGCAGGTCCAGCACGTGATTATGGACTTGATAGAAGTATGGTAATGGGCTATGGTCAAGATGATAGAGTATGTGGCTACGCTTCATTTGAAGCTCAACTTGAAGTAACAAACCCAGTACGTACAACAGGTACTATCCTTGTAGATAAAGAAGAAATCGGTAGTGTAGGTGCATCTGGTATGCATTCTAGATTCTTTGAAAATATTGTAGCAGAACTTGTAGCATTAACTGAAGGAGATTCTAATATTTTAGTTAGAAGAACTTTAGCAAACTCTAAAATGCTTTCATCAGATGTTACTGCAGGACATGATCCAAACTACCCATCTGTACTTGAAAAGAATAATGCAGCATACTTTGGAAAAGGTGTTGTATTTATGAAATACACGGGTTCACGTGGTAAGTCAGGTTCAAATGAAGCTAATGCAGAGTATATGGCATACCTTAGAAAAATTATGGCAGAAAACAATGTAACTTGGCAAACAGCAGAACTTGGACGTATTGACCTTGGTGGTGGCGGTACAATCGCTTATATCTTAGCTCAATATGGTATGGACGTTGTAGACTGTGGTGTACCAGTTCATAGTATGCATGCACCATGGGAAATTACAAGTAAAGTAGACTTATATGAAATGAGAAAAGCGTATATTGCTTTCTTAAAAAACGCATAATAAAAAATAAATAATCAATGACAATCAAAGGAAGTGCAATATGGAAAATTTAAACCCAATCGTAACAATGACAATGGATGATGGTAGTGTAATAAAAGTAGAACTCTACCCAGAAGTAGCACCAAATACTGTTAAAAACTTTATTCATTTAGTAGAAAAAGGTTTTTATAACGGTCTTACATTCCACCGTGTAATCCGTGGATTTATGATCCAAGGTGGTTGCCCACAAGGTACAGGAACAGGTGGCCCAGGTTATTCTATTAAAGGTGAATTTAGTGGTAACGGCTTTAAAAATGATTTAAGACATGAAAAAGGTGTAATCTCTATGGCACGTGCTATGAGTCCTAACTCAGCAGGTTCACAATTCTTTATCATGCATGAAAACTCACCACATTTAGATGGCCAATATGCAGCTTTTGGTAAAGTAATTGAAGGTTTAGATGTAGTAGATTACATTGCAACAACTAAGACAAATGCTATGGATAAACCATTAACACCAGTTGTTATTAAAACAATGACTGTAGATACAAAAGGACAAACATACGAAGCACCTGAAAAAGTAGGTGAATAAATGTCATATATTGATTTGCACTGTGATACAGCAGGTCTTATTTATTACAATCAAACCGCTTTAGCTCACAATGACTATCATGTTGACATACAAAAGATGAAAGCAAGCCACTATTTAGCACAGTGGTTTGCTTTCTTTATTGAAATAAAAGATGGAAAAACAGATAGTCTTTTTTATGAGTTTAAACAAATGTATGATTACTTTCTTCAAGAAGTGCAAAAAAATGAAGATACAATAGGTATAGCAAGAACTTATGAAGATTATAAGCTTTATAAGGAACAAGGTAAAATAGCAGCCTTCTTATCTTTAGAAGAAGGAGAAGTTATTGCTCATTTAGAAAACCCTCTACAAACTTTAGTAGATATGGGGATTACTCTTATGACTTTAACTTGGAACTTTGAAAACTCGCTAGGAGCACCTCATTCTATGGATAAAGGACTTACTAGTAAGGGAAAAGACCTTATTGAAGGGCTTAATCATGTGCCTATACTTCTAGATATATCTCATTTATCTGAAGGGGCTTTAGTAGATATTACAAAGCTTTATAAAAAGCCTATTATTGCTTCTCATTCCAATGCACGTGGCTATTGTAATCATAGTCGCAACGTAACAGATGAAGGACTTAAGCTGATTGCTAAAAGTGGTGGTTTAGTAGGCACTAACTTCTATAGTTATTTTCTAAATCGTACAGAGGAAAGTCGTATAGATGACATTATAAATAATATGAAGTACATCTATAATCTAGTGGGTGAAGATGTTTTAGCACTAGGAACAGATTTTGATGGTATAAGTTGTAATTTAGAAGTATGTAATTGCAAAGAAATGGATACACTTAAGAATAGGATGACACGAGTATTTGATTCACGTGTCATAGATAAAGTATGTTATAGCAACGTGGAACGACTTATCCAAGAAAACTTATAAGTTTTTCTTGGAAAAATTTCACACTAGTGCTATAATGAAAACATAGTTCTTTTAATCAGAAGGGAGACTACTACAATGGAAGAAAACAAAACATGTGGATGTTCACACGATAATGACGAATGCTGCGGAGGCGGACACGATCACAATCATGAAGGTTGCGGTTGCCATGGCGAACATGAAGAGCCAGTAATCTACGTAACATTTGAAGATGAAAATAAAGAAGTAGCTTGCGACGTATTAGGTATTTTCGAAGTTGATGATATTGAATATATTGCTTTAGCACCACAAGATGAAGATGAAGTACTTATTTACCGTTATTCAGAAGAAAATGATGACATCAAATTAGATGAAATCACATCTGATGAAGAATACGAAAAAGTAGCTGGTGAATTTGATGACTTATTCTTTGGTGACTTTGACGAAGAGTTAGAAGACGAAGAATAATTCTAAAAGGACTGTTATATAGCAGTCCTTTTTCTATGCCAAATTAATTTTTGGTTTACTTCTTAAAAGGTTGTACATACTAAACATATGATAAGTGGAAACAATATAAAAAACAAACTTCAAACTATACTAGACTTACCAGGTGTTTATAAGATGCTTGATCAATATGGGAATATACTCTATATTGGCAAGTCTATTGCACTAAAGAAAAGGATTGCTTCTTATTTAGGTAAGGAAATTAAGCGTAACAAGAAAATTAAACATATGCTCTTACATTTATATGATGTAGAAGTGTATTATACAGACACAGAGCTAGATGCCTTGCTCCTTGAATGTAAGTGGATTAAGCGTTATCGTCCACCTTATAATACAGCTCTTATGCATCCTCACAAATATGGTTATTTAATAGTGGAAGAGGGACCTTATTATGCTCTTAGATGGTCAAGAACAAAGCCTAAGAAAGCTTTAAGAATAGTTGGTCCACTTACTCATTCTACCCTTAGTAGAAAAGCACATGAGTTTTATAAAGTGCAATATCCTTTTATGTGCTGTAAATTAGAAGCTAAGGCCTGTATTAAAGCAGAATTTGGTAAATGTAAAGGATATTGTAGTGAAGAAGAAAGAATAAACCGTTTAAAGTTTTTTGATGAAAGTTTAAGTGCAGATAGTAAGCTAGATAAAAAGGTAATGGCTCAAATTGAAACCTATTCCCTTAACTGGGATTTTGAAAAAGCAGGTGATTCTTACGAACAGCTTAAAGGACTTCACTATTTAAGAAGTATGGACCAGATGATTAAGAAACTATCTCTGCAAAAAGCTATAGGTAGAATACCTATTCCTAATACCCATTGGTATAAATATTACTTAATTCATCAAGGGACTATCTATAAGACAATGAGAGGACCTTTAAGTGAAGAAGGGGAAATTATAGCCCATTTAAAAGAGCTAGCCCACAAGGAAACAGTACCTAAAGAGCCTTTGCTTTTAAAGGAAAACATAGATGAAATAAAGATTTTATATAGCTTCTTTGAAAGAAAAATGCACCATATAGAAGTATAAAAATTCCAATATTCACCCATACTATAACAAAATACAAAAGAAAGAGGATTCTTGTGAAAAAGATTGTATTCGGTTTAGGTATGGTGTGTTTATGGCTTACTCTCTTTATTATGAATCGTACAATAGAGATTAGTAGTTCAAATATTGAACGCCACCCTATTGCAACGGTTTATTTAAGTAATGATACAAGTTTTAAGGTGGAGCTTTATCCTGAAGAGGCCCCCAATACGGTAAATAACTTTATTTATTTAGGACTATCTGACTACTATAATGGGACAAGAATTAGTCGTATTATTCCAGATTATTTAGTGCAAATAGGTGATCCTATTGGTAATGGAAAGGGTTTTCCAGGTTATTATATTAAGAGTGAATGTAAGTATAATGGGATTAACAATCATCTTAAACATAAACGTGGAACCATTTCTATGGCAAGAGGTAAGGAATTTAACACAGAAGGCAGCCAGTTTTTTGTTTTACTAGAAGATGATTGGCAACTTGATGGTAGGTATGCAGCATTTGGTAGGGTCATTGATGGGATGGAGCATTTAGATGCACTGCAAGAACGAGGCATATACGGAGATTATACACCGGTTAAGCCTGTGTATATTGAATCTGTAACCATTCAAAACTATGAGAATTCCTATGCACTACCAGAAGTTTTAACTGTGCAAGAAGTACTAGCACAAAATGACTAAAACAAGATTAAAAGACAAATTAAAGTGGTGTTTAGCACCTACTTTATATATAAGTGATACCTACAAAATGAGAGCTATTTCCCTTAAGGATAGAGGTAGACGTGTAAGGCGACTCAATAAAATATACTTGACTATTTCTATCCTACTTTATATAATTGTAAATCTTATGTGTATACAGTTAAAGGATACAGTATGGGAAAAGACTTTATTAATTTTTATACCTATATGGACTTTATCAAGAGCAAATGAAATTTTTATGGCTTTTATTAAAGACGTTTTCGATAAACTAGATCTTAAAAGACGTACCAAAAATGGTCTAGAATATTATGAACGTATTTATATGGCTTTAAGAAGTTTTGTAGAACTAACAATCCATTATGCTATCCTTTACTTTTTACTAGATACTTATTATATACAATATGGATTTAAGGCTAGCTTATTTAATCAAGGACTGGAAGAACCTTTTACAGCTCTATACTTTAGTCTAATGACTATAGCGTCTATAGGTTATGGAGATTACTATCCTGTTCATCCTCTTACTAGAGGATTAGTTATGTATGAAGTGATAACAGGATTTTTACTTCTAGCTGTAAGTTTTACAGTTTATGTAGGATTGAATTTAGATGAAAAAGAGGCGCCTTAGCCTCTTTTTTTATCCGGTTCAAAACTTGACAAGAGGTGAAGCATATCTTACAGTAATAAAATGAGAATATATGTGCAGGTGATAAAATATGAAAAAAGAGAATTATGGAAATCAGAGTATTTCCTCGCTAAAAGGGGCGGATAGAGTAAGATTACGTCCAGCTGTTATTTTTGGTTCAGATGGTATTGAAGGATGTGAACACTCCATATTTGAGATTTTATCCAATGCCATCGACGAAGCGAAGGAAGGATACGGAGATGTTATTGATGTAACACTTTGTAAAGATCATTCGATTATTATACAAGACTATGGTCGTGGGATGCCACTTGATTATAATGAAAAAGAGGGGCGTTATAACTGGGACCTTATTTTTTGCGAGCTTTACGCAGGGGGAAAATACAACAATAATGAAGGCCAAAACTATGAATTTAGTTTAGGACTTAATGGACTAGGAGCTTGTGCGACACAGTATAGTTCAGAATTTATGGATGTTGAAGTACATGTTGATGGGTATGCATATGAATTACATTTTGAAAAGGGCGAAAATATAGGGGGACTTAGAAAACAAAAAGCAAACTACAAGTCTACAGGCACACGTATTCATTGGAAACCAGACAAAGAAGTTTTTGCAGATATCAATGTAAGTAGTGAGTACTTTCATAATGTACTAAAGCGTCAAGCTATTGTTAATCAAGGTATTAAGTTTAACTTTGATGACCAAATAAGAGAAGAAAAGAGTACCTATGTTTATCCAGAAGGTATTTTAGGCTATGTAAAAGAGGTAGCTGAAGAAAAGCAATTTACAGAGCTACTCCTTGTACAACATGAAACAAGAGGACAAGATAGTCCAGATAGACCAGAATATAGATTGAAGTTTGAAATTGCCTTTACATTTTGTAATGATGCAAACTTACTTGAATACTATCATAACTCTAGTTTCTTAGAATATGGTGGTGCACCAGATAAGGCAGTTAAAAATGCTTTTGTGTACTGTATAGACCAGTACTTAAAGAATGAAAACCTATACAATAAAGATGAAAAGAAAGTTACTTTTGTAGATATTCAAGATAGCTTAATTTTAATTGCCAACTCATTCTCAACCATTACAAGTTATGAGAATCAGACTAAAAAGGCAATTACAAATAAGTTTATTCAAGAAGCTATGCAAGATTTCTTAAAAGACTACCTATCTATTTACTTTATAGAAAACAAGGATGAAGCAACACGTATTGCTAAACAAGTACTTGTGAATAAACGTAGTCGTGAAAAGGCAGAGCGTACACGTATTAATGTACGTAAACAGCTTGGTGGAACCATAGATATTACAAATCGTATTAAAAAGTTTGTAGATTGCCGTACAAAAGATACTAATAGGCGAGAACTTTACATTGTAGAAGGGGATTCAGCTCTTGGTTCTTGTAAGCTTGGACGAAATGCAGAGTTCCAAGGCATTATGGCCGTAAGAGGAAAAATCCTTAACTGCTTAAAATCTGACTATGACAAAATCTTTAAAAGTGATATTATTGTTGACCTTTTAAAAGTATTAGGTTGTGGTGTAGAGATTACAAGTAAGCATAATAAAGATTTGCATACTTTTGAACTAGATAATTTAAGATGGAGTAAAGTAGTTATCTGTACCGATGCGGATGTGGACGGATTCCAAATTCGTACACTTATCTTAACCATGCTCTATGCTTTAGTACCTACACTTATTAGAGAAGGTAAGGTATTTATTGCAGAAACACCACTTTATGAAATCAATACAAAAGACAAAACTTATTTTGCTTATTCAGATTTTGAAAAATCTCAAATCTTAAATAAGTTAAAGTCTAAATATACAATCCAGCGTTCAAAAGGACTTGGTGAAAACGATCCTGAAATGATGTGGGAGACAACAATGAATCCTGAAACAAGAAGACTTATTCAGGTGCTACCAGAAGATGCAGCCCGTACACAAGAAGTATTTGAAAAGTTACTAGGTGATAACTTAGCAGCTAGAAAAGCCTTTATTGCAGAAGTAGGCCATGAATACTTAGATCAGGTAGATACTATTTAAGAAGGGAGGGACTCAGATGGATGATAAAATTATTAAACAAAATATATGTGAAACATTAGAATCAAACTATATGCCTTATGCCATGAGTGTTATTGTATCTCGTGCATTACCAGAAATAGATGGTTTTAAACCTTCTCATCGTAAGCTTCTTTATACCATGTATAAAATGTCTTTACTTAAATCATCTAGAACAAAGTCAGCCAATATTGTTGGACAAACAATGAAGCTTAACCCGCATGGTGATTCAGCTATTTATGAAACAATGGTACGTCTTACAAAGGGCTATGCTGCTTTAAATACACCTTTTGTAGATTCAAAAGGAAACTTTGGTAAAGTATATTCTCGTGATATGGCATATGCTGCCTCACGTTATACTGAAGCTAAGCTTAGTGGTATTTGTGAAGAACTTTTTAAAGACATTGAAGAAGATTCAGTAACCTTTGTAGATAACTATGATGGTAAGATGAAAGAACCTACATTACTGCCTGTAACATTCCCTAATATTTTAGTGAATCCAAATCAAGGGATTGCTGTAGGAATGGCTAGTAATATTTGTAGCTTTAACCTAGAAGAAGTATGTGATGCAACCATTGCTTACTTGAAAAATGAAGATATAGATATAGCCGATTATATACTGGCACCAGATTTTTCAACAGGTGGAGAACTTTTATACAATAAAGATGAAATGCGACAAATTCTAAATAGTGGACGTGGTTCCTTTAGAATGCGTGGAAGATACACTTATGTTAAAAAGGAAAACTGTATTGAGATTACAGAAATTCCATATACAACAACAGTAGAAGCTATTATAGATAAAATTGAAGAAGCAGTTAAAGTAGGAAAGATTAAAGAGATTGCAGATGTACGTGATGAGACAGACTTATCTGGTCTTAAACTGACAGTAGATCTTAAGCGTTCAGCAGATCCAGAAATCGTTATGCAAAAGCTCTTTAAGCTGACAACGCTTGAAGATACATTTAGTTGTAACTTTAACGTACTTATTGATGGCGTACCACGTGTACTGGGAGTTAAGAGTATTATTGAAGAGTGGGTAAGATTTAGAAAAGGTTGCCTCATTCGCAAGTTTAACTTTAACATTGATAAGATGCAAAAAAGACATCACCTTTTACTAGGTCTTAAAGCTATTTTATTTGATATTGATAAGGCTATTGAGATTATTAGACATACAGAAAAGGAAAATCAAGTTATTCCAAACTTAATGCGTTCCTTTGAACTCACTGAGCTTCAAGCAGAATATGTTGCAGAGATTAAACTCCGTCATTTAAATAAACAATACATTTTAAACACCTTAGAAGATTTAGATAAACTAGCACAAGAAATTGAGCGTTTAACTGAAATTATTGGAAGCGATAAGAAGCTTAAAAAAGTTATTAGTGATGAACTTAAGCAAACAAAGAAAAAATACGCAGCACCTAGACGTACTCTATTAATTGAACCTCACAAGGTAGCACCACTTCCTACTGATGCACTGATTGAAGACTATAACTTAAAGCTTTTCTTTACAGAGCATCAGTACCTTAAGAAAATTTCTTTAGCTTCACTAAGAAGTAGCGGTGAGCAAAAGCTTAAAGATGATGATGTGATTTTAAGAGAAGTAGAAAGTACAAACAAAAGTGATGTTTTATTCTTTACGAATAAGTGTAATGTGTATAAAATGAAAATGTATGAAATTGAAGATTGTAAAGCAAGTCAATACGGGGTTTATTTACCAAATATTTTAGATTTAGAAGAGGATGAAAAGATTTTATATGTTCATCCAACTATTCAGTATTCTGGCTCTATTATTTTTGGGTTTGAATCAGGGAAGCTAGCACGTGTACCTTTAAATGTTTATGAAACAAAAACAAATCGTAAAAAGCTTGTAAAAGCTTATTATGGAAAAAGTAAATGTGTAGGTATGTGCGTGATCCATGAAGAAATGTACTTAAAATGTACAAGAACAGATGAACGTTTTGCTATTATTCCAACAGAGTTAATAGAAGAAAAGGCAAAGCGTGATACACCAGGTATACAAGGGTTAACTATAACCAAAAAACATACAATGGCAAGTTTAGAACGTCTTAGTAAAGACAATGAAGAGATAGAAAAATGTGCAAAATCATTGCCAGCCCAAGCAAGGTTATAAGGGGATTTTAGGCGAAGTAGCGGGAGGAAATTATGAGAAATAAGCTTTTAGATAGTAAACGTATTATTGTTAAAATTGGTACATCATCACTTACACATGAAAATGGTAAGACAAACCTTAATAAAATGGAGAAGTTAGCACGTGTTTTAACAGACCTTAATCATCAAGGTAAAGAAGTGATACTTGTAACTTCAGGTGCTATCGGTGTAGGCGCAAGAAGAATTGGGCTAAGCGAAAGACCTGTTGAACTTGAAATGAAGCAAGCAACAGCGGCTATTGGCCAAGCTATTTTGATGCAAATTTATGAAAAGTTCTTTGCAGAGTATAACCAAGTTATTGCTCAAGTTCTTCTTACAAAAGACGTGATAGAAGATCCAATTAAAAATCAAAATGCAAAAAATACTTTATTTGCACTTTTAAAATTAGGTGTTATACCGATTATTAACGAAAACGACTGTATATCAACAGCTCAAATTGAAGGTTACCGTTTTGGGGATAATGATACTTTATCAGCTATGGTAGCAGAGCTTGTAGATGCAGATTTACTTATCTTGCTTACAGATATTGATGGGCTTTATACAGATAATCCAAAAGATAATAAAGAGGCTACTTTAATTAGTCAAGTAGATGAGATTACAGAAAGTATTGAAGGGCTAGGTAAAGATTCAGGTTCTGCCTTTGGTACAGGTGGTATGACAACTAAAATTACAGCAGCTAAAATTGCTATGAATAATGGCACACATACTGTTGTAGCTTTAGGAGATCATATAGATATACTTTATGAAATTTTAGAAGGTAAAGAAGTTGGCACATGGTTTAATGCTAAATAAGAGAGGTAAAGAACAATATGGAAATGGAAAAATTAATTGCACGTATTAATGAACTAGCAAACAAGAAAAAAACTGAAGGTTTAACACCAGCAGAATTAGAAGAACAAGATAAATTACGTAAGCAGTATTTAGAAATCTTTAGATCTAACTTTAAAACTCAACTTCAAAATACAAAAATCAAAACACCAGATGGTAAATTACATCCACTTAAATATATGCCAACGGATAAATAAATGTAAGAAGGCTATTGCACCAGTTGCAATGGCCTTTCTTTGTCAGTCTTACTGACTAGACGAAAGGCCAAGATTAGTGTACAATAAGAACAAATGTTCTTGTTGAAGGAGAAGTTATGATTGCATATTTAAAAGGTGAAATCACTCATATACATGAAAATCACATATGGATAGAAGTAGGCCAAATAGGTTATGAAGTTTTTATAGCTTATGAACAAAACGCAAATGCACTTATAAAAGGCAAAACAGTTAAAGTTTATATTTATGAAAATATTAAAGAAGACGCCCATGATCTTTATGGCTTTATGACAATACAAGAAAAAGAGCTTTTCAAAAAGTTAGTAGGCGTAAATGGTATAGGACCTAAAACTGCATTACAAATGATGAACTTATATGATGTAAATCATTTAATTGAAATCATTATGATGCAAGACCATAAAGCACTCGGAAAAGTAAGTGGTATAGGACCAAAGACGGCACAGCGTATTATACTAGAGCTTAAAGATGTAGTACAAAAACTTGCTATGCCAGATTTATCTTACTTAGAAAAGGGCTTACCGCCATCAACTGGACAAGCTAAAGAAGAAGCTATAGAAGCACTTGAAGCTTTAGGCTTTAGTGTAGGTGATGCAAGAAAAGCAGTTCAAGCCATTTTTGATTATAATGATACAACTGAAGTAATCATTAAAAAAGCATTGGCGTTACTTACAAATTAAAGGGGGATTGAGATGGAAACACGTATGATGTCAGCGGACTTACACATTGAAGATAATGACATAGAAAACAATATTAGACCCCTGACACTAGAAGAGTATATTGGTCAAAGTGCCATAAAAGAAAATATGAAAATATTTATTCAAGCAGCTAAAAGTAGAGGAGAAGCTTTAGATCACGTATTACTTTATGGACCACCAGGATTAGGTAAAACTACACTGGCAGGTGTTATAGCCCATGAGATGGGGGTAAAGCTAAAAGTAACAGCAGGACCAGCAATTGAAAAGCCAGGAGATGTTGCAGCTATTTTAAATGGTTTAAATCCTGGGGACATACTTTTTATAGATGAAATTCATCGTATGCCTAGACAAGTAGAAGAAGTTCTTTATTCAGCTATGGAAGACTACTGTATTGATATTATTGTAGGTAAAGGACCAACAGCTAAATCTATAAGACTTTCACTTCCACCTTTTACGCTAGTAGGTGCAACCACACGTGCAGGTATGCTAAGCTCACCACTACGTGACCGCTTTGGTATTGTACAACGACTTGAGTATTATTCTTTAGAAGAGCTTATGCAAATTGTTAGCCGTACAGCAAGTATTTTGGAAGTAGATATTACTAAAGAAGGTGCAATGGAAATTGGTAAATGTTCAAGGGGGACACCTCGTCTTGCCAATAGATTATTAAAGCGTGTAAGAGATATTGTAAGTATTAAATATGACAGTATGATTAATTTAGAGACAGCTCTTGCTTCTTTAAAGCTTTTAAATATAGATACTTATGGTTTAGATGAGATTGATAGACGTATATTAAATACTATTTGGTATCAATTTAAAGGAGGTCCTGTAGGACTTGAAACATTAGCAGCTACTATTGGTGAAGAAAGAGAAACTTTAGAAGATGTATATGAACCTTACTTAATGCAACAAGGCTTATTGCAACGTACACCTAGAGGACGTATGCTTACAGATAGTGCGAAAAATCTTATAGGAATTCCAGATGAGTTAAAGTAATAAGATAGTTTTTTGAGCCTGTATATGATATAATGACAAGAAATACAAAAGGCATAGCCATTATTGATGGGGTGTTGGAAGATGACAAAAAATAGAGTAGAAGTCATTATCGGGGGACAAGTTTACACTTTACAAGGCAGTGAGTCAGAAGAACATATTCAAAGAGTTGCAAGAGTTTTAGATGAAAAGGTTACACAAATTCAAAAAAATGATAGTATGCGTCGTCTTAGTACGACACAAAAGCATATGATGGCAGCACTTAATATGGCGGATGACTATTTGAAGATGAAAAGTGAACTAGATAGATTTAGCGAGGAACTTGGAAAGTGTAGTGCAGAAAACTTGGCGCTTCTTGAACGTATGGAAGAAATGTCACTAGAAATAAACAGGCTAAAAATGAATAAACGTCGTAAATAAAGTTTTACTGGGGGGTAATTTTAGGTTGCCCCTTTTATTATGAAAAAAAGAAAGAAGGACAGAGTGTGAAACAAGTAGAATTATTAGCACCAGTTGGTAAATTTGAAAATGCGCTTGCAGCTATTGAAAATGGGGCCAATGCTATCTTCGTAGGAGGTAAAGTATTTAATGCAAGACAATTTGCAGATAACTTTGATGAAGATGAACTAGAAAAAATCGTAGATTATTGTAAATTACGTGGTGTGAAAACCCATATTACTGTAAATACTTTGATTAAAGAAGTTGAAGTAACCGAGCTTATGGATTACCTTGGTTACCTTTCACATATAGGTGTAGATGCAGTTATTGTACAAGATATGGGCGTAGCCTATTTGATTAAGCATTATTTCCCACATATTGAGCTTCATGCAAGTACACAAATGAGTGCCCACAGTTTAGAAGATGTCCTTTTTCTAAAAGAGTTTGGCTTTAAACGTGTGGTTTTAGCAAGAGAGTTACAGTTAGAAGAGATTAAGAAGATTAAAGAAGAAGTAGATATTGAGATTGAAACTTTTATTCACGGTGCCCTATGTTACTCTTATTCAGGACAATGTTTATTTAGTAGCCAAATAGGTGGAAGAAGTGGAAACCGTGGTCGCTGTGCTCAACCTTGTCGTATGACTTATGATTTACTTGAGGATGGTGAGGAGAAAATTAAATCTACTTATTTCTTAAGCCCTAAAGATCTTTATACACTAAACTTCTTACCACAGCTTATAGAAACAGGCATAGATTCCTTTAAAATGGAAGGACGTATGAAATCACCAGAATATGTAGCTTCTGTAACTCGTGTTTATAGAAAGTATATAGACCTTGCACTAAAAGATCCTAAAAACTATAAGGTAGAGCAAGAAGATGTTGAAACCCTTCAGTCTATTTTTAACCGTGGAGGCTTCTCAGAAGGCTACTACTTTAAAAAATCAGGTCAAGATATGCTTACAGAAAAGACGCCAAAAAATATAGGGCTTCATATTGGACACATTGTTAAATACGATAAACGTAGTAAGCTTGCTACCATTTATACAAGGAAAACTTTAAATCCTGGGGATGGTCTTGAAATTTGGAATAAGAAGAAACATACAGGAACAGGTATTTCAAAAGTTTATGAAGCAGGAGAAACTTTTACAGTACGTGTAGAAGACTGGGTAGATGAAAAAAGCCCTGTCTACTTATCAAAAAATAATACTTTACTTAAAACCTTACGTAAAACATATGAGAAGGCAGAACGTAAAGTGGATGTTCAAGGTGCTTTATACGGTAAGATTGGTGAACCTGTAAGTTTTACATTAATGTATGAGAAGTATAGTGCTACAGCCTATGGAGAAATCTTAGAACAAGCTACTAAGGCACCACTTACAAAAGAAGTTGCTATAGAAAAGTTATCAAAACTTGGTAATACATCCTTTAACTTAACCCATGTGGAAGCTTACTGGGAAGATGAAGCTTATATGACTATTAGTAAGCTTAATGAACTACGCCGTGATGCGGTAGCAAAGCTTGAAGCACTTATTTGTAATAAGGACCAAGAAATACAAGTTAAACCTTATAGACCAAGTGAAAATCAAAGCTACGTAGGTAAACCAAACTATCATGTACAAGTAAAGACATTAGACCAACTTAAGGTTAGCTTAACTTATAATCAAGTAGATGCTATTTATTGGGAGTGGCAGTATAATGATGAGAAGCTAGAAGAAGCACTTAGGTACGCTCATGAAGCAAATAAGCCTATGTATATCGTATTTCCAGCTATTACAAAGGAAAAGGCTCTACTTAAAATCAAGAAATCTCTTCCAAACTTTGAGGCTAGCCAAGTTAAAGGTTATGTAATAAGAACATTAGGTGTCTTTTACTTATTAAAATCTAGCCCAAAAGAAAAGATTATAGATTATAACTTAAATATTATGAACAATGAGGCTATCCACCAATGGGTAGAAAGAGGAGCCACTCGTGTAACAACTTCAGCTGAACTTGCTAAAGAAGAACTAGAAGTATTAAGTGGTCCTATTGAAACCATTGTTTATGGTAGACTACCAGTTATGACTACAGAGCAGTGTGTACTTGGCAATCATAAATTATGTCATAAGAAAAATCCAACCGAAAAGTACAGTTTAAGAGATAGAAAAGGTGCTATTTGGCCAATTACTACGGATTGTATTGGATGTAAGATGCAAATTCTTATGCATGAGCCACTACTTATAGAACCGACTAAATACTTACAAACTATGCCAATTGCAGTCTATCGTATTTGGTTTACAAATGAAAATGAAAGAGAAACAAAAAATGTTTTAAATAGCTTACTTTGTGGAGAAGAAATTACATTCAAAAATCAAAAAGCAAGTTTCTTAAAACCTATAGACTAAAGATAAAGAGGTGATGAAATGGCCTATTTAGAATTAATGATCTTACTTAGTCGCTTTATATTTGCTGGCTTTGCACTTGTATTTATTGTGCTTATTTTTAGTTTTATGAAGCCTTTTATTAGCTACTCTATTGGCCAACCCATCCATAAGTATTCCCTTGTTTTTTCATGTATTATTTTCTTCCACTTAGGGGGAACGGCTATTTTATTTGGTAAAGCAGCCAGTTCTTCCTTAAGGCAAGGCATACTCATTAATAGTATACTTTTATTTTTGGCTATAGCCTTTATTAGATGGCTTTTAATACAGCTTAAAAGACAAGATGAACTAGTGATTTGGCATATTATATTCTTCTTGGTAGATATAAGCTTTATTATGTTAGAGCGCCTTAATCACATGGAAGCTACAAAGCAAATCGTATGGTTTATATTTGGTATGACAGTAGCTATGTTTTTACCTAATATATGTGGGAAGATGCTCCAAAGTAAATTTAAAGTATTATATATGCTTATTACTTTAAGTATGATTATGCTTCCTTTTATATTTGGAGAGTCTAAATATGGAGCAATGAACTGGGTACAAATAGGACCTATTGGCTTCCAACCTTCAGAATTTGGTAAGGTAACCTTTGTCTTATTTATGGCAGCCCATTTTGATGGCTTTGACTTTAAGAAAGAGAAGATGAAGGTTGTATTGCAATCGGTTATATTTGCAGCAGCTATTTTATTAATGCTGGTTTTACAAAGAGACTTAGGCGGTGCTATGCTATATGGTCTAACCTTCCTTATTATGCTTTATATAGGGACAAAGAATGCTTTCTTACCACTGATTGGGTTAACTATGGGAGCCTTAGGTGCTATTTTAGCTTATTTTTCTTTTGGACATGTACGTGTACGTGTAGAAGCTTGGCTTAACCCTTGGGCAGATATAGCTGGGACAGGTTACCAAGTGGTTCAAGGACTTTTTGCTATAGGTACATGGGGATGGTTTGGTAGTGGCCTAACACGAGGTATACCAAACAAGATTCCTATTGTTACTACAGACTATATTTTTGCAGCCATTTGTGAGGAACTTGGAAATATAGTGGGTATTGTAGTATTACTTGCTATTTTAGGCCTTATTTTACAAGGATTAAAAGCAGCCCTTATTCAGCTTCATGACTTTGCTAAGTTTTTATGTATTGGATTTGTAGTAATGATTGGCTTACAAACTTTAATTATTGTAGGTGGCGTATTAAAGCTTATTCCTCTAACAGGTATTACTCTACCTTTTGTAAGCTATGGTGGTACATCTTTATTTGTATGTTTATCCATGATGGGAATTGTAACCTACTTTGTTCGCAAAACTTTAAGATTTGCACGTAAGGAGGGAGTAGAACTTGAAGAATAATCGTTATATTTATAGAGTTGCAACAGTGTTTTTATTGCTTTTTATAGGTGTAGGTGCCTATATTGGTTATTTTACTGTTGTAGAAAGCAAGAAGCTTATTGTAAATCCTTACAACAAAAGATTAGACCACTTAGAAAGTGAAGTAGTAAGAGGGAGTATATTAGATAAAAACGGTACTGTTTTGGCTACAAATGAAGGGGATATACGAATTTATCCCTATAATGAATTATATGCCCATTCAGTAGGTTATGTAGGACACGATAAAGCGGGGGTAGAAAGTAGAGCCAATGTAGAACTTCTTTATCCAAACTATAACTTAAAATCTGTCTTTGCCTTTGCGTTTGCAGGTGAGAAATTTAAAGGTCATGATGTGTACTTAACACTTGATCATAATCTTCAAGAAGCAGCTAGTAAGGCTTTAGGAAATTATAAAGGTGCAGCTGTTGTTATTGAGCCAGGAACAGGGAAAATAAGAGCACTCTACTCAAGCCCAGGTTTTGACCCAAACACAGTAGGTGAAGACTGGGAGGATTTAGTAGAAGATACAGATGAAAGTGTACTTTTAAATAGAAGTACACAAGGACTCTACCCACCAGGTTCTACTTTTAAAATTTTAACAACCATTGCTTTTTTACAGCAAGAAGGAGATAAAGCATTTGATTATGAGTATGAATGTAAAGGTGTTATTTCAAAAGATGGACATGATATTAAGTGTAATAACGGAAAAGCACATGGTAAAGTGAATTTAGAATCTGCTTTTACTGAGTCTTGCAATACTTACTTTGTATCTTTAAGTGAAAAGATACCACCACAATCTTTAAGAAAAGTAGCTACAGAACTTCTTTTTAATAAAGATTTAGGGGCACAAATAGATTATAAAAAAAGCTTATTTAAGCTTGATGATAAAAGTGATTCCTTTAATAAGTTAGCAACTTATATGGGACAAGGAGAAACTTTAGTATCGCCTCTACACTTAGCTATGATTGGATCTATTATTTACAATGATGGAGTACTTATGTCGCCTTATATCATAGATTACTCTATGAATACAAAAGGAAAAGTAGATTTAAAAAATCTTCCTCAGTACCAAGGTACTTATTTAGATGAGAAGATGTGCGAAACTCTTCGTCAATTGATGGTGAAAGTAGTAGAAGAAGGTACAGGAAATAGACTCTATGATAAAGATTTAATAATAGGTGGTAAGACAGGTACAGCAGAAAATGAGACAGGTAAAGATCATTCCTTGTTTGTAGGTTTTGCTGAGCCTAAAGAAGGAAATAAAGAAAGTATAGTCTTTGCAGTTGTTGTAGAACAAGGGGGTAAAGGTGGTAAAGCTATAGATGTAAGTCGTGCCATACTGTCTGCTTATAAAAATGAATAGACATTTAGAATTGGTTGAAAAATAAGCTTAAACAAGCTATACTAAAATCAATTAGACCATAATAGAAAGACAGGTGGCTTTATGATTCAAACTGTCAGTTGCGGTGGTGTCGTTATGCACAAGGGGAAAGTCCTTGCTTTATATAAAGACTTTAAGGGGAAACGAGAATATAAATATGTAGGCTGGGTACTTCCAAAAGGAACTGTTGAATACGGCGAAACCAATGAAATGACGGCTATACGAGAAGTAAAAGAAGAAGCAGGGGTAGATGCAGAAATTGTAGAGTATATTGGGTCTACCCAATATACTTTTCAAGGCAAAGAGGATATGATTAATAAAACAGTACACTGGTATTTAATGCGTGCTGACAACTTTTATAGTAAGCCACAACGTGAAGAACATTTTATGGATAGTGGTTACTATAAGTTCCATGAAGCCTATCATCTTATTAAGTTCTCTGATGAAAAGTATATTTTAAAGAAGGCTTATGAAAGGTATTTAGAACTTAGAAAAGAAAGCAAATGGGATCAATTAGAAAAAAATAGATATAAAAACAAAAGCCCTGAAAAGTAATCTTTTCAGGGCTTTATGCGGATAAAGGGAATCGAACCCTTACGATGTTACCATCGGCAGATTTTGAGTCTGCTGCGTCTGCCAGTTCCGCCACATCCGCACAACGCTTTATTATAATATCATAGGACAGGAACAAGTGCAAGCATATTTTACCAAATTTTTATGATAAATAAGAATAAAGATGAAGAGCGGTTAAAAATATGATATGATGTTAAAGATAGGTTAGGAGGCCACGATTTTGCAGGAGAGGAGTTAGTTCATTGGAAGAACAAATAGAGAAAAGTTTAATTGATAAAGCACAAAAGGGAGAGCTAGAAGCTTTTGAAAAGTTAATTATCCAATACGAAAAACGTATTTATAATATTTGTTTACGTATGTTAGGAGATGAACAAGAAGCTTATGATGGGGCACAAGAAATTTGTGTAAAGCTATGGAAACATATACACACTTTTGAGGGAAATTCTAAGTTTAGCACATGGGTATACCGTATTGCTACTAATCAATGTTTAGATATTTTGCGTAAAAGAAAACATACTCAAGAGGAAATATCACTTTATCAAACCTCTAAAGATTCTGATACAGAGTGGGTATTAGAAGAAGAGCCTAAGGGTGATCCAACTCAAGATTATGTTGATAATATAGCACTTGCTCAAGTAATGAAAGAAGCTTTAGGAGAAATAAAAGAAGAATATAGACAAATCCTTATACTGCGAGATGTAGAAGGCTATTCTTATGATGAGATGAGTGAATTACTAAAGATCAATAAAGGAACAGTCAAATCAAGATTATCAAGAGCTCGTTTAGCCATGAAACAAATATTAAGTCAAAACAAGGAACCTTATAAGTCATTTTTTCGTCAAATCATTATGAAGGAGGGCAACCTATGAACTGTGAACATTATGAAGAATTATTATCCCCTTATTTAGATGATGCCTTATCAGATGACGAAAAATTAGAACTAGAAGCACATCTTAACATTTGCCCTACATGTAAAGAAGCATTACAAAAGCTACAATACATGATGAGTTGTTTAAATGAATTAGAAGATGAAGAACTACCAGAAGGTTTTCATGTACAGCTTCATGAGCGTTTAATGAAAGAAGAGGTCATCAAACCAAAAGTAGAAAAGAAAAATAAAAAGCCATATTACTTTATACCTTATGCATCAGGGCTTGTAGCAGCAATTTTTATTGCTTTTATTATAGGACCCTATCTAAAAAATCAAACAGGGCAAGTTGAACCTATGACTAGATCCATGAATAATATGGTACCAGAGGCAGCACCTATGTCATTGCCTGTAGAAGATAGTGCCACACCAAACGCCGAGCAACCAGCTGTAGCTAGAAGTATGCCACAAGTGACTAGTGATCAAATGAAAATGGGAGTAGAGCAAGAAGTTGCGCCTTTAGAAGAAGAGTGGACTATAAATACCAATGATTTAGAGGCTTTAAAGACCTTTATTATAAGTTATTGTGAAGAAGAGACTATAAATTTTAATACTTGGGAAGAATCTGGTGTAGTACACTTTGTTCTAGAGCCAAATTCTAAAGAAGATTTTAAACAAAAGCTTAGTAGTCAGCTTGGTGGAGAAGAAAATATACAAGTTATACAACCTGTAGAAGAACCAATTATTCACTTAGTTATAAATAATGAGTCTTGACACCTATGTGGCTTTTTGATACATTATAGTCATAAATGTATATTTATATTTGCGATGATAAAGAGGAGTAGTAAATAGAGGACGTTTTAGCGAGACTGGGAGGGTGGAAGCCAGTTACAAGATTCGTTTACGAAGGCGCTTTGGAGCAAATGCATGAAAGTGGGATAAATTATTATCCAATTAGGGTGGAACCGCGGAAGTTACCTTTCGTCCCTTGCTTAAGGCAAGAGACGGAAGGTTTTTTTATTTTATTATTAGGAGGTTATATTATGGAAGAAAAATCAATGCAACAAGTTGTTGCTGTTGCAAAATCTAGAGGATTTGTATATCCAGGTTCAGAAATTTATGGTGGTCTTGCTAACACTTGGGACTACGGCCCATTAGGTGTTGAACTTAAAAACAACGTAAAAAAAGCTTGGTGGAAAAAATTCATTCAAGAAAGTGCATATAACGTAGGTGTAGATTGTGCTATTTTAATGAACCCTCAAGTATGGGTAGCTTCAGGACACGTAGGTGGCTTTAGTGATCCACTTATGGACTGTAAAGCATGTAAAGAACGTTTCCGTTCAGATAAAATCATTGAAGATTTCATGCATGAAAAAGGTGAAGACCTTGTTGTAGATGGTTGGTCAAATGAACAAATGCAACAATTTATTGCTGAAAATCAAATTCCATGTCCAACATGTGGTGCTCATGACTTTACAGACATTAGACAGTTTAACCTTATGTTTAAAACTTTCCAAGGTGTAACAGAAGACTCTAAAAACACTGTATACTTAAGACCAGAAACAGCACAAGGTATTTTCGTTAACTTTAAAAACGTACAACGTACAAGTAGAAAGAAAATTCCATTTGGTATTGGTCAAATTGGTAAATCTTTTAGAAATGAAATTACACCAGGTAACTTCATCTTTAGAACACGTGAATTTGAACAAATGGAACTTGAATTCTTCTGTAAACCAGGTACAGAACTTGAATGGTTTGATTACTGGAAAAATTTCTGTAAAGACTGGATTTTAAATTTAGGTGTAAAACCAGAGCATATGCGTATGCGTGATCACTCACCGGAAGAGCTTTCACACTATAGTAATGCAACTTCAGACATTGAGTTCTTATTCCCATTTGGTTGGGGTGAACTTTGGGGTATTGCTTCTCGTACAGACTATGACCTTAAACAACATAGTACACACTCTGGTGAAGAGATGCTTTACTTTGATCAAACAACAAATGAGAAATACGTACCATACTGTATTGAACCATCACTTGGTGCTGACCGTGTAACACTTGCTTTCCTTTGTGAAGCTTATGATGAAGAAACATTAGAAGATGGAGACACACGTACAGTATTTAGATTCCATCCTGCACTTGCACCAGTAAAAGCAGCTATTTTACCACTTTCTAAGAAATTATCAGAAGAAGCAACTGCTGTTTACCATACATTACTTAAACATTTTAATGTAGAATATGATGAAAGTGGTTCAATTGGTAAACGTTATAGAAGACAAGACGAAATTGGTACACCTTTCTGTATTACTTTTGACTTTGATTCTAAAGAAGACCAAATGGTAACAGTAAGAGATCGTGACACAATGCAACAAGAACGTGTAGCTATTGCTGATTTAGTAAAATACATTGAAGGTAAAATGGAATTTTAATTAATAAGAATTTAAAGGGTTATAAAACTAGATTGCTAGTTTTATAACCCTTTTTCTATTTTTATAGGCCTGAATAGGTAGTGGTATATATTTTGAAATATTAATTTTAATTTATAATAATTAATATTTATTCTTAATATTAATTTAAAAATATTTAAAAAAAATAAGCAAAAAGCGCATTATTAGTGATTATAGTAAAATATAAAATAATATAATGTATTATATAGTTGAATATACATAAAAAAAGATTTTATTTATAGATAAAGTAGCGAAAAAACAAAATTGAATAGAAAATATTAAAATACTATTTAAAAATAAATAATTTATGGTATAATAATAACGAAATGAGAAAAAACAGTTATTTACTATTCGTCGCAAAATAGTTATAACAATTTCAAAGAAAAAATCTAGGAGGGTATATACATGAGCCAAAAATGGGTATATATGTTTAAAGAAGGAAATGGAAAAGATAAGAACCTTCTCGGAGGTAAAGGTGCAAACCTTGCTGAAATGACACAATTAGGTTTACCAATTCCTCAAGGATTTATTGTTACGACTGAAGCTTGTACAGAATACTACAATAATGAGCAAACTCTATCAGATGAAATCCAGACTCAAATTAAAGAAGCTTTAACTCAACTAGAAGAAATCTCAGGCAAAAAATTTGGTGATAACCTTAACCCGCTTTTAGTATCTATTCGTTCAGGTGCAAGAGTATCTATGCCAGGTATGATGGACACAGTTCTTAACTTAGGTCTTAATGACGAAGCTGTTGTTGGTCTTGCAAACAAAACAGGTAACGAAAGATTTGCTTATGACTCTTACCGCCGTTTCATTCAAATGTTCTCAGACGTAGTAATGGAAATTCCAAAACCACGTTTTGAAAAAATTATTGATGAAATGAAAGAAGAAAAAGGCGTTGAGTTAGATACGGAACTTAATGCAAATGATTTAAAAGAAATGGTAACTAGATTTAAAGCTTTATATCAAGAAGTTAAAGGAACAGAGTTCCCACAAGATCCTGAAGTACAATTAATGGAATCTATTAAAGCAGTATTCCGTTCATGGATGAACCCACGTGCTATTGTATATAGAAGAATGCATGACTACTCTGCTAGTTGGGGAACAGCAGTAAACGTGCAAATGATGGTATTTGGTAATATGGGAGATACATCTGGAACAGGTGTTGCCTTTACAAGAAACCCATCTACTGGGGAAAATGCTATTTACGGAGAATATTTAATTAATGCTCAAGGTGAAGACGTTGTTGCTGGTATTAGAACACCAAACCATATTTCTCATCTTGAAGAAGATATGCCAGAAGTATATAAAGAGTTTATGGAAATCTCTAATAAACTTGAAAACCACTTCCATGATATGCAAGATATGGAGTTTACGGTTGAAGATGGTAAACTTTATTTCTTACAAACACGTAATGGTAAAAGAACAGCAGCAGCAGCTTTAAAAATTGCTGTAGACTTAGTAGAAGAAGGTCAGATTACAGAAGAAGAAGCAGTACTTCGTGTAGATCCAAAACAACTTGATCAATTACTTCATCCAATGTTTGATCCAAAAGCTCTTAAAGCAGCTAAAGCAATTGGTAAAGCACTTCCAGCATCACCAGGAGCTGCAACAGGTAAAGTATATTTCTCAGCAGATGATGCGAAAGCTGCTGGAGAAAGAGGAGAAGATGTTATCTTAGTTCGCCTTGAAACATCACCAGAAGATATTGAAGGTATGGTTGCTTCAAAAGGTATTTTAACTGTACGTGGTGGTATGACATCACACGCAGCAGTAGTTGCACGTGGTATGGGTACATGCTGTGTATCTGGTTGTGGTGAAATCAAAATTGATGAAGAAGCTAAAACATTTACACTTGGTGGCATCACATTTAATGAAGGAGACTATATTTCATTAGATGGATCAACAGGTAATATTTACGGTGAAAAAGTAGGAACTGTAGAGCCAGAAATCACAGGTGATTTTGAAACATTTATGGCTTGGGCAGATAAACATCGTACACTTAAAGTACGTACAAATGCTGACTCACCAAAAGATGCTAAAAATGCAGTAAGATTTGGTGCTGAAGGTATTGGTCTTTGCCGTACAGAGCATATGTTCTTTGAAGAAGATCGTATTATGAAAGTACGTAAAATGATTGTTGCTAAAACAGAAGCAGAAAGAAGAGAAGCACTTGATGCACTTCTTCCACTTCAAAAAGGTGATTTCGTAGGTATTTACGAAGCAATGGAAGAAAGACCAGTAACAGTACGTCTTCTTGACCCACCACTACATGAGTTCTTACCTCATACAGATGAAGAAATTAAAGAGCTTGCAGCTGAAATGGGTATTGAATTTGTAGAGCTTAAAGCTACTATTGAATCACTTCATGAATTTAACCCAATGATGGGACATCGTGGATGTCGTCTAGCTGTTTCTTATCCAGAAATTGCCGAGATGCAAGCACGTGCTATTATTGAAGCAGCGTTACAAGTAAAAGCTGAAAAGGGTTACAATATTGTACCTGAAATTATGATTCCACTTGTTGGAGAAGTAAAAGAATTGAAATACGTTAAAGAAATCGTAGTAGAAGCAGCAAATAAAGCTATTGAAGCAGCTGGAACAACTCTTGATTACCATGTAGGTACAATGATTGAAATCCCACGTGCTTGCGTAACAGCTGATGAAATTGCTAAAGAAGCGGACTTCTTCTCATTTGGTACAAACGATTTAACACAAATGACATTCGGCTTCTCACGTGATGATGCTGGTAAATTCTTAGAAGATTACTATACAAAAGGTATTTATGAAACAGATCCATTTGCAAGACTTGACCAAACTGGTGTAGGTGCACTTGTACAAATGGCAGCCCAAAAAGGACGTAGCACACGTAGTGACATTAAACTTGGTATTTGTGGTGAGCACGGCGGAGACCCATCATCTATTGAGTTCTGTCACCAAGTAGGTCTTAACTATGTATCATGTTCTCCATTCCGCGTACCAATTGCACGCTTAGCAGCAGCTCAAGCAGCACTTAAAAACAAATAATAAATAGTTAAATAAAATACATAAAAAAGCGTAGGGTGAAAGCACCTTACGCTTTTTCATATTTTAAGGAAGTAAAATGAAAGAGTATATGAATTATAGGTAATACTATTTGAAATAATAAGATCAAATAATGAGGTATATATTTATTGTACTTATGTACAAATAATTATAAGGATAGATTTAGAATTTGTTTATAAATCACTATTTTTTGTGTTTGTCAAGGAATATAAACAAAAAAGAAGGAAATAAGTTATTTGTGTCGTATAATTATAGTGTGCAAGGAGGTGTAAAAAATGTGCCAAAGACATATTCAAGAACAATTAGAACTAGAACATTTACAAACTTTTAGTGCTAAAGCCCTATACTCAAAAGGAAGAGTAAGGCAAGAAGAAGAATGTGAAGTACGAACTGCTTTCCAAAGAGACAGGGATCGTATTTTGCATAGTAAAGCATTTAGAAGACTGGCACATAAGACACAAGTTTTTATTTCACCTGAAGGCGATCACTATAGAACGAGACTTACACATACTTTGGAGGTTGCACAAATTTCAAGAACACTAGCAAGGGCTCTTAAACTCAATGAAGATTTAGTAGAAGCTATTGCTTTAGGACATGATCTTGGACACACACCTTTTGGCCATACAGGAGAGTTTGTCTTACAAGAACTAACTAATCAAGGCTTTTGGCATAATGAACAAAGTTTAAGAGTAGTTGAGTATATTGAAAATAGAGGTAAGGGACTTAACCTTACTTGGGAAGTTAGAGATGGCATCTTAAACCATCAAACAAAGGGAAATCCCTCAACTTTAGAAGGGAAAATCGTTCAGATTGCAGATAAAATAGCTTATGTGAATCATGATATAGATGATGCAATACGTGGTAAGGTCCTTGAAACAAGTGACTTACCTCAAGAACATCTAAAAATTTTAGGTGAGAGTTCTTCAAAACGTATTCATACCTTAATTACAGATATTATTAAAACCAGTTTTGGGAATCCATATATTAAAATGAGTGATGAAGTAGCTGTTGCTTTTAAAGAAATGCGTAGTTTTTTATTCAAGAAGGTTTACGTAGGCTCAGTAGCTAAAGAGCAAGAAGAGAAGGCTAAGCATGTGGTAAGACAACTTTACGAATATTATATGGATAAACCTGAAAAACTACCACAAAACTACTTAAAAGAATTAGAAGAAGGGGAAGAAAAAGAAAAGGTTGTTTGTGATTATATTGCAGGCATGACAGATCGATATGCACTTAATGCTTATTGTGAGTTATTTTTCCCAACTTCATGGAATATTTATTAAAGACTAAAAAGAAAAGAGGAAGTTAGATGTATTATTCTGACGAGATTATTGAAAGAATCAGGGAACAGAGTGATATAGTGTCTATCATTTCCGAATATACTGCCTTAACAAAAAAGGGAAGCTCTCATTTAGGGCTATGCCCTTTTCATAACGAAAAAACACCGTCTTTTTCTGTAAGTGATGATAAACAAATGTATTATTGCTTTGGATGTGGTGCAGGAGGAAATGTTTTTACATTTGTCATGGAGAAGGAAAATATGACTTTTCCTGAAGCAATACAATTATTAGCAGAAAAAGCTCATATTGATTTAGAGAGTATGGAAAGTCAATATGACAATAGTGGGAAAGTGAATAAAAAGGCGCTTTTTCTTGAAATTTATAAAAAGGCTGCAAGATATTACTATTATAGTTTGCATCAAAAAGAAAACGAACATGCTTTAACTTATTTTAGAAATAGAGGGATTAATCAAGAAGTGATTAAGCAATTTGGTCTAGGTTATGCCCCAGCAGATTATACCCATTTTTATCGTATGATGAAACATGAAGGATATGAGGATGAAGATTTAATTGAAAGTGGGCTTTTCATTAGAAGCAAGTCTAAAGGTGTTGTTTTTGACCGTTTCTCTGACCGAGTGATGTTTCCTATTTTTAATGTAAATAAAAAGGTAGTAGCCTTTGGCGGACGTATTCTTGGAGAAGGACAGCCTAAATATTTAAACTCCCCTGAAAGCTTATTGTTTGATAAAAGTCATACTTTATATGGGCTTCATATTGCAAGACAAGACAAATATCCATACTTTATTTTAGTTGAAGGCTATATGGACGTTATTGCCATGCATGTGGCAGGCTTTACACAAACGGTAGCTTCATTAGGAACAGCCTTTACAGATGGTCATGCAAAGCTTATTAAACGCTATGTAGATCAGGTTGTTATTTTATACGATAGTGATGGAGCAGGAAAAAAAGCAGCACTACGTGCTATTCCTATACTAAGAGGACATGGTATTCAAGTTAAAGTACTTCAACTTGAAGGAAGTAAAGACCCAGATGAGTTTCTCAAAAAACATGGAGCTGAGGAGATGAGAAAGCTTCTAGATAATGCCGAGAGTCACGTATGGTTTAGGATTAAAGAAATTGAAAACCAGTACCACTTAGATTTGCCAGATGAAAAGGTAAAGTTTTTACAAGAAATTGCAAAGCTTGTAGCTAACCTAGAAAGTACTATAGAGCAAAATATTTATACAAAAGAAATAGCCAGCAAGTATCAAGTAAGTTTAGATGCTTTAGAAGCCGAAATCAAAAAATACTATGTGGCAAAGCAAAACATACCCGTTAAGCAAATACCACAGGTGAAGGAACAGCTAGGAACAGGAACCATTCCAATGCAACTAGAGTTTCTTTGTACTTTGTATAATTATCCTAAAGTGTATAATTATGTAGCACCTTATGTAAGTACTGAACTTTTTGAAGAAGGTTTAATTGCTGACCTTGCAAAAGCAGTACTTACAGCACGTGAAGAAGGCAGAGAAGTGGATACTGCTTACTTTAATACCCATTATACAGATATTAAGGAACAAAAGATTATTTCTACCGTCTTTATGAAAAAAGATACCAGATATAATGAAGATGACTTAATGCATAAAATGCTTATTGAAACCGTTAAAAGGCTTAATAGTAATTATATTGAGAAGCGTCTTAAAAGCACAACGGATATAAAAGAAGTTCAAGACCTTTTAATGAAAAAGAAGGCATTAGATAAACTGCATATTGATTTTATAAATGGTTAGAATAGTAGACAGGAGAAAGGATGAACCCATGGTGAAAGAGGATACAGAGCAAAAGTTAGCTTTAAAATCACGACTTAGTCAATTACTTACTCTCGCGAAAGACAAGAAAGATGTTTTAGAACAAACAGATATAGCAGAGGTTTTTGGAGATTTAGAACTAGAGCCTAACCATATTGAAATGATTTATGAATATTTGGAGGCTCATAATATAGAAGTATTAGGTAATTTAAGTGAGCTAGATGAAGAAGTTAAGATAGATTTTTCCCTACCAGAAGGCATTAGTATGGATGACCCTGTGCGAATGTACTTGAAGGAAATAGGCAAAGTGCCTCTTTTATCAGCAGATGAAGAAATTGTTCTAGCTAAAAGAATGGAACAAGGTGATGAAGAAGCTAAAAGAAAGTTGGCAGAAGCTAACTTAAGATTAGTTGTAAGTATTGCTAAAAGATATGTAGGACGTGGTATGCTATTTTTGGACTTAATTCAAGAAGGTAACTTAGGTCTTATAAAGGCTGTTGAAAAATTTGATTATACTAAGGGGTATAAGTTTAGTACTTATGCAACTTGGTGGATTAGGCAAGCTATTACAAGAGCCATTGCGGATCAAGCACGTACGATCCGCATTCCAGTACATATGGTAGAGACAATTAATAGACTTATGCGTATCTCAAGACAACTTATTCAGGAATTAGGGCGTGATCCACAACCAGAAGAAATAGCAGAGCTTATGGATATGCCAGTAGATAAAGTACGTGATATTATGAAAATCTCCCAAGAGCCTGTTTCTTTAGAAACACCAATAGGTGAAGAAGAAGATAGCCATTTAGGAGACTTTATTCCAGATGAGAATGTACTCGTACCATCAGAAGCAGCAGCCTTTACTCTTTTGAAAGAACAACTTATAGAAGTATTAGATACGCTTACTGAAAGAGAACAAAAAGTGCTAAGATTACGCTTTGGATTAGATGATGGTAAAGCACGTACCCTTGAAGAAGTAGGAAAAGAATTTAGTGTAACAAGGGAGCGTATTCGTCAAATAGAAGCGAAAGCTTTACGCAAATTACGTCATCCAAGTCGTAGTAAAAAATTAAAAGATTACCTAGAATAGGAGCCTTGGCTTCTATTTCTACTTTATACTGACAAAATAATGAGCTAAAAGAGGTGTAACTGTGCAATTATCAAAAAGATTAAAAACCATTGCAGACTTAGTACCAGAAGGATGCAGATTAGTAGATGTGGGAACAGACCATGGGTACATTCCTATATATTTAAATCTTCATCAACCAATGGGACAGTGTATTGCAAGTGATATTAATAAAGGACCCCTTGAAAGCGCTAAGCGTAATATGGGTAAATATAATTTAACAAATATAGAACTTAGACAAGGTAGTGGCTTACAAACTGTTTCAAAAGAAGATGAAATGGAAGTTGTAGTTATTGCTGGAATGGGTGGCTATTTGGTACATGATATTTTAGAAAAAGACTTAGAACTAGTAAAAACTATGAAAAGGCTTATATTACAACCTCAAAATAATATTCCAGAGATCAGAAGATATGTACACCAAATTGGCTTTAGAATAGAAAAAGAGATATTCTTAGAAGAGGATGGTAAATACTATACCATTATAGTTGCTACACCAGGTGTAGAAAGCTATGATGAAGTGGTTTATTATGAGTATGGGAAGTACCTTTTAGAGGAAAGTTCACCTTTATATAGAAGCTGGCTTACTTATAAGAGTAAGGGTTATAAAGATATTATAGCTAAGCTTGAGGATGTTGAAGGTGAACAAAGTGAAGCACGTATTAAGGAGCTTATGGAGGCAAATAAGCTGATAGAGGAGGCTTTAGAATGTATGCACTAAATGAAGTTATGGCTAGACTTGAAGGTTTAGCACCTTCTCACTTAGCTGAAAAATGGGATAATGTAGGCCTTATGATTGGTTCAAGAAAGCAAAGTATTAAGAAAGTACTTTGTGCACTGGATTTAAACTTAGAAGTTATAGAAGAAGCTATAGAAAAAGGGGCTAATCTTATTGTAACCCACCACCCTTGCTTTTTTAAGCCTATTCATCAAATTGATTTAGATACACCAATGGGACAGATGATTAAAAAGCTTATTCAACATGAAATTGCTGTCTTTGCTATGCATACTAATTTAGATATTGTTAAAGGTGGTATAAATGACTACTTAGCTTCTAAACTAAACTTAAAAGAAATAAAGCTGTTAACTTCTACATCTTCTACAAAGCTTCAAAAGTTAGTCCTTTATGTGCCTGGTACCCACTATGAACAAGTCCGAGATAAATTAATAGAAGTAAATACTTGTACTATTGGGAATTACGTAGGCTGTACTTTTGGAACCAAAGGGAAAGGTACCTTTATTCCTCTTGAAGGTAGTAAACCTTATTTAGGTGAAACAAACACTTTAGAAGTAGTAGATGAAGTAAAGTTAGAATGTATGATTTATCCAAGTGAACTTAAGTCGCTTATGGATGAAATAAAAAAAGTGCATCCTTATGAAGAAATTGCATATGATGTATTTGATTTGGAAAATGTAACAGTGACAGAAGGTTTAGGCCGAGTAGGTCTTTGTGAACCAATAAGTATAGAAGCTTTAACTCAAAAACTTAAAGAAATTTTTAATATTCCTTATGTAAGACTGGTTGGTAACCAAAAAGAAGAAGTAAGTCGTATTGCCCTTTGTTCAGGTAGTGGTGCTTCTTTTATTAAAGTAGCAGCAAGTAAAGCTCAGGTATATATTACAGGAGATGTGGGATTCCACGAAGCACAAGATGCAATTAGTAGAGGCCTGACTGTAATAGATGTAGGACATTATGCTTCAGAAAATGTAGCTATGCCACTTATTAAGGGTTATTTAGAAACACATTGCAAAGATTTAGAAGTTTTATGTTCTACAGTAAATGGTGAAACCTTTAAAACAGTTTAAAATGACAAAAGGGGGTTCTTATAATGGTAGAAATTAAATTTAGAAATGGTGAACGTATACAAGTTCCTAAAGGAACAACTTATGAAGAGTTAGTCAGTCAGTGTGCGAAAGAAAGCAAGATACCTATTGTAGCAGTTCGTGTAGGCAATGTTTTAAAAGAACTGCATTCAAAGATAGAAGAAGATTTAGAAGAGGTAAGCTTTATAGATCTTAGGGAAAAGGATGGCATGCGTATTTACCAACGTACGGCTACCTTCTTGCTTATTGCAGCTACAAGTAAGTGTTTTCCTCATTTAACTGTACTTGTCAACCATCATATAGCAGGTGGCTATTTTTGTGAGTTTGACCAAGGGGCTGATTGTACACCACAAAATCTAGCTAAGATAGAAGCTTGTATGCATGAAATGGTAAACAAAGGCTTACCTATTACAAAAAGAACCATATCTGTTGATGATGCTTTAAGGTTATTTAATAACTTAGATATGCCAGATAAAGAAGCCCTTTTTAGATATAGACGTACTTCTACAGTGAATGTTTATAATTTAGATGGGGTAGATAACTACTTTTATGGTTATATGATGCCATCTGTAAAACAAGTCACTTGTTTTAAGCTTATTCCTTATGCCCATGGGTTTATCTTACTCTTCCCAGATGAGAGTGATCCAACTAAGCTTGTAGACTTTATACCCCAGCCAAAGCTCTCTACAGTCTTTAGAGAATCAGAAGAATGGGCACGTATTTTAGATGTAGATATAGTAGCTTCTTTAAATCAAGTGATTAGTGAGGGACGTTTACCTGATCTTATTCGTGTATCAGAAGCACTTCATGAGAAGAAAATAGCAGGGCTTGCTGACCAGATTGCAAATCACTCAAAGGTAAGACTAGTTCTTATTGCAGGGCCTTCCTCATCAGGAAAAACTACTTTTGCCCAAAGACTTTGTATTCAACTACGTGTAAATGGATTAAAGCCACATGTGATTTCTATAGATGACTACTTTGTAAATAGAGAGCATACCCCATTAGACGAAGAGGGGAATTACGACTTTGAAGCACTAGAGGCTATTGATATTCAATTATTCAATGAGCATATGTCAAAGCTTATAAGAGGGGAAACAGTTGAGATTCCAACCTTTAACTTTAAGACAGGACAAAGAGAGTATAAAGGCCATACTATGACTCTAGGAGAAGAAGATGTTTTAGTCATTGAAGGCATTCACGGTTTAAATGAACGCTTAAGCTATGCTATTCCAAGAGAAAATAAATTTAAAATTTATGTAAGCTGTCTCACTCAGTTAAACGTAGACTATCATAACCGTATTCCAACTACAGATACAAGACTTATCCGTCGTATGGTCCGTGATAATCAATATAGAGGAACAAGTGCAGAAGAAACACTAGCCAGATGGCACTCAGTAAGACGTGGAGAAAATAAAAATATTTTCCCATTCCAAGAAGAAGCAGATGCTATGTTTAATACAGTTCTTATCTATGAACTAGCAGTACTTAAACAAAAAGCAGAGCCTTTACTCTTTGGTATAAATCGTAAATCACCTTATTATAGTGAAGCCAAACGCCTTCTTAAATTCCTTGAATACTTCTTAACAGCAGATACAGAAGGCATTCCAAATACCTCTATTATTCGCGAATTTATAGGGGGAAGCTGTTTTCATTAATTCTTTAAACTAATTTTAGGCAAAAAAAAAGCCTGTTTGGTGTGAACAGACATTTTCCATGGGGAATGGAAGTTATATATGAAATATTACTTATAAGTACCAAACAGACTCTATTTAGATAAGTATACTTGTAAGGGAGTGATATACTTATCTAATAATCATTATATACTAATACAAATAATTATGCAATAAAATTTTGTTTGAATACTTGACACAAGTTAAGGAATATGATATTGTAATAAAGTTGTTAAGTAAGTCAGATAGTCGCGTCTACAAAGTCGAAAGGCTGTAGATGAGGAACGTCCGGGCTCCATAGAGCAAGGTGCTGGGTAACACCCAGTGGAGGCGACTCTAAGGAAAGTGCAACAGAAATAAACCACCTACTGTAAAGTAGGAAAGGATGGAAAGGCGAGGTAAGAGCTCACCGCATCTTAGGTGACTAAGATGGCTATGTAAACCCCACCTGGAGCAAGACCGGATAAAGACATATGTGGCTGCTCGTCACGTCTTAGGTAGGTCGCTAGAGCATGCAGGCAACTGTATGTCGAGATAGATGACTGTCTAACACAGAACCCGGCGTATAGACTTGGTTACAACAAACCTTTAAAACTCAATGCTTCTAGCGTTGAGTTTTTTACTTATAGGCCTGTATTTTGCAACCGGTGTCTTTACGCCGGGCGGTATAAGTGATTTACAATTGGACTTTTCGAAAAGTTATAGGTCTATCTTAATACAATTTTAGAGTTATATCAAGCACAAATTATAGTTAATAATATGTGGTTAGAAATAAGTAATGGTATCCTAAATAAGTTTTTAATCGATGTAGAACATTGATTATTAATAAATCGTAGTATGAAAGATATAGCGTATAAAATATGCTACACCTTTCATACTACGATTTTTGTATTTTCTAGATCCTAAGTAGCACAACAGTTTTTGTAATAATAGATAAACTACAAAAGTCCTTTTTAAAATGAAGTCATGAAAAAATCCCTCGTACTATATTATGTCGTGCCTTTTAATAAGAACAAGGTTTTACTATTAACAGTAGTATCAATACTAAGATAAAATGATAAAATGTACTAAGGACATAAGAAAATTAATTAACTAGGTAAATTTTATAAAAATAAATAAAAGTAGATTTATGAACAATAGTTAGTATATAATATTTTCGGTGACATAATATGGAAACACGACAAAGGAGGCAGCAATGCAAGCAAAACACATTACTTTTAAGAGAGTAGTAGTTGCAATAGGAATAATGAGTATGGTGCAATTCTTTCCTAACTCTATAGCAGCAAAACAATCTATCCAAATCAATCTTGATGGGAAACTTTTAACTCAAACCAAAGAAATGGGCTATGCGTACATGAACCAACAATATGGACGTACAATGGTACCACTTCGCCTAGTATCTGAAGAGATGGGTTACGACGTAAAATGGGATAGCAAGACTCAAACAGCAACCATTATTGAAAATGGGACAACTGTAAAAATTGCAATAGGAAGTCAAGCACCAACAGTAAATGGCGTAACTAAAAAAATCGATGCTCCAGCAACCTTAAAAGATGGTCGCACATATGTACCAGTAAGATTTATCTCTGAAGCAATGGGCGAGAAGGTAGACTATAAAAACAGCACAGTTTACATTGGTGGGGAGAATCGTATTCCACTCCCAGAAGTACCAGCTATTCCAGGTAAAGCTACATATAATAATGACGTAGACTTTAAGGTTATTGAAGAGTATTTCGGAGCTCATCAATTCAAAGGAGCGAGTGCACCAGTATACCTAGACAAGACTAATGATGTTGCTTTTATGGTTGTTCCACATGACCCAGAATGGGATAAAGGTGAGCCTTTTGATGTTCAGATTAAGATTAAAGGCTGGATGGAAGATGCGACTATACAAGAAAGTATTGATAAAGGCTTTTCTGATTTAAATCATATGATGGAATACTGCCAAAAACCTAAGGCTATACTTAAAGAGGTTCTTAAGTTTTATCTGCCTAATGGTTATGAAAAAATGTACCAAATCATTGACGATGGGTATAACGGAAGACTAAGCAAAGGCCAGTATCAAGATACAGATTTAAGAAATGTTATTGGAAATGATGGCAAAAAAGTAATTATCACTCTTGATGATGGAGTATGCATTAGAATTACTAAGTAACAATTGATACTTAAGGGCTATAGCTCTTAAGTATTTTTTATAAAAAATACTTAAGAAGGAGGTTTTAAACTATGAAAAAATATAATAAGAGTCTTGCTAAAATACTATGCTTTGGATTAACTGTAGTAAGTTTAACATCAACAGTTAGGGCTAACGAGTGGACAGGATCAGACAACTCTGATAAAGTGTTTGTACCAGAAATGAATGGAACATATCGTTTTAACAAAAACAATCCCACAGTACAAAAAGAGGGATACTATACACTATATAAAGACACCCTATTCCATAAAGTAACTTATGGAGATACAGTTCCTGTTTCAGTATACTTACCTACAGATGTGCCAGAAATTATTGGGAAATACACTTCAGGACCTGCAGGATCTCTCATTAAAAGGTATGTAAAAGCAAATACCCGTAATGTGGCTGGTAAAGGAGGAGAACATCTCATCTCCTCAAATGATTGGAATGCAAAAAAAGGACAGGTTGAGGACGTAAGTACTTCAGCAGGTTACAAAGGTGATAATACAGGCTTTGTAGACATCAACGGATACAAAGGAGAATTGCGTTATATAGGTTATCTTTCTGACGGTTCTCAGGTAGATAATCCATATTTCCCTAACGATATTTCTAACAACAAAAATCCTTGGGATAAAGATTGGAAATATTTTGGGGTGCAAACAGCTAGTGGAAAGAATAGATATTGATATACTTTTATAAAAATTATAATAATGAATGAGTTTGATAAGAATATAGATAAATTATATGGAGGCTTGAAATGAGAACATTAAAATTACTAGGTATAACGCTATTAACTTGTGCAGGAATGATAGGAACCTTAAATGCTGGAACCATTCCTAGAGTCTATTTAAATGGAAATAAGGTCTTTATGCAACAAAGTCCATTTATTAGTGAAGGAATTACATATATCCCACTTCGTTCAACTGAACAATTTGGATTTACAGTTCAGTGGGATGCAACTACAGAAACAGTTACTTTAACAGATGCTAAAAACAAAGTAGTTCAAAAAGTAGGTAGTAAAATAGCAAGTGTAAATGGGAAAGACATTGACTTAGGAGCATCAGCTGTAAAAAAAGGCGGAGCTGTATATGTACCTATCCGTTTTGTTTCAAATGCACTAGGTGGTACACTAGAGTTTGATAAAAAGGAAAATATAATTTCTGTAGACTATGACATCAACATAGCAGAAGGCTATGGAACAGACAGTCTTGGAAGACTTATTAAACTTAATACAACACCACTAGGAGACACTTCACAGTTCTTAAACTATACACCAGTAGGCATACCTGATACTTTTTATAAAGTGCCTCTTTCTTACAATCAAGGCAAATGGTTGATTACGCCTGTTGAGGGCGATCATTTTGTAAGACCTGTAAACATTTCCAAATTTGATGAATACAACTTTGCAAAAAAAGAGTATATGCCTTGGTATATAGAAGTTGCAGAAACTTATTTAAACCTAATTCTCAATATTGACTACAGAACAATTGATAATTCCTGGGCCAAAGCCATGACAAATGTAAATTATCCAGATCCAGAGGTATCGCGTGAGGAGACTTACCTACCTAGACTAAAAGAAGCTCAAGACTATGTAAAATATATAAAAGACAACAAAATTATTATAGAAGGAGATTATTTTATAGAACCAAGTCTTTTACACTATTTTCATGGTAATTATTATCTTCGAGCGAGAGTTAAATACAAAAGTAATAAACAAGCTAGACTTTTTGATTATTCAGGAGACCAAACGATAAAAGGGAATATTTGGCACGAAGGTTTTTCAGAGATAACAATTGGAAGTGTCTTCCCAGTGTTTAATGAAGGAATTGGGAAAAGCGTAGGTGCTAAACTATCTAATGTGACCAACTTAAGAAATTAATATTTTACCTACTACTTAATTAGTAGTAGGTAAATCTTTAAAGCTATAAGAAAAAATCAAGTGTATGACTTTAAAGATTTGCTTACTACAAAATATAAGGAAGTGAAGAGAGAAGAATTAGAACTTCTCTATGTATGCATATTACATTAAAAAAACAATTTCAGTATTATTGATTCTAACATTTATTTTTAGCCTAATTCCAACTGGTACAGCTGCAATGATAACTTCTCAAAGTATTTTATCAACTGTATCAGAGAACGAACGAATAATTTCTTATAATGGAGATTTTATTCGGTACGATGAACAACCTTCGTTACTAGCCGCAACTGAGGCACCACAAATGGATAAAGACGGGAATATCACAATGTCTTTTGTAAGTAAAAAAGCTACATCAAACATTATCTACAGAACTGTAGGTTGGATGGCTCATAAAGACAAGTATCCTGATAAAAATCCATCATCTAATAAAAAATCTAGAAAACACCAAAAGAACCTTAGTGATTTAAGGTTCTTTTGGTGTTTTCTAGAGTGGTAAGGAAATAATTTCAGGGGGAGTACTGAACTCTAGTTTACTTGAGTAATATATTAAGGCACCTGCATTAATATATTTTCTATTGTGGTCATGGCTGATACTCCAGTTGCTTTGTACAGATGAAGAAGTATCAATTTTCAAGATAACATTTTCAGTACCGTGTATTTTAGACATGAAAGGGATAAATTCTACAACATCTTCTAGTGTAGGACAAACGTAAATAGTTTTTAAAGGACTTATTAAGGCATTAGCACTTAGAATACTTGGAAGATTATCTTTCGCTGTTAAATGATAAACATATTGTGGAATAACAACAGGGGTATTTGCAAGACTTTCTTTTTCGATAGTGGATGTTATTTGCTTGTAAAGATTATCAATAGCTGCTTCTTTTAGTAGTGCCACTAATGTGGGATTCATATATTTTTCAAATATATTGTACATATTGGAATCTCCTTTTATATTAGTTTTTCTATTTATAAATTGTGCAGTAATAATGGTTATAGTGCGATATCGTACATGTTAGCGATATCGTCATGATCACAGGAGACAAGATGTTTATAGTTCTCCAATGTTTTGCTATCCAAATGGCCTGTATAATCCATAATTTTTTGATCAGAGAAGTTGTTTCGGATAGCATTAGTAATAAAAGTATGTCTAAAAGTATGCCCTGTTATATCTTTTTTATAGAAACGATGTATCCCTGATTCTTCAATCCACTTCTTAATTACATCATTATAAGAACTTGTAGAAAGCCTATTGGATTGGCGACTTCGTATAACAAAAGCACTAGGATCACAACATGGATTAGCTTTCTCGTAGTTAAGAAGAGCTGTTTTTAATAAAGAGGGTAGTTGAACAACTTTTCCAACGCTTGTTTTATTGTGGTAGAGTAGAATTTCATTTCTTGTATAGTCAATATCTGTAAATTCTAAATTTAAGACATCTTCTCTACGACACCCTGTTGTGATAAGCATAAGGAAAATAACAAGATCTCGGTACTTGTTTTTATCCGTACTTTTGTTAATTGTATTAATTAAATGATTTATATGTTCTTGTTCTAAAACAAGGTAAAAATCCTGCTTTTGCATCTTTTTTGTATTCCCCCAAGTATCGCCTTTCATAATATTAGGGATACCATATTTTTCATTTACAAATCTAAAGAAAGTTTTAAGGGTATTATATTTTCTAAATGCAGTACCTAAGGCAATTACACCCTGGTTAACTAATTCCATAAGGTATTCTTGATATTGCAGTGCTTCAATCCTAGTAAAGTCTTCTACGTAACGAATTTTGTTGTTTAATCTTTCAACGAGAAACGTGTGGAATAATTTTAGGTCATTTTGATACGCAATAATAGTACCATTAGCATTTTGTTTGATGGACAGGTAATTTGGAAATAATTTAAATGTTATTGTAAAAGTAATCTTCATAATGTAATTCCTCCGACATATTAGAATAAATTTTTATATTATAATAATAAGTATATGTTCTTATCATTTGATTGCATTTAAAGTGACAGACTGAATAGAATAAATTGTTGCTGTCTTCCATTTAGTGTCTTACGAACAGTTCTTCGTCCTTTTCCATTTGGTTTTTCTGTTTGAATGTAGCCTTTTGTTGCAAAGCCCTCAAGAGCTTGCTTGTAACTGATATTGTTACTTTCACAGAAGACACGGAAAATATCTTGATATACATAGTAATTAATATGTGTTGCTGTACTTTCACATACACCATTTAATGAGGTAGTAGGTGTTGTAGAAGAAGTAGCAAAATGATGATGATTGATGCTAAGCCAGTCCTTAGTTGATTCATAGAAACGTTCAATAAGATCTGATTCAACAAGATCAGGCAAGCTATTTAGTATATTTCTATAGATATCCGCAATATCACATACATCTGTAAGTGTATTATTAGTAAATTTAAAAACTGTGTTTGTTAACTCGTGATCGATGGCAAAGATTGTAGCGATTAAATTAATATGTGTAGGATTTTTGCTAGGAAATTCAGACATAAAAAGAATTTCTGCATCCTTAATAAGGGCTTTTATATTGGAAATAACTTGATTGTAATTAGGGGTAATTAAAAGCTTATTCACAATAGCTTCTCCTAAAATACCATGCATGAAGGAAACTTTAGTATAGATATCTCTAGCTATAGCAGTATCTTTAAATGGTACTGCACAAATTTCTAAGCATCTGTTACGTGCACCATTGTTGCTGTGATCTTGTAAAAGTGGCATTTCACCGTTTGCTAAGATAGGAGTATTCCAACTAGTAATTGCCTTAACGCCACCAGATTTTGAACTTTTAGAACGTCCAATACCTTCTGCTAGCATGTATACCAAAGACTCTAATAAGAGTTGTGTGGATTTATCAACTATTCGTTGTTGACGTTCATTGAGGCCTAATGGTAGCACTTTTAAGATATTGCAGAGTTCTTCGAGCCCGCATGAAGTTGCATTAAAGTTACGCATAAGTTTAGAAGGATTACCCCATACACTTAATGCAAGTTGAAGAGCAGCAGTTTTACCGCTACCAGATGGCCCCCATATATATAGGCATATAATACGCTGACCTAAATCTTTGAGCATAGGGCTAGCACAACTAGTCATCACATAAAGACGAACGATAGGGTGAGAGTTAATAATACTGTACATATACTCTAAGTTTTCTTGGAGGTTACCCTTTGTAACAAAACCACTGTAGATATCTTGTAGCTCTTCATCATCTGCTAATGTAATCGTACTATTACCATAGGGAATAAAATTGTCATCATGCCAACCTAGAGTTTTTACTGTTTGTAAAATAGGAAATACATTGTAATTAGCATCTTGTAATGCTTCCAAATAGTACAACAAAGCTTTGGCATTGTTAGAAGATACATTAATACCTAAATCTGCTAACTTAACAAGTGTACGTGTATTAAAAATTTCTGATCGCATGCATGTTGTTTGATGCCATTGTTTATCCTTATAATAGCTAATTTGTATTTGCTCCTGACTGTTATTAAAAAGTTTAACGCGGGCAGAGATAACTAGAGGAGTACTTATAATCGGGATATATTTATCACTACCATCTTCATTTTTACTAATTTGAAATACGCCTTTAGGTGTAACATCATAATGTTCTAAACCTTTTAAGAATAGAGGAGAAAAGTTTATTTTTTTCTCTTGTTTAGTTTTCAAATCAATCCAACAAGCATTACTCATATGTGTTTTTATAAAGGAAGTAAATTTATCTATACTCTTCATATCACACCAAGCCTCACTTGGATCTTTATACTTATCAAAAGAGAAAGTAAATATTTTACAGGATAATTTTGCTATAGAAAACTTTTCAAGTGTATTCGAAAAGAATATTTTGCCGCTATCTTCAGGCTCAATGAATAAATAAATTTTCTTGAACTTTTCTATATATTTTATCCAATCTAATTTAAAAGTACTAGCACCTGGAATACCAAGCACTTGAAATCCATTTAATAAAAGGGTTTGAGTATCACTCTCTCCTTCGACTAATATGATATAGTCACTTGTATATTTTTCTAACATCCATAATCCGTATGGAACAATAGGCTTATCAACTTGATTATCCCAATAAGGTTTACCGCCATGCATAGGTCTAATACGGTTACGGATAGGAATGCCATCGATATCACAATAGGGAATATGCAGGTTATTTTTGTGTTCGTAAACTTTAAGAGTTTCTAAAAAATCTTTAGGTAGATTCTTTAGGCGAGCATATGCAGCGAGTGAAGATACTGGTTGTGATGCTGTATGAGTAATACTATTACCTGTAATATTCTCTATAAACTGAATGATTTCTTGATTAGAGTGTAACCCTTCCTTTTCTTTAACAAATGTAAATACATTACCTTTGGCACCACAACCATGACAGTAGTACTGACCTGTATCTAGGTTTGCTTCAAGGGATGGATGGGTATCTGCATGGAAAGGACAACATCCTTTAAGCTGACGACCCTTAATTTTAGCTCCATCAATATAGCGTAAATAAAAGATTTCATAGTTTATGTAAGTATCAAAATTCATTTACTACCTCCTAGTGGTTACATAAATTAATAAGCTAATATCTGATATATGAAATAGACATATAGTAGATACATACTAAGTTCAGTAAGATTTCATAACTAATACTAATTAACTAGAATTAAAATATCTACTGCAAAATTATAGTCATCTGGGATCTTTAGTTTGAGAGCATCTATTACTGTGTTTCCTGTTCGTTTTTTAGTGCAGATAAAGTACAGATTACTAGTGAAAGGAGCGTGAAATAGATAGGATGTATTATTGCTTAATTAAGCAGTATCAATAAATCTATGAATTTAGTACATCTAGTACACTCTATCATCTATAAAAGAATAGAAAGATAGATATTCCTAGAAGTAATTAAAACAAAATAGATGTAAAAAGATGTGCTATATGTACTAATCTAGTAGATACAATAAAATAACAATTTATATGTTGTACTAAAAGAGTGTGCTTATAGATTAAAGTGAATTTAAAAGTAAGGAATATTTGTTTAATTTGTTCGTTAAATGGTATATAATAGTAATCAATATTATCTTAACGTAAGGAGGTCTTCAATGGGTTTCATTTCGTCTAAAGAAATCGGTGAAAAATGGCATATTAGTAGGCGTAGGGTACAGATACTGTGTGAAGAAGGACGTATACTAGGTGCATTTAAAGTGGGTAACACATGGGCTATTCCAGAAGAAGCCGAGAAGCCACTAGATAGAAGGCAGTTTAACTCACCTAAAGGCAATAAAGCACTTGAAATAAGCATGCAAAGTGAAAGGATGTAGAGTACATGGCAAGAAAAGAGTATACAGCTGGAACAGTCAAATTACTTTTTTGGTTTCTAGAGTATAAGAAGTTCGTCAAGCTACTTGGTGAAGGTGAGTCTTATGAGGACATAAAGAAAAAAAGTGAAGAAGAAAATATATTTGGGGCATCCACACCTGCAAGAGGAAAACAAATCTATACAACTGTTTCAAAACGTGTACAAGTGTTGCAACAAGAGTTTCATGAAATCTTTCTAAGATCAGACCTTGCTACACAAAAATTGATTAATCTATGCTCTTTATTAGAAACAGATAAACTGTTCTTTGAATTTGTCTATGAAGTGTATAGAGAAAAGTTGATTCTTGGTATACCAGAAATAGCTGATAGTGACATACGTATCTTTTTTTCTAGAAAGCAAGAACAAGATAAGACAGTAGCAGGATGGCAAGAGTATACATTCAAACGACTAGGCAATTGCTATACTCAGTTTCTTTATGAAGCAGGACTATTAGATAGTTCAAAGGGAACTAAAAATATTATTAAACCATTACTAGACATTGACTTAGAAAATTGCTTAAGAAAATATGAAAAAGAGCATATCCTAAGAGCTCTTACGGGGGTAGATTAATGGCAGATTTACAAACAAGATTAGACAAATTAGAAGAAGAAATAAAAAGACCTCAGTTTCGCCAAAACAAAGGTCTAGGCAATGAAATAGGCTACTATGTGTTTGATTACCCACCTGAACAGGAGTTAGAGGTAAGAGAACGTATCGCTTATATGAAGCACAAAAATGAACGTGGGACAGAGGACTATACCTTAGTTGTCTTTGATCTTTATGACATTATCATAGAGATACTAGAAGAAAAAGGTTTCTTTAATAAGTGTATAGAGTTCGAGAAGAAAAAAGGCTTTGACCAAATTACAAAAGCAGTAGGGCGTACCCTTAAAATTACAGATGAGAAAGGGTGTTTGATTAACCTGTATATTAAAGAGCATACGCCAGAGAATGCTATTATTTTCATTACAGGTGTAGGTAAAAGCTTTCCGATACTACGTTCACACAAAATACTCAATTCATTACATCAAGTACTCGATGAAGTACCAGTGGTCATGTTCTTCCCAGGTCATTATACAGGACAAGAACTCATATTATTTTCAGAGATAAAGGATGATAACTACTACAGAGCTTTTAAGCTTGTAGATTAATTGGATGGAGGGAAATAGGATGCAAATTAGAGACATGTTTCAAAAACCGATTGACCGTGATATTAAAGGGGTTATTAAAGTAGGTCAAGGGGATAGCGTTAATATTAAACAAGAGTTGGAAGAATACGTTATTACAAGAGAGCTGAATAAGCATTTTGCAGATTTCTTTGCAAGTTATAAAAGAGGTATCAATGGACACACAGATAAAATGGGTGTTTGGATTTCAGGCTTTTTTGGAAGTGGTAAGTCTCACTTCTTAAAAATCTTATCTTATTTATTAGCCAATCAAGAAGTAGAAGGCAAAAGAGCTATTGATTACTTCATTGATGATAACAAAATAGCAGACCCTATGACATTAGCAGATATGAAACTAGCCACAACTGTACCAACAGATGTTGTGTTATTCAATATCGATTCTAAAAGTGAGATGAGTGGTAAAGAATCCAAAGATGCTATTGTAAATGTATTTTTAAAGGTATTTAATGAAATGCAAGGCTTCTGTGGTGCTATACCTGCTCTTGCAGATTTAGAAAGAAAGATGGTTAATGATGGTATTTATGAAACCTTTAAGGAAAAGTTTGAAGCAAGTCATGGTTCACCATGGGAAGAAACACGTACAGACTTTGACTTTATCCAAGATGATATTGTAGATGTACTCGTAGAAATGGACTTTATGAGTGAAGAAGCAGCAAGAAACTGGTGTGAGAAAGCGACAGAAAGTTATAACATTAGTATTGAACGCTTTGCAGACCTTGTGAAAAAGTACATTGATTCTAAAGGGAAAAATCATCATGTGGTATTCTTAGTAGATGAGATTGGACAGTATATTGGGGATGACTCTAAGTTGATGCTTAACCTCCAAACTGTAACAGAAGACTTAGGTACAGCATGTGGCGGTAAAGCTTGGATTATTGTAACAAGCCAACAAGATATCGATTCTATTACAAAGACAAAAGGGAATGACTTCTCAAAGATTCAAGGACGCTTTGATACACGCCTTTCTTTATCCTCAGCCAACGTAGATGAAGTTATCCGCAAAAGAATTCTTGCTAAAAATGAAGTCGCAGAACAAACATTAAGCCTGCTCTATGAGCAAAAGGCTACTATTATTAAGAATCTTATTGTCTTTAACGATGGGATAGAAAAGAAGCTTTACTCAGATAGCAAGAGCTTTGCAGATGTGTATCCTTTTGTACCTTATCAGTTTAACCTTCTTGGAAGTGTATTAACTTCTATTCGTACTCATGGAGCATCAGGTAAGCACTTATCAGAAGGGGAACGTTCTATGATTGCACTTTTTAAAGAATCTGCTTCTCACATTAAAGAAGAAGAAGAGGGGAGAATCATTCCTTTCAATGTGTTCTATGATGCACTCCATCAATTCCTAGACCACTCCCATAAAGGTGTTATTTCAAAGGCTTGGGAAAATGATTATCTCAATCCAGATAGGGAAGAAGATAACTTCAATATCAATGTGCTCAAAACACTCTTTATGATTAAATACGTAAAAGAAATTACAGCCAACGTAGAAAACATTACAAGTTTAATGGTGGACCATATTGATACAGATCGTTTGGAACTTACGAAACGTGTAGAAGAGGCACTTAAGAAACTGACACGTCAAATGCTTGTTCAAAAAAATGGGGATATTTATGTCTTCCTAACTGATGAAGAACAAGAGATTAATAGAGAAATAGAATCTCAAAATGTAGAGATTTCAGAAGTTATTGCTAAAGTATCAGAACTAATTTTTGATGGCTTATATGATGAAAAGAAATACCGCTATGGTAAGTTTAGTGGACGCTATACTTTTGCTTTCAATCAAATGGTAGATGATAGACCTTATAAGAGCAATCAAAACCATGATATTGGCATCAAGATTTTAACACCAAGTTGGGATGGTAGTACAGATGAAACTACATTAAAGCTTATGTCTGGACAAGAACGCAATGTCATCGTAGTGCTACCAAACAATGCAGCTTTTATAGAAGAAATTAGAAGCTCTTTAAAAATAGAAAAATACTTACGTCTAAATACAACAAGCACACTAGCTAAGTTTAATCAAATTAAAGAAGCAAAACGAATAGAGATGCGTGATCGCAGTGCTAATGCACATCTTTTCCTAGAAGAATCTCTAAAGAATGCAGACATCTATGTCAATGGTGATAAAGCACAAATCAATAAAAAAGATGTAACAGCTCGTATGAATGAAGCAATCGGCAAACTAGTAGATACAGTGTATCATAAGCTTTACTATATCGATGCACCGATGACAGAAGCTCATATCCGAGGGCTATTTAAAACAGGCAATCAAGTAACACTTGAATTACAAAGTGCAGCTGAACCGAATAAACTAGCTCTAAATGATATGAACGACTACATTGCTTCAAACTCTGTACGTCATACGAAAACTTCTATGAAGACACTAATGGATCGCTTTATGAAAGCTCCTTATGGTTTTGTGGAAGATGATGTGGAATGGCTTGTAGCAAAACTCTTTAAAAATGGTGATATTGCACTTTCTGTGAGTAGTGAACCGATTACCCTACTTAACAAAGGTGAAGATGAAATTGTACGCTATATCACAAACAAATCATTTGTTGAAAAACTCATGACAGAAAAAAGAGAGAAAGCCAACGATAAGCAGAAAAAAGCAGTACGTGAAGTGATGAAACACCTCTTTGACATCTCTACAGTACAAGACGATGATGATGCCATGATGCGTCAGTTCCAAAGCTATGCCAAGAAGTTTATAGAAGAAATCGAAAAGCTAGAAATCATGTATGATAATGAACCAAAGCTCCCTGGTAAGGCGGTTGCTTTAGGTGGGAAAAAGCTTTTAAGGGAAGTGCTTAACTTACAATATACTGCTGAATTTTTCAAAGAAGTAGATGCCAATAGGGATGAGTACTTAGATTTGGCGGAAGATTTTGAGCCAGTACGAGGATTCTTTAATGGGGGTCAAAAGGCTATCTTTGAAAAGGCTATTAAACTAGTAAATATTTATGATCAAAGTAAGACATTCATTGTAGATGAAGAAATAGAAGGTATCGTTGCTGAAATTAAAGGCATTATGAATAAAACAGCACCTTATGGAGAGATTCACAAACTTCCAGATTTACTAGATCGTTATGCAAGTGGCTATAGTAATCTTCTTGAAACAATGAGTGAACCTATTATGGAAGTGATTACAGAATCTCGTAACCGTGTGACAGAAGCGTTAGATCAGACAGGACTTAAAGATTTATTCATTAATCGCGTGACAACACTTTTTGATGAATTAGTGAATAAGTGTACCACATGTAATAACGTAGCGACCTTACAAAATATCCGAATTGAAGCAGATGCTCTAAAGACCCGTTTGCTCAACGAAATTCAGCGTAAACAAGAAGAACAAGCTGCAGGCCTAGCAGCCAAGAAGGCAAAAGAGGAAGCAGACCGTGTGGCAGAAGAAGCAAAGACAACATTTGGAGATCAGGCTGGCCCTGTTCCTACACCAACACCAGTGGTACCACAACCAAAAGTTAAGCGTAATAAAACAGTAAGTATTAGAACGATTAATACAGAAACCACATGGCGAATCGAAACGAAACAAGACGTAGAGAAATATATCGATAACCTACGTCGTAGATTAGAAAATCAGTTAGAAGAAGACACCATCATCAATATTGAATTCTAGGAGGGGCTTATGAATAAGACAGCGATTAAAAACTTTGCCATCTGGGCAAGAAATAAACTCATTAAAGAAATCACCTACAAGGCAGGACTTGTAGGTGTAACCGAAAAAGGCATAGCAGATGCTCTACTACAATCCACCAAAGATATGCAGTGGTTTGACATTGGCACAAGTGAACCTTCTAGTATTCAAGGAGATGCCATTAAACAACGAGAAAAATTAGTTCAGCGTATACGTGAGAAAGAAAAAGATAGTGATTATAAGACAGCATATACAAGTATTGTTGAAGAAGTAGCCTATACATGGTTCAACAGGTTGATTGCCATTCGTTTTATGGAAGTGAATGACTACCTTCCATCACGTGTAAGAGTACTTTCAAGTGAAACAGCTGGAAAGGAAGAGCCTGATTTAGTAACTTCGCCTTTTGAGTCGGACTTAGAGTTTACAAGTACAGAAGCAGACCTTATTATGCAGTATAAAGATACTAATCAACTAGATGAACTCTTTAGAATGCTCTTTATTAAACAATGTAATAAGCTCAATGAGATTTTGCCTAAGTTATTTGAAAAAACTAAGGATTACACAGAGCTTTTGCTAAATATTTCTTATACAGATAAAGATGGTATTGTAAGTCATTTGGTAAATGATATTGAGGAAGAAGATTTTAAGGAAGCAGTAGAGATTATTGGATGGTTATATCAGTACTATAATACCGAGCCGAAAGAACAGGTTTTCTTAAATTTAAAGAAGAATATTAAGATTTCTAAAGAAAATATTCCTGCTGCAACACAGCTTTTCACACCTGACTGGATTGTAAAATATATGGTAGAAAATTCAATTGGTAGACTTTGGGTTGAAGGGCATCCAAATGATGATTTAAAGTCGGGTTGGAAGTATTACCTTGAGGAAGCTGAGCAAGAAGAAGATGTACAACTAGAACTTGAAAAGATAAGAGCAGAGCGTAAGCAAACTGTTATTGAAGATATAAAGGTTATCGACCCTGCAATGGGTAGTGGACACATTCTGGTATATGTGTTTGATGTATTAATGCAAATTTATGAAAGTCAAGGCTATACACAGCGAGATGCAGCACAATCTATTGTAGAAAACAATCTATTTGGTTTAGATATTGACGGGCGTGCGTATCAGCTTGCTTATTTTGCAGTGATGATGAAAGCAAGACAATATGACCGTAGATTCTTAACAAGAAAAATTACACCACAGCTTTATTGTCCAAAAGGCTATGGAGAAGGAGAACAACTTGGTTCGCTTCTAAATGTAGATAAGCTAGAGTCAAAACCACAAACTCCCGAAGAATTAACAGTTTTCAACTTAGATTGGGAAAAAGATATAAATATTTGGAATTTCCGTAGACTACTAAATCAGAAGTATGATGTAGTTATCACAAACCCACCATATATGGGTAGCAGTGGTATGAATACAAAATTATCCGACTATATAAAGAATAATTATCCAGACAGTAAATCGGATTTGTTTTCCGCTTTTATTGAAAAAGGTAATTCAATGACTAAGCGAGCAGGCTATAACTGTATGGTAACTATGCAATCGTGGATGTTTTTATCGAGTTTTGAAAAAATGCGTGAGAAGATATTAAGAACAATGGATATTTCAAATCTAATGCATATGGAAAACATGGTTATGGGTATTGCCTTTGGTACTGCAGTCACAGTTTTTAGAAAAGGTAATGTAAAAGGGTATAAAGGTACTTACAACCATATTACTATGAAAGATATTGATAAAAATGGTATGCCTATTGAATTTCCAGTTAAAGAGAATAGATTTGCTCAGGTAAGCACAGAAAACTTCTCCAAAATCCCTGGATTGCCGATTGCATATTGGGTGAGTGAGAATTTTATCCAAGCATTTGAAAGAGGTGAAATGCTTGGAACAAAGGCTATTTCAAGAAATGGTATGAAAACGGGAGAGAATGAGCGATTTGTAAGGCAGTGGTTTGAAATTAATAATACTAAGTTTAAATATGATGCTCAAACATATATAGAAGCCTTAGAATCAAAAGCAAAGTGGTTCCCATACAACAAGGGTGGTGAATACCGTAAGTGGTTTGGTAATAATGATTACGTAGTAAACTGGGAAAATGAAGGACAAGAGGTAATTAAAAATGCGAAGGCGGATAAGAGAAATGTTCAAGATTATCCTTTAGAGTTAAAGTTCTCTCCTTCTGCATCGTGGGGATTAATATCTTCAGGTCAACCTTCTTTTAGATATAAGCAATACAATATTTCAGATATAGCGGGAATGTCTTTTTATGCTAATAAAGAGGATGTCTTGTACTATTTAGCTTTTTGCAATACAAAAATTGCAAATCAAATGTTACAAATTTTAGCACCTACCATAAATTATCAAGCAGGGGATATTGGAAGGCTACCTTTGTATGTGGTAAGTGACAAATATAGATATATTATTGATATTGTTGAACAAAATATTGCAATATCCAAAACAGATTGGGATAGCTTTGAATCTTCATGGGATTTTATTACGCATCCATTAATCACATATAGAAGTGGTGCTGGATATGAAAATAGTTTGGTGGAACAGTGGCAATATAGAATTTCACATGCTTTTAAAAGTTGGGAAAGCAATGCAGAAGCACAGTTTAATACTCTAAAAGCTAATGAAGAAGAGTTAAACCGTATTTTTATTGATATCTATGGATTACAAGAAGAACTAACATCAGAAGTAGAAGAAAAAGATGTAACAGTTCGTAAGGCTGACCTTACACGAGATATTAAGAGCTTTATATCTTATGCAGTTGGTTGTATGTTTGGTCGCTACTCTCTTGATAGAGAAGGGCTTGCCTATGCAGGTGGTGACTGGGATGAAAGCAAATATACATCATTTATTCCGGATGGTGATAATATAATCCTTATTACTGAAGATGAATATTTCACAGATGATATCGTTAATCGTTTTGTAGAGTTTGTAAAAGTCGTTTATGGAGAAGAAACACTAGAGGAAAACTTAGATTTTATAGCCAATGCACTAGGGAATAAAGGAAATACTTCTCGTGAAGTTATTAGAAACTACTTTATCAAAGATTTCTACAAAGACCATTGTAAGATTTATCAAAAACGCCCTATTTACTGGTTATTTGATAGTGGTAAACAAAATGGTTTCAAAGCTCTTATCTATATGCATCGCTATAATGCAGATACCATTGGTAACTTACGTATTGACTATTTACATCGACTTCAAAAAGTTTATGAAAGTGAAATTGCTCGTATGCAAGATATTGTAGACAATAGCAATAATGCAAAAGAATCTACGGCTGCTGCCAAGTGTAGAGACAAGCTTGTAAAGCAACTACAAGAGACAAAAGACTATGACCAAAAGATTGCCCATTTAGCTTTAGCTCGTACAGAAATTGATCTAGATGATGGTGTGAAAGTAAATTATGAAAAAGTGCAAACTGGAACAGATGGTAAGAAGTTAGAGGTTTTAGCTAAAATTTAAAGGAGTGTGGGTATGGCAACATTAGATTTAAAACAAATCATCGATAAGCTCAATAGTGAGTTTATCGGTGAGACTAGGAAACTTGTATTCTGGTTTGATGAAAAGGCAGAGTTTAATGAGGATATAGAAGGGGTTATACTGAGCAATGCTAAAGTATACCGTTTAGAAAAAGACAACTTCTTTTTTACCAAATACTTTTTAGAAAAAGAAGATACGACAACCAATTATTTAATCTATGCTCCTTTTGCAAAACCGGATATAAGAGAAAATCATTTGGCCGATACGATTCGTTATTCTAAAGAATTTTTTGCCGACCGTGCCTCTTTATTAGCCATTGATTTGGGTATACAAGAGAAGTACAAGCCATTATTACAGAAGTATATGAGATTTTTTGTGGGTGCAAGGGATGTTAAAGCAGCTCGAACAAGAACAGAAAAGTTTTATGAACTAGAGTTAGAAAACTACACACAAGATAGTATTGAAACAGGTATGATGTGTGTGCTTTGCAAACTTAAAGCCGTTTCTTTTGATGAAGTGGTAAGAGTTGTCTTAACAGAAGGGACACTAGAGGACAATAAGTTTTTAGCAGAGTTTGAAAAGTATGATTTAATGCCTGCTTTTTGGCGACTTTGTGAAGTGATTTATGGATATGGGGAGGCTATGCCCACTCTTGAGAAATTTGTGATGACTTTATTTGTTACTTATATTGCAAAGTCTGTAGAGACAGATGTACCTAAAGGATGGTCAGCTTATGTATCTTATAAATCAGGGAATATTAAACACTTTTTAAGTAATTTAATGAACAGTATGCTCTATGGTGTACATTATGATACCCTTGCAGATCAGATGTGTGAGACGTTACAAGCTGAAAAGTACCTCGCTCAAATGGGTGTAGAAGCAGTTGTAGAATGTGATACCTTTAAAGTGATTGATCGTATGATAATCAAATGGATAAAAGAACGTTTACTCAGTGAAGATACAGGAGCTACATTAGGTGGCATTAAAATACCTGATTTATGTGAGGAACGCTTGAAGAAGCATTACGGTACTTACTTTAAAGAGGCCTACAAACTACTCAAAAGTGCTTATGCATTAATAGCAGGGTTACCATATTTTCCACAAAGCACTTTAAATGAAGTGATTGCCTACTATAGAAGTACCGGTTGCTTGTTAGATACAGCTTATAGAAGTTTTTATAGAGCTTTTGATCGTTTAGAAGAGCCACGTTTCTTTGAAGATTTAAGGGAATTGGTGGAAAATATTTATACAAATGCCTACTTAGAAAAGATAATAGTGGCATGGAATAAGGCTTTACAAGAGGGAAATGGGGAAGTCAATATACCGCTTCAAACTAATTTCTATAAAAAGTACGTAGAAAACAATAAAGAACGTACAGTGGTTATTATTTCAGATGCACTTCGTTATGAAGTGGGACGAGAGCTTTTTGTAAAGTTAGAAAACGATGTGAAGTGTACAGCTAAAATTGAAGGCATGATGGGTGTTTTACCTTCTTATACTAAGCTAGGTATGGCAGCCCTTCTCCCACATGGTCAGATAGATATGAAAGAAATAGACAAAGTGCTTATAGATGATAAGCCAACAGATAGTACAGAGCAAAGACAAGTCATTTTACAGTCTTATGTCCCTAATAGTAAATGTGTTCAGTTTAAAGATGTTTTCAATATGGGACAAGAAGATCTAAGAGCTGTGTTCCAAGAGCAAAGTGTTGTGTATGTGTATCACAATCAAATTGACGCAAGGGGCGATAAGCAAATTACAGAGCATGAAGTATTCAATGCTTGTGAAGAGGCCATAGAGGAAATTTATCGTTTCATTAAGCGATTAACTGAGCGAGTATCTGTTATCCATTATGTCGTAACAGCCGATCATGGGTTCATCTATAAACGTGATGTGATGACTGAAAGTGATAAAATTGAAGGAAAGCAGATTGCCACAGAGAGTATGCATCGTCGCTTTGCAATCAGTGAGGAAGAAGTGAGTGTACCAGGTACAGTAACGTATCCAATGGATAGAGTATTGAAAAATGGTACAACTCAAAAAGTGAGTGTACCTCTAGGAAGTCAAGTGTTTAAGGCATCTGGTGGAGCTAATTATGTACATGGTGGAGCGTCACCGCAAGAGATGTTAATCCCAGTGATTGACGTGAAGACACAAAAAGGGCGTGTGGAAACAGAAAATGCCTCTATTGCTCTTATTAGTATGACACAAAAGATTACCAACCTCATTACAACACTTGACTTTGTGCAAACAGAACCAGTAGGAGAAACGATTAAAGCAACCGCTTATAAACTTTACTTTGTATCAGAGGACAATGAACGTATTTCGGACGAACATATCTTTAATGCAGATAAAAAAGATAAAGAGCCAGGCAAACGTATCTTCAGATTAAAGTTTAACTTCAAGAATAAGCAGTATGATAAACATAAAAAGTATAAGCTGGTAGCTTATGATATGAATAGCAGAGTAGAGGAACCTGTATGGTCTCATGATGTAGTGATGGACTTAGCTTTTGCTAATGACTTTGGATTTTAAAACAATAGATAGAAAATAGGGTGTGATAAACAATGGATGTACAAGAAATGTCGATTGAAAAGAAACTACGTCATTTCTTTGATGGGAAAATTGTAAGAAAAGATCTTACAAAGCTTATTAAGGAAGGAGCAAATGTTCCAGTCTATGTATTGGAGTATTTGCTTGGCATGTATTGTTCCTCAGAAAATGATGAGGACATTGAAGATGGGGTAAAGCAAGTTAAAAAGATTTTAGCAGATAATTATGTGCGTCCAGACGAAGCACAAAAGATTATTTCTAAATTAAGGGAATCAGGAAGCTACACTGTCATTGATAAAATTTCAGTGAAGTTGAATTATAAGACCGATATTTACGAAGCAGAGTTTTCAAACTTAGGTATTAAAGGTGTACCTGTATCGGAAAGTTATGTCTCAAAATTTGAGAGATTACTCTGTGGTGGTATTTGGTGTATTGTACGTATGGAATACTTCTACGATGAGGCAGATACAAAGCGTTGCCCATTTATCATTAATACACTTACACCAATCCAAATGCCAGGACTAGATATTAATGAATTCAAAGAAGCTCGTGGGGCATTTGAGAAGGAAGAATGGATTGATTTACTGCTTAGAAGTACAGGGATGGAACCTTCTCAATTTAATAACAGGGTGAAGTGGCTTCATCTAGCCCGACTTATCCCACTAGTAGAAAACAACTTCAATCTTTGTGAACTTGGACCAAGGGGGACTGGTAAATCACATGTATACAAAGAGATTTCACCAAACTCCATTCTTGTATCAGGTGGTCAAACAACGGTTGCTAACCTTTTCTATAATATGGGTACAAAGACTGTAGGACTTGTAGGTATGTGGGACTGTGTGGCCTTTGATGAAGTAGCAGGCATTACCTTCAAAGATAAAGATGGTGTCCAAATTATGAAAGACTATATGGCATCAGGATCCTTTGCTCGTGGTAAAGAAGAAAAGAGTGCCTTAGCATCTATGGTATTTGTAGGGAATATTAATCAAAGTGTAGATGTGGTACTCAAGACCTCTCACCTATTTGATCCGTTCCCAGACATGATGGCAAATGATACAGCTTTTCTAGATCGTATGCACTGCTACATTCCAGGATGGGAGATTCCAAAATATAGACCAGAATACTTTACAGATGGCTATGGGTTTATAACAGACTACTTTGCAGAAGTAATGCGAGAACTACGTAAAACATCTGCTAGCGATTCTTATGTCAAGTACTTTAAATTAGGTAATAACCTTAACCAGAGAGATGTTATAGGTGTTAAAAAGATGGTCTCAGGGCTTATGAAGCTCCTGTATCCAAATGATATCTATAACAAAGAAGATGTAGAAGAAGTCCTTCGCTTTGCACTAGAATGTAGAAGACGTGTGAAAGAGCAGCTAAAGAAAATTGGTGGAATGGAATTCTACGATATCAATTTTTCTTACATTGATAATGAAACACTTCAAGAAGAGTTTGTACCTGTACCAGAGCAGGGTGGAGGTAAACTGATACCCGATGGTATGCACAAGCCAGGGCATCTCTACACAGTAGCAAGAGGGAAGTCAGGGATGATAGGCGTATTCAAACTAGAGACAGAAATGGTATCAGGCTCAGGTAAATTTGAACGAACAGGCGTAGGCTCAGACAGAGAAGCCAAAGAAGCACTAGACACTTCATTTAGATATTTGAAAGCCAATAGCAAAAATATTAGCGGAACTATTAGTACAACGACAAAAGATTACCTGATGCATATACAAGATCTGAATGGTATAGGGATGACAGAACAGCTATCCCTCTCATCTCTGGTTGCTCTATGCTCGGCAGCATTGAACAAGCCAGTAGTTAGCAACTTAGCAATACTAGGTAACCTAAGCATTGGAGGAACTATTATTAAAGTAGAAGAGCTTGCTAATGTACTTCAAGTTTGTCTAGATAGCGGAGCAAAGAAAATCTTGTTACCGATTACATCAGCTGTAGATATGGGAAGTGTACCGCCAGAGCTGATGGGTAAATTTAATTTGATATTCTATCAATCACCTGAAGATGCTGTATTTAAGGCTCTTGGGGTAGAGTAGTATAATAGGAGGGTCTTATAAGAGAAATTGCTTATAGGACCCTTTGATTTAAAGAGATACTAGTAAGACAAATAAAGAGTAGTAAGGAGATAGTAGATGGCTAAACAAGAAATGCTAAATTATAAAAATATAGACGAATTTGTTCAATATATAGAAAATAAATTACAAAGAAGTCAAAAACGTATTCGTGCAATGGAAAAGATATTATCTCATATAGATATGATAGAACCAAATGTAGCAATAGTATTTGCAAAGGATATTGATGTTCTTTTTTATGGACAGCAGAAGATAACAGCTAGTATTACAGAAGATTATATACAGGCATTACGAAATACTAAATGTGCAAAAACATATTATAATTATCTTTTTCGTAGTATGAAGAATATACCACATAAAAAGGCTATTTTATGTTATATGTTACAAAGAAATATATCTATAGATATTCTAAATATAGAGAATGCATTATCTTTCATAGATTCTTTAGAAATAGAACAAGAATTAAGAAGAATACTAGTTAAAGAGAAGCCTAAGGCAAATATTCATGACATTGAACTTTTATCAGTAGAAGAGGTTGATACACTAGTAGACAAGGCACCTAAAATTTGTGCAGATTATTTATTTAAAATAAAAGACAAAGATATTTTTAATCGAGTTTATGAAAGATTAACTACGAAACAAAAAATAACATTACCATTTAGTGTACATATTAAAGCTTATTTGCAACAACAGGGAGATGCTTTTAGCAAAAAGAAAATAGAAGAAAACATGAAGAGTGAGTTTCACCTTGTTTATTGTGATAGTATAAATAATAAAACAGAGGAAGAGCAGACGATGCTTTTGGAAAGTGATTCTAGATATATTTACTTTATACATAAGCCTACAAAAGATATGATTGATATAGCATTGAATAGTAATAGTCCATTATTGTATTTATTTTATACTAATACTAGTTATGACATACAGTGTGCAATATTAAAGAGATGTCCGGAATTTATTAAGTATGAATCGCCATATAAAAAACAAATATTTAATGATACTATATTTACTGAGAAGGAACATTTATGGATACTAGCTCATGATGTGGATGCATATCATTTGATTGAGCATGCTACTGAGAATATGAAATTACTTAATAAGTTACTGAAAAATCCTTACATAATAGAGGATATAAGAAATATAGATAAAGAGGTATTGAAAATCTTTATAAGTATGCGAAAGGATGCTATAAATTATCTTTCTAATCTTACACCAAAGCAGGTTCTATATATACTTATAAATAACAAAGATGCCGTAAAGTGTGTTAAGAAATGGGATGACATAGTTGTTAAGTGGATTTTAATCAATAGAGAAGACTTACTAAAAGACATGGGAAATCTTTCTAAAAAACAATTATATATGTGCATCAATCATAATCCTCATTTAGTACGAAATCTAAAAAATAGAAATAAGATAAGTGATGAGATACTGTGTTATGCTTTAGCTAAGGAGCCTAACTTAGATCAATATATTACAATTTCAGATAGAACATTATATACACTTGTAAAAGATAAAAAGATAAAACAGTGTGAAGGATATTCTGAGAAACTTAACGCACGCATAAGGCAAATGGAAAAGAAGGTTAAGGATGAACATGCAGTAATATTAAGCAAAGAAACGCTAGGGGGAGTCGTACCATATGTAAATTATTCTATGAGTGAATCGACTAAGTGTCCTATTCATAATACTACTTGTAGTAGGGCTAAGATAGAAGTGATAGGTTATAGAGACAATAAACCATTCCGAAAATACAGTATTAGTGGGAAGTATTGTAAGCAATGTGAGAATGCATTTATCACATATAAGACATATCAAAAGCTTAGAATATATAGTATTAAATATGATGTACAAATTAATTTTAAACTTTTAGTAAGTACTTATAAGAGCTCAGTTAATAGAAAATCTGAAAATCTATCTAAAAAGCAAATAACAACTCATATAAATGAAAAGAGTAGTACAAGTACGAGTGCCAAAAAGATTACTACCGAAGCGTACACTAAGCGAAGAAAAAAGTCTGAACTATATGAGGAGGGATATAATATCCATGATAGTGCCTATGTAAGGGAGGGGGTAATTAGAAGAGCATGTGAAAAATATGGAAAAATTATAATACTTAGCAACTTAATGAGAAATGTAAACGAATATCAAAATATGGAGCGTTTTAAAATAGCAGTTCCGATATGGAAAAGAGATATTGAATTTATAAATAGATTTCTGAAATAATATTGTTTTTAATACACAAAAGGGTTATATAATAGTGTTAGTCTTAGAAAGAAGAACAGTATTTTAGCTAGAATTAAAGGACTTGATATAACACATGTGGAAGTTAAGTAGTGTAAAACCTATGAGTTTTAAAATGTATAAGTAATATCAGGAGTATGCAAAGAAAATCCTTGTAAATTACTTTCTATAAAGGGTAGTAATAAGCTAGATGTAAATTTTTCTAAGTTTAAGATAATAGGAAGAAAATTTGAAGATAGAACTTGGTAAAAGTAAAAAGGGTGAAAAGCAAGAAGTAATAAAGTATTTATAGGATAAAGGTAATAGTAATTTGAATAAGTAGCCCCTCTAATCAAAAGATTAGAGGGGACTTTTAGTAACTGGTTTGCTTGTTCATAATTTATTTACAATTATACCGGCGTAGGGCGGTTGAATCTGATTTATGTTATTTGCATAATGCAAAGAGATTATTATAAAACATAAATAGGAGATGAAATATGAAACAAGAACTTTTGGAAATAGTAAGGAGTTTGGAGTTTGATGAAATAGAAGACGTATTAAAGGGGAAGATGGAACAAAGTCAAATCAACTTGTTCCTAAAGGAAGAGGCAAAAAGACGTTGTCAAATTACAGTGGACGAGATACAGCAACAGCTTAATTATTTATTAAATACGGAGCTTACAGTAGAGGAAATTATAAGTGATGTATTGTGTGTACTTGAAGGGGCAGATTTAGCTATTGATATACAAAATCCTTTTATATTATTAGAAGAAGTAGATGGAGAGGTACAGGGAATGTATCCTTATTTCTGTGAAGGTAATAGTAGGAGATATTGTGGTGGGCTTATAGGGATAACTATTCAAATAGAGGATATTAATGAAAATTTGGAGTCAGGAGAATATGGCTATAGTTGTAACTGTGATGAAGAAGATATAGTAATTCAAGTAGCAGATATTAATATTTATTATGTAAGTCAAGAAGAGTACTGTAATACATTGAAGAATGCTGGAGGGAAGATATAATGGCGAAAGTGTTGGCAGTGGTTAACCAAAAAGGTGGTGTGGGTAAAAGTGTAACAACTAGGAATTTGGGAGAAGCACTTGGGTTACAAGGTAAAAAGGTATTGTTGCTTGATTTTGACCCACAGGGTAGCTTGAGTATTGCATCAGGATTAGATGCAGAAAACTTGGATTTTACTATATGTAATTTACTGGAACAAGCAATGGAAGATATGCCATTGATACATCTTGAAGATAGTATCTATAGGCTGGGAAATGTAGATATTATTCCAGCCAATATAGAGTTAGCAAGTCTTGAAGCTACCCTTGTGAATGCGATGAGCAGAGAGCAGATGTTAAAAAGTGTTATTGATGAGGTGGAAGGTGATTATGATTATGTACTTATTGATTGCTCGCCAAGTCTAGGAATGTTGACTATTAATGCATTAACTGCTGCGGATAGTGTTATTATTCCCGTTACACCGCAGTATTTATCCGCCAGAGGGTTAGAGTTGTTGTTGAAAAGTATTGTAAGGGTTAAAAGACGCTTAAATCGAGCTCTTCAGATTGAGGGGGTTTTGATGACAATGTATGACAAGAGGATGAAATTGACGAGAGAGATTGAAGATATTATCTTAGAAGCATATCAAGAAGAGATTTCTATATTTGGCATAAGGATTCCTACATCAGTTAAGATGGGAGAAGCTATATTAAATCAACAAAGCATTCTTCAATATGCTCCTAAGAATCCAGTGTCTGAGGCGTATAAGCAATTAGCGATGGAGGTAATCAAATAAGATGTGTGCTAAAGTGAATCTGTTTAATGATGAAAATGTAGAGTACTTACCAATTGAGCAATTGGATAATTTTGAAAATCATCCTTTTAAACTGTATACTGAAGAACGGTTGGAAGCAATGAAAAAGAGTATTCAAGACTATGGCATTATCACACCTATTATTGTTCGTGTTAAAAAGATGAACGGAAGATATGAAATCTTATCCGGTCATAATCGCGTAAATGCTGCTAGGTTAGTAGGGCTAAAAGAAGTACCGGCAATGATTAAAGAGGTAAGAAGTGATACAGAGGCATTGCTTATCGTAACAGAGACAAACTTTATGCAACGTTCATTTAAAGACATGTCTTATTCAGAAAGAGCTTTAACGATTTTTCAGAGATATCAGGCAATGAAGCGACAGGGGAGACGTAGAGATTTATTAGAGCAGATAGAGAGTTTAACCGGCTGTGCGGCAAAATTAACTTCTCGCCAAAGTGGCGAGAAGTTGGCCGAAGAATATCACTTAGCACCTCGTACAATTTCAAGATACTTAAGGATTTATGAACTTCATGATGAATTGAAGGAAAGACTTGATAGAGAAGAACTATCTTTCATAGTTGGGGAAACATTATCTTATTTAAAAAACGAAACACAACAGTTGATTAATGATGTATTGAAGGAGCACAAGATTAAGATAACTACAAAACAAGCTCAGATATTAAAGCAAAAAGATATGGAAATGGAGTTGACACTTGGAGATATACAATACGTATTGCTACCACCAGAAAAAGATAAGAAACTGCCTCCAGTTAAGTTGAGTCAACAACTATTGAAGAAGTATTTTGGAAATAGTTATGCAGTAGAGGAGATTGAGATTATATTAGAAAAGGCATTGAATAAGTATTTTAAAGGGGAAGAGATATAAGTAGAGAAAGCAAAGATACCAAGTGATGGTACCTTTGCTTTTTTAATAGTAAATATTCATGAGTTACGTTGGATAGAAAAATTATAGCCATGTTGTTGCAATAATGCTAAGAGATTACTACCATCTATAAGGGTAATAGACTTATCTTGCACAAATTTTATAGAGTCTGGACCAAAGTGTGAAGTAGTTACCAATATGCCACGAGTTGCATTTTCGTGAATCATAGTCCCATATAAATCACGGACCCAAGAAGGGTCTACAATATTTTTATAGTGCTTAGCTTGAATGATAAACTTACCTCCTCTAAAAGGATCAGGGTCAAATATGACACCATCTACACCACCTTCATGTCCGGACTGTGTAATTTTAACTTCACAACCTTCGTGAGCATATTGTCTTTCCAATAGTTCTCTAACGAGATGCTCAAAGTCTTCCCATGAGATATCTGCAAGATTAGCAGAAGTATCTAGATTACAAAGTATCTCCTGAGCTTCGATGAATCTAGGATCTTCTTTGTTAAGCTGAAGAACGGGACGTATGGGAGTCAATGACATAAGGCTAGGGGCAGAGAGTCCTTTAAGGCCACGGATGCAACTTTTATAATCTACTCGAGTTAAGTTAAGGGATTCAAAAGTAGCCCGATCTGCGGCTACTGATAAAATATAAGGAAAAGTATCATGGCCAGTAGACGGATCTAAATACTGTACCCACCCATTAAATTGTATGGTATGGATATGCTTCTTAGTATCGGCTTTAAATAATTCATAAAGTGAACGTAAAGTAAGTTGGTGAATAGTATCGCTATATAACTTTTCAGATTCCTTTTTATTAAAAGGAGTAGAGGATATTTTTTTTTGAGTCTTATTAAAGACTATACGTTTAGAACTAGGTAATTCATCAGGAGAAGGAAGGCGATAGTCTAATATTAATATTTGTGTATCTTGCTGATACTGTAACTGATATTCCTGTTTTGGAGGGATATTAGCCGATGATTTATCAAGTATTTGGCCGCATAAAAATTCAATACCTTCTGATTTACCATCAAAATATAACTTTTTTAGTTCAATAAAAGGAGCATTTTTAGTCTGCTGTTGGGAGTAAAATGCTTCTTTTTTGCTATTGTAATGAGATAAAGCTATGGCTTTAGCTTCCTCATAAGAGGAACAGGCGGAATTATAGGCATCATTGGCTTTTTCAATAAGTGATAAACGTTTATCTCTTAACCAAGGGAATATGACTTCCCAAAAGGTTTTAGTGGGAATATTTAATTGTTCAATAAAGGGCACTTCCGAGGGTACAGGCTCTGAAAACGTAAAAGTTGGGAAGGGGAGCGTATCTAGAAGGCTATCCCAATTGAAAGTGTTAGATGCATTAAGGGCATCAGCTAAAATTTGCTCATAAGAAGATAGTAACCGTGTTAATTCTTCATTTTGTGTGTGAGCTTTTTGTTCTAGCTGAGTTAATCGTTCTCGTTCTCTTTGTTTTTGTTCTTCAAGTTTCCACTTCACTCTCTGTTCTTTAATTTTTATATTGAGTTCATAGGAGGTTGAAGCTTTGATAGTTTTTATTTTAGATAAATATTTATTTTCGATTATTTGTTCCAATAAGGCCACAGGTAGAACACTCCTTTCGGTGGTACATATTGTAAAGGAAAAATAAAACAAAAGATAGGAGTAAAATAAATTCTGAATATTAATTGTAATTTGAATAAATAAATATTATAATTATGACATAAATAGTTCCTCAATGACAATACTATAAGCATAAGTGATACTGAGAGGAAATATGATGAGTAAATTTTCTAATATGTTAAAAATGATTGTTTTATTACAAAGTAGGAAAAGGATAAAAACAAAAGAATTAGCAGAAGCCTTGGGCGTGGGTGAAAGAATGGTTAGAAAATATATTGCTGATTTAGAAGAGGCTAATATTCATATCATCTCAATACCAGGTCCTACAGGAGGATATCAATTAAAGGGATATGACTATTTAAATCATCTTGATATAGACAAAAAAGAATTAGTGGCACTTAAGTTAGCAATTCTAGAGATGAAGAAAAATCAAAAGTATGGAATTTATGAAAATTTAAAAATATTAGGGGAGAAGATTAATCTTGTAGCAGAGGATAAAGTATCCTATGAAGTAAAGGCACAAGAAGATTTTGGGGGGGCAACACTATCAACAAATGATTTAGAACAGGAACTTCAGATTCAAGCTGCAATTATTACGAAAAATAAGGTTAACATTATGTATAGTGCTGTTAACTCAGATACTTCGCAAAGAATAGTTAGACCATATGCCTTAATAAGTAAAGGGGATTTTCGATATCTGATAGCTTTTTGTGAAATGAGACAAGAAATACGTACATTTAAAATGATAAGAATACAAACGCTAGAAGTATTAAATGACAAGTTTGAAAAAGATGAGCGTTTTGATATTAAGGAATTTACGAAAGGTCAAATAGGATTATTTCATGATGAAACAATACCTTTAAAATTGATTATTAGAGCCCCATTATCCTATTCGATAAGTGAAAAGATAATTGTTCCTGACCAAGAGATTATATGGCAAGAAGATAAATCAATTATTTTTAAAGCAATAATGACAGGTAAAGTAGATATTATAAGATGGTTATTATCTATGCAAAGTTATGTAACCATTTTAGAACCCTTAGATTTAAAAAATGAAGTAAAAGATGAACTAAAAAAAATGTTAGCTAATATATAAAATAAATACTCTATGTGGATACATAGAGATTTATTTAGCACTTTAATAATTGTTACACATATAGTTCCACAATTAAAAGAAAAGGAGATAGAAGAAAATGAGAGTATTTCATTTAGGAGATTTACACATTGGGAAATCAGTTAATCAATTTTGTATGTTGGAGGATCAACGATTTGTTTTGCAACAATTATATCAAATGATAGAAGAAGAACATCCAGATGTTGTTGTTATAGCGGGAGACTTATTTGATAGAGCAGTGCCAGCTGTGGATGCGGTAGAACTTGTAGATGAACTTTTTAAGAAAGTTGTAATTGAAAGAGAAACGCCAATTATTGCTATAGCAGGAAATCACGATAGTAGTGAGAGAATAGAGTACTTGAGCAAATTTGCACAGCATAATGGTCTATATTTAAGAGGTGTACTAAAAAAAGAGATAACACCTATTTCCTTAAAAGATGCATATGGAGAAGTGGTATTCTATCCTATTCCTTATGCTAAACCAGCAGTTATAAGAGAGTTATATCAAGACCAAAGCATTAAGAATCATGACGATGGCATGAAGAAAGTAATAGAGCAAATTAAACAAAGTATTGATCCGAAAAAAAGAAATATAGCCATTGCCCATGGGCATGTAACCAATATAAATGAAGATGGTGTAGAGCAATTAGAAGAAAGCAAATCAGAAAAACCGTTAGAAATAGGTGGAACAGATAGTGTTAATGCAGTATATTTTGATTGTTTTAATTATACGGCACTGGGGCATTTACATGGACCACAAAAGGTAAAGGATGACAGAATTCGATACAGTGGTTCTTTGCTTAAGTATTCTTTTTCAGAAGTAAATCAACGAAAGGGAATTACCATTGTAGACCTAAATGAAAAAGGTGAAGTGACGATAAGAATTTGTGATTTTAGGCCCAGAAGAAATATGAGAATTCTAAAAGGCAAGATAAATGATATTCTAACAGGAAAACAAGAGGATACAGGAAGTAAAGAGGACTATATTCGCGTAGAGTTAGAGGATAGGGGAGAGATTCTAGACCCTATGAGTAAGTTAAGAAGTGTATATCCACATGTAATGGAACTGGGGAGATCAGAGGATCAGCACACTAAATCAAAAGAAACAAAGGTAGGCATTGCAAATGTAAAAGAACAAGACAAGTTGAAGCTATTTGAAGGTTTTTATGAAGATATAATAGGAGAAAAGTGTGAAGAAGAGAAGTTATTAGTGATGAAAAAAGTGATTGAACAAATAGAAAGTGAGGATGAAAGTAATGCAAATTAAGAAATTGGTTATGCAAGGATTTGGTCGATACGCTAGGACTCAAGAAATTGATTTTGAAAACGCTTTAGAAGATAGAAATATATTTGTAGTAACAGGAAAAACAGGAGCAGGTAAAACAACAATCTTTGATGCCATAAATTTTGCATTGTATGGAGATGCAAGTGGAAGCTCAAGAGATGGAAAATCATTGCGTAGTGATCATGCAGATATTAATACACCAACAGAAGTTGAATTATGGTTTTCAATTAGAGATAAAACATACTACATTAAAAGAAGTCCGCAGTATTCAAGAGCAAAGCAGCGAGGTGATGGAGTGACAGAGAGTAAGGCTGCTGCTGAAATGATTTTACCAGATGGTAAAGTACTAACGGGGTATGAAGGAGTGACTAAAAAAGTTGAGGAAATATTAGGTATCACACCTATGCAGTTTAAGCAACTAGTGATGATTCCACAAGGTGAGTTTAAAAAATTATTAGAGGCCCCAAGTGACCAAAAAGAAAATATTTTTAGGAAAATTTTTGGAACAGAAGCCTTTCAATGGATGCAAAAGAAACTAAATGACCAAGCAAATGCATTAAAGCAAGATATTAAGGAAGTACAAAATGTTCGAGAAAAACGAATACGAGCATTTGAGTGTGGCGAAGATAATACACTTTTTACAATAATCCAGGCAGAGGATCTCAATATTCAAGTAATTATAGAGAGTTTTGAGGAAGCTATTCAGAAAGATAATCAATATTATGATGAGGTTGAAAAACAAAGAAAAGTGTTTGATAAGCAAATAGAAACGCTTACAAATCAGTTAGCAGTAGGTAAGGATGGTAACAAAAAGCTTGAGGATTTAATCAAGGTTAAAGAAGAACTAAAGCTTTTACAAGCTGAGGAACCTGAGGTCACAAATAAGAAGGAAAAGTTAGAGAAAGCTAATAAAGCGGCTATAGTAGCGAACTTAGAGGAACAGTATTGCAAAGCTAATAGTAGGTGTTCACAGCTAGAGAAAGACATTGAAAAACTAGAACACGATACTAAAGATAAAGAAAAGGCATATATAGAAGCTAAAGATCTCTATGATAAGGAACAAGAAAAAGAAGATGATAGAATTCAACTAAACGCTCAAATAAATGCTATTGATGCATTGAGTAAAAAAGTAGGTGAGTATGAGCAAGTTGTTAAGGTAATCCAAAAAGGAGAAGGCAAGAAAGTCCAGCTAGAAAGAGAGATTAAAGAAACAGAAGAGAAGATAGAGGCTGGTAAAGAAGTCACTATTAAAATAGAAAAAGAAATAGAAGAAATTAGACAATCTAAGCAATTAAAATCACAAGTACAGCTAGAGATAAAAGACTTAGAAAAAGAAGCGGAAGGCATTAATCAGTTAGAAAAAGGGTTAGAAAAAAGAGCAGAATATGAGATTAAACATCAAGAAAAGTCTGCAACATATGAAGCATTAAATAGAAAATACATGATGGCTAAAAATGATTATGAAGATAAGGAGAATAGATATAAGAGAAATCAAGCAGGGATTCTAGCTAAAGATTTAGTAAAGGGGAATCCTTGTCCTGTGTGTGGTTCAATAGAGCATCCGTCTCCAACTAGGATTACTGAAGCGGAAATAAGTGAGCAAGCAGTCGAAGAAGCAAAACAAAACTATATAGAGGCACAGCAGTTAAATGAAGAAGCGTTAAGTGATGTGAAAAAATACTATGACCGTATAAAACAGCTTGAAGTACAGAGTATCTATCCAGCTGCTATAAAAATCTTTAATGTAGATGCTCATGAGAAGATAGATGGTATCAAAACACGTGTATTAGAAGCGAAAACTACTGTTAATGAAAATATCGGAAATCTAGAAAAGCAGATAAAAGTACTTGACGAAATTATCAGGTTAGAAGAGGCTAAAAAGCAGCAACAAGAAAACTTAAAAAGAGAGCAAGAAATTAATACTTCTATTAAAGAACAGAAGTATAAGGAATTAAAGGATATTGAGCTAGAGATTAAAGGGGCAGATAGTAACAAAAATGTGCTAATTAAGGAATTTGATGGAGAGATAAGAACAAAAGAAGAGCTTGATAGAGAAAGCAATACATTAAGTGAAAAACTAAAAAGTATGAGAACTGCACTAGAAAAGAGTAACAAACAATATGAAACGACAAAGGGGGCATGGCAAACGAGTTTTGCTACATTAGCAACTAAGAAAAAAGACTTGGAATTAATGACACTAGAAAGAGATGAGGCATTGAAAGCTTTCAAGAAAAAAGTATTATCCCTTGGTTTTGAAAATGGTAATGCCTATAGAGAAGCCAAATTAAATGAAGAAGAAATAGCATTACTGACCAATGATATTAAGCTCTATGAAGATAAGGTATTAACAACAAATACCAACTATGTAAGATTGGAAAAAGAAACAAAGGACTTGGAGCAAGTTAACTTAGAGGAGATAGGACAAAAAATTGAAGAGTGCAAAAAGAACCGAAGTACAAAAGAAACTGAAGGTAAAAAGATTTATGCAAAAATGCAAGGGAATGAAAAGATTTTAAGTGAAGCTATAGCATACACACAAAAGATAGCAGATAAAGAAGCAAAATACAGTATTATAGGCAGTTTAGCAAAGCAGGTTAATGGGGATAACCCAAGAAAAATGAGTTTAGAAAGATATGTACTAGCTGCATATTTTGAGGATATTATAACGGCTGCAAATTTAAGATTGAGTGATATGACGGCTAATCAGTATGAATTATTTAGAAAAGAAGATGTAGGCGATAAGCGTAAAGAACAAGGACTTGATTTAGAAGTACTTGATAACTATACGGGTAAGAAAAGAGGGGTGAATACTTTATCAGGTGGTGAAGGCTTTAAGGCTTCTTTGGCATTAGCTTTAGGATTAGCAGATGTAGTACAAGCTCATGCAGGGGGGATTCAATTAGATACCATGTTTATAGATGAAGGGTTTGGAACTTTAGATTCCGAATCTTTAGATGCAGCTATTGAGTGTTTAGTTGATTTGCAAAATGATGGCAGAGTGGTGGGTATTATTTCTCATGTAGAGGAGCTTAAAGAGCGTATCCCTACACATCTCCATGTGACATCAACACAGGAGGGAAGTACAGTAGAGTTTAAGTGTTGTTAAGATGTATATAGAGCAACGAATCAGAGCATTGATTCGTTGTTATTCTTAAGATAGGAAGAGGTGTGAGGCAATGAGAGATTTATTTCAACGACTTGATGATATTTGCAACGATTATGTCTTTGATGAAAAGATTATATTAACGGATACGTATCACGAGAGTGTGCAGATTTTAAATGGATATGTTAAACAAAAAGGTATGGCAATTCATTTACAAGGATTAAGTATTAAACAATGGATTGGCAACTTATATGCATGCGTAAATACGAAACAAGACAAACAATTAGAAGAAGAGATGGCTATTCAGTTGGTATATGATGTATTTACAAGATTACAGAGTGACAAAGTGCTAACATATTTTGCACATACCCAACCATCATATGAATTTTGTAAGCACCTTTTAGATATTTTTTTAGAAATAAGATTAGCGGCACATACATCAGCAAGTATAGAGGCAATGCAAGAGGCTGAACTAAGTAAGTTCAGGGATTTGAGTCAACTTTTGAAAGGTTATGAAAAGTATCTAGATGAGTATAGGTTATATGATTATGCTAGTGAAATAGAGGCTTTAATGAAGATAGAACGATTACCACTTGGAGAACCAGTACTCATTTTAAAATCAGGATTACATTTAAGTTACTTGGAAAATAGGTTATTAGAGAAAATAGAAACACAAATAGGGAATGAACGTGTGTTCAAGTTACCGTTGCAACAGGTGAACGGTATTAATATGTCCCCCAAAAATAGATTAGAAGAGATAGAGTGGGGGAGTGTAGGTGATTTTAGCTATATTTATGAGAATGTATTAACCACATCTAAACCACAGCTTGAGGTAGTAAGTGCAGCGAGTGAAGAAGAAGAGGTTAAAATAGTATTAGAAAATATTAAGCATAGCGATGTGAATTGGGAACAGTGTGTTATTTTCTATACTCAAAAAGAACCCTATAATTCAATACTGAGACATCTAGCAGATAAGTTAGATATTCCTGTCACGTTAGGTGAGGGTGTAAATATTGCTTATACCAAACCAGGTAAACTGGTTGTAGCCTTATTGAAATGGATTGAGTCTAGATACGACGTAGCTGATTTTCTACAGATAGTAGAGGATGGATTAATTGACTTTGGAAATGGCTTAACAAGTAATAGGGTTATAGATAGCTTGTGTAAGGTAGGGATTTACTTTGGAAAAGACAGATATATTTCACAACTTAGTAAACAAGAAGAAGCATTACGGGAACAAATAGTGAAAGATACGAATGAAGATAAAAAAGAATTTATACAACAAAAAATTGATATTGTAGTGGGGCTAAGATTATTTTTTAAAGAAGTACTTGGAGAAGTTCAAGATGAAAAACTATTAACCTATAAAAGTATCTTACTGATGATAAAAAAGGTATTGACACAGTATGCTCGAACAAATGGTGCATTAGATGTTCAAGCAAAGCGTGACTTACTGGATAAAATAGAAAAAATGCTTGTATTCTGTGAAGATAAATTAAATGGGAAAAATGCTATAGGGTACGTGAAAAAACAATTGTTAAACTTAAATATTCAGCAGTCTCATGAAAAGCCAGGTAAAGTACATGTCACTCACTATAGAGATGGTGTTTTTGGAACAAGGCCCTATGTGTATATCGTTGGATTAGACAATGAAAATTTTCCAGGAGCAATTTCTGAAGATCCATTACTATTAGATGAGGAACGAAAAATGCTAGGGAACAATATGATTCTTAAGAAGGAGATACCCAAAGAAAATCTCTATATAATGTTGCAGCTCTTTGCCCAGACAATAGGAAAGATACATGCAAGCTATACTTCATATGACAAAGAAGGAAATAGATCTAGAGGGGCATCATACTTGTTTCTTCAATGTTGTCGCATAGCTAAAGAAAATCAGGAAATAGAATTTAACACCTTAAAACAAATAGTAAATGTGGAAAAGACAATACCTAAAATAGATATGAAGGATTACTGGAGTAGCAAGATTAAGGATTCATATCAACATGAGATTGCAGAGGAGTTATGGGATGAATTTGAACCATTAAAATATGGCATTGAGGCAAGAGGACACAGAAATTCAGAGAGCTTTACGGTGTATGAAGGAAATCTTTCAGAAGAAGATATGGTAAATTATGACCCAAGAGTATGTGGAGAGAAAACAATATCTGCTAGTGAATTAGAGATATTAGGTAAGTGTCCTTATCAATATTTCTTGCAGAGTGTCCTAAATATCACTAATAAAAAGGATGTTGAGTTTTCAAAAGAGCAATGGCTGGATGAAAAAAATAGAGGAATACTTTTACACGCTATTTATGAGCAATGTTATTACGTGGGAGAGAATAGTACCACAATTTTTATGTTGTCAGAAGAAGACTTCTTCGAAAAAGCTGAAAATATGATAGAAGCATATGCTCAAATCATACCTTATTGGGATATAAATGTGTATAGTGCAATGAAGAAGGAACTTTTAAAAGACTGTAAGATTTTTTATGAATCAGAGAGAAAGAATGGAAGCATGCCATGCTATGTAGAGCATGCATTTGGAAAAGAAGAGAATGAGGTTCAAATAGTACTGGCTTCGGGTAATCGTATACGAATAGCAGGTAAAATTGATAGGATTGATCAAAACACTGATCAAAGTTATACCATCATAGATTACAAAACAGGAAGCCATAAGATGTATAATTCTAAAGAGATTTTTAAAGGAGGCAGACGTATACAACATATGCTTTATCCACAAGCTTTTGAATACCAACAAAAGGGAACTAGACAAGTTAAAAAAGCAGTGTACTATTTTCCGACGGTAAAAGGAAGCGGAAAGAAGTGCGAGTATCAACTAAGTGATGAAGTGAAGGTCAAAACGGCAGAAGTAATAGATGTATTGTTGGACTTTATTAGTAAAGGACATTTTATTATGACAGATACTGAAGATGACTGTAGATATTGTAAGTATGGTGATATCTGTAGGGCTAAGTTGGAAGACCCAGAGAAGCTAAAGAAACATTCAGATTACAACCATGATGGAGCAGAACGGTTAAAGGGGATGAGAAGTTATGAGTAAAGTAATCGCTGATAAAAGAGAACGTCAGCTTATAGAGGAAGCACTAGATATTAATTTACTAGTAGAGGCTGGAGCGGGTTCAGGAAAAACAACTTGTTTAGTGAAACGTATGATTTATATTATTACATCAGGTAAAGGGAAAGTGGGTCAGATAGTTGCTATTACGTTTACGCGTAAAGCAGCAGAAGAACTGAAAGAAAGGTTTATTATTGAATTAGAAAAACACAGAAAAAATACTAATAAAGAGGAAGTTAGACAAAGGCTAGACGAAGCATTACAAAGCTTAGAAGAATGTTTTATTGGTACAGTTCACAGCTTTTGTAGTAAATTACTGAAAGAAAGGCCAATAGAAGCAGGTGTAGATATAGGATTCAAAGAAATAGATAATGAAGAGGAGAAGAAACTTATTTACGAATCTCTTTGCATATGCATGAATGATGGAGATGAAGAATATCAGGCAATTAAAGAAGAATTATTTGGATATGGCATAAAAGTAGACAACCTCGTTAAGTACACACTTGAACTAAATGAATATAAAGATGTTCAATGGGTAACCAAAGAGAAACAAAAACCAGACTTAGCAAGTGTATATAGTGGCTTAGTAGCTATTGTGGAAAATGCTATCAAAGCAATACCAGAAGAGAAACCGGATAAGGGATATGATACTTTACAAGAGAAAATTATGGAGTTCTACAATAAGAGTAAGTATATAGGCAGTAATCAAATCGAAGATATTGTAAAAGTACTAGAAATAATGGAAGGTGAATTAAAAATTACTCAAAACAGATGGTTATCTAAAGAAGAAGCTAAAGAATGGAAAGCTACATTAGAGGACTATAGAGATAGACTGGTTACCCCCGCTCTATTAGTATATAAGGAATATATGCATAATAAACTAATTAAGTTTATTAGTTATGTAGTCGACAAGTATGATCAGGTAAAGAGAGCGTATGGTGTAGTAACATTACAAGATCTTATAATTAAGACAAGGGATATGCTTAAAAACAATAGCAATGTTCGTATAAATTTAGCAAGTAGATACAGATTTTTATTGGTAGATGAATTTCAAGATACAGACCCAATTCAAGCAGAAATAATGTTTTATATAACAGGTGAAAATCAACAGGCAAAAACTTGGCAGGAGACAGAACCTAGACAAGGGTCATTATTTGTTGTAGGAGATCCTAAACAAGCCATTTATCGCTTTAGGAGGGCTGACATAGGGTGTTATAACCAAGTTAAAGAACTGCTGGAGGCAGGTGGGGGGCGAGTTCTAAAACTTACTACTAATTTCAGATCCGTCAGTGCGATAACTGAAAAATTGAATGAATGTTTTAGCACACAATTTCCTAATGAAGCTAATAAATATCAAGCGGCTTATGCACCACTATTAGCACATGAAGAGACTCATAACAAGATAGAAGGTATAAGTGTGTTAACAGTACCGGGAGAAAAACTAAAAAAAGAAAAGGCAATAGCATATGATAGTTATAACATTGTACAAGTTATAAAACAAATGTTACAAGAAGGCTATTCACCTAGAGACTTTATGGTAATTAATCGTTACAATGAATCACTAATAGCGTATGCAAAAGCATTACAAGAAAATAATATTCCAGTTTCGGTAACAGGTAAAATTGTACTAATGAATATTCCAGAGATTAGGGAATTATTAATTTTGTTGGAAGCTATTAAAGAAGACTATAACCCAATCAAAATTGCAGCAGCATTAAAAGGATTGTTTTTTGGGGTAAGTGATGTTGAACTATTTCAATGGCATAAAATAGGTGGGAACCTAACCATGTATTCAAAACCTCAAACCGATCATCCTCCCAAAATTCAAAGCTACTTAGAACAGCTGCAAATGTATAAGAAATGGACAAGGCAATATGAACCCACTGTAGCTATAGAAAAAATTATGGAGCATATAGGACTATACACGTTATTAGTTCGTGAAAATTATACAAAAGATAGATACAATTATTTTAGTAACATTTTTGATAAATTAGTGCAGTTACAATTAAACGGTATAACATCTTTTTCAGCAATGGTAGAGTCTTTAAAAGAGGAGTTAGGGAAGGAAATTGAATTAGGAAATGAAGATGATGAAGCAGATGTTGTTCGTGTAATGAATGTGCACAAGTGTAAAGGACTACAGGCTCCAATTGTCTTCTTGGCACATCCATGTAAGAATGTAAATCCATTTAAATACATTACCAAGCATATTGAAAGGGATGGCATAGAAAGTAGAGGTTACTTTGCGTTTACTCTCCCTAATGGGTCCAATCATAATAGGGAGGTAGCTATACCAGAAAACTGGAATGAGAAAAAAGAAGATGAATTTAGATATTTACAAGCAGAAGAAACGAGGATTCTTTATGTAGGTGCAACTCGAGCAAAGAAGAGGCTGATTATAAGTTCTATGGAGGATAGCAAAAAGAATCCTTGGAACACACTACTAAGTATGAGTAACCTTGAAGTTGAAGAAGTACAAGAAACTGAAGTGTGTGTAGATAACAGAGGAAGTTGTGTTGATAAAAATGGATATAAAGAGCAAATAGAAAGCTATAGAAACTGGATAGATTCTAAAAAATATATCAGTTATGAGGAGTATGTGCCGAGTAAAAGTAAGGACTATGCATTATTAGATGGAGTCAATCGTGAAGAAGGTGGTGGACTAGCTTGGGGAAACTTTGTACATGATTTACTGGATAAAGAAGTAAGTGGAAAAATGTATGAAGGCTATATCAAAGTAGCCAGGTTTAAGTATGGTATTGAAGATAAAAAAGAAGATGTAGCAATAAAACTACTTGATCAGTTTAAAAAATCTACAATAGCAGATGACATTAAACATGCAGAAGTGGTATTAACAGAAGTACCCATTCATATGTATATTGACTCAAGCCAACCAATGTATACTAGTTTTACAAAAACAAGTGAAGATATTCAAGCAATAAAAGTAAATGCCATCATTGATTTGGTTTATAAAAAAGATGGTAAATGGTACATTGTAGACTATAAGACAGATCATATCCAAGTAGAGGGGATACCGGCAATGATAGAGTTTTATAAGCCACAAGTTATGTTCTACAAAGATGCATGGAAAGAATTGACGGGTGAAAAGGTAGAGAAAGTACTACTGTTCTTTAATGAGCTTAATCACATAGAAGAAGTAGTTGAATAGCATTAAAATAAGATGGATAAAAGGTGTACCTCAAAGGTGGTTTAAACATAAAGTCTAGACCACCTTTTATGAATAAAAAAACATAAGTATATAAGGGCAAAGTTAAAAAGTTAAGCAGTTTGTAAAGGGATATTAGATGATAGTAAAACATTTGAGATCACTGATGAAGTGCTTTATGTTTTACAGCATTTCCTTCATGAAGCAGATGAAGATTCCTTTTATATGTACTATAAAGATGATTTATTGGTGATTTACTAGATGGTATAACCTTGGATACTGGATGACTAATAGTTTTGCACTCCTTTTTGTGTGTTACAATAATTTGTAATAACATGAAGTTTTGTTCAAATAATATATATATGGTTAAAATATTGTAAAAATATTATAAAAATATATATAATTAAAGAGTTGACTTAAAATTTAATGATTAAGGAACTGTTCACCACTTTTATTTGCCACATGCTATCAGTCTAAAAGAATAAGAAACTCTTCTTAGATTGATAACTAAATGAGTACTAACATGATCATCTTATAGTATTTTTTTAAGGCCCTAATATGATATATCTTGCAAGTGGTACAGTGAATAAGCCTGATTCTATGTTAGGTTTAGAAAGTGATATGATAGCTGGTTTCAATGATATCTTAGAAAAGAAAAAACAAGAAGGTGATGCAAGAGTCACGACTAGTTTATTTGATAATCGCGATGAAGTATTACACGATCACATCCCTATTCAAGGAGTATACCCTGTGGATGAAGAAAAGTATAAGATATTGGATGTTAAAAGCCCATTATATGTCCATGTTAAATGATATAATAGATTTAACTAGGAAATTGAAAGTATCGCCTCTTTTTAATTGTTAATTTTCAATAAAAAGAGTGTGAAAAGTGCTAGTAAACATATTTACATATTAAAATTGATTAAAGTATAATTTAATATATAATCACATTAATGAAAAGAGGGGAAAGTATGAGTTTTTATAAGGAATGGAGTAATTACGTATTGCATAACATAGACTCCCAAAAACTTGATCAAATGATTATAGATTTAGGTTGCCAGATTACGGGGTGTCGAAAAAACAATAAGAAAAGTTTGAAAAGATTTCCGCGATCGGTGAAAATAGGAGCTTTGAATAAAGTATTTTGTATTGAAAAAGAAATAGTAGAAGAAGTTGAAAAGCTTTATGAAGACCTATTAGAAACAAATGAAGTACAAAGTTATTTAAAGATGACAGTAGAAGAACTTTTAGAACAAATTGATGACTTCAAAGAACATGAAAATATAGATATACAAATAAGTGTTATAAACTACTTTTTAAAGGTATCCACCCAAATGGAAAAAGATGAGCTTGTGAAACATTTTACTATAGACATTAAGGAAAATACGGATAGCCAACTTCCACAAAAGTCTCTTAAAGAGGTTGTTGAACAACCATTAGAAAAAGTAGAAGAAGAAAGAGAACAGGTTGTTAAAAAAGAATCTAAAGATTTAAAGATATTAAAACACCTTTATAGAGAATCTAAACAAAGAGAAGAACAACAAGAAGAAAAGATTAAACAACTTAATCGAAATATTCAAGATATAACAAAGAGTTGGCAAACACAAGAAAAAATATATAAGAAAGAATTAACAGAATTGAAATATTCACTGGAACAGATTAATCAAGAATATAAAAAGTTACAAGTAGAAAAGGACAGACTAGAGGATAGGTTGAAACAAACTAAATTAGGTGCACCTTATATCTTTATAGGAAGTTCATTTATTAAGAAAAAGTTAGACTATATAAAGAGAGAAGTTTGTCCAGAAATTAATGCCTTGTATATATCAACTAAGCAATGGGAAGGCGGTCTTGGGAAGGCTAAACATGAAGTAGGAGAGGTGTACGCATTTTTTTATGACGTAGAGTGGTTAGTAAGAGATAGGCTTAGAGAGCAATATGAAGAAAAACTAAAAATTTTTCCATCAGACGAGTTTTTCTTTGAATATATTGAGCAACATTGGGAGGCTTATGATAAATGAGTAGAGTAGACATTATTGGGACAATAGCGAAAGAAGATATAGTATGGAGAGAGTACGAAGGTACAAAACAAACAGTTTTTCTTAATGGCAACAATCAACTTCAGTACTCAGTTCAATGCTTAACAACATTGTGTGGGGAGTATGAAAATATAAAGTTCTTTACAGGTTATTTAGGGAATTTAGAGAAATATGGTTTTGAAGAAGACTATTATGAGGATGTATATACACGTGTATCTGAGTTTAAAGAAATAGTTGAAAACTACTTATTTATTTTTAACCCTATAGAATCTGGGGGACATATGAGAATAGATAATGTAGCATTAACGATTAAGCCACATGGTTACGAAGATGGAATGACATTTGAAAGTGTTCCTTACTATACAAGTAATGAGTCCTTAGAATCATTTATTCAAAGATGGCAAAAAGATAAGTACATACAATGCAGTACAGGGCTTAGTGAAGGAAAAGGAGTTTCTTTTATACTATGGCAACCTACAGGAACAACGAGGATCTATTGTATAGGAGGGGATAAGAAGATCATTTATTATCAAGATAAATTATATTGCCCACTTACGGTGAATACGTATGAATTGGCTAATGAAGAGAAACAGAAAATAATTTTAAACCCACGTTCCGAAATGCAGGAATTAGCATTTGTTGAAACTGGTCTGCATGATAGTTTGGTTTATCAGAAAAATGAGAAACTAGAAACAAAAATAGGGTTTGTAGAAGAAAATACTGTAACAAACATTCATCAAGAAGGATATAATCATGATGACTTAATTATTCAGAATTTAAAATATATTATAAATAATACTGGATTTAGGTATAGCAAGCAGGATCTTATGAATTTTCATACTGCTTTAAAAACCAAGAGCCTTGTTATACTTGAAGGAATGAGTGGAACAGGTAAGTCGAGATTAGTTGATTTTTATAGACAAGCATTAGGATTGGATGAAAAACATTATAAGTGCATTAGTGTCAAAGCTTCTTGGACAGATGAGTCAGATCTTTTAGGGTATCCAGATATGATGAATAGTTGTTATCGTCCAGATCATGAAGGCGTAGTTGATTTATTATTAGATGCTGAAAAGAACCCAGAAGAATTATATCTGTTATGTTTTGATGAAATGAATTTGGCAAGAGTTGAACATTATTTTAGTCAGTTCTTATCTATTCTGGAAATGGATAAAAAGCAACAGGTATTACGACTATACAATGATATATTAAATCTATCTAATAAAGAAGATTACCCAGCAACAATAGCATTGAAAGGTAATGTTTTATTTGTTGGAACAATCAATAAAGATGAGTCTACCCATCATTTCTCAGATAAGGTACTCGATAGAGCAAATGTTATTAATCTTGGTGTAGTAAGTCTAAAGGATCTTTATACAAAAGATGCTAGTGTGGATATAAAAAGTTATGTTATGACCAATTCATGTACACGAAAAAATTATTTTGGAGAACCGATTAAACCGCATCAAGTTATTTTGACAGAAGGTGAGTTAGAAGTACTTGAAAATGTACATCAAATGCTTATGAGTAGTCAATATGACAAAGGTATAGGTTACCGTATTATAAGGCAAATAGAAGAGTATTTGTATAACTTACCAAAAGATCAGAGCATCTTAAGTAGAGAAGAAGCTTTTGATTTACAGTTTACACAACGCATCTTATCAAAGCTACGAGGGGATCGTATGAGTTTAGAAGGTGTACTTATTGGAAAAGATGAAGAAAGTATTCCTCTTATCGAATGTCTGGATGCCTATAAGCATGTATCTAGCTTTGAAAAGAGTAAAAAAGTAATTCTACAAAAAGTAAAGGCGTTGAAGTGTTATGGATACACTATGTGATAAGGATTTTGAACTTATAATTTATTCTTATAAAAATCAATGTAGGGAACAGATAGAAGTTCAGCTTACATCTGATCTAGAATACTTACTAGCCAATGTAGAGAAGTATACACTAAATGTTATTGAAAATATTACTTATGAAATAGGTTTTACAGCAGAAGATGCAAAAGCTAGGCTTTATATTGAAGGTTTAGATGAAGTTGAAGATAGTCTTTATGACGTGGAATATGAGCAGTATTATCTTTTACCAAGAAATAAAACATTTGTATGGTTTAGATGGGATATCAGTGAGAAGGGGATGATACCTGGTAGCTACTATATAAAAGTAAGATGTCACAATAAGTGGTATTATGGTGTACTCAACATTGAACCAAGGCATATGGATAATTATCAGCTAGAACAAATGAGAGAAGAAGTAGAAGATTTTCTATCTAGGTGGAAAGAGCTACCGTTAGGCATTCGAGAGAGTATACAAATAAAAAAAATCAATAATCAAGAAAATGATCAGTACACACAAATGAAATTACTTATAAAATGGCATATAAAGCTTATGTCGTTGCTTCGTGATTTTAAAAGGAGACCTTACGAGCAAATAGAAAAGATGTATCACTATACGCCAAAAGAGTTAGGCAAAAAGTGCGATCAAATAGCTATTCGAAAAAGTCTAAAAAGAGCTATTGATCCTAATAAGGTCGTTAGCTATACAAAAAGCATGACCTATGAAACACAAGAAAATAGATGGATAAAAAATTTCAATGAGCGATTACTCAAATTAGTAATGCAACTACATGATGCCGCACTAACAAGAGAGGAAAAAGAAGTCATCAAAAAATTAGAAGGTATATGTCAGCAGCTTAGAAATTGTCAATGGTATCAGTGTACAGAGTACAAGCCAAATGAAGAACTGCCTATAAGAAGTAGATATGATAGCCGTTATAGAATACTCTATCAATTTGATAATGAACTATGTGAAAGTGTTAAATTAGTAGGACTTAAACGTACCAAAGAGTATTTATGGTTAGAATCATCTTGGATCTATGAGTTATGGTGCTTTAAAAAAGTATATAGAACATTCCTTGATGCGTTAGGCTATACGGAAATAGAGTGTATAAAGTCAGGGTTTGTACTCAATAAAGGTGATATAACAATTAAATTGCACTATGACACATTAATACCATTGCATATACAGGAAACAAATAATAGAACATGTCCACTCTATGCAAGAAGTCCAATACATAGGAAACCAGATGGACGTATTGATATTTATAAAGAAGATAAATATTTTGGCAGTATCATTCTAGAGTTTAAATATAGCAGCTACTATAATATATGGAATAATCATAGACAGACGAGATGTAGTGAACAATTGTTACATTATGGGTATCAGCTAGGAAGTCAGTATTTGGAAAATCACCACGGGCTACCTGAGCATGTAATGAAGCAACTGAACCCGGTGCATAAAGTGATGGTAATCATGCCTAAGTTAAAAGGCAATGTGCATTTAACAGAAGAGCAAGAGACTAATATTGTTCAAGTTGGCTTATGTATGGGTATAAGAAATACAGAGTGGCAAATATATTTAGATACAGTAGTGCATCAACTGACAAATTAATGACACCCCTATTGCAGCGGTTAACGTATTCCTGCAATAGGGGTGTGTTGTATATATTAGGCAAGATACGCTTAAAACTCATGGGTTGTTAAAGTAGGTAACCGCTAAGGGAAGAGAAAAAATTAGTAAAAAATGTAGAAATGGACAAAATGCGTCCATCTATTTTTATATACTATACAATGACAGCAGATAAAGTACATAAGTAAATTGGATGATAAGGAGACATACATTGATGAAATTAGCAGAAGCGGTATTAAGAAGAAATCAGCACAGAGAGAATGTACGTGAATTACATATGAAATTAGAAAGTCAATTACTTATTCCAGAAGAAGAAGTATTAGAAGAGGATTCTAAGGTACTACTAGACCGTCTCGAAGAAGAAATGAATAGGTATCACGAAATGAATCAATGTATCGAAAGAGCGTATAATAATTATTATGTGGAGGAAGGGCTAACGCTTAAAGATCTCATATTAGAACGTAACTATTGGAAAATGCGATGGCAGAAATTAGATAGTATTGTAGCACAACTTACGGGTCGAACATGTGCTATAAGGGATTTACGATATAGAAAAGAAGGACAATCCCTTAAAAAGACATTGCAAATAACTATGGTAGAAAATCAACGAGAAGCATGTAAGGAAATGTATAATGCTTTAGACGTTAGAATTCAAGAAAAGAGTTGGGAGATTATTGTATAGCAGTTAAACAATGAAGGGTATTATACCAAAATAGACAAAGTTGCGGTATATTTCATAAAGGGTATACTGCATTTTTTTATGTACACAGAGTGAAATGTAGAAAGAAGTATAAAAATGTGTTAAAATTTATTAAGACTCTCATTATATGTCCATGATGTATAGTAAAATGGGATTAAAAGTATGAAAATGATATAGCGAGGGGGGGAAAGATTGAATCATAGCCTTGACTATAAAGGGAATAAAGGTTTTAGACTTTTAAACATGTATGAGCGATTAAATAAAGGTGAAATGTTAGATAAAAAGGAACTAGCTAGTAGTTTTGGTGTAAGTAAAAAAACAATACAAAGAGATATTGATGATATAAGAGCCTATATTAGTGAAAATTATTTTACAACAGATGAAGTAGGTATAAAATACGACAAAAGTAAAAATGGGTATTATTTAGTAAAGTTTGAACGAGAATGGCTGACAAATGAAGAAGTATTAGTATTATGCAAGGTTCTTTTAGATAGTAGGGCACTATGTAAGGAAGAAATGGATACTTTACTTAATAAACTTAAAAATCAAGTTGCTCCTAATGATCGTAATCAAATTCAAAATACGATTCAAAATGAACAGTACTACTATGTTCCAGTAAGACATAATCAACCTCTGTTATCTCGCATATGGCAGATATCACAGTTTATTATCGCTCATGAAAGGGTAAGTTTTATATATAAAAGACAAGATGGCAAAGTCAAAAAGAGAGAGGTAAAGCCGGTTGCAATCATGTTTTCTGAGTATTACTTTTATTTGGTAGCCTATATGGGTGATGATAATAAAACTTTTCCAATTATTTTTCGAATAGACCGAATGGAAGAGATTAAAGGAATAGGACAGTATTTTAAAATTCCTTATAAAGATAGGTTTAACGAAGGCGAGTTTAGAAAACGTATTCAGTTCATGTATGCAGGAGAGCTAAGAAAGATAAAATTTGATTTTACAGGACCTTCTGTAGAAGCGGTATTAGATCGATTGCCAACTGCAGAGATAGTGCATGTAGAAAATGGTGTTTATAGAATCCAAGCAGAAGTTTATGGTAATGGTATTGATATGTGGCTTAGAAGCCAAGGAGATTTTGTAAAAGTAGTGGATGAAGGATAAAAGAATTAGATAGATAGTGGTACGCTAAGAAATTAAAAGTAGAAATTAAAAAGGAGATGCTACTAGATGGATAATTTATGCATTCAGATGAGTAGCAAGACTATATGAGATTAAATATATCAAAAATTTTACATACAAGTATCGTAGATGGTCCTGGAGTACGAACAGTTATTTTTTTTCAAGGATGTTCAAGAAAGTGTTTAGGTTGTCATAATCCTACTTCTCATGACCATACAAAAGGGTTAGTTTATACTATTCATGATTTAATGGAAGAAATAAAAAATATTTCAGTAACCAAAAAAATCACAATATCTGGTGGTGAGCCTATGGAGCAATTAAATGGCCTAAAGGAGGTAGTTGACCAATTATACGGAAATGGCTTTAATATTTGTTTATATACTTCAAATCAAATTGAAGATATTCCAAAAGAAATACTTAAAAAAATCCAATATTTGAAGGTTGGAACATTTGAAATAAAAGAGAAGGATTCTACTTTGCAGTACAAAGGTTCAAGAAATCAAAAGTTTTATAGGATAAGTTATGAAGGAGAATTATTGTGCAAACAAGAGATTTAGCAAATCAGATAAGAAACCCAATGTCAGACTTAAGTGAAGAAGTACTCCCTATATATAAAGAACAATTATTGAATAAAGTTATACCTAGTGAATACTCAGCAATGCATAAAAAGAGAACATTTTGGATTCATGATTTAGAATACTATGAATTAGCGTATAATTGCATTGGCTTAGAGGCCTCTCAATTATTAGATAACTCAATTAACTACTCATTTGATAGAGCACTCCGAGAAATTTTCAGAGGAATTATTAGGCTGACCAATTTTCAGTCAGGGGGTATTGGTTTTATTAATTTTGATATGGATTTATCCAAGTATATAGAAAATGAAACAGACGAACAATTGGTATATTTCTTAAATAACTTTTTAATAGACCTAAACTGTGAAGTTCGAAAAGGCTGTGAACTAGCTTATGTAACTCTTAATATAGGATTAGACACAACTGCTAATGGAAAAAGGGTGTCATTATGCTTATTAGAGGCGTATAAACAAGGAGACTTATATAATCAACCATTTGTTTTTCCTAATATTGTATTCAAACTTAAAAACAAAATTAACATTGCAAAAGATGATCCCAATTATGATATATTTCAAAAAGCCTTGCAAGTAACTGCCTGCTGTATGAATCCTACATATTTTAATTGTGATTCCACACTTAATAAAAAATTAAACCCTGCTAAAATAGGAATTATGGGGTGTCGAACTTTATTAGGAGAAAATTTACACGGTACAGAGGGGGCTGTAAATAGGGGGAATATTGCTAGCGTTACAATAAACTTACCTCAAATAGCAATAGAGAGTGTTAATAACAATCAAAGTTTCTACGAATGCTTGGAAAAAGTATTTATGATTTCAAAAGAACTACTACTACATAGACTATACACATTATCTAATAAAGACTCTGCGGTTCAATATATAAAAAAACACAATTTATATTTAAATAGCTCATCGGAAAAGGCGTTAGATATTTTAAAAAACGGAACATTATCTATAGGCTTTATAGGATTGTGGGAAACTGTAATGATATTGAAAAATTCAAGTGAAATTGCATTTGATACCTTTTCCAAAGAAGGTAATTTGATAATTAGATATATGGCAGAACTCATTAACAAGATAAAGAGAGAAACACAGTTAAATTTTTCATTGTTAGCGACATCAGCTGAAGGCGTATCAGGTAAATTTGCATCAAATGATCTAAAAACTTATTTACAAGCTAATGAAATAGCAGAAAAAGGTTATTACACAAATTCTTTTCATATCCCAGTAGATTTGGAAATTTCTTGCTTTGAAAAAATTCGGTATGAAGGAGGTTTTCATAAGTATTGTTCAGGGGGATCAATTACGTATGTTGAATTAAGTGAACATCCTCAGGAGAATACAGAGGCTTTAGAGGATATCATTTTATATGCAACTATGAATGATTGTAATTATATAGGGATAAATTTTCCTCTAGATTACTGTATTTGTTGTGGAAGTAGAGGAGTTTTTAATGAATGTTGTCCTTTATGCTTCGGAAAGATTGTTTCTTTAAGAAGAGTTTCAGGTTATTTGTCTGTAAAAACAAAATTTGTAGAGGGTAAATACCTAGAGCTTTTAAATAGAGCATCTCATATAGGTTAATTTTAATATTTACACACTTAAAAACACAAATAGGGAGGGATAGGTAGTTTATACCACGCATATGACAGAAGATAAAAATATATATCAATACAAAAGTGACAATTCACATCTAGATTACACAAACGAGTCTCAAACGCTATATATCCAATACAATGATCAATCTGAATATAGAAATAGGTTAGACTCTAGTTTGAAAGATTTAATAAAGAATACTTGCCATACACTATTTGAAGGATGTCAAAAAGGTACAGAGTTAGATTTTTTACTAAGGAAGGCATTCCCAGAAAAATTACCACTAAATTGCTACGTAACAAATCTTTCTTTTATGAATAAAAAGGGAACCCCAGTTAAAATAGTGTCTATTAGGCCTGAGAAAGTCGGGGTATATCTAACTGAAAGGTTACCAGAGGAATTGACTATACGTTTTAAGGGACATATATCTAGGGGTGTATTTGTAATAGATGAATTCTCACTTACTCCAGAATCAAATGATAAACGAGATATGGAGATTGCAGCGAAGATTGAGCCGATATATTCAGATATTCCAACCGGTTGGAAAACTACTTTTTTAAGTGATCTAATTGATCAATCTGTTTCATTGACAGAATATACAGAAGAAAGATTAGAAGAGTGGGAAGAGTATTTAAATTGGAAGAGAGAATTAGCCGGTAGGCAGATAGAAGGTTGTAAGTATTTTAAAGTATCTGTAGATAATGAAACAGGCAATTTACTCTTTTGGTTAGTAGCAGAAACAAAAGAATCCTTTACAAAGTTTAAAAAGTTCCTAAGAAGAGATAGTATACAGGCTTTTAGCAATCAATATTCAACAAACCAATGGCATTTTGATGTTAATATTGATAAAAACACATCTAAACAAAAGAATACTCCTTTAGGAAGATTTATAAAAATACATGAACAATATCTACTTAATGAAGAACTAGCTAAAATTACAAACAAGAGAAATGAAGAAAATGTTCAAGATGGTTATTCAGAAGGAAATGCAGATGTTGAAGGGGAATCTACTGCTAATTCCCTTAGAGAAGTTGCTCCAATCTCAACCCCTCTAGAAAAGTTGTTTCGTAGTGATGCTGAAATGGTGTATGAGCTAAAAGAACATTTTGAAAATCCGTTTATTGTAGTGGTATCATTTGAGGTTCCAAGTAAATATGAAGAAGAATTCCAAGAAAATACTTATACTGTTGAAGAGAAAAGCAGATATATAGAAGAGATTGTTCTAGATGAGTATGAAAAAGAAGGCTTTTTGGCTTTATCAGCAGTTGGGACTTTTGTATTGAATAAGCGTTTGAGCTATGCAATTGAACAGCTTAAGAGAGATGAAAGTTTTTCACCTAATCTAGCACTGTGGTTATTCGATGTTACTAAGGCAAGAAGGAGCAGTAAATTAGAGGAAATAACAGAGTGGTTTAGTGAGGCTATAAAAAACAATACAGATCAACGAATTGCTGTACAAAAAATGTTAAGTGCACAAGATTTATGCTTAATACAAGGACCTCCAGGGACAGGTAAAACAACTGTAATAGCGGAAGCTATTTATCAATTTGCAATAAGGGGACAATCTGTATTATTAGCCTCACAGTCTAATGATGCAGTAGATAATGCTTTAGAAAGATTAGCGAATTCTCCAGTAATAAGAGCAATTCGTCTAGGTCAAAAATCTAAAAAGAAAAAACAAAAGAATGCAGATATGCTTAATAAGTTTGCAGAAGAAACAGCTATAGAATACTTTTATAAGTCTATTTCTAATACTGTTCAGTCTCAATGGATTAAAAAATGGGAAGATTTGCAGTTAGCAATAAATAATTGTTCAAAAGACCTTAGAGACGTTGAATTAATCAACCAACAAAGAGAAGACTTGAGAACAAAAATAATTGATAAGCACACTGAGCTCAATGCAAAAAAAGAAAACGAAAAAGAACTACAACAACAATTAGTATTGTTACAAGAGAGATATGACCAAAAAATAAAACAGCAAAAGCAAGTAGAGGCTTTTATTGATTGCTTGAAAAACAGAAGAGATGAACGATATGCTTTAACTCCTTTACAGATTAGAAAAGTTTTAAAAACCCTTCAAGCTCCGTTAAAAGAATTAACAGATCATGGACTTAGACTGTCTTTAATAAATTGGGATGCTGAGGTTGATGCAGAAATATTAAATGCTGGTCTTAGACATATTATTACATCGTTTTGGAGAGCTTTAGAGCTTAAAGATAAGCTTCTCAATGATAACTCCTCAGTAAGTTCAAACAATGAAGTTGTGTTGCTGCAGGAACAACAAAAAGAAATATTAGAGCAATTATCAGATAGTTCAAGTAATGACGAATTGAAAGGATTAGAATTGCTTAGGAAGCTTCGTCAAGTTAAGCAAAAAATTACGGATCTTACGAAAAAAGCAGATATTTTCGTATTATCTCCTCTTGAAAAAGGGTTATTTAGAGATGATGTCCTAATGAGGTTATCTATTAATGGACAACTTCAAAAAGAACAAGTAAAAGCATATTTATTCAGTAAAGAAGATGCTTTCAATACATTCCTAATACAATTAGAAGAAGCTGTCCCAGATGCATTACAAAGTGAAAAGGTTAGTGTTCCTGATCTTGTAGGTATTACCAATTTAATTGAAAGTACACAACTAGAAGCCTCTAGATTAAGTTTACGTATTGATGAATTAAAATCAGTTTTTGCCGCAAAAACAAAAGAACTAGAAACTTTATTTACAAACTATGAAGTAGATAACAAAGATATTAGTAATTTACTTCAAGCGATATCTAATAAACAAAGCTCAGCTAAAAAAGAACTAGAATCAGATAAGAGTACAAAAGATATGTGGGAAAGTATGCTAAGAGAGTTCTCTTCAAGATTAGATAGCGTTGAGGACTTAGAGTTTGAAAATGAATACTATTTAGATACATATATCGGGTCGTGTAATGTTGTAGGTATTTCATGTACAGATAATATGAGAAACTTAGTTGATAAAGGATTTAATGAATTTGATGTGGTTATTATTGATGAGGTAAGTAAAGCAACTCCACCAGAGTTACTTATTCCATTAATGAAGGCACGAAAAGCAATTCTTGTTGGAGACCATCGTCAGTTACCTCCATTATTTGATGAACATGAACGCTCTTATAAAGAGATGATAGAGTCTGTTGAAGATGATGAAGAAGTGGACGCTGAGGTTAAAGATCTATTAACCAAGGATAATTTTGCTCGCTTTAAAAACATGGTTACAGCTTCCTTATTTAAGGAGTATTTTGAACGTGCAGATGTAAGTATTAAACATTCACTATTTACCCAGTACAGGATGCATAGAGATATAATGAATGTTATTAACCGATTTTATGAAAATAAACTTACAGCTGGATTTTCTCTAGAGCAAGAAGTCCATAAAAAGGCTCATAACATAACAATTAAATCTATCGACAACACCTCATTTATTTCTCCAGATAAGCATGCTTATTGGATTGATTCATCTACCTTACCAAATGGGAAGCCTTTTTATGAAAGTAGACCGATTGGTAGCACCTCTACTGAAAATATCTTAGAGTGCTATATCATTGTTGAGATGTTAAAGAAATTAAATGAAGAGTGTTTAAAACAAGGATTTAATAAAGCTAACCCTAAAGAGGTTGGAGTAATTAGTTTCTACCAATTACAAGTTAATAGATTAAAGAGAATGATTATTAAAATGAAAAGACAAGGCGAACTAGAAGCTCTAAGTGTAGATATTAATACCGTTGATAGATTCCAAGGAAAAGAAAAGGCTATTATTTTTACAAGTTTAGTTAGAAATAACCGTAATAAATACAAGAGTGAGTCTTCTCATATTGCTGCTTTTGAACGTATTAACGTTGCTTTCTCTAGGGCACAAGAAATGTTAATCATTGTAGGTGCAAAAGATATGTATCAAGATCAACCAGTAACTTTACCAAAAATGGATTCTGTAGGTGAAATAACTACTCATGTATATAGAAACATTATTACTGAATTGAATAGACAAGCTTCTTTCTACGATACATCCAAAATTATTACAAGTGAAGTTTCTGAAAAAGTATTGGACGAACTACAAGATACAAAGGAGAGAAGAGGTAAATGAAAATAAAGACAATAAAAATCTCAGAACCACTAGTTAGATTTGATTCCGTAGTTACACACTATACACCAAGAAAATCTACTGTTATTGAGTGGGCGATCCTTGAGGCTATTAAAAAGGCCCAAGGATCGCTTCAGTGGTCCAATATCCCTGCTAGTACATTATTTGAAAAAATATTAGGTATCCCTGATGTTAATTTATTAGTGGCTCCATGCCTTAAAGAATTAATGGATATCAATGCTATTCAAATACATAATTTTCATGATTCAACCCCATTAAATGAAGTACAAGTTAAAGATATTGTTATGACATCATCTGGTATAGATATGCAATTAAAAGGACTCTTGCCAGGGAGAGAAAAAGAAGATTTTCTTGAGGTGTTTTATAACCCAAATACTGGACAGCTAGAAAATATTACGGAGTTTGTTCAAAAATCTTTAAAAGATGAACCTACAGAAATAGCTACGCTATCTATTGATGATGAAGATGATTTTGAGTATCCATATAGTATGATTAGAGATAAAATACAAAATCAATCTTCTAGGGAAATTCGCTGGATTCAGTCTAATACTGAAATAAGAGATATTCAAGAATATGCAAGAGACTTGCTTTGGAGAATTACTTCTAAAAATATTCACCTAGTTAAAGATGGTCAATTCATAATAGAGGATGGCCAATCTTCTAATATAAGTGAAAATGTTTTTAAAGCTTTTGTAGATAAAAATAATATCGGTCTACCTATTCATTTATACAATCGATTTGCTGTCAATAAAATTTCTGATGTAGACACAGAATTTAAGGATTTACTTGAAATACCAGATTTAAAAAATCTGTTGACTGAAATTAATACAAATACAAGCAGTATCTGCTTCCAAGACAAAGAAATTTTAGATGCTTTTGGTTTTACTTACGATATGAAGATATCTTCTGGAGGTCAACGTATTCAAGTTTTATTTAATTGCAAAAGAAATTGTGTTGAGTACTCAGGTGGAGCAGGTGTGAGACTTGAGATTACTGAAAAGTTCCCTTATGAAGAATATGTTGTTTTAAATGAAAAACATAATGTAGGGATGGGGTATTTTCAGATATATTCAAACGAAAATAAGGAATGTGTATTTTTAGGGTATGAAAAAACAGGTATTAACGCTATTCAATTAACAAAGATATTAGAAGAAGTTATTTATCACCATAGAGATGTTAATGAGTTTTTACCTGTTTTATTAAGGCTCAAAAAAAATCCAACCTTAATGCAAATATTAGAGGATAGAATTAGCTCTGAGGATGATTTGGCTTCTTATATTGAGCTGTTAAATTATATTACAGATGTAGCTGTTCAAAACCTCGGAATTAAGAAAAATGAATTTAATTTCAACAGTTTGTTATCTAAGGCCAATAAACAATTTATTTTAGATAAAATAGATGCTTCTACTCTTAATGGGATTGATATGATGTTAAATGAAATAGCAGAATACCCATTATTATCAAAGAGTGAAACAGTATCCCAGGAAACAGTAAAACATATACTGCAAACAGTAAATTCAATACAAAAATATTCAGATGTAGTTGAGTTGTTAAAAGATAAATTTACTCAAAAGTTAAACATATCTAAAAGCTGGTTAAGAGACAATGTTCCTGTTAATCGCATTTACTCAGAGGATATTCTTAAAGAATTATTCTCTAGTCTTGCTGATTCAGAGAATAATATCCCAGAGTTTAGTGTAGTAGAGATCTCATTTAATAAATTAAGAAAAGTATTCTTCGCGTTAAAGAAAAAACTGCCAGACATAGACCTTACTGGAGTAATTAACGAAGAGCAAGTGTTTAATTACTTAGACTCATTAGTTCATGAGCATGAAAACTTAAAAACTCACTGTAATAATTGGACCACTACCTTAGATAAGCTAGCTCCTAGTACTGGAAAGGTCGAGGATATTTCAGGGTGTGTTATCCGAGATATTACCGAAAATGTTATGCTTCTTAAGAAAGTATTAGCTAAGTTTTTAAGTGATAATGCTTTAGAGTATAAGCAAGTGTATGTCTTTGATACATGTGCTCTTATAGATCATCCTGATTTGTTATCTGTATTCTCCGAAGAAGACTTAGTTGTAGTCCCAACAGTTGTAATTGAAGAACTAGATGGATTAAAAGAAGAACCTGAAAAAAGTAAGAATGCTCGAATAGCCATAAAAAATATTAATAAGGCGTTAAACAAAAAGAAAATTCTTGTAGAAGAGGGATCAAAAGAATTGATACTAGAAGGATTAGATGAAAATGTTCGAGATAATCTTATTTTATCTGTTGCTATGAAATATCGTTCTAAGTCCGCAACTGTTATTACAAATGACTATAATTTAGCCAATAAGAGTATGGCTGCTACATTAATTGCTAAAACAAGTTTAGAGATTGCTAATTCTAAGGTAGGCAAGAAAAACAAGAAAAACAAGTAGGGTTTCAATGAAACTTAAAAACTAATTTGATATAAAGGGGGTGAAGGAGAGCTTGTCTCTCCTTATAAAATGAGCCAATCAGTATCCTACTACTATAGTGTTGAAAGAGAAATAAGAAGGCAAATGAATAATACTCGTGTTGAAGGGAATACACGAAGATTTTTGCAACAATATGAAGAGAGATACCGCGAATTTGAGAATAGAAGATTTAATGAACTTCTTCCACAGGAAATGAACCAATTAAGAAATGCTCTTAATGAAATCAAATCTCATCTTACATCAGATCCTTTTCATGCAAGAGATGTTAGTTTTACTGTTAGGAATATGATTCATAATATACAACATCTGGGTAGAGAAGTTAGTCGAACAATGGAATTAAGAGAAAGAGCTAGAATACAAGAAGTTAAGCAAGCTAGAGTTGAAGCTGCTAATAAATTGGAAAATATGTACTACGAAATACTTAAAGGAATTACAGATCCGATTGTTCGAGATTTTGCTATTGAGTTACTAGAAAAAGATAGTTTCAAAGAAAGTTTAGCAACTGTAAATTTAAGAGAAGGTAACGTTGATAGTGTTGTAGCTCAGTATACTGAAAAAATGCAAGGATATGTAGCACAAGCATCTAAACAGGCTGTAATCTGGAAAGAAGAAAAGCAGAAGCAGTATCAAAAAACTGTTTTTGAGGAGCAAATAAGTGATGTGATAAATTCTATGAGAATAGAACAAATGAATTTTTCAGATGAGATTAATCATTCTATTGAGTTATTAAAACAAGGTGTATTAAGTGGTAACTTATCACTAGAATCTTTTAATGATAAGTTAATTGAAATACAAAAAGGGATAGATGAAGAATGTCTTTCAGAAGATATTCGAAAAGAGGCTGTTAAGTCTATTATTAAATCTTTAAAAGCTCAAGAGTTTAACGTAGGTAGACCTGAAATAGTTAATAATAAACATGGAAACTTTGTAAGGGTAGTTGCAACAAAACCATCCGGTAAAAAAGCAGAGTGTTTTGTTGACCTAAAGGGGCAAATTAGATACAAATTTGATAACTATGAAGGAATGTCTTGCTTAAAAGACATTGAACAATTTGATATTTCATTGCAAGAAGTGTATTCAATTAATCTATCTGATAAACAAGTACACTGGGAAAACCCTATTCGTATATCAAAAGATGCTCTTTCATTACCAGGTCAAGCTGAAAGGAGAATGTAATATGTCAAATAATACTTGGATAGAACGCTTTCGTAGAGAAATAGGACTTAAAAGTGCAATTATATTACACGGTAATGTATTGGATTTATGTTACAATAATATAGATAATACATATACTAGTCTTACATCTGTTATTAGTGCACAATTAAAAGCAAAGAAGTTTTCAAGCATTGTTAAATGGGATAGGGTATCAGGTATTGATTATAATGTTTCAGATGCAGATCTTATATCAAAAGTAAGAGAAAACCAAGCAAATTCAAATAATCCATCAGGTTCAACAGGTGAAGTATATGAGTTGGATGATGACTTTTTTGAAACAGGGGCTACTGATAATTCTCCAAAGATGAATTGTATTGATGAGTTTTTTCCTTTTTTATTAGATGCTTTAAAAAATTCACAAGGTGGAAAAGCTTATATTATTGATTACTCAGACTTTATTTTTGGAACTAGTAATACGCTTTCTGAAAAAGAGAGAGAATGGTTGGCAATACTCTCAAAGGCAATAAATGAAATTGCTAGCTATGATATTATGCATTCTAATTTTACAAAGCGTTCAGATATAGTAATTTTTATAACTTCTAAAACAGCTTCTATTCCTGCAGCTTTTTATTTAAACAACCCATCTATAAGTAGAATTAATATACCTCTGCCTAGCCGAGTAGAAAGAAAAGACTTTGTTAATCAAAATTATAACTGTATTTATTTAGAAAACGATCTTCGTAGCAGTGGTACTTATGATGATTTTATAGATTCACTAGATGGATTAACATTAAAAGATATTGCACAAATAATGAAGTTGTCTTATCAGTCTAAAGAAGAAACAGGGGATATGTCAGCTGAAAAGCTTATTAATTTATATAAATATGGAGAAAAAAATAGCCCATGGGAGTCATTGTCTAAGAATAAACTTAGAGAAATTGAAGCGAGACTAGGTGCTAGAGTTAAAGGGCAAGAAAGTGCAATAGAAAAGGTTAAGGATGTTATTATTAGAGCTTACACTGGTTTTTCAGGATTGCAGCATTCATCTAAACAACGTAAGCCAAAAGGAACATTATTCTTTGTAGGCCCTACAGGAGTAGGAAAGACAGAACTTGCTAAATCACTTGCAGAGTTTTTATTCGGAGATGAAAATGCATGTATTCGATTTGATATGTCTGAGTTTAATCATGAACATAGCGATCAACGATTAGTAGGAGCTCCTCCAGGATATGTTGGATATGAAGAAGGTGGTCAATTAACTAATGCGGTTAAAGAAAGACCTTTTTGTGTGCTACTTTTTGATGAAATAGAGAAAGCTCACGGTAGAATATTAGATAAGTTCTTGCAAATATTAGAAGATGGGCGATTAACTGATGGAAAAGGTGAAACAGTATCTTTTTCTGAGACAATTATTATATTTACATCAAATATAGGGGCGTCAAAAATAGACTTCGTTAATGGTGAAGATCCTACGGATGTTCAACGAAAATATGTAGAAGAAGTAAAAAGACACTTTATTACAGAGTTACAACGTCCAGAATTGTTAAATAGGATAGGAGACAACAACATTGTTGCGTTTAATTATATCCAAGATACTTCTGTGTTAACTCAAATCCTAAAGATAAAATTCAAGCAAATACAGTCTTTTATTAATGAACGTTATGAAGTAGGTATTGAGTTTGAAAATGAAGAACAAGCGTTGTTAGCTATTGCAAATTCGACAAATAGAGGTAATGGTGGGCGAGGCGTATTAAACTCATTAGAAACATATGTAGTAAACCCTTTATCTGGTTTTATATTTGATAATGAAGAGTATCTTGGTCCTGGTAGAAAGATTATAATTAGTTCCCTCAGTGAAACACGTCCATTTTTTGATTTTGATCTAGGTATATGAAATATTTAAACTTAGCAACAATTAGAGAGTGTACAGAATCAGAAGGACCAGGTAAAAGATTTGTTTTGTGGACTCAAGGTTGTTTAAAAAGATGTATCAATTGTTGTAATCCAGAGATGCAAGAAATAAAAAAGATGGCTATTGTTTCAGTTGAAGATATTATAAATAGAATACAAATAGCTGTGGAACAACATGGAATAGAAGGAGTTACTTTTGTCGGCGGTGAACCATTTCTTCAAGCAGAAAGTTTAAGCATTGTTGCTGAATGGTGCAGAAAGAATAATTTATCGGTGTTAGTCTTTACAGGTTATACTTTAGATGAAATACAGAATGAAATAATTCCTTGCTCAAATAAGTTACTTGCAGCTACAGATATTCTGGTGGATGGTGAATTTGATTATAAGAATATAGACGCAGAGAGGTCTTGGGTAGGATCTACTAATCAATCCGTACACTTGTTAACGAATTTTTATACTAAAGGAATTGAATATAAAGATGCCAATAGAAAAATAGAGTTTATTTTTGATAATAGTAAATTACATATAAATGGTTGGCCATATCTTTAAAAAATTTACTTAATTAGAAAATAATTATTAAATTTAGAATAATAAAGCATATAAGGTGGGAAGTAGAATGGGTTTTTTTGATGTAGTAAAAAATATTGCAAAATCAACAGGTGTTGTCCCTATATCTTTAAAAGATGCAACTAAGGAAGCCCCTAATAGTATGGGGTGCTATAAGATATACTGCGGAGGATTAAAGTACGTAGGAAAGGCAGAAGATGGTATTAGAAAAAGATTTGTACAGTATTATAATGGTACAACTGCTCATTACTCTTCAGCAAAAAAAATATATGAGAATAGAGATAAAATTACAGTAACATGGCTTACATTAAACTCTAGAGAAGCCTGTAGAGAAGTTGAGGCAAAGTGGATTAGAGAGATGAAGCCAGAGTGGAATAAACAAAGTGGTTGGGGAAACTAATTTTAAATGGGATTATCATATATCACCTAATTGGTTAGTTGTGCAGTTGCCTCTCCTATGGAGTAGAGGTTACAAAACCACTATTGCTTATGAGAAAGCATACCACAAATAGAAGAAAGCTAGCTAGAAAATCTTTTGCAATCTAGACAGTAAAAACTGTCAAACCAAAATTAGATCATGTTGAAATTAAGATTCTTTGAGATAGAAATAATGAGTTTGAGTTATGGATTATTTGATTAATGGTATCATAAACTTCCTAACAAGATACTAATATAGAACTATTTAGCATCTTCTTAGGAGCTTTAGATAGTTGATTTTTTTAGCAGAGATAACTTATAAAACTATTTACCTGAAAGGAGACTTTTCAATTTGTGTCTTCAAATGAGCAGTATCCACATGGGTATAAATCTTAGTAGAATTCAAATCTGAATGCCCCAATAACTGTTGCACACTTAGAAGATCGACACCGGAGTGTATAAGATGAGAAGCATAAGTATGACGAAGTTTATGTAATGTAAAACCTTTATCCGTTAATCCAGAACGTCTAAGGTATTTCCTAAAACGTGTTTCTACGATACTTGGTGCAATACGGTTACCTGCTTCACTTAGGAATACTGCCTGTGAACTAAGGGGTAAACGTGTTTGAAGGTATTCCCAGAGTTTTGTGGATAGGGATTCTGGCATAGGTACAATACGAGATTTTTTACCTTTTCCTAAAACGATGCTAATAGTATTATTGCCAAAGTTGATATCATTCCAATTTAAGTTGATACATTCTTGACGGCGGATACCAGTATAGGCAATGGTCTTAAACATGCAGTAATCATGAAGAGCATTTTTCTTTCCAGTCTGTTCAATAGTCTTGAGGAAAAGGTTTAGCTCAAATTCACTCATGTAGATAGGTAGGCGTTCTTCTCTTTTAGGAGCGTGAATGGAAAGGGAAGGATTTTTATCAATGTATTCTTGTTCGCATAAGAAGTAGAAGAAACTTCTAAGGGCATTTACTTTTCTACGTATTGTTTCGTTTTTAAACTCTTTCTCATTTTTAAGATAGATAAGATAGCTACGAAGATCTCTTGTTTTGATCTTCTCCATATTTAGAGGAAGATTCCTAGTTAATAGGAAATTAGTAAAAAGTTTAAAGTCACTTGTATAATTGCTCAAGGTATGCTTAGATACATTTTTTTCAGCAGCTAAATAGTCTAAATACTCTTCGAAATAACTCATTAGTTCTTGCATAAATTTGGACTCCTTTTGATGTCATTTTTGGATTTTGTAGCCGGTCTATAACCTACTTATAATCCTGTATTTTGCAAAGTTTAGATTTATCAAGGGTTTGGGCAAATCCTACAGCCATTGATAATACTAACTTTTTCATGACGAATAGTCCAAATTGTAAATTTCTGTCATACCCCGGCGTATAGATTTGGTTAACAACTTGATAAAGATTAATCATCCCAATGATTACAGTAAAATGTACTCATTGGGATTTCTTTGTTTTTATTAACACATAAGTATATAATGGAAAGTACCTGAATGGATTTGGTATAGAATCAATACATAAATAGGATAAACTAAAAAATAAAGAGTAAAAACTAAAAAATTTTGTATAACAATTTATCAAATATTTACGATATACATTATATGGTAGTTAATATTAAATTCTAAAAGAAAGGAGAGTATTGAGTGAAAATAATATTCTCATTAATGTGGATTGTATCCTTGGCTATTGGGTTAATGGGTAGTATAGCTAGTACAGTCTTGGATCATGAATCTTCTCAGGCATTTAGCTTAAATTTAATTATTCGAACTATAAAAGATAATATATATAATATAATAGCAATAGAATTATTTATTACTATCCTAATAGGGATAACATACTTTTGTATGACTGTTACACCACTTTAGTGTTAAAGTAATTTAATGATAGAGCAAAGGCCATAATCCTACTGAGGATTATGGCCTTTGCTAGTGAAATACTTAGTTTTAAAGAAATTCTTTTTTCAGTTATTTTACGATTACACTGTTGGACGCATACGATATTCAACAGTGGCTGGTATATTTTCTAGCCAAATTGGTTTCATAGAGAAGGTGAAGTTGATTTCTTTTTCACTAAGTGCGTACTTAGAGGCAAGCTCAGGGCCACAACTGTTAGAACCAATGCCTGTTTGACGGTAGTCAATGTGAAGGATTGTTTCTTTTCTTCTTTCAAGTTGGTGACACATAGGTGTTGTTGTTAAATCTTCAGCAGTATAGTGAAGTGCGCTTAAGTTAAAGTCAGTATCACCTTTAAAGATAAGACCTACACCTGATTGGTTGTGAATAGCTGCCCAACGTACTTGAGTGTGGTTGCCGCATTCTTGTGGCTTGATATAAGGCTCATAAAGTTCATCTACAGTTGTATCAAAGCGTCCCATATAAGAACTTTGGCAAAGGTCAATGTAGTTTTCATTTGGTCCCATACCAAAGTAGGAAACATTTTCGTTACCAGCTGGCATATGGAGTTCAAGTCCAAAACGTGGAAGTTCTTCAACATTATCTCGTACAGCTGCCTTCATATTTACACTAATTTCCCCTGTTGCCCAAACTTTATAGGTTGTTGTACCGTGAAGTAGTGGACGAACAGATGGTGCAACGAGTGCATAGTTTACTTCAAGTACTACATATTGATCAGTTGTTTCTATAATATTGGTCTCATAGATGTGAGGTGTAACATGGTCCATTAAAGCTGAGCGCCAACGGTGTTGAATATTACGATCATTATCTGTAGGTGCACGCCAGATAGAAGTTTTAGGGCGTTTTGCTAAAAGTTCTATACCATTAGTTTGAAGGCTTTCAAAGCTACCATAGAATTTATTGAAGGAATAGTTGAAGTTGTCACCTTCAAATGTAATGTTAAGAGGATCTTCTTTTACTAGTATTGTATCTGTTACAGGTACTTCATAGTAAGGTGCCTTAGCTAGTTCAAATTGGTCAAAGGCTACTTCGTAACCAGGAGCTGCCCAAGGTGTTGAAGTTTTTTGAACAAAGCTTAAGTTTAAGAAGAAGTCCCCATCTAGTACAATAGGAAGTGTATAGCCAATTTCAATAGCTTTTGATGTGTGTGGTGGTATTTGAATAGTGGTGATTGTACCTGACTCATATAGAGTTCCATCTTTAGTAACAGTCCATTCAAGCTTAAGGTTACTTAGGTCTAAGAAATCATAGCGGTTTGTAAAGGTAACAATACCATGAGTAGGGTCAAAAGCAGTAGCTTGCACAGGTTGAATCACATGTTTGTATTCTTTAAGGCCAGTATGAGGTATACGGTCTGGACTTACTAAACCATCTACGCAGAAGTTACCATCATGAGGGAACTCACCAAAGTATCCGCCATATACAAAGAAGTCTTTATCACCATCGTGCTGACGTACAGAGTGGTCGCACCATTCCCAGACACAGCCCCCGATTAAACGAGGATATTTGTAGAATACATCCCAATAGTCTTTTAAGTCACCAGGGCCTACACCCATAGCATGACTATATTCGCACATAAAGAAAGGTCTAAGATCATCTGTAGATTCCCCTTCTTTTGCTACATATTCAGGAGATGGGTACATATAACTTACAACATCCACACAAGGGTGAATTTTGTCTTCTTCACAACCTTTTTCTATATTACCACGGCAACTTGTAGTGCCTTCATAGTGTACAAGACGGCTAGAATCACGTTCCTTTGTCCAGTTTGCCATGGCTACATGGTTTGGTCCCATAAAGGATTCATTTCCAAGCGACCACATAATAACACAAGGATGGTTTTTATCACGTTCAACCATACGCACCATACGATCTACATAAGCTTCTTCCCAAGCTGGGTCATCTGTTAAAATATTACAATTAGGTGCAACATATGTGCCGTGGGTTTCTAAATCAGCTTCATCTACAACATAGAAACCATATTGGTTGCAAAGTCTTAAAAACTCAGAAGTATTTGGATAATGGGAAGTTCTTACTGTATTGATATTGTGACGTTTCATTAGGAGCAAGTCATTAATCATATGTTGTACAGGTGTATAGTGACCTAAATCAGGATGTGAATCATGACGGTTTACTCCTTTAAGCTTAATAGACACACCATTTACTAAAAGGGCACCATCAGGAGCTACTTCTAATGTTCTAAAGCCTACTTGAGTAGGGATAAATTCTCCCTTATACTCAAGAACTAAAGTATAAAGATAAGGTGTTTCAGCAGTCCATTTATGAGCATTTGGAACTTCTAAAGTAAAGTGAGCATGGGTAGCTGTAGTAGAGGTTACAAGATTATTGTTAGCATCAAATAAAGAAGCTGTAAAGTCACCTTCTAAACCTTTAGAAAAATCTACTTCTACATTTAAAGTACCATTTGTATAAGTTTGGTCTAAAGTAGGTTTTACAAAGAAGTCACGTATATGAATAGGTGAACGGGCTAAAAGAAATACGTCTCTAAAGATTCCTGAAAGACGATAAAAATCTTGGTCTTCTAAGTAACTGCCATCACACCACTTAAGTACTTTAACTGCTAATTTATTTTTACCTTCTACAAGAGCACTGGTAATATTAAATTCAGATGGAATATGAGTACCTTGGCTATAACCAATGAAAGTACCATTAACCCAAACATAGAAACAAGCATTCACTCCTTCAAAGTTAAGGAAAATATCTTGAGCTTTCCAGTTAGCAGGGATGCTAAATTCTTTAATATATAGTCCAGTAGGATTTTCATTAGGTACATAAGGTGGGTCAAATGGGAATGGATAATTTACATTTGTGTAGTGAGGTATATCATAGCCATGAAGTTGCCAATTAGAAGGAACAGGGATAGTAGTCCAATTGTCAGAGCTATAATCTACATCTTGGAAGCTAGTTGGTGCTTCTATATGAGAATTATAGTAGCTAAATTTCCAGTTACCATTTAAAAGTTTGTAATAAGGAGAAGTCCCTTTATGGTGAGAAAGTGCTGTTTCTAGTGAACCAAATGGAATGTAATAAGCACGTGCTGGTTCCTGGTTAAGATGAAGTAATGCAGGATTTTGCCATTCAGGCTGAAGTTTTGATTGTAGATGCATAATATACTCCTTTATAGATTAAATAAATTTATTGTGTATATAAAAAAATATTAATATATAATAAAATTATAGATAGATATAAAATAGAAGTAAATCTAAAGATGTTGTAAAAAATATAAGAATATTGACATGAGGTAAGTATATGGAAACCAATGTTATTTTTTCGATTGGAACCAAAAATATAGATAAACTCCCATTCTATATTACAGGGATAGGAATAGACTACGAAGAAAATGGTGTAAATCGTAAAGAAGGACTTGAAGATTATCAATGGAGCTATTGTATAGAAGGAGAGGGGATTTTTAATATAGATGGACAAAGCTATAAGATTTCAAAAGGTATGGCTTTTTTCTTTAGAAAAGGTGTTCCTCATAGCTACAAGGGGATAACAGGAAAGTGGAAAATGAATTGGGTAACCTTCAACGGAGCACAAGTAGAGAGTTTGATGGATTATATGGAAATAGGTTCAAGCTTTATTGTCACTTTGGATGAAGAGAGTGAGATTAGGCAAAAGTATCATCAAATTTTCAAGACATTAATAAGGGGCGACTATAGTAAAGAAAGTATGCTTAAAATTTCTTTGCAGCTTTATGAGTTAAATGTATATATGCAAAAGAATAAGGAGCCAAGTGAAAACCCAAGGAAAAACAGGGATTACCAAAGATTAAGTCCTATTATTCAATATATGAAACGTCATTATCAAGAGGATATTACACTTGAGGAAATGGCTGAACAAATAGGCGTAACAAAATACTATCTTTGTAGACTATTTAAAGAAACCTATGACAGTAAACCCTTTGATTACTTAAATCAAATACGCATTCAAAAAGCTAAGGAGTACCTTGCAACACAAGGGCAAATGAAAATTAAAGAAATAGGGGAACAAGTAGGCTACAATGACACTAGTTATTTTTGTTATAAATTTAAAGCCCATGAAGGCTGTTCACCTGTAGAATTTAGAAGAAAATACAGTGTGAATTCTTAAAGAGAAAGAGAGAGTATTTTATCTATACTAGGTATAGTATGGGCTGAATTCTTAAAAATGAACGTTATATGGGGAGGATATAGTTTTACTTTAAGATTAAGTTCAGATAACAATTGTTGAAAAATTTAGACTTATAATATACACTTAGGGTAAATGTAATATTTTAGTAGATTATTTTATGAGGGGAGAAAAGACAATGAGTAAAATGAAAAAAGTTTTTGGGGGAATATTGCTTATAGGAGGTGTATTAATAGTAGGGTGTTCAAGTCCTAGTCATGTTGAAGAGATACAAGAATTAGAATCATCTCCTACCTATACAGAACCATCTGATGAATCAACCAAATCGGATATAAATAGTGAAAGCAGTTCTAACTTATCAGAAGAAGCTATAGCAGTTAAAGAAGTAGCTGAAAAGTTTGCACAAGCATATTTTACTCGAGACATGGATGGGGTTATGCTTTATGTAGACAAAGGTACAAGAGCAGAAGTGTACGGTGAAAATGTATGGGATCACATGTCTGTATTTAATCTAAAGTGGGATCCTGAAAAAATTGCTTCCAATGAAACAGTTAACCTACAATTTGAATTTAAGATAAAAGAGGATATGGATAGTTACGACTATTTAGATATAGTTTTAAGTAAGACTGAAGAAGGATGGAAGATTAATTCTTACGGCATAGAGAAGTAGGGGAGATTATACGATATTAAGCACTTAACTAGAAAAAAAACATTTATATGAAGTAGCATTACAATAGTTGTATTAATATATGAAGTGCCTTAATATAATGTACAAATGAAAGGGAGATGGGGGAGTAAGTATGAAAAGAGTATTATTTTGGCTTTTAGGATTTCTACTACTAATAGTGGGACTACTAGTAGAAGCTTTAATCATATGGGGAATATTTACTATGTTTAAATATGAATGGAGCGTGCTAGTAATAACCATACTTATATTTTCTATTATAATAGGAAATATAATTTATAAATACGGTTTTAAAAGTAACATCCCTCTAGAAGAAAATAAACAGGATACTTTGCTATAAAAGGCTTACCAATTAGGTAAGCCTTTTTGTATTGTTGTATAAAGTGAAATACAGGTCTATAGCTTATTTTAAAACTTACTCTTATAAGTAGGAATAAAAACATATGTTAATAAATTGGATTAGTTTGGTAGAATAGGTGATGAATATATTTAAGTTTATTAATTAATATTTTCGATCTAAAAATCATTATATAAGCATAACACTTTACAGATATCAATAAAGATGGTATAAAGCTATAGTAAAAAAATATATATTAGTATAATAAGGGGAATGAAATGAGTAAAAGAATTCAAAAAATGATGGGCGTATTATTAATTGGAACTACACTAGTAACAACTATACCAGTGGAAGCAAAAGGATTAGATTATGCAGGACATTGGGCTGAAAAGGAACTTACAGAATGGGTTGAACGTGGAGTATTATTGGGATATGAAGATGGGGCACTTAGACCAAGTAATATAGTAACCCGTGCAGAATTTGCGAAAATGCTTGTACAAGTATTTGGACTTAATTATATAGAAAAAAGTGATTATACAGACGTAGCAGATGATACTTGGTTCAAAAAGTACGTTGATCTTATTACAACAGCAGGAATTATGCATACTGATGGAAAGGCTTTTCGCCCAAATGAGGGCATTACACGTGAGGAAGCTGCTTATGCTGTAGCAACTGCATACCATATTCAAAAAAAAGATGAATATACTTTTAAAGATGGGGAAGTAATTGAAGAATGGGCAAAAGACGCTGTAGAGGCATTGGCTTTAGGTGGTTATATTCAAGGTTATGGAGATGGGACATTTAAGCCTCAAGGAACATTAACACGTGCAGAGGCAGTAATGATACTTGATAAAATTACAGCAGAAATTATTAATAAATCGGGTACATATACTGAGGATGTTGAGGGAAATGTTGTAGTTAATACAACCAATGTAATACTTAAGGACTTAACAATTAAAGGAAATCTTTACCTTGCAGAAGGAATTGGAGAAGGTGATGTGACATTAGAGAATGTAGTCGTTGAAGGCCATACAATTGTAGAAGGTGGTGGGCCTAACTCTATTGAGCTAGTAGGAACAGAACTAGGAAGTATTCTTGTTAATAAAGCGAGTGGACAAGTACGCTTAGCTGCTGATAAGGATTCAGCAATGAAAAGTATAAAGGTGCAATCACACGTACAGCTTGAAGGTAAAATAGATAATATTGAAGTAAATACAGAAGAAAAGGTTAAATTAGTAAATGCTTCAGTGAATGAAATAAAAGTTGCTCAAACAGGTGCTCAATTAGAATTAGATAAAAATACAGTTCTCAAAACACTTGTAGCAGATGCAAAAGTCAGGGTTTTAGGGGAAGGATCTATACAACAAGCTAAAATTAATGCGGATGGTGTTAAAATCGAAGGTGTTAAGCTAGATAAAGAAAATATGATAGTTAGTGAAGAGGTAAAGGAACTACCGAAAGTAGATGTACCAAATACAAGTGGAGGGTCATCTAGTGGAAATGGTTCTAATAATGGTGACTCAGGAAATACTGTGAATCCGATAGTGAAAGGAACAATTAAAGGCTCAATTAAGCTAGGAGATGAAATTGCATCAGGAGCAAAAATTGTTTTATATAAAATGGTTTCAGAAGGTATTTCTACGGTTGTTGCAAACACAACAACAGATGTAAATGGCAACTATACATTTAAAGATGTAGAAGCAGGAGATTATCGATTGGAAGTTAGTTATCAAGTAGGAGAGGCACTATATAAGGCAGATGTTGATGCATTCCCAGTAGGAAAAGAAACAGTAGTAAAAGATATAGTAATAGAGAAAAAAGAAGCAACAGCATTAGTATTTAGAGTAACGGATGAATTAGGAAAGCCAGTAGAAGATGCAAATGTTGCAGCATCAGCAACAACAAAAGAGACAAATTGGGGTTCAAATGATATAACGGATGCTAATGGAGAAGTAACTCTTTCTTCAAGATATACATTTCCAGTAGGAACAGAAGTAAAATATACTGTAGAAAAAGAAGGCTATAAGTTAGTAGATGCAGTATATGTGGTAGAAAAAGAAGGACGTAGTGAAATTAATGTTCAACTAGTGGCTGTAGAACCAGAAGTTAAGGGCATAATTGAAGGAACAGTTAAGTTAGGTGAGGAGAATGCATCAGGAGCACAAGTTGCTTTATATAAAATGGTTTCAGAGGGCATTTCTACAGTTGTAGCAAATACGACAACAGATGTAAATGGTAACTATACATTTAAAGATGTAGAAGCAGGAGAGTATCGCTTGGAAGTTAATTATCAAGTAGGAGAGGCACTATATAAGGCAGATGTTGATGCATTTTCAGTAGGAAAAGAAACAGTAGTAAAAGATATAGTAATAGAGAAAAAAGAAGCGACAGCATTAGTATTTAGAGTAACGGATGAATTAGGACAGCCAGTAGAAGGTGCAAATGTTGAAGCAACAGCAACGACAAAAGAGACAAACTGGGGTTCATATGATATAACGGATGCTAATGGAGAAGTAACTCTTTCTTCAAGATATACATTTCCAGTAGGAACAGAAGTGAAATATACTGTAGAAAAAGAAGGCTATAAGTTAGTAAGTACAGTATACGTGGTAGAAAAAGAAGGACATAGTGAAATTAGTGTTCAATTAGTAGCAGTAGAACCAGAGGTAGAAGTTGCAATATAAATTGATTTAAAGAGACTGAGGACAAATACATAAACTGTTTATAAAATGTATGAATAAGTTGTATATATGAAAAGGAGCATATTAAACTAATGAAAAGTTTAGTTTGATATGCTCCTTTAATATCTTTATAAGTTTGTAGTAATAAGATGATCAGTTCTATTAGTAGTCTTGATTATTTTTTTATCATCTATGATGAGCCATTCATGAATACCTGTATCTCCGGTTGATATAAAGACATTAGTATTTAAAGGTAGGCCTAAAAAGGCACGATAGAGCTGATAAATCATTCCACCGTGGCTTACTATAGCAATTGTTCCATCACTATTTTCAGAAACAATCTTGGACAAGACATATTCTGCACGGTATCTAAATTGGAGTTCTGATTCTTGTTCATAGACTGACTCGTGGAGGGCTAAATTAGGTTGATAAGGATATTTTTCGGCAGCTTCTTCTCTAGACAATCCTGCAATCAATCCATTATTAAATTCTTGAAGTAGTTCTTCTATGTACAGATTAGTATGAGTTGCATTAGACAAGTATTGAGCAGTTTGATGAGCTCTTTTTAAAGGGCTACAATAGATTTTTGATAATTGATAATGTTCACTTACCCATTTACTCATTGCTTGTGCTTGTTTATGACCTTTATCCGTAAGTTCAAAATCAGCTCGCCCCTCATGTACATTTAAAAGGTCTGCTTGTGACTCGCCGTGTCTAATAATTAGTAATCTCATAGATTTTACCATCCTTGTATGTAATGTTATTTAAAACTTTCTTTAAATATTATGGTTGCACAAAATGAAACAACAGATTAAGTTACCCTGTTGTTTCATTTTGTGTTAAATATTAGTGCGGATTTATAAAATTTCTTTATAGATAGGTATAACTTTTTCTAGTTGTAATAAGGTGCTGTTGCGAGGTATTTGTGTTTCAAAATAGATATCTCTTTGTGCATCAATAGGAGAAGTCTTAATATGTAGAGGCATACTTTTTTCAATCCATGCTTTGAAACGTTCAAGACCTACAACCCATGTGCCATCAAAGTTTAGCCAGTCTGCAATCATTTCTTCACCAGCAAAAATTTGTGCTAAATTACCTTCCATTTTAAACTCTAACAAGCAATCTTTGCAGTGTGTAAATAAATCTTGTGGTACATGTAATGTGTATTCTGCCTTTTTGCCAAGATCGTAGAAGTAACTGTCGTAAGCACGTGGTTCTACTTCTTTTTCAGTAAGATTAATTGAAGGCATATAGTCAGGGTACTGTTTATCTATGAGATGGAATGAACTATTTTCTTGTATAGGATCTTCTGACACTTGTAATATCTGTGTAGATGCACCTGATTGGTGAAGTAGTGTGATTTGATTTTCTTCTGGAAGTACAATATCTTTGGTAAAGAGAATACTATCATTTACTTTCCAAATTTGTAGTGCTTTTTCTTGAGAAAGAATAAATACTTCTACTTGTGTATCATGGTTCATGGTGGTAATAGCAGGTGATAGCATATGGTGATTTTTTAGATGGTATATGCCATTTGCATCAAGTTGTGCTTGTGTTTGTAAAGTACCTTCACTTTCAATTTCAAAACGACAATCAATGCCATCAGGTACAAAGAAGAAATACTGTTCTTTTGTCTTACTTATATGCTTACAAATAGGTTGTGCAAGAAGATAGCGGAAACATAAATTACCTAGTCTATAATTTACAGGGAAAAAGATGGATTTGTCTGTAGGGACTTTTAGGCCAGGAATATGCCATTTACCCCTTGTATTTTCCCAAGAGATGCTGTTACAGTTGATTTGTGCATAAGGTACAGTTCTTTGATAATTATTGAAGAATAAGAAACCTTCTCCCTTTTCGTTAATACGTAAGGTAGTTTTGTAATCAATTTCTGTGTCTGTTGGTTCACACATAAAAGGTTGCATGGTTGCAAAGTCACTACCAAAATCATTAAGAAAATAGTGTAATAATTTTAGATAATGATAAGACTCTCTAAGGTACCCATATTCTGAAATAGGTGCTTGAAAATCATATGTCAGTACAGGGCAGTCATTTGGATAGCCTGTTCTTTTACTTTCTTGGTATTCGCCACCTAGAGGATTTCTACCACCATGGAACATATAATAACCTGGCCAATTGACACCTTGTGCAAGATGTATAAAGATAATAGCATATGCATCCTTTGAAGAAATAATAGGTCTACGATGTTCACAGACTTGTACACCACATCCTAATTCACAAGTAGCATATGGAAACGCGTCATAGGGAAGATCTTCCCACTTAGTATTTTTCAAAATATCTGAACCAATGCCTTTATCAATTTTATCTAATGTAATTTTAAAACGATTATCTACGGGTAATGGCTTGGTATGCTGGGTCCAAGGTCTTTCGGGATATCTGCCGAATAATGGGAGAATATCTCCTTTAAGTTTGCCATTAGGAGGCCATGCAGTCATTGTATATAAAGGCAATTTAAACCCAACAGACAATGCAATATTATATAGGTTCTTAATATACTGAGGATCATTTCCACCATATTCATTATCAAGTTGTATGCCTAGTACGATAGAGCCATTTTGATAGAAGAATGATTTCACCTGTTCATAGTAGGCGCTATATAAATTTTCTACTTTTTGTAAAAAGCCTTTACTACTTGTTCGCTTATCCTCGCGTTCTTGGATAAAGGGAGGGAAACCACCATAAACTACTTCACCATGACACCAAGGACCAAGACGTAAAAGCACTAGCATATGATGTTTTTCACATAAGTACAAGAATTTTTGAATATCTTTATCTCCTGTAAAATCAAAGCAACCTTCAGTTTCTTCATGATGAATCCAAAACATATAAGTACTTATAAGAGTAATACCTGCGGCTTTCATTTTTAGGATTTCTTCTTCCCAAAGTTCATGAGGATAACGTGAGAAATGTAATTCACCCATAACAGGAATGATAGGTTTTCCTCCTTGTGTAACATATAGGTTGGTATAATCCCAATCTGTTGTTACTTGTTCAATGTGCAAATTGCCTTTAGAAATTTCTTTGTAGTTATTACATATAAATGATAAATTCATATGCGTTCTCCTTTTAGAGATGTATTTATTTTTTGGCTAAGTATTATTTAAAGTATATTTATCTGTTTTAATGTTATTCCAAACTTTCTTTAAATATTATCTTTAGTAATTCATATGGAACTTGTTCATAATGAAAAATTTGTAACATTCCTTTAGGGGTTATCTTATAATTGAATAATTTCTCCCTATGGGAAAGAACGGCTTTTGCTTCAATATTAATATGGTCTTTAAAAGGAATAAGACGTATAAAATGGTCTTCTACATAGAAGGAAGGGAGCTTGGCCCATAATTTTTCATTAATAGTACAAGAAGTACTTTTATAAATAAGTTGGTATAAAATATGAAATCTTTCTCTTGTTTCCTCTTCGTAAGTCTCTAGATAGCTAAATAGATCTTCACTCATTTTAATTTCCCCTTCAAATAAATAATTAGAAACTATTATAACAGGTATTGAATATAAAAGTGAGTTAAATATATAATTATTTATAAAAATTAGATTTTATATTAAATTAATGTTGAAATGTTTAGGTTTCAGCTATAAAATTAGGATTAATTTAAATTTGAGGAGGTGCATTATGGAAGGAGATTATAATAAAGATTGTTGTATGACAACGGATAACAATTGGTTTAGATATCGTGCAGCTGCAATCATTATAGAAGATGATAGTGTTCTTTTAGCCGGTAATGAAAAAGCAGATTATTTATATTCTGTAGGTGGCGGTGTACATATGGGAGAGACAGCCGAAGAGGCAGTGGTAAGAGAAGTTTATGAAGAAACAGGGATAAAATATGAAGTTGACCGACTAGCTTTTATTCATGAAAACTTCTTTTTGGGTGATGGTATAACTAGTGGTAAGAAGTGTCATGAAATTGCCTTTTATTTTCTTATGAAGCCACGAGGAACCAAAGAATTAAATAGCAATAGCTACTGTATGGAAGGAAAAGAGTTTATGCATTGGATACCAATAAAGGAATTAGCAAAATATAAGGCTTATCCAACATTTTTTAGAGAAAAGCTATTTAATATGCCTAATGGAATAGAACATATAGTTACAATAGAAGATTAATTTATAATAAATAAGACAGACACAAAAACTACCTAAGTACAAACTCATCCCCCCGGACTTATCTTGCCTGTACTTTAGGTATTTTTATGGTGGTAGTATGTTGACAGATTCAAGATGAAGAGACGTTAACTTTATCTTAAGTAAACCGTACACATTGTATAGTCTAGGATTTCGCCCTGGCCATACCTAGGGTTCTATGTATACTGGTGAGGTTCCTTTCATGCCAGAGCTGTATAAGACAGTTTCACACTAATGGGTAGTCACTGGTAACTATAGCCTGTAGAGGTACCTTTTGATTGCCTATTCTATCTTCTTAGTTTAGTCATTATTAAGACTTAGTAGCTTAGTATTCATCTATTACCTATTGTTTTTAACTAATGATTTAAATCTACCACCACTTAAATCATTAGTGTTTAAGAAAGAGACTTGTCTATCTTTTGGTGGGGGGAGGGCCAAAAGTTTATCCGAGCTCTTTCTTAGTGTAGTTCAAAAATTAACTAGTATTTATTTTGTCCTACACTATATATATACGTTGAAATAAACAAAACTCGTCGCTAATTTTTAGGATTAAATTATTTTTGTTAAATATGTATAAATTTTAAATGAAAGATTGTGTAATTTTAATTAGGTTTTTAAGATTTTTTTAAAATAATATTTAAAAATTATTTCAGAGCCTAAAAATTTATTGCCTATTTGATTAGCCTAAAGAGAAAGTTATTTATAATACATTGACGTTTATCTATGTGAGTGTTATTATCATATAGATAAATATCAATATGGTATCCTTATTTAGGAAGATGAGCATTGTATATAGGATAAAGGATGACCTGTTGAAAAGATACATAAGGAGTATTTATGCAAAAAATAGATTTAACACAAGGAAAAGTAATAAAGGTTTTAACAGCTTTAGCTCTTCCTATTATGGGAGGCTCTCTCCTACAATTTGCTTATAATATTGTAGATATGTTTTGGGTAGGTAAATTAGGTACAAATGCAGTAGCTAGTATTGGTTCTTCTAGCTTTTTTATAGGTTTAGGCTATGCTATTAACGCAATGGTAGTAGTAGGAACAGGTATAAAGGTTGCTCATGCAGCAGGTAGACAAGATGAAGGAGAAGCAAAGGCTTATATCAATGCAGGTAGTTTAATTAACGCTATACTTGGTTTTTGTTATAGTATCTTGTTGATTTTAGGTGGTAAATATTTTATTGACTTTTTACAGCTAGGTAATATAGAGGTAGAAAAAGATGCTTATCTTTATTTAGCTTGTAGCGGACCTATGTTATTCTTCGCCTTTTTTAATTTACTTTATACTAGAATTTTTGGGAGCTATGGCAATAATAAAGCAGCCTTTAAAATAAGTGCTATAGGCATTATAGTGAATATTATATTAGATCCTATTTTTATATACACCTTTAAATGGGGAGTGTTTGGTGCTGCATTTGCTACTCTTATAGCAAATGTTATTATGTTTATTTTATTCCTTGGAAAAGCATGGGAATTGTTAAGATTTGATGGTAAAATAGGAATAAAGACGAAAAAGGTAACAGAAATTATAGTATTAGGTTTCCCTATGTCTTTTCAAAGAGTTCTATTTACTTTAGTCAATATTGTACTTGCAAGGTTGATTGGAGCCTTTGGTCCAGAGGCTATTGCTGCTCAGAAGCTAGGTGTACAAATAGAGGCTATTACTTTTATGGTAATAGGTGGCTTAAATGGAGCAGTAGCAAGTTTTACAGGACAAAACTACGGTGCAAATCATCAAAAAAGAGTACAAGAAGGATATAAAACGGCATTAGGTATTGGTGGCATATATGCACTTTTAACAACCATAGTTTTTCTATGGATTCCAGAGCTTATAGTAAGTATTTTTATAAGTGATTTAGGAACAATAGATGTGGCGGCTAACTATTTACGTATTATGGGTTTATCCCAAATTTTCAGTACAGTAGAAATGGTGACCAATGGTCTATTTACAGGAATAGGTATGCCTAAGATTCCAGCCAATATTAGTATTGTATTTACAGTTTTAAGAATTCCTATGGCCCTTATTCTTACACCATATCTAGGTATTAATGGTATATGGTGGAGTATAGCGCTTTCAAGTGTATTAAAAGGCTTGGTAGCGTATTGGGTATATCGTATAAAAGTATGGAAGAGGTATACAAATGTTGAAACAAATTGAAGGTTTATTTAGTCCCCAAGAGCTTCTTAGGGGGAATTTTGGATTAGAAAGAGAAAGCTTAAGATGTGACAAAGAAGGACACTTAGTGTATTCACCACATCCTGAAACCTTTGGTGGTAAATTATCTAATCCTTATATTACTACGGATTTTTCTGAAAGTCAGGTAGAACTTATTACACCTGCTTTTGAAACAGTTGAAGAAACTTATAAATTTTTAAATGGACTTTATGATATTGCAGTAGGAGAAATTGGAGAGGAATATTTTTGGCCACAATCTATGCCATGTGTGATTCCACAAGATAAAGATATTCCTATTGCCACATTTTGCCCTTGCGAGACAGGACAAGAAGCCTATAAATATCGTCAAAAATTACTTAGTAAATATGGCGGTAAGAAGCAACTTGTATCAGGTATTCATTATAACTTTTCTTTTAGTGAAGCATTCTTAGAAAAGTTATATAAACATATAGGTCAAGATATAGATTATATAGAATTTAAAAATCAAGTTTACTTAAAGGTAGCTAGAAATTATCTACGTTATAGATGGCTCATCATTTATCTTCTAGGAAGCACCAGTGTAGTACATGAAAGTTTTACGAAAATATGTGTAAATAAATTAGATGAAGTAAGTGAAGAAAGCTATTCAAATGAGGGAGCATTATCTTATAGAAATAGTGAGTGTGGATATACCAATAAGGTAAGTCTTTTCCCAAATTATAATAGTATAGCAGATTATATTAAGAGCGTAGATGCCTTTGTAGAACAAGGGCTAATAGAGGGGCCAAGAGAACTATATAGTCAAATTAGATTAAAAGCTAAAGATAATCATAATCTTTTTGAGTCCTTACAAAAGGATGGTATTTTGTACTTAGAGTATAGAAGTATTGATATTAATCCTTTTGAAAAATCAGGTATTGCTTTAGAAGATCTTCAGTTTATGCATTTATTTAATCTATTTTTACTTTTAAAAGATGAAAGCAATTATAATAAATGGCAAGAAGAGGCGCTTCAAAATCAAAATACCATTGCTAGATACGGTCAAAAAGATACTGAGCTTTTAAGAGATGGCAAGCCTATTGGTAAAATAGTATGGGGCCTAGAAATACTAGAACAAATGAAAGAAATAAATCAAGTATTAGGTCTAAAACAAGAAGTCATTATAGAAGATATGATTTTAAAAGTGAAAGACTATACATTAACTTACGCTTGCAAAATAGTAGAGGATGTAAAGGCAAAAGGTTATGTAAGAAGTCATTTAGACTTAGCACGAGAGTACAAAGAAGAAGGATATAATAATCGTTTTAAACTAGAAGGATATGAAGATATGGAGCTTTCTACACAACTTCTTATGAAAGAAGCGATTAAAAGTGGTATAGAAGTAAAAGTACTAGATAGAAGAGAGAACTTTATTACTTTAAAAAGAGGGGACCATGTAGAATACGTAAAACAAGCTACTAAAACATCAAGAGATAATTATATAAGTGTTCTTTTAATGGAGAACAAAGAACTTACAAAGAAGGTTCTAAATAAGCATGGTATAGGTGTACCTAAGGGAGAAAGTGTTGACACTATAGAAGAAGCACTTTATCAAATAAAGAAATATGAAGGCATGCCTGTTGTAATCAAACCAAAGTCTACTAACTTTGGACTAGGCATTAGTATTTTTCCAGAGGGTGCAAATTTAAAGGACTTAGAGTTAGCACTAGAAATAGGCTTTACACATGATAATACTGTACTTATAGAAGAGTATGTAAAAGGCAAAGAATATCGCTTTTTAGTAATAGGAGATAAAGTAGTAGGTGTGTTACATCGCGTACCTGCTAATATAGTAGGGGATGGCATTCACTCCATTACAGATTTGGTAAATCTGAAAAATGAAGATCCTTTACGAGGAGAAGGATATAAAACACCACTAGAAAAAATAAAATTAGATGAAAGTGCTAAACTTTTCTTAAAACAACAAGGACTAGATTTTACAAGTGTTCCTAAGCTAGGAGAAATTATCTATTTAAGAGAAAACTCCAATATTAGTACAGGGGGAGATAGTGTAGATTATACAGACTTTATACCTGAACTATTTAAACAGATAGCAGTTCAAGCAGCTAAGGTAGTAGGTGCAACTATTTGTGGTGTAGATATGATGATTGAAGATTATACAAAAGAAGATTCAAACTACGCCATTATTGAACTGAATTATAATCCAGCTATTCATATTCATTCCTATCCTTATAAAGGTAGTGAAAGAAATATTGCAAAAGAAATTTTAAGGTTATTAGGTTACAATACAAAAGGTGCATGTTAATCACATGCACCTTTTGTATTTAATTTGAGTTTTGCACTTGAATAGTTTGAGTTGGGAAAGCTAAATCTACTTCTAAAGCATTAGCAAGTTTCATAATTTCAAAGTTTAATTGTTCACGAACACGGACATAATCTTTTAGGCTTGTTTGTAAAGTATAGCATTGAACAACAATATTTAAAGAATAAGCTTTAAATTCATCAAAGTAAACAAGGGAGGTATCCTTTTCAATAGTGTCCATTTGAGCTAGAATTTCAGTAAGGTTTGTAACAAAAGCTTCCAGTTTTTCTTTAGGTGTATCATAAGTAACGCCTAGAGAAAATTTAATGCGTCGTTTTTCCATAGTGGACCAGTTAAGAATATTATCATTAGCAATAGTAGCATTTGGAACAACTACTAAGCCCTGGTCAAAGGTTCGTATACGTGTACTTCTAAAGCTTACATCTTCTACAATACCTTCTATAGAACCACATTGTATCCAATCCCCTATATTAAATGGTCTATCAATCATAAGGACTACCCCACTCATAATATTGGTAAGGGAATCTTTCGCCACAAAGGTGAAAGCCACACCACCTAGTCCTACACCTGTAAGGATGCCACCAATATTAATACCAAGTTGTGTAATCATTAAGATGATACCTAGAATAATAATGGCAAGACGAATGATTTTAGAAGTGAAACGAATAAGTAATTTATGGTCAAGAAGTGTAAATTTTGAACCCACATCCATGAGTACATTTTCATAGACACTGACGCAGTTGTAGGCAGCCCATGTCATTAAGATAATACAGATTAAACCATAAATAGTATGAACTAGATTAATAGGAATAATTGCTAAGTTTATTTTGAGTTCTTCGCTTATATACAGTTCAGTCTGTGTCATGTGGGTATAAGCCACAAAAGGCGATAGCATAAGTCCTATGTAAAGGCCAGTTAGGCGTAACCAATAGTCAATAGGACTAGAAAGTGCTAAATTAAGCTCATCTAAAAAGTTAGGAAGTTTCGTATTAAAGTGAGTAAAGAATTTAATAATAACTTTACGCAAAGTTTTGCTAAGTAAAATGAAAAATAAAGTTACAAATAGAGCTAAACCTAGTTTTACATAGAAATGATAAGGTTTAGGAATTAAAAATAAATCAAATAATTTCATAGATGTAATCCTTTCGCAAGTAAAATACATTGTTGTTCACTTATTATTATAATGAACTTTAAAAGATAAGAAAAGGTTCATATGGTCAAAATATAATTGTATATGGTATAATCATGTATAATTAAGTAAGTCTATATAATTATTTAAGATTTATACAAAGGAGGCGTATAATGAAAACTTCTAAGTATATGAAAATAGATCCTAATCTTCCTTATAAACGCCTATACCCTATAAGTCTAAAATTCACAAAGAAGAATAAAGGGCCTAAAGATGTCTATGTACTTTGTACACCGGCACGTCCAGGGAATTTATTTGAGATTATTCCTTATAATCAACTGGATAAACGATATAAAGATAGTTTTATATTAGGTGTAAGTAAAGATAGGACATGGCTTATAGATTATATTGTAACATTAGTAGATGAACTTTATAACAAGAAAAGTTTAACCTATGAAATGTTACAAGTTGAATAGAGGTGGGCAATGACCATACTATGGCTTATATTAAAAATAATATTATGGATATTAGTAGGATTAATAAGTGTTTTTTGCCTGCTTTTATTAGGAATTCTTTTTCTTCCTATTATTTATGAAATGGAAGGGGAAGAATGGGATACACTAAGAGGGAAGGTTAAGCTTAATATATTTCATATTTTAAAGATTGATTGTGATTTAAGTAGACCAGAAGATATTAAAATAAAGCTTTTTGGTTTTAAACTAAATTTTAATCCCTTTACAAATGAAGAGGAAGAAGAAAGATTAAAGGAAGATAGAGAAAAAGATAGACTAAAGGATAGACTAAAAGAAGAAAAGGTTATACAAAGAAAAGAGTCTAAAGACAACAGGGAGTCACAAGTCTCTATAGTACAGGATAAAGGTTCTACTCAAAAGGTTCAAAAAGTACAAAGAGAAGAAAATAAGGAAAATAGTAAAATCCATAGAGATAGAGTAGACAAGAAAAATGATATATTTAGTAGGCGAGTTAGTGAACAAACGAGTAAAAAGTCCTTTAAACAGATAAGAAAAACTACTCATTCTAATAAGCAATCTGAACTTGATTCTGAAATTAATAAAGGACAAAAATCTCCTACAGATAAATCTAAAGCTTCCTTTAAGGAGATTTTTGAAGAACTTAAGTATCTTTGGGATTTAGAGGAGCGAAAACCTTTTTTTAGATCTTGTAAAAAGCTACTTTTAAGTTGGTGGCGAGCTTTAAAACCCTATTATTTGTATTTTGAAGTGATTTTTGGACTAGAAGATCCTAGTGAGACAGGTTTATGGTTAGCTAAACTCATGGCATTTTATCCTTTTTATGCACCTTATGGACAAGTTATAGGTAATTTCGAGGAACAAGTCTTACAAGGTTATATAAAAATAAAGGGTAAGACAAGACTTATCAAATTCTTATATCCTACACTTGTATTTATAGCGCATAAAGAAGTAAGAATCATAATAAAAAATCTAATGAATTTTGGAAAGGATGATAAAAATGGAATCAAAACTCAATAATAATTTAGAGGTATTACTTAGTCAACTTGAACACTTTATTAACACTAAAACAGTTGTAGGGGAGCCTATTCACATTGGTGAAACTATCTTAGTACCGCTTGTAGATGTAAGCTTTGGTGTAGCTGCAGGCGCAGCAGCGGCAGCTAAACTCCAAGAACGTAATAAAGACAAAGAAAAACAAATTGATGGTAACTCAGATAAAGGAGCAGGTGGACTAGGTGCAAAGATTACACCAAGTGCAATGCTTGTTATTCAAAATGGTACAACACAGCTTATTAATATTAAATCACAAGATAGCTTAACAAAACTTATTGATATGGTGCCAGGCTTTGTATCTAATTTACCCAATGTAGTTTCTAAGTTTACAAATAAGGAAACACCTGAAGAAGCACCAGTAGATAAAAAATATCATCAAATGGAAAAAGAAAATTAATAAAGAGTAAATAAGTAAGTAAAAAAGAAAAGAATAAATAAAAAGGAGATGTGGCATAGCTCACATCTCCTTTTTATTATACGTTAAATCTAAAGAGGATAATATCTCCATCTTTAACTACATATTCTTTTCCTTCAAGACGGACAAGACCTTTTTCACGGGCTGCATTGTATGAACCTGATGCTACTAAATCATCAAAGTTTACAATTTCTGCACGAATGAAGCCACGTTCAAAGTCAGAGTGGATTTTTCCAGCAGCACCTGGTGCTTTAGTACCGTTTGTAATTGTCCAAGCACGAACTTCTTTAGGACCAGCTGTTAAGTAGCTAATAAGGCCAAGAAGTTTATAGCTTGCAGCAACAAGAAGGTCAAAGCCTGTACTATGAATACCAAGGTCTTCTAAGAAAACAGCTTTTTCTTCTTCAGATAAATCAGCAAGCTCTTGTTCAATTTGAGCACAAATAACAAATGTTTCTGAGCCTTCTTCAGCAGCGAAAGCTTTAACACGTTTTACATAATCATTATCTTCACCACTTACTAAATCATCTTCAGATACGTTAGCAGCGTAAAGAACAGGTTTTGCACTAATAAGTCCAAGAGACTGAATAAGTGCATCTTGGTCAGCATCTTCACCTAAGAAAGTACGTGCTGGTTTACCAGCTTCTAAAGCTTCATATACTTTTTCTAAAATAGTAAGTTCAGCAGCTATAGCTTTATCATTTTTAGCTACTTTTTTAGATTTAGCGATACGGCGTTCTAAAACTTCCATATCAGAGAAAATAAGTTCTAAGTTAATTGTTTCAATGTCACGAAGTGGGTCAACTGTTTTGTCAACGTGAATAATATTGTCATTTTCGAAGCATCTTACAACTTGTACAATAGCATCAACTTCACGAATGTGAGAAAGGAATTGGTTACCTAAACCTTCTCCTTTACTTGCACCTTTAATAAGACCTGCAATATCAACGAATTCTACAACAGCTGGTAAAATACGTTCTGACTGATACATTTCTTTTAATACATCTAATCTTTTATCTGGTACAGCAACAACCCCTACGTTTGGTTCAATGGTACAAAATGGGTAGTTAGCTGATTCAGCACCTGCTTTTGTAAGCGCATTAAACAGTGTACTTTTACCAACGTTTGGTAGTCCTACGATCCCTAATTTCATTTATTTCATCCTTTCTATTTGTATACCGAAGTATAAATGGCTATAAGAACAGACGATCTTATTCGTTGCACTAATTTTAAATTATAATGGATATGGGATAAGGTTGCAATGCCGATAAAATAAAAAAACTGCAACTAGGTGCAGTTTTTTGACTTTAATCTGTTTTGCCTACTAAATAACCTACTGCAAAGCTTAAGCACACTGTAGATAAATAAATGATAAGACCTATGATCGATAGTTCTTTCAAAGAATTACGAATTAAAAGTGTTTCAGCATTTTCTGTTTCTTTAGTACGCTCAGCCACACGATAATGACGTTTAGAGTTAGGCATAGAATCCCTCCATCTTCTAGGATATAAAGTAAAGTTTCCTTTATATAGTATAGGACTTCACAAGGGAAAATATGCAAGGCATCTGTTTACAGAACGTTTAATAAGGCATATAATAAGTAAAAAGTAGACAGGAGGAAACATATGCCAAATATTTATTTTCCATATTTAAATTTGTCTTTTAATATAGACCCTATTGCATTTACTGTTTTTGGTATACCTATTTACTGGTATGGCATTATTCTTACTTCAGGTATTTTATTAGGGCTATGTATGAGTATGTATATTTCCAAAAAAGAAGGGGTGTCAACAGATTTAATCTTTGACTTTTTACTCTATGATATTGTTTTTGCAATTATAGGTGCAAGAACTTACTTTGTTATTTTTAATTGGTCTTATTATAAAGAGCACCTAAGTGAAATTTTTAATTTACGCCAAGGTGGTATTGCCATTTATGGTGCTATTATTGCTTCCTTTATTGTGGCTATTCTTTATACTCGTATAAAGAAGATAAGCCTATGGCAGTTTGGAGATATTGCAGCCTATGGTTTATTAGTAGGACAAGCAATAGGACGTTACGGTAACTTTGTAAATAAAGAAGCTTTTGGAGATTATACAAATAACTTTTTAGCTATGCAGATTATGAAATCAGAAGCAGCTACTCATGTAACACAAAAAATGTTAGATAATATAGTTATTCGTGAAGGAGTAGAGTTTATTCAAGTTCACCCAACTTTCCTTTATGAATCTTGTTGGAATCTTCTTCTTCTTATTAGTCTTCTTATTTATAGAAGGTATAAAAAAGGTAATGGAGAAATCTTTTTCTTATACATTGCAGGGTATGGCCTTGGACGTTTTTGGATTGAAGGACTTAGGACAGATCAGCTTGTTGTACCAGTGATTAACATAGCAGCTTCACAAATTGTGGCTGTCCTTTCTATTGTTGCAGGTATTATAGGTGTAATATGGTGTCGAAAAAGTTCAAAAAGTAAATTCAAAAAATTGTAAATTAATGTTGATTACTTCCAAAAATAATACTATAATATAAGCATATAGAGAGAAACAAGAAATGTTTATTTTTCGGAGGGATTGAAATGAATACGACAGAAGGCAGAATTGTAGATCTACAAGTGTGTCTAAACAGATTAGTGGCAGAAAGTTCAGCCTACACAGATGACATGCCAGAGCTTTATTTAATCAGTAAACAACTAGATGAATTAATTGTACAATACTACAAACAATACTCAGCTTAAGCTAGTGCCAAGTGCACTAGCTTTTTTATTTTGATTTTCTTTACTTTTATTCAAAATTCACTTGAAATGTTAGCCAGAAAGCAATAAAATAGATACAAGTGGTTGAAAGTGGTTCGAAGTGGGGAAAAAAGGGGGGGAAGTGGGGCATGTTCATTGGTGAATACCAACATAGCTTAGATGAAAAAAGCAGAGTTATTGTACCAGCCAAATATAGAGAACAGCTGGGAACATGCTTCATTCTTACAAAAGGGCTAGATGGCTGTCTATTTGTTTACCCCGAGAAAGAGTGGGTAAACTTTGAACAAAAACTTAAGGAACTCCCTTTAACGAATACAAATGCCCGCAAATTTGTTAGATTTTTCTTGGCGGGAGCTGTAGAATGTACACCTGATAAACAAGGAAGGATCCTCATTCCTAATCATTTGAAAGTATATTCCAGTATAGAAAAAGACATAGTATTTATAGGTATGGGAAATCGTATAGAAGTTTGGAGTAGTAGTCAGTGGGATGCCTATAACGATGATGCTTTTGATGCAAATGCTTTAGCAGAACAAATGGAGACACTAGGAATATAGAGGAGAATGATAATGAATTTTGAACACGTATCAGTATTATTAAATGAATGTATAGAAGGATTAAATATTAAAGAAGATGGAACTTACGCAGATGGCACCTTAGGTGGAGCAGGACATGCTGGTGAAGTTTGTAAAAGATTAAGCAGTGCGGGACATTTCATTGGTATTGACCAAGATACAAATGCACTTAAAGTTTCGAAAGAAAGATTAGCACATGTGTCACCAGAAGTGACCCTTGTTCACAATAACTTTTTTGACGTAGCTAATATTTTAAAAGAGCATGCACCAGAAGGTATTGATGGGATGCTTATAGACTTAGGTGTATCTTCACATCAACTTGATGAACCATCAAGAGGGTTTTCATATATGCATGATGCACCACTTGATATGCGTATGAATCAAGAAAGTGATTTTTCAGCTTATGAAGTAGTCAATGAATATAGTGAAGAAGAACTTCACCGTGTAATAAAGTCTTATGGTGAAGAAAATTGGTCAAAGCGTATTGCACAGTTTATTGTAGAAGCAAGACAAACAAAACCAATTGAGACAACACATGAGTTAGTAGATATTATAAAACGTGCTATTCCAGCAAAAGCACGTCAAGACGGACCACATCCAGCAAAACGTACTTTCCAAGCCATTCGTATAGAGGTAAATAAAGAACTTGATATTATAAGACCAACTATATTAGATGTTGTACCGTATCTTAAAAAGGGTGGAAGATTATGTATTATTACTTTCCATTCTATAGAAGATCGTATTGTAAAACATACTTTTAAAGAGTTAGAAGACCCTTGTGACTGTCCAAAAAACATTCCAATGTGTGTATGTGGGAAGAAACCACAAGTTAAAGTAATTACAAGAAAACCTATTTTACCATCAGCACAGGAGCTAGAATTCAATCCAAGAGCCAGAAGTGCAAAATTAAGAATTATAGAGAAATTATAAAATAGAGAAAGTATTTGGAGGGATTTTAGATGGCTGATTATCCACACAAAAGATATAACCATTATCAATATGGATCAGAAGCACCTAACTATTTAGATTCACCTTACCGTCTACCAGAGACTAAACCAGATTTTACGCCGCTTAAGCGTCCAAAACCACAAAAACGTTCAAGAGAAGATATTATTTTTGGATGTAAAATGTCATTATGCGGTATGATTTTATTTGCTAGTGCTTTTAGCTTTGTTAATGTAACGTCTTCTTTATCCATTAAACAAAGAGAGTTAAAATTGGTAAATGATCAAATTCGTGAAACAGAAAGTGCCATTAATGGTGTACAAGCAACTATTGCTGCCAATTTAAACTTAGAACATATTCAACAAGTGGCAAAAGAACAATTAAATATGTCAGAACCACTTCCACATCAAGTTGTATATTTAACTTTAACCCAAGAAAGTTACACACTTTATAATGAATAAAGAGGAAGCTAATGAGTAAGAAAGTACAATCTACAACAAGAAAGAAGACAAGTTCAAGAAATACAAAGCCTAAAAAGACGGATTATATGAAACGATTAAATAGAAGATTAGCATGGATTAAACTGATTATGTTTAGTTTTGTACTACTTCTAGTTTATCGTGTTGGTTATTTTAAGATAGTAAAAGGTGAAGCCTTTGAAAAAGAGGTAAGATCTAGATTAATGAGTGCTGAAAAAGAAGTAGATGCCCTTCGTGGAGCTGTAGTTGATCGAAATAATAAAACCATTGCAACAAGCACACTATCCTATCACATAATATTAGACCCTAAAAATATATTAACTCAACTTACTGATGAACAACGTGCTAAAACCTATGAAACCTTGGCAGCTTATTCTAAAAAGTCACCACAGGAAATTGAAAACCTTGTAAATCAGTCTAAAGATTCACATTATAAAATCTTTATGAAGGATATTAGTGCAGAAGACATGCTTAAATTAAAAGAAGCTGAAGCAAAAGGGTTTTATTTTGAAGAAAGCTTTGTACGTAACTATCCAAAAGGTGCCTTAGCAGCTCAAACTATAGGTTTTTATAACAAAGAAGAAGGGCAATATGGTATTGAGCAAGCTTACAATGAAGAAATGGCTGGGAAACCAGGACGTATCTTTTCTAAATTACAAGAAGAAAGTATTGTAACAACAGAAGTATCTCCAGCAGAAAAGGGTGACACAGTAGTTTTAACTTTAGATGAGGTTATCCAGCAGTATGTAGAGCAGGTTATGAATAAGTATGTAGCTGAGTTAAAGCCACTGAATGCAGCAGCTATTGTAATGAATCCTAAAACAGGTGAAATTTATAGTATGTATTCATATCCATACTTTGATCCTAATAAATACACCAATTTAGAAGAGCAAATGGGTAAAGAAGCTTGGAATGCTTTATCTAGTGAAGAACAAGCGGCAGCTCTTAATAAAGCTTGGAAGAACTATAATATTCAAAATCCTTATGAGCCAGGTTCTACCTTCAAGCCTCTTGTAGTAGCAGAAGCTATAGAAGAAGGTTTAATTGATACAAATACTCTTTATACTTGTACTGGAGTGACAAAAGTAGGTCCTGATCAAATTAGATGTTGGAAGCGTGGAGGACACGGAGTACAAACTTTAGAACAAGCTTTAGCCAACTCTTGTAACTCTGCAATGATTGAGATTAGTAAACAAATTCCAGATGAGATCTTCCATGACTACTTCTTAAAGTTTGGTTTTAATGATTTAACACAAATCACGTTACCAGGTGAAGCTATAGGGATGGTTCATACTTTAAAAGGGTTAGGACCAGTACAAAAGGCTACAAGTTCTATGGGACAAAGTTTTACAGTTACACCACTTCAATTAACAACAGCTTTTTCTAGCCTTATTAATGGCGGAAATTTAATGCAACCTTATATTGTATCAAAGGTGTTAGATAGTAATAACAATATTGTTAGTGAGACTACACCACAGGTAAAACGTCAAATCTTCTCAGAAGCAACTACACACCAAGTAATGGAATATATGGAAGCTGTTATTAAGACAGGTACAGGTGCTGCAGCTTCTGTAGCAGGCTATACTATTGGTGGTAAAACAGGAACAGCAGAAAAGCTACCACGTGGACAAGGTAAACATATTTTATCTTTTATGGGTTATGCACCAGCAGATGATCCGCAAGTAGTAGCACTTGTTTTATTTGATGAGATTCCTGAAACAGATCCATCACCAAAACTTGCTTTTAAAGAGATAATGGAAAATGTACTTCCATACTTAGGTATTGAACCAACAGGAGATGAAAATTTACCTGTTACTAATATGTCTATTGTACCAAGTGTGAAAGACTTAGATATTTATGATGGTATTAAACGACTTGAAGTAGAAAACTTAAAGTATGAAACCATTGGTGTAGGAAATAAAATTGTAAATCAATATCCAATAGAAGGAACAAAACTTCCTTTAGAGGATACAGTTAAAATTTATTTAGAGGCAGAAGAAGCCCAGAACGTAGTGGCAGTACCAGAACTTACAGATGTATCTACTGAGGATGCAAAGAGGATGGTAGATGGTTTATTTACACTAGAAGGTGCAACTTCAGGTAAGATTACTCATCAAATTCCTAAGGCAGGTACTAAAATTCAAAAAGGCTCGAAAATAATTGTACAAACAATCCAATAATTGGGCATAAAGCCCCCCTTATAAAAATACATTTAATAGAAGATGTATTTTTATAAGGGGGGCTTTATTAATGAAAAAGCAAGTTACGACTACGCTTAAAAAACGTATTATACTTTGTAGCGCTTTATTTTCACTAGCACTAGTAGGGCTAATTATAAGACTTGGCTATGTACAAATTGCCATGGGAAGCTTCTTACAAGATAAAGCATATGAACAACATACAAGAGATAGACTTATTGCACCTACAAGAGGAACCATTTATGACCGTACGGGGAAAGTTCTAGCAAGAAGTGGTTCAGTGGCAACCATTGGGGTAGTACATGCTCAAATAGAAGATCCAGCTATGGTAGCAAAAATCCTTTCAGAAAAATTAGAGATGAAGTACGAAGAGGTTTATAAAAAAGTTACCAAGCGAGTAGCTTTCGAACGTATTAAAACAAAAGTAGATAAAGAAGTAGCAGATGAAATTCGTAATATGAATTTACCAGGTGTAAAAGTAGACGAAGATTCCAAACGTTTTTACCCTTATCAATCTCTTGCAGCTCAGGTTATAGGTTTTGTAGGAAAAGATAATCAAGGGATAGTAGGCCTTGAAGTGCAGTATGATTCTTATTTAAAAGGTACAGAAGGTAAAATTCTAATGGAGACAAATGGGAAGGGTGAAAGAAGACAAGAAGAGGTAGAAGTACGTAAAGACCCTGAAAATGGAACCCACCTTGTTACCTCTTTAGATGTAACTTTGCAGCAGTACGCAGAGCAGGCCATTGAAAAAGTAGTATTAGAAAAACAAGCTAAAAGAGGTACTATTGTACTTATGAATCCTCAAAATGGTGAAATTTATTCAATGGCAAACTATCCTACATACGATCTAAATGATCCTTTTACTATTAATGATGATGAGCTTTTACAAGCTTGGCATACCTATACATATAAGGAACAACAAGATTATCTTAATCAAATGTGGCGTAACTTTACCATTAACGATACATATGAGCCAGGCTCAACCTTTAAGATTTTTACAGCAGCTATGGGACTTGAACAAGGGGTCATTACACCAGAAAGTGAATTTAATTGTAATGGAAGTAAAGTAGTAGGTGGACGAACGATTAAATGTTGGCGTAGTCCAAGAAATCACGGTCATCAAACTTTCGTACAAGGTGTTCAAAATTCTTGTAACCCTGTATTTATGGAAGTTGGTGAAAGACTTGGATCAAAAATATTTCATAACTATATGGTTCAATATCGATTTAAACAAAAAACTGGGATAGACTTGCCTGGCGAAGCAGTAGGGATTATGTATTCAGCGGAGAAGATGGGGCCTGTTGAACTTGCTACCATGTCTTTTGGTCAATCATTTCAAATTACACCTTTACAACTTCTTGCCTCAGCATCAGCAGTTATTAATGGAGGTTATGTGATTACACCTCATATTGGAAAAGAGATTGTAGATGACGGGGGTAACACCTTACAAGTTTTTGAGTATGATAAAGGGGAACAAATTATATCAAGTAAAACAAGTGAACAAATGAAGAGTATTCTAGAAAGTGTTGTAAGTGAAGGGACAGGAAATAAGACTTATATACCAGGTTATCGTGTAGGTGGTAAAACAGCTACATCTCAAAAGCTTCCTCGTGGTTCAGGAAAGTATATTGCTTCTTTTGTGGCCTTTGCACCAGCAGAAAATCCACAAGTGATTGGACTTGTACTTATAGATGAGCCAAAAGGTGTATACTATGGAGGTGCTGTAGCAGGTCCAGTTATGAAAGATATTTTAGCAAATGCCTTGCCTTATTTAGGGGTTGAACCTGTCTATACAGAAGCAGAAAGTGCACTTGATGAAACACAAACAGTAACAGTTCCAGATTTTAGATCTTTAACAAAAAAGGATGCACAAAGTCTTGCTTATACATCTACTGTCCTTATTGAATTCATAGGAAGTGGGGAGCAAGTTATAAGTCAATTACCTATGCCAGGAGAAAAGGTGAATAAAAATAGTAAAATTCTTCTATATACTGAGTAACTTCTCTTTTTAATCCTGAAAAGTCATGGTATAATAACTAAGATATTTGTATATTTACATGAGGAGGGCATTATGAAGCTCATAACATTATTAAAAGACATTCCCTACCACTTAGTTTTGGGTGATACGAATCAAGAGGTGGATTCTATTATATATGACTCACGTGTTAAGACCAATAATGGGCTATTTGTAGCTATTAAAGGCTTTAATACAGACGGACATAAGTATATTCATGCTGCTATTGAAAATGGAGCAAAAACCATTGTCATAGAAGATGAAGTAGAACTTAAACAAAGTGGCATTACAGTAATTAAAGTAGAAGATACACGTTTGGTTATGGCAAAGTTAGCAAGTAACTTTTATGACCACCCATCACAAAAACTAGAATTAGTTGGTGTGACAGGAACAAATGGTAAAACTAGCATTACCTTTTTACTTGGGCAACTTCTAGAAGCTTACGGTAAAAAGATTGGTATTATAGGAACCATCGAAAATAGAATTGGAACAAATATTTTAAAAGCACAACGTACTACACCAGAATCAGCTGATTTACAACAACTTCTTGCTACTATGCATAAAGAGGGCGTAAGTCACTGTTTAATGGAAGTGTCTTCTCATGCACTTGCCCTAAACCGTGTAGAAAGTTGTGAATTCAAGCTAGGTATTTTTACTAACCTAACACAAGATCATTTAGATTTCCACAAAACCATGGAAGCTTATGGAGAAGCAAAAGCTCTTCTTTTTAAACGTTGCCAAGTGGGTATTGCAAATGAAGATAGCACTTATGTAAATATGATGAAAGAAAACGCTACATGTAAAATGATTACTTATGGTATTCATAAACCAGCTGATTATCATGCCTCAGATATTCATATTACTGCAGGTGGTGTAAGCTATAATCTTCAAACACCAGAAGGTGAGTACAAAGTTGAAGTACCTATCCCTGGTGAGTTTAGTGTATACAATTCTTTAGCAGTTATTTGCGCAGCAAGACAACTAGGCTTACCAATGGACTTTATTATAGATCACTTAAGAGTGGTTAAAGGAGTACCTGGACGTGTACAATCTTTCCAATCTCCTAAAGGCTATAGTGTACTTGTAGACTATGCCCATACACCAGATGGTTTAGAAAATGTTCTTGAAACTATTAAGCAATTTGCAAAAGGACGTATTATTACAGTATTTGGTTGTGGTGGCGATCGTGATAACACAAAACGCCCTCTTATGGGAGAAGTTGCTGCTAAATATTCAGATGAAGTTATTATTACTTCAGATAACCCAAGAAGTGAAGACCCTTATGTTATTTTAGACCAAGTAGAAGTAGGGGTTAAACGTCACCAAGTAGACTATATTAAGATGGAAGATCGTAAAGAAGCCATTTATCATGCTTTAGGCCATGCTAAAAAAGATGACGTGGTACTTATTGCTGGAAAGGGCCATGAAAACTATCAAATTCTTAAAGAACGTATTATTCACTTTGATGATTCTGAAATTGTACGTGAATTTATACAGGGGGAACAGTAATGAAACTTCTTTTACAAGATATTATTGCAGCAATTGGTGGAAGGTGTTTAAACACCCCATCTTGTGGGCATAACTTTATAACAAGCATTGAAACAGACTCAAGAAATGTTCAAGAGGGTAGTCTATTTGTCCCTTTAAAAGGAGAACGCTTTGATGCACATGAATTTATTAGTTCAGTAGCAGCTAAGGGGGCAGCAGCTACTTTAACAGAAGAACTTACCGTTCGAGATGAAAGTATTTTACACATTTTTGTAGCAGATACAAAGAAGGCACTTTTAGATCTTGCAGCTTACTATAGAAGCTTGTTTAATATTCCCCTTATTGCAGTTACTGGAAGTGTTGGAAAGACTTCTACAAAGGACATGATTGCAGCTGTCCTTGGTGCGGAGTTTAATGTACTAAAGACACAAGGTAATTTTAACAATGAAATAGGTATGCCACTTACCTTATTTAACTTAAATGAGACACATGAAGTAGCCGTTATTGAAATGGGTATGAACCACTTTAATGAAATTCATAGACTAAGCGTAACAGCTGTACCTGATATTGGTGTTATTACAAATGTTGGTACTTCTCACATTGAAAATCTAGGTTCAAGAGAAGGTATTTTAAAAGCCAAGCTTGAAATTTTAGATGGTCTTAAAGAAGATGGACTTCTGTGTTTAAATGGTGATAATGACCTTTTAAGTGGGGTACAAGTAACAAAGTGGGATCTTCTTACTTATGGTGAAGGTCAAGATAATGATTATAGATGTGAAAATGTCTATACAAAAGGACATGATACTTATGCTACAGTCATTACACCTACAGATACTTTTGATATTGTTATTCCAGCACTTGGTGTGCATATGGTCTATAATAGTCTTGTAGCCATTATGATAGCCCAAAAGTTAGGTATGACAAAGGACAAAATACTAGAAGGACTTAAAGCTTATACACCAAGTAAGATGCGTATGAATATTTCTAAGACAGCTACAGGCATAACTATTTTAGATGATGCGTATAATGCTAGCGTAGACTCTATGCGAGCATCTCTTAAAGTTCTCGTGGATTATGAAAGCGAAGGTAGAAAAATTGCTATTTTAGGTGATATGTTTGAAATGGGTGAATTTGCACCGCAGTTTCATGAACAAGTAGGAGAATATGTAGCTGAGTTAGATGTAGATGTACTCTGTTGTGTAGGCGAGCTGGCTATACATATAGTAAAGGGAGCAAGTGACAAAAGAAAAGAAGCTTTAACGATTAATTACTATAAGGACAAAGCGGATTTGATTTGTAATCTTAGTCATATTCTTCAACCCCAAGATACCGTTTTGCTTAAAGCATCTAGAGGCATGCATTTTGAGGAAATTGTGAAAGCGATAGGAAAGGTGAACGATAATGAATAATCAAGTCTTTTATGCAGTAATTATTGCATTCTTATTAAATATCGTTATAAGCCCTTTTATTATTCCGTTTTTAAAACGTTTAAAATTTGGGCAAAACGTAAGAGATGATGGACCAAGTAGCCATCTTAAAAAAACAGGTACACCAACTATGGGTGGTATTATTATTTTAATTAGTATGACCTTAACAAGCTTATTGTTTATAAATGGCAATAGATCTTTACAAACTATATTATTTGTAACTTTAGGTTTTGGATTCATTGGTTTTTTAGATGACTACATTAAAATTGTAAAAAAACGTTCTTTAGGTTTAACACCAGGACAAAAAATAATAGGTCAGTTAGTTATAACCTTTATTTTTGCCTACTTACTTTATTACTATGTAGGTGTGGATACAAGCATTATCTTACCATTTACTAATGGTCGTTCATTAGACTTTGGTATATTATACTGGCCACTTCTTATCATCGGTGTTATTGCAGTAGTAAATGCAGTTAACTTAACAGATGGGCTAGATGGTTTAGCTTCAAGTGTTACAGTACTAGTAGCAACATTTTTTGCAGCGGTAGCTTTTGTAACTTTAAACGAAGTTGTGCCTATTGCAGGTGCAGCAGTAGGAAGTTTACTTGGGTTTTTATTATTTAATACTTATCCTGCTAAAGTGTTTATGGGAGATACAGGTTCACTGGCTTTAGGTGGGTTTATTGTATCGACTGCCTTTGTAATGAAAATGCCGCTTTTCATTTTAATTGTAGGACTTATTTATGTAGTAGAGAATTTATCTGTTATTATCCAAGTGGCATACTTTAAAAAGACTAAAAAAAGATTCTTTAAAATGGCACCAATTCACCATCATTTTGAGTTAAGTGGATGGCCAGAAACAAAAGTTGTAACAGTATTTTCAATTATAACAGCTATGCTATGTTTGATAGGCTTAATTGCATTATAGGGGGCATTAAAATGAAAGCAAATAAAGTTGTAATAGTAGGGTGTGCAAGAAGTGGTCTTGCAGCAGCCAAATTAGCACATGAAGTAGGCCAACAAGTATATGTATATGATGGGAAGTCTTTTGATGGATTTCATAAAGAAGTACAAGAAGAAATAGATAATCTAAAAGCCTTAGGCATAACCTTTCATCTAGGTGAGCCTATTAGTCTTTTAGATTATGATTTAATCATTTTAAGTCCTGGCGTACCAACTGACCTACCATTTATAGAAGAAGCAAGAGAAAAAGGTAAACTTATAATAGGAGAGCTTGAATATGCAGCGAGCCTATGTAAGGCACCTATTGTAGCAATTACAGGTACAAATGGTAAGACAACAACAACTACTTTAGTAGGTCAAATTATGAAGGCCTATAATCCAAATACCTACGTAGTTGGAAATATTGGAAGAGCTTTTAGTGAAGATGTACTAAACATTCCAGAAGATGGAATTGTAGTAGCTGAAGTAAGTAGTTTTCAGCTAGAATCTACCATCTATTTTCATCCTAAAGTAGCAGCTATTTTAAATATTACACCTGACCATTTAAACAGACATAAAACGATGGAAAACTACTGTCATGCAAAATACGGTGTATTTAAAAATCAAACTAAAGAAGATGCACTTATCTTAAATGAAAATGACACTTACTTTGAAGAAGCAAAAAATCTTGCGCCTTCACAAGTCATTACTTTTAACCTGGAGAATACAACAAAGCAAGGTGCATATAAAGTAGAAGGAACCCTTTATGAGAATATTAAAGGTGAAAGTACTAAAATATGTGACGTAAGTGAAATGAAAATAGTAGGTGCACATAATATCGAAAATGTACTAGCAGCTACTGCTATATGTAAAGCTTTTGGTGTGCCAGATCATATTATTAGTGAACAAATCAAGGCATTTATGGGTGTAGAGCATCGTCTTGAGTATGTATGTACTAAAAAAGGCGTTGACTATTATAACGATTCAAAGGCGACAAATGTAGGTGCAGCAATTCCAGGTCTTATTTCTATGCATAAGCCTATTAGACTTATTGGTGGAGGAATGGACAAGAAAATCTCCTTTAAAGAGTGGATAAGTTTATTTAAAGGACGTGTTGTGAAACTTTACCTTATTGGAGAATGTAAAAATCAAATTATGGAAGAATGTAGGGAAGAAGGCTTCTTAGATTTTGAAGCTTATAATACATTTGAACAGGCTATAGAAGCTGCTTATAAAGAAGCAAAAGATGGAGAATGTGTACTTTTATCTCCTGCTTGTGCAAGTTGGGATATGTTTGAAAGTTATGAACAAAGAGGAGATTTATTTAAAGAAATAGTAAGTCATTTGGAAGGGTGATATAAATGGAAACATCTCATACACTTACCAAAAGAAAAAAGGCACCAGTAAAGCATGCACCCGATTATTTACTGGTTGCCATGATTGTACTTATTGTAGGTTTTGGAATCGTAATGGTCTATAGTGCCAGTCACTATCATGGCATGACTAGATTTAATGATGCGTTTATGTTTGCTAAAAAGCAGTTTATGTTTGGTTTAGTAGGTATAATTGCTATGCTAGGCGTTACTTATTTCTTTAACTATCGTCTATTAGCCAATTTAAAACTAGCTAGACTTTTATACTATGGTTCTATGGTACTTGTTTTATGTGCCTATGTTTTTGGTGAAGAGGTAAATGGTTCTTCTAGATGGTTAAAGTTAGGACCTATTCAGCTACAGCCGTCAGAAATTGTTAAAATTGCAGTTATTATTATGCTTTCAGCTTTTATAATGAAGCATAAGAAAAAGTTAGATCAATTTACATATGTACTGTGGGGGGCGGGTATTATATTGCTTCCAACGGCAATCGTTTTAAAGGAAAACATGAGTTCGGCCATTGTTATTGCAGGGGTAGGATTCTTGATTTTATTCCTTTCTACACCAAGAGTGTGGTATTACATAGTAGGTATTATTGCCGTAGCTATTTTAGCAGTAGGTGCTTATTACATAGCTATTAATAACATACAATTTGAAGGTATTCTAGGAGATATTCTTCCACCTTATCGTTTGTCCCGTATTCGTGTATGGAAAGATCCGTGGATTGACCCTATTGGAGGAGGATATCAGCCTATTCAGTCTCTTTATGCCATTGGCTCAGGGGGGCTCTTTGGTGCAGGGCTTGGGCAAGGTATTCAAAAATTAGGCTTTATCCCAGAGCCTCATAATGATATTATTTTCGCAGTTATTTGTGAAGAATTAGGACTTGTAGGTGCAGGTTTATTGCTACTTGCCTATGGTGTCCTTGTTATTCGTGGATTTTCTATAGCAACCCATGCACAGGATTTATTTGGTGCATTGGTGGCAGCAGGTATATCAGGAATGGTTGGTATACAGGTACTTATAAATGTAGCAGTAAATACCAATACCATTCCAACTACAGGGATGCAGCTGCCTATGGTAAGTTACGGAGGAACAGCTTTACTTATTTTATTAGGATCTTTAGGTATTTTAGTTAATATATCAAGAACAGCTACAATAGGAAAACCTAAAGAGTAGTTTATAAATTTTAATAGTAGGGACAAGGTGACCTAAAGCATAGTATGAATAAAACATATGTGAGGGTCATCCTACCTACTTTAATTTTGATTTTATAGTTAAGTATATAACAATATAAAAATATAAATTTAATATATTTTCATATGTATCATACATGTGAACAAGTGGACAAAAGACAAAGGAGGAAGTGAGTTGAAAAAATATTCTGCGGTCCAAATGAAAAAATGGATTTATGGTGTAGGGATATTCAGTTTACTTGGAATAAGCCTTCTATTTTTACCTATTTGGTATATTACAGATATAAATGTAGTAGGTAATCACTACTACAATGTGAGTGAAATATTAAAAGTTGCCGAGCTAGAAAAAGGTATGCATCCATTAAGTATTAATAAAAAAGCTGCTACAAAAGCTATAGCTACCCTACCTTTTATTGAAAAAGCTCAGGTAAGTTATAAATTTCCAAATAAAATAACAATAGAAGTAGAAGAGCAAAGACCTATCGGCTATGTAACCTTTCATGATAGTTATTTATGTCTAAATGGTGATGGTAAAGTTCTTGAACAGAGTAAAGAAAAAAGATTAAAGCTACCTGTTTTAGAGGGGCTCTCTTTTGAATACTTTACAATAGGAGATATACTAGGCCAAAATAACGAAGAAAAGATACAAATAATGAATGAAATGATTCGTGTGCTCGATAAGTATAACTTTACTGAAAAGATTGATAGTATAGACCTCTCAAATCTAGAACAAATCCACTTGTATGTTAATAAATTAGATGTTATAATTGGTAATATCAGAGATTTTGACAAAAAGATAAAATGGTTAGTTAAGGTAAATGAGGCGTATACCATGGGGATACTAGATTTATCCTTGGTAGAACATGGACAAGCTGTTCTAACGCCACTAGACTAAAAACTTTTATCTTATTGAAAATGAATTATATTGAACCTTAATATAGTGATAGTCTAATAAGCAGAGGGGGAGTAAGTCGTGCTCGAATTTTGTATGGAAAATGAATGCCAAGGGGCGCAGATTAAAGTTATAGGTGTCGGCGGTGGCGGTAATAACGCTGTAGATAGAATGATTGAGAAAGGCTTAGCTAGTGTGGACTTTATTACAATTAATACGGACCATCAAGCTTTAGCACGTTCACAGGCACCAACTAAAATCCAAATCGGTGAGAAAATGACAAGAGGATTAGGTGCAGGTGCTAATCCAGAGATTGGAACAAAATCAGCCGAAGAAAGTCGTGAAGAAATTATTCAAGCTATTAAAGGTACTGATATGCTGTTTATTACAGCTGGTATGGGTGGTGGCACAGGAACAGGTGCTGCACCAGTTATAGCGAGTATTGCAAAAGAGCAAGGGATCTTAACTGTAGGTGTTGTAACAAAACCTTTTGGTTTTGAGGGTAGAAAACGTATGCTCAATGCAGAAAAAGGTATTGAAGAGCTTAAAAAGTCAGTAGATACTTTAGTTATTATTCCAAATGATAAGATTTTACAAGTTATTGATAAGAAAACTACTATGTTAGAAGCTTTTAGTAAAGCAGACGATGTACTTCAACAAGGTGTACAAGGTATTGCAGACTTAATTTCTAACCCAGGGGTTATTAACCTTGACTTTGCCGATGTACGTACTATTATGAACAATAAAGGTATTGCACATATGGGTATTGGTCGTGCATCTGGTGAAAACCGTGCGGAAGAAGCGATTAAGCAAGCTATTAGCAGTCCACTTCTTGATACTACTATTGATGGTGCAAGATGTGTACTTATTAACATGGCTGGTGGTGAGTCATTAGGTCTTATGGAAGCAAATATGGGTGCAAACCTTATTTGTGAATGTGTTGACCCAGATGCAGAAATCATCTTTGGTACATCTATTAATGAGGAGCTTGGTGATGAGATTATTATTACTGTTATTGCAACAGATTTCCAAAGTAAAGAAATCATCCCACAGCGTTTTGAACAACCTAAGGTTCAATCTACAGATGAGATACCAACACAACGTTTAAGACCAGAAGAACCAGTTAGAAGAGAAGAAATGAATAAATCTCATGATGTACAAGTAGAGATTCCTCATTTTTTAAGAAGATCTAGATAAATAATAAGATGTAAAAAAGATACGATAATTGTCGTATCTTTTTTTTGTACCATTCTTCGTTTTTACAAAATTTGTATAAACTATCATATACAATAATTTTGAAGGCAAGGAGGGAGGTAAGTTGCAAGTTATTTATGTGGATGTTCTATTTTTCATAAACTTTATAATGGACTGTGCTATTTTTGCAAGTACGGCTATATTAATGAATAAGTCACCTAGTAAAAGGCGGCTTGTCCTTGGAAGTTTTATAGCAGCTTTATTGTATTGCTTAAGTATAATTGTACCTTTATTAAGGCAACTACCTTTCTATATGTATGATTTTTTAATACCTATTATACCTATTGTGCTTATTTATAAAGTGAAAGGTTATAAAGAGTTTTTTAAGATTTTTCTAGGATGTCATTTAGCTTCTTTTTTAATTGGTGGTGGTATATGGAATATGTATTATATGTTTATGAAAAATGGAACAGGACAAAAAATGTCTATTATTTTAGTACTTAGTATAGGGATTGGCATATGGTTTATACTGTATAGTTTAACCGTATACATAAGACAAAGATTTATTATGCCCCATTTTGAATACACAATGACACTTGTACATAAGGGGGAAAAAGTTAAGTTAAATGGTTACTTAGATTCTGGTAATACTTTGTATACATTAACAAGTAAGAAACCTGTAACTATTATTACATATGATGCCATTGACGCAGTTTTATCTTGTGAAGAGCGAAGGCTTATAAAGACATATGAAGAAAAGGGAATAGAAGGAATTATAGAAAATAAGGAATCTATTAAAACCTATTTGATTCCTTATGAAAGTGTAGGATGTAAAGCAGATATTTTATTAGGGTTTATGATGGAAAAGATGGTTTTGGAAAAGGGGATGTTTCATAAAACATTTGAAAAGTGTGTTGTAGGGATTGTACCCCATACGCTTTTTAAAGGGCAAGACTATGATGCACTCATCCATCCAGATTATATGATCATATGGTAGGAGGGCACAAAATGGGATTTAGGAAAGTATATAAGACATGTAAAAAGTTAATAATGAAATGGATTCATAAATTCATATTATTTAGAAAACAATCTGTTCATTATATTGGTGGAAGCGAGATTTTGCCACCACCACTTACAAAGCAAGAAGAAGAGTCACTTGTTATGTGTATTACTAAGTATAAAGATGATATGAAAACTTTAGGGCGCGTAAAAAATGTGCTGATCGAAAGAAACTTAAGGTTAGTTGTATACATTGCAAGAAAGTTTGAAAACACAGGTATAGGTATGGAAGATTTAATTTCTATTGGAACAATAGGACTTATTAAAGCTATTAATACGTTTAACCCAGAAAAGAAAATAAAGCTTGCAACTTATGCTTCAAGATGTATTGAAAATGAAATCCTTATGTATTTAAGAAGAACAAATAAATTAAAAGTAGAAATATCTATTGATGAACCTTTAAATGTAGATTGGGATGGAAATGAACTTTTATTATCTGATATATTAGGAACAGAATCAGATATTATTTATCGCAATATTGAAGATGAAGTAGATAAAACTTTACTTAAACAAGCTCTAGAAAAACTTTCAGAAAGAGAACGAGAAATAGTAGAGCTACGTTTTGGCTTTAATGCTCATGGAAAAGAAAAAACTCAAAAAGAAGTAGCCGATTTATTAGGGATTTCACAGTCTTATATATCCAGATTAGAAAAGAAGATTATATCTAGATTAAAAAAGGAAATTACTAGAATGAGTTAGGAGGATGTATAAAATACTCTCAGATGGTAATGCTTATTTATATGCTAATGTAATACTTAATGGTATGACTAGGAGGAATCTGCATGGCTATAAATAAAGTAGAGATTTGTGGTGTAAACACATCCAAATTGCCCATTTTATCCAATGAGAAGAAAGAAATTTTATTTAAACTCATTGAACAGGGTGATTTACATGCAAGAGAAGAGTACATTTACGGGAATTTAAGGTTAGTACTCAGTGTAATTCAACGTTTTAACAACCGAGGGGAGCATGTAGATGATTTGTTCCAAGTAGGTTGCATAGGACTTATTAAGGCAATTGATAACTTTGATGTAACCCAAAATGTTAAGTTTTCTACCTATGCTGTGCCTATGATTATTGGAGAAATCAGGCGTTATTTAAGAGACAACAATGCTATACGTGTGAGCCGTTCTTTAAGAGATACTGCTTATAAAGCTCTACAAGCAAAAGAAAAGTTAACAAGGCAAAATGCAAAAGAACCTAATATACAAGAAATAGCAGCAGAACTTGGTATACCAAAGGAAGACGTGGTTTTTGCCTTAGATGCCATCCAAGATCCTATCTCTTTATTTGAACCAGTGTATCATGATGAAAGTGATGCACTATACATTATGGATCAAGTAAGCGACGAAAAAAACCAAGATGATATATGGCTAGAAAACATTTCTTTAAAAGAAGCAATGAAGCGTTTAAATAGTAGAGAAAAGCATATACTTACCTTACGCTTTTTTGCAGGCAAAACTCAAATGGAAGTAGCAGATGAAATAGGTATTTCCCAAGCACAAGTATCTAGACTAGAGAAAACAGCACTTCAACATATGAAGAAATATATATAAAATTTTATTTTTAAGGGGGATTAAAATGCGAATAGGAGATATGAAGCATAAAGAAATTATCAATACTTTGGACGGGGCAAGACTTGGCTATATCTGTGATGTAGAGATTGATTGGACTACTGGACAAGTGAAAAAGCTTGTTGTACCAGGGCCTGGAAAAGTTATGGGACTCTTTGGACGTGAAGTAGAATATCTGGTACCATGGGAAAATATTAAAAAGATAGGTGAAGATATTATACTTGTAGAACTTCATGAAGGGATGCCAATGAAGTCAGAGTGATGTTGACTTTTGGAAGATACATATGTTATGTTATATTATAATACATGTGTAGGAGGATAACCTATGAAGTGTCCTTTTTGTGGAAATGCTATGTCTAAAGTACTTAATTCAAGACCTACAGAAGACAACAAATCAATCAGAAGAAGACGACAATGTGAAAAGTGTGAACGTAGATTCACCACCTATGAGAAAATTGAATGTATGCCCATTATGGTAATCAAGTCTAATCAGACAAGAGAACCTTTTGAACGTGATAAATTACTTAAAGGTATTTTACGCTCTTGTAATAAAAGACATATTAGTTTAGAGCAAATAGAAGCTATGGTAGGTGAAATTGAAAATCAAATTTACACCTCAGAAAGAAAAGAAATTCCTTCTGCAGAAATAGGTGAAATTGCTATGGAACATTTAAAACAAGTAGATGAAGTTTCATATATTCGTTTCGCTTCTGTATATAAAAAGTTCAAAGATATTGATGAATTTATTGTAGAGCTTGAAAACATTAAAAAAAGAAAAATTTAAGACATAAAGGACTGTTTTAGGACAGTCCTTTTTTTGATTTATCCCCAAAATCTACGATCTAATAAACGGTAATTTAAGGTCTCACTCATTGAATCTTCATCTATAATATCTTGATCTGCAAGATCTGAAATAGTACGTGCAACACGTAAGATTCTAGTATAGCTTCTAGCACTAGCAGTTTGTGATTTGAACCAGTGTTTTAGTAAGTTTTCTGCTGCTGATGTCATAGGACAATACTTTGGAATAAGATGTGTAGGTAATTGGTGATTAGAAGAAAATACTTCATCTTTATACCGAGCTTTTTGAACTTCTTTAGCATGAGTAACTAGCTCTTTTATTTGGGAGGAGCTTAAAGTAGGCCCTTCTTTAAAATCTATAAATGAGACTGGTGTTAATTCTATATGCAAATCTATACGATCAAGAAGTGGACCTGAAAGTTTACTTAAATAGCGCCTAATACTAGGTAAATCACAGTGACATTTACGCGTATCGGGATAATAACCACAAGGGCAAGGGTTACTGGCAGCTATAAATAAAAACTTAGCAGGAAAAGTAAGGTGGTCATTAGACCTAGAGAGAGTAATACATCCATCTTCTAAGGGTTGTCGCATGGTTTCAAGTACTTTTTTATTAAATTCTAGAAGCTCATCTAAAAAGAGTACACCTAGATGAGCTAAACTGAGCTCACCAGGTTTTGGATGGGCACCGCCACCTGCAAGTCCAGCTACAGTTACAGTATGATGAGGTGCTCTAAAGGGGCGTGTACGAACAGGAAGAGAAACATGTATATAAGGTGCAAGATTATAAATTTTAGTAAGTTCAATTTGTTCTTCTTCTAGAAGAGGAGGTAGAATGCTAGGTAGACGTTTTGCAAGCATAGTCTTACCACAGCCTGGTGGACCTATAAGGAGTGTATTGTGGTGTCCTGCAGCAGCAATCATAAGGCCTCTTTTAACGCTTTCTTGCCCCTTCACATCGCTAAAGTCTTCAAGTATAGGCAAAGAAGTAACCTGTGATTCTAAAAGAGATGGTTGCTTAGGTAGCTTATTAGAAGTAAGATAGTCTACAACTTCTTTCAAGGTATGAAAAAAGAGAAAAGGCATGGGCTGCCCCATTTGAAGTTCAGGTGCATTTTCAGTAGGTAAAATATAAGTAGATGAACTGGTGGAGCCATATACAATAGGTACAAGTCCGCTTACATGGCGAAGGGTACCATCAAGAGCTAGCTCCCCAAGGAAAATCTTAGAATGAAATTGGCTAGAATCAATAAGACCCATGCAGCCAAGTAAGCCAAGGGCAATGGGTAGATCATAGAGGCTACCTTCTTTCTTTAAATCAGCAGGAGAAAGATTAATAGTAATACGTTTAATAGGAAAGTCATAGCCACTATTTTTAATGGCACTTTTGACACGCTCTCTAGACTCGCGAACAGCACTATCAGGTAGGCCTACAATATCAAAAGAAGGTAAGCCATCACATAAATCTACTTCTACACCTATTTGAACAGCTTCTAATCCATTTAAACAAGAACTGATTAATTTACAAAACATAAGGGTATCCTTTCTAAAAATCACTATTAGATTCTTAACCTAAAATTAGATTTTTAAACATTTTTGGTGTATTTTTATAGATTTATTAAAGGAGTGACTTATGGTGAAGGATAAAAATGAGTTAGTTAGGATGTATAGTCTATGGTTTCATTTATTACCTATAGAAGGTAGTAAGAAATACAGTTGGTGGAAGGAGAAAGAAAGTAGTAAAAATTTCTTTGAGGCAGATAGAAAAGATTATAAGGCGCTGGGGATAGGTCAAGAACAGATAGACATTATAGAAAAGGCTAAAGAAGAATTTCATAAAATAGAAGAGAAAATTATAGGGATTAAAAATCAGGGTATTCACCTTTTAAGTATAGAAGAAGAACAGTATCCTTCCTTATTAAAGGAAATAGAAGACCCACCTTTTATTATCTTTTGGAAAGGACATCATTTTCTAAATAGGCCAGCTTTAGCAGTAGTAGGCGCTAGAAAATGTTCAGAATATGGTTATCAAGTAGCTATGGAGCTTGGTTATGGTTTAGCAAAAGCAGGCTTTGGAGTAGTAAGTGGTATGGCAAGAGGTATAGATGAAGCCAGTCATAAAGGTGCTCTAAAGATAGGAGAAACTTATGCTGTACTTGGCAATAGTGTAGATATTTGTTATCCTAAAGAAAATTTAAGCCTTTACAATCATATACAAGAAAGGGGCTGTATTTTATCGGAATTTTTGCCACCTACTGAACCTAGACCGTATCAATTTCCAAGACGCAACCGTATAATTAGTGGTATGTGTTTAGGCACAGTTGTTGTAGAGGCTGCAAGTCGAAGTGGTTCTCTTATTACAGCACATTTAGCTTTAGCACAAAATAGAGAAGTATTTGCTGTTCCAGGTAATTTAGATAGTGCACTGAGTGCCGGAAGTCATAAATTGATTCAAAGTGGAGCAAAACTTATTACAAAAGTAGAAGACATTTTAGAAGAACTTATGCCACAATTACACTTCTATAGTAGCAATTTTACAAATAATTGTACAAACATTCCTATGCAAATACTTGATAAAGTTGAAATTATGGTATATGATAACTTAAGTTGGCAACCGAAAGAACTTATAAGGATTGCCCATCAAATGAATATGACGGAAATAAATATAGAGAAAATCTTATTACAATTAGAGATAAAAGGCTTTATTATGCGCCTACCTGGTAGGCGTTATGTTCGTTTGAATTAGAGTATTAGGAGGTTATTATGGCAAATAACTTGGTTATTGTAGAGTCAGCAGCCAAAGTAAATACAATAAGTAGATTTTTAGGCAAGACTTTCAAGGTAGAAGCCTCTATTGGTCACGTAAGAGATTTACCTAAAAGTCAGCTAGGGATAGATGTGGAACAGGATTTTGATCCAAAGTACATTACCATTCGTGGAAAAGGGGAACTCCTTCAAAAACTACGTAAAGAAGCAAAAAATGCAAAATGTATTTATTTAGCTACTGACCCTGATAGAGAAGGGGAAGCAATTTCATGGCATTTATACCATGCGTTAAAGTTAGAAGGTAAAAAGGTTTATCGTATTACCTTTAATGAGATTACAGAACAAGCAATTAAAGAAGCCATTAAAAATCCAAGAGAAATTAATATGGACTTAGTGGATGCACAGCAAGCAAGACGTGTTCTTGATCGTTTAGTAGGTTATAAAATTAGCCCTATTTTATGGAAAAAGATTCGTAAAGGGTTAAGTGCAGGGCGTGTACAATCTGTAACCGTTCGTCTTATTTGTGACCGCGAAAAGGAAATAGAAGAATTTATTGAACAAGAATACTGGTCAATAGAGGCTTTATTTAAGCAAGGTAAAACAAAAGGTTTTGAAGCAAAGCTTGATAAAATTGGGGAAGTAAAAGCAGATATAAGAAATGAAAAAGAAGCTGCTGCTATTATAAAAGCTTGTAGTAAAAATTCATTTGAAGTAACCTCAACAAAAGTTTCTGAACGTGTAAAAAATCCTGTTTTACCTTATACAACAAGTACAATGCAACAAGATGCAGCAAAGCATTTAGGTTTTTCTACACAAAAAACTATGAATATTGCTCAACAGCTTTATGAAGGGGTTAAAATAGGAAAAAAAGAAGTAGGTATTGTAACTTATATTCGTACAGACTCTGTTAGAGTTTCAGATACAGCTAAAGAACAAGCTGTAGAATATATTACTGATAAATTTGGGAAAGAGTATGTACAAGATTCTAGTGTTAAAAAGCAAAGTAAAAGTGCAAAAATACAAGATGCTCATGAGGCTATTCGCCCAACTTATATTACTTATGAACCAATGGAAATTAAAGAGTACTTAAGTCGTGATCAGTATAGACTCTATCAAATGATTTGGAGCAGATTTGTAGGTAGTCAAATGACACCAGCTAGATATGAGGCACATGCTATAACTATCCAAAATGGTAAATATTCTTTTAAGGCAACTTACTCCATACAACTTTTTGATGGGTATTTAAGAGCCTATAATTTAGAAGGCGAACAGACTAATAAGGCAATGACTATTAAGGCTAATGTAGGGGATCAGCTTGAGTGTATCTCTCTTACACCAAATCAACATTTTACTCAGCCACCACCACGTTATTCAGAAGCAAGCCTTGTAAAAACCTTAGAGGAAAATGGAGTAGGACGTCCAAGTACGTATGCACCAACTATTACAACACTTCTAGCTCGTGGTTACATTACAAAAGAAAATAAAGTGCTTTATCCTACAGAACTAGGTGAAGTAGTTAATAATATTATGCTTTCTCACTTTAATGAAATTGTAGACGTAGAATTTACTGCTCAGCTTGAGAAAATCTTAGATGAAATTGCATCTGGACATGTAGAATGGAAAGAGATTATTAGAGCATTTTATCCTAACTTTGCTAAAACAGTATTAAAAGCTGAAGAAGAAGTTGAGGATATTGATTTAACTGAAGTAACAGATATTCCTTGTGATAAATGTGGTGCCAATATGGTTATAAGATATGGGAAATACGGAAAGTTCTTAGGCTGTCCAAGCTTTCCAGATTGTAACTTTACAAAACCTTGGTATGAGGAAATTGGCGTGAAATGTCCACTATGTGGTGGGGAAGTTATATTAAAGAAAACTAAAAAAGGCCGTATTTACTATGGATGTGAAAACAATACAGATGATAAATGTGACTTTATGTCATGGCAACGTCCAACAGGTGATAAGTGTCCAGAGTGTGGAGACATCCTTATAGAAAAAGGCTCTAGTAAGAGCAAACATGTTGTATGTCGAAATACCAAATGTAATTATGGCAAAAAAAGCGAAAAATAAGTCGTAAAAAAGAAAAAAATAGAAGATTTAGTAAATGAAAAGGAATTCTTTTCAAATTAGGGTTGAGTTTTCTTTTAATTTATGATATTATGATTTATGTGTAAATGATAAGTTCTTTGGGGGGACAAAGTTGAAAATTCAACTTTGTCTTTTTAGTGGAGATAAATGTATAGAGTGTATAGTGTTTAAATTTTTCGAACATACTAACGGTAGAAACTTTTAAGGAGGAATATTTATGTCAATGGAACTATTACAAAGAATGCGCAAAGTTAATAGATTATTACAACGAGTAGGATCAGATCGCGTTGTTTTCTCAGATATTTGCGAGGTACTTAGTGATGTAGTACAATCAAATGTACTAGTAATTAGCAATAAAAGTAAGGTGTTAGGTATCCACAATTTATTTGCAAATGATATTGTGAACGACGAACAATACATTGGATACGCAATTAACGATCAACTTATTTCAATGATGGATGTTAGAGAAAATGTTTCTATGGAAACAATTTTTGCAGATAGCGCTAATAGCGCAAGTTACATTGGTTGTATCGTACCAATCGTAGCAGGTGGTCAAAGACTTGGAACATTTGTTTTATACAAACAAAAGAACCAAGGTAGCTATACAACAGAAGATATGATTCTTGCAGAATATGGTGCAACAATTGTAGCTGTTGAAATGCTTACATCTCTTAAAGATGAAACTGAAGAAGAAGCACGTAAAATTGCAATCGTTAAATCTGCAATTGGTACTTTATCTTATTCAGAGCTTGAAGCTATCTTCCATATCTTTGAAAAACTTGATGGCACAGAAGGCTTACTTATTGCAAGTAAAATAGCTGATAAAGTAGGTATTACTCGTTCAGTTATCGTAAATGCGCTTCGTAAATTTGAAAGTGCTGGTGTAATCGAGTCACGTTCTCTTGGTATGAAAGGAACATACATTAAAGTATTAAATGATTCTTTAATCGAAGAGTTAAACAAACTTAAAAAATAAATATAAAAATATTTATTCTTCAAAAGTTCTAGGTAGTTTCCTAGAACTTTTTTGTATATAAGAAAATATGTACTACAGTAAAAGTTAATTATTTATTAATGGACTTTTGTATTTAGTAACTCAATACAAAATATTATACTAATTATGCAATTCATAAATTACTATCCTATAAATTTCTGAATAATTAGTAAGGTTAGATAAAAATTTCCTGGACTTAACGTGATAAATACTATAAAAGATATATTTAATTAAAAAAATAATGGTCAATTTATAAAAAAAATGAATTTGAGTAGACAAAAAAAATCATTTTGGTTATAATTGATGTATACATAATAGTTAAAAAATATACTATATACAAATAATATTATGGAAAAGGGGGAGTCACATGATATACGATGAGCTTGCTTTATTCTTAGTCTATCTTAATCGTGTTAAGCATTCATCAAAGAATACCATTCAATCTTATGAACGTGACTTAAAGTATTTTTTTAAGTTTTTAAGGGAAAATAATATTGAAGAGACTTGTTCTATTAGTAGTGAATGGATTCAAAAGTATCTAGATTATATGAAGAGTGAAAATAAATCATCTTCAACTTTATCTAGAACATTAGCTTCTATCCGTGCGTTTTTCTTCTACCTTATAAAAGAAGGAAAAGCTTATGAAAATCCAGCGCTTACAATAGATATGCCTAAAATTACAAAAAGAGCGCCTAAGATTTTATCGGAAAAAGAAGTTTTACAATTATTAAGTGCACCGCATACTACGGATATTAAGGGGATCCGTGACAAGGCCATGTTAGAATTACTTTATGCAACGGGGATTAGAGTAACAGAGCTTATTACATTAAAGGTAACAGATATTAACTTAAATCAAGGATATATTATTTGTCGTGATGAAAGTAAAGAACGTTGTATACCTATTGGTAGAGCAGCTATTGTAGCTCTTAAAAATTATTTAACAGATGTAAGATATGCTATGATTCGTGATCAATATGAGCAATCACTTTTTGTAAATTGCAACGGTTTACCACTTACAAGACAAGGCTTTTGGAAGATTCTTAAAACCTATGCTAAAAATGCTAACATTGAAGTGGAGATTACACCACATATGTTAAGACATTCCTTTGCAGCCCATCTTATTCAAAATGGAGCTAACTTAAAGTCAGTACAACAAATGCTAGGTCATTCAGATATTTCAACAACACAAGTATATACTCATCTTGCAAAATAGAGTAAGGGATAGAAAATAACAGGGATAATACCCTGTTTTTTTTTGTACTTTTAGTATACAATAAAACTATAACCAAATAATTGAAATATGGAATAAGGATGGTGATCATAATGAATAGAGTTATTTGGATCGTTTTAGATAGTGTAGGTATGGGGGCTATGCCAGATGCCCATTTATATGGTGATACAGATACAAATACAATAGGTCACGTTTATCATAAAAGTAATGGACTTAAGTTACCAAATCTTATTAAACTTGGCTTAGGTAATATTGAAGGAATGGAAGGCATTGGAAAGACTAATAAACCAATAGGTGCTTATGCAAGACTTGCAGAACTTTCTTCAGGTAAAGATACAACTACAGGACATTGGGAGATGGTAGGTATTCATACAAAGGTTCCGTTTCCAACTTATCCTAATGGTTTCCCTAAAGAGATTATGGATGCCTTTGAAGAGGCTATTGGAACAAAGACTTTAGGAAATTGTACAGCTTCAGGTACAGCTATTTTAGATGAGCTTGGGGAAGAACATATGAAAACTGGTTTCCCTATTGTTTACACTTCAGCAGATAGTGTATTTCAAATTGCAGCCCATGAAGAAGTTATTCCACTTGAAAAGCTTTACAAAATGTGTGAAATTGCAAGAAATCTATTAAAAGGTGAGCATGAAGTTTCTCGTGTTATTGCTAGACCTTTTGTAGGTACACCAGGACATTTTACACGTACACCAAATCGCCATGACTATGCAGTGACACCACCAGCCGAAAACTTATTAGTTTATGCTAAGGAAAATGGTTTAGATGTGATTGCAGTAGGTAAGATAAGTGATATTTTTGCAGGAGAAGGTATTACTTATTCAACCCATACTAAGTCTAATGAAGATGGTATTAAGCAAACTATTAATCTTATAAAGAAGGAAAGTCATGGTTTAATCTTTACTAATTTAGTTGATTTTGATATGAAGTGGGGACACCGTAACGATTGGGAAAACTACGGTAAAGGTCTTGAAGAGTTTGATCGTTATTTACCAGAAATTATAGGTGCTATGAAAGAGGATGATTTATTAATCATTACAGCTGACCATGGTTGTGATCCTACAACACCAGGAACAGACCATACAAGAGAATATGTACCACTTCTTGTATATAGTAAGCAATTTGAAGAAGGCATAGATTTAGGTACACGTAATAGCTTTGCAGATATAGGTCAAACTGTATCAGAAATTTTTGATTTACCAACCCTTAATATTGGTGCAAGTTTTTATCAAACATTAGTGGAATAAATAGGGGGATACTATGAGAATCTATGATATTATTGAAAAGAAAAAATTAGGTGGTATTTTATCTCAAGAAGAAATTAAATTTGTTGTACAAGGTTACACAGAAGGTACTTTACCTGATTATCAAGTATCAGCTCTTTTAATGGCTATTTATTTTCAAGGCATGAATGATGAAGAGACAGCTACTTTAACCGAATGTATGGCGAGTAGTGGCCAAATGCTTGACTTATCATCTATACCAGGTATCAAAGTAGATAAACATAGTACAGGTGGTGTTGGGGATACAACAACCATCGTATTAGCACCACTTGTGGCAGCTGGGGGTGTACCTGTAGCTAAAATGTCTGGTCGTGGACTTGGTCATACAGGTGGAACAGTAGATAAATTAGAATCCTTTCCAGGTTTTAAAGTAGAACTTGAATTAGAAGACTTTATTAATAATGTAAATGAGCACGGCGTTGCTGTTGTAGGCCAAACAGGTAATTTAGCACCAGCAGATAAGAAAATTTATGCTCTTCGTGATGTTACAGCCACAGTTGATAACATATCACTTATTGCAGCTTCTATTATGTCTAAGAAAATTGCAGCAGGTTCAAATGCTATTGTTTTAGATGTTAAATGTGGTAGTGGTGCTTTTATGAAAACTTTAGAGGATGCCAAGCTTTTAGCTGGGGCCATGGTACGTATTGGTAAAGCAGTTGGACGTGATACCATCGGTATTGTTACAGACATGAACCAACCTTTAGGTTATGCTATTGGTAATAGTTTAGAAGTTATAGAGGCTATTGATACTTTAAAAGGTAAAGGACCAGAAGACTTAACTGTACTCACCAAAACTTTTGCAGCCAATATGTTCCTTCTTGCAAATCGTGTAAAGACTTTTGATGAAGGACTACAGTTAGCTGAGGAACTCATTGTTTCAGGAAAAGCTATAGATAAACTTTGTGAATGGATAGCTTCTCAAGGAGGAGATCCTGCATGTGTAACAGACTATAGTCTTTTACCATCTGCACCATATACAATGGAAATTATAGCAAAAGAAGAAGGTTATGTAGCAAGCATTGAGACAGAGCTTATTGGAAAAGCAGCCCTTGTACTAGGCGCAGGAAGAGAAAACAAAGAGAGTATCATTGATTTAGGTGTAGGTCTTATCATTCACAAAAAGATAGGGGATAAAGTAGAACTTGGAGATTCACTTGCTACTTTATACTATAGTGAGCAGTCTAATACAGAAGGTGCAATGAACTATATCTATGATGCTTATGCACTAAGTATGGAAGAAACTAAGAAGCCACAGCTTATTTACACAACTATAAGAGACTAAATTTATAAGCTAATAGCTACTTCTTTATAATTTATAGTATATTTTGTTTAAAATAACAAATAATAGAAATAAATTGTAAGGAGGTAGAAACATGTTTAAGAAAAAAAGTATAGTAAGTGTACTACTTCTTGTATGGCTTACTAGTATATGTAGTGTATTTGCCGAACCTGTTACGAATTCATCTGGAATGGCTGAGACAGCTAGAAGTTATGTACTTATGGAAGCAAGTAGTGGCAAAATTCTACTAGAAAAAAATATGGATGATGAAATTCCGCCAGCTAGTATTACAAAGATTATGACCCTTCTTCTTATTCACGAAGCCATTGATGCTGGGAAGATTAACTGGGATGATCAAGTAACTGTAAGTAGTCATGCTGCAGGTATGGGTGGTTCTCAAATCTTCATGGAAGAAGGCGAACAACAAACAGTACGTGATCTTGTAAAAGCCATTGCTATTGCATCAGCCAATGATGCAGCTGTGGCTATGGCAGAATATATTGGTGGTAGTGAAAGTCAATTTGTAGATATGATGAATAAGCGAGCAGAAGAGTTAGGTATGAAACATACTACTTTTAAAAATGCTTGTGGCCTACATGTAGAAGGACACGTTTCTTCTGCTCATGATGTGGCTATTATGTCTCGTGAACTTATTACTAAGTTCCCTGATATTACTAAAACACTTACTATTTGGATGGATACAATTACACACCGTACACGTAAAGGTGAAACAGAATTTGGCCTTACAAATACAAACAAGATGATTAAGTGGTATAATGGTATTACAGGTCTTAAAACTGGTTATACACCTCAAGCAAAACATTGTGTAAGTGCAACAGCTAATCGAGATGACATGCACTTAATAGCGGTTGTCTTGGGTTCTCAAGATGGTAAAATACGATTTAGAGAAGCAGCTGGTCTTTTAGACTATGGTTTTGCCAACTATAAAGTGAAAAAAGGACCACAAGTTGGAGAAATCCTTGGGAATATGAAAGTTAAAAAAGGCGATAAGAAAATGGTAGAACTTACTATTGAAAACTCTATGGCCTTTGTTGTACCTAAGGAACGTACAGAAAAAGAATTAAGTTATAGTATCCAATATGATGAAAATGTTGTAGCACCTATTTACAAAAATCAAAAACTTGGTACCATTACTTATACAATGGATGGAGAAGTTGTAGGTGAAGCACCACTTGTAGCAGCTTTTGATGTAGGCAAAGCTAAATTCAATCATATGTTTCCTTATATGATTAGTCGCTATTTTAAAATGAGCTAAATAGTTTATGATAAATAAGGTTAGTACATGGAGTTCTATTGCTATGTACTAACCTATTTGTTTCCTTAGAAAGTTGGCGGTTTATCTTGCATTATGTGAGTGAAATAGCTAAACTATTAATAGACTGTGTTGTAAGTAAGGAGAAAATAAATGAATGTTACATTTAAACTAGAAGATTTTGAAGGGCCTCTTGATCTGTTGCTTTATTTATTAGAGAAAAATAAAATGAGTATTTATGATATAGAAATTTCTTCAATTACAGATCAGTATTTAGCTTATATTGAATCCTCTAATACATTAGAACTGGAACAAATGAGTGAATTTATTGTTATGGCAGCCACCTTACTTTATATTAAATCTAAAATGCTCTTACCTAAGCCTCCTAAAAATGAGGAGATTTTAGAGGAAGATCCAAGGGAAGAATTAATTAGAAAGCTACTAGAATACAAAAAGATTAAATATGTTTCTCATGAGTTAGATGAAAGACAAAATCTTTCATCAGACTATTGTTTTAGAAACAAAGAAAGTGGAGATTATATAGAAGTTCCTAAACCTACTACAGATGATGTTTTAGTGGATATTACATTAGAAGAGCTGTATGAAGTATTTCAAAATTTAATGAGACAAAAGCAAATTTTAGTTCATCAAAAGTCTAAGAAAATAGATTCTTCTATATTAAAGAAAGATACTTATACTATTGAACAAAAAGCTATATATATATTAAACTTATTAGAGTTGAATGGAAGGGTTTCCTTTTTTGAATTGTGTACTGTAGGGATGCCAAAAGTTGAACGTATTGTAACCTTCATGTCTATTTTAGAGCTTGTACATAAAAAGCAGATTCGTATTATGCAAGATAAGCCGCTAGCAGATATTATCATTACAGGAGTGAGAGAAGATGCAAAAGACTGAACTTGAAAGTATACTTGAATCTATTCTCTTTTATGTAGGAGATAGTGTTCCAAGTAGTAAACTTTGTGAGATTTGTGAAAGTGAAGAAATCACCATACATATGGCGATTTATAGATTAAATGAAATATATCAAAAGTCTAATAGTGGTATTGAAATTATTGAAGTAGATAAAGGCTATCAAATGTGTACAGTGCCTAAAAATATTGGCTTTATTCAACGTTATAAGCAAAAACCTATTAAAAAATTACTTACACAAGCTTTACTTGAAACATTAGCTATTGTAGCCTACTCTCAACCTATTACTAAGGCACAAATAGAAGATGTTAGAGGGGTAAGGAGTGAGCATGCTGTAAGTAAGCTATTAGAATATGATTTAATAGAAGAAGTAGGAAGACTTAATGTTATTGGGCGTCCAATTCTTTTTGGAACTACAACTAGTTTCTTGCGTCACTTTGGATTTAAGACTATTGAAGATTTACCAAAGGTAAAGGATGAGCTTATTGAACGTTTTAAAAAGGAAATTGAAGAAGAAATGAACTATATTTCTGAAGATACCTTAAACCAAGAAAATAATTCAAGTCAAGAAGATCATTCAAGTCAAGAAGATCATTCAAGTTAAGAAAATGCTTTAAATCAAGAGTATACTCTATATCAAATAGATAACCAAGATGAATAAGTTGACCTAGAAGGAAAGAGTTAGTTAAAATGAAAAGATACTTTGAATTAAGAAAGTATGATTGATATAGAAAACTTTAACTAACATATGATAATATCCAGTAAGACAAGAAAATTTTCAATACAATTAAGAAGAGATTTTCTGTAAGAAGAAGGAGATTCCACCTTAAATAAATGTATAAAATGGAAAGCTATGAGGGATGCTGAACATAGAATATACATGGTTTAAGGAGTGAATGAAATGAGAAAATGGTTTAAAAGTTGTATAGCGATAGCACTTTTACTTACTCAATGTGTTTATGCAAGTGAAGGACCAGGTACAATTTATTCTAAGGGTTCAGTTTTAATAGAAAAGGATAGTAAACGTATTCTTTATGAAAGAAATGCTCATGAACCTTTACCAATGGCAAGTACAACTAAAATAATGACTTGTATTTTGGCTATAGAGTCAGGCAAATTAGATGATATTGTAACAGTTTCTAAAAATGCAAGTAGAGCACCTAAAGTTAAATTAAACTTGCAAGCAGGTGAGAAACAGCGTTTAGGTGATTTATTATATTCTCTTATGTTAGAATCACATAATGATACAGCTGTTGCCATTGCTGAACATATTGGAGGCAGTGTAGAGAACTTTTGTCAGCTTATGAGCCAAAAAGCTAGTGAAATAGGTGCGACCCATACAAACTTTGAAACCCCTAATGGTTTAGATGGGGAGAAACACTATGCTAGCCCTTATGATATGGCGCTTATAACTGCCTATGCTCTAAGTAACCCTGAGTTTGTGAAGGTCATTACAACACCTGAAATCACTATACCAACTGTATCTGTAGAAGGTAGTAGGTCACATTCATTAATTAATAAAAATCGTTTTTTAAGCCAGTACCAAGGTGCTGAAGGTGTAAAAACAGGTTTTACAAGTAAAGCAGGACATTGCTTTGTAGGTGCAGCTAAAAAAGATGGTATGGAACTAATAGGTGTAGCCCTTGGAGCAGGTTGGAATAAAGATGGGAAGTCTCGTAAATATACAGATGTAATTAAGTTAATGAACTATGGGTTTAATAACTATAAAAAGTACAAGCTGGTAGAGAAAGACCAAGACATGGGGGAAGTAAAGGTACCAAATGGAAAAGAAGAACAATTAGGTGTATATGTAAAAGATACAATTATATTACCACTTAGTGAAAGTGAAAAAAACAACGTCACCTTGAAAAAAACCTTACCAAATGAAGTAAATGCACCTATTCATAAAGATCAAGTTGTTGGTAAAATAGAAGTAGTTTGTGGTGATAAAATAATGAAAAAAACAGAGCTACTTGCAAATCGAAATGTAGATAAAGCTACATTAATAGATAAAATTAAAAAGTTATTTAATAAATAATATAAATAAAATATGTTTTAAATAGGAAGGGCAGATTTATGCGACTACAAAAATATTTAGCACAATGTGGTGTTGGATCAAGAAGAAAATGTGAACAATATATAGAAGAAGGTAAAGTAAAAGTAAATGGACAAGTTGTTACAGAACAAGGTGTTCAAGTAGAAGAAGGGGACGAAGTATTATTTGAGAATCGTCCTGTAAAGATGGAAGAGCAATTAGTTTATTATTTACTGAATAAGCCTACAGGCTATATTACTTCTGTATCTGATGAGAAAGACCGTCCTACAGTTTTAGACTTAGTAAAGAATATTCCTTACCGAATATTCCCTGTGGGGCGCCTTGACTATAATACAACAGGGCTTCTTCTTTTAACAAATGATGGTGAACTGACTTATTCTCTTACACATCCCAAACACCATGTAGATAAGACTTATGTGGTAAAAGTAAAAGGGGAAGTAAGAAATGCAACTCTTCAAAAGTTACAGCAAGGTGTTATTATTGATGGTTATTTAACAGCACCTGCTAAAGCTAAAATCATCAGACAAACAGGTGCAACAACAACCTTTAGTTTAACCATTCATGAAGGACGTAATCGTCAAGTTCGTAAAATGTGTGCTGCTGTAGGTTATGATGTTTTAAAGCTTACGCGTGTATCTATGGGCACTCTGAATCTAGGCGATTTAGAAGTAGGGCAATACCGTCCACTTACAAAAGAAGAAATTAACTATCTTAAGAAGTTAGGTGAATAAGCATGCTCAGTCGCAATATGACACAAAATGTACATCTTATTATTGAACAACATCTTAAAATGTGGGGCAAAGAAAACTTAACAGCTATGGATGGAACTCTAGGTAATGGTTATGACCTAGAGTTTTTAAATGGTCTTCGCCAAGTATCAACTATTTATGGCTTTGATATTCAGCCAGAAGCTATAGCCGAAAGTAAGAAAAGGATCCAAGAAAGTCAAAAAGATATTCAGCTGATTTTAGACTCTCATCATTATGTAAATACTTATATTAAAGAAGAAATAGATCTAGCTCTTTTTAATTTAGGCTATTTACCAGGAGCAGATAAAAGTATTGTAACCCATACAGAAACTACTTTAAAAGCTATAGAAGGAGTAATATCCAAACTGTCAAAGGGAGGAATGTTGGCTATTATGACTTATCCAGGTCATGAAGAAGGTTTAAAAGAACATATAAGTATAGAAGAATATTTAGCTACTTACACCGTGAATGCATTTTCTGTTTTACACCTTAATGTAACTAATGTTAAAAAGCCTTGTCCAAATTGCTTTTTTGTTATAAGAAAAGAAGAATAATGATAATCATTGTATATTATAATCAGATTTGATATAATGTATTTATATATATATCTTGTTCAATTCAGTCTATAAATTTTGTAAAAAGGCTGCAGGAAATGTAATTCCTGTAGTTTTTTCATGTTCTAATTCATAAAATATCGTTGTAAAAAGCCAAATATATTATATAATGATACTAGATAAAAAGATAAAGAGAAAAGATAAAAGATAAGAGATTATTTGAAAGGAAATGAATATGAATAATGATTTGATTCAGCGCATTAAAAAAAGTATGCCTAAACTGAGTAAAGGACAAAAGCTTATCGCTAATTATATTTTAGAGCATTATGAAAAAGCTGTCTTTTTAACAGCAGCTAGGCTAGGAACAATAGTAGGTGTAAGTGAATCAACAGTTGTACGTTTTGCTAATGAATTAGGTTATGATGGTTATCCAAAATTTCAAGATGCATTAGAAGAACTTGTAAAAAGCAAATTAACAGCTATGCAACGTCTTGAAGTTACAACAGATAGAATTGATGTGAATCATGTTTTAAAAAGTGTTCTTCAAACAGATCAAGAAAAAATTGCATATACAATAGAACAGATTGATGAAGAAGCTTTTGATGGAGCTATAGATAAAATTTTAAACGCCGATACTATTTATATATTAGGTGTAAGAAGCTGTGCAGGTCTTGCTACCTTTTTAGGCTTTTATTTTAATATTATTTTTCCACGTGTAAAAGTCATAAACACAAATAGTATAAGTGAAATCTTTGAAATTATACATCACATTAGTGATAAAGATATTATTATAGGTATTAGTTTTCCACGTTATTCTAAGCGTATTATGAAAGCGCTAGAGTATGCAAGATCAAGAGAAGCTTCTATTATTGCTATTACAGATAGTTATATTTCACCAATTGCACAGTATGCAGAACATACTTTAATTGGAAGAAGTGAAATGGTTTCTTTTGTAGACTCTCTTGTTGCACCGCTTAGTATTATCAATGCTATCATTGTAGCTGTTAGCTTACGTAAGAAAGATGAAATTTCTACAAATCTTAATAGCTTAGAAACTGTTTGGATGGAATATGAAGTATATGATGATACAAGAGAAGTAAATAATGCAAATACTAATCAAATGCCTAATGTAAAGGAAAAATGCGACTAGGAAGAGGGATAAGATGAATATTGTTGCCATTAGAGGTGCTATTACAGCCGAAAACACAAAAGAGTCTATACTAGGTAAGACAAGCAAACTTTTACAAGCTGTAATAGAAGCCAATGGAGTAGAGATACAAAATATTATACAAATTACTTTTACATGTACTAAAGATTTAAATGCTGTTTACCCAGCAGTAGCAGCAAGAGAATTAGGTATTACACAGGCTGCCCTTATGTGTATGCAAGAAATGGATGTAGAAGATTCGCTTCCAAATTGCATTCGCATAGCCCTTTTATGTACGCTAGAAGGAAGCCAGGAAGGCTTAAGACACCAATACTTAGGAGAAGCTAAAAGACTTCGCCCTGATCTTGGACACTTTTCTTTAGCTATAGATGGACCAGCAGGTGCCGGAAAAAGTACTATTGCTAAAAAACTTGCAAAAGAGTTAAGCTGTACTTATATTGATACAGGTGCTATGTACCGTAGTGTAGGTTTATATAGTATTAAACATGGGATTGATTACAATTTTGAATCACTTGTAAATGAAACCCTTTCAGATATTCATATTGATTTAAGTTATGAAAATGGAACTCAAAAAATCTACTTAAATGGAGAAGATGTAAGTGAGGACATTAGAACACAAGAAGTGGCAGCATCTGCTTCAAAAGTAGCAACCTATGAAAAAGTACGTAGTGCGCTTGTAGAGATGCAAAGAAAATTAGCTAGCACAAAATCTGTTGTAATGGATGGACGAGATATTGGTACAGTAGTTCTTCCAAGTGCTACTTTAAAAATCTTTTTAACGGCTTCTAGTGAAGAACGTGCAAAAAGACGCCTTAAAGAGTATGAAGAAAAAGGTATAGAAGTGAATTATCAAACACTTCTTGAAGAAATTGAAGCAAGGGATTACCAAGATTCAAATCGTAGTGTATCCCCACTTAAAAAAGCTGATGATGCGATAGAAGTTGATACGACTTATTTATCTGTAGATGAAATCGTAGAACGCATTAAGGAGCTTTTACTAGAAAGAAAGTAGGAGTTGAGAAAATGGAAATTATACTTGCTAAAAGTGCAGGTTTTTGCTTTGGTGTACAACGTGCAGTAGATATGGCTTTTAAGACAGAAACATCTAAGAAAACTTATACTTTAGGGCATATTATTCATAACGAAACAGTTATGAGACAACTTGCAGATAAAGGTATAAAATCTGTAGAGAAAATAAATGAAACACCTATGGATCAAGTTATTATCCGTGCCCATGGTGTGCCAGAAGCTATATATAATGAAGCGAAGGAAAAGTCTGTAGAAGTCATAGATGCAACTTGTCCTTATGTAACAAAGATTCATAAACTTGTAAGCCGTTATGAAAATGAAGGATTTGGCGTTATTTTAATAGGTGATGCTAACCATCCAGAAATTATTGGTATTAACGGTTGGACAAAAAATGGATGTATTATATTTAAAAACAAAGAAGAAATAGATTTATCAAAGTTAAATAAAGAAAATAACTATTTAGTTGTATCACAAACAACTTATAAAAAAGCTGTTGTAGATGAAATGGTAAGCTATCTAGAAAAAGCTGGATATAAAATTAAATTTATTAATACAATTTGTAATGCGACTTCTGAAAGACAAGATGAGGCAAGAGAGATTGCAGGGAAAGTAGAATGTATGATTGTTATTGGAAGTAAATTAAGCTCTAATACACAAAAACTCTATGAGATTTGTAAACAACTTTGTCCAAATACCTACTGTATAGAAGATGCCTCTGGTTTAGATACAAACTGGTTTGTAAATATTCACAAGGTAGGTGTAACAGCAGGTGCATCTACACCAAGTGATGTTATTGCAGAAGTTTTAGGGAAGCTTGAACAAATTGATTAATAAACTTGGGGGAGTGGCATGAATTATACAGAGTTTAAATTACAGGTGTTAAGATTAACAGGTATTGATTTAAACGCCTATAAAGAAAATCAAATGAAAAGACGTATTGATGCTAATATACGTAAACATGGTTGCGAAAATTATGAGGCCTATTTAGCCTTACTTAAAAAAGATAAAGTACTCTATGATGAGTTTTTAAGCTATATTACCATTAATGTTTCTGAATTTTTTAGGAATCCCAATCAATGGATTACTTTAGAGAAGGAAATCTTACCTAGATTACTAGGGAAAAAGACTAGTCTTAAAATATGGAGTGCAGCTTGTTCTACAGGGGATGAGCCTTATTCCTTAGCTATGTTACTGTCTCGTTTTATGCCACTTCATCAAATTAAAATTTTAGCTACAGATATAGATAAAGAGATCCTTGCAGCAGCTAAAAGGGGAGAATATGTTGATAAACATATTGCTAACATACCTAAGGACTTACGTAGTAAATATATAAAAGAGCAAGATGGAAAATATATTATTGCACCAGAAATTAAAAACTGTATTACATTTAAACAACATGATTTACTTAAAGATCCTTATCCAACCAATGTAGATCTTATTGTTTGTCGTAATGTACTTATTTACTTTACAGAAGAAGCTAAAAACAGTATATATACTAGATTTAGTGAAGCTTTAAATAAGGATGGTATTTTATTTGTAGGTAGTACAGAACAAATTATAGGTGCACAAAAATTTAATTTAAATCCTTATCGTATTTTCTTCTATGAAAAAAGCATATAAAATAATTGTATAAAAATAACGCCTAAGTTAAGACTTAGGCGTTATTTTTTTGAGTACTGACTTAAGAAGTGGTAAAACATAGTCTTCTAATGCTTCAGGTTTATAAGAAATATAAGATTGTTTATGCTCATCTACCCAAGTAAGATCTTTGAACTCTTTAAGCTGTAAAGGTAAATAGAAACCTTCTTGTTCAAGATAGCAGTTGCTTTTAGTAGCCTTTTGACGCATAGAAGCGGGGAGAAGTTTAGCTATGGACTTATGCATAAGTTCTCCTTCTACTAAATAGTAGTCTTGGTGTGGCAAATAAGTTTTAAGAAGAAGATACTGGGCCTTAAGAGATAATGTAACAACTCCTGTTGATGAGTCGAAGCTATATTCAATGTTCTCCTTAGAAAAGGAAAAGGATAAATGATAAGGCTTAGTAGGTATAAGTGTAAAACTTATACTATCTTCAAGGAAAGTATAAGTTTTTAGTTGACGTGGGCTAAGGTGATTAAGAAAATGAGTAAAGTCAAAAATAGCCTGTAAACTAAGAAGCTCTTCCTTATTGTGTTCTAAAATAAGTGTTTCATAAGTTTTATTAGGTTCATGTAAGTGAAGTTTACTAAGTTTTGCTAACTCCTTACCTGTAATAGTTTGATTACGTCTAAAGCCTATACGTATTTCTAGAGCCCCACGGCTTTCTTTTGGCTGTTTAAGGTCTATAAGTTGTAATGCACTTAAAAAGGAAGAATCTATTCCATAAGTATTAAGTTTTTCTATAATAAAAGGCCATTCGAAATGCTTTCCACCATAAGTATATATTTTTTCTAAGGTAGGAAGTATTTTTTTAAGTTGTTCTAATAAATCTCTTTCTTCTGATTTATGTTCTAGAATATATTGTTCCATATATAAAGTTTCTTCTTTTATATAAGCTAATCCAAAACAAATAATCAAATCATTATTTTTGGATAGGCCAGTTGTTTCTAAATCTAAAAAACAATGAAAAGGAGAAGAAAAATTATTGTTTGCAGGGAGTTCCTGTTTTATGTAAATCACATTTTATCATCCTTTCGTGTTCTCTTCTATTGTACAAAGGGGATTGGAGGCTTTCAAGAGGAAAAACTAGAAAATTATAAGTTAACATAAGTCACGTCTCGAAATGAGCATTTGAGTAAAAAATGACATTTTTATTAAACAAAAAATCATATATATAATCTATTATAATAAAAAACCTAACAAAAATATTGATTTTACTTAAAATTTTTCTTGAAATTGAAAGATATATTAAGTATAATTTCATTTATATAAATCAAGTTAACGGAGGGTTATTATGAAAACAAGAAAATTATTAGCTATGAGCTTGGCACTTGTTGTTGGCTCTATGAGCTTTGTAGGATGTGAAAAGGCTGGTGCAAGTAGTAATACAGTTAAAATTGGAGGAAGCTTCGACCTTACAGGTAAAGCAGCTCAGTACGGTATTGCTGCAAGTAACGGTGTTAAGCTTGCCATTGATGAGTACAATGCTGCTGGCGGTGTATTAGAAAAACAAATTGAATTTATATTAGAAGATAATAAGGCTAACCAACAAGATGCAACTAACGCATTTAAAAAATTAGTAGAGAGTGATAAAGTTGTTGCTTTTATTGGTTCAGATATTAGTGCAACAACAGAAACCATTGCTCATTTAGCAGCGGAAAAGAAAATACCTATGATTACGCCAACAGGTACTAAAAAAGATATTACAACAATTGGTGATAATATTTTTAGAGCATGTTACATAGATCCAGCTCAAGGTGAGCTTCTTGCTAAATTTGCTACAGAAGATTTAAAAGTTAAAAAAGTAGCTGTTTTAGTCAATTCAGAATCTGATTACTCAATAGGTGTTGCAGAAGCATTCCAAGAACTTTTTGAAGCAAATGGTGGAGAAGTAGTAAAAGTAGAAAAATACGGTGATAGTGATGTAGACTTTAAACCTATTTTAACCAATATTAAAAATGCTAATCCAGAAATAGTTGTTATACCTGATTACTATGAAATGATTGCAAACATTGCTCAACAAGCAAGAGAGATTGGTATTACAGTACCACTTATTGGTGGTGATGGTTGGGATGGTGTTACAGAAAAAACAGTAAACAACCCAGAAGTTGTAGAAGGTAGTTACTTTGTAAACCACTATACAGTAGAAGATCCATCTGAAATGGTACAAAACTTTATTACTAACTATAAAGCAAAATACAATGAAGAACCAAATGCATTTGCAGCACTTGGATATGATGCAGCTCGTATTATGATTGAAGCAATGAAAACAGCTGGTAGTACAGATTCAGCTGCAGTTGTTACAGCAATGCAAAATACTTCTTTAGAATGTGTAACAGGTGATGTTACTTTTGATGCAAATAGAAATCCAATTAAATCTGTATCTGTTATACGTATTGAAAATGGTCAAAACAAACTTTATAAGAAATTAGAAGCTAATAAATAACAATTAAAGATTCTCGGAGGTCACGGCCTCCGAGTAATTTTAAAGCTTCTGTAGGACTTATGTAAAATTTAATAGAGGAAGGGGTCTGTTATGGACTACGGAACACTTTTTATACAACAAATATTGAATGGCTTACATATAGGTAGTATTTACGCCCTAATTGCTCTTGGCTATACCATGGTTTACGGTATTGTAAAACTTATTAACTTTGCACATGGGGATATTATGATGGTAGGTGCTTATATTGCCTTTATGATGATTAGCGTATTTAATCTACCTTTACCTGTTGCTATTATTATATCTATGGTATCATGTGCACTTATTGGAATGGGGATAGAAAAGATTGCTTATAAGCCACTTAGAAATGCTCCAAGAATGTGGGCACTTATTACAGCTATCGGAATGAGTTTCTTTTTAGAAACACTTTTTACTATTTTATTTGGTGCAAGTTCAAAACCATTTCCAACTATTTCACTTCCACCTATTCAAATAGGTTCTCTTCAAGTTAGTAAGATTATGTTAATTTCTTTAGGTCTTTCTCTTTTACTTATGCTTGCTCTAGAACTTTTTATTAAAAAGACAAAGCTTGGAAAAGCTATGCGTGCTGCTTCGGAAGATGCTAGTGCAGCAGCTTTAATGGGAATCTCTGTTAATAAGACTATTTCTATAGCTTTTGCTATTGGTTCAGCCTTAGGTGCTATGGGAGGAATTCTTTTTGCAATGGCCTACCCTCAAATCAAACCTTTAATGGGTGTTATGCCAGGTCTTAAAGCTTTTATTGCAGCAGTACTTGGTGGGATTGGTATTATACCAGGGGCGATGCTTGGTGGTTTCTTATTAGGTATTATTGAAAGTTTAGCTAAAGGATTTTTATCAGTTTTCTGGGCAGAAGCTTCTTCTTGGGCGGATGCTATTTTATTCTTTATTTTAATTTTAGTACTCTTACTCAAGCCGTCTGGTATTTTAGGTAAAAACGTACGTGAGAAAGTGTAGGTGACGTTTATGAAAAAAGAAATGCTTACTAAAAATAAAGGGATTAAATATTTACTTGGAGTGATCGTTGCCTATGGGTTACTTATAGGTGGAATGGAAGTTGGAGTTATTAATTACTATTATTCTGGTGTACTAATTTCAATTTTAATCAACGTTATTATGGCTACATCCTTAGCTCTTGTAACAGGTTATTTAGGAGAACTTGTACTGGGGCATGCTGGCTTTATGGCTATTGGTGCTTATACATCTGCCATTATTACAATGCATTTAGATTTACCGATGTTTGTGGAATTTCCTATTGGTTTACTTGTAGGTGGAGCTTTTGCTGCTTTTATTGGTGTTCTAATTGGTATTCCTGCTTTAAGACTTAGAGGAGACTATTTAGGTATTATTACTTTAGGTTTTGGTGAAATCATTCGTATTGTTTTAAATAACCTTAAAATAACTAATGGTGCTAAAGGACTTTCAGGAATTTCAAGTTATAGTAATTTTACTATTACTTTCTTTATAACTATAGTAATTGTAGCTACACTCTTTTTGATTATTAAATGTAGACATGGTCGTGCTATTATTGCTATTCGTGAAAATGAAATTGCTACAGATTGTATAGGTATATCTACCTTCTATTACAAAACTTTTGCCTTTGCTATTTCAGCTTTCTTTGCAGGAATAGGTGGTGGACTTTATGCTCACTATCTTCAAGGTCTTACACCAAGTAGTTTTGGATTTTTAAATTCTATTGAGTATTTAATTATCGTTGTACTTGGTGGTATGGGAAGTTTAAGTGGGACCATTATTGCAGCTATTGTACTTGGTTTATTAAATGAAGTATTACGTGCTTTTTCTGAGTATCGTATGCTTATTTATTCTCTTGTACTCATTGTTATGATGATTTGTAAAGCAAAAGGCGTTAGTTTCAAGAGTATATTAAGAAAATTAGGTTTAGAAGATAAAATAGCTCTAAAAGGTAAATCAGTGGCAAGCTTAGGGAAGGAGGAGTAGTATGGCATTATTAGAAGTAAATAAAATGAGTGTAAACTTTGGTGGTATTAAGCCGGTTTCAGAACTTGATTTACATATTGAAGAAGGGGAACTTATAGGACTTATTGGGCCAAATGGTGCAGGTAAGACGACAGTTTTCAACTTGTTAACTGGTGTTTATACGCCTACAGAAGGATCCATTTATTTTAATAATGAGCGTGTAGATCATTTAAAGACACATGAGATTGTTAAAAAGGGAATTACCCGTACTTTTCAAAATATTAGACTTTTTAAAGAAATGAGCGTTATTGATAATGTTAAAGCAGCCTTTAATAACCGATTAACCTATAACGTTTTAGAAGGTGTACTAAGATTACCTAGATATAAGAAAGAGGAAAAATGGGTTCATGAAGAGGCTATGAAACTTCTTCAAATTTTTGATCTTGATGGTTATGCCAATGAATTAAGTATGAACCTTCCTTATGGCAAACAACGTAAGCTTGAAATTGCCCGCGCATTAGCTGGAAATCCAAAGTTACTTTTATTAGATGAGCCAGCGGCAGGTATGAATCCTAATGAAACGGAAGAACTGATGCATACCATTAAGTTGATAAGGGATCGATTTAATATTGCAATTTTACTTATTGAGCATGACATGCATCTTGTTATGTCTATATGTGAAAGATTAGTGGTTATTGATTATGGTCATGTCATTGCCAAGGGCACACCAAAAGAAGTACAAAGTAATGAAAAAGTTATTGCGGCTTATTTGGGGCAGGCATAAAGGAGGAAATCATGTTAAAAGTAGAAAATTTAAATGTCCATTATGGGAATATACATGCCCTAAAGAATATTTCGTTTGAGATTGGCAAGGGAGAAATAGTAACTTTAATAGGTGCCAATGGTGCGGGGAAAACTTCAACACTTCAAGCTATTAGTGGAATGATTAAGCCAAGTTCAGGTGTGATTGCATTAAAGGGTGAAAACATTATGAATAAGGAGGCTAGTAAACTGGTACCTCTTGGTATGGCTCATGTTCCAGAGGGAAGAAGAGTATTTGCTAAGATGAGTGTGGAAGAGAACCTTCAGCTAGGTGCTTATATACTTAATGATAAAAAGCAGATTAACGAAGATATTGAGAAAATGTATACGCGTTTTCCAAGATTGAAAGAAAGGCGTAAACAGTTGGCAGGTACAATGAGTGGGGGAGAGCAACAAATGCTAGCTATGGCACGTGCTTTAATGAGTAGACCAGAAATCGTACTTATGGATGAGCCATCTATGGGGCTTGCGCCTATTTTAGTACAAGAAATTTTTGAAATTATTAAAGAGATAAATAATAGCGGAACTACAGTTTTATTAGTTGAACAAAATGCCAACATGGCGCTTCAAATTGCCCATCGTGCTTATGTGCTTGAAACGGGAGAAGTTGTATTAAGTGGTGAGGGGAAAGAGCTTTTAAACAACGATCAAGTAAGAAAAGCTTATTTAGGTGCGTAAAAAATAATAAAGAATAGAGAATTTATGAGTTTAAAAGGGATCAAAAGTTAAACTAAAAATTTAATCTAGTTCATATAATAATAAGAAGTTATAAAGAACAAGATTATAAGGAGGAAAAGATGGGGACTATTCGTATCCTTTCTATTGATGGTGGAGGTATAAGGGGAATTATTCCAGCCACTATTTTAGTAGCTTTTGAACAAATGCTAAAAGAGCGTAGCGGTAATGAAAATGCAAGGTTAGCGGATTATATAGATTTAATAGCAGGAACAAGTACAGGTGGTATATTAGTTGCTTTATATATGTGCCCAGATCAAGTTACAGGTACAAGGCCGCGTTACACTGGGGAAACGGCTTTACAGTTCTATATGGAAAATGGGCCTCTTATATTTAAGAAATCCTTATGGCACAGTATAAAGTCTTTGTGTGGTCTAACAAATGCTAAATATAGCAATAAGACCTACTTAAAAGTAATGGATGAAGTAGTGGGAGATACTAAACTGAGTGAGTTATTAAAGCCTTGTCTTATTCCTGCTTATGATATTGAGCGAAGAAGAGCTATGTTTTTTAATCAAATGGACCCTTATAAGGGGCATAAGGGAGATTTTTATATAAAAGATGTGGTGCAAGCTACAAGTGCTGCACCTACTTATTTCGAACCAGCTTATATACTAGATTCTAATGGAGAAGGTTATAGTTTAATAGACGGTGGCGTTTTTGCTAATAACCCTACACTATGTGCATATGCAGAAGCAAGTAAACTTTGTAATGATGCGGATATAACCTACTCTATACTTTCTTTAGGAACGGGCACTAGCCTACACTCCTATCCTTATCAAAAGGCAAAAAGATGGGGAGGAGCAGGATGGCTAGGCCCGCTTTTTTCTATTTTGCTAGGCGGTGTAGCAGAAACTGTTGATTATCAAGTGGGGATAATGGGACAATCGGGAAAAGATGTAGAAGAATACTTAAGAATTCAAGCTTATTTAGATGAAAAGAATAAAAGTTTAAGTCGGATAGATAATGTATCTCTTTGTAATATGGCGAATTTACATGCTATAGGAAATGAATTAGTTAAGAAAAATTATGAAGCTTTAGAGAAGGTAGCTACATCGTGGGTAAGAGGACAAGGAAGTATTAAGTGATAAAGATTCTTTTGGTTAGAAATTTGAACTTTTTGTCATATGATATTTCATTAATTGTTCAAATGATTTATTAAAATATATAATAATTATTTTTTTGAACTTTACAAATCAGAAAAAATTCATTATTATATATAAATAATAGGTATACATAGAGTTATATGAAAATATAATTTAATACAAATAACTAAATATGATTTTTAATGTGTTATAAAAATCATATTTCTAAAAACAGTATACTTAAGATAACATAATTTTGAATACACATTTTCAAGTTATTGAAAATTGTAGATATAATACAAACCTAAGAGGGAGGAAAATTATGAAAAAAATAGTAGTATTATGTTTAACATTACTTATGGCACTTACTAGTTTCGTAGGCTGTGGCCCAACAACAAGTAGTGGTGATAGTAATCCAACTACACAAGCTGCAGGAGGGGATTCTACAGGAGGTGAAGCTACAGGGAAGAAAGCTATTAGTATTAACTTAGTTCAAGAACCACCAGAATTATTATCTGTACTTACAACGGATACAGCTTCTATGACTGTATTACGTCATGTAGTTGAAAATCTTGTTATGTTAGATGAAAAAGATGAAGTTATTCCAGGGGTAGCAGAAAGTTGGGAGTATGATGAAGCGTCACTTACATATACTTTCAAACTTCGTCAAAATTCTAAGTGGTCAACAGGTCAGCCTGTTACAGCTAAAGACTTCGTCTTTGCATGGCAAACATTAGTAAATCCAAAAACAGCTGCAGAATATAACTACATGGGCTTTATCTTAAAAAATGGTGAAGCTATTGCAAATGGTGAAAAGGATGTAACAGAATTAGGTGTAAAAGCAGTAGATGATTATACACTACAAGTAACACTTGAAAGACCAGTTCCATATGCACTTAGTATGTTCGCTTTCGTTGTATTTGCTCCAATTAATGAAGAAAACTATACAAACCTTGGTGAAACATATGGTAAAGATGCAAATACTTTACCTACAAATGGTGCATTCAATGTGACAAGTTGGACACATGAATCAGATATTGTTTTAGCTAAAAATCCAGAGTACTGGAACGCAGAAAAAGTTAATTTAGATGAAGTTAAAATGCTTATGATTACTGATACAAACGCTTCCTTAAACGAATTTAAAGCTGGTGGAGCGCAAATGGTTCTTGTAAATGGTGAGCAAGCTGCACAATTAAAGGCAGAGGGTAAAGACGTATTAAATTATGATGATGGTTCATGTTGGTACTTTGAATTCAATACAACAAAAGAAGGTTTAAAGAATGCCAAAATTAGACGTGCATTAACACTGGGTGTAGATGCTAAATTATTTATTGAAGGTGTAGTTAAAAACAACTCAACTGTAGCAACATCTTTTACACCACCAGCAGTAAATGGTGTAAATGGCAAGTTTAAAGATGCAGTAGGTGATCTTATCCCTAGAGATAATAACTTTGCTGAAGCTAAACGTCTTCTTGAAGAAGGTATGAAAGAAGAAGGTTTAACATCACTAAACTTAAGTTATATTTGTGATGATACAGACACAGCAGCAAAATATGCTGCTTATTTCCAAGAACAATGGAAAAAGAATTTAGGTTTTGAAGTAACTATTCAAGCAATGCCATTCAAGAGCCGTATTGACCGTATGCAAAATAAAGACTTTGATATCGTTTTAGCTGGATGGGGTCCTGACTATAACGACCCAATGACATTTATGGATTTATGGGTAACAGGTGGTGGTAACAACCATACAAGTTACTCAAATGCAGAATACGATGCACTTATTAAAGCTGCTACAGTGGAAGCTGATGTAAACAAACGTCAAGAAATGTTAATCCAAGCTGAGAAAGTATTAATGACTGATTTACCAATTGGACCAATTTACAACCGTGCAAGAGATTATATTGTTGCCGATGGTTTAACAGGTGTTATCCGTACAGCTTTCCAAGATATTAATGTTATTTATGCAGACTATGTAGCAAAATAAGTTTTATCATTAAGGGATGTTGAAAAACATCCCTTATATTTGAAAGTAAAGATAAAAATAAAACAAAGATGAAAGAAAGGATGCTGTAATGGGAAAATACATACTTAAAAGAATTGGCTATTCTGTTTTAACTTTATTTGCACTTATTGCCCTTACATTCTTTATGATGCGCCTTTTGCCAGGAGACCCTTTTGTTGGTGAGAAAGCGATTACAGAAGCAACCCGTGTTGCTCTACAAGAAAAGTATGGACTTGATAAACCTGTAGTAGAACAATTTATGATTTACATTGGCAATGTAGTAAGTGGGGACCTTGGTTTATCTATGCATTACAATAGACCTGTTAATGCTATTATTGCAGATGCTTTTCCTTATTCACTAGATCTTGGTATGCGTGCCCTTATCTTTGCAACAGTTATGGGAATCTTCCTTGGTTCTGTAGCGGCTATTAAACGTGGAACGCCGTGGGATACTTTAGCCATGATTATTGCAATTGTGGGTGTGTCCATTCCAAGCTTTATCGTGGGTGCGGTGCTTCAATATTTCTTAGGACTTAAACTTTATGAATGGACGGGAATGAATATTTTCCCTATTACAGGTTGGGCTTCTGAACTACATAAATTGATTCCTTCATTTGCTCTAAGCTTTGGATCTCTTGCAACTATATCAAGGCTTATGCGTACAAGTATGTTAGATGTACTTTCATCAGACTATATTAAGACAGCTAAAGCAAAAGGTCTTTCAGAAGGAAAAATTGTAAGACGCCATGCTATTCGTAATGCGATTATGCCGGTTATTACAGTACTTGGTCCTATTGCAGCATCTATTTTAACGGGTGCCTTTGTTGTAGAAAATATTTTCTCTATCCCTGGAATGGGACGCTTTTTTGTATTAAGCATTCAAGTACAAGACTATACCATGATTTCTGGAACAACTATTTTCTATGGAGCTTTTTTAATTGTAGCTAACTTAGTAGTTGACTTACTCTATGGCTTTATTGATCCAAGAATCAAACTAGTGGAAAAGAAGGGGTGAAAAAATGGCACAACTAGAAGTACTAGATCGAAGTCAATTTGAGCATGTAGGCATAGACCTTAGACAAAGTGAGCAAATTAGTCGTCCACCAACAAGTTATTGGAAAGATGCTATAGGGCGTTTAATGAAAAATAAAGTAGCTGTAGTATGTATTATTGTACTTACCTTTATTACCTTAATGGCCATTTTTATCCCTATGCTTTCTCCATTTTCAATTTCAGAACAATTCGTAGTTTACTCTAATAAAGGTTTGATGTTTAAGAATCCAGATGTAGGTCATTATCATGTTTTTGGAACAGATGGCCTTGGACGTGATATTTTCGTTCGTGTATGGTATGGAGCAAGGATTTCTTTATTTATTGCTTTAACAGCAGTATGTGTAAACTTTATTATTGGATTAATCTACGGTGGTATTTCTGGTTATATAGGTGGAGCTGTAGATAATGTAATGATGAGAATTATTGAAATTATTAATGGTATCCCATATCTTATTATCGTTATATTACTTATGGTTGTCCTACCACCAGGTCCTATGACTATTGTAGTAGCTTATGCAGCAGTAGGTTGGACCGGAATGGCGAGACTTGTACGTGGGCAAGTGATGGGGCTTAAAGAGCAAGAGTTTGTTATAGCTGCAAAAGTTATGGGTGCGAGTGCATCACGTATTATAGCTAAACACCTTATTCCCAATACACTAAGTGTTGTTATTGTAAATATTACATTGGCCATCCCATCTGCTATCTTTACTGAAGCTTTCTTAAGCTTTATTGGACTTGGTGTACCTATTCCATATGCTTCATGGGGAACACTTGCAAATGAAGGAGTTCGTGTATTCCAACAATTCCCATTACAACTTATTATTCCAGCTATCTTAATTAGTATTACTATGTTGTCATTTAATTTATTAGGGGATGCGTTAAGAGATGCATTTGACCCAAGATTAAGGAGGTAGTCAGATGAGTACAATTTTAGAAGTGAAAGACCTCCATGTTTCTTTTGATACCTATGCAGGTGAAGTGCATGCAGTAAGAGGGGTCAATCTACATATTAATAAAGGTGAAATCTTAGCTATTGTAGGGGAAAGTGGTTGTGGTAAATCTGTTACTGCACAGACCATTATGAAACTAAATCCAATGCCACCAGCCCGTATCAAATCAGGTACTATTGATTTAGATGGTATAGATATTGTAGGTGCAAGTGAAAAAGAGATGCAAAAAATTCGAGGTTCAAAAGTAAGTATGATTTTCCAAGATCCTATGACTTGCCTTAACCCAACTATGCAAGTTGGAAAGCAGCTTACAGAAGCTATCGTTATTCATCAGCATCTTTCTAAAGAAGCAGCAGCAAAAAAGGCAGTTGAACTTTTAAAGATGGTTCAAATTCCAAATGCTGAAGAACGTGCAAAACAATATCCTCATGAATTTAGTGGTGGAATGCGTCAAAGAGCCATGATTGCTATGGCTCTATCTTGCGAACCAGACTTACTGATAGCAGATGAACCGACAACAGCTCTTGATGTAACAATACAAGCTCAAATTATGGATTTGCTCTATGAAATTAAAGAAAAAACTGGTACTGCTATTATTTTAATTACACATGACCTTGGAGTTGTTGCAACACTTGCTGATCGTGTACTTGTTATGTATGCAGGTAAAGTAGTGGAATCAGGAGATGTAAAAGATATTTTCTATAACCCACAGCACCCTTATACATGTGCACTTTTAAAAAGCTTACCAACTACAGATACAGAACATACAGAAACACTTATTTCTATTCCAGGTACACCTCCAGACTTACTTCAACCACCAGTAGGTTGTAGCTTTGCTGCGAGATGCGAATCATGTATGAAAGTTTGTTTAGCACATCAGCCAGATGTATTTGATTTATCACCTTCTCAAATGGCAAGTTGTTGGTTGTTACATCCTGAATACCAAGCTTATATGGAGGAGGTGGCAGCATGCCAAATCAAGAATTAGTTCGTTTAAACAATGTGAGCAAAACCTTCCATGTTTCAGGTGGAACGCTTAAAGCTGTTAATCAAGTAAACTTTAATATTTATAAAGGAGAAACCCTTGGTTTAGTAGGGGAAAGTGGATGTGGTAAATCTACTTTAGGGCGTGTAGTTATGGGAATTTACCCTCCTACAGGTGGAAATATTTATTATAATGATGAAAAAGTAAGGTTAAGAAGTAATAAAGACCGCCTAAACTATGCAAGGAAAGCTCAAATGATTTTCCAAGATCCTTACGCTTCACTTAATCCAAGGATGACAGTTGGTTCTATCATAGCTGAAGGTATGGTTATTCATAACATGTATGATGCTAAGGAAAGAGAAAAAAGGGTTATTGAACTATTAGAATTAGTAGGGCTTAATAAAGAGCATATTAACCGCTTCCCACATGAGTTTTCAGGTGGGCAAAGACAAAGAATAGGCATTGCTCGTGCACTTGCTATTGAGCCAGAGTTTCTTGTATGTGATGAACCTATATCAGCTCTTGATGTATCTATTCAATCTCAAATTATTAATCTCTTAAGAGAGCTTCAACAAAAATTAGATTTAACTTATTTATTTATTGCACATGACTTAAATATTGTACGTTATATTAGTAACCGTATAGCGGTTATGTATCTTGGCAATATTGTTGAGATTGCTGAAAGTAATGAGATTTATCATCATCCATTACATCCATACTCACAAGCCCTTTTATCTAGTGTACCAGTTCTAGAGCCTACACCAGAGGCTAGAAAAAACAGAATTATTCTTGAAGGGGATGTACCAAGTCCTATTAACTTACCAAAAGGCTGTCCATTTGCAGGCAGATGTAGGCAAGCTTGTGATATATGTCATGAATCCCAACCACCACTTATTGAAGTGAAACCAGGACATCAAGTAGCATGCCATCTTATTAAAAGTGAAGCATAGTTTTCTTAAAGATACTACTAAAGCACCTAAAAATAGGGCTTAGTAGTATCTTTTTTTAGGTGAAGTGGTGTATTGTATGTTGTAAATAATATATATATAATTAAAAGTAATCTAAAAATATTTGTAATATGAACTGCGAGGGAGAGAATGAGAAATTTAATAGGAAGTAAATCTTTTTATAAAATGGTACTGGCTATTGCTATACCGATCATGATACAAAATGGTATTACCCATTTTGTAGGATTATTAGACAATATAATGGTAGGTCAAGTAGGGACAGAGCAAATGTCAGGTGTTGCCATTGCTAATCAATTATTATTTGTATTTAACTTATGTATATTTGGTGGGGTATCAGGGGCAGGTATTTTTACTGCTCAATTTTTTGGTCAGAAAAACCATGAAGGTGTAAAGGAGACTTTTCGCTTTAAATTAATTGTCTGTAGCTTATTGACTGTTGTAAGCTTATGTATTTTTTATTTTTGGGGTAAAGATTTGATTAAGCTTTACTTACATGATGCAAGCGGAGTAGGAACACTTGAAACTACTTTAATGTATAGTAAAAATTATTTATTTATTATGCTTATTAGTTTACTTCCATTTGCGTGGGGGCAAGCTTATAGTAGTACCCTGCGTGAGACAGGAGAAACAGTAGTGCCTATGATTGCTGGTATTGTAGCTGTATTTGTCAATTTGATTCTAAACTACATATTGATTTTTGGTAAATTAGGAATCCGTCCTTTAGGATGTGAGGGTGCTGCTATCGCAACGGTTATTTCAAGATTTGTAGAGTGTGGCATCATTATATATTGGACTCATAAACATACAGAAAAGAACCTATTTATTAAAGGAGCTTATAAAAACTTTAAAGTATCTATAGAACTTTCTAAGCAAATACTTATAAAAGGTATGCCACTTCTAGTAAATGAAGCCTTCTGGGCAGGTGGAATGGCAATGCTTATGCAATGTTATTCTGTAAGGGGGCTAGCTGTTGTAGCAGGGCTTAATATTGCAACAACTATTGCTAACCTATTTAATATTGTTTTTATAGCTTTAGGAAATGGGGTAGGTATTATAGTAGGGCCACTTTTAGGTGCGGGGAAAATGAAAGAAGCTAAAGATACAGCTTATAAAATGATTTTCTTTTCTGTTATGTGCTGCCTAGTTATGGGTGGTTTAATGACTCTTATTGCACCAGTTTTTTCTACTATATATAATACATCAAAAGAGATAAAGGATTTAGCGACTTCTTTTATTCGTATAGCAGCTTTATGTATGCCTATCTATGCTTTTTTACATGCTACTTATTTTACAATACGTTCAGGTGGAAAGACTTTTATTACTTTCTTATTTGATAGTGTGTTTTTATGGATTATTACTGTTCCAGTAGCTTTTGTATTAGCTTATTTCACTGGATTAAATATTTTAATCGTATACTTAACTTGTCAATTAGTTGACCTGATTAAATGTGCTATAGGCTACTATATGCTTAAAAAAGATATTTGGCTTCACAATCTAGTAGAAGATAAGGCAGTTAGCCTATAGTAGAAATAGTATAAAATAATAAACATAAATGACTATAGTCAAATGCATAAATAGACTGTAAAGGTGAATGAGGGTCTTAATTATATTAAAAATGACCTATGAAACGAGCATATAATTGATATGTACCCCCTTTACTGGACTTCACCAGTACAGGGGGTTTTGTCATGAAAT
>URVM01000002.1 GCA_900551325.1 uncultured Eubacteriales bacterium | reverse complement strand
ATTTCATGACAAAACCCCCTGTACTGGTGAAGTCCAGTAAAGGGGGTACATATCATAGTGCGTACTAAGGTGGGGCTTTTTCTTTATATAAAATTATACTAAATATATTATAATAGAAGGTATAGGTCATATATACCTTTACAGATTTTAGTATAATAGGTAAGGTTGTATATAGGGCTACTTAATATATAGAAGGCATATAAAATAAATGATTGGTGATAAGAAATGTTAAAACAAAACATAGAAGATTTCTGTAAGTCTATAGGCTTAGATACAGTAGGCTTTATACCTTGTAGAAAATTTGAAGAGCTAGAAGAATTTTATAATAATAGACTAAAATTAAATTTACAAAATGAATTTGAAGAAAAGGAAATAGATAAGAGAATAAATCCTAATTTTTATATGGAAGCGAGTAAAACTATATTATCTATAGCCTTTCCTTATTATGATCTTGAAAATAAAGAAGGAAATGGATTTTCAGTTTATACAAAAAGACTAGACTATCATAGAGTTGTTAAAACATACTTGGAAAAGATATGTGCTTACATTGAAACACTAGGTGGAAAGGCCATAAGTCTAGTAGATAGTAATGCTTTACCAGAAAGATATATTGCTTATTTAGCTGGTGTAGGTTTTATCGGAAGAAACAATATGATTATTACGAAGAAATATGGTTCTTATGTATTTTTAGGTGAAATTATAACAGACTTAGAGATTAACTGCCAAGATAAAAGAAGCTTTTATGAGATAGGGCAATATGCAGAATGTGGTGAGTGTACCCAGTGTATAAAAGAATGTCCTACTAAATCCATTAATAAAAGTAGAATCAATCCTAATATTTGTCTGTCTTATATTACACAGAAAAAAGATATAAGTGATAAAGAAATGAATCTATTAAAAGGAAATATTTTTGGGTGTGATTTTTGTCAGCTTGGTTGCCCTTATAATGAAGAGATAGAAGCAAGTAGAATAGAAGAATTTAAAACATTAGATTATATGAACGGGGATGCATCTGTTTATGCTGGCATGGATAATAAATTTTTTAAAGAAAAAATAAATCCTACATCCTGTGGTTGGCGAGGTAAAAATGTAATTAAGAGAAATGCCCTTATCCATATGGCAAATAGAGGAGATCATATTCAAGAATTTATAGGAGATTCACCTTATATTAATGATTATATTCATAGACTTACAAAAGAAAATAAATAGAGGTATTTTAGTCTGATTGAAAATGAACTACAATGTAATAAAGGTTTATAAGGAGGACGAAAGATGAGTATTAAAGAAAGACTAGAACATTTAAGAGAAGAAATGAAAAAGGCTAATATAGATGCTTATATTATTCCAACATCAGACTTTCATGAAAGTGAATATGTAGGAGAATATTTTAAAGCTAGAAATTTTATATCAGGTTTTACAGGTTCGGCAGGTATTGTAGTTGTTACTATGGAAGAAGCAGGCCTATGGACAGATGGTAGATACTTTATCCAAGCAGCTAAAGAATTAGAAGGTACAGGTATTACCCTATTTAAAATGGGAGAGCCTGGTGTACCAACTATGGATGAGTATTTATATGACCTAGTACCAGACGGGGGTGTACTTGGGTTTGATGGAAGAGTAATGTGTGCTAAACGAGGCATGGAACTTGGACAAAAGGTAATAGATAAAGGTGTTAAAATAAGTTATAAAGATGACTTAGTAGATTTAATCTGGACCAAAAGACCAAGTTTATCTAAAGAGCTAGCCTTCATATTAGATACAAAATATTGTGGTAAAAGTTTTACCGAAAAGGTTCAAGAACTTAGACAGACAATGAAAGAAAAGGGAGCAACTATACATATTCTAACAACTTTAGATGATATTGCATGGCTCTTTAATTTAAGAGGTGGAGATATAGCCTTTAATCCAGTTGTGCTAGCATATGCAATAATAACTTTAGATGAAACCATTCTTTTTGTAGACGAAAGTAAGTTAAGTGAAGAAATCAAAACTCAGTTTGTAGCAGATGGTATTCAGATAAAAGCCTATGAAGATATTTATCAAGAAGTTACACAGTTTAATAAAGAAGAAGTAGTTTTATTAGATAGTAATAAAGTGAATTACACCATCTATAATAGTTTACCAGAGGGTATAAAGAAGTTAGATGAAATCAATCCAACAATCTATAAAAAAGCTAAGAAAAATGAAGTTGAGTTAGAAAATATTAGAAGAAGCCATATTAAAGATGGTGTTGCCTTTACAAAGTTTATGTATTGGTTAAAAACTAATATAGGGAAAATAGAAATAACAGAACTGAGTGCAAGTGAGAAACTAGAAGAATTTAGACGTGAACAAGAAGGATTCATTGAGCCAAGTTTTAAAACAATTGCTGCCTATAAAGAGCATGGTGCTATGATGCACTATAGTGCATCAAAGGAAAGTAATTATGTTCTTGAACAAGAAGGACTCTTCCTTATTGATTCAGGCGGACAGTATTATGATGGTACAACAGATATTACAAGAACACTAGCATTAGGTGAGATAAGTGAAGAACTTAAAAAACATTTTACAGCAGTAGTAAGAGGAATGATTAATTTATCTAAAGCTAGATTTTTAGAAGGTGTAAAAGGGTATAATCTAGATATACTAGCGAGAGGGCCTATTTGGGACTTAGGTATTGACTATAAATGTGGAACAGGACATGGAGTAGGATTTTTACTTAATGTACATGAAGCACCAAATGGTTTCAGATGGAAGATTGTTCCTGAGAGAAATGATAGTTGCGTATTAGAAGAAGGTATGGTAACAACCAACGAGCCAGGCATTTATATTGAGGGTTCTCATGGTATTCGTATTGAAAACGAGCTTGTTACTAGAAAGAGTATAAGTAATGAGCATGGACAGTTTTTAGAGTTTGAAACAATTACTTTTGCACCTATTGATTTAGATGGTATAGATGTAGAGGAAATGAATAAAAGCGAAAGAATATACCTTAATGCATACCATGAACAAGTATATACTAAGATTTCCCCTTTCTTAACTGAAGAAGAAAGAGAGTGGCTTAAAGTTTATACAAGAGCAATCTAGTAAAAAATTTAATATATTAAGTTCTAGAGTTTTTTATTTAAAGCAATCTAAATTTTAATAGAAAGAAGGTCGTATATGGAAATAACAAAAGAATCTCTGAAAAAGATATTTTGGTCAGTAATAGGAGTTATTCTATTTTATTGGGCATTACAAAATAATAAAGAAGTAATGACTTGGCTAAGAAATAGTATAGGTATATTTTCACCTATTATAGCTGGCCTTGCTATGGCATTTTTAATTAATATTCCTATGCGTGCTATAGAAAAAAGACTCTTTAGTAAGGCTTCGAAGAAAATTCAAGGATTTAAACGTCCTTTAAGCTTAGTCCTAACAATTATTTTGATTATATCCGTTATAGGACTTGTAATGGTTATTATCGTTCCGGAATTTATGGGAACCATTCAAATCATTAAAGAAAGTATTCCAGGGTTTAGTAGGCAGCTACAAAGTTCCCTAGATGTACTAGTTGAGCGCTTCCCAGAGCTTCAAAATCAAATTACTGTATCTATTGATTGGGTAGAAATAAGTAAGAAAATTATAGAATGGATTCAAGGCAGTGTCTCTATACTTGCAGGCTCCACATTTAGTGTTATATCAGCTACTTTTAGTGGTGTGTTTACATTTATACTAGGTTTTGTGCTTGCCATTTATGTATTATTGCAAAAAGAAAAATTAAGTAAGCAGTTAAGAAAAGTGGCTTATGCTTATGGAAAAGAAAGTATAGTAGATGAAGTAATACGTATATTAGCTCTTGCCAATACAGCTTTTAGTAAATTCTTTACAGGACAATGTTTAGAAGCAGTAATTATAGGTGTATTGTTCTTCTTAGCTATGTCTATACTTGGATTCCCTTATGCTTTAATGATTTCTGTAACCATTGGTTTTACAGCTTTAATTCCTATTTTTGGTGCATTTTTAGGCTGTTTTATAGGTGTATTTCTTATAGTTGTCGTATCACCAGGGCAAGCTTTATGGTTTATCTTACTCTTCCTTGTTCTACAACAAGTTGAAGGTAACTTAATTTACCCACGTGTAGTAGGAAGCTCTATTGGCCTTCCAGGTATATGGGTATTGGTTGCTGTAACTATAGGAGGGAATATGTTTGGTGTAATTGGTATGCTTATTATGGTACCAGTATGCTCAGTAATTTATACCCTTTTAGGAGAAAGTACAAATAAACGTATAAAGCAAAAAGGCATTAGTAGGAAAAAATTTATTGGTTAAGATTTATAGTTAATATGGAATATTAGATATTAAGTATAAGGTATCAATGATTAAATATGAGTTATATGGATAAATAAATATATAAATAAATCCATAAATAAAAGCATAAATAGAAGTATAAAGTAAAAGGTCTATAATACTAGTGATTTTACGCTAGTATTATAGACCTTTTGTTTATTAATTAAGAATATATTGTAATATTTTTAATAGAAGAAAACCTAGTTTTACTATGCTTACTTTATGTAAAGTTATAGTATAATGGAGTAAATAGGTTTTATAACTAGACTTTTGGAGGCAGCTAGAATGAATATAGAGGCAAGAAGTGTAGTGGATCAATTTGGCGAGCGTATGAAAAGGCTTGCTATTTATGAGCCATTATATCGTTTAGATAGAAAGAAAGGAAAAGACAAGGCGGGGCAAGATATTCCTTATTATGAACTAGGTATGCTCACCTTATTATTTTTCTTTGAAAATATGATTATGCGTAATAAAACTTGTGGTGTAAAGGAGTTGGCATTATTTTTACAAGAAGTATGCCATGAAAAAATCATACTAGATTATACAGGTTTTGAATCTTTAGCTAGAGAAATTATAGAAGTCTATAGACCTTCTAATGGTAAAAGAGGGAGTAGAAGTTTTTATAACTGGGAGACAGGGCAAGAAGAAACTGTTTATTACTCTATTTTAAAAGCAGCCCGTTCAGATTTAAAGTCAAATACCCAGTATTATGCTTTAGATGAACAGGGCTTAGAGCTTATTTTTTCAAGTAAGGAATACTTTAGTGAGTTCCAAATCTCTATCAATCAGTTATTGCTTCGTAAACAGTTAGAAAAAGGTGAGTTTGTTGGTTCCCTTAGACAATTAGATGAGATGGATTTATCAGCTGAGGCACTGACAGAGCGTTTAGCTAAGATTAAACATGAAGTAAGTAGAAGTATTGTGTCAGAAGAAACTTACACAAGGTATAAGAAGCTTATAGAAGATATTAACCTAAGACTTGTTCGTGAAAATGAAGAGTTCGAAGAGCTTCAAGAGTTTGTAAGATTAACAAAAGATAGTCTTAAGTATCATCTAGATAATGAAAAAGATAAAAAAGCTTATGAACTTATCTTAAAAATACGCAATAGATTAGAAGAAGTGCACCATGAGCATAGTAAGCTTTTACAAGAGACCATTGCTCTAAGGACTCACGCACTAGATGCGGCTCAACAATCACTTTATTATATTGGTATCGATAGTTTTAACTTCCAACAAGAAATTGTAGAACCACTAATGGGTAGACCTATGCCACTTCATACAAGTCAAACTTTTATGGAACCATTTTTAACTTTAGAAAGAGCTAAGATATGGCATCCACTAAGTGTGTTTTATAAGCAGCGTATGGAAAAAGTGGGCGAGGAAGATAAGGGTAAGGCCTTTTTAAATGGGGCAACAGAAGAAGAAATAAATAAGCGCAAATCTACTATTGGTGAATACTTTAAACAAATTATGAGTAGTCTTAGACCTTTATTTGAAGAAAGGGAAGTCTTAACTTTAGATGAGATTTGTAATTATATAGAAGAAGAAAGACCAGAGTGGTTAGAAGAAAGACTTTTTTATGATTTATGGATTATTTTACATCAAAAGTCACCCATTGCCTTTGATTATTTAGAGGAAGAAAGTTTACTAAATGGTGTAAAAGAAGCCTTAGGTGGTATAACTAATCATATGAAAGTAATGGAATATAAAGGCAGTGTACAAAAGGTACCTCGTTTTGAAATTAAAAATATGCTTATTGATTTAACAATGGAACGTAAAGAAGGTGATGGACATGGACTATAGAAAGGAAGAAATTTTAGAAGCATATAAGCTTTATAGTAGGTTAGCAGTAGAAGGCTCTGTGGCCTTAGGTGATATGCGTGCCTATACAAGACAAGAACATATAGAAGAGTTGATGAATCAGTTTGCAGGAGAAGATCATGCAACTATTATTATTGCAGGTGAACAGGTGTACTTAGTACCTATTGCAAATAGTTCACCTTTCCATATGAGTAATGAAACGATAAAAAAATTATATCTGTCTAATAATGCAACCAACCTAGACATTTATTTAATGTATGTGGCAACTATTATTTTACTTGGAGAGTTTTATAATAGTTATCAAACAAAAGAACCTACTAGAGTTTTCATTAGTATGGAAGAATGGTTAGAAGCGGTAAATACAAGAATGGATGCTCTTAATCAAATAGATAAAGAAGTGCTACAAAAAATAGAAGAAGAGCAAGAATATAACTGGACAAAGATTTTAGAAAAATGGTTAGCACTAGATGATGTAAAAGAAAAAGCTAAAAAATTAGTAGGTGTTACTACAAGTCGTGTAAGCTTTTTAAATATGACAAAGCAGTTTTTAGAAAAGCAAGATATGATTAAAGATATTGGTAACGATGAGATAGAAATTACCCAAAAGACTAAGGTAATTATTCAGCGTTATTATATGGACTATGAATATAACAGAGGATTACTAGATTTTATTTATCAGTATAGCTAGAAAAGAGGAACAAAATAAATGGCATCAATTTCTAAAATGAGATATACAAATGTAATTTATGAAAATGGCGCAAAACGATATAATGATGAAATATTTACATGTGCAGGACATAATACAGCTATTTTGCTTGAAAACGGTGGTGGGAAAACAGTTTTTATTCAAGCAGCACTACAAGCTGTTTTACCACATACGGATCTAGGTGAACGTAAGGCAAAAGAAACTTTTGTATTAGAAGGAAATGCTGCACATATTGCCATTGAATGGATTATTAGTGAAAAACCAAGACGTTATGCTTTAACAGCTGTCACACTTTATACACAAAATAATGAATTAAGATCTTATAAATACGCTTATGAATATGGTGTAGAAGATAAGGAGTGTATTGAGAACCTACCTTTTACAAGAGAAGAAGGAGAAGGTATACGTGCAGCTACAAGGGTAGAAATGAATGAATACTACCAAAAGATGAGTAGAGAACATATGAAAGCTAAAAGCTTTGCTACAACGAAAGAGTTTCATCAGTATATTGAAGAAAACTTTCAAATCATTCCAGAAGAATGGCGTAGTATTACAGTTATAAATGGTGGAGAAGGTTCTGTAGAGGCTTTCTTTGATGGCTGTAAAACCACTTCTGATTTAGTAGAAAAATTGCTTTTACCAACAGTTGAAGAAGGTTTAGTAGGTGAAGGTACAAAAGAATTTGCAGGAACTTTTGAAAGTCAAAGAGAGCATTTTAATAAACATAAGCAGCTAGAACGTAGTATTAGAGAAAGTGAAAAGATAAAAACTGAAATAGAGGCTTATGTTACAAGTTTTAGTGCTTATAACCAAAAGGTTAAAGATTATGAAGCTAAAAAAGAAGAGGCAAAAGCACTTTGGCAACTTATTGAACGTAAAGAAGTAGAGACAAAAGAAAAGCTTCAAGCTTATGATATAGACAAAAAACAAGTAGAGAATAAGAAAAGAACACTACAGCAAGAAACAGCATTTATTGAAGTAGTGGGTGCAAAAGAAGCCTTAGAAGAAGCAAAATTAAGTTATAAAAATGAAAAAGAAATCTACGAAAAAGCAAAAGATAAAAAAGAAGAAAAAGAAAAAAGACGTCATGCCTTAAAGCTTTCTAGATTTCAAAATACTATGAATGAAGCCAAATCTCGTATTAAGGTATATGAAGAACAACTGGCACAACTTGATGAAGAATCAGAAGTAGAATCACTAAAAGAAGCTTTAGAAGAAAATAGTGGACAAATAAGTGGCTACTTTAAAGAGCAATTAGCAGAGATTGAAAGAGAACTTGGTCACTCAGAAAGAGAAAAAGAGCGTTACCAAGATGAGCAAAAAGAAGAAGAAGAAAAGAAAAAGGCCTATAATGAAAGAATACAAAACCTTAGAAGTGATGCAAGTAAGCGTATTGGTAAGCTAGAACATCAAAAAAGTCAAAAAGACCAAATTAAGATGATGCTTATGGCTCAAGGTGCGAATGAAGATATAGAAGGCCAAGAAGTAAAATGGAAAGAGCGTATTAAAGAGATTGAGGCCAATAAGTCTAGGCTTACTACAAACTTAAAAATGTTAGAAGAAGAGCAAGAAGCGGTGAATCAACTTATTGGTGAAAGTACAAAAGCTCATACAAAAGTATTAGAAGAAACAAGCAAAATAAATATATATATTGGACAACTTGAAACTGCTCATGAAAAGGTTATCCAAGTAGTGAAGGAAACTCTTCCAGTATTTAATCATTTATCTTCTATTTATTTAAAACCACAACAAGTAATCACAGCTTTAGAAGAACAAATAGAAAAGGCAACAAGGGAAAAAGAAGAGGCCCTTTTACTTGAAAGACGTCATGCACACTTTCTAGAAAACTATGAAAGTCATGACTTTTTCACAGCTGAACCACTTCTAGAAATCTGGGTAGAAAAGTGGATGAATCAATTTAGCTTCTTACAAACTGGAACAGCATTTATTGCAAACCTAGAAGATAAGACACTTAAAGAAAAGATGTATAAGTATCCAAAATGGACACAGGTTGTAGTAGTAGCTGATGAGTATAAAGACCAACTTATAGGGCTTCTAGAAGAACAGAGTATGCATATGAGTTATCCAGTAGGTGTTGTAACACTAAGTGAGGCAAGAGCACTTCTAGAACAAGAAGAAGTAGTACAAAACCTTATTTATCCAACTACTTGGAGTGAAAACATGCAGACAGCATTGTTTAGTGAGCATAAAAAGGAAGCAAGTAAAGCTTTAGAAGAAGCTACTCATTTCCGTAGACAAAAAGAAAAAGATTTACGTGAAATAGAGCAAACTTTAGATAAGGTGACTAACTTTTTAGAGTTATATCCTCATGAAAAGTACGCTAGCTTAAGAGAAGAAAGTGATAGTCTAAAAAGACAAGCACAAGAGCTTACAAGAACTATTGAAGAATCTAAGGCTAAGCTTTTACAAAATCAAAAAGAGGCTAGATTAACTAGTGAGACACTTAGAAAAGAAACAGAAGAAAGAAGTAGATTACAAACTTATGTTGAAAAGGCTACTCAGTACTTAACCATTCAAGAAGAATGTGATGGGGAAGAAGGACGTATAAAAATTCTTCAAGAATCTATTAAAGAAGAAGAAGCTGGCCTTAAGGCGGTAGAATATGAGTTAAGGAATATTATAGAAGCCTTAGAAGAAGCTAAAGAAAATTATAATGCCTTAAGAAGTAGTCAAATCCGTATAAAAGATGATGTACTTTATAAGGAAGTAAAAGATGAAAGACCAATCTATTCGAGTGGAGACATTGTCTATTTAAGAGATAAAAGAGAGCAGTTAAAAGAAGCTTTAAGTGATAAGCAAAAAGGCCGAAGTGAAATCGAAAACTTACTGAAACATAATCAACAAGTATATGAAGAAAATGAAAAGAGTTTTTATCAAGAAGCAGCAGAAAGGGAAGAAACTTTAGAAAGTATTCCTACCTATAGAGAAAGTTTTGTACAAGAAATGGAGGACTTAGCTGAAGAACTGATAGAACTTAAGAAAACTTTAGATACACTAGATGAAAAAGTTAAATCTATCAAAACAGATTTTGATAAAAAGGAGCAAGATTATCAAAGTAAAAAAGCTAGCTATGAAGAAGCTTATGGTAGAGTAACTAACTGGGATAGCCATAGTGTACAAGATAAGGAACGCCTAGTAAGAATTCAAAATGAACTTATAGAAAAAGAAAAATATTTATCTAAACAAATAACAGGCCTTGAGCGTGAACTTAAATCTATTTTAGAACATAAGCAACAAATGGATAAAAAAGACGAGCTTTATGGTTACTGTGCACCTGAGGTGAAAGTAGGTATTTTAGATGAAACTATCGAGCAAGAATTCATATATGAATTAAAAATAAGAGTGATTGTAAATAACTTACTTGAAAGTTTACAAGAACTTAAATCAGGTGTTGAATCAGGCAAAAAAAGAGTAGAAGATAAGCAAGTAGAGTTTAAGCTATTTTGTGAAAGAGAAATTAGAGATAGTAAGCTTAGAAATATGGCTGTACAAGGCATTACTCAGAAGCAAAGCTATGATGCACTTATTGTATGGAAAGAAAACATTGTAGAGCGTATTAATCAAACTTTAACTATTCTAGAAAGAGATTTAGTAGATCAAGATCAACAAATTTCACAGTTTATTATCCATCTTTATGCTTATTTAAAAACAGTAGCTAGTGAACTTTCAGAGATTCCAAAAAACACTCGTGTCAATACAGAAGAGGGATGGAAAAACATTTATGAGTTTGTCATTCCAAGCTGGCAAGAAGATAGTGGAAAAGAAAAGATACGTAAACACATCTATAGTTTACTAGATGATATTGAAGGGGATAGTTTCCTAGACCCTACAGGTAAGGAAGATATTCCAAAAATTAAGAAGTATATTAAAGAGCAGTTTAAGATTAAAAACTTACTTAAAGTAGTTATGGGCAATGATGCCATTCGTATAAGATGCCGTAAGGTAAGTAATATGAATGATATTAGTAGCCAAAAGTACTCCTGGGAAACTTCTAACAAGTGGTCAGGTGGAGAAAAATGGAGTAAAAACATGGCACTTTATCTGGGTATCTTAAACTATCTAGCAGAAAAGAAACAAAGAATACAAAGTGAAGAAGAAAAAGTAAGACGTGCAGTTATACTAGATAACCCATTTGGTAAGGCATCTAGTGGACACGTATTAGAGCCAGTATTCTTCATTGCTAAACAACTTGGTTTCCAAATTATTGCACTTACAGCCCATTCAGAAGGAGACTTTATTAGAAGATATTTCCCTATTGTATATAGCTGTAAATTAAGAAGTACACTTGATCAAAAGACATCTATTTTCTCTAAGGAACAAGAAATTAAAAAAGCTTACTTTATGGATAATGACCCAGTGGCACTTAGCATATTAGGAAGTAATCAATTAAGTTTATTTAATTAAAATACTATAGTATACTTTTGTTAAGTTGGGAGAAACTAAGCAAAAAGTTTAGAAGGAAGTGAGAAAATGGATAAGGTAAAGAAAGCTACCTTTGCAGGAGGGTGTTTTTGGTGTATGGTAAAGCCCTTTGATGAATATCCAGGTGTGATTAAAATTGAATCTGGGTATACAGGGGGTCATGTAGCCAACCCTACTTATGAACAAGTATGTGCTCACCAAACAGGACATCAAGAAGCTGTACAAATTACTTATGATGAAGACATCTTACCTTATGGGGAATTAGTAGAAATCTTCTTTAGAAGTATTGACCCAACGGATCCTGATGGACAGTTCCATGATAGAGGTGAGACTTATCGTACAGCTATTTATTATCATGATGAAAAGCAAAGAGAGGCTGCTACAGCTTATAAAGAAAAATTAGAGGAATCTAAGCTGTTTGATAAACCTATTGTAGTACCTATTGTTCCAGCAGAAGAATTTTACCCAGCAGAATCTTATCACCAAGATTATTATAAGAAAAATCCTTTTTACTATGAACGTTATTATAAAGGCTCTGGAAGAAAAGATTTCTTACATGAACACTGGCATAAGTCACCTTATAGTGAAGAAGAACTAAGGGAGAAACTTACACCACTTCAGTATAGGGTAACAAGAGAAAATGGGACAGAGCCACCTTATGGGAATGCTTTTTATGAACATGATGAAGAAGGTATTTATGTAGATATTATTAGTGGTAAACCACTGTTTTCATCGAAGGATAAATTTCATTCAGGATGTGGGTGGCCAGCATTTGCAAGACCTATTACACCAAGTAGTGTTTATGAAAAGGAAGATAGATCTCATGGTATGTACCGAACAGAAATAAGAAGTAGTTTTGCTGATAGTCATTTAGGTCATGTATTTGAAGATGGACCACGTGAACTGGGAGGGCTTAGATATTGTATCAACTCTGCTGCACTAAGGTTTATTCCTAAAGATAAGATGGAAGAAGAAGGCTACGGAGCGTATTTAAACTTATTATAATTAAATTATAAAACCTATTTATAAGAGGTTATTACACTAAGTAAAAAGTTTAATATTTATACTTAGTGTGATAGCTTCTTTTAGTTTATCTTTAAGAATATACATATTTGGTTATAAAAGCGATAGACTATAAAGATAAATAAAAGAAAATGGTAGGATAAGGCTATGTCAAAAGGTATTATAAGTACTCATGTGTATATACTGCCCTTTGCATGGGAGCTTAAAAGTAGGCATGGGCGTGGCACATTGAAACAACATAAACAAATGGATCATCCCATTTTGTATAAGCTAGAATCTTGGGAGCAGCAAGAGTTTCATATTGAAGATGAAAAGGCATATAATGAATATGTATATTTTTACAAACCAGCCTTACAGATGTTATACCCTATACAAAATCAAAAGCTGGTACGTACTTATAAGAAAATGGGTACCCAGCCTAATAGTACTTTAATATTAACAGTAGAAAAAAAGAATTATGAACTTAAGCTTAGATGGATAGAACTTAGGCTATATAAAAGTGGAGTAGGTACACTAACACTACATTGCGAAAATTATAATGAGGATACACCAGAAGATGTTATGGCTATTAATAGCCTTAGTAAATGTGTTTATCCTTATTTATTGCCACTTAGTGCAGCACATAAAGATTTATTTCCTGAACAGGTTATTATAAAGTTAGATAGTAAAAATCAAATGATAGAAAACTTTACCGAAGACTATAGAGAAAAACCTATGTGTATGATTTCTCTTATAAGACAACTCTTTGGAGAAAGTTTTGTATTTGAATATAACTTTCTAAAGCAAGATAAAATATTTGTGGAGCCTCTTCTTGGAAATCGAATGTTTGTGCTCTGTGTTTATAATAACCAAGATTTACTGAATCAAATAAAGAGTGAACAAGTATCTAAAAGATTTTTGAATAGCTTTATTTTATTTAGTCGTAGAGAAAAACTAAGAGAAGGTGAGAGTTACTTAGACTTACCTAAAGTGGTATATGGTATGAGTAGATTCTCTCTAGTATGTATTACTGCAAGTAGAAAAGAAACTAAACTTTATAATCATATTGTACTTTTGGCATTGGTTCAAAAAGCATCACTTCTACACTTTGGTAATCAAATTGCACGTATTGCAGAATTTCCTAAGGTAGAATTAGTTCAAGCTATAGAAAACTTATATGAAGTATATATTCAGTTTATTAGTCAGATGCATTTTAACGAAGTCACTGTAGATGTACAAGGAAGCTATATTTACAATGAGCTTTTAAAGCAACTTACAGTAACTAAAGAAATTAAAGAGTTAGATTTTGAAATGCAGGAGATGCATGAATATGCAGCTCTTATTGACCAAGCACAATCTAAAGGGAAGATGGACTTTCTAACTATTGTAGGTACCGCGCTCGTCATCCCCACTTTTGTAACAGGATTTTTTGGAATGAATATTTTAGAAGAAAAATTTATGGACTGGTGGAAGCATAAGGAGATTATTCTTTGGTTTAATAGTTATGCCATATTACCAGTATGTATGGTTCTTTTAGTTTATAGCCTATGGAACAAAAAAAGCAGAAAGTCCAGATTAATCCGAACTATTCTGCTTACTATAAGTTTAATTTGTATATTTGTTCTTATTAAATGGGGCTGTGGTATTAGTTAAAGGCTTTTCATTTCTTCAATAAGACCTTCGAATACTTTAAGGGCCGCTTCAATAGGTTCAGGTGAACTCATATCTACGCCAGCAATTTTTAGAAGATCAATAGGATCATGACTAGATCCACCACTTAGGAAGGCTTTGTAGCGCTTAACCGCTTCAGGGCCTTCTTTTAAGATACCTTCTGAAAGGGCAATGGCAGCAGAGTAGCCTGTAGCATATTGATACACATAAAATGGTGTATAGAAGTGAGGAATACGTGCCCATTCCATAGCAATAAGTTCATCTACACACATACTCTCACCATGGTATTTCTTCACTAAGTTATAGTAAGTGTCACAAAGTGTTTGACTTGTAAGTGTAGCACCTTGTCCATGAAGTGTATAAACAGCTTTTTCAAACTCTGCAAACATAGTTTGACGATAGAGTGTACCTCTAAATTGTTCCATAAAGTAGTTTACTAAATATTTATGGAAATCTTCATCTGTTGTAGTTTTAAGAAGATACTGCATAAGGAGTGCTTCATTTACAGTAGAAGCTACTTCAGCTACGAAGATGCAGTAGTTAGCATAAGGATAAGGTTGTGTATGTGAAGAAAGGTAACTATGCATAGCATGGCCCATCTCATGAGCTAAAGTAAATAAGTTATCTACGTTATTAGAATAGTTCATAAGCACATAAGGATGTGGTGCATCAAAGCATCCCCATGAGTAAGCACCACTGCGTTTACCTTCATTTTCGTATTTATCTACCCAACGACTTTCGAATGCTTCTTTAACTTGTGCTACATAGTCATCACCTAATGGTTTTAAAGCTTCTAGAATAATGCTACAAGCTTCATCATAAGAAATTTCTTTTTTGAAGTCATTTACAAGAGGTACAAATAAATCATACATATGAAGTGTATCTACACCAAGACGCTCTTTTCTTAAATCTACATACTTGTGCATAAGTCCTATATTTTTGTTAACTGTTTCAATAAGGTTGTCATACACATGTGTAGGAATATTATTTGCATGAAGTGCATAGTGGATAGGTGTCTCAAAGTTTCTAAGGCGAGACATTAAACTATAGCCAGTTACATTAGCAGAGAAGTTAGTAGCTATTGTATTTTTAAAACCACTATAAGAGTTATAAACACCTGTAAAGGCAGCTTCTCTAACTGTGCGGTTATGACTTTCTAAAAGACTAATAAAATTACCATGAGTAATACGTACTTGGTGTCCCTCTTCATCTTCTATTGTAGGGAATTTTAAATCAGCATTATTAAACATAGCGTAGGTATTACTTGGAGCAGTTGTAATTTCACCAAATTTAGAAAGTAAGTCTTCTGTTTTAGCATCTAAGATATGTTCTTTTTGACGTAAAATTTCTTCTAGTACACGTTTATAAAGTGAAAGCTCAGGTGTATCTTTAATAAAATGCTCAACTGTTTCTAAAGATAAGCTACTTATTTCAGGGCTTATAAAAGAAGTAGAAGTTTCAAGGTCTACCATAAGTTTTTCACTTTGACTTGCTAAATCTTGATAAAAGCTATTGGCACCATCTTGATGTAAGCGCATATGGCTATAAATATAGATTTTTTCTATAAGCATAGAAGCAGCATCAGATTTTTGAAGTACTTCAAGTAAAGTCTTAGAATCAGATGTTACACGGTCTTTATAAGGTGGAAAATCTTCTAATAAAGTTTTTGCTGTTTTAATTGCTTCTTGAAGTTTTAGATCAGATTCAAAGAGATCTTCTAAGCGCCAAGTATCTTCTACAGCAACTTGCTCGCGTGTTGGAATATTTTTTGTAGACATAATCTAATCCTCTCTATAATTATTTTAAAGTTTACTTTTTTAGTATACTACTTTTTTTACTAAAACATAACAGATAAATAGAAAAAATGGAAAAGCTTTGATATACTATAATATATTAAAACATAAAGCTGTAGGGGGAATCGTTATGCGTATATTTATTTCAGCGGATATTGAAGGGATTACAGGTATTTCAAATTGGCAATTAGCAAGTGACACACCACCATATGAAGCAAGAGAACGTATGACAGGAGAAGTAGTAGCAGCTTGTAAAGGTGCTATGGAAGCTGGAGCGTTAGACTTTGTTATTAAAGATGCACATGGAAATGGTTATAATTTAATCCAAGAACAATTACCTAAAAATGCAAAGCTTATGTCAGGATGGAGTAATCATCCTTATAATATGGTAGAAGGTTTAGATGACACTTTTGATGGTATTATTTTTATTGGCTACCATAGCAATGGACTAGCTAACACTTCACCTCTTGCTCACACACTTTTTCCAAAGACTATAAGAGGCATTTATTTAAATGATGAACCAGCTAGTGAATTTACATTATATGCATACGTAGCTTACTTACTTAGTGTACCTATCATTGCAGTAACAGGAGATGGAGGACTTATTAGAAGTGTAAGTGAGTTTGACCCAACCATTAAGACAGTAGCAGTACAAGAAGGTTTTGGAGGTGGCGTAGTAAGTATTCACCCAGAACTTGCTAAAGAACGTATTCAAAAAACAGTAAAAGAAAGTTTAACCCAGCTTAAAACAATTGGATGGGCAAGTAATATTAGTATTCCAGATGTATTTAATTTAAAAGTTGTTTTTAATAGACATGAAGATGCTTATAAGTATTCTTTCTATCCAAATGCAAGACAAATAGATGAATTTACTATTTCTTTTACAACAGATAATTACATGGATTTATTAACCTTATTACTCTTTTTATAAGGATTAGAAAGAAGGTATTATGGAACATATTATTTTAGTAGCAATAGGCGGTTTTATATTAGATCTTATTTTAGGTGATCCTCATAACTGGCCTCATCCTGTTAGATGGATAGGTATGCTTATTAGTAAAGGAGAAGTACTTATACGAAAAAGGCTACCAAAGACAAAAGAAGGAGAAAGAGTTGGTGGTATACTTTTAGTTATAGGTGTTGTAGGGATAACTGTTTTTGCAAGTACACTCCTTATAAAGGTAGGAGGATGGATCAATCCTTGGCTTGGAACTTTAGTAGAAATCATACTAGCTTATCAGCTCCTAGCTACAAAAAGCTTAAAAGATGAAAGTATGAAAGTGTACGGGGCACTTAAGGCTGGTGACTTAGAAGGTGCTAGATATGCAGTAAGTATGATTGTAGGAAGAGATACCAAAAGTCTAGATGAAGAAGGTATAGCTAAGGCGGCTATAGAAACCGTTGCAGAAAATACTTCTGATGGTATTATAGGTCCTTTATTTTACTTAGTAATAGGTGGGGTGCCTCTAGCTTTTATGTACAAAGCTATTAATACACTAGACTCTATGATTGGTTACAAAAATGAGAAATATGAATATTTTGGTACCTTTGGTGCTAAGCTAGATGATGTAGTAAATTATATTCCAGCTAGAATAAGTGGGTATTTAATGATTTTAGCAAGTGGCCTTTGTGGTATGAATTTAAAAGGTGCTTACACTATTTATAAAAGAGATAGATATAACCACAAAAGTCCAAATAGTGCTCATACTGAAGCAGCTTGTGCTGGGGCCTTAAATATACAACTAGCAGGTGATGCTTATTACTTTGGAATAAAATGTGAAAAGCCTACAATAGGAGATGCTATACGCCAAGTAGAAGTAGAAGATATTAAAAGAACGAACAAGCTTATGTATGTAACTTGTATAGTAGGGCTTATTCTTTTTGTATTAGTAAGAATGCTCATTGTGATAGGGCTTTAAAAATAAAGGAGTGCATATGACATTAATACATGGTGGCGATATTTTCTCACTCGCCCAACAACTAGATTGTAAAGACGAAGAAATCTTAGATTTCTCTGTAAATATTAATCCTTTAGGTTTATCACCAAAGGTAAGAAAATCTTTAATAGACCAAATTGATTTGGCTATTAGATATCCTGACCCCCTTTGTAGAAAGCTAGTAGGTGCTTTAAGTAAGGTTTATAAATTAGAAGAAGAACGCATTTTATGCGGTAATGGAGCTGCTGATTTAATCTTTAGATTAGCTTATGTATGTAAGCCAAAACGTGCTTTAGTTTTAGCACCTACCTTTGCTGAATATGCCGAGGCACTTGAGCAAGTAGGATGTGAAATAGAACATTATCTATTAAAAGAAGAAGATCACTTTAAGGTACAAGGAGACTTTCTAAACTATATAACACCAGGATTAGATATGGTATGGCTATGTAATCCTAATAATCCAACAGGACAAGTCACTTCAAAGGATTTCTTAATGAAGGTACTAGAAAAGTGTGAAAAGCTTGGGATTAAACTCATAGTAGATGAATGCTTTATGGAATTTGTAAACAATGCTTCAAATTATAGTTTAGTAAAAGAGATTAGAAACTTTAAGTGTTTAGTTATATTAAAAGCCTTTACAAAGTTTTATGCTATGGCAGGACTTAGATTAGGCTATGGATTCTTTGGTGATATTAAGCTTAAAGAACAAGTAGAAAAATCAGCTCAACCATGGGCTGTATCAGGACTTGCCCAGCTAGCCGGTGTAGTAGCCTTGGAGGATAAGGCTTATGAAGATGAAACGAGACGAATAATAGAAGAAGAGATGGTTTACATGAAAGAAAGTCTTACCACCTTAGGATTTAAATGTTATCCTTCTTGTGCCAATTACTTGTTATTTAAATCACCTATTTTAGGCTTAAAAGAAAAGCTTATGGAAAAAGGTATTTTAATTAGACATTGTGGCAACTACAAAGGACTTAGCGAAGACTATTACCGTATAGGTATTAAGAAGCATGAACAAAATCAAATATTAATAAATACTTTGAAACAAATAAGGTATTAAATTTTTTCATTGTTAATAAAAATATAAGGAGTGGTGACGATGAAAATATACTGGGTAAGACACGGTAAGACGGAGCAAAATGAGAAAAATAATTACTATGGTAAATTAGATGCTCGCCTAACACCAGAAGGTATAAAAGAAGTAAAGGCTATACAAACAAGTTTTGATAACTGTATCAATGTATATACAAGTCCTGCAGCTAGGGCTATAGAAACAGCAGGACTCTTATTTTCTAATGTATATTTTAAAGTTGATGCTAGACTTCTAGAACGTAATATGGGGATATTTGAAGGACTAAACTATAGAGAGATTGGACGCAAATACCCTATAGAAAGAAAAGAGTGGGATAAAGACTGGAAGCACTATGAAATTCCAGAAGGCGAAAGTGCCATTATGCAATATGAGCGGGTCGTTAGCTTTATTCGTGAGTTAGAAGAAAATAATGAAGATGCTATTGTTATTTGTCATGCTGGTACAATTCGTATGGCCCTTAGTTATATGCTAGGTGGAAACTTAGATATGTTCTGGAAGTTTAACGTACATACAGGTATGGTAGTTACTACACGCTATGAAAATGACTTTTGGTATATAGACTTATCAAGAGAGAATTATTAACAACTAGGTAGAAGACTAAAAAGAAAGAGTGAACAAGGTATGAAAAAATTAAAACAATGGGTATTAGCCATGCAGTTTTTGACTCGTATTCCAATTACAAAAGCTAATATGCCAGCAGAACCTGAAGATTTTAAAGGTGCTATGTGTTTCTTTACCTTTATAGGTCTTATAGTAGGAGGATTTACTTGGCTACTGTTTGAGTTAGGAGCTTATGTAGATCCTCTTTTAGGTGCTCTTTTAGCTACTATTGGAGGTATTTGGATTACAGGTGGTATCCATTTAGATGGTTTAAGTGACGTCTTTGATGGTTTTGGCGCTAATCGAGATGCTAAGCGCACACTAGAAATTATGAAAGACAGTCATGTAGGCACCTTTGGTGTACTTGCACTTATAATAGATTTCGTCTATCATTTCATTGGATTTTATTTATTAAAAGACCATCCTCTATTTATTATATGGGTACCGGTAAGTGCTAAACTAGGTGTATGCATTATATGTGCTATTGGTAAAAATATAAGTAAGGGTCTTGGTTCATTATGGATAGAGAACATTAGTAGACCAGGACTTTTCGTTAATCTTCTGCTTTTCATGGGTGTTGGTGTAAGTATAATACACTGGGAAAAGATGCTGTTAGGGCTAGGGCTAGTATTTGGTACAGTAATCTTACTGAATAGGAAATTTACAAATAAGCTAGAAGGTTTAAATGGAGATTGCTTAGGAGCAACCCAGCAAATAGTTGAATGGACTATATTAACCTATTTAATCATTATAAGTAAAGGGCTGATTGGATGAGCATAAATACTGAAAAAGTATGGACAAAAAAAGAATTAGAAGTATATATAGAGGGCATTAAGCCTATTCATAAAGAAACACAAAATCAAATGGAAAAATACCTTGATGGGTTAACAAAGCCAGTAGGTTCACTAGGTAAACTAGAGCAGTTAATGATTAAGCTTGCTGGTGTACAAGAAACCATGAACATACAAACGAAGCCATGTGTGACAGTTATTATGTGTAGTGATAATGGTGTGTGTGACCAAGGGGTAAGTAGTTGTCCTCAAGAGGTTACAGCTACAGTAACTTATAATTTTACTAGAGGGATTACAGGTGTGAATAAGCTAAGTGAATTTGCACAAGCTGATATACATATTGTAGATATCGGTGTAAAAGCTGATTTTACACATCCTCTTATACACAACCGTAAAGTAGCGTATGGAACAAAAGATATGACTATAGCACCAAGTATGACTTATGAAGAAGCTTTAGAAGGTATCCTTGTTGGTATAGAAGAGTGTGAAAAGCTTGTAGAAGCTGGATACCATATCTTTGGTACAGGTGAGATGGGAATTGGTAATACAACTACATCAGCAGCTGTTACTGCTGCAATTTTAGGCCTTGGTGTAGAAGAAGTAACAGGAAAAGGTGCAGGTGCTAAAGATACCGTATTTAACAATAAAATTAATGCTATTAAGAAAGCTTTCCAATTACATAAACCAGATGCTAAGGATCCTGTTGATGTACTTGCTAAAGTAGGTGGTCTAGATCTAGCAGGCTTAGTAGGTGTTTATTTAGGTGCAGCAGCAAATAAAAAGTTAGTTATAATAGATGGATTTATCTCAGCTGCAGCAGCTTTAATAGCCTATAAACTTTGCCCTAGTGTAAAAGACTATATGGTGGCTTCTCACCTTTCAAAAGAAGTAGGGATGAAGTGTTTACTTGAAGCAATAGGACTTGAGGCTCACTTTGATTTAGATATGCGTTTAGGTGAAGGTAGTGGTTGTCCAATTTTATTCAACTTAATAGAGATGGCAAAATATACTTTACTTGGAATGGGTACCTTTGAAGAAGCAGGTGTAGATAAATCTAAGTATATGAATATATGGAAATAGCCTAAAGGTGAATATTTAAAAGGAGACAATATAGATGAAGCAAGATGACAATACAAAAGAGGTGAACTATACACTTAAAAAGTCCGTAAGTTTGGAGGGCATTTTATGCCTTCTTTTTACTTTCGGAGGTTTGTTTTTACTTATTAGAAAAATGGGTGTAGCCAATATGTTTAATACTTTATTAAACACCTCTTATGACCTTTTAATGGGGACAGTTTTTTATATTATGGCTATTGCTGTTATAGCAGGTGCTTTTTCAGGTATACTAACAGAATTTGGTGGACTAGCTATTATTAATAGATTTCTTTCAAGACTGATGAAGCCCTTATATGATCTACCTGGTGCTAGTATTATCAGTATACTTACAACCTATTTTTCGGATAATCCAGCAATTTTAACTTTATGTGATGATAAACGTTTTAGACAATACTTTAAGAAGTATCAGCTTCCAGCACTTACAAATCTAGGGACAGCTTTTGGTATGGGTCTTATGATTACAGTATTTATGATAGGTGTGCAAGGTGTTGGAGAGCAACTTGGTTTAGCAGTTGTTATCGGGAATATAGGTGCTATTATAGGAAGTATTATTAGTACAAAGATTATGATGCATTATACAAAGAAGCATTATGGTGTAGAAGCTTGGTGTGAAGAAGAGATTGATGAAAGTGTAGATCTTATTCACTATAGACAAGTACGAAAAGGAACTGTAGGAGAGCGATTTATGAATGCTCTTTTAGAAGGGGGACATTCAAGTGTAGGTATGGGAATGGCTATTATTCCTGGTGTACTTATTATCTGTACATTTGTACTTATACTGACAAATGGACCATCAGAGGCAGGTGTTTACACAGGAGCAGCTTATGAAGGCGTAGGTCTGTTGCCATTATTAGGAGAAAAGCTTAACTTTATTTTACAACCTTTATTTGGTTTTTCTTCACCAGAAGCTATAGCTGTACCTATTACATCATTAGGTGCAGCAGGTGCTGCCATTGGTCTTGTACCAAACCTAGTTAAAGAAGGGCTAGCAAATGCAAATGATATTGCTGTGTTTACTGCCATGTGTATGTGCTGGAGTGGTTATTTAAGTACCCATACAGCTATGATGGATAGTTTAAAATGTCGTGAGCTTACAGGGAAAGCTATTTTGGCTCATACAATAGGTGGTATTTGTTCAGGAATAGCAGCTCACTGGATTTTTGAAATTTTTATGCTTATTATTTAAAAGTCTTTTTAAATAGAGGTATAATATAAAATAAGTAATTAAGTAAATAATAAAGTAAAAAGGAGGCCATCAGATGAATGTTTCAGTATTAGGATGTGGACGCTGGGGAACTTTTTTAGCTTGGTATGCCAATCATATAGGTCATGAAGTTACATTATGGGGACGAGAAGGCTCTAAAAACCTAATAGCTTTAAAAGAACAGCGTAAAAATGAATATTTAACGCTACCTGAAAGTGTGGCACTAACAGATAATTTAGAAGAGGCCATTCATAAAAGTGAAATCATTATTATTTCTATTAGTGCTCAACAGTTACGTAACTTTTTAAAATCAGTTGCCAAGTTACCTGATTTAGAAGATAAAATATTTTTACTATGTATGAAAGGACTAGAAGCAAATACAGGTAAACGCTTAACACAAGTTTTTAAAGAAGAAATGGGAGCGGGTATTCATGTAGGCGTATGGCTTGGTCCTGGACATGTACAAGATTTTACAAGAGGGATTCCAAACTGTATGGTAATAGGTAGTGATGAAATTTCTGTTACCAAAAAAGCAGTAGAAACATTTAATAGCGATTTGATTCGTTTTTATTATGGACAAGATTTAATAGGTAATGAAATTGGAGCTGCTACGAAAAACGTTATGGGTATTGCAGCTGGTATGTTAGATGGTGCAGGCTATAGTAGTTTAAAAGGTGCACTTATGGCTAGAGGAACAAGAGAATTATCACGTATTATTCGTGCAATGGGTGGAAATGATTTAACTATTTATGGTTTAAGTCACCTTGGAGATTATGAAGCCACTTTATTTTCTGAGCATAGTAACAATAGACGTTTTGGAGAAGACTATGTGAAAGGTATTCCTTTTACCAAGTTAGCTGAAGGTGTGGCTACAGTAGAGGCCCTACATCACTTGTCTAAAGTATATGATGTAGAACTACCTATTTGTAATGCTTTATATGCTATACTTTTTGAGCATAAGGAAACATCACAAGTATTAGTAGATTTATTTTTAAGACCAGTAAAATTTGAATTTTAAAAGGGATGTTGCATGTCGCAACATCCCTTTAGTTTTATTAACCTTTTACACCGCCACCTGTTACACCTGCTATAATCTTTTCGGATAAGAAAATATAGATGATAAAGGTTGGTAAAAATACAATGGTAACAGCTGCAAACATACCAGCCCAGTCACCTGTATATTTCATAGAACTAATCATGGAGAAAAGTCCCACAGCAACAGGGCGTAAAGAATCTGAATTGGCAAAAATAAGAGAGATAAAATACTCATTCCAAATATTAATGAAGTTGAAGATAGTTACAGTAATAATACCAGGTTGAGCCATGGGAAGCATAATCTGCCAAAAAGTTTTAATAGGTGTACAACCATCAATAGCAGCAGCTTCTTCAAAGGAACGAGAAATATTGCTAAAGAAGGTAAGAAGGAAAATAGTTGTATAAGGCACATTAATACCTATATAAAGGAAGATTAAGATGGCTCTATTGGCTAATGTATTATTTAAAATATCAAGTCTTGCAATAATTGTAAACAACGGAAGAATAATCATAATAGCAGGAACACCCATAGCAGAAACCAAACTTGTTTGAATAAACTTATTGGAGATAAATTCAAATCTAGATAGTACATAAGCTGCTGGTGCACAGATCATGATTAAAGCTGTACAAGAAATAAGTGAATAAATAAGTGAATTAAAAAAGAAAACGGAAACATTAGATGTAGTCCAAGCTTTTACATAGTTTTCAAAGTGAAGACCTGTAGGAAACTTCAGTGCATTTCCGGTAAAAATATCTTTTGTAGTAGAAAAACTAGCAGCTAGTACCCAACCAAGAAGTACAAAGGTAAAAACAACCCAAAGTGTTAAAATAAGATAACCAGGTGCAAGGCGTAATTCGTTTTTCCAATTTATTTTTTCTTTATATTGTTTTGTATTTGTCATCGTATTTTCCCCCTTAAAATTCAAAATCGTCTTTTTTAATAAGCTTATTAGTAAGAAGGAAGATAGCAACTACACATACACATAAAACTACACCTACTGTTGCTCCGAGTCCAGCATTACGCTCTGTAACTGCATTACCTGCACCAAATACTTGCATATACATATACACCATAGGTGTAATAGTCTGAGTATCAGCTGTAACAGTTGAAAAGAGCTGAGACCATACGAAAAATGCAACAGAAGTAACAGACCACATAGTTATATTAGTTTTAATCACCCCTCTTAAAAGAGGAAAAGTAATATGACGGAATTGATTTGCTTTATTGGCACCGTCAATAGTAGCTGCTTCGTAGTAATCTGGGCTTATACGCTCAATACCACTAGCAAAGATGAGCATATGGTAGCCTACCATACCAAAACAATATGCAATTAATAAAGCTAAGAATTTATATTCAGTAGAAGTCCACTGAATCATTGCTAAATTTTTTAAACCTAAACTAGAAAAAACTGATTTTAATAAGCCAAATTTAGGGCTATAAACATATTGAAGCCACATAGTAGCAAGAGCTACAGCACTTACTACGTTAGGTAGATAAATGGCTGCACGAAAGAAACTTTTAAAGCGGATACCACTTGTTAGAATAACAGCAAATAGTAAGGCTAAAGACATGACAATGAGGCCGCCAAAAAGCCATATGCGAAATAAATTCCACATAGAGGTTCTAAATAGAGCGGTGTTAAGAAGTTCCATATAATTATTAAGACCTATAAATTGCCAGTCTCCCATGCTATCAGTTACCCCTTCAATCTTAAAAAAGCTCATAAGAACAGTTCGACAAATAGGATAAAGATAAATTAGAGTAAATATAATTACAACTGGTGATAAAAAGGTGATAATCATCGGTGTATTTTTTTTCACATTGAATCCTCCCAGATTATTAATATAAAAAAGAGATGAGGCATTACAGAAAATACCCCACCTCTTGTGAAATAAGATAGTTGCTGACTATCCCTTGTATTATTTACTTGCTTTTTCCATGTTTTCTACAAATTGCTCAGCAGTAAGTTGACCACCACATAATTTAAGGAAGTTTTCTTTAAGAACAGGTGTGATATTGCTATTTGATTCTATACCTGCTGCCCATGTATAACGTGTTGATAAGCTATCAAGAACAGGTTTTACATCAGCAAGTAATGCAGGCCATTCTGTATTTGTAGTATCTGCTGGGATACCAGTAGAGTTTTTAGAAAGCTCAGCATCAAAAGTACCTTTTGTAATATAAGTAATAAGATCAAAAGCTTCTTTAGCTACTTTAGAATCTTTGTTGATTGCAAATACTTGAGCACCAAAGTTAGCAGCTTCTATACCAGTTTTGCCATTTGGTACAGCTGGATAGCTAAAGCAACCCCATTTAAAGTCTGGACCTGTTGTACCAAGTACTTCGTTTGGTAACCAAGAACCATTTAAGTACATAGCTGCAGTACCTAGAGCAAGCTCTGTATTTTGGCCAGCTGGCCATACGTTAGATGCAATGTATTCAGAGAAGTAACCTTTAGCTGCAAGATCTTCATATACTTTAGCCATTTCAAGAACAGCAGGTTCTTCAGCCCAAAGACCTTCATTTACAACTTGAACAACACGTTCTTCACCGAGTAAACGTGCTAAATGGTAACCTGCCATACTTGTAATATAAGCATCATCACCAGTAATAGGTGTAATACCAGCAGCTTTAAGTTTTTCACAAGTTGCTAAAAACTCATCCCAAGTTTTAGGTACACTTGTAATGCCTGCTTGGTCAAATAAATCTTTATTATAGAAGAAAGCAAAAAGGTTAGGTTGGTAAGGAATAGATTTTAATGTACCACCACCTACTTCACGACAAGCTGAAATAAGACCAGGAACAGCAGTTTCTTCATATTTTGTATCAGCAGCAAAAGATTCAAGATCTAATAAGTATTTACCCCAAGTAGAGTTAACACGGTCAATATCTTCATCAAATAAGTCTATAGCAGTACCCGCATCAAGTGCAGCTTGTAAGCCTTCACGAATACCTGTACGTCCTTTGAATTGTACATCTACATCAATACCTGTATCTTTTTCATATTGATCGATAGCAGCTTGGATAGATTGGCCTTGAGCTTCAGTAGCTTCCCACATTGACCAGTAAACTAGTTTTTTGTCACCATCTGTACTTGGTGCTGGTGTAGACTCTTCTTTAGCTGGAGCTTCTTCTTTAGGTGTAGATGTATCAGGTGTAGCTGGAGCTTGGCTACAACCAGTAAAAAGGCCAGCAGCTACTGACATACACATTAAAGCACTTATTAATTTCTTTTTCATAAGATTTATTCCCCCTAGAATCATATTAGATGGATAGAATTTATTAATAATTCTATATAAGTTATATTTTAATATAAATTTAAAACTATAATATAGAAAATATTGACTAGTTTTTGTACTATATTTACTAAAGGATTAATTATATTTACTAATAATATGAAAAAAGTTTAGTGGATTATTGACTAGGCTACATAAGGGTCCATACTAGCCAACTGAAAAAATAAGAGAAATATGTTATAATGCATAGAAAGTTTATCCTTTGTTGAAGAGATAAAAATACAAGAACTACTAGGAGGGCTTAGCGACATGTTTACAACAAAAATGGTTATCTTTGACTTAGATGGTACGCTAGTAGATACTTTAGAAGATTTAGCAGTGAGTACAAATGTAATACTTGAACGATACGGATATGATACACATCCTATAGATGCCTACAGAACTTTTGTAGGAAACGGGGTGTATAAACTGATAGAGCGTGCCCTACCCGAGGCAGCACGTAATGAAGAACTTATAGCAAAGATGAAGGAAGATTTTGTTACATATTATAATGGGCATTTAACGGATTTTACAAAGCCTTATGAAGAAATTATAGACACATTAGTAAAGTTAAAAGAACAAGGTATTTTACTTGCAGTAGCTACAAATAAACCTCATAAGCAAGCTATACGTGTTGTAGAAGCTTGTTTTCCTAAGAATTTATTTGTACAAGTAGAAGGGCAACAAGATGGAAGGCCCCATAAACCAGACCCTAGCGTAATATATGAAATTATGGCTACACATGATATAAAAGTAGAAGAAGTGCTTTATGTAGGAGATTCAGATGTAGATATGGAAACAGCACATCATGCTAATGTGCCAGGTATAGGAGTAGCTTGGGGCTTTAGAGGTGAGGAAGAACTAAAGGCAAATGGTGCCTATGCTGTTATTTCAAGAGCATCACAGCTTTTAAATTATATTAAGTAAAAATAAGATTGACACATATAAAACTATATGGTAGTATAAATAACAGTAAATAAACAAAATTAATCAAATAAAAACTAAATAAGCCTTTAAGCTTGATCCTGTGAGGTCAAAAAGGAGAAGAAAAATGAGAAAACAATTTAACCAGTTTGGTGTAAACCAACTAGATTTAATATGGAGAAATTCTAGACAATTTAATAATAGAATAGTAAGGAAAGATTAGATAACTATTTAATTTAATGAGATTTTATTAAGTAGTTGTGTAGTCTCATTTCCCAATTACTTTTTTGAAGCTTAAAGGCAATGAAAAGACTTAGGTCTTTTTATTGCCTTTTTATTTTTTAAGACATAGAGGAGGATACAAAATGTTAAAAAGTAAAGATTTGCTTGGAATTAGAGATTTAGAAGTAAGTGAAATCATGAGTATCTTAGAACTTGCAGGCGAGATGAAGAAGAAGATTGTAAACAGTGAGCTGAGAGAAGATACATTAAAAGGGCGTAGCATGATTACTTTATTCTATGAAAACAGCACAAGAACAAAAGTATCCTTTAATATGGCTGGCCTTTATCAAGGAGCAATGGTAACTGATTTAGGTATAGCTACAAGTAGTGTTCAAAAAGGCGAAACTTTAGTAGATACAGGGGTAACCCTTGATCAAATGGGAATCGACTTTATGGTTATGCGCCATAGTTTAAGTGGAGCAAGCCATTTACTAAGTAAAAACGTAAAAGCTTCTGTTATTAATGCAGGAGATGGTGCAAACGAACACCCGACACAAGCACTTTTAGACTTTTACACAATGCTTGACAAAAAAGGAAGTTTTAAAGATTTAAATGTAACAATAGTAGGAGACATTGCCCATAGTCGTGTAGCAAGATCAAACGTTTTTGGACTAAAGAAGTTAGGAGCAAATGTAACACTTGCAGGCTGTGGCACACTAGCATCTAGCACTATGGAAGCTCTAGGGGCTAGAGTAACACATGACATTAAAGGTGCAGTAAAAAATGCTGATGTAGTGATGGGCCTTCGTATTCAATTAGAAAGACAAAAAGGCGGTCTCTTCCCTAATATTCGTGAATATAGCCAAATATACGGATTAGATGAAGAACTCTTTAGCCTAGCTCAGCAAGATGCTATCTTAATGCATCCAGCACCAGTAAATCGTGGGGTAGAACTTATGCCAGAACTTATTGATAGTGGTGTAAGTGTAATAGATGAACAAGTACAAAATGGTGTAGCTGTACGTATGGCGATTTTAGCCCTACTTAATGAAAGGAGAGGAAGATAAGTATGAAAACAATTATAAGAGGCGGATTAGTTGTTAACCCTAGTACTAAAATGGAAGAAATAACAGATGTACTCATTGAAGATGGTGTCATTGGTGCCATCGGGCAGATAGATGAGAAAGTATTAGAAGAGCAAGATGTAAAAATCATTGATGCAAGTGGTAAATTAGTAGTACCAGGACTTATCGACCTTCATGTTCACTTAAGAGAACCAGGCTTTGAACATAAAGAAACTATTGAGTCAGGATGTAAGGCAGCAGCAAAAGGTGGCGTAACAACTATGTGCTGTATGCCAAACACAAATCCAGTTATAGATAATGAATGTGTTGTTGAATACATCAACACAATGGCAAGACGAGCAAATGGTGTAAAGGTACTTCCAGTAGGTTCCATTACAAAAGGATTAGAAGGTGAAGAACTTTCAAACATTGGCAAGATGAAAGAACATGGCATCTGTGCCATTAGTGAAGATGGTAAGACAGTAGCAGATGCAGGTCTTATGAAAAAGGGAATGAGCTATGCTAAACCTTTTAATCTTCCAATCTTCTCTCATACAGAAGACCGCGCCTTATCTGGAGGTGCTATGAATGCAGGAATAAATGCACAAATCTTTGGGATTAAGGGCATTGGACGTGACGCAGAAGAAGTTATTGTAGCCCGTGATATCATACTTGCACGTACAACAGGGGCACACCTTCATCTTTCACATATGAGTACAAAAGGCAGCATTGACCTGATTGAAATGGGTAAAAAAGTATGGGGAATGAAAAACTTAACAGCAGAAACCGCACCTCACTACTTTATATTAGATGACAGCATTTTAGGTGATTATGATACAAACAAGAAAATGAGTCCTCCACTTCGTACAAGTGAAGATGTAGAAGCTATGAAAATGGCACTTAAATCAGGAATTATTGATGTTATTGCTACAGACCATGCACCACATCACTATGACGAAAAAAATGTAGAATTTGAAAAAGCACCATTTGGTATAGTAGGACTAGAAACAAGTTTTGCTCTTAGTTATACATACCTTGTAAAAACAGGTATTCTTACAATACAAGAACTCTTAGAAAAGATGAGTTATAACCCAGCAAAAATTATTAATAGCCCAGCTGGACGTATAGAAGTAGGTGCACCAGCAGACATTACAATCATAGAAGTAGATACACCATATACCATTAATAAAGAAACATTTGTTTCAAAAGGTAAGAATACGCCATTTGATGGTATGGAAGTATACGGCGATGTACAAATGACTCTTGTAGATGGCAAGATCGTATTCGAAAAATAAATAAAAATTCCAGTAAATAAAAGGAGATAAACCATGATCGATAAATTAATCACCAAAATTAAATTAGTAGAAAACCCAACAGTAGTAGGACTTGATCCAACATATAGTATGATTCCAAACTTCATTAAACAAGAGATGTTAGAGCGTTTTGGAAAAACTCCAAAAGCAGTAGCTGAAATGTTTATTAAGTTTAACAAAATGATTATTGACGAAGTATATGACCTTATCCCATCTGTAAAACCTCAAATTGCTATGTATGAACAATATGGGCTAGAAGGACTTCGTGCTTATATGGAAACTTGTGAATATGCAAAAAGCAAAGGCTTAATCGTAATCGGAGATATTAAAAGAGGTGATATTGCATCTACAGCAGCAGCTTACGCAGGACATATTGCAGGTGTTGAAGTAGAAGGTGAACACTTTGACTTATGGCAAGAAGATGCAGTAACACTTAATCCTTACATGGGTTATGACGGTATCGAACCATTCATTAATGCATGTAACAAACAAGATAAAGGATTATTTATCCTTGTAAAAACAAGTAACCCAAGTAGTAGTGAAATCCAAGATTTAATCGTAGATGGAATGCCAGTTTATGATAAAACTGCTGACCTTGTAAGTAAATGGGGAGAACTTAGTATGGGTACTATGGGCTATAGCCGTGTAGGCGCAGTAGTTGGTGCTACACATAAAGAGCAAGGGGCTGAGCTTCGTGCGCGTATGCCACATACATTCTTCCTTGTACCAGGTTATGGTGCACAAGGTGGAACAGCTGAGAATCTTAAAGGGTTCTTTGACCAAGATGGTTTAGGAAGTATTGTAAACTCTTCAAGAGGCATTATAGCAGCTTACCAAAATGATAAAGAAGTAGACGAAAAAGACTTTGCAAAAGCTTCTAGAAAAGCTGTAATTGCAATGAGAAACGACTTACAAGGAGTGATGGCTTAAGATGAAAGCACAATTAATACTAGAAAATGGAATGGTATTCGAAGGAAAAGCCTTCGGATACCTTAAAGAAACAATTGGTGAAGTAGTATTCAATACAGGAATGACAGGATATCAAGAAATTCTTACAGACCCATCATACTATGGTCAAATGGTTGTTATGACTTACCCACTTGTAGGAAACTACGGGGTAAACCTTCAAGATATGGAATCACAAAAAGCACATGTACGTGCTTTCATTGTAAGAGAAAAATGTGATTTTCCAAATAACTTTAGATGTGAACTTACACTAGATGGTTATTTAAAAGAACAAAAAATTATTGGTCTTGAAGGCATTGATACAAGAGCACTTACAAAAGTACTTAGAAACCATGGAACAATGCGTGCCATCATTGCAGTAAGAGAACTTACTCCAAGTCAAATCAAACTTAAAATTGAGAGCTTCAATAATCAAAATGCTGTACCAGAAGTAACAACAAAAGAAGTTTACACAGTAGATGGTGAAGGCATACATGTAGCTATGATTGACTGTGGTATGAAACAAAATATCGTACGCTCATTTAGTCAAAGAGGTTGTAAGCTTACAGTATTCCCATACAATGCTACAGCGGAAGAAGTACTCGGTGTAAATCCAGATGGTGTCTTCTTATCAAATGGACCAGCCGATCCAAAAGATGTACCAACTGTTGTAAATATGGTAAAAGAACTTGTAGGTAAAAAACCAATTACAGCAATCTGTCTTGGACACCAACTTTTATCACTAGCATTAGGTGGAGATACATCTAAGCTTAAATTCGGTCACCATGGCTGTAACCACCCAGTAAAAGATCATGTATCAAACCGTGTATACATTACATCACAAAATCATAACTACTATGTAAGCACACTTCCAGAAGGTGCAGTAGTGACACATACAAACTTAAATGACAACACAGTAGAAGGTATGTACTTTAAAGATTTAGATATATACAGTGTTCAATTCCATCCTGAAGCATGTCCAGGACCAACAGATACAGCACATATATTTGACGAATTTATTAAAGTAATGCAAGGAGGAAAACTATAATGCCAAGAGACTTAAGTATTAAAAAAGTATTAGTAATCGGATCAGGCCCAATCGTAATCGGGCAAGCAGCAGAGTTTGACTATTCAGGAACACAAGCTTGTCAAGCGATTCGTGAAGAAGGTATTGAAGTTGTCCTTGTAAACTCTAACCCAGCTACAATTATGACGGACAGAGAAATTGCAGATAAAATTTACATAGAGCCACTAAATGTAGAAATGCTTGAAAAAATCATTGCAAAAGAAAGACCAGATAGCCTTCTTGCAGGTGTAGGTGGTCAAACAGGTTTAAACCTTGCAGTAGAACTTCATGATAAAGGGATTTTAGACAAATACAATGTACGCGTAATCGGTACACAAATCTCTGCGATTAAAGAGGGAGAAGACCGTGAGCTCTTTAGGAACTTAATGGATCGCATTAATCAGCCTGTTATTGAAAGTGAAATTGTTGAAACAGTAGAAGATGCAGTGGCATTTGCTAAGAAGATTGGCTACCCAGTAGTTGTTAGACCAGCTTATACACTAGGTGGTACTGGTGGTGGTATCGTAGAAACAGAAAGTGAACTTCGTGAAATCGCAGCAAGTGGTATTCACTTATCACGTGTAAACCAAGTACTTATTGAAAAGTGTATTAAAGGTTGGAAAGAGATTGAATACGAGGTAATGCGTGACCAGTATGGTACAACCATTACAGTATGTAATATGGAAAACATTGACCCAGTTGGAATCCATACAGGAGATAGTATAGTAGTTGCACCATCTCAAACACTTTCAGATAGAGAATACCAAATGCTTCGTCGTGCTTCACTTGACATTATCTCAGCTTGCGATATTCGTGGAGGTTGTAACGTACAAATTGCACTTCACCCAGATAGTTTTGAATATGCAATCATTGAGATCAATCCTCGTGTAAGCCGTTCTTCAGCACTTGCTTCAAAAGCTACAGGTTATCCAATCGCAAGAGTATCAGCTAAGATTGCACTTGGATACGGACTTGATGAAATCAAAAATGCAGTAACAGGTAAAACTTACGCTTGCTTCGAGCCAACACTTGACTACTGCGTAGTTAAAATTCCAAAATGGCCATTTGACAAGTTCTATACAGCAAAACGTACACTTGGTACAAAGATGATGGCAACAGGTGAGATTATGGCTATCGGAAACAACTTTGAAAGTGCTTTCCTTAAAGGACTTCGCTCACTTGAAATCGGTCAATTTAGCTTTGAACATAAAAAACTTGAAGCATGTACACTAGATGAGCTTAAAGAGCGTGTTATTACAGCAGATGATGAAAGAATCTTTGCTCTTGCTGCTATGCTTCGTATGCACTATAGAGAAGAACAAGTATGTAAGATTACAGGTATGGACATCTTCTTCGTAAAACGTTTCAAATGGATTGTAGATCAAGAAGAGAAATTAAAAGAAATGGAATACGAAGACTTAACACCAAAATACCTTCGTAAACTTAAACGTCGTGGCTTTGCAGATAAAGCAATTGCAGAATTTATCGGTGTAACAGAAGATGATATTCGTGAACTTCGTATGAAATGGAATATCATGCCAGTCTACAAGATGGTAGATACATGTGGTGGAGAGTTTGAAGCTGAGTCACCATACTACTACTCAACATATGATGAAATCGATGAAGTTGTTGTATCAGATCGTGAAAAAGTTATGGTTATGGGTTCAGGTCCAATCCGTATCGGTCAAGGGATTGAGTTTGACTACTGTTCAGTACATGCTGTTCAAGCTCTTAAACGTCGCGGAATCGAAACAATCATTGTAAATAACAACCCTGAAACAGTAAGTACAGACTTTAATACTTCAGATAAACTTTACTTTGAACCACTTACAGATGAAGATGTATACCACATCATTATGAAAGAAAAACCAATGGGTGTTATCCTTCAGTTCGGTGGTCAAACAGCTATTAAACTTGCTAAGTTCTGTGACAAAATGGGTATTCCAGTACTTGGTACACAACCAAAACAAGTAGACGCTGCTGAAGACCGTGAGAAATTTGATGAAGTGTTAGAAAAACTTCATATCAAACGTCCAAAAGGAAAAGCTATCTGGTCAGTAGAAGAAGGTTTACAAGTAGCTAGAGAACTTGAATATCCAGTACTTGTACGTCCATCATACGTACTTGGTGGTCAAGGTATGGAAATTACTTATGAAGAAGCTCAACTTTCAAAATACCTAGTAAATGCCTTTGATCGTGACCCAGAAAATCCAGTACTTATTGATAGATACTTAATGGGACGTGAAATCGAAGTAGATGCTATCTGCGACGGAGAAAACATTTTAATCCCAGGTATTATGGAACACTTAGAAAGAGCAGGTATTCACTCAGGAGATAGTACAACACTCTATCCAAGTGTAAACATCTGTGAAGAGATTAAAGAAAAGATTATTACATGTACACGCTTACTTGCGAGAGAGCTTGAAGTACTTGGTATGATCAACATTCAGTACATTGAATACAAAAATGACCTTTACATCATCGAAGTTAACCCACGTTCAAGTCGTACAGTACCATATATCTCAAAAGTTACAGGTGTACCAATTATCGACCTTGCAACACGCTGTATGTTAGGAGATAAATTAACAGACTTAGGATATGGTACAGACCTTTATCCAGAGCCAGAAAACTTCTATGCAGTAAAAGTACCAGTATTCTCAACAGAGAAGCTTCCAAGAGTAGAAGTAAGCCTTGGACCAGAAATGAAATCAACAGGTGAAGTACTAGGTATTGGAAGTACTATTGAAGAAGCTCTTTACAAAGGATTTATTGCAGCAGGTAAGAAACTACCAAATAAACAGGGTACAATCTTTGCTACCATTCAAAAATACGATCAAGACGAGTTTGTAACTATTGCAAAACGCTTTAACGAACTTGGCTATAACTTCATCGCAACAGAAGGTACAGCTAAAAAACTTAGAGAAAACAATATTGAAGTTAGAGAAGTAGCTAAACTTTCAGAAGGTAAAGATGAAATCATCAACCTTATTAGAAGCGGTGAAATCGACTTAGTAGTAAACACGCCAACTAAAGGGAATGATGCAACACGTGATGGATTTAAGATTCGTCGCCAAGCTATAGAAGCTTCTGTACAAGTAGTTACATCACTCGATACACTACGCGCTATGGCAGATATTGCAGCAAGAGACTTAACAATCGAGCAAACAGGTATCTTCAATATGGGGGATAAAAGAGATGAGTAAAAAGGTTGTACTTGGAAAAGTTTTATCAAATGAAGAAATCCAAAAAGATGTGTACAAAATGGTTATTTTACAACAGGAAGCTGCAAAGAGTGCAGCTCCTGGCCAATTTGTAAATCTCTATACAAAATCAGAAAGTATGCTTCTTCCAAGACCTATAAGTATCTGTGAAATTGGAGAAGATACTTTAACTCTTGTATACGGTGTAGTAGGTAAAGGAACACAGGAGTTTTCAAGCTACAATGTTGGAGATGACATTAAGCTTACAACAGCCCTTGGAAATGGTTATACACCAGCTAAAGCAAAGGTACATGTTCTAGTAGGTGGAGGCATAGGGGTGCCACCACTTGTAGAACTTGCTAAGCATTTAGAAGGAGAAAAGATAGCAGTTATTGGGTTTAGAGAAGCACCATTTCTAGTAGAACGTTTAGAAGAACTTGGTGTAAAAGTATATGTAGCAACAGACAGTGGTGCATATGGATTTAAAGGAAACGTAGTAGAGCTTATGGAAGCTGAAGGTATCCTTGGAGATTATTACTATAGTTGTGGACCAAAACCAATGCTTAGAGCACTTGCTAGTTGGTGTGAAAGTAAAGAAAGACCTGTACAAGTTTCTCTAGAGGAACGTATGGGATGTGGATATGGTGCATGCGTAGGCTGTGTATGCAAAACAAAAGCTGCTCATGAAGTAGGTTATATTCAAAAGAAAGTTTGTAAAGACGGACCTGTCTTTTTAGGAAGCGAGGTAGTATGGTAATGAGCAAATTAGATTTAAGCGTAAACCTTGGTGGAGGTCTTGTATTAGATAATCCAATTACAACAGCTTCAGGTACATTTTCACCTCACGAAAGCGGGGAGTTTTACGATTTAAGTGAACTAGGAGCTATGATTACAAAAGGTGTTGCTAGTATCCCATGGGAAGGGAACCCAACACCTCGTATTGCAGAGACATACGGGGGTATGATTAATGCAGTAGGTCTTCAAAATCCAGGGGTAGACTACTTTATAGAACACGAACTTCCTTATGCTAAACAATTTGGTACAAAGGTAATTGCCAATGTAGCAGGACGTAGTATTGAAGATTACTGTGATGTAGTAGAAAGATTAAGTGAAACAGATGTAGATGCACTAGAAGTAAATATTTCTTGTCCAAACGTGAAAAAAGGCGGCATTGGCTTTGGGGTTCAATGTGACGCAGCAGCTAGTGTAGTAAGGGAAGTGAAACGTGTATCTAAAAAACCTCTTATCATTAAACTTTCTCCAAATGTAACAGATATTACAGAAATTGCAAAAGCTGTAGAAGCGGAAGGTGCAGATGCCATTTCTCTTATTAATACATTACTTGGTATGAAAATAGATGTACATCGTATGCGTCCAGTAGTAGCCAATAAAATGGGGGGCTTTTCTGGACCAGCTATTAAACCAGTAGCTGTACGTATGGTTTATCAAGTAAGACGAGCTGTTAATGTACCAATTATAGGACTTGGTGGCATTATGACAGGGGAAGATGTAGCAGAGTTTATATTAGCAGGGGCAGATGCAGTATCTATTGGAACAGCAGCACTTATTAATCCAACAGCACCAGTAGATATTAAAAATGAGTTTATAGCATATATGAACAAATACGGATTTAAAAACTTACAAGAACTTAGAGATGCTTTTAGAGAATAGATAAAAAAGAATAAAGGGATAAATAATAATAGGGTTTTGCCATCATCACTTTACGGGGGTACAGTGGTGGTGGCTTTTTAAATACAAATAAATTGAAATGGTTTACCAAAATATGCATAATGTGGTCTTTTTGTGGAACAATAGGCTTTATAGAACTTACTTATTTTAATTTACTTTTCAAAGGAGGCTACAAAAATGAAGAAATTTATGATGATGCTCATGCTAGTTGGAATGAGCTTATCTGTGATGCTTACAGGTTGTGGTTCAAAAGATGAAGAAAAAGTACAAAATGCCCAAGATGGTCAAGTTGTAGAACTTGAAGGAGAGTCAGATCAATATGGTTGGTTCCCACATATGCGACTTACATTTTCAGGAGATACTTTAACAGAAGTATACTTTGACTATGTAGACGATGCAGGTGCCAAAAAATCAGATGATGATGAGTATAACTCAAGTATGAAGGAAAAGACAGGTGTAAGTGGTAAAGAAGCTATGGAAGCTCTTCGCCAAAACTTAATTGCTGTTCAAAATCCTATGGCTGTTGATATTGTAACAGGAGCAACTCAAACATCTGAAGAATTTATAGCTATGGCAGATCAAGGTTTTAAACAATACTTTAATGATGAAGTAAGTGCCAATAACTATGGCAATGGTGATCCTACTACAACAACAGATGATAAAGGTACAGTAGGTGAAGCAAATAAAGAAAAACAAGCAGGTACAGGGACAACAGGTGAGAATGCTCCAACTTATGACAATGGTGGAGATGGTAGCCCAAATAACCCAGAAAACAGCGGTAATGCAGAAAGCACAGGAACAGGTGGCGGTGCTGCGGCTAGCGGTGGTACCGGAGCAGGTCAGTAAGATTATACAAGAACATATAAGGTTGTATAAGGTGATATAAGATTATATACAATCTTATAAAATGATATAAGATCATATAAAATAAGTGGTACAAGGTTATATATTTTCCTTGTACCACTTATTTATAAGTATTGATAATGTATGCCATAGGGCATACATTTATTTCTTTGGTATAGTCATATTAAATTGAATAGGATACATTACTTGTCCTTTAATATCTATGTCTTCAGGACATAATTTTGCCACAAGGAAAGCTTCTTCAGGGAATCCTATTGGTGGTGTAATGTCAAATTTTGAAGCCCTCTCAAATCCAAAGCGAGAGTAGAATTTAGGATCACCTAATACGATGATAAGTTTATGTCCTAAATATTTTGCTTTTTTTAGGCTTTCTTCCACTAATAGAGTACCTATTTTTTTTCTTTGGTAATCTGATTTAATGCCCACTGGTGCGAGCGCCAAGGCAGGATAAGTTTTAGTGCCATCTTTAATCACAACTCGCGTAAATAATAGGTGGCCTACAATCTCTTCATCTTCTACTGCTACTAATGAAAGCTCTTGGTGGTAGTAATTTGTTTTGCGAAGTCTTTCTACAAGCTGTGCTTCAATATCTCTTTGAAAAGCGGATTGATGAACAGTATAGATTGCTTCATAATCAGCTTTCGTTTCAGGTCTAATAATCGTCATGTAAGTCCCTCCTTCTAGATACACTTATTTTATCAAATAATATGTACATAAGCTATAGGATATGCCTAGAAAGTAGATTTAACTCTATTGTGTCAACTAAAAAATATAAGTTACAATCATTATAATTTAGAAAATTATGAAATAATCTTGATTTTGTGGTTGCAGTTAGTTATAATTTGTTTATTACATTATCACTTTATTATAGTAAAGCGAGGTAGAAAAATGAAAAATTATCTTTTACATATACCAGAAGGCGTTAAAGATTATCTATGGGAAGAAGCCTGTATAAAACAAGAAATAGAAGAAAAAATCAAAAACATATTTACAAGTTATAGTTATAACTTCATTGAGACACCAACCTTTGAATATGTGGATGTATTCACACTAGGAAAAGAATCTTATCAAGACCCAAAACTCTATAAATGGATGAATAGACAAGGGGAGTTAGTAGCTCTTAGAAGTGATATGACACCTTCTATTGCAAGGGTTATTGCTACACAAAATAGTAAGGCACCTCTACCACAAAGGTATCAATATATAAGTAATAGCTTCCGCTATCCAGATCGTTATCAAGGTAAATTACATGAGTTTACTCAGGCTGGTATTGAACTTATTGGAGCTTCTTATGTAGAGGCTGATGCAGAGGTAATTTGTGTAGCTATAGAAGCACTTGAAGCAGTAGGCATAAGAGATTTTACTATTCATTTAGGAAGTGCTAAATTTTTAAATTGTTTATTACAAGATATTGGGGCTACAAAGTTTCAACAAGACAATATCTATGAAGCAATTAGTAAAAAGGACGGGGTTAAAATTCAAACCATACTTAAAGCTACCCAGGCTACTGTAGAATTAACTAGGGTAATAGAAAGCCTTATTCAAAGTGTAGGTGGTATAAAGCTTTTAGAAGAGGTAAAACAAAAAGCACTTTCACCAGCTGCATTAGAAGCACTAGAAGAATTAGAGAGTATTTATAATGTGTTAGTAGAATACGGTATGGAGAAGTATATTCTTTTTGATTTTAGTATTTTATCTTATGCCAGTTACTATACAGGGATTATGTTTCAAGGTTATACCCAAGGGATAGGAGAAGCAGTTATAGAAGGTGGGCGTTATGATAAGCTTCTATCGAATTTTGGTTTAGATATACCTGCTGTAGGGGTAGCTATTCATATACAACATTTATTACATAAGCTAAATAGTAAGAAGACACCAACTTTACCATCTAAAACTTTGATACTATGCGAACCACATACAAGGAAGATAGGAAGACAAATAGCTTGTCAGTTTAGAAAGGAAGGTTTAGTTGTAGAACAAAATATGATGAACTCATTAGAAGAGGCTATAACCTATGCCCATGCAAATTATATAGGGGGTATTTTGTATTTTAAAGATGAGGTAGAAGTAGATATTTATGATGTGGGAAGAGACACAATCCAGACAGTCTTACTTACATCACTTTTAGAATAGGGGGAGTAGTATGCATACAATAACCTTTGCACTTGCAAAAGGGCGTCTAGCTAAAAAGGCTATGGTTCTTTTAGAAGAAGTAGGTATTACATGTAAGGAGATGGAGGCTAAAAGCCGTAAGCTATTGTTTGAAAGTGAGGATAAGGATTATAAATTTTTCTTATCTAAGGCACAAGATGTACCTACTTATGTGGATTATGGAACAGCAGACATTGGTATTGTAGGAAAAGATACCATTGTAGAAGAGAACCGTAATGTCTATGAGGTAATGGATTTAAACTTTGGACATTGCCATATGGTAGTAGCAGGGGAACCACATAAGAAGGAACTTTTAGAATCAGGAAAAACTGTAAGAGTAGCAACTAAATACCCACGTATTGCAAAGGAGTATTTTGAAGGACAAAACAGAAGTGTAGAAATTATTAAATTAAATGGTTCAGTGGAACTTGGGCCTATTGTTGGTTTATCAGATGTAATTGTAGACATTGTAGAAAGTGGTGCTACTTTAAGGGAAAACGGACTTATGGTACTAGAAGAAATTATGCCCCTTTCTGCTCGTGTCATTGTAAATACAGCCAGCATGAAAGTGAAACATGAAGAGGTGTATAAGCTACTTGAAAAGTTAAAGAAAGCTTTACAGGTGAATTGTAAATAAGGTAAGGATAAATTAAATATTTCAATAGAGGGGGAGCAGGATGATTCAAATTATTGATCAACTAGCTAAGAAACAATTGTTCTTTCAGATCCTTGAAGAACGAGGGAATTTAGATACAAGTAATATTGCGCAAGGTGTAAAAGAAATTGTTAAAAATGTCAGGGAGTTAGGAGATGAGGCACTTTTTAACTATACCCATCAATGGGATAATCCCAATATTACACCAGAAAATGTACAAATTTCAAAGGAGGAGATGGAAAAAGCCTATAATAATTTGCCTACAAAATTAAAAGAAGCCATGACCCTTTCTTATAATCGTATTAAAGACTTTCACCAGAAACAAAAACAAAACAGTTGGATGGATATAAAGACTAATGGGGAGATATTAGGTCAGCGGGTTATACCACTTGAGTGTGTAGGTGTTTATGTACCAGGTGGAAAAGCAGCTTATCCTTCTTCTGTACTTATGAATATTATACCAGCCAAAGTAGCAGGAGTAGAAAAGATTGTTATGGTTACACCTATTTCCATGGCAGTAAGTAAAGATGGGAAAGTACCACAAAATGTTTTAGCAGCAGCTTACCTTGCAGGCGTAGATGAACTTTATACTATAGGCGGTGCACAAGCTGTAGCAGCCCTTGCCTTTGGAACAACGACTATTCCTAAAGTGGATAAGATTGTAGGGCCAGGCAATATTTACGTAGCCCTTGCCAAGCGTGAAGTATATGGGTATGTAAGTATAGATTCTATAGCTGGTCCAAGCGAAATTTTAATTATAGCAGATGAAAGTGCCAGTCCAACCTATGTAGCAGCAGACCTTTTATCACAAGCAGAGCATGATGAACTGGCTTCAAGTGTTTTATTAACACCTTCTAGAAAATTAGCCCGTGAGGTGCAAGAAGAAGTGACAAGGCTTTATAACTTACTACCTCGTCAAGATATCCTTAAGAAATCACTTAAAGATTATAGTGCCATTATAATAGAAGAAAATTTAGAAGAAGCTTGTAGAACAGCCAATGCTATTGCACCAGAACATTTGGAACTGGCAGTTGAAGCACCTTTTGAATGGTTGGGGAAAATCAAAAATGCTGGTGCTGTTTTTTTAGGTCATTACACACCAGAACCTATGGGAGACTATTTAGCTGGACCTAATCATGTATTACCTACAAATGGAACAGCAAGGTTTTTCTCACCACTTAGTGTAGATGATTATGTGAAAAAAACTAGTGTACTATCTTTTACCAAGGAGTCCTTTATCCCACTAGCTGATGCAGTGATAGGCTTTGCAGAAAGTGAAAGCCTTTATGCACATGCTTTAGCTGTAAAGGTAAGAAAGTCTACTCTTTAAAGAAAATAAAAGTTTAAAGAAGATAACAGTAGGTATATTAAATGACGTGTAAGAAATAGAGGACAATTACTGAAAGACTGGGATAGAAAGGGGAGGAAGAAGTGGAAAGTTTATTTAGAGAAAGTGTCAGGAAGATGAAGCCCTACCATGCACCTTATATAAGGAAGGGAATTAAATTAGATGCTAATGAAAATACATATCCTCTTTTAGAGGAAATGAAGGAACATATGAGTAACTGGGCAAAGTCTATGCCTATTAACTATTATCCTGATACAAATAGTAGGAAGCTAAGAGAAGCTATAGGAGCTCTTCATCATATAGAAGCAGAAAATATTTTATGTGGTGTAGGTTCTGATCAAATGATTGATTGCCTTATGAAAAGTACTTTAGAAGTAGGGGATAAAGTGTTAGTGCCTACACCTTCTTTTAGTATGTATAAGCTTACAGCGCAGTTTAATCATGGGTGTGTTGTAGAAGTACCTCTTACACAGGATTTTGCTTATAATGTAGAGGCTTTAGAGGAGGCTATTTTAAGAGAGAGACCTAAGTTAACCTTTATTTGCAATCCCAATAACCCAACAGGCACTAATGTAAAAATTGAAGAGATTAGGCGACTAGTAGAACATAAAGTAGGTTTGCTTGTAGTAGACGAAGCTTATATAGAATTTGGTGGAACGAGTGCAATAGAGCTTTTAAAGATATGCAAAAACCTTGTTATACTCCGTACCTTCTCTAAGGCATACGGTCTTGCAGGAAGTCGTGTAGGTTATATGGTAGCCCATAAAGAAGTAATAGAGATGGTAGAAAAGGTTAAACCACCTTATAACTTAAATTGTTTTTCAGAAGAAATAGGGACTTGGGTAGCGAAAAATTATTATAAATTTTCACCTATCATACAAGAAATTTTAGAAAGTCGTGAAGACTTTAAAGATTATTTAGTAGAGCTAGGCTGTAAAGTTTATCCCTCAGCCGCCAATTTTTTGTGGATTTGGTGTAAGTGGCCACTAGATGAACTATTAAAGGAAGAAAGTATTTATCTAAAATCCTTTACCTATAAAGGGAAAATATATTATCGCCTTTCTATAGGTACAAAAGAAGAGATGAGGCAAGTAAAGGCTACTCTTAAGGCAAAGTTAGAAGGGGAGGTGGACTAAGGTGGTAGAGCTTAATAAAGATAAGACAAACCAAAGAGTAAGTTATATAGAAAGAAAGACAGCTGAAACAAATGTGACCATCAGACTTAACTTAGATGGAGAAGGCAAGGTAGATATTCAAACAGGTATAGGCTTTTTTGATCATATGCTTACCCATATAGGAAAGCATGGCCTAATGGATCTAGAAATAAGAGCTACAGGGGACTTATACATTGATTGTCATCATACAGTAGAAGATGTAGGGATTGTACTTGGGCAAGCAATACGTATGGCTTTAGGGGATAAAGTAGGGATAGAACGTTATGGTGATAGGGTGGTACCTATGGATGAGGCACTTATATTATGTGCTCTAGACTTATCAGGACGTGCTTTTTTAGATATAGATACACCTTTTAAAAGTGAAAAGGTAGGAGATTTTGACACACAGATGGTGGAAGAATTTTTTAGAGCAGTAGCTGTAAATAGTGGTATGAATCTTCATATACAAGTTTTAAAAGGGAAAAATGATCACCACATCATAGAGGGGATGTGTAAAGCTTTTGCAAAGGCTTTATGCCAAGCGGTGAGCTACAATCTACGTATGAAGGGGATACCATCTACAAAAGGTATGCTGGAGGTGTAGGATGATTGCTATTATTGACTATGGTATGGGGAACTTGAAAAATGTTTATAAGGCGTTAGTAAGTATTGGTGTAGAAGCAGTTATTACTAGTGAAATTGAAGTGATTAAAGCATGTGATCAAGTGATTTTACCAGGAGTGGGTGCTTTTAAAGAAGCTATTGCTACCCTTCATAGAACAGGTCTTAAAGAAGTGATTGAAGAAAGTGCAGCAAGTGGTAAGCCTTTATTAGGTATTTGCTTAGGGATGCAGCTACTTTTTGAAACCAGCTATGAAAATGGTAGGTATGAAGGTCTAGGACTTTTACCAGGGGAAATCATTAAACTAGATGTACCTTTTAAAGTGCCTCATATGGGATGGAATAGATTAGAGATTGTAAAGGAAGCACCTATTTTTGAAGGTATTGATAATAGGGCTTATGCTTATTTTGTACATTCCTATCATATGGAAGGACCAGAAAAGATTATTAGTGCCTATACAACTTATGGAAAGAAAATTGGCATTGGTGTACAAAAAGATAATATTTATGGATTACAGTTTCACCCAGAAAAAAGTGGTGAAGTAGGTTTAAAAATGTTAAAGAATTTTGCAAGTTTATAGGGGGGATACAATGCAGTTATATCCAGCAATTGATTTAAAAGATGGGAAATGTGTAAGGCTTGTGCAAGGAGATTATGATGCAGTCACTGTATTTAGTGAAGAGCCAGCACAGATAGCTTATAGATGGGAAGGGGAAGGTGGAACTTACTTACATCTAGTAGATTTAGACGGTGCTAAAGAAGGGCGAAGTATCAATGAAGCCGCTATAAAAAGTATTGTAGAGGCTGTAAATATTCCAATTCAGCTAGGTGGTGGGATTCGCACCTTAGAGCAAATAGAAGAAAAATTAAACTTAGGTGTAAGCCGGGTTATTTTAGGAAGTGCAGCGGTTAAAAATAAAGACTTAGTAAAAGAAGCCATAAACCGTTTTGGAAGCCAGCGGATTGTAGTTGGTGTAGATGCAAAAGGTGGGCAAGTAGCTATAGAGGGCTGGCTAGAGATAACCACTTTAAGTGCCATAGATTTTTGTATGGAATTAAAGGAATTAGGTGTGACAACTATTATTTATACAGATATAGCAAAAGACGGTATGATGGAAGGCCCTAATGTGGAAGAAACAAAAGCTTTAGTAGAGGCTACAGATATGAAGATTATTGCATCAGGGGGTATTGCTAAATTAGAAGATTTAAGTGCTGTAGAAGCTGTTGGTGTAGAAGGAGCTATTATAGGTAAAGCCTTGTATGTAGGTGCTATTAAGCTTGAAGAAGCAGTGAAGCGCTTTGAAATAGGTCATATTAAAGGAGGGGATACATATGTTAAGTAAGCGCATTATTCCTTGCCTTGATGTGATGGATGGAAGAGTAGTAAAAGGAGTAAACTTTGTCAACTTAATTGATGCAGGAGACCCTGTACAAGTTGCAAAGGCCTACAGTAGGGAAGGGGCAGATGAACTTGTATTTCTAGATATTACTGCTTCTTCGGATAATAGAAATATTATATTAGACGTAGTAGAAAAGACAGCAAGTGAAGTGTTTATTCCTTTAACAGTAGGAGGTGGCATTAGAGACTTAGAAGATATTCGTAATCTCCTTAATGCTGGAGCTGATAAGGTCTCTATTAATTCTTGGGCCGTTAAAGAGCCAGATTTTATTAGAAGAGCCACAGAACGCTTTGGAAGCCAGTGTATTGTAGTGGCTATAGATGGCAAAAGAAAAAAAGATGGTTCAGGTTTTGAAGTCTATACTCATGGTGGACGCACAGCTACAGGTATAGATGCTATAGAGTGGGCAAAGCGGATGGAAAACTACGGTTGCGGGGAACTTCTTCTAACAAGTATGGATTGTGATGGGACGAAGGCAGGCTATGATTTAGAATTTACAAGTCTGATAAGTGAAAGTGTAGGCATTCCTGTTATTGCTTCTGGTGGTGCAGGCAGTAAGGAACATTTCTATGAGGCGTTTACAAAAGGGAAAGCAGATGCAGCCCTTGCTGCCTCGTTATTTCACTTTAAGGAATTAGAAATAAAGGATTTAAAAAACTATTTACAAGGAAAAGGTTTACCTATAAGGTTTTAATTTTTATAAGCCTAAGTGAAGGGGGAGGAAGTATGAAACAAGAAGCATTTATAGATTTAGTCAAATTTGATGAAAAAGGTTTAATACCTGTTATTGCTCAAGATGCCCATGCCAAGAAAGTACGTATGTTAGCCTATATGAATAAGGAAGCCTTAGAAAAAACTTTAGCTACAGGAAAAGTACATTATTACAGTCGTTCACGTCAAAAGCTTTGGTTAAAAGGGGAAAGCTCAGGGTGTTTTCAGTATTTAAAAGGGATGAGTATAGATTGTGATGGAGATACCCTGCTTATTCAAATTGAACAAGAAGGTGGTATTTCTTGCCATACAGGGTATGCTACATGTTTCTTTACTACAATGGATGAAGAGGATATTAAAAAAGACACTTTGCCCAAGTTAAAGCTTGCAGGGGATAAAGAACAAAATATGTTAAGTGGACTTTATAATACTATATTAGAACGTAAAACACAGCCAAAAGCAGGATCATATACCAATTATCTTTTTGATGCGGGTATCAATAAAATACTTAAAAAAGTAGGAGAAGAAGCTACAGAAGTTATTGTGGCTGCCAAAGATAAAAAACCTGAAGAATTAGTTTTAGAAGTTGCAGATTTAATGTATCACTTAACAGTCCTTATGGTAGAAGAAGGTATAAGTTGGGAAGATGTTGAGAGTGAACTTGATAAAAGAAACATTACTGTACAATAGGGGTAAGTTAAAGGGTTAAATAGTATGGTTAAATAATAGGTCTTTAAAAGCAAAAAATTTATAGAGAGAATGAAAAACTGAAATTCAGGTATATATGAACAAAAAAATCCAAATTAATTAACATATATACTAATAGTATATAAATTTATGTTCCTATATAATTTAAATAGAGTTAAGAAAAAGACCATACTATTTTGGGGTAATGAGGGAGGAATATAACTGCATGATCAAACTAAATATACAGTATATAGATGAGGTGTTTCATAGACCATTAGAAGCATTAGGTAAAAGGTACGGTTTTGAACTAGATAATGAATGTGGCATTGTTTTAAGAAGTTGTCTATCAGATAAGAAGCAATTAAGAGTAAGTGTAGAGGAAAATGAAGCACATATAGAATACAACACAAAAAGTGATTTTTTTAGAGGGATAGGTTATATTATTCAAAAAATACAGCAAGATAAAGTACCTTTTAATCTTGTAGAAAATAAGTATTTTAGCTTTAATGGACTTATGATAGATTGTTCTAGAAATGGTGTTATTCATGTAGAGTATGCAAAAGAGGTGATAGAGAGACTTGCAATAATGGGACATAGTGTAATGATGCTGTATATGGAGGATGTGTATACCTTACCAGATGAACCTTATTTTGGGTATATGCGTGGAAGATATACTAAAGAAGAGTTAAGGGCTATCGATCAATATGCACTTCAATTTGGCATAGAAGTTATTCCTTGTATTCAAACCTTGGCACATTTAGAGCAATTTTTAGCATGGGATAGTGCAAAGGAAAAATATTTAGATATAGCAAACATAATGTGTGTAGGAAAAGAAGAAGTTATTCAACTTATTGATAAGATGATTAAAGAACTCTCAGAAATATTTACAAGTAAACGCATTCATGTAGGAATGGATGAAGCCCATAATTTAGGTAGAGGTAGGTACGCTGATAAAAATGGTTTACAACCTAAAAATCAAATTATGAAAAGGCACTTAGAAGATGTATTAAGAATTTGTCAAACATACAAGATAGAGCCAATTATATGGGATGACATGTTTTTTAGTAACTATGGAGGGGATGGATTAACAAAGGATACAATCCCAGAAGCTGTAAATTTAATGTATTGGGATTACTATAATAACACGCAGGATAAATATGAAGAGAATTTAATGAAACGCAAGAAAATAAAGAGGGAAGTTATGTTTGCCGGTGGGGCATGGAGGTGGATAGGCTATGCGCCTCATCATAGTAAAACCTATGTAACAACTACAGCAGCACTTATGGCATGTAAAAAAGCAGGTGTTGAAGAAGTTATTGTAACAGCATGGGGAGATGATGGTAGTGAGGCACCAATGAGTACATGTTTTTTTGGAACAGTACTTTTTGCAGAACACGGTTATAATGAGGAAGTAGACATAGAGCATTTTAAAGAAAGGTTAAAATTTTGTACAGGTATATCTTATGAGCACTTTATGAAGCAAGAGGAGTTTGATATTTTGCCAGAGGTTGAGTGCCGAGAAGCCACAGTAACGCCTAGTAAATATATGTTTTATGAGGATCCGTTATGTAGTATGTTCACTTATCATACAAAAGAGATAAAGCAAGACTTAACGAAACACTATGAAGAGCTAGAACAATATTTTAAGCAAGCTGCACTTAGAGAAACGAATCTTCAATATAAAGTAATAGATGAGGTTTATGAGAGTTTTGCTAAAGTACTAGGGAGAAAATGGAACCTAGGTATAAATTTATTAGAGGCTTATAAACAACAAGACAAGGATAAATTAAAACATATTATACAAAACCAAATTGAACCTTTAATAATAGAATTTGAAGTATTTGGAGAAAAGCGTTTTAAAGAATGGCAAATGACGAGTAAAAGCTTTGGTTATGACGCACTAGACATTAGAATAGGGGGAATAATTCAAAGACTAAAGAGAACGAAAAATATTATTAATGATTATATTGATGGGAAGATAGATAGAATATTTGAGTTAGAAGAAGTACGTTTACCTAAGACACCTTATATAGAAAAAGGGGCAGGGGAAATGATACAGTATAATGAAGCACAGAAAATTATGACAGCATCTAAAATGTGTTGGTAAGTAATTATAAAGTTAATTACTTGAAAGTGAACTTGATAAAAGAAAATAAAGTGTACTATAATGAGCATAGAAACTAAGGAGGCATGAACTATGCATATTGTATTACATGAACCAGAAATTCCACAAAACACAGGAAATATTGCTAGAACTTGTGCGGCTACAGGTGCTAATCTACACCTTATAGAGCCACTAGGGTTTTCAATAGATGAAAAAGCACTTAAGCGTGCAGGTCTTGATTATTGGCATTTACTTGATGTACGAACTTATAAAAACTTTGAAGAGTTTGTAGAAAAAAATAATAATCCTAAAATCTATATGGCTACAACGAAATCACAGCATACACATGTAGAAGTAGCTTTTGAAGAAGATAGTTACATTATGTTTGGAAAAGAATCAGCAGGTATTCCAGAAGAAATTCTTGTAAATTATCCAGATACTTGTGTACGTATTCCAATGGTACCTGAAGCTAGATCTCTTAACCTTTCTAATTCAGTAGCGATTGTACTCTATGAAGCCCTAAGACAAACTGATTTTAAACTCCTTCAAAAGACGGGAGAACTTCATCGTTTACACTGGTAAAAGGAATTTTATAAAAAAATTATCCCTCCCTGTATAAAATTATTAAATCTGTAGCATAATATAGCAAGATTTGAAAGAAATACAGGAGGAAATTATGAAAAGAAGAAAAGCGTATATACTTGCTATTGGAATAGCTTTATGTACCTATACAAAAGTATATGCTAAGGAAACTATACCACCTAGTCTATTTCCTCAAACAGTAGGAATGACAGGGAAAGTAACAAGTGAACAAGTGAATATACGTAATCATCCAGATATAAATGCAGCCATTATTGAAAAAGTAAGTGAACAACCGATTCAAATCGTTGGGAAGAATGATGAATGGTATAAAGTTACCATTAATGGAGAAGAAGGTTGGATTTATAGTCAATACGTAGAGGTTGCTAGAAGAGACTTAATTCCTTATGCCAAAGTCAAAGGAGAAGAAATTGTAGAGTATGGCATGCAGTTTATAGGTACACCCTATGTATGGGGTGGTACAAACTTACAAGGTGGTGTAGACTGCTCAGGTTTTACTCAACAAGTATTTAAAGCCTTTGATGTAGAGATTAGCCGTGTATCTTATATGCAAGCCAAAGACGGTCCAGAAGTAGGTGTCAGTCAGCTTAGAACAGGTGATCTTATATTCTTTGACACTACAGGTGTTAACAATGGTAGGATTTCTCACGTAGGGATTTATGTAGGAGACGGAAAGTTTATCCACTCTGAAAGTTCTCGTGGTGTAACTGTAAGTAATCTAGCTAGTCCTTATTATGATCGTAACTTTGTAAAAGCAATTCGTGTTCTTTCATAAGGGTATAAATTTATTTTAGAAGACACACGTATAAAAGGATTTCCTTTTATACGTGTGTTTTGTGTTTTCAAAAACCTAAAAGTGTGCAATAATAAGGGTAAAATAAGCAATTCATGTCAGAGGAATAAAAGAGGAAGTTATGAACGAGAGAGCATTATACAAATTAGAATTTCATAAAATTAAAGCTATACTTGCCCAACACGCAGTAACTGAACCAGGTAAAAGTCGTATTGAAAAGCTTTTACCAAGCTCTTCTTTTGAAGAAGTTACGAAGCTTCAAAAAGAAACATCTGAAGCACTTAGTATGAGTGTAAAAAAAGGAAAGTTACCTTTAAGTAGCACAAAAGAAATTTTTACAGCTATTAAGCGTGTAGAAATTGGGGCAATTTTAAGTGGAGAAGAACTTTTAAATATAGCAGGTGTTCTTCGCACAAGTAGAAGAGTGAAAAATTACTATAAAGAAGACTGTGAAGAAGTTAAATCTCCACACTTAGAAAAGTATTTTGAAAGCATTGGTGTTTATAATGATGTAGAACGTGAAATTACACGTTGTATTGTAGGACCTAATGAATATGCAGATGATGCCACACCAGAGCTTTATCAAATCCGTAAACAAATTAAGGCAGCAGAAGGTAAAATTAAAGAAACCATTCATGGTATTTTGTACTCTTCTAAATACCAAGATATGTTACAAGAAACAGTAGTAACTATGCGACAAGGACGTTCTTGTGTTCCTATTAAAGTAGAGTATAAAAATGCCTTTAAAGGGATTGTCCATGACCAATCATCTACAGGGGCTACTGTATTTATGGAGCCTATGGCAGTAGTAGAACTTAACAATAACTTAAAAAGTCTTCATATGAAAGAAGAAGATGAGATTGAAAAGCTTTTAACAGAACTTACAAACTTAGTTGCAGATATTGCACCTTATGTACTTATAAACTTTGAGCAGATTACCATCCTTGATGTAATCTTTGCTAAGGCTGAATGTGCCCTTAAAATGGATGCAAGGGAGCCTAAGTTAAATCAAAAAGGTTATATTAACTTTAAAAAAGCACGTCATCCACTTTTAGATCAAAACCAAGTTGTGCCGATAGATGTATATGTAGGGGATAAATTTACTACACTTCTTATTACAGGTCCTAACACTGGGGGTAAAACAGTTACCCTTAAGACACTTGGTTTATTTACTCTTATGGCACAAGCAGGGATGCAAATTCCAGCAGCAGAAGGTAGTATACTGAATGTATTTGATGATGTTTTTGCAGACCTTGGAGATGAACAAAGTATTGAACAAAGCTTAAGTACATTCTCAGCTCATATGACTAATCTAGTTCGTATTTTAGATGAGATGACTTTAAATTCACTAATTCTATTAGATGAGGTAGGTTCAGGTACAGACCCAGTAGAAGGTGCAGCTCTTGCTATGTCTATTTTAGAACATCTTCGTAAGCAACAAATCCGTACAGTAGCGACAACACACTATAGTGAACTTAAGCTTTATGCTCTTTCTACAGATGGTGTAGAAAATGCAAGCTGTGAATTTGATGTGGAATCTTTACGCCCAACGTATAAATTACTTATTGGGGTACCAGGTAAGAGTAATGCCTTTGCTATTTCTATGAGACTTGGTCTTAGTGAGCATTTAATAGAGGATGCTAAACAGTTTTTACACAAAGAAAATGTAAAAATGGAAGATATTTTAGTTGAACTTGAGTATAGCAAGCGTATGGCCGAAATAGAAAAGGAAAAAGCTGAAACCTTTAGAAAAGAAGCTGAACACTTTAAAGAAGAAATTGCTAAAGAACGTAAAAAACTTGAAAAATCTAAGCAAAAGATTATGGAACGTGCTAATGAAAAAGCAGCTGAACTTTTACGTGAAGTACAAAAGCAAAGTGATGAAATGCTTAAAGAAGTACGTCAAGCAGCACGTGAAGCACGTATTGTGATAGATGAAAAAGGGCTTCATGATGCTAAGAAGAAAGTATCTGAAGGTATAGAGAAACAACAAAACAAGCTACAAAAGGCTATTGGACCAAAGCATACTTACAAAAAGCCAATCAAAAATATTCAAGTTGGAGAGAAGGTACTTGTAACCAACTTAATGCAACAAGGTGTTATTTTAGAAGCACCAGATAGTGCAGGTAATGCTAAGGTACAAATTGGTATTTTACCAATGAAAGTTCATATTTCTAATCTTCAACGTGTAAATGAAGAAGAGGAGACAAAAGCACCAGCTAAGAAGAGACAACCTAAAGCAGGTGGTGTAAGTCATAATATTAGTAAAACAAGTACTATTCGAACAGAAATAGATGTAAGAGGACTTATGGTAGATGAGGCACTTCCTATAGTAGATAAATACTTAGATGATGTTTATTTATCTGGGCTTAAACAAGCTACCATTATACATGGTAAAGGAACAGGGGCCTTAAGACAGGCAATCACACAAATGTTACGTCGCCATCCACATATTGCTTCACATAGACCAGGTCTATATGGAGAAGGGGAAATGGGTGTAACAGTTGTAGAAATAAAATAATTCCATTGCGGTACAAAGGAGGAAGATTAAATGAATAAAAGTAAAATACTTGTAGTAGATGATGATACAAATATTGCAGAACTTATTTCTCTTTATCTTCAAAAGGAAGGCTATGATACAAAAGAAGTTTATAGTGGTAAGCAAGCTGTAGAAGCTTTTGAGAGTTATAAGCCAGATCTTATTTTACTAGATGTTATGCTTCCAGAGATGGATGGCTATGATGTATGTAAACACATTAGACGTACAAGCAAAGCACCTATTATTATGCTTACAGCAAAATGTGATGTATTTGACAAGGTTTTAGGTTTAGAATTAGGGGCTGATGACTATATTGCAAAGCCTTTTGACCCTAAGGAGCTTATTGCTCGTGTCAAAGCAGTTTTACGTCGTACAATAAAAGAAGAGGTAGAAGTAGAAGATACAAGAAACCGTATTGTACTTGAAGATTTAATTGTAGATAAAGACAATTATTCTGTAACTTACCAAGGTAATATTTTAGAACTACCACCAAAGGAATTAGAAGTTTTATACTTTTTAGCAAGCCATCCAAAGCAAGTATTTACAAGAGAGCAGTTACTAGATAAAATCTGGGGCTACGATTTTGTAGGTGATACACGTACAGTAGATGTACACATTAAAAGGTTAAGAGATAAGTTTGAAGGTGATCATCCATGGAGCATCAAAACAGTATGGGGAGTAGGATACAAGTTCGAAAAATAAAGAAGAGAGCATTGTTCTCTTCTTTATTTCATAAATTATTAACCCTCTATTTGGGTATACTAGCAGCAACCTTTCTTTTCTTCTTTACTATATTTTCAAATGCATTTCAGACATACTATGTGGATTACACAGAAAATATTATGATCAAGCAAGCAGAGCTTATTGCTAAGGATTATAAAGAAGTAGGAGAAAGACATCAACCAATAAGTGCTACTTTAGACCGTGTGGCATTACGTGTACAAGTATTAGATAGTTATTTAGATGCGACAACTTGGATTGTTGGAAAAGACTATAAAATGAAAGTAGCCTCAGGAAAAGAAGATTCTATGATTATGGATAGAAAGCTTGCCAACCCTGAAGTTATCCAAAAAGTATTAGAAGGCAATATTATCTCCCAACAAACAGGATTTGAGCAGTATTTTTCTACACCAGTGCTAACTATTGGTTATCCAATTCAAATTGATGGACAAGTGGAGTATGCATTATTTATTCATACACCGATGCCACAAATTTTAATGCTCATTGATGAGGTAAGACGTATTTTAGCTAAAGCAGCTATTATTACTACAGGAATTATATTTATCCTTATTTACTTTACATCTAGACAAATGAGTAAGCCACTTAAACAAATGAATCAGGTGGCGAAGAAGATTGCCAATGGTGATTTTGCAAAACGTATTGAAGTAGAAGGAGAAGACGAGATTGCTCAACTTGGTGAGTCCCTTAACTATATGGCAGAAGAGCTAGATAAGATTGAATCTAATCGTAAATCTTTTATTGCCAATGTGTCTCATGATATGCGCTCACCCCTTACTTCTATTCAAGGTTTTGTAACGGCTATTTTAGATGGAACCATTCCACCAGAAAAGCATGAGAAATATTTACGTATTGTGCTTAATGAATCTCAGCGTATGATTAAGATGACAAATGATATTTTAGAGCTTAACAAAATGGAAGAAGGTAATCTGCCACTTAAGAAGATGGAATTTAATTTACATGAGATGATAAGGGATCTTCTAGATAACTTTGAACAAGTTACAAGGGATAAAGAAGTTCATGTAAATGTTCTTTTTGACAAAAAAGAGCAAATGGTTTTTGCAGACCCAGAAAAAATTGCACGAGTTGTTCAAAATTTATTAGATAATGCGTTTAAATTTGTTAACAAACAGGGAACAATTGAAGTAGAAACTGTTGCAAAGCAAAATAAAGTTTGGGTTTATATTAGAAATAGTGGGCCAAGCATTTCAAAAGAAGATCAGAAAAATATTTGGGAAAGATTCTACAAGTCAGATTTATCAAGAGGTAAAGATAAGACTGGAATGGGAATAGGTCTTGTAATTGTTAAGGAAACCATGAGACAGCATAATGAAGAAATCGGCATTATTTCTAAGGAAGGTGAAATGGTGACCTTTTACTTCACACTTTCTAAAGTTTAGTTCAAAATAATACTACCTTCTTTTTACAATGTATTCATACACTATTCAAAATCCAAATCTATACTACAGTTATCACAAACGAGTTGTAAATGGAGGCGATTTTGATGCAAGATAATAAAATAAATGAACCAGAAGATCAAAGACCAATTATTGATGTACCTTATACATCAGTACCAGATCATACACAAATGAATGACGGACAACAGACAGGTTCACAAGGCATTGGGGATGAGAATAAAACGCAGCCAGCACAAGAAGATAATGCAGATGAACCAAGAGTAGCAAGTAGTACAAACCCACTTCCACCAATTATGGATAGCAATAATACTTATTACAGCGAAACAATTAAAGATAAAAAATCTAAAAAACAAGGTAATAAGAAACCAGTAGGTGGCTTTGGTAAATTTGTAGCAGGTCTTACTATAGTAAGCCTTGTAGGTGGTGTAGCACTTGGAGCAGGCTATGCTTTTACAGCACCTTTAGCAAATAAACTTTACAATGAAAAATACGGTGTAAGTTTAACAGATGGTACAAAAGGTGGTAAAAACAGCAGTACTTCACCTTATGCTCAGTCAACAGGTTATGTAGCACCAGTATATGTAAATAACTCTATTGCAGATATTGCTGCAAATGTAGGACCATCTGTTGTATCTATTAAGAACAACAAAGTAGTAACAACTTGGGCAGGAGAGTTTAATCAAGAAGGATTAGGTTCAGGTGTTATCTTTAAAACAGATGGGGACAAAATTTACATTATGTCTAATGCCCATGTAGTTGAAGGAGCAAGCTCTTTAACAGTTACTTTCTTAGGTAATACAAAGGTACCAGCAGATATAGTAGGCTATGATACAGTGACAGACATTGCAGTTGTATCTGTAGATAAGACAAATATACCAGCTGATATTGTAAATGAGATCAAACCAGCAGCACTTGGTGATAATAGTGAACTCCGTGTAGGAGACTTAGCAGTAGCTATTGGTACACCTATTGATGAAGCTTACGAAAATACAGTAACAGTAGGGGTTATTAGTGCACTTGATCGTCAAATCAACTTAACAGATCAAAAACTTAATCTTATCCAAACAGATGCAGCTATTAACCCAGGTAATAGTGGTGGTGCACTTGTAGGTCCTACAGGTGAAGTCATTGGTATTAATACAGTTAAACTAGTAGATAGTGAAATCGAAGGTATGGGCTTTGCTATTCCAATCAATGACGTAAAGCCTATCGTAGATGAAATTATGGCTTATGGTAGTATTCAAAGACCAGTACTTGGTATTAAAGGTGAGAACCTAACAGAAGAACTTGGTAACTACTATGATATACCGGTAGGTATTTTAGTTGGTTATGTAGAACCAGGTAGTAGTGCAGCTATAGCAGGTATGAAACAAGGGGATATTATTATTGAATTTGATGGTGAACGCATCTCTACATTAGAACAACTTAAAGAAATCCTTTTAAACAAAAAGGTAGGCGATCAAGCTAGTGTGAAAGTTGTTCGTGGATCAGAGAAAGTTGACTTAAATGTAAAATTAAAAGGTAATTCTCAATTACAAACACAAAATCGTTAAATAAGCATATATTATAAGTAAAGAGCCTTTCGTTTTAGAATTCTAAAATGGAAGGCTCTTTACTTATAGGTAACAGTTCTTTTCTAATTTTTCCATTTATGTTACAATGAGTGCAGTAAAGGAGTGGATGAAATGAGCCTTATAGCAGATTTAAAAGCAGATGACAAAATGCAAGGGTACTACCTTTGTAAATATAAACAATTACTTAAAAATAAAAACGGTAAAGATTACTTAACAGTTAAACTTCAAGACGGGTCCGGAACAATAGAAGGTAAGATATGGCAGATTCATCCAGGCATAGAAGAATTTAATGTAGAAGATGTAATATATGTAGAAGCAGAGGTTGTACTCTATCAAGAAAATCTCCAAGCTAATGTAGGGAAGATTAAAAAAGCAGAAGAAGGTAGTTATAATTTAAATGACCTTTTACCACATACACCAAAAGATACAAAAGTATTAGAAGCACAATTATTTAGTCTAATTGAAGAAGTAGAAAATGAAGGCATCAAGAAATTACTTGAAAGTCTATTTTATGATGAGACCATCTACAAATACTTTATGATGGGGGCAGCAGCTAAAAGTGTACATCATGCTTATCTTGGTGGTCTACTTGAACATACAGTATCAGTAGCCCAGCTAGGTAAATATTTAGCAAGCAACTATGAACCGGTAAATGTAGATTTGGTGATAGCAGGATGTCTCCTTCATGATATTGGTAAGTTATATGAGCTTTCTGCCTTTCCTAAAAATGACTATACAGATGAAGGACAGCTTCTAGGGCATATTGTACTTGGACTTGATAAGATCAGTGAGGTAGCAAGAGAAATACCAGAATTAAGTAAAGAAGCCCTACTTCTTCTTAAGCATACGATTATTTCTCATCACGGAGAATATGAGTATGGTTCACCAAAACGCCCTAAATGCATTGAAGCTATGATTGTTCATTTGGCAGACTATAGTGATTCAAAGCTAAAAATGTTTGAAGAAACACTAAGAAGTACAGATGCAAATGAACCAAACTTAGGTTATCACAAAGTCCTTACAAGAAATATGAGACGTGCTATGCTATGAAAAAAAGTCCCACAAGAATATCAGCCAATGAAATGAATCGTTATATGTACTGCAAAAATCAGTGGTATTATAAAAGGGTTTATGGGGCTAAAGCTTTAAAGGAAATGTATGATGCACTAGAGCATAAGCCAAGTGAACATCCTGAATACTTTAAAAAAGGATTGAAACACCATAGGCGTTATCATTTAAGATACGGACTTATAAAGGCGCTAAGAATTTTCATCCTTGCCCTTATTATTGGGTTTATTTTAATAAGCATCATAAAAGGAGTAAACATATGGAACTAAGCCTAAGTGTATTCTTTGTAGGTCTTGGTTTATGGCTTACTTACTATTTATTTAGGCCAAGTATAACTTGCAAACATAAGATGGAAGTAGGCTTACCCTTTTCACGTATGGTCTATACAGATGAAGGTGGGGGCAAGATGCTAGTAGCCGAAGAGTATGACCTACAAGGCAAGCCAGATTATATATTTAAAACCATTTTTACTAGGCACTATATACCTTTTGAAATTAAAAGTGGTACAGCAAAAGAAGACATACCTCATGAAGGGGATTTAATGCAGCTTTTAGCATACTTTTTACTGGTAGAGGCCACTTATGGCAAAAGACCACCTTATGGTAAGTTAGTTTATACAAATAAAACTTTTAAAGTACGCAACACCTATAGACACAGACTATGGGTGAAGAATACTTTAAAGGAAATGCAAGACCTACTAGAAGATGGTTATCCTGATACAGAGGAAACTAAAAACTATATAAAATGCAAAAATTGTATTTGTCAATATACAGTATGTGACTGCGAAGAAGAGGATTAAAGATGAAAGAAAAAGATAAGACTAATAAGCAAAAACAAGATAAACAAGAAAACTCTATTTTATTAGATCACTATATACAACGCACCATTACAAATAAAATGCAAGATTTAGAAGAGAAAGCTCTAGCAGAAGCCATTCGCAGCATGCTTTTAGCAGGAGACGAAGAAACACCTACTTTTCATTAAAGACACAGGAGAATAAACATGTCAGTTGAGAAAAACAAGTTTTATGAAATGACGATTACAGATATTGGTACAAATGGAGAGGGCATAGGCAAAATCAATGATTTTGTAGTCTTTGTACCAGATGCCATTACAGGTGATGTACTAGAAGTCAAAATACTAAAAGTAAAGAAAAACTTAGCCTATGGAAAAATCGAAAAGATTATTACCCCATCACCTAATAGAAGTGAGCATATGTGTGAAGTAGCAAGACAGTGCGGAGGTTGCCAACTTCAACATATGAGTTACCCTGCCCAACTAGAATGGAAACAAAATAAAGTATACAACGCCCTTACACGTATAGGAGGGCTTAAAGATATAGAAGTACTTCCAACACTCGGTATGGATGCACCAACCCACTACCGCAACAAGGCACAATATCCAATTCGTAAAGAAAATGGGAAAGTACAAATCGGTTTTTACAAAAGCCGTACACACCAAGTTGTAGACTGGGATACTTGTGGCATACAAGACCCACGCTGCGAAGAGATTATTCGTATTGTAAGAGGGTACTTAGAGACAAAGAATATATCTATATATGATGAAGAATCACATAAAGGTTTAGTACGACACCTAATGATTAAAACAGGCTTCTACACAGGAGAAGTTATGGTATGTTTAGTTATTAATGGCAATGAACTACCACATAGTGAAGTACTACTAGAAGCACTTAGTCAAGTTGAAGGTATTAAAAGTGTACTTTTAAATATTAATAAAGCAAAGACAAATGTAATACTTGGTCATGAGATTAAAGTACTACAAGGAAGAGATTACATTGTAGATACAATAGGTGACTTAAAGTTCAAGATTTCAGCCCTATCCTTCTTCCAAGTAAACCCAACTCAAACAAAAGTCCTTTACGACAAGGCCCTTGAGTATGCAGGACTCAATGGAGATGAAACCGTATGGGATGCCTACTGCGGTATAGGAACGATTTCCCTCTTCCTTGCTCAAAAAGCAAAGAAAGTCTACGGTGTAGAAATTGTAGCCCCAGCCATCGAAAATGCTCGCGAAAATGCTAAACTAAACGGCATCACAAACGCAGAATTCTTCGTAGGTAAAGCAGAAGAAATTATCCCAGAACAATACAAACAAGGCATTACAGCAGACACCATCGTAGTAGACCCACCAAGAAAAGGCTGCGACCAAGCCCTACTAGAAACACTAGTAGCCATGTCACCAAACAAAATCGTCTACGTATCATGTGATCCAGCTACGCTAGCAAGAGACTTAGGATACTTAAGTGGACAAGGATACAAGGTAGAAGCAGTACAACCAGTAGATATGTTCCCACATACAACACACGTTGAGACGGTAGTATTGCTTACAAAGGTAGAAAAGTAGGCCTCTGAAAGGCCTTGAAAATAAGGGGTTTCCAAGCTTTAGGCAGATTGCTTAGAGTGATGGAGACCTCTATTTTTTTATGTGTGGAAACATATCAAAGCTAGAAATGCCAAAGGGTTGAGTAGACAGGAAAACTTTGGGGTAGGTTGTAGAGACAGGTTGGATATTTAGTGGGTAGAGTAGATGAAATGGATATTGCATAAAATATTTGAGCAAGAAAAATAGCCTATTTAACATGCCTAATATTTGAAGATATGTTGTGTAGGCTCCAGTCTTACATTTTATTAGTGTATTATGGGCTAGATGTATCCATAGCAGTTTTAAAATTATCACTAAGCATAGAAAAGTTATTAGAAGCTTTGAAAGATAGAGGGAAAAGAGAATAGCAATAAACACATGGAAAAGTACAACAAATTAGTGTAAAATATTCCTATAATTATAAAGTCATAACATAAACCTAAAATTATTATTATTTTATAGTATAATAGATATATGCATAACATAAATAATTTGGAGAGGAAATGAAATTTGAAAGAATTAATCCAACTAAAGTCTTTTCCTATACAGGCAACTATAGATATCCTTATAAAGGATAAAACTACAAAAAAGAACATCATATGGGCAACAAATACCTATAAAGAGTTTGGTGAAGAATATGCTGATGACAAGCAAATGACAACTATAGCATTAATAGGACTAAATCCAATAATGTTGCAGCCAAGAATTATGAAAGCATTGGAGTTACAGCAGGAAAGAACTAAAAGTCATGCCGAAGTTTTTACACCATCTTGGATTTGTAATACGATGAATAATCATTGCGATGAAGAGTGGTTTGGCAGGAAAGATATTTTCAATACACAAAAAGGAGATACTTGGGAAAGTATAGCAGAAAAGATTATTTTTCCTAAAGATAAAGCATGGCAACAATATGTGGATTCAAGAAGATTAGAAATTACGTGCGGTGAAGCTCCATACATCGTTTCAAGATATGATGCTTCTACGGGAGAAATAATAGATATTAAAGATCGAATTGGTATTTTAGATCGTAAGCTCAGAATTGTAAATGAAAATACAGACAATGAGGTTGACTGGTTTAAGTGGACAGTAAGGGCCTTTCAAAGTGTATATGGTTACGAATACCAAGGTGACAACCTTTTAATTGCTAGAATCAACTTGCTAATGACATTTGTAGATTATCTATATGCTAAATGGGGCAGGGAAGCTGAAAAAAAAGAACTAAGAAAGATAGCTAATATTATTGTATGGAATTTGTGGCAGATGGATGGACTAGCAGGAACTGTGCCATTAGGAGAGCCAGAAGATATAGCTTATCAATATTCATTATTTAATTTGATGGAGACAAAAGATGAAGAAGCAAGAGAGAAAGCGCCAAAGTGTAAAATATATGATTGGAGAGCAGAAAAATCTATCTTATATGAATCATTAAAAAAGGAGAGTTAGATATGAAATTTGATTTTGCAATTGGAAATCCTCCCTATCAAGAGGAAAATGAAAGCAATGGTAGAAAACCTCCAATATATCATTTGTTCATGGAACAAACCTACCAAATAGCTAATGCAGTTGAGCTAATTACACCAGCAAGATTTTTATTTGAAGCTGGACAAACACCTAAAAAGTGGAATCAAAAAATGTTGAATGATGAGCATTTTAAAGTATTATTATATGAATCAGATGGATCTCGAATTTTTCCAAATACAGATATTAAAGGAGGGGTTGCAATTACTCTAAGAGATGAGAAAAGAGATTTTGGTAAAATTCAGGTGTTTACAGCATTCGATGAACTAAATGGTATTCTAAAGAAGATTTCTCAATATGAGTGTGATACATTACGCCTTGATAGTATGGTCTCATCCCGTGGATATTATCGCCTCACAGATAGGTTTTTTATAGACTATCCAGATGCTCCTAACAAACTTGGTACGGGAACTGGAAATATGATTGTTTCTAACATTTTCGACAAATTACCAGAAGTATTTTTAGATAAATGCCCTACTGATAGTAAAAAATATATAAGGATTTTAGGAAGGACAAATAATGAGCGTGTGTATAGATATATTAAAAGAGTTTATGTACAACATAATGAGTATATAGATACCTTCAATGTATTGCTTCCAAAATCTAATGGCAGTGGAGCGTTTGGAGAAACACTGAGTTCACCACTTGTGGGAAAACCTAATGAAGCTGCAACAGATACGTTTATAAATATTGGAACATTTGAAACAGAATATGAGGCAGAATCTATGCTTAAATATTTAAAATCAAAGTTTGCAAGGGCCTTATTAAGTATAAAAAAAGTAACGCAAGACAATCCGAAATCCGTATGGAAAATAATACCTGTTCAAGATTTTTCTAGTGGGTCTGATATAAATTGGACAACAGATATTTCCTGTATTGATCAGCAACTTTATAGAAAGTATAATTTCTCAGAGAAAGAAATTGATTTTATAGAAACTAATGTAAAGGAGATGGACTAATGGCAAAAATAAGTATCAAAACCACCCAAAAGGTTATTCCAATGATTTATGCATACTCCACTCCTGAAATCTCAAGGCACAACGGGTGGGTTAAAATAGGATATACTGAAAAACAGACAACTGAATTAAGACAAAAGCAACAGGCGCATACAATTGATATACAAATAAAAGAAGAGTGGAAGGGTAATGCTATTTTTGAAGATGGTTCAGGAGAAGTGTTTCGGGATACGGACTTTCATGCATACCTTCGTAAGTTAAGGGTAGAAAATAAAAAAGGAACAGAATGGTTTCACATAGATGGATCTTCTTCACAACTTAAATTCTTTGAATTTCGTGCTAATAGGGGGATTTTAAAGTGTATTGATGAAGTAACACCTTATAAACTGAGAGATGAACAAAAACAGGCTGTAAGACAAACTTGTGATTATTATAACATCCATGAGAATGGTGAATTTTTGTGGAATGCAAAGCCTCGTTTTGGAAAAACATTAGCTGTTTACGACCTCTGTAAACAAACAAAAGCACAAAATGTGTTAATTGTAACAAACCGTCCTTCAATTGCAAACTCATGGTATTCAGACTATGAGAAGTTCTTGGGAGAGGCATCAGGCTACAAATTTGTTAGTTCTACAGATTCTCTTAAGGGAAAGAAATACTGTATTACAAGGGAAGAATATATTAATATCTTAACTACTGAAGAGTACAAATGTATTGAATTTATTAGCTTACAAGATTTAAAGGGTTCAATGTATTTTGGTGGTGAACACGACAAACTAGAAGAAATAGCTAAAATTTCATGGGATATTCTTGTTATTGATGAAGCCCATGAAGGGATAGATACTTATAAGACGGATGTTGCTTTTGATCATATAAATCGAAAACATACGCTACACCTATCAGGAACACCATTTAAGGCATTAGCAAATGATAAGTTTTCTGAGAAAGCTATTTTTAACTGGACATATGCAGATGAACAGCAAGCAAAAGTTATATGGAATGGTGAAGGTGAAAATCCATATAAAAATCTTCCGCAGCTCAACTTATTTACATATCAAATGTCTGAAATCGTAAAAGATGAATTAGAAAAAGGTTTAGAAATTGAAGGTGATATAGAGGAATATGCTTTCGATTTAAATGTATTCTTTGAAACTAATAGCAATGGTAAATTTATTCACGAAAGCTCTGTAGATAAGTTTTTAGATTCGTTAACAAAACAGGAGAAATTTCCATTTTCCACACCAGAGTTAAGAGATAAACTAAATCATACATTTTGGCTTTTAAATCGTGTTGATAGTGCAAAAGCTCTTGCAAAGAAATTAGAAGTACATAGCGTATTTAAACATTATAAAGTTGTTCTTGCAGCGGGGGATGGGAAGTTAAATGAACAGGATGAAAATGAAAAATCATTTGATAAGGTAAAAAAGGCCATTGCTGAAAATGAAAAGACTATTACACTATCTGTAGGTCAACTTACTACGGGGATTACTATTCCGGAATGGACAGCAGTTCTTATGCTAAGTAATATTAAGAGTCCTGCTCTGTATATGCAAGCTGCTTTTCGAGCTCAAAACCCTTGTCTATTTTCAAAGAATGGGCAATACTACCGAAAAGAAAATGCATATGTATTTGACTTTGATCCAGCCAGAACATTAACTATTTTTGAGGAGTTTGCAAATGATCTTTCATCTAAAACATCCGATGGTAGGGGAGATGCAGATAAGAGAAAAGATAATATTCGTACACTCTTAAACTTTTTCCCAGTAGTTGGTGAAGACGAAAATGGCGAGATGGTAGAGCTTGATGCTGAAAAAGTACTTTCTACCCCACGTAAGATACGTTGTCAAGAAGTAGTTAGAAGAGGGTTTATGAGTGACTTTTTATTTCAAAATATTTCAAATGTATTTCATGCACCAATGGAGGTCATAGATATCATCAAACAATTTACACCAGTACAAGAACCCAAAGGATCTGTAGATATAAATCCTCAGACAGGAGAAAGTTTATCATTGGATGAAAAAGGAGAGGTGTCTTTACCAGAAGAATATGTTATTGGTAAATCTGCTGATGTATTTGGAGATAAGATTTTTAGAGATATTCCTGATAAATTAAAAGGTGCCATTGGAGAAGTTAAGGAAAATAGGGTGCAAGAGAAAACAGAAGAAGAGCTTCAATACCTTAAAGAAATATTCCATAAAGAGGCTGTAGACACTTTGATAACTACTGCTCAAGAAGAATATGGTTCTGATATAGGGGTGTCAGATAGAAAGCGATTAGAGCGAAAATTAAAAACAGACTCTGACCATATCATAAATAGGGCATATGGAGAATATTCTATCACTCAAAAACGATTAGAAAAGGAATATCAAGAACAGCTAAGTACATGCAAAAGTGAAGAGGACAAAAAGTCTATTAGCCAAGAATTTAGCCAAAAGAAAAAAGTTGCTGTTGAAATATTAAAGACGGATTTGTCACATTCTATTGATGATTTTGTAAAATCAGCAGGTGAAGACATTGTACGCACCGTAGAAACGCAAAAGAAAGAAAAAGAAAAAAATAGTATTGAAAGTTCTATAAAAGATCATCTTCGTGGATTTTCAAGAACAATTCCAGCATTCCTTATGGCATACGGAGATGAGAATGTTACATTGGAAACTTTTGATCAAGTGATACCTGATGAAGTATTCTTAGAAGTAACAAGCATTACATTGGAACAATTTAGGCTTCTTAGGGATGGCGGAAGGTATAAAGATGGATCAACAGGTGAAGAAAAACAGTTCGAAGGCAAACTGTTTGATGCTGTTGTATTTGACGATTCTGTAAGAGAGTTTTTATACTTAAAGAAAGAATTGTCAAATTACTTTGAAGAAACAAGTAAAGAAGATATCTTTGATTACATTCCACCCCAAAAAACAAATCAAATCTTTACCCCTAAATGGGTAGTGAAGAAAATGGTTGATATGTTAGAAGTAGAGAATCCAGGTTGTTTTGATAGGGCAGATAAAACATTTATTGATTTATATATGAAATCAGGTTTATATATTGCTGAGATTGTAAAACGCTTATATCAAAGTAAAGAGTTGAAAAAGCTATATCCTAATAAGGAAGATCGACTAAGACATATTTTTAAAGAACAAGTTTATGGCCTTGCGCCTTCTGAGATAATTTATAAAATTGCAACTAATTTTATCCTGGGATTCGATGAAACTGTTATTATTACAGAACATAATTTTAAACAAGCAGACGCTGCTGCATACGCTAAAGATGAAAAATTAAAAGACTTACTGGATGAGCTTTATGGGGACGATTAACATTGTATAGCAATATAAATAATATTTTAATACACTAAAAGAGGTAAACTTATTTTAGAGAGATCATTCAATAGATACATAATAGGATAAAATATAGAAAGTCCAATACGACCAGGTAGATAACTAAAATAAAGGCAGAAGTTGTGGTTGTGTTGGGCTCTTTTTATAAAACAATGGAGGGAAAAATGAAAGGGTTAATACACGAATTGTCCAGTAAAAAGTACAAAGGGGAACTAAATCTAATATGGATGCAGGATGAGCTTATTAGAGAAATAGCTACCGAAGAGTTAGATGATATGGAAACATATGAATTTAATACTAATATAGAATTTTTTAGTTCTGTACAATACACGAAAATTGGCGATAACGTCTTATGCGAATTCATTAAATTAGGAGTTGATGATGGTCATTATAAAGACTGGTATATAAATACTTTTCTTAAAGCTATGTACAAGTTGTGTGAAACTATAGATGTGGTGGAAGTAACAAATTATGATGATGGCGATGATGAACTATATCGGGCATTTTTCTTAGCTATGATAATAGATATAAGAGCAGTAGACTCATTTAGATCCTTATACCTAGAAGCTGAAAGGATAGCTGATACAATAGTCAATAGCACTGAGAGTTATCTTAAAGGAGAGTATTGGAATCCCGCTTATGAAACTGATGAAAAATTGTTTTGCAGTATGTATTTAACAGGTTATTTTAAAAAAATGGGATTTCAAAGCGTAAAGTATACTCACGGTACTGCTGAATTTGGTAAAGATTACTTATTATCGATAAACAACATATTTAAAGAAAAAGAATATTATGGGGTACAGGTAAAAGCAGGTGACTTAAGGGGAACTGCCAATGCAAAAATAAATGAGATTATTGAACAAATTAGAACGGCATTTACTGTACCATATAAAGAGTTAGGTAAAGATGATATATATGTATCAAAAGTAATAATTGTTTGTTCAGGAATAATTTCAGATAATGCAAAAATTATAATATCTAGTAGAATAGAACGATATATGTTTTCAAATGTTATTTTTTTAGATAAGAGCCAGTTGCAAAGCATAAATCAGTATTTAATAAGGATGAATGAGAGTACATAGTGCCAGATATTAAATACGAAATACCAAATCGTAAAACACATAGCAGTTCTAGCAGAAGGTTCAAAAGGATGGTAAAAAAAGCTTAACCTTATTTCTTGGAATGATAAGCAGCCTTAAGTACGATATACGTGAATGGGTACCGGAACATGCCAGGATGAGTAAAGGGTGTTACACTTGGTAAAAAGATGTATCAAATGGAATAGAGATACAGTATAGAAACCTAACATAACTGCATAAGTTGAACAGTTAAAAAGTTTATAAAGTGTGGTTGTGTTAGGTTTGTTATGTAAAGTAAACACTACAAGAATAGACCTGGTACAGAAGAGGGGCATGCTGTTAAGTGAATATCAAATGAGTAATAGTAGTATAATAAATAGACGAAGGATGAGTGTTATGGAATTAATTGCTGTAGGAATTAGTTTAGTATTAATAGGTATTATTGCAATACTAGGGTGGGTAGGATTTAAATGTATGGATGGAATCAGTGATGACTTGAGGGTCATACTTATGATTATAGTATTATCACCTATTGTAACGTATATGTTTATCAATATGCCAATGCCTATATTACCACAAACTCAATCTAATGATTGGATTGGATTTTTTGGGAGTTTTACAGGTAGCGTGCTGAGTGCATTAGTAGCAATAAATATACTTGACAGAACGAATAAACAGACGGTAGAAATACAAAAGCAAAATAAGAAAGATAATGAGATAAGAGATAGGTTAAATGAACAACCAATAATAGCCTTAGGAAAAGTAAGTAGCAATGATAGAGTAAAAATAGATAATAAAAGATTATTTAATATAGAAAAGGATACTGTAATTCCAATATATCTAACTAATATTGGTAAGGGGCATGCAAAAGATATCGTCATAGAATATCTAGATGAAGATCTAAAAGTAGTTAAGCCTAAAGTAGATAGTAAGAAACTTAAGATAGGTTTCATAAGAGTAGATGAATACATCAGAATGGAAGGTCTGCAATTCAATAGCCCTAAAAGTATACAGCATATAACTATAAAGTACAGTGACATTTATGATTATGAATACCGTACAGAATATGATGTGGAAATTAATTTACTTAATGAGGGAATATATAACTCAATGAGGTTTATAAGAACCGATAGCAAAAGGCAGTGTAGTGTATAGCAAGATGCTGATAATTACATATTACGCAAAATAAGTATAGTATGATTCTATGAATAGATACAACTTATTAATACTGGTAAGTGTGAACATAATTATATTTGGATTGATAGGAAACATTTTGTACTTAATAGCTTTAAAGCTAGAAGCGATTACATTCAGAAGCAGAAACTAAAACATTAATTCGTTATGTTTTTAAATGTAACCCATTTAAATGAATAATCAAAATTTGTATATTTTATAAAAATAAAGTATTGACAGTTAAAAATAAACTATGATATATTATTTTTAATAGGATATGATTTTTACAAGAAGCGCATCCACGAAAACGCTGAGTGAAATCATCACAAGTACATAAGCCTTAATTATCGGGGTCTTACTGTATGCGGCACGAGATTTTGAATTAATGCTGTGCAAGTATGCATAGTTTTTATATAATCAAAACCTCCTTGTTGAAATTGTATCTTTAAATTTCAACAAGGAGGTTTTTTTGTGTGAAAAAACAAGAAATTAAAGGGTTATCATCAGGTGAAGCGCTTAAGCGACTTAAAACTGCACCAACAATTGTAGTTATTGGACCATCTACTTCGGGTAAGAGTACTATGGTCTATGCTTTAGTAAACCATAGAATTATTGGATTTATTAAAGTGGGAATAGGAGATAAAAGTCAAACTACGCTTATTCCAGCCAATTTTTTATTCGATAAGCGAATAGAAAAAAATGAACACTTTTCAATAAAGATTCAAATTAAAGATTTTGCTGCTAAAGATGTACATATTGAAATACTTGAACAGTTATCTATACTATTTAGCGCTAATGGTTGTTGTGCAGAGGATACAATAGAATCCATTGATAAAGAATGGTTTAGTAAAATATTGGAGCCTGAAGATGCCTCTTATCACCTGGGTATGTTAGCAAATGAAATATGCATAGATAAGTTTAAAGATTCAATCAAATCAATACTAGAGGATATTGAAAATAGTGTTCCTTCTTTTGATGAACAAGTAAAAGCTAAGAAGAAAGAACTCTCACAGCATAAAGTTAAAATAAGCGAAATTCGAAGAATGGTATTCGAAGCTTTATGGGAAAAGCTTGATGGTTCTATACTAAAAGATTATTATGATTGGCTTAATTCTATTGGAGCGGTTATTACAAATAACTTAAAAGTTCTAATTGGTATGAGAAATAAGCTTAACAGTATATGTGAGTATAGTGTTGAAAAAGACGATGATTTTCCTTATGGAGGGGATATTCTACAGATACTTTTTAATCCATATGAGCCATATAGTCTTGTGATTTCAAATATTACACTGGCATGTAAGCCACGAGAAGAGCTACTTGAAATGGCTGATGAAAATATACCTTTAAGATTTTGCTTGCGAGATACAATGGGGCTCACACAGATTGGAATGGATAATAATTCTATTAAAGATGCGTTGGATATTGCTTTGAACTGTAGTCCTGATAGTATTTTATTACTAATGAATTTAGAGGAGAGAGATGACGTAATTTCAGCTAGCTGTGAAGCAATTGCTGAAAAGCTTTCAAAGGCTGAAAAATTAGATGTTCCAGTTAATGTATTTTTTACTAAAGCAGATAAAATCATCGAGAACCTTATCAATAAGGCAGATAAGGATACAGTAAAACTAAAGCAACAGGATTATGATGACAATATTATGCAAGTTATAGCATCAATGGAAGCATCTATTAAGGGATATATAAAGAAACTTCCTCAAGACAACATCTCATGGCTATCGCTAAGATACCGTGAAAAAGATATTGATCCTATTCAAATAGCATTGGATAAACTTGAATCTGATAAACTAGAGAAATTTCAACCAGAAGGATTGTATAAAAGTATTTATTCAATTGTAGATAATACACAGAGAAGGATTCTTCCCCAAGGAATGGTGTCACCATTATTTGTAACGGCAATAGATTGTGATAAACCCGCTGTAGAAATTAAGATAGATGGTGGGTTGATAGAAAATGTATTTAGTAATATCAAGCAAACTCTTACTGAAGATAAGGCTATAGTAAATGGTTATACAATTACAACACCATATACAATTCATGGACGTAGTGTTGTAAATTATTATCATAATCTCAAAAATGGTCAAGGGTATACAACAAGAGCAAGAGTATATGGGAATTTCAGTATTAACATGAAAGCACTGTTGAATAAAGTGCTTTGTAATAATATTCCTGATTTTCTTTCATTGTATGAATCGCAAGTGGTTAGTACTATCATTGATAATATACCAGAGACAGAAATTGATAAAATGATACAGGTTTTTGACAGAAGTAAAGAAATATGTGAGTTTGCATATGCAGATATCAACCCAGCAATTTTAAACGTCGTTCCAGACAAAGTAAGAAAGAGCCAGATGCTACATTTGATTTTTAGACACTATTTTGCTTCAAGTGAGAAGTATTATATGGTAATGAATAAAGTTGCTTTTAATCTATCATATGAAAACGATACAATTAAATATATTATAGATTCTATATATCAACGTCCTATAGGATATGACCAGACTATTAGAGAGATGCAGGAAGCTTTCAGAAGCATATTTGGATCTGCTCAATTTGCAAGTATTATTGCCGATGAAATAGGAAAGTCAATGACAGATATTGTTAATAAGATGTTTATTGTAATTTAATATATTCTATTCAACTACGAGGGGAGATTCTAAGGATGAAACTAGTGATAGTACGATGTGAAAAATGTAAGAAACATGCTCGCCTTTTTGACATAAGTCCTAATTCAAAGGGTCATGTACACATTAAGTGTCCTAAATGTGGTGAGTTTAATGAAATAAATATTGAAGAGTATATAAAAGTTCATACAGAGCAAATCGGAGCATGAAATGCCTAGCTACCAAAGCCTGATGAAGACACAGTAAAAAGTGTTTTCGTCAGGCTTTTTTTGTTTTATTTTACAAAAACATCATTTGTTAAACAAAACGAAAATAAATTGTAGAACTAAAGCATATTATTTAATGAAAATACAAATTTTGACAACATTTAGGCCAAAAGACTCTCGTTAAAAAAACGGATGAGTTTTTTGGTCTATTAGTGTGCCCTTTTCTCATTCGGGGAAGAGGCAATCAGATGAAAAACAAAGGACAAAGAACAAAGTACACTTATTACCGTTGGGATGCAGAGACACAAAAAGAAACGCCTATCACAGTAACGGTGGGAGAAGATGGGGTTACGGCTGAGCACATTATCTTCCTTAAGGAATTTGACCATCAGGAACAATTACAGGAACGCTACGTAAAAGAAAATCTTGATTATGCTACAGAAAATAAGAAAGGGAAGTTTTATCGAGGGGATGAAAATGTAGTAGAGGATCCTATTGATGGGTTGGCTACCAATAAAACAAATCCAGACTTCTTTCTTTATGAAGATGAAGTCGTGGACCCACAGGTAGAGCAGCTGTTGCAGTTGATGGAGAAGCTCACTCCAGCGCAAATTGACCTTATCTATGACCATTATGGTGCTAGGAGATATTTTTCAGATATTGCAAAAGAGGCAGGTTGCAAGCCACAAGCAATAGATGGCAAAAAGAATAGAATAATTAAACGCTTAAAGAAGCTTTTTGCTGAGTTGGACAAGCAGTAGAAAGTACGTGTTTTCAAGGTATAGACAGAGGGGGTTGATATTTTTGGCTTATATTAGAGGATAAGCAAATGATATAAGCCACCTTATCTCTGGAGTAGCACACATACAGAATGGAGGAACAATAATGAGCCTTAAACACAAAGTACAAATTAGTATCGCAAATGATACAAAGAAGAAACCGATCTTAAAAAGTGGAGTGAAACACATTCCTTATCGCATTTTAACTGCACTATTTGGTGAATTTACAGAAGTTTTAGTATTAACACCAGGGCAGAGTGTTGAATCGGTAGAGATACGTGAAATAAAAGGAGGAAATTACAATGCACACTAATGAAATATTAAATCAAAAATTAACGAGAGGCACAGTCGTTTTTGTAGATAACAAGCATGCTAATGGCCACGTGATGAAAGGTGCTCACCCTGCGGTTATTATTCAAAATAACAAAGGGAATAAATACAGTCCAACTGTTATTGTCTGTTACCTATCATCACAGCTAAAACGTCCTGATATGAAAACACATGTCTTACTACAGCATTACGACAACATGAAGACTTCCATGGTACAAGCTGAACAGATTGTCACAATAAACAAATCAGATATTTTAAGTGTTGTCACCAAACTAAGAAGAGAAGATCTTGCACGTGTTGATGAAGCGGTACGTGTATCTGTTGGACTGGCGGTGAGCTAATGAAAGATATGAATTTGCCTATGCCTATTCCTATTCATGTAAAACCGTATCTTCATCAGCAGCAAGCATTTAACTTTGCTTGCAAGCAATTTGGCTTACTGGATAATGAGCAAATGAGTAGGGGGATCGCACTGCTTATGGAGATGGGAACGGGAAAAAGTTTAACAAGCATAGGTATAGCTGGAATTCTATATCAGCTTGGACTAATCAAGCAAGTACTAGTTGTTGCACCACTTTCGATATTAGGTGTTTGGCTAGAGGAATTTGAGAAGTTTGCAGACTTCCCTTTTACAATAACCATATTGAAGGGTAGTAGTGCTAGGAAACGAGCAGAACTACAAAACATGGGTGAAGAGGATTTACAAATTGTGGTCGTTAACTACGAGTCAGCTTGGCGATTAGAAAAAGAGCTTCTTAGATTCAATGCAGATCTTATTATTGCTGATGAGGCCCACAAGTTAAAAGAGGCACGTACTGCGCAATCAAAGGCTATGCACCATTTAGGTGATAAGGCTAGATATAAGCTGCTTCTTACTGGAACGGTTATTACTAATAAAGAGCTAGATGTATTTTCACAATATCGTTTTTTAGATCCTACAGTTTTTGGTAGTAGTTTCTATAACTTTCGTAATAAGTACTTTGATATGGTAGGTTACGGTAATCATATACCTCGCTTTCGTAATGATAGGGCAGATGATTTTCTAAAGAGGATGCATTCTATTGCCTATCGTGTGACGAAAGAAGAGTGTTTAGACTTGCCTAAGATAATGGAAGAAATCAGAAATGTAGCATTAGAACCAAAGGCAAGAAAAATGTATGCAGAGTTTGAAAAAGAGAGTTATACAGAACTAGGTAGTTCAGAAGTATCAGCTGTAAATATGCTTACAAAATTACTGCGTCTATCCCAACTAACAGGTGGTCATTTAACAGATGATGAAGGGGATACCAATGCAATTAGTACAGCTAAACTAGATGCCTTATCTGATATTATCGATTCAGCCATGGCAGAAGATAAGAAGCTTGTGGTGATGGCAAGGTTTGTCCCAGAACTAAATGATATTCAAGTATTACTTGAAAAGAAAGGTATCGGCTATGCAACAGTGCGTGGTGGTGTTAAAGATCGTAGCGAAGAAATACGACGCTTTCAAGAAGATTCAGATTGCAAAGTGTTTATTGGCCAGATTGCAGCAGCAGGACTTGGTATAACGTTAACCACTGCAAGTACCATGGTATTTTACAGTCTTGATTATTCGATGAGTAATTTTGAACAAGCCAAAGCAAGAATTCATAGGGTGTCACAGACTGAAAATTGCTTATACATTTACTTAGTAGCAAAAGACACAGTAGATATGAAGGTACTTAATGCTTTACGAAATAAAGTCAATTTAGCAAAGGCATTAGTTGATGATTATAGACAGGGGCGCAATCCATTTAAAGATTAGAGGAGGATGTTTAATGGAAAATGTACAGATTTTTGAATTAGCAGATCAACTTAAGGATTATAAAGAGCAGAAAAAAGAGTTGGATGCACAAAGTAAAGCGTTAACAGCGGAGATTGAACGCTTAGATTTGGCTTTGTCTGATGCAATGGCAGATGCAGAATGTGAGCGGTTTTCACGTAATGGAAGTACTTTTTACTTGAACTCAAGGTTATATGCATCACCTATGTCAGGTAAAAAGGATGATTTGATGGAAGCATTAAAGACCAATGGCTTTGGTTCAATTGTAACTGAAACGGTCAATGCCAATACGCTCTCATCTTTTGTGAAGGAGCAGATGGCACTTAATAACGATGAAGTACCTGCGTGGCTAACTGAGGTTATTAATACCTTTGAGAAAACCTCTGTTGGTATCCGAAAGGGCTAACAATATAACACCAAGCAATGAGCAATGAACAAACAATCAAATTAATGTGTAGGAGGACGTAGCGATGTCAGAAAAAATGAAAAGTACAGCAACAACAGAAATGGTAACAGTAGGTGGTTTTGCAGAGGTTACAGGATTAAAAATATTAAACGAGGCAATAGCAGAGGACTGTGTAGGTTTAGAGTTTCAATTTGACCGTATTAAAATCCCAGCAGGTGGGTCTACAGCTTTTGAACTACCAGGCGAGGATGAAGATGATACACAAATGGCAAAAGAAGTAGTGGGGGTTATTTTATATAATCATCCAGCCTATGCGTACTACACACAAAAATACACAGGCGGTAGCAATCCACCCGATTGTGGTTCTTTTGATGGGGTAACAGGAATAGGTACCCCAGGTGGTGCTTGTGCTAGTTGTCCACATAATCAGTTTGGGAGTGGTGAGGGCCAAAGTAAGGCATGTAAAAATCGTAGAATGCTTTACATCTTACAAGAAGGGGAGTTGTTCCCAATGGTACTATCATTACCAACAGGTTCACTAAAAGAGTTTACAAAGTATGTGAAACGCCAGCTCTCCAAAGGGCGTAAGCTAAACCAAGTTGTAACCAAAATTAGCTTAAAGAAATCTACTTCGACTACTGGTATTGCATTTTCACAGGCGGTATTTTCCATGACTAGAGTATTGGAGCAGGCTGAAAAAGTGGCTATTGCAAAAATGAGCGAACAAATGAAAGACTATGCTGCAAACCTTACGACATCAGCATTGATTGAAAATGATGAGCTACCTTTTGTAGATGTGGAAACTGGTGAAGTGATTGAAGCATTAAAGTAAAGACCAATAACTATCTGAGAGGGTGTATCCCTCTTGGATTTTCAATAAGGAGGGACTATGGAAAATAGAACAAATTATCAATGTGTGACTTCAGTGGATGCTATTCGTGCCTATATAGGTGATGCAAAGGTTGTTGCATTTGATTATGAAACAGCACCGAATGAAGCATATGTAAATGAAAATAAAGCGGCATTAGATCCTGCTAAAAGCCACATCGTTGGATGTAGTTTTTCAGTAAAGAGTCATACAGGTATTTACGTTCCAGTAGCACATAAAGTAGGTGTTAATATTGATCCATCAGCATTTATGACATTTCTTAAAGCATTTCTAACCAACACAGACATTGTTAAAGTGGCTCACAATATAGCTTTTGAAGCAGCCGTTTCTTATCATCAAGGCATTGTGATATTGCCACCTGTTTATGACACCATGGTAAGTGCACAAATGACCCTAAAAAGTAATACGGAGTTTCGTAGATTATCAGACTCAGGATTAAAAAAGTTAGCACAAGAATTATGTCATGAAACCTTACCTTCCTTCACTGCTGTAACAAATGGTAAGCACTTTGATGAGCTAGATGCACAGGATATAGAAACGGTAAGATACGGCGCTGCTGATTCAGATTTTTCCTTGCGTTTATATGAACTTTTTAATATATGGTTTGATAAGTTTTTACCTAAGCATAGATGGATTGTAGAAGAAATGGAGTCACCTGTGGCTGTCTATCTTGGCATTATGAAGCATAATGGGGTTCCACTAAATCTTCCTTTGATGCTTGAGCGAAAAGCTGAGGCAGAAAAAGAAATGGCACGTATCAAAGAAGCAATAGCTTTTATTATAGGTGATGTTAATATTGGTGCAAACTGTAGTACTAAGGCTTTTAAGGATTATTTGTATAAGGATTTAGGGTTACCTGTATTAAAAACAACAGCATCAGATAAAGAGGCAGCAGATGATATGACCATGATTTTACTAGGTGAATGGTGTAAAGAGCATAAGACACAGCTAGCAGGACTCTTTAAGTTGGTACAAGAGTACCGTAAGTGGGGCAAGATTAAATCTACTTATATAGATGGCTACTTGAAATATTTAAACGCTGTGACAGGCTGTATGCACCCAGACTTATTTGCTTTATCAACAGATACAGGACGTATGAACTGTAGGAATCCCAATGCACAAAATATGCCACGTAAAAGCAATGATCCTATAGGTGTACGTAATTTTATCAAAGCACCAGAAGGACACCTTATCCTGTCGCTAGACTTTTCACAGATCGAACTTCGTGTAGGAGCGTTCTACTGTAGAGATCAAGTTATGATGGAGACTTATAAGCAAGGTGGAGATATCCATGCGGCAACTACATCAGTTATTTTTGGGTGTAGTTATGAAGAAGCACAGGATAAACACCGGGCAGAGTACAAGGAGCAGCGTACGATTGCTAAGAACGTAAACTTTGGGACTTTCTATGGACTATTTCCAAAGGGACTGCAAAGTACACTCAAGTTTAAAGCAGGGGTTGATAAATCGGTCTTAGAGTGTGAGGAAATTATTCGTAATTTAAAGGCTGGATATGAAAAGCTTACCACTTGGCAGGAAGAAACAAAAACCTTAGCAGCACGTAGACTGTACACAGAAACTTGGCTTGGCAGAAGAAGATACTTACCCAATATTACAAGTGATAACTGGGGTCAGAAATCTTTCGCTGAAAGATGTGCCTTAAATACACCTATTCAAGGAACGGCAGCAGATATTTTAAAACTTGCTATGGTAAGGATCCTAGAAGGTTTACCAGAACATGAATGGTTAAAGCCTATTCTACAAATCCATGATGAGCTTACCTTTATTATTCCAAAAGACAAGCTAGATGAAGCGATTACATTTATTAAAGCCTGTATGGAGCAACAACCATTTGAAGCATTTGATTTGCCACTAGTAGCGGAAGGTGCTATAGGTGATACGTTTGGAACAATGGAAGAACTAGAGTGAAGAATTTATCCAACCCCCATCTAGTACCATTAAAAGTGTAATTCCTTGAACCATGGACAATTTGACGATGGTACCAGGAGTGCTAAAAAGGGGATCTGTTAAATTAAATTAAAATTATTGATTGATGAGGAGGGATTTGAATGAATAAAACCTTAGAAGCTCTTTTAGAGAAGTATGGTGAAGAGTATGTTATTGCAAGAATTATGGAGCAACTAAGATTACTTGTAGAGAGTACAGATGCAGAAGTTATTCGTACTGTGAAAGGGCTTGCAACCGAATACCCAAGTGATACGGAGTACATCTATAATCTCTGTGAGTTTTCTAATCTGCTCACATATGTATCACCTAATCCAACGATTATTGATGGACCATGGGTAGAAGAGGAGATGAGGCAGTATCTACAGTAGCATATAGTGGAAAGTTCTAGAACGATAGAAGAACTGGAGGAATGGCGATGTACAAAAATAGTGAAGGCTATGCTGACCCGACTGCGGGAATAGCGCTTGGTCAAGTTATGAGTGATTATAAAAGACAACAGAGAGAACTTTGGAAAAGGCACCATGAAATGAAGAACAGGCGTAAGGTATACGTGGTTTCTAAATATGCTGGGGAAGTAGAAAAGAACGTGACGGACACAATTCGGTACTGTAGACACGTCATTGATCAGGGCAAGATGCCTGTAGCAAGTCGCCTACTTTATTCTATTATGTTAGAGGATAGCTCACCTAAAGAACGTGAACTTGGCACAATATTTGGACTGGCTTTACTTGCGATGTGTGATGAAGTATGGGTGTTTGGTAAGGAACACTCAAAAGGCATGGTAGAGGAAATTAAGGAGGCTAAGAAACTACACAAACCAATCCGCTACTTGGAGGTGATCTGATGGAGATTTCAGCACAAGATATCCTCAACAGCCTTTTTAATGCAAATGACACGGTGTGTATCCGTGTCTTTGATGACAAGAAAAGCGGTGTATTTTCTGGGGCAAAATTATCGGTAGAGGCAGGAAAGTTTATAACACTTGAAGAGACTCTAAAGAATCATAACGCACAGAATCGAGGTATTTTTTATGTAGTCAATTACGGTGGGCATGATGATGAAAGTATTACAAGAATCAATGCTCAATTTGTAGAAATGGATGATCTAAGTTTTGAGGAGCAGAGGAAGCGAATAGATGCGTTTCCTCTAGCGCCATCTATGATTATAAAAACAAGAAAGTCACTGCATACTTATTGGTTTATGAAGGACGCAAAGGTAGAACGTTTTCGTGGTATTCAGAAACAACTGGTTAAGCATTTTCAAGGCGATCCTATGTGTATCAATGAAAGCCGTGTCATGCGACTTCCAGGGTTTAATCACTGCAAAGAGGAAGCTGTTATGGTGGAGTGTGTCTCCTTTCATCCAGAGCGTAAGTATACTCAAGAGCAATTAGCTGAAGCTTTACCCGATGTTGAGGAAAAGATTATAGAGGTGAAACGTGGTTCGGAAAAGGGATTAGAGATTATGATGCATGGATGTGACTTTTTAAAGCATTGTCGTGATCATGCAGCCACACTTTCAGAACATGATTGGTATGCCATGATTACAAACCTTGCATCCTTCGAAGGTGGTACAAGTCTTATTCATAAGTTATCAGCACCATATGAAAGTTATAACGAACAGAATACGCAGAAGAAGATTAATCACTTTCTAGAAAGTGGCACAAAGCCTATGATGTGTAAGACCATTGCTGAAAAAGGTTTTAAATGTCCTAAATTAGTAAGTGGTGAATGTACGTGCAAGGCACCTGCAGCACTTGTATTTAAACCGATGCAACTTGATGGACTCCGTGAATTGATTGCAACATTACCTGTCACAGGAGATACAACAAAAGATATGCAAACAGCAAAGACCTTTATTGCTACGTATCTATACAATCAAGATGTAGTAACTGCGGAAACAGTTATTAGTTGTGAGCTTAAAGAGCATTTTAAGCTAAAGAACACATTTCTTAGGCCACTTTCGTTAATTTACAAGGAAAGTAGTAAAGCACATCAAGCCAATGCAAAAGTAAAGCAGGACCGTATACAGATGGACGTAGCAGAGTGGTATGAGGTAACTGAGCGTGGCCTTAAGTTTTTACCGGGTGTTTTAGCTGAGAATATGGCAAGAAGTGAGCATGTGTTTTATGCAGCAGAACAACATTATATGTATCAAGGTGGTGTGTACCGGGATATGTCAGAATTAGAAGTACAACGCCTAGTACAAGAAAAGATGATCTCAAGGGAAACCAAGATGAGTCAAATTGTAGATGCAGAGCATCAATGGCGCTTGCATATACAAAGGGATATACGTGAGCTTAATGCAAATCCTTATATTATCAATGTTAAGAACGGCTTGTACAATGTGCTAGAAGATACACTAACAGAGCATACACCAGATTATTATTCAACAGTGCAATTAAATGTAACCTATAACCCACAAGCCGATTGTCCGCAGTTTAAGCAGTTTTTATTGGATTCAATGGGTGGAGATATAGAGCAAGTGAAGTTAATTCAAGAAATGCTTGGTTATTTTTTGATACCTATAAATGCAGCACAGAAATGCTTTGTCATTGTAGGTGCTGCAGGTGCAGGTAAATCTGTTTTATTAAGGGTTTTAAATGACATCTTACTTGGTAAGCAGAATGTGTCAAATGTATCATGGCAGGCTTTGAATGAACGATTTAAGACTGCTGAGCTATTTGGGAAACTTGCTAATATCTTTGCAGACCTACCTACCAAGAACATTGATGATAATGGGATCTTCAAGGCACTTGTAGGCGAGGACTATTTGACAGTAGAAAAGAAAAATAAGAATCCCTTTAGCTTTCAATCCTGTGCAAGGCTCTTATTTTCGTGTAACAGTATCCCTAAAAACTATGGGGACCGTTCTGAAGGATTTTACCGTAGACTTATCATTATGCGTTTTAATCACACGGTACCAAGAGAAAAGCGTGATCCGGATCTAGTGGAGAAGTTTCGTATGGAGGCTGATGGTATATTCATCTTTGCACTGGAAGGGTTAAAGCGATTAATGAACAACCAGTATCGATTCAATGAAACAGACGTCAATAAAGCAGAGCTACAACAATACCGTGAAGACAGCGATTCAGTGCTTTCATTTGTAAAAGAATATTGCCAAGTAGACGAAGTAGCTCAAGTAGGAAGTACAGAGTTATTCCATGCCTATAAAGCGTACTGTGAAGAATGCGGCTTAAAACCATACTCACAGAAGATGTTTGTACAACAGTTATTACTGACACTTCCACACATTACACGTGGTGTTGATACACTTGGGAAACGACGTGTTTTGATTGGACTAAAACTAGGCGAAGTGTTGGGATAATTGGGCTAAGGCCTTGCCTCCAAGTGTAAGACCTTAGCCAATTTTACACATCTGACAGCAGAAATCCTATATTATTATATATATAATAAAAATATATACACATATATGTATTATTTTAAAATTAATATACGTGAAAATGGTAATTTAGGTGTCAAATGTGTAAGAACCCTTGATATTAAAGGAAAGTTGGTTGACACATGAAAGAATCAGATATTGTAAGAGCCATATTAAAGTATCTTAAGACTATACCAAACTGTTTTGCTTGGAAGGAACATGGTGGTATGTACGGAACAGCGGGTGTACCTGATATTATAGCTTGCATTGGTGGAAGATTTTATGCCTTCGAGGTTAAAACAGAAAAAGGTAAAGCAACTGCTTTGCAAGAAGCAACTATAAGAAAAATCCAAAACGCAGGTGGAATAGCAGCAATTGTCCGTTCTGTGGATGAGGTGCGAGTCCTATTACAAGACTCTCTGCAATGAACAATGAGCAACGCAGCACTGACACACATTGAAAAATAAATGTATGGAGGTTAAGCGTATGTCAAAAAGTAAAAAGCATGTAAATACTTGCTATAATGATGAAGGACTTATAAGACTGGGAAATGCGATTATTCTACAGGCAGTTAAGGACTACCGTAAAGCTTTAAAAGTGTTAAAAAAGCACCCTTATAGCGCAGTAGCGCAAGGCACTAAAACAGAAATTGAACATTTCTTTTACTCACCTCTTTACGAAATGCTGACAACAGTAGATCCCGACATGTTAATTCGTAAGCTTAAGGAGGAGGTGTAGCTAATGACTGCTAAGGAATACTTAGGACAGGCTTTCCGTATTGACCAACGTATTAATAGTAAAATGGAACAGGTAGCTTCTCTAAATGCCCTTGCTACGAAAGCTACCTCAACACTAAGTGATATGCCTGGCAATGCTACAAGAAATGTTCACCGCATGGAAGATGTTATTATAAAGATTATAGATATGCAAAACGAAATCAATCAAGATATAGATAAGTTAATTGATTTGAAAAAGGAAATTGCACAGGTGATTCATAAGGTGGAAAACTTAGAGTATCAGACACTGTTGGAATTGCGTTACATGTGCTTTAAGACATGGGAACAAATAGCCGTGGAGATGAGATACGGTATTGATAATATTTATAGAATGCATAAGAAAGCACTAGAAGTAACAAGTGTTCCATCAACTATACAGTAAAATACAGTAGAATACAGTATGATGTTTATGATATGATAAACTTAGCAAAAGAAGTAAATTAACAGGCCTTGTAGAAAAATCTACGGGGCTTTTTTAATACCCATTTTTAGGAGGTGGTCTAATGCCAAGTAAACCTTTAAAACCATGTAAGCATCCTAATTGTCCAGAGCTTACTGCAGATAGATTTTGTCAAAGACACAGGCACCAACATGAACGTACCTCAGCAACACAACGAGGTTATAACAGTAGGTGGGTCAAAGCTAGAAAGCTGTTCCTACAAGAGCACCCATTGTGTGTGAGGTGTCAAGAGCAAGGGAAGCTGACTCAAGCCACAGTGGTTGACCATATCACACCGCATCGAGGAGACAACAAGCTGTTTTGGGATAAGAGTAACTGGCAGGCACTGTGCAAGAGGTGTCATGACAAGAAGACGATGACTGAGGATAGACATCAAGCGTATAGATATTAAAAGTAGCACAGGGGAGGGGGAGTCAAATCTCTACAACCCTTGATGCAGGGGACCGTGGCGCCCCTTCGTGTAAATTTTCGACATATGTATAGGGGGGTATACCCAGGGGGTAACAACAAAATACTATAAAACCTAGCAACTACAAGACCTTGTGGTTGTTTTTTAATGTTTGGGGGTTTAGAAAATGACTCAAGAACAGATCAAACAAGTAGAGAAAATGCGGTTACAAGGTATGGGCTATAAAGCAATTGCTACTCAGTTACAAATAAGCCGTGAGCGTGTTCGAGGATATTGTAAACGACATGGTTATGCAGGTGATGCTAACTACTTAAAGCCAACGCTTAAGAGTCAGGTTGAAGATGGCAAGGCGTGTAAACAGTGCTTAAAGCCTTTTAGACATACACAAAAGCGCTCAACAAAGAAGTTCTGTTCTGATAAGTGCAGACGAGAAGGGTGGGTTAAGCATAATAAGCATAAGCACAAAACATACACCTGCCACTATTGTGGTCAGACATTTGGTGTGTATGGAAGTAAAACACAGAAGTATTGCAGTCATGAGTGTTTCGTAAAACACAGATTTTGGAGGGATGAAGCAGATGGAGTTTAAAAAGTTAAGTGTAGATACGTTATTGCCAGCAAGCTACAATCCACGTAAGGATTTGAAGCCAGGGGATAAGGAGTACGAGAAAATAAAAAACAGTATTACTGAGTTTGGTTACGTAGAGCCAATCATTGTAAACAAAGACATGACAATCATAGGGGGGCATCAACGTCTAAAAGTGCTAAAGCATTTAGGCTATACAGAAGTGGATTGTGTAGTCATTGAAATTGATAAGACCAAAGAGAAAGCATTAAATATTGCTCTTAATCGGGTCACTGGGTCATGGGATGAAACATTACTTGCTGAGCTTATTCAAGATTTAAGTGAAATGGACTTTGATGTATCCCTTACAGGTTTTGATGCACCAGAAATTGATGAGCTTATGAGCAATCTGCACGATAAAGATGTGAAGGAAGATGACTTTGATGTAGATGAAGCTATACCTGAAACACCTATTACCAAGCAAGGAGATGTATGGCTACTTGGAAAACACAGATTAGTGTGTGGGGATGGTACGTTACCTGAAACTTATAAGGTGTTAATGGAAGGCAAGAAAGCAAATCTTGTTGTTACAGATCCACCTTACGGGGTTTCATATCAGGGAGCGGCAGGAAGTATTCAAAATGATTCACTTGCTGATGAAGAGTTTATGACGTTTTTACTAAAGGCTTTTAAAAACATGGAGGCCAACTTAACGGATGATGGTTCTATTTATGTATTTCATGCCGATACAAAAGGACATATTTTTAGAAAAGCATTTCTAGATGCAGGATTCTATTTATCAGGTGTGTGCCAGTGGGTAAAACAATCTTTAGTGTTAGGCAGAAGCCCTTATCAATGGCAACACGAACCTGTGCTTTATGGGTGGAAAAAGAAAGGCAAGCATAAATGGTATGCTGGACGCAAGGAAACAACAGTGTGGAAATTTGATAGACCCACTAAAAGTGAACTTCATCCAACAACAAAGCCAGTAGCTCTTGTTGCATATCCTATTCAAAACAGTAGTCTAACAAATAGCATTGTCTTGGAGCCATTTGGCGGTAGCGGTTCTACACTTATTGCTTGTGAACAAACAGACCGCATCTGTTTTGCTATTGAGTTAGATGAAAAGTACGCAGATGTTATTGTGAAGCGGTTCATAAACGAGGTAGGGACAGAGGCAGATGTGTATTTAGTACGGGATGGTCAACAAGTCAAATACTCAGAGGTGGCCAATGAGCAAGGATAAAGCACTTAGACTTTTAAAAACACAAGCACCCTATCTGACCAAACAACAATACAAGACAATTAAAGGTCAAATCATTTGTGGAGATGTACCAGGAGCACTTAAAGGATTGAAAAAAGTCCTTTCAAGATAGATCCTTTCTTTGTGTAGTAAGCACTAATATTTCATGTGTTTCTTGTGTAGTCAGCGTCTACAACTAAAAGCACACCTACGGTAACATGTGTACTACCCGGAAGGGAATACACAAAAGAAGGAGAAACACATGAGAACACAACGGTTTGGCATTGAAATCGAGATGACAGGAATCACAAGAGAGGCTGCTGCAAAGTGTATACGAACACAACTTCGAAGCACCTCATCAAGTCATGTGGGAGGCAATTATGATGCTTATCACATAATGGATAGCATAGGAAGAATTTGGAAGATAGTTTCAGACTCAAGCATCAATGCTGAGAAAAAAAGAGATAAAGAAATATTTTTTGCAAGTACAGATTATAGAGTGGAACTTGTTAGCCCAATTCTTACCTACCAGGACATTGAACCCCTTCAAGAAATGATAAGGGCCTTAAGAGCAATAGGAACATTTACCAACAAAAGTTGTGGCATTCATATTCATGTAGATGCCACACCACACACACCAGCAAGTCTTAAGAATCTAGTAAACCTAATGGCAAGCAAAGAAGATTTACTTTACAAAGCGCTGGAAATAGACCCTGAAAGATTAAGATATTGCAAAAAGGTAAACGAGGAACTCATTCAAACAATCAATAAAAAGAAACCTAGAACCTTAGAGCAACTAGCTGATATTTGGTACCAAGGTTATGGAAGGGAGTCAAGAGAAAGACATTATCACCAAAGTCGCTACCACGGTCTTAACCTACACAGCACCTTCACTAAAGGCACCATTGAATTTAGACTTTTTAATAGCACCCTTCACGCAGGTAAGGTAAAAGCCTACATTCAATTTTGCCTAGCACTAAGCAATCAAGCATTAAGTCAAAAGAAGGCAAGCGCAAGAAGAACCTGCACCGACAACGAGAAGTACACCTTCAGATGCTGGATGCTAAGACTTGGGCTAAATGGTGACGAGTTTAAAACCTGCAGACATCATTTCCTAGCCAACCTTACTGGCAATAGTGCTTGGAGGAAAGCCGCTTGAACCAATGAACAATAGGGAGGGCAAAACGCCCTTCCATTTATATAAAAGGAGCGTATCAAATGAATAAAAGAATTTATGCTGCCTATGGGAGCAACATGAACCTAGAACAAATGGGATATAGGTGCCCACAAGCACGTGTGATTGGAACAGGCACACTTAAAGGCTATAGGTTAACCTTTAGGGGAGCTACACGAGGTGTGGCAAACATTGAGCCTTGTATAGAAGGAGAAGTGCCTATTGTGCTTTGGGAAATTACTGAGGAATGTGAGGAAGCACTGGATAGGTACGAGGGATATCCACACTTATACATCAAGGAGAACGTGCAAATAGGAAAGCATCAAGCAATGGCCTATGTGATGAATGAGCAATATTGGCATATGCCAGCACTACCAAGCGGAACTTACTTGAACACAATAGTGCAAGGATATACGGATAATGGCATTGACCTAGAACCTTTAAAACAAGCACATCTAGAGTGTATGAAGGAGTTGAAGTGATGGATAGATTTTTTACACAAACCAGATGTGACAGGTGTGGCGTGGAGCTTAAAGGTGGTCGCATTATGAGCATGTTTAACACTGAATGTATTTGCTTAAAATGCAAATCAAAAGAAGAGCAGGACCCAGAGTACCAAAAGGCTAGAGAACTTGAACGAGAACAAGTACAAAAGGGTAATTACAACTACAAGGGCATGCGAGGAAAATAGTTTAAATCGAGGACTTACAAATACGTAGGTCCTTTTTTAGTATGAGGAGGTGAAAGCATGGCTACGCCAGGAAGAAAACCAAAACCAACGGCGCTTAAAGTATTAGAGGGGAATCCAGGAAAGAAACCACTTAATACAAAAGAACCTAAACCTAAAGCGACCAGAATAAAGTGCCCATCCTGGCTAGAGGAAGAAGCAAAAAAAGAGTGGAGACGTTTAGTTAAACCTTTACAGCAAATGGGCCTTTTAACTGAGGTTGACCAGATGACTTTTGCAGGCTATTGCCAAGCCTATGCAAGGTGGAAAGAGGCAGAGGAGTTCATCACAAAACATGGATCTATTGTTAAAACACCTAGTGGCTACATCCAACAGGTACCACAAGTAAGTATTGCCCAGACCAACATGAAACTCATGCTTAAAATGGGAGAGCAATTTGGCCTTACACCTTCTTCTAGAAGCAGGTTGATAGCAGAAACCAGTGGGACAGAAACAAGTGATCCAATGGAGAGTATTTTAGGAATGTGAGGTGGAGAAGTATATGGATGAAAAACACAAGTTAAAAGACTATAAACCATCACCTTTTATGCTACCCACTTCTCATTATGATAACGCAAAAGCAGATAAAGCAGTTAAGTTTATAGAGTGTTTAAAACACACAAAAGGAAGATGGGCAGGACAGCCATTTGAACTTATGGGGTGGCAAGAACAGATTATAAGAGATCTGTTTGGTATTGTAAAAGAAGATGGAAACAGACAGTTTTTAACCACTTATATTGAAATACCTAAGAAAAATGGAAAGTCTGAACTAGCAGCGGCTATCGCTTTGTACTTATTATTTGCTGATAATGAGCCATCAGCTGAAGTTTATGGGTGCGCAGCAGATAGGCAGCAGGCATCCATTGTGTATGACGTAGCCACAGAGATTCTCAAGCAGTCCCCTGCATTGAGTAGAAGGGCAAAGATTGTAGCTTCTACAAAACGTATTGTTTACCCTGCTACAGCCAGTTACTATCAAGTTTTATCTGCAGAAACATCTACCAAGCATGGCTACAATATTTCAGGACTTATATTCGACGAAATCCATATACAGCCCAACCGCAAGCTCTATGATGTTATGACAAAAGGGTCAGGAGATGCCAGAACACAGCCGCTCTTTTTCATTATCACAACAGCTGGGACGGATAGGAATTCTATCTGTTACGAACTTCACCAAAAGTCAAAGGACTTGTTAGAGGGGAGAAAGCATGATCCTACTTTTTATCCTGTAATCTATGGTCTTGAGGAAGATGATGATTGGACAGATGAAGCGAACTGGTACAAAGCCAATCCTTCACTGGGTATTACTATTGATATAGAAAAGGTAAGAAGTGCATTTAATAGTGCATTAGAAAATCCAGCAGAGGAAAACGTCTTCCGTCAACTTAGGATGAACACTTGGACAAAACAGTCCGTTCGTTGGATGCCAATGCATAAATGGGATGAGTGTGCTTTTAAGGTCTATCCAGATGAGCTTGTAGGTAGGGAGTGTTATGGCGGTCTTGACCTTGCAAGTACAACGGATATTACTGCTTTTGTCCTTGTATTTCCACCTAGAACAGAAGATGAAAAGTACATCATTTTACCCTACTTTTGGTTACCAGAAGAAACCCTTGATTTACGTGTAAGACGTGACCATGTACCTTATGATACGTGGGAAAAGCAAGGCTTTATTAAAACCACAGAAGGGAATGTGGTCCATTATGGCTTTATAGAAAGTTTTATTGAGGAACTTGGTACCAAATATAACATTAAAGAAATCGGCTTTGACCGCTGGGGAGCCGCACAAATGACACAGAACCTTGAGGGGATGGGCTTTACAGTTGTTCCGTTTGGTCAAGGTTTTAAGGATATGAGTCCACCCTCTAAGGAGCTTATGAAGTTGACGCTAGAGAAGAAACTAGCACATGGCGGCAATCCAGTTCTTAGATGGATGATGGATAACATCTTTATCAAAACAGACCCAGCAGGTAACATTAAGCCTGACAAACAGAAGAGTACAGAGAAAATAGATGGAGCTGTTGCGACAATCATGGCACTTGATAGAGCGATAAGGCATCGAAGTGATGGTGGAAGTGTCTATGATAATAGGGGTTTGATAAGTATATAATATTCTGTCGAATATTCTTGAATAAGCCCTCCTATATGCTATATAATTATAGATTATGGAGGGGATAAATGATGGGAACAACAATTGATAGAAATTTGTACTATTATGACTTATATGCTATGTATCATGATAAGGAAAACAATATATGTAAAAGAGATGATACATCAGAGCTTATAGTTAATTTTCTTGAAGATTTGTATCAGCAACAATTAAAAAGTAAAGATTTTAGCGAATTTATAATACAAACTAGTAAAAAAGATGATTTGTTTGTGGTTATAGACAATGTAGAAGAAGAATATATTGAATACCGTATTGTGTTATGTAGGAAAGATGCTCTACCTTATATCCAGAAAGCAGGCATATTAGAAAGTTTAGATAAATATATTGATAAAGAACACAATGTTGCTGAGATAACACACTGTGTATTCTTTAAAAAATTTGGGGTTATGGGAGCGGAGTTTAACTTTTCAGGAGCACGTCCATCGGCTATAGCAGAGTATATTATTAATATAGAAAAAAATATACCAGTAGTTTTTTGTACTGCAAAATTGAATATGGATACTTATTCAAAGATTATCGCGGATGAAGAATTCAGTTTATTTAGTTTTGCCGTAAAAAGCAATTCGGATTTATATAATCAAATGCTATCCAAAAAGAGTATTTTCTCTGTAATGCAAAAAAGTGTACCTGAGGCAGATGTTATTGAGGTAACTTTTAAAAAGAGAAAAGTAAAAAAGAATAAAAATAAAGGTTTTTTATCACCATTTAGCCTAGACGAAATAAAAGAAGTATTAGAAAATTATAGAGAGGATATTAAAAAATTTACTGTAAGTCAAGGTACTTATAAAGATAGCATAGATTTATTAACAGATAAGCTAGTAACTAAGATTGCTGCAATTAAAACTAACGAAAGAACAATTGATTCAGAAGCAATGTATCAAGAGATAAGAAAGTTTTTTAATCAAACAGTAAAGCAATGCTGTAGTTAAACTGAAAAGAGGTGGTGTTATGCATGGAAATGGGGTGACTAAAGCAGTTAAATATGATCGATACGGTATCTTTATATTACCTTGTCTCATTGGAATAATCACTTACTATGTTACCAATTTTGCTATAGTTAAGATGGGATTAGAAATAAGTCCAGAAGATATAGCTGATAGTTATAAACTAATTGTAGGTATATGGGCCACGCTTTTAGGTTTTTTGGTCACAGCAGTATCTATATTTTTAACGTTAGGAGATACAGGATTTGTAAGTATGCTTAAAAAAACTGGGCATTATAAAACAATACTTTTATCATACGTGACTTGTTGTGTGCATCTATTAATTGCAATTATAGTTTGTATCTTCATTATATTCCTAGATATATCACATGCAATATTATTCCCGCTTCTTTGTGCAATAACAGCGGACGCTTTTGTCATGATTACAATTTGTCTATTTTTTCTATTTACTCTAGTAATAAGGATAAATGATTAGTTTTAAGCACTTACCAAGGTAGGTGCTTTTTTGCATTCAAAATTAAGGAGGAACATATGAACCCGTTTTCAAAGTTATTTAAATCAAGAGATAAACCAACTAATGCACTTGGTAACGCCTATACCTTTTTCTTTGGTGGCACAACGAGTGGAAAAACAGTTAATGAAAGAACAGCCATGCAAACCACAGCAGTCTATGCGTGTGTAAGAATTTTATCAGAAACCATAGCATCCTTACCTTTGCACACTTATAAATACACAGATACAGGCAAGGAAAAAGCAGTAGAGCACCCGTTATACTATCTACTTCATAATGAACCTAATCCAGAGATGACTTCTTTTGTCTTTCGTGAGACATTAATGAGTCATCTTTTATTATGGGGAAATGCATACGCACAGATTATTCGTGATGGTACTGGCAAAGTAGTGGCGCTTTATCCACTTATACCAGAACAAGTCACTGTAGATAGAACCAGTAAAGGTGAGCTTTATTACATCTACAGGAAAGAGGGGATAGATTATGTACTTCCAAAAGAAGAAGTCCTTCATATTCCAGGACTAGGTTTTGATGGACTTATAGGCTATTCACCTATTGCTATGGCTAAAAATGCAATTGGTATGGCAATAGCTACAGAAGAATATGGTGCATCATTTTTTGCTAATGGGGCTAATCCAGGCGGTGTACTTGAACACCCTGGCGTTGTAAAAGATCCGGCACGTATCAGGGAAAGTTGGAACGCTGTATATGGTGGAAGTAGTAAGGCTCATAAGGTAGCTGTCTTGGAAGAAGGCATGGCGTTTAAACCTATAGCTATACCTCCTGAGCAAGCCCAGTTTTTAGAAACACGTAAGTTTCAGATAGAGGAAATTTGTAGGATATTTAGAGTGCCACCACACTTGGTTGCAAGTCTTGATAGAGCTACGTTTAGTAATATCGAGCATCAATCCATTAGTTTTATAGATAATACCATCATGCCTTGGATTACAAGGCTTGAGCAGTCGATGCAAAAGGCACTTATCTCTGAAAGTGATAAGAGAACACACTTTATCAAATTCAATCTCAATGGTAGGTTACGAGGTGATGCAAGTTCAAGAGCTGCTTATTATCAGACCATGAGACAAAATGGTATTATGTCAGCCAATGATATCAGAGAACTTGAGGAGATGAACCTAATAGCAGATGAACTTGGGGGCAACAAATACTTGGTAAATGGTAACTTTATCGATATGAGCCAGGCAGGGGCTTGGAGTGAAAAATATAGTAAAGAAGGTGAAAAGAATGAAGAGGAAGTTTTGGAACTGGGTCAAGAATGAGGAGGGAAGAACCTTATTTCTTAACGGAGAAATATCGGATGAAACTTGGTATGGAGATGAGGTCACACCTAAGATCTTCAAACAAGAGCTTTTAGCAGAGATAGGAGATGTAACTGTATATATCAACTCACCGGGGGGCTGTGTCTTTGCAGCAAGTCAGATATATAACATGCTGAAGGAATATCCAAGTACTGTTACAGTGAAAATTGATGGTCTAGCTGCAAGTGCTGCTTCGGTTATAGCCATGGCAGGAGACAAAGTTTTAATGTCTCCCGTATCGATTCTTATGGTGCATAATCCGATGACAATGGCATTTGGAGATAGTACAGAAATGCAAAAAGCTATTGATATGCTTGGAGAAGTCAAGGAATCCATCATCAATGCTTATGAGTTAAAAACAGGATTATCCCGTACGAAGCTTTCACATTTTATGGATGCCGAGACGTGGTTCAATGCTAAAAAAGCAGTAGAGCTTGGTTTTGCTGATGAAATCTTATTTGCTAAAGACAGCGATGAAGACTCACAAGAGGAAGGCCTTTCATTTAGTAATAAGGCAGTTGTAAACTCACTGCTAAGTAAATTTCCACCCAAAAAATCAGAGGGTGTTCCAATAGATCAGTTAGAAAAAAGATTAAATTTATTAAAACACTAGGAGGGATTTATATATGAGTAAAGCATTAGAATTAAGAGAAAAAAGAGCAAAGCTATGGGAAAGCACAAAGGCTTTTTTAGATAGTAGAAGAAATGATAAAGGGTTACTTTCAGCTGAAGATACAGAAACTTATGAGCGTATGGAAGCTAATGTTGTGAACCTTGGGAAAGAGATTGACCGATTAGAGCGTCAAGCAGCACTTGATTTAGAGTTATCTAAGCCCATTAACACACCGATTAAAAATAACCCAACACCTTTAAATGGTGAAACAAAAACAGGTAGAGCAACTAATGAGTACAAAGATGCGTTCTGGAAAGCTATGAGGAACAAAAATGGCTATGAAATTCAGAATGCACTACAAGTAGGAACAGATAGTGAAGGGGGATTTTTAGTTCCAGATGAATTTGAACGTACCCTTATTGAAGCTCTAGAAGAGGAGAATATCTTCCGTCAACTTGCTCATGTCATTACAACCTCCACAGGAGATAAGAAGATTCCAGTAGTATCTAGTAAAGGAACAGCTTCTTGGGTAGATGAAGAAGGGGCAATTCCTGAAAGTGATGAAGCTTTTGGCCAAGTATCTATTGGTGCCTACAAGTTAGCTACTATGATTAAAGTATCTGATGAACTACTGAATGATTCAGTTTTCAACTTACCACAATATATTGCAAAAGAATTCGCTCGTAGAATTGGTACCAAGGAAGAAGAAGCTTTCTTCATTGGAGATGGTACTGGTAAACCTACGGGCATTTTTAATACAACAGGCGGCGCACAAGTAGGTGTCACTGCTGCAAGTGCAACAGCTATTACCCTTGATGAGATTATGGATTTATTCTACTCCTTAAGATCACCTTATCGTAAGAAAGCCACTTTTGTAATGAATGATGCCACAGTAAAAGCTATTCGTAAGCTCAAAGATGGAAACGGGCAGTATATTTGGCAACCTTCTGTAACAGCAGGTACACCAGATACCATTTTAAACAGACCGATTAAAACATCAGCCTATGTTCCAGCATTAGGCTCAGCAGCTAAAGCTATTGCTTTTGGTGACTTTAGTTATTACTGGGTAGCAGATCGTCAAGGTAGATCCTTTAAACGTCTTAATGAACTTTATGCAGCAACTGGTCAAGTTGGTTTTATGGCAACCCAACGTGTAGATGGTAAGCTAATCTTGCCAGAAGCTATTAAAGTACTACAAATGAAAGTGTAAGGTACTAGAATATGAGCAGTATTAAGAATTACACAGAACAAGGTGGAGATAAAACCATTATTGGTGGTGAACTACAGATTACTAGTGAAGGTAAACTATTACTAAATGAGGTACAGGTTAACCCCTGTGCCTTTCAAGCAGATAGTACAGCAATAGATGTTGAAGGTCTTGTTGCTGATTTCAATGCCTTACTTACAAAGCTTAAAACAGCAGGACTTATGAAAACACAGTAAGAAAGTAGGTGTTCATGGTGACTTTACTAGAGAAGGTCAAAAGAAACTTAATTTTAGAACACAGTGAAGATGATGTACTTGTTGAAAGCTTCATCACTGCTGCCACCGCTTATGCAGAAAACTATCAGAAGAAAGTACCTGGCTTTTATCACGAAAACCCAATAGATCCTACTACAGAACAAGCCATCATTATGTTAGCATCCCACTTTTATGAAAGTCGAGATGGTAGTACTGGTGGCTTTTTTCAAGATAAAGTAGATGCCAGTGAACAGGTATGGCAGGTGGTAAACATGCTCCTTCATATGAATAGGGAAGTGATCCTATGAGTTTTGGACAGATGCAGAGTTTTATTGAGATTTACAGTACAAACACAGTAAAAGACGAAGAGGGATTTGCAACCGCACAAGAACAACTCATTCTTAGTAGAAGAGCCTACAAAGAAAATAGACGTGGAAGTGAAGCTTGGAAAAATAGAGCTAGCTTTACTACAGCCACTACACTCTTTAGATTTAGAAAGCCACCAAATGTAGACATTACAACAGAACATCTACTGATGTGTTTAGGAGAAAGATATAACATCTTGAGTGTAGAAGATATCAGAGAAAAGGGTATGTATCTAGAAGTCCTAGCAGAAAAAGTGGATGGCTCAAAGGGGTGAGGGATATGGCAAAGGCAAGTTTTAAGCTACCAGATGACTTACTTGAAAAGATGTCAAAACTAGGATCACAATATGACCAGATCATCCCAAAGGTACTTGAAGCAGGTGCAGAGCCAGCAAGTGAAAAAGCAAAGAGCAATTTAGCACTTCGTATAGGTCAAGGGACAAAACACCCATCTGAGTCTACAGGGGAATTGCTTGCATCCCTTGAGACGAGTAAACCTTCTCAGAATAATCAGGGTGATTGGGGGGTACGTGTTGGTATACCAACGACTACTGACAGTAAAGGTGTATCTAATGCACTCAAAGCAGCAGTTATTGAGTATGGTAAGTCAGGTCAACCTCCAAAACCTTGGTTAAAGCCTGCTAAGTCACAATCAAAAAAAGCTTGTATTGAAGCCATAAAAAAGCAATTTGATAAAGAGGTGGAGAGATTATGAATCTAATGAGGGATTTAAAACACATTGTGGAGACTTTAAATATTCCAGTAGAAACAGGTGTGTTTTCAAATAAACCACCTAATGAATATGTGGTCATTACACCAATGACTGATACCTTCGACCTCTTTGCAGACAACAAGGCACAACTAAGTGTGTCAGAAGCAAGATTATCTCTCTTTACTAAGGGGAATTACATCAAGTTAAAAGACACTTTAACCAGTACCTTACTAGAACATGAGATTACAATAACAGGTAGACAATATGTAGGATTTGAAGAGGATACAAAATATCATCATTACGCAATAGACGTAATGAAAGCTTATGAAATGGGGGATGAATAAATGGCAACAATTGGGTTGGATTCGCTCTATTATGCGAAAATCACAGAAGATCAAAATGGTATTGAAACGTATAGCACACCTAAAGTATTAGCAAAAGCAATGACAGCAGAACTAAGTATTGAACTCATTGAGGCAATCCTCTACGCCGATGACGGCGCATCCGAAGTAGTTAAAGAGTTTAAAAGTGGTTCACTTAGTTTAGGGATTGATGATATTGGTTCATTAGTAGCACAAGACTTAACAGGCTGTAAGATTGATAGTAATAACGTAGTCGTATCAAGAAGTGAAGATGCTGGAAGTCCAGTAGCAGTAGGCTTTAGAGCAAAGAAAGCAAATGGTAAATACAGATACTTTTGGTTATACCGCGTTATCTTTAGTGTACCAGCTACAAGTCTTGCCACCAAGGGAGATTCCATTACTTTTAGTAGCCCAACGATAGAAGGTACCGTATTTAGAAGAAACAAGTTAGATGGTGAGAATAAGCATCCATGGAAAGCAGAAGTCACAGAAGGAGATAATGGGGTCGCTTCAACAACCATTTCTAAATGGTTTACTTCTGTTTATGAACCAGACTTTACTCCTGTTACACCTACAATTATCATTACAACACAACCAGCTAGTCAAACAGAAGTAACAGTGGGGAGTATTACAGGAAGCCTTTCAGTAGTAGCAACTTCTAACACAAGTAATCCAGTCACTTATCAGTGGTACGAGAATACGACGAATACATCTGTTGGAGGCACTATTGTTAATGGGGAGACATCAGCTAGTTTTGATCTTCCAACAGAACTTACAGCTGCTACCTATTACTACTATTGTAAGTTAAGTTTAAGTGGAGCAAGTCCAGTAACAACAGAAGTCGCAACAGTTGTTGTATCTTAAGGGAGGGTAGAAGTGTATGGTAAACATTGATGAAGTAGCAGAAGAAAGAAGTAGTACGATTAATATTGGTGGCAATGAGTTCAAGATGATTCTTACCACTAAGGCTACAAAAGCCATAGCTAAAAGATATGGTGGACTTGAAAACTTAGGTGAGAAGCTTATGAAAACAGAGAACTTTGAAATGGCACTCGATGAAGTCATCTGGCTCATAACACTGTTAGCCAACCAGTCCATTTTGATTCATAACCTTAGAAATAAGGATGACAAAAGAGAGTTGCTAACGGAAGAAGAAGTGGAACTCTTCACTACACCTTTTGATCTAGCCAACTACAAGAATGCGATTATGGCAAGTATGCTAAAAGGCACAAAGCGAAATGTGGAGAGTGAAGCATCAAAAAACGAGGTAGTCGGGTAGATGACTTGGAGTTGTTTACTCGACTTATTTATTATGGAACAGCACATCTAAATCGTGAGGAAGAAGAAGTGTGGTTGATGCCTATAGGTTATTTAATGGACCTTTGGGAATGTCATAAGCAATTTATAGGAATCGTAAAGCCTAAACAAGAAGTGTTTATTGATGATATAATTCCAGGCTGGTTATGATACAGTAATTATAGTTAAATAAGGAAATTATAAATACACTGTGTTATAATCGATTTAAGATGGGATTTTTATAAATGGGTAAATTGAAATTTGTAGGATAGAGTATTATTTAAAGTGTTAACGAAAACATCTGTTTTAATGGAAACTTATTTGTTATATTGGAGTTTGACAATTTTGTGCGACATAAAGTATACTAGCAAATTTGCCACGCTTATTAAAGATAAATCAAACAGAATACTGTATTAAGTTGTTGATGTGTTGGTATATTAGTGTTTGTTAGTTGGAGGTAATGAACTTGGCGGGAGGAAAAAGAATAAGTGATAGAATAACTAAACGAGGTGAAAGTTCACATATTAAAAATGAAGAGATACCAGTTCCTTCTTTAGATAAAGTACTGCCCAAGATAGGAAAAGAGTCTATTTCAGCGATAGAATTGGCAGTGTACTTAAGTTATCTTAGAGGTTTAAAAGAACCAGACTGTATTAATGAGAAAACAATACGAAGATATATTGATAAGTTATGTAAAATGAGTGGTAGGATATTGAAAACTAGTGAATTTAAAACTGGAGAAAATAATGCATATGAATTTAAACCAGAATACCATGATATTTTAATTGCTTTACTTGATACAGACTATTTTGGTGGAAATAAAAATGATAAAAAAATTGAAGATAGAGCTCACTTACATGCTCAAATTGCTAGTAATATTGGTAAGTATGTACAGGGAAAAGATAGAAAAAAGCTACAGAATGATCCTTCTTATTTGAATGCTAATTTAGAAGCAAAGCTCATGCCCATCATTACAAATGAACTTACTTGCATGCTTAATTTAATGTATAATGCTGATCCAACAATCCGATATCAGTATATGTTAGAATGTATGGACAGGTTAGTCGGAATTCGTAGATGGATGAACGAATGGAATGAACGTATAAAGATTATACGCAGATCATTTGCAGGAAATGATGTAGAAAAAATTAAAATGGCAGATGCTGAGGAAGGATCATTTAAAAATGATATGCTTGATATGCTGATGATTAAGGTTTTAGATGCGCGTAGAAAAAATGAAGAATATCATTATATTACAGATAATGAGGAGCTATCATACCCGGCAACATATCTTGCATCAAAGCAATATGATATCTCACTACTAACTGAATCTTCTCTGTATCAGTGGGTTAAGCAAGTTGAAATAAATGTATCTAGTACCATGAGATATCAGTCCATTATGGATAGATTAAATACTGTGTTAGATAAAAATGATTTGCTTGAAGGAAAGATATTGAATTCTCTTGATAAAATTGTTAGGTCTGAAATTGTTGCTGCTTGTGCAGATGTAACACCATATGACTACAATAGGTTAATACGTTTTACCGAAGACAGTATGCGAGAGGATAAAGAGAAAATTCGAGATATCTGTGATGAAAAAGTTGATGTAAAACTCTCTAAAGAAGTACTGGATGAAATTATGGCTATTAAAGATAGAGTAGAACGAAAAAAGAACGTTGGACATAGTACCCTACAATAATTGTCCGGTGACAATGCAATGAATCAATTGTATATTTATAATTACCAAAAGAAATAAATTTTATTTTAAAATTCAGTAAGTTAAATTAGAAATTTATTTGAAAGAGAAAGCGTACAGCAGATTATATCTTCTGGAATACCTGTACAAAATAAAAAATGAAGGTGGTTTTATAATGCAAATAAGATTTATTCCAAGCGATTCAAGGACTGTTCAGGGTAAAAGAGATGAAGTATATAAAAGGTATGCCAATGAATGGCGCATTAGGGAACAAGGCGGGGGTAATGGGAATTGGCTGTTGACTAAAAAAAGTGATATACTTGTAGATGGAAAAAGTTATCGTAGCTTTGTGCTTGAGCACTATGGTAGAACTAACTTGACAGAAAATCTCGCAAATAAGTTTCGTGAGGATTTAATGAGTGGAGCAATACAATTATAACAGTTAAATTTTTAGTTTATAAAGATATTGTTAGGTAAATTAGACACCAATAAGGTGTCTTTTTTCATGCTCAATATAAGGGAAGGAGGTGAGGAAGTATGTCCGACTTTGGGTTTAGGATAGGTATTGAAGGAGAAAAGGACTTTAAAAATGCTTTAAGAGATATCAATCAAAGCTTTAAGGTACTTGGTTCTGAAATGAATTTAGTAACTTCACAGTTTGATAAACAAGATAAATCCCTTCAAGCTATGACTGCTAGAAACAATATACTTAATAAAGAAATAGATGCTCAAAAGACTAAGGTGAGTACACTAGAAGCTGCTCTTAAAAATGCTGCTGACTCTTTTGGTGAAGCAGATAGAAGAACACAAAACTGGGCCATTCAACTTAACAATGCTAAAGCAGATCTTAATAAGATGGAAAAGGAACTCGACCAAAATGTTCAAGCACTTAATGAGATGGAACAAGGCTTTGATGAGGCAGAAGAAGGTGCTGAGCAATTTGCAGATGCAGTAAATGATGCGGGAGAACAAGCAGAAGATGCTTCAGGGAAATTTGAAAAAGTAGGTAGTGTATTAAAAGGCATCGGAGCAGTTATGGGTGCCGCTGTTGTGGCTATTGGCTCAGCAGCTATTGCGACAGGTGCAAGTCTAGTCAAACTAGGTGATGAGTACAACATGGCCATCAACCAGATTTCAGCTTCTACTGGAGCAACAGGTCAGGAACTTGAGGAACTTGGTGAAGTAGCTCAAAATGTGTATAAACATAACTTTGGGTCTAACTTAGAAGATGTAGCCAATGGCATAGCAGAAGTAAAAAAGACAACCGGACTAATGGGGCAAGAGTTAGAAAAGGCCACTGAGTCCGGTTTTGCTTTACGCGATACTTTTGGATTTGAACTCCAAGAGTCTGCTAGAGCAGCAGGTGCATTGATGAAGAACTTCGGAATTACATCAGAAGAAGCCTATAACATTATTGCAGTAGGTGCTCAAAATGGTGCGGACAAAAATGGCGATTTACTTGATACCTTAAATGAGTATTCAAATCAATATGCAGCTCTGGGCCTTAGTGCTGATGAGTTTATCTCAGGTCTTATTGGTGGTGCTGAAGCAGGTGCTTTTAGTATTGATAAGATTGGTGATGCGGTAAAGGAATTTAACATCAGGGCTAAAGATGGGAGTAAAGGAACAATAGATGCTTTTACTCAACTTGGGTTTAATGCAGATGAGATGACAAAGAAGTTTGCTCAAGGTGGTGAAGCTGCAAGTAGTGCTTTTTATGCTGTAATTGAAGAGCTTAACGCTATCCAGGATCCATTACTTAAAAATACCTTAGGAGTACAACTTTTTGGAACACAGTTTGAAGACTTAGAATCAAGTGTCTTACCTGTTCTAGCTGGTATGAAGGATAGTACCATTGCAACTACAGATGCTTTAGCACAGATTAATCAAATTAAGTACAATAACCTATCTGATGCTTTTGAAGGTGTGAAACGTTCTCTACAAGGTGTGTTTTTGCCAGCAGTAAGTGAAGTGTCAGCAGGCATTACAGATTTATTCTCAGGCTTATCTAATGGTATCAATGAGGCAGATGGTAACTTTGAGAAGATTTCAGAAGTTATTGGTGAAACGGTAGGAGGGATTACAAGTCTTGTAACCGAGCAATTACCACAGTTTATTACACTGGGGCTAGATATCATCATGGCTATTGCAAATGCTATTATTGAAAACTTACCAATTATTATTGACTCTGCTATGCAGATTGTCATGACACTTTTAACAGGACTCATTGACGCGCTTCCTCAGATCACAGAAGGTGCCCTTCAGCTCTTACTGGCTTTAGTAGATGGAATTATTGAAAACCTACCAATGCTTGTAGAAGCAGCACTTACAATGATTGTTACTTTAGCGACTGGTATTGGTGAGGCACTTCCTGAACTTATCCCTTCCATTGTACAGGCTATTATCTTAATTGTTGAAACCCTTATTGCAAATATGGATCAGATACTAAATGCAGCTTTTCAGATCATCACGGGACTAGCACAGGGATTAATTAATGCTCTGCCAGTACTTATTGAAGCACTCCCACAGATTATCAATAGTATTATTACATTTATTGTGACTAACCTTCCTAAAATCAATGAGATGGGTATTCAACTGATCATACAGTTAGGAGTAGGTCTTATTCGAGCCATACCACAGCTTGTGGCCCAGCTTCCACAGATTATTGTAGCGATTGTTACTGGTTTAGGGAGTGGCATTCCAGCTATGATGGATGTAGGGAAAAATATTGCAAAGGGACTTTGGAATGGTATCGCTTCTATGATTGGCTGGCTGAAAGGTAAAGTAGACAATATGGTAAATGGTATCGTACAAGGTGTAAAAAATACACTGGGTATTCATTCACCCTCTAAAGTGTTTGCAGGTATTGGTGCTAACATGGGCCAAGGGATAGGCGTTGGTTTTGAAGATGCAATGAGTGGTGTAGAAAAAGATATGCAAGGTGCTATTCCAACAGACTTTGACTTAGATCTTAACTCACAAGTGTCAGGAACTTTAAGTGGACCAGAAGGTACAAGTTTTGATGTAACTATACCATTAACTATTGATGGCAACGTACTAACAAGAGTCATCGCACAACTTCAATGGAACCAAAATACAGTAACAGTTAGAAACCTAGGCGTAGCAGGCAGCTAAAACACAGAGAGGAGGGAAAAACTTGATTGAAATTTATGCTGGCAGTACTTTGATCCAACAAGTCAAGAAAGTTATGAGCGCTAATATAAGAGAAACGTTAGAAGGGGAATATACGCTTTCCTTTACAGTCCTTGCTAAGTCTGCGCTTGCTCTAAAAGTTAAACAGATTGCTAAACTAGATAACCAGTATTTTGAGATTGTACAAATTTCAAAGAGTCTTCAAGGTAGCCTTCCCATCTGTTCAGTTATTTGTGAGCACGTATCCTATACACTCAACCATGAAAGATATAACATTAGTACATTTGATTTCACAGGAAGTCCTACAACAGGTCTAGCACAACTTCTTGCAGGGACACCATTCACAGTAGGCGTAGTAGACTTCACTAGTAGTATAACGATGAAGATAAATCAAAATGTTTCAAGACGTGCGGCGCTTATGCAATTTATTGCTATTCTTGGTGGTGAGATTGAATATGATGGCTACAAGATTAATATTAGAAGCCACAGAGGGAGTACAGCATATATTCCAGTAATGGACTCAAAGAATGTGACTAACGTAGCAGTTACTTACGATTCTAGAGAAGATAGTTCATCCTATGATATTTCCTTCTTTAAACTAATGAACCTAGCAGTAGGTGACAACATACAGATTGTATTTAAGCCATTAGGAATTGATGTGAAAACAAGAATTATATCATTAGATTACAATCCCTTTTATAGATATGACATAAGGGTTGAAGTTGGAAAGTACAGACCCAGTATTTCGGATACTTTTTACCGGATTGAAAACTCTCTATCTAATGTTGAAAGTTCAATCTCTAATGTAGAGACTTCTATGTCTAATGTTGAAACTTCCATGGGGGATATCTGGGGTGAATTTGATAAGCTGGGTGTTTCTCAAACTATGGTTTCTAATATGGCCATTACTGATACAGGCATCAATGTCACCTATGTGGTTGAAAAAGGCTCTATTCGTCAGTATCACGCTCAATACTTATACACTACAGATAGTAATGGAAAGATGACCAGTATTACCCTTGATAACATCTTTTATGAATTGCTGCTTAAAGAAGTGTCTCTCTTAACAGTAGCTACAGCAAGTTTTAAAGTTGAGTATGTAGATGGTGAAATGGCAACGTATAACTACACCACAGATACTAGTGGAAAAATCACAGGTATAGCCAAAGTACAGGAGGTCTGAATAGATGAGTTATGATGCAAAGTTTAATAACGTCTTAGCCATTTGGACAGCCTTCGGAGCAAGAGGAAAAGTGGTGCTAGATATGCCTAGTCTTACTTGGACTAAGAAATATTATAGGGACTTTGGTTATACGCAGTATGGTAGTGAAACAACGATTAATGTCTACAATAATGGTAATGCACAGATTGCAGTGTATGCTGCCAAAACGCCTTATATGGCCTATTGGAATAAGAGTACTAAACAGTGGACCATAGCAAATGTATCCTGGTGGAGTAATGGCCCACCAGAAATTCTTTATGCCGCAGATGGCGTGTTCCTAGCAAAAATTGTAGGATACGGAAATATCATTGCTTCTTTTGATGGAATCACTTGGTATAATGCAGGCTACTGTACAGGAGGTAAAAATGCTTTAACTTGTGGTGCTTATGATGTATCAACTAAGTGTGGTGTTGTAGGATGGTGGTACTACCTAACACCTCTTTATTATAGCTACGACTCACTACAAGAAAGAACAGCTTGGACACTGGTTGGCTCAAACGGAAATTCAGTGCCTGTTTTAAAATACATTACAACACACAAAGGTCACTTCATAGGCGTTGTTAGTGGTGATAAATCTATTTCTAAGGCAAGTTCAGCAAGCCCAGGTTCTTGGTCAACAACCATTGCAGCAGATACAAAGGACACACGTTATATGTTTATCCGTTCCATTAATAATGTGCTCTTTGTAATGAAGTACAACTATAGTAATAGTATTTATGATGTAAAACTTTGTGTCATGAGTGATGATGGGACACAGATTACAGAAACAAACTTAGGTTGGACTGGAGACTTAACAAGTAACAATGTACCTAATCCAAGAAATATTTTATGGATGGCAGATTGGGGCAAGTTTGTACTCTTTAAAGAAAAGAGTATGTGCTTATCAAGTGACGGCATTACTTGGGAGCATATAGATCAGCCAGGATTAGTAACAAATCATGCACATACTTTTGATGGGGCCATATATGTTCCACAAGATGGCTTCTATGTAAAAGGTAGTGGTTATGTTTATTATGCAGCATTACAGTAAATGGAGGAGGGATTGCTATGAAAGAAATACAGTTTATATTTAGTGCTATTGGGGGCTTTTTAGGATGGTATGTGGGAGGGGTGGATGGGTTTATGTATGCATTACTTACTTTTGTAGTAGTGGATTACTTGACTGGCATGATGGTTGCAGTTATAGAAAGAAGGCTATCTAGCCAGGTTGGTTTTAAAGGGATATTCAAGAAGGTACTTATCTTTGTACTTGTAGGGATTGCTCACATAATAGATATTCATTTAATAGGAAACGGTAGTGCCATACGCACTGCTGTTATTTTTTTCTATACAGCCAATGAAGGGATAAGCATTATAGAAAATGCTGCAAAGATAGGACTACCTATTCCACAGAAACTTATAGATGTCCTAGAGCAGCTTAAAAAGGAGGAGAAAAAATGAGCATACAAGAAGCCTATCTTACACCAAACAAATATTCTAGACCAGGTATACCTATGAAACAAGTAAAAGGGATTGTTATTCACTATGTAGGTAATCCAGGGAGTACGGCTATTGCTAATCGTAACTACTTTAATCGCTTAAAAGACCAGAACAACACCAAACCCATATACGCAAGCTCACACTACATAGTCGGACTTGAAGGAGAGATTATTGCATGTGTACCAGAAGATGAAGTGGCCTATCATGCGAGTAAGGCAAATGGTAACCATATAGGGATTGAAGTATGCCACCCAGATGGTAGTGGTAAGTTTAATTGTGTTACCTATGAAGCACTTATCGAACTCATCATTAATATCTGTAAAAGGCATAACCTCAATCCACTAAGAGATATCAATAGGCATTACGATGTAACCGGCAAAGATTGTCCCAGCTACTACGTCAAGAATGTAGAGGCTTGGGAACAGCTTAAGCAAGAAGTAAGCGATAAAATGTCCATCTCAAAGATATGTATTAGGCTTAATGGAAAAATCAAATGGGTAGATACCGTAAATGTTGCTGGTTATAACTATATCAAATTACGCGATTTAGAAGATCAGCATATCAAAATTGGTTATGATTCTGAAAAGAAATTTCCTATTATAAAGGTGAAAATATAGAACAATCATGACCGTACTTGTTTAAGTAAAGTTAGGCATATGGAAGTTATATTATTTAGGATATAATAAGAAAAGTAGGCTCTTCAAAAATGAAGGACCTACTTTCCAGTAAATTAACTATTTATTAAATGAACGTAAGGTGTCCAAATGCAACACAGCCCATTTCAAAGTCAGGAATAAAATTCATTTTTTTATAAAATTCTACTGTGTTTGGCTGATTTTCAGTAAGTAAAATTTTTTGATAAACATGAGCATATAGGTTTAATATCTCTTGAATCATTAGAGTACCAATGCCCTTTCGTTGATATTCAGGTAATACAATAATATCTTGTATGTATATAATGGAGTGTCCATCACCTACTACACGAATTATACCAATTAATCTTTCGTCCTCATATGCGCCTACTATTGTTAATGAATTATTAAACGCATTTCTTAACATTTCTGGATTATTCGTATAATTTATCCATTCTACACTATTATATAGTGTTAAAATCTCATTTTCGTTATATTGCTCATATTTCTTTAACTTAATTGTATTCATTCTATTTTTCTCCTCACATTTATAATCTACTAGTCTTTTAAATGTAGTGAAGAGTTTTTTATTCACCACATTAAGCGATGTAATAACGTAATTTACACATCATTTAAACCTCCTAAAGTATGTCTTTTATACATTATAAGTTATCAGTAATATTTATACAATTACACAATTATTACAAATTTATTTGATGCTACCATTTCGAGAAATAAATTAAAAAAATATTCATTTTTTTCTTTAAGTATAACCTACCTATATGTATTTTTATATCTCAATTAAGTACCTAATAGAACCAATTTTAAAATGCTCATAGAAGGTGTTCTTCTATGGGTATTATTTTTTTATATTGCTTTGATAGATAAATTCCCACGGAGTGGGGGTTGATATTTTCGGCTTAAAGTATAAGCTTTTTAATTTTTTGATTGGGGGAGATCATTTGTTAGTTACAAAAATTGAAGGGGACTTTCAAATAAATAAAAAACAACATCAATTTACAAAAGAAGAATTACAAAATGAATACCAATATGTTATGGCACAAAGTATCCTCAAAAAGATGCTCTGTAAAGGACTCATTTCCTCAGACGAGTTTCAAAAAATCACAGTATTAAACAGACAGAGCTTTTGTCCTTCTTTGGCTAGAATAATGGCAACACACCGTTGATATATATGGCTTTGTACGGTAACATGTGACACTAAGAAAGCGAGGTGAGTGGATGGAAGAGATAACAAAAATCGAGGGAAATATAGCTATTCCTCATGCAGACAAAAAGCTACGTGTAGCAGCATATTGTAGAGTATCGACTAAGAGCAGTGAACAATTATTAAGTCTGGAAACACAAAAAGCACATTATGAATCGCATATTAAGAAAAATCCTGGATGGAAATGTGTAGGTATTTATTACGATGAAGGGATTACAGGAACTAAAAAGGAAAAGCGACCTGGCCTTTTGAAAATGCTCAGAGATTGTGAGCTTGGAAAGATAGACTACATTGTTACAAAATCGATTAGCCGCTTCTCACGGAATACGATAGATTGCTTGGAGCTTACAAGAAAACTTCTTAATTTAGGCATAACCATATACTTTGAGAAGGAAAATCTGAACACGGGATCAATGGAAAGTGAACTGATGCTTTCTATATTAAGTGGCCTAGCAGAAAGTGAATCAACTTCTATATCAGAAAATAACAAATGGTCCATTCAAAGACGATTTAAAAATGGCACATTCGTTGTGGCTTATCCACCTTATGGCTATGAAAATAGTGGTGGGAAGATGGTTATCAATGAAGAACAAGCAAAGATTGTAAGGCGCATATTTGATGAAGTGCTTGCAGGTAAGAGTACTCATAGCATTGCAAAAACCTTGCAAGAAGAAGGCATTCCTACAAAGAAGGGTGGCACATGGACATCTACAAACGTTAGGGCAATTCTTGCAAATGAAAAGTATACTGGAGATATTTTGTTTCAGAAAACCTACACCGATATTTATTTTAATCGCCATTATAACAAAGGAGAGCTTGATCAATATTATATGAAGAATCATCACGAACCGATTATTAGCCATGAAGTTTTTGAGAAAGCTGAAGCACTCATAGAGCAACGTGGTAAGGAAAAGGGTGTAGAGAAGGGTTCGGATAAATATAAGAAACGGTATCCTTTTACAAGCAAGGTTATTTGTGGCGAGTGTGGTACAGTTTTTAAAAGGAGAATTCATGATAGTGGTAAAAAGTATGTAGCTTGGTGTTGCACCCTTCATATTGAAGATAAAGAACAATGTACCATGCAGTTTATCAGGCAAGCGGATTTAGAACTAGCCTTTGTTACAATGATAAATAAACTGATTTACGGTAAGAAGTTCATATTGAAACCATTACTTGAATCCTTGCGAGGTAGAAGTAAAACAGATGGTTTCCTACAAATACAAGAAATAGAAGATAAGTTGGAACAAAATGCGGAGCGAATACAAACACTGACAAACCTAATGACTAAGGGTTATTTAGAACCAGCTATATTTACAGGAGAGAATAACAGGTTAAGGCAAGAAGCAGAAGAACTTCAAAAGATGAAGATCAATCTTTCGTATGAAATAAATGGTGAGATGAGCAAGACAGAAGAAGTAAGTAGGCTATTAAAGTTTATTGAAAAAGCAGAGATGTTGACTGTATTTAAAACAGAGGTGTTTCAAGAATATGTAGACCATATCACTGTGTTATCAAGAGAAGAACTAGCATTTAACCTCAAGTGTGGCTTATCACTAAAAGAAAGGGTGTGAGGAGATGGGACATACACCTTATGGATATCGAATTGAAAATGGAGTGGCTGTTATAGATGAAGATAAAGCAGAAAGTATAGGCAAGTTATATGCGTATTATTTATCTGGACTAGCCTTAACAGTAGCAGCTAAAAAGGCAGGGGTAAATGCCAACCACAGTAGTGTTGGAAAGATGCTACGTAACCGGCGATACCTTGGAGACGAGTATTACCCTCAAATTGTAGATAAGGACACATTTGATGCAGCAGAAGTTGAAAGACAAAAACGCGCTGAGAAACTGGGGCGGGTTAAAGAACCAAAGGAACATCAACAAATAACTGCACCCATATCATTTCGTATAGATATGATTGAACAAAAATATGAGGATCCATTTAGACAAGCCGAATATGCCTATAGTCAGATAGCGGAGGAGGCGTTGAATGAATAGTGAAGTTACAATTATTCCAGCGAGAAAACGTATTGGCACTAGAAGGATGGAAGAAGAAAAACCTAAAATACGTGTAGCAGCTTACTGTCGTGTTTCTACAGATAGCATAGAACAAGCTTCGAGTTATGAGGCGCAAATTGAACATTACTCCAATTTTATTAAAAAGAATAACGAATGGGATTTTGCCGGAATATATGCCGATGATGGGATATCGGGGACCAACACGAAAAAACGTGAAGAATTCAATCGTATGGTAGAGGATTGTATGAGCGGTAAGATTGATATGATTATTACAAAATCCATCAGTCGTTTTGCTAGGAATACCGTAGACTGCCTAAACTATATTAGGCAGTTGAAAGACAAGAACATTTCAGTCTTCTTTGAAAAAGAGGGTATCAATTCGCTGGATGCAAAGGGGGAGGTCCTACTTACGATAATGGCATCACTTGCGCAGCAGGAAAGTGAATCTTTATCTCAAAACGTTAAACTAGGTATTCAATATCGCTACCAACAAGGACAGGTTCAGGTCAACCACAATAGATTTTTAGGCTACACAAAGGACGAGAATAAGAAATTAATCATTGATCCTACAGAGGCGGAAATTGTAAAGCGAATCTACTACGAATACCTAGAAGGTAAGAGTTTAATACAGATAGCAAGAAGCCTTGAAGCTGACGGTATTCTCACAGCAGCAGGTAAAGCTAAGTGGAGACCAGAAACATTAAAGAAAATACTACAGAATGAAAAATACATTGGTGATGCTCTTTTACAGAAGACCTATACAGTAGATTTTCTTACAAAGAAGAGAGTGAAAAACAACGGGATCATGCCACAGTATTATGTGAAAAATTGTCACCCGGCTATTATTCCACGTGATCTTTATATGCAGGTGCAAGAAGAAATGGTGAGAAGAGCAAACTTGCGAAGCGGTGAGACAAACAAGAAAAGGGTGTACAGTAGTAAGTACGCATTATCCAGTCTGGTATGCTGCTCCAAATGCGGGGATATCTATAGAAGAGTTCAATGGAATAACAGAGGGAAACACTCTACGGTATGGCGGTGTTGTACAAGAGTTCAACAAGGACCTAGCACATGTGATGCACGGACTATTGCAGAAGAGGATTTACAAGATGCTGTTAGACAGGCAATCAACAAGGCACTTGGATATAAGGATACTTTCTTACCAACACTACAAGCAAATATAGAGAAGGTTATAAATGGGGGCTCAGATTCAGAGACAGCAACAATTGATATTCGCCTGGAAGAGTTGCAAAAGGAGCTCTTAAAGCGAGCCAATACCAAGATAGATTATGAAGATATTGTTGAAGAAATTTATGATCTGAGAGAACAAAAACAAAGTGTTTTGGAGAAAGCAGCAGAACGTGAAGGAGAGAAACAACGAATGGAGGATATGATAGCATTTCTAAACGAACAGCCTTTAGTAGTCGAAGAGCATGATGAAAATTTGGTGCGAAGGTTGATTCAAAAGGTTAAGATCTACGAGGATAAGTATGCTGTAGAATTTAAAGCTGGTATGGAGATTGATATGCTGATGTAATAAAAATATACCAAAAAGCACTCTGTTTATATGGCTGGGTGCTTTTTGAGATGTAAGAAAATGTTGAAAAAATGAAGTGTACTGTTTATAATTTATAAATATATACAATAATATATAAAAAACAACAAATTAAATATTTTACTTATAAAAATATAAAAAGTAACTAAAAAACAGATATATGATTATACATAAAACTGAAGAGATAAATAATTATGTATTGAATGAACGAAGTATTTAAGGGATATAGGTGATAAAAAGATTTTATAGAAATATTATACGGGTCAGGCGTCAGCTCTAGTGTTTGAGTATGATTACGCAGAGATGAAAAAACTTGTGGTGAAAGGATAGATATATTATGGCAAAGGAAAAAGCTTTTCTTGATGAAAACCAAGGGCTTAGTGAGGAGGGAGTGGACTCTTTTGATTTTGATGGGTTAGAAGAGAAACTCCAAAGACAATTAGAAGAAGAAGTTATTGATTTGAAATTTTTGGCAGATGAAAAAGAAAAAATAGGAAATACGGATAACCTTGGAAATGTCATTATGGAGGTTGTTTGGGAGCAGTTTATGAATCAAGTTGCTGTAACTGCGGGTGAGGATTTTATTAAAGAGAATAATGACCTCAAACTTAATTTGCGAAATGAAGCTCATATTCAAACGACAGAAAATTTCCATAATGGTAATATTGCAACACATAATACAAAAATTAATTATCAAGAACGTTATGATGATTGGCAGTCCAATTTCGTAAAAGACGAAAAGGGAAATGTGGTAACTCACACAACCAGGTCAGGGAAAAAGGAAGCTACCTTGGTTAAAGGTGCAAGAAAACCATTTGATAATGGTCGACCAAGTGGTTCTGCTGAAAAACACACCGATATGGATCACACTGTATCGGCAGCAGAAATTATCCGCGATCCGGGGGCTAATGCTCATATGACAAAAGAGCAACGAATTACCTTTGCTAATAGTGAGGCAAATCTTAACGAAATGGATTCAAGCCTTAATCGTTCAAAAGGCGACAAATCAACAAGCGAATGGCTTGATAATCCAAATGCTAGTGGTCAAAAGCCAAGAGAAATATTTGACATTAGTGATGAGGATGATAAAAAATTGCGTCAGAAAGATACTGAAGCACGTGAAGAATTTGAAAAGCAAAAAAAAGAAGGAGAACAGAAATCTATTGCCGCAGGAAAACAGTCTCAAAAGGAAGAAGCATTTCGCATTGGGAAAAAAGCAATTAGAGCAGTGGTCATGCAGCTGCTTGCTGATTTGGTTAAGGAAATTATCGCTAAGTTAGTTAAGTGGTTTAAGTCTGCCCAAAAGGGACTAAATACTCTTCTAGATAGCTTAAAACAGGCCATTCATTCCTTTATCAGTAAAATGAAAACACACCTGATTAATATAAGAAATACTGTGGTTACTACTATTGGAACAGCGATTATTGGTCCTGTTTGTGGAACTATAAGAAAAGTATGGATGTTGTTAAAGCAAGGTTGCAAAGCTCTTAAAGATGCTATCAATTATATAAAGAGCTCTGAGAACAAAGGTAAACCTATTGGTCGACTCCTTCTTGAGACAGGTAAAATAATCGTTGCAGGATTAACTGGAGCTGGATCATTGGTGCTTGGTGAAGTGATCGAAAAAGGGCTTATGACAATCCCAGTATTTGCAGTTGAAATTCCTTTAATTGGGAGCCTTGCAAATATTCTAGGTATCTTTTTTGGTACTGTGGTTGCAGGAATTATAGGTGCTATTGCTATAAACCTTATTGAAAAAAGAATTGAAAAAAGCCAAAAATTAAGCGTTGTGAGCGCTGAGATTAAGAAGGAAAATGAGATTATAAAGCTTCAGCACCAAGCCCGTATAGTAGGTGAGGCAAGACTTAAACAGACGAAGGAAGATGTAGTAAATAACATAAGAGACCGTCATGTTGCTGCAGGAAATATAATAGATGAAACGCTAAAAGACATCGGGGATAACTGCAAGGAAGATGAATCCATACAGGACACATTTGATGAGATTGATGATTTGTTTGATGAACTAGAAGGAGGCTTACTATGAAAAAGTTTTGGGGAATAATAGGATTGATTGCTGGGGTAGCCCTTTGTGTGGTACTTAGCAAAAAGAAGAAGACAACCAGTCATAGGGCTTCTAATCGTGAGAAGACACTAGATGATTTGACAGCAGATTATGGGGTAGCAGTAATAGACACAGAGGATATGTACGGTGAGCAGATTGGTTTTGAAGAGGCTAAAATTTCGGCCGCTCAAACCATGTAGAAAGTGTTGCAAAATTAAGAAGAATATAGATTGTTTATAGCTTAAAGTATATAATGACTTTAAGCTATTTTTATTGGTATAAAGAAAACCCCGGGCTATGCCTGGGGTTCAAAAAAGCTTAGAGCTATGAGTATAAATAAAAAACCTCCTTTGAAGAATAAGATTAGGTTCGCCAACCAATCAAATCAAAGGAGGTTTATCCAAATGGATAAAAATAGTTTAGCACATACAAAGTGGAATTGTAAGTACCATATAGTATTTGCTCCTAAGTATAGAAGGTAAATTATTTATGGAAAAATAAAGAGAGATGTAGGTATTATTTTAAGAAGGCTTTGTGAGTATAAGGGTATTGAGATTATAGAAGCCAATGCATGTAAGGATCATATTCATATTCTAGTAAGTATTCCACCTAAAATGAGTGTATCAAGTTTTGTAGGGTATTTAAAAGGTAAGAGTTCACTTATGATCTTTGATAGACATGCAAACTTAAAATATAAATATGGAAATAGGCAGTTTTGGTGCAAAGGTTACTATGTAGATACAGTAGAAAGAAATAAAAAGGCAATACAAGAGTATATAAAAAATCAATTACAAGAAGATTTAATAGAAGAACAAATGACAATTAAAGAATATATGGACCCGTTTACGGGTGAGCCAGTAAAAAAGAGCAAATAAAAGAGCCTCTTTAGAGGCTGCTTGAAAAAATTATGCAGTTGGCGAACCATTCAGTATGCCTTAAGGCATGGCTAGCAATATGCCCTTATAGGGCTAGAGCAAACCACCCGTTAGACGGGTGGTCCTGGTTTAAATCAAATTGTGTTTGAATTGTCAGGTACCTGTCACCTTAGGCTGGGGCGATAGCCTTCAGCCTTGCTATTGAGGAAGGCATCGCAAAGTTCGGTGGCAAGAAGCCTAACAAGGCAGCAATCAAGCTTCCTCTTCGTGATGGTGACACAGAGCGTGAGGACGAGGCTTATGCCGGACATTGGTTCATCAATGCCAACAGTAAGACAGCACCACAGATTGTTGATAAGGCAGTAAAGCCTATCCTTGACCGTGATGAGGTTTACAGCGGTTGCTATGCAAGAGTATCTCTTAACTTTTATGCATTCAACTCAAACGGTAATAAGGGCATTGCCTGTGGTCTTGGTAACATTCAGAAGATCAGAGACGGAGAGTCCCTTGGTGGTCGCAGTTCTGCAACTGATGACTTCAGCACAGAGGAAGATGACGATTTCTTATCTTAATCTGAACTGACCCTTTAACTTCCTGCGGGCGGTGTGAAACCCACCGTCTGCAACTATTACGAATATACGAGGTAAACGATATGAACGAATTATATGAATTAGCAAAGCAGATTGATGTGATTATCATCTTCTACATCTTTATGGGTGCTGGTATCTATGGCATTGTAAGTACCATCATGGATGGTATCTGGCTTGTCAAGGATTCAATCAAGAAACATAAAGCAAAGAAGAAATCTGCTGAAGAAACAACTAAAGAATAAAAGTGTGCAGGCGGTGGAGGAATATCCTCTGCCGTCTGTTTTACTTTGGAAGGAAGTGAGAATGTGAAATCAATCAGTATAGATATTGAAACCTTTTCAAGCGTGAGTCTGCAGAAGTCCGGGGTCTACCGCTATGCAGAAAGTGATGACTTTGAGATTCTGCTTTTCGGTTATTCCGTTGATGGTGGCGAGGTCAAGGTTGTAGATCTGGCAATGGGAGAAAAGATACCAGACGATATTATTGATGCTCTTACAGATGATGAAGTCATCAAGTGGGCTTTCAATGCACAGTTTGAAAGAGTCTGCCTATCCAGGTATCTCAGTGATAATGGTGTATCTCTTGGGGGATATTGTCTTGATCCTGTGTCATGGCATTGCACGATGGTATGGGCTGCAACTCTCGGTCTTCCGTTATCTCTTGAAGGAGTGGGAGCCGTTCTTGGACTCGAAAAGCAGAAGTTGTCAGAGGGCAAGAATCTCATCAAATACTTTTGCGTTCCATGTTCTCCTACAAAGGTCAATGGTGGAAGAACAAGAAATATGCCATACCACGATTTGGAGAAGTGGACACAGTTTAAGGCATACAACCTTCGAGATGTTGAAACGGAAATGGGTATCCAGCAGAAACTTTCTCGTTTCCCTGTCAGTGAAACTATCTGGGACGAATACCATTTAGACCAGGAAATCAACGACCGAGGAATCGGTGTGGATATGACCTTTGTGGAGAATGCAATATCCTTTGATGAAAAAAGCAAAGCTGCACTTACTAGGCAGATGCAGGAACTTACCAGTCTTGAGAATCCGAACTCTGTACAGCAGATGAAGAACTGGCTTTCAGAGAACGGACTTGAAACAGACAGCCTTGGTAAGAAGGTAGTGGCAGAGATGATGAAAGATGCTCCTGAACATCTTGTGGATGTGTTATCCCTTCGTCAGCAGCTTGCCAAGAGCAGTGTAAAGAAATATACGGCTATGGAAAATGCCGTGTGCGAGGATAACAGAGCAAGAGGAATGTTTCAGTTTTACGGTGCCAACAGAACAGGCAGGTTTGCCGGAAGATTGGTGCAGCTTCAAAACCTCCCACAGAACCATATGCCTGACCTTGCACAAGCAAGAGGTCTTGTAAGAACTGGAAACTTTGATGCACTTGAACTTTTATATGATGATATCCCGGATACATTGTCACAGCTTATCCGTACAGCCTTTGTTCCACAGGGTGACAACAAGTTCATCGTTGCAGACTTTTCTGCTATTGAAGCGAGGGTCCTTGCATGGCTTGCTGGCGAAAGATGGAGAATCATGGTGTTTGAAGAAGGTAAAGACATCTATTGCAGCAGTGCATCACAGATGTTTGGTGTGCCTGTAGAAAAGCATGGCATCAATGGACACTTAAGGCAGAAAGGTAAGATTGCTGAATTGGCACTCGGTTATGGTGGCTCGGTCGGTGCATTAAAAGCTATGGGTGCTATCGAAATGGGTCTTACCGAAGAAGAGTTGCAGCCACTTGTGTATGCTTGGAGAAATTCTAATCCTGCGATCACAATGCTGTGGTGGGATATTGATAACTGTGTAAAGGAAACCGTCAAGAAAAGAATCACAACACAGACCCACGGTATCCGCTTTGAGTATGAGAGTGGATTCCTTTTTATCGTTCTTCCATCTGGCAGAAGGCTTGCGTATGTAAAGCCTAAGATGGGTGTGAATCAGTTCGGTGGTGAGTCTGTTACCTATGAAGGTGTAGGCGGAACAAAGAAGTGGGAAAGGCTCGAAAGTTATGGTCCCAAGTTCTGTGAGAACATTACGCAGGCTATCGCAAGAGATGTTCTGATGTATGCCATGCAGACATTAAGGTGCTGCAGAATCGTTGCCCATGTGCATGATGAGGTCATTATTGAGTGTAGAAAGGATATGTCCCTTGATGCCGTATGTGAGCAGATGGGAAGGACACCACCCTGGGCAGAAGGACTTCTTCTTCGTGCCGATGGCTATGAATGCCAGTTTTATCAGAAAGATTAATAGAAAACGTCCTTTTTTACCTCCTGCCAAGGCTACCTGGTAGGAGGTGCTTTTTTATGCAGATTACAAAGTTAGAAGAAGGTGCCGTAGCACCAAAGCCGGACATAAAGGTGTTAACACAGGAAGAACTGCAGCAGGAATTCGACTTTATTCTTGCTGAAAAGATAGTCCGTAAGATGGCAGAAAAGGGTCTTATTTCTGATGATGAATTGCACAAAATCTCGGAGAAAAATCGACTTATTTTCTCTCCGTATTTAAGCGAGATTTATCAGTAATTGACTTGATATATATCGGTATCTACGGGAATATGTCCATGCGAAAGCGAGGTGATTGATGTGAAGAATGTAACGAAAATAGACCAGGTAGACCTTTCGATTTTTAAGAAGTTGAGAGTTGCTGCATACTGCCGAGTATCTACCGACAGCAATGAACAGGAACTCAGCCTGGATACGCAAAAGAACCACTATGAAAGTTACATCAAAGCGAATAGCGAATGGGAGTACGCAGGCATTTACTACGATGACGGTATCAGCGGTACAAAGACAACAAAGCGTGATGGCTTGTTAAGACTTGTTGAAGACTGCGAAAAGGGTCTTATCGATCTTGTTATTACAAAGTCCATCAGCAGATTCAGCAGAAACACTACCGACTGCCTGGCTCTTGTAAGGAAACTTTTGAACTACGATGTTTACATCATTTTTGAAAAAGAGAATATTCATACAGGCTCAATGGAGAGCGAACTGATGCTTGCAATCTTGGCCAGTATGGCAGAGAGCGAGTCACGTTCCATTTCCGAGAATGAAAAGTGGAGCATTAAGAAAAGATTCCAGAACGGCACTTATGTGATTTCCTACCCACCTTATGGTTATGCTAATGTTGATGGTGAGATGGTAATTGTGCCTGAACAGGCAGAAGTTGTAAAAAAGATTTTTGCTGGCTGCCTTGCCGGAAAGAGTACACACATCATTGCAAAGGAACTGAATGAAAAATGTGTTCCTACCAAGAAAGGTGGCAAGTGGACAGGTGGCACAATCAACGGCATCCTTACAAACGAAAAGTACATAGGAGATGCACTTTTCCAGAAGACCATCACAGATGCAGCCTTCAAGAGAAAAAGAAACTATGGCGAAGAAGAACAGTACTACTGTGAAGACCACCATGAGGCAATCATTGACCGAGACACCTTTGAGAAGGCTAAGGAAGCAATAAGGCAACGAGGTCTTGAGAAAGGAAATTGTTGTGAGGATACATCAAAATATCAGAACCGATATGTGATGTCCGGCAAAATCAAATGCGGAGAGTGTGGCAGGTCTTTCAAGCGAAGATACCATTACACTTCACACGGGAGAAGCTACAATGCATGGTGCTGCGGTGGGCATTTGGAAGATTCAAAGTCCTGCTCTATGAAGTACATCCGTGATGATGATATGAAGAGAGTTTTCCTTACGATGCTTAACAAGTTGCGTTTTGGAAGTGACCTGGTGCTGAAACCGCTTCTTATAGCCATCACAACAGGCAATTCAAAAAAGAACATCCATAGTATGGAAGAAATCAAAAAAGAGATAGCTGCCAATGAAGAACAGCGAAAGCAGCTGAACACACTTCTCACGAAAGGATATCTTGAAAGACCAGTATTTGCCGAGGCACATAATAAGCTGGTTACGGAATACGAACACTTGATAGCAAAGCGAGATATGTTATACAGAATGGACGATGCCGGATATACGATAGAGCAAAAATTAAAAGAACTGGTGGACTTTCTTAACGGAGCAGAGCCGTTTACCGAATGGGACGATTCCTTGTTTGAAAGGTTTGTGGAAAAGGTAAAGGTGCTGTCCAGGGATGAAGTTGAGTTTGAATTAAAATTCGGCTTAAGGCTGAAGGAAAGGATAGATTGATATGGCACACATACCACTTGGGTACAAAATAGTTGAAGGTTGTGCTGTAGTCGATGAACCGACTGTCGAGCAGATCAAGGCAACCTACAGATACTACTTTGAAGGCAAATCACTGGTTGATGCTGCCAAGGAAGCAGGCTTTAAAATGAACCATGCAACGGTCAAGAGAATGCTTTCCAATAAGAAGTATCTGGGGACTGACTATTACCCGCAGATTATTGATGAAGAAACCATAGAAAGGTTTCTGAAAGAACTGACACGAAGGGCAGGCAACCTTGGAAGGCTTGACAGGAAATGCAAGGAGAGAAATATTACGATACCTACATCATTTCAATTCAAGCCTGCAGAACTTACCTTTGCCGATCCCTTTGAGCAGGCAGAATACATTTACAGTTTGATAGAGAGCGAGGAATAACACATGGCAGGAGCAAAGAACATAACAGTTATCCCGGCAAGAAAGCGTGTAGGTAATACAGCCACTGCTGATAACAAGCCAAAATTAAAAGTCGCAGCGTACTGCCGAGTAAGTACAGACAGCGAGGAACAGGCTACAAGCTATGATGCACAGGTTGAGCATTACACAGAATTCATAAGGAAGAACCCTGAATGGGAGTTTGCCGGGATATATGCTGATGACGGTATCAGCGGAACAAACACCAAAAAGCGTGAAGAATTTAATCGAATGATTGAAGATACGATGGCAGGCAAAATCGACATGATTATCACAAAATCGATCAGCCGATTTGCAAGAAACACCCTCGACTGCCTTAAGTACATAAGACAGCTGAAGGAAAAGAATGTGCCGGTATTCTTTGAAAAGGAAAACATCAATACGATGGATTCCAAGGGTGAGGTACTGCTTACCATTATGGCCTCCCTTGCACAGCAGGAATCAGAATCCCTTTCCAAGAATGTTAAGATGGGACTTCAGTTCCGATACCAGAACGGAGAAGTTCAGGTAAATCATAACTGGTTCTTGGGATACACAAAGGACGAGAACGGACACCTCATAATTGATGAAGACCAGGCAATCATTGTAAGACGAATCTTTCGAGAGTATCTGCAGGGAGCAAGCCTTAAGACCATAGCGGACGGACTTATGGCAGATGGCATTCCTACAGCAACCGGGAACAAGAAGTGGCGTGGGGACGGCATCAGAAAGATACTTACCAACGAGAAGTACATGGGTGATGCCCTTTTGCAGAAGACCTACACTGTTGATGTTCTTACAAAAAAGCGAGTATCCAACAACGGCATTGTTCCACAGTATTATGTTGAGAACAACCACGAGGCAATTATTCCAAGACAGCTGTTCATGCAGGTGCAGGAAGAACTCTTTCGCAGGGCACACCTTAAAACAGAAGGTGGAAAGACCAAGAGAGTCTACAGTAGCAAGTATGCATTATCGAGCATTGTCTACTGTGGTAAATGTGGAGATCTTTTTAGAAGAGTGGCTTGGAAGGCCAGGGGTGCATCCTACAACAAATGGAGATGTGCCAGCCGAATTGAAAAGGGTCCAAAGAAAGGCTGCGAAGCTGATGCCATCAGTGAAGTTGAACTTCAAAATGCAGTGGTAAGAGCCATCAATAAGACCCTTGGCGGACGAGAACAGTTCTTGATTCAGTTGCAGCATAATATCGAGGAAGTGCTAAACGGGGACTCTACTGCAACACTTGAGTACATTGACCAAAGGATGGCAGAACTTCAAGAAAAGCTTGTAATGTGCGTAAACAAGAATGCTGAGTACGATGTTATTGCAAATGAGATTGATGCCTTAAGAGAAAAGAAGGCAGCAGTAGTAACCAGGGATGCCGAACAGGAAATGTTAAGAAAACGAATCGATGAGATGCGACAGTTCCTGCAGACACAGACAAACCGAATTACAGAGTACGATGAACAGATGGTCAGAAGACTTATTGAGAAGATTACGGTCTTTGATGATAAGCTTATCTTTGAATTCAAATCCGGCATGAGTATTGAACTTAAGAGATAATTGAAGATATAAAACTATACAGACACCTTGTAGCAATGCAGGGTGTTTTTGTCGTTCATAGAAAATTTACAAAGTGTAACTGTGTCAGGATTGAAAATATCAACCATTTGGTTTATAATGTAATAAGTTGAGGTGCTTTTTATACATGGAGGATTAAGATGAAGACATCCGATATGATTAAAGAATTATGTAATAAAAAGAATGTAAGCCTTTCAGAACTTGCCAGACGGATAGGTCAGACTCCGCAGAACTTTGGTAAGAAACTGAAACGAGATACTGTGACTCTTGAAGAGTTAAAGCTGATAGCCGATGTCATGGGTGTTACCTTTGAACAGTCATTTATCTTCCCGGATGGAGAGCAGATAAAAACAAGCAATGAATAGGAGAAATACTACGGAGTATACACCGATGGAAAAAGACGTTCTTTCCCTTATGCAAAGAACAGATTTTAAGAATATATCAAAAAGTGATGTGATTAGTTTTGCATCAAAACTCGGAGAATTGCGTCCCGAAGTGGCAAAGGAAGTTCTAGCACAGTTTCCTGAATTTGTTGGGTTGATGAAAACAACATTAACAGAATACAAAGGAATGCTCAACTCAATTGTTGAAAGTGATGATGATAGCATCAAGGAGTACTATGGTGTTGCTAATAAGGAAATGGATAGTGCAGCAGATAGTAGAAAGCAGTTTTATGATTTTGTTAAGCAAGTACAAGCTGATTGTAGCAAACTCTTAGATAATCCTAACCTTTCACCAGAAATGATTATGGAAATTCTAAACAGAGAGTCTGAATTAGTAAAGATGGCTAATGAGAAAGATAGTGAAATCAGAGAAAGGAGTGTGTTCGTATGGTAGATAATGTAATTCAAATAGTAACAGAGAAATTATCTTCTTTGCCTTGCATAGAAGGCATTGTATTAGGGGGCTCACGTGCAAGAGGCACCCATACAGAGGATTCTGATATAGATATCGGAATCTATTACAATTTAGAATCATTTGACCTGACAGCGATTAATCAAATTGCTACAGAATTGGATGATGAGAATAGAAACGACCTTGTTGTACCTCCCGGAGCATGGGGTGATTGGATTAATGGCGGCGGATGGTTAGTCATAAACGGGTATCATGTGGATTTAATTTTACGTGATATTAAACGTGTGGAACAAATAATGAAAGATACAGAGCACGGAATTGTTACTGCCAATTATCAGACTGGGCATCCCCATGGTTATATTAGTGCAATGTATCGAGGAGAATTAGCGATTAGCAAAATACTATATGCTAAGAATGAAAGCTTATGCGAATTAAAAAAACAGGCAGAAACTTATCCCAATGCTTTGCAGAAAAGTTTAGTTAACTTTTTTATGTTTGAAGCAGGGTTCTCTTTAATGTTTGTAAAAGCAAATTCGGGAACAGACGATAAATATTATATTGCGGGTCATGTTTTTCGTATAGTTTCATGTTTAAATCAAGTGTTATTTGCATGTAATAATGCTTATTGTATCAACGAAAAGAAAGCTATAAAACTGCTTGAAACTTTTGAACATAAACCTGAAAAATATACCGAGAAGGTAAATCATATTTTTGAAGTACTCGGTATCTCACTTTTTGAATGCTACGACATGACCGAGAAGCTTTATAATGAAGTGAATGAAATTGCATCGGAGATAAATAACTTTTTAAACGAGGAGAGTTCAGATGAAAGAAAACAAATATGATGATAATATATTTTTTCAAAAATACAGTCAAATGAGTCGCTCGCAGAAAGGACTGGCTGGTGCGGGAGAATGGGAGACTTTGAAAAAGATGCTACCTGATTTTAAGGGTAAGCGTGTGCTTGATTTAGGATGCGGCTATGGATGGCACTGTATATATGCGATGGAAAACGGTGCTTCCTCTGTAGTAGGTGTTGATATTTCTCATAAAATGCTCGAAGTAGCAAAAGGAAAAACCCATTTTCCACAGATTGAATATGAATGCTGTGCCATAGAAGATGTGGATTTCCCAGAGGAGAGCTTTGATGTAATACTAAGTTCGCTTGCGTTTCATTATGTAGCAGACTATGAGAATTTAATAAAAAAGATATATAGGATGCTGAAGGCTGGTGGCAATTTAGTTTTTACAGTTGAACATCCTGTTTTTACTGCTCATGGAACACAAGACTGGTATTATAACGAAAAAGGAGAAATACTGCATTTCCCGGTGGACAATTATTATTATGAGGGCAAACGGACAGCTATGTTTTTGGAAGAAAAGGTTACAAAATATCATAGAACACTGACCACATATCTAAATACACTGCTTTCAAATAGTTTTATAATAAATCAGATTGTGGAGCCACAGCCGCCAGAGAACATGATGGATATTCCGGGGATGGCGGATGAAATGCGACGCCCAATGATGCTGATTGTATCGGCAAAAAAGAAGATGTAATAATATAGAAAAAATAAACGAGGAGTATGTAAATGAGATCAGAAAAAGAAATGATGGATTTAGTACTTTCTTTAGCAGAACAGGATGAACGTATTCGAATTGTGACCCTTGAGGGGTCACGCGCAAATATTAATATACCTAAAGATGAATTTCAGGATTATGATATTACATATTTTGTAAGTGATATAGAACCGTTTATATCTAATGATGACTGGCTTAATCAATTTGGGAATATAATAATGATGCAAAAGCCGGAGGATATGGAATTATTCCCACCTGAAGAAAAGGGATTTTCCTATCTTATGCTATTTGATGATTACAATAAAATTGATCTTACCTTATTGCCCTTGGAAGAGTTAGATAATTACCTAAAGGGCGATAAATTAATAAAGGTTCTAATTGATAAAGATTGTAGAATTAAAAGGGACATAGTTCCGACTGATATAGATTATCATGTAAGAAAGCCAAGCGCAAGGGAGTATGATGATTGCTGCAATGAATTTTGGAATGTAACACCTTATGTTATTAAAGGATTGTGCCGCAAAGAGATACTGTTTGCAATCGATCATCTGAACCAGATTCTACGGTTTGAACTACTTAGGATGATGTCGTGGAAGGTTGGGATAAAGACAGAATTTTCATTAAGTGTTGGGAAAAATTATAAGTATATTAACAAATACATTGATGAAGATCTATGGAATAGATTATTATCTACATATCGCATGGATTCCTATGAAAATATTTGGAAGTCATTATTTATATGCCACCAATTGTTCAGGGAAGTGTCCAAAGAGGTAGCAGAACTACTGGGGTTTGATTATCCAGAGTATGGTAAGAACATAACAAGATATACCGAGGACATGTATAAAAAATATGTTGAAAATGACTATTTTTAAAGATTAGCAAAGATTATTAACCATAAGCAAGGGGTGTAAATGTATGGAAAGTACTGATGTTATAAATGAAATTAGAGGTATATTACCTCGTAACTCAATTGGAAAATATGATTTACTAACTATTTTTACACATAAAACCGTTTTTGATAAAATTGTAAAAGTACTATCATTGGATTTTCAAAATAAAGTAGATTATGTGGCTGCCCCAGAAGCAATTGGATGGATACTAGGCACTGCCATAGCCAAAGAACTTGGAGTGGGGTTTATTGGAGTAAGAAAAGGTGATAAGCTGCCATACGCAAAAGAAGAGATTATTTCGACACATTTTACCGACTATTCAGGTCAAGATAAAAGCTTTGAAATATCTAAGAGTTCTATTGTGAGGAACAAAAGAGTTTTGATTGTAGATGATTGGATAGAGACAGGTTCTCAAATGAAGGCTTTAATAGCTTTGTTAGAGAAATTGGATTGCAGCATTATTGGGTTGGCTACTATTGGGATTGATATAAATGAGGTTACTCAAAAATGGATAGACAGCAGTTTTGTAGCTTATATTGGCTCAAACATATAATAAACCGAAAGAAAATCTTGAATCAAAATTTTGGATGGCGTTAATTTACAATACAACGAAAGATGTTTACTCTTTTTTTATAAATTTTAAGAGGCGTTAAAAAACAGTTTTCAGACGAAAGGAGATCGAAGTTGAGTATAGATTTAAGTAACAAAAAAATTCCGAAAGAAGCAATTCAAGCATTAAAAACTATAGCGGAACTACTTGATAATATGTTAATTGGGGTGTATTTGTATGGTTCGGCAGTAATGGGTGGTTTACGTATGAATAGCGATGTAGATATTTTGGTAATAACAAATCAAAGTTTATCTGAAAAAACTCGAAGGAATCTTACAAATAGGTTAATGCTTATATCTGGGAAAATAGGAAACATAAAAGATATGAGGCCTCTTGAAGTTACGGTCATAAATCAAAAGGATATTGTCCCTTGGCATTTCCCCCCCAAATATGAATTTATGTATGGCGAGTGGCTAAGAGAGCAGTTTGAAAAGGGAGAAATTCCTGAGTCGACTTATGATCCGGATTTAGCAATACTTTTAGCACAACTAAGAAAAAATAGTATTAACCTTTTGGGACCAAAGGCAACAGAAGTAATTGAGCCTGTGCCAATGACAGATATTCGAAAAGCAATTAAAGAATCGTTGCCCGGGTTGATAGCTAGCATTAACGGTGACGAACGCAATGTGATTTTAACTTTAGCCAGAATGTGGCTGACAGCATCTACTGGTGAAATTCGCTCAAAAGATCTGGCAGCTGAATGGGCGATACCTCAATTACCCGATGAGCATGCTACTTTACTCAACAAAGCGAGAGAGGCTTATTTAGGAGAGTGTGTTGACAAGTGGGAAGGAATGGAATCTGAGGTGGCTGAACTCGTTAATCATATGAAAAAGTCTATAGAGTCTTCCCTTAATATCCAATTACCTTTTCGAATAGTTTAAATATAACAAAGACTAGTTGTTAATGTGCATTATTGATTGCTTCGATATGTTCCCCCATATATCAGTTTCTTAAAAAATAATCAAAATACCGTTGATACGTTCCCGCGAACGAAAGGGTTAAAAATCAGCTTAAGACATCAATGCCATCAACTCGAGCCATTGCGAGACGATAGTACTTTTGTCCCACAAAAACCCACAAACATCTCCACCGTCTTTATAAACAGGAAAATTAAATAAAATAGACTTTAGAGGCAAATCAGCCTCGTCACATGGGAAAATCTCTATTTCTTTGATTAACGAAGAAATTAGGGATTTTTTCTCTTCATCATTGATTTTGTCATACACTTTATCAAAGTTTGCCAATAGGGTGTAGATATTTTCTAATGTAATAGCATCTTGCTCTACAGCTTTGCGACGTAGCTTGACATCTTCAATTTTTTCTTCTAATTCTATGATAATATCATACAGACCATCAAGTCTGAATGTCATATCGTTAATTTTACGTTCTCTAAAACGAGTATCTTCCGGTAGGCTGTCTATTTCATTCTCAAGGCGACTTTTATTTAAATCTACTTCTCGAAGTTTAGCTTCATAGTTTTTTAGCTCTCTGTTTAAAGTAGACGTATCAATTTCTTTGCCTATTTTTGATTTGATTTCTGTCGCAAAATCTTGATTTTTAATTAGCTCTCTGATTGCTTCAATGACGAGTGGCTCAATATCAGTTTTTTTGAGCATTGACTTATACTCGCAGGTTTTTCCTCTGGCTGTCCGAGCCTTGCTGCACACATAATAATAAACCTCTTTATATGTACCGTCCTTGTTTGTCCAAGCGTGTTTATTGGTGTACATCGGGCCGCCACATTTAGGGCATTTTAGAATACCGCTTAACAAATGGGCTCTATCTCGACCAATTTTAGATGGAGATTTTACACCTGTGATTTCCCGTTTTTCATGTGCTTGATTCCAAAGTTCTTCATCTATGATAGCGTCATGTTGCCCATCTGCAATAATGTAATCATCTTGACGTACTTGGCGATATTCATTTTTAGTACCTTTGACCTTTTCTCTTGTTCGTCTGCCAAAAGCAATTTTTCCACAGTACACAGGATTGTCAAGAATCATCCTAACGAAATGTGTACTCCATTGTGAAAGTGTACCGTTATCACGTTTTACCTTTTCTACGCCTTGAAGGTTAAGGTATTTCGCAATTTTATTAAAACCCATATTGTCATTTACATATTTATCAAAGATGATTCGTATCGCTTCGGCTTCATTTTCTTGGATATAAAGTTGCTTATCTTTGAGGTAGTAGCCATAAGGGGCAAAACCACCATTCCAACCGCCTTGACGGGCTTTTTCTTTTCGTCCGTTCATGGTTTGTTCTATGATGTTTTCACGCTCTATTTCAGCAACAGCAGACAATACAGATATTAAAAGTTTCCCGCTTGTCTGTGATGAGTCAATCCCTTCTTCAATGCAAATCAAATTTACACCAAAGGATTGAACGTGTTCTAAAGAGTTTAAAATGTCGGCTGCATTTCTGCCAAAGCGAGATAGCTTATAAACTAAGATATACTCAATTTCTAGCCCGTTTTCAATATCGAATAACATTTGCTTAAATGCAGGTCTGCCATCTATAGATTTTCCGGATTTTCCAGCATCCTCATAAATATTTACAATCTCCATTTCTTCTCTATCTGCAAATCGTTTTAAGCTGTTTTTCTGACCATCTAAACTAAAACCGTCAACTTGCATTTCTGTACTTACACGAGGATAAAGTACACATTTTTTCCCACTCCTATTCATAGTCATACCTCCAATAAATTATTGGAAAACATCTTTAATTAGCACTATTTATCTCATTTAAAACTTCTGCACCATGTTTTTCGATAATCTGTGAAAGCACATTGATGAAGTCTTGATATGCTTTTGTTTTTGTACGGGCTTCATCGAGTGCAGTGGTTGTAGCAGTGTTTGCAGATATGCCGTTGATATTTTCCATTCGCAATCACCTCCAAGTGTATTGCTTATATAGATTATAAGCAGTTATTTCATTTATGAAAAGTTTGTCACCATAGTTAAAATTGTAAAACCAATCGCACAGTAAATTTATAGTGCGATTGGCTTTTGATTACATCATATTGTCGTATTTGCCACGCACCCCGACAAAGGGGATATTTTGAGTTGCTGTTGGCACAGCTATCATAGCCCCATGATACCGTAGCTTGTCCTTTCAAAAGCCACGCATACCGTAGGAACTCCCTCCGTTTTAATCGTATTGAGGGCTAAACGTATCGAAGTATCATTATCCCTTATGTGGGTCATTGCGGACGAGTGTGCCACACTCGGTCTAACAGTCCATTTATCGCTCGGGCGGTAGTATAATCACCTCCCCATACCGCTGTTATGGCGATGTCTGTTAAGTCGCTTTGCCTTTCGGCTCACATAAGTAATGTACTCAAAATATCGTATATTCAGTTGTCAAGGAACAATTATGCTGTTTGGTATATAAGAGAAAAAACTTCCTCTTATATACCTTTAGAAAAAGAGGGGTAAACGACGTGGGTAGATTAGAAATTATTTTTCAAATACTTTTCTAAACTACATAGTCCTCTGCGGATTGCATCTTTTACGCTACTTGCTGATGTACCCTCTGCCTTGGCAATAGCTGCTTTGCTCATTCCTAAAAAGTAGTGAGCATAAATACGTTTTGCCTGCTTATCCGGCAGGGTGGCAATGGCAGCATGGAGCTGTTCGGTTGTGAGCTTACGCTCGTAAATCTCATCGGGTGAGAGGGAAACAAACAAGGCAGTATGTTCAATACCGTCACCACGGTCAAGAGAGTAGTAGGCTTTATGGTAGCGTATGCGGCTTTGGTAGGCTTGCTCTGCCTTGCGATATTCTTCAAAGATGTTAAATACCTCATCGGGAATGTCAATATATGTGTCCACAGTTATGTGGGAATAGTAATCTTTCAAGTTTATTTTTTTCATGGTTGTACCATCCTTTCAAATTTTGGTTTAGTGCGAATTTGAAAGGACGGTGGGGGTGAACGACACCGGGGGTCTATATACGCAAAAATGCCAGACTGAAATTCATAAAATCTCAATCGGGCATAGGTGTATTTGTTTCGTATTATGTAGTTTTTATTTTCGTGTTCTTGCCCGTAATCGTCCCACAATGTGGTAAGGATTTTTTTGATAAATTACCAAGTGTTAGGGCAAAAGAAAACACGGCGATACCTCCTTGGATACCGCCGTGTTCCTATCAGTCGTCATTGGTTTGTGTAAACGCAAAGAAACGGCGGCTCTGAAAATCAAAGCCACCGTTTCATAGGCGTGAAAATATGTCTGCTGTACGACGGCTTTTTTCTTTTGCCGTCGTGCGGCAGATTATTGCTTATGGAATTGTTTTTCTATCACATTACTGTTATAAGTACAACAAGTATACCAAGCACAATTCGATACCAACCAAACACCTTAAAATCATGTTTTTTGATAAAGTTCATTAGGAATTTAATTACTAAGACAGATACCGCAAATGCCACAGCCATACCGAGAACAAGAGCGAGCAGTTCTGCACTTGTAAATTCAAACCCGAATTTTAACAGCTTAAAAGCACTTGCTCCAAGCATAGTAGGTACTGCGAGGAAAAAAGTAAACTCTGCTGCTGCCACTCGTGAAACTCCTATGAGTAAAGCACCTATAATCGTTGCTCCCGACCGTGATGTGCCGGGTATAAGTGATAACACTTGAAATGCCCCTATCAAGATTGCTGTTTTATAGCTGATGTCAGAAAGTGCCATAGTAGTAGGAGTACGCTTTTTATTCCAATTTTCTATGAGAATGAATAACAAACCATAAAAGATTAACATGATTGAAATCACAATGGGGGTTTGGAGGTAAGCATCCAAATAATCATCAAATAGAATCCCCATAATAGCTGACGGTACACAAGCTACCGCAACCTTGAACCACAACGAGAAAGTATCCTTTTTAACAATTGACTGTGCTTTGTTCTTAAATTGAAAGGGAAACATCTTGTTCCAAAACATTACAACCACTGCGAGTATAGCTCCAAGTTGAATAACAACAAAAAACATTTCTTTAAATGCTTCGCTCATATTAAGTGTGATAAATTCGTCCACAAGAATCATATGTCCTGTGCTGCTGATAGGTAGCCACTCAGTAATACCCTCAACAATTCCAAGAAAAATAACTTTTAAAATTTCTATAAAATCAAGTACCATTATTTCAAATCCTCCTTTTTAAAATGATGAAAGGTCATAAGAAAACCAACTGCTGATACAAGAATAATAATAGATACAGACAGCAGTGTAGGATAGCCGGTACTCTGAAGTTTACCCTGCACCAAGAAATAGGTGGCTGTCCACGGATACAACGCTCCCCATTCTTGATTTGAAAGTGCGGCACTTCCCATGACAATCACGGCAGAGCCAATCATCGGGGCGACAAATCCTTTTGTTTTCATAGCAACAAACACAAAAGGAGAAACTGTTAAAAACATCAGGATACTGCCAAACAAAAACTTGGGGAGCCATACTATTGCCACTAGTAAGCTATATCCCTCCAATGTAAAGACAGCGTCATATAGCCCACAAACGATAAATATACCTGCCCATGTTACAAGGGTTAGCATAACAATCCAAAGAAGCAGGGTGCAAAATTTTCCAATTAATAGTTTTGTCCTTGAAATGGGTATGGGCAATATGGTTTTGAGGGTGCTTTCTGTGTACTCTCTGCTAAACAAGTAAGCTGCAATTGCCACATATATCATCATGTTTACCAGCAGCATGATATACAGTACACTGTCGCTGTATATGTCAGACAAGGTAAAGATAATCTCCGGCTTATCAAAATGTGTTTGCAAGGCTTCTATTAACATCAAAAGTGGGGTAGATAATACCCCTGCCACACTAATTAGCACCATTTTTGAACGCTTTAGTTTTAATAATTCACAAGAAATAAGATTAAGCAATACCGCCACCTCCAATCAGTTTAGAAAAGTAGTCCTCTAAGTTTTCCTCACTATCATTTATCCTTGTCACGAGCAGTCCATTTCGTGCAAATTCTCGATTGATTTCTCCAACACTTTGGCTAAAGTCATAAATTCTCACCGTACCGTCCTGCACTGTAAAATCCGTCATGTGGTAGTGGTTTTCTAAAATCTTTCCGGCTATCTCACTGTCAGATAAATCAAATTGAATGTATTTTCGATTCCTTTTGTGAAGCTCGGATATATTCACTTCCTCTACTAAATGCCCCTCGTGCATAACGCCGATAATATCTGCTATCTGTTCAATCTCGCTTAAAACATGGCTTGAGATAAAAATGGTAATGCCATGATTGTGACTAAGTTCAGATAAAAATGAGCGTATTTCAACTATTCCAATGGGGTCAAGTCCGTTAATCGGTTCGTCAAGTATTAAAAGCTCCGGCTCGTGCATAATGGCGGCGGCAATACCAAGCCGTTGCTTCATTCCGAGGGAATAATCGGAAAAGACTTTTCTTTTCTCCTTATGCAGCCCCACAACTTCAAGAGCTTTTTCTACTCCACTTTTAGATACTCCCCCTCGCAGTTTAGCGAGAATTTGCAAATTCTCATACCCTGTTAAATTACTGTAAAATCCCGGTGTTTCGATAATAGAGCCTACTTTGCTATAAAGGGTATGGATATTTTCCTTATAGTTTGTGCCAAACAAGCGTACCGTTCCCTCCGTTGGGAAAGCAAGCTGCAACATCATTTTCATTGCTGTGGTTTTGCCTGCTCCGTTTCTGCCGAGCAAACCATAAATTTTGCCCTTTGGCACATGAAGATTTACCTTATCGACAACGGTGGCTGTTCCGTATCGCTTCGTAAGATTTTCTGTTTCAATGATATAATCCATATTTGATTCTCCTTTCCGTGGGTTGCTGTTCTTGTTTTCGCTGACCACAATCTTATTATCCACGAGTATTGCATAGAAGCCAAGAAATCTACCGTCACAATGCCGACACAATAGATGTCAGCACGAAAAAAGCTCCGACACTTATCGTGTCAGAGCCTATTTTAAAGGGTTTATGGCATTTTACTTTGTTTGGGTTTGCTTTATCCAGACAAATATTTTAGCAACAAATAGCAGAAACATAAGGGCGGTTACATAGGGTTGTCTTGCCGCAGCGAAGAAGCAGATAAAAAGCGTACTCAGCACGAGAGAGCATTTTGTGATTATGTTGCTCCATGATTCCTTTTCAAAACAAACACACATCAGTTTCGCTATCCCAAGTGCAATCAAAACAATAAAAACAATCCAATAGATTGCAAGATATATTGGGGTAGTGTCTGTAAATGAAAGTAGATTGACAGAATAAATATATCCGTCAACAAGGTTACCATACAACGGCAAAAGTATAAAAGTAACCGCCATCATATCTAATATTCCATAAATGAAACTGTAAATTTTTTTCAAGTTGGAACGATTTTCAGTTTCGGCAAGTGTAATCAGTTCTTCGCCCGATAGCAGTTCATCTATGGTCACAGAAAAGAATTTAGAAATACACTTGAGCGACTCAATGTTAGGGTAACCCTTGCCGCTTTCCCATTTTGAAATGGCTGTTCTTGATACATATAATTGCTCCGCAAGTTGTTCCTGCGTTAAGTTCTTTCCAGTCCTAAGCTGTTGTAGCTTTTCATTAAATTCCATGATTCTCCTCCTGTTTGTTCCTTGTTTTCATACGTCCATCAACGGGTTTTTCTGCATCTTTTGGTATCATCCATGCACGACCAAATTTTTCAGTTCCGTCAATGCGATTTTCCTCACATAATTTTTGTATCCGTCTTTCCGATATGCCCCATTTTTCAGAAGCGGCTTTCACAGAAATGTAATCCATAATATCAACTTCCTTTCGCAAAGAGTATATAATTATTATATACGGAATGACGAATAATAGCAAGTTTCTCTCCACTAATACGAAATTATACACTACTAAACATAAAATCATACTTCGTTCAAATATCATCACCCGAAATGTACAATGATATAGGGTGATATTAAAATGTACCAAGATGAAAGAAAACTTGATTTTAAGCCGTTAGGTATAGCGATAAAAAAAGCTCGGGAAGCAAAAGGGTGGACACAGGAATATCTTGCCCAACTGGTAGACCTTACGCCACGCTCTATTATGTATATAGAGAACAGGGGGCAGCACCCAAGGCTTAACAAATTTTATCTCATTACTACCTTGCTTGACATCTCTGTAGACCAGTTCTTTTTTCCATGCAATGAAGATGGCGACAACAATCGCCGCAAACAAGTTGATGTACTGTTGAATGATATGGAAGAAAAGGAGCTTATCGTGATGGAAGCTACGGCTCAAGGCTTGAAAAAGGCAAGAGAAACTGCGGAATAATTAACGCTGTTTTCGTAAGCCAAGCCAACTGAAAAAAGTGCGACACCTACACAGGCTATCGCACTTTTTAGGTTATTTTTTTATTCTCCACACAAATCATAAAGCTGTTCACATCGGTTTTGAATATCTAAGATTTCTGTTTCGGTTAAACTCCTGCGGTTATGAGTAAGTTGTTGCTCTAAAAAATCACGATAGCCATCAAGTAAGGCATCCCGTAAAAGCTCGGGGGCTTTGCAATGTTCCACACCAAACCATTGCTCATCTTTTTCATCCCAAATCATAACGGTGTATCCTCGCTTAGTGTTCACCACCTCCAAAACACTATCTTTATTTAGGTAATCGTTGAATACTTCTAAAACCTTTTCAAAGGTCATCATTTTATCAGCCCTTTCATATTTTAGGTGCTTATATGTAAGTAGTTTATATACTTATTACGACTATGATAATAAAAGTAAATCATCGTGTAAAGGATACGGATATTGTTTGCGAACAAAAGTGGCAAGCAGGGCATACGGGTGACCACCGTATGCTTTTGCTTGTTGGGGAGTATCCCCAATCCCCACTAAAACGATGATAAATCATCGTGCCACGCCCCATAAATGGTGCTATAAAATCACAGGAGCATCTATCGCTGTTCCTGTGATTTTTCTTTCTCCTTTTGTTTCTGTTCCAGTTCCAAAAGTCGGTCGATATTTGCCTTTGCAGTCAAAATATCTTGCATTTCCTTTTTCGCTGAATGGTACTGTCCGTATGCATTTTTCTTCTTTGAAAGCAAATCGGCATATTCAGCTTGGAGGGTCTTAATTGTGGGGAGTTTTTTCGCACTAAGTTCATCGAAAGCAGCCTTTGCTGCTTTGTGTAACGCAAGCTCGGCACGATGTTCCTCATAGAACTTTTTAGAGTAGCCTGCCTTGCGGTAGGCAGTGTAAACATCTCGGGTTTTGGCATAGTTGATGATATGTTTTTTCAGCACTTGTATTTCTGCCATACGCTTTTCAGATGTCTTAATTTGGGTGTTCAGCTCGTCAAAAGTAGTGGTGCATTTCTTGGTTTTTGCCTCTAAATCAGCATAGGCAATCAACTTGTGTTCTTGCAGGAAATTAACAGTCTGTGCCATCTGTTTTAGATTGAAAATCTTTGCCCACTGCTCATAGCCTTTGCCCTTACCTTGCTGTAATTTTGCCTGTATATCCACAAGGAGATTGACGGATTTCTCCCTCCGTTTTGGATGTTTAGCAGAGGGCTTTTTAACCTCTCGTTGCGAAGCTTTGCCCTCAATGATTGCCTTGATTTCATCTTCTGAATAGCCCTCACCAAGAGAACGCAGACGGATAAATTTCTTCTGTTCTGCACCCTTAAATGCGTAGTGCTTACCGCTTTTCATTTCATAGCCTGCACCCTGCATGAACTGTAAAAAATCATCAAAGGTTTTAGGCTTTTGGGCAAGCACTTCATCTATGGTCTGTCTTAGCTTTTCGGAGTGCGATAGGGGTTTACTATCGCCAAGCCATTTGCCGTAATGCCCTTTAGAGGGTTTCGGATTTTCAATAATGGACAGTCCGTTTTCAAGACAAAGACGGTCTGATATTTGGGCGAGAGCCTTGCCGCTTCTTATAAAATCCCGAAACTTTTTTGTGCAATCAAGAGAGGTAGAATTGAAAATAATGTGATTGTGGATATGAGATTTATCAACATGGGTGGCAACGATAAATGCGTGGTTGCCTTTGGTAAAGCTCATACCCAATTCATAGCCGATTTTATTGGCAAGCTCGGGGGTTATTTCTCCGGGCTTAAAGGATTGACGCATTTGATAGGCAATGACATTGCTTATTTGTTTTCTGCTTGTAATATCATCATATTGCCGCTTAGAGAGCATAAACTCGCCCTGCACTGTTCGGGGGTCACATTCATAGGAGGACAGCAGTTCTCCGTCATTTGTTTTGTCGGGATTTTTCGCATAATCGGTGCGGTCAGCAAGACAAGCAGAGATAGATTTTCCTTTGTTTTGGTGCATGGCAATTAAGCGTGTGGTAGCGATAATAACACCTCCTTTTGGGCAAGAAAAGAGAGCTGCCGTGTGGCAACTCTCTTTTCAATAAACTATATGCGATTAAGCGATTAAATTGGAATTTATGTATCATAACTACTGAGTAAATAAAGTTTTTTTTGGTGCTTTTTTCTTAGATAAAGATAACGCCCTTTTAGGACAATGATGTATGCACCTATAACAATTGATACACTTTTCATAGCGAATCTCTGGTAATCCGCACTTGTCCACTTCATATGCTTTAACTGGGCAGTTAGTTATGCACTTACCACATTTAATACACCTTTCTTTGTAAAAATATATTTTAAAGGAATATGCTTCACCTAATAATTTATTTGGATAATTTAAGATACTGTATAACTTTATTTTTGGAATTTTTATATTTAAAGGCTTTCCTATCATCTCAGCAAACTCAGTAGTATCTGTTTTAACTCTTTCAATTAGTTCTTTTTCATCTGAAAACCAGCACTTCATAAAAGGGGCAAGTAATATTCCATCTATTGCTTTGCATCTATATCCTCTATTAAAAACAGGTATGATATTTTTCTCACTGCACTTTATTCCAAATATTCTTAAAGCATTGCAAGAATATAATCCAAAAGTAGTAAAAATATAAGCTCCTATTGGATTTTTTAGTTTATCTAATTTATCTAAAAACATAATGATAGGCTTTGCAGGTGAAGAATGTATTGTTGGGAAGCCTATTACTATTGCTTTATAATTCTCAAAACTAAAGTCATCTGGCAAATTTTCTATCGAATAAATATCCACATTATACTCAATAGAAAAGTTACTTGCCATTACTTTGGCAACTCGTTTTGTGTTACCAACTCCTGAATAATATAACACTAACATCTTATTCATTTGCTCCTCCTAAAAACTCCTATTTATCTATTACATAAAATTATATATCTATACCATTTAAATATCAACCAAAGGAAAATACCAGGTGTACCACCATAAAGCAAGGGTCGAGATAAACGGCTTTGCCGCCCTTGCTTTATGGTTGCACTCCTGCTGTTCGGCAATTAAGGGGGTGATAGCACAAAAATGCTATCGCCCCCTTGTAATACTAAAAACACTAAATAGATTTAAGCCGTTCGTTTAGACCATCTACCGTGCCGATAAGCCATGAAGCAAGCATAGGTATTCCATAAGGGCTGATGAGGTAGGCTACGAGTAGTGCTTTTAAACCTTCCCCAATTTCTCCAACAAACACCATAATGGCAAGCCCAAGTACGAAAAACAGAAAAGCCAAAATAGATAGTAACATAGAGCTGAACACGCAGAGAAACTGGCAAACAAGCACGATAATAGAGAGTGCAAGGGTTATGGGGAACAGCAATATTTTAAGCAGTATTCGCATAATACCAACCTCCTTTTCTATAAGATTAGCATAGCAATATTTTTTTATTTTGTCTATGATATGAATTTTAAATCGCCGCAAGTCTGAGCATAATTTCCTCTGCAATACCCCAAAGCCCGTCATAGCTTTTTCGTAAATCTTCGATGTCCTCACTGTAAATATTGCCTGTTTCATGTGCTCGTTTGGTAAGCTGATTAAGGCTGTTACTCGTTACCCTAAGCAATCTGACAAGTTCTCTTACATCGGTAGTATCGAGGTGGATGATAAGCCCATCAATCGCCATTTTGCGTAAGTAGGCTTCGGTGTTTTGTGTACCAAGTTCCTGCATTTTTTGCTCTATTAGGTCTTTTTCCTGCTCGGTAACTCTAAGCTGAATACGGATATTTCTTTTTCTGTTCGCCATCACCGTTCCTCTCTTTCTATTTTTGGTTTTTTCAGTATCGCCGTAGCTTTTGGTGGTGGCTGTTTTAAGCTGTCCAGTATAGAGGGGCGAGCCTGCTTTGCAATTCTATCGGCACTTTCCTGTGGCTGTCCTGCTCCTATATTCAGCTCTGCATCAAGGGTAGCAAGGCGAGCCACCTTATTCTTTAATTCTCGCTCCTGTAAAAATGGCTTGCCAAGCTCTGCCTTTGCTGCTTCCTGCTGTTTACAAAGATTATCAAGCTGTTCTGTTACAGCCTTTAACCGTTCTGGCATAGCGGATAGTGCGTTGTCAATACGAGTGAGATTACCCCTTGCATCAAGCCCCAATTTCGCCGCATGGCTCATTGCACCCTTTAGGGTAAGCTGATGACCATCCAACATACCGCCATAGCTTAAAAACATGGTAAATCCCCTGTAAGTACCGACTTCCACAGGGTTGCTATTCTTTATTTCATTACAGACTTCAAGAATTGCAGCCCCTGCGTTGTCCTTATCGGTTAGGGTATCACCCTTAATGACCATTGGCAGAAATGTACCCTCGGCAGGGATGTGTGCGGATAGGGTCTGTAAATCCTGTTCAAATCCCTTGATAAACCCCTTGTTTTTCTCAATGTTTTCGGGGAAGTATTTGAGCAAATTGTCCTCTAATCGGTACTGGCTACTTTGATGGTTTGCCTTTAGAAGCTTGAGCCTTGATACATCAATATCCAAGTCCATTTTTTCCTTGATTTTCGGATTACCTGCACAAAGAGCCTTGATTTCTGCAAAAGAAAGTGCCGCTTCGTCCACGTCATCACAGGAACGAACGGGGGATTTTGAGGTCATAATCTGTGAAATAAATTTTTGCTTATTTTCGACCGTCTGCCAAAGGTAGGCATCAAATGTGGCTTCGGTTACATAGCGGAAAATGTTAACCTCATCGTTTAGATTGCCCTGCCTTTCAATACGACCAGAGCGTTGGGTTAAATCCCCCGGACGCCAAGGGCAATCGAGGTCATGGAGTGCCACCAATCGGTCTTGAATATTCGTGCCTGCTCCACATTTGGCGGTACTGCCAATGAGAACACGCACATCGCCACTACGCACCTTTGCAAACAATTCTTTTTTTCTCGCCTCGGTGTTTGCTTCGTGGATAAAAGCCACTTGCTGTGCTGGCACACCTTTTTCTATGAGCTTGGTACGAATATCGTCGTATACGTTAAATGGAGTGGTGGGGGTCATTACCTCATGAGGCAAGCTATGCTCCAGTGCCGCAATCTCCACACCGTTGATGGTCTGTGTGCCTGCCTTTGCGGCTCTTTGTTCCTGTTTTGCCACCCTACCTTTTGGGGTAGAAATATCGCAAAATACAAGCTGTGTCAGCTTTTCGGCGGCACTCTCGTCCCAAATGCGGTAGAGGTTATTCACACAAGCATTGACCTTACTGCCCTCATCATCGGGTAGGAGTGGGTTTAAGATACGTTGGTCAAGCCCCAATTTTCGCCCATCTGAGGTAATTTTCAGCATATTGTCGATAGAGGGGTCAACTTTGTTTGCGTGTACCTCGGCAGCTCGCTCGGACAACTCTTTTACCATTTTCTGCTGAATTTCCGTAGGCTTAACTGCCACCGTTTCATAAACCACCTTTGGTGTTGGCAAGTCCAGTTCATCGGCAACCTTAATATCCGCCACCTCTTTGAACATAGACATTAGCTCGGGTAGATTGAAAAACTTAGAAAAGCGTGTCCTTGCTCGGTAGCCTGTGCCTTCGGGTGCAAGCTCAATGGCTGTGACTGTTTCCCCAAAGGTAGAAGCCCAACAATCAAAGTGAGCCAGTCCCTTTCGCTGAAGGGTATTATATTGCAGATACCGTTGCATGGTGTACAGCTCCGTCATGCTATTACTTACGGGAGTTCCCGTTGCAAAAATAATTCCTTTGCCACCTGTTAGCTCATCCATATAGCGGCATTTTAAGAACATATCACTGGACTTTTGAGCATCGGAGGTAGACAGCCCTGCCACGTTTCGCATTTTGGTATATAGAAATAGATTTTTGTAATTGTGGGCTTCATCTACATAGAGCCTATCCACACCAAGCTGTTCAAAGGTAACAACATCGTCCTTGCGTTCCTGTGCCTGTAATTTATCAAGTCGTTCCTCCAGTCCTTTTTTGGTACGTTCAAGCTGTTTGACGGTAAAACGCTCGCCACCACTGGCTTTTACTTCCTCAATACCATCTAAGATGTCATCAATTTGGTCACGAAGTAAGCGTTCTTGCCGTTCCAGTGACATCGGGATACGCTCAAACTGGCTATGCCCTATAATAACTGCATCGTAATCGCCGGTGGCAATCCTTGCACAGAACTTTTTGCGGTTTCTTGTTTCAAAGTCTTTCTTTGTGGCAACCAACACATTGGCAGCAGGATAAAGCCTTAGAAACTCGCTTGCCCATTGCTCGGTTAGGTGGTTTGGTACGGCAAAGAGTGGTTTTTGGCATAGCCCAAGTCGCTTGCTCTCCATCGCAGCCGCCACCATTTCAAAGGTCTTGCCTGCCCCTACTTCATGGGCAAGGAGAACATTATCACCATAAAGGATATGGGCAATGGCATTGACTTGGTGTGGTCGCAGGGAGATTTCGGGGTTAATGCCGTTAAAATTGATATGCTGACCGTCATACTCACGAGGGCGAGTGGAGTTAAACTTTTCATTATACTGGCTAACAAGAGTTTGCCGTCTGTCGGCATCTTTAAAAATCCAGTCACGAAACTCATCTTTGATGGTCTGCTGTTTTTGCTGTGCCAGTGTGGTGGCATCTTTGTCTAGCACTCGCCGTTCCTTGCCATCGGGGTCTACTACGGTGTCATAAATACGAACATCTCTTAGGTTTAAGCTGTCCTCCAAAATGCGGTAGGCATTGGCTCTGTCTGTTCCATAGGTCACATAGGCAGCTACGTTGTTGTAGCCAATGGAGTTTTTATTGGTAATGTTCCATTCGGCAGTAAAAGGGGCAAATTTGACCTCAATATCTCCTTGGTTGCGGTAAGGGGTATCAAACAGCTCATACATGAACTGCTCAATATATTCCTTATCAATCCAAGTTGCCCCAAGGCGAACATCAATTTCAGAAGCATCAAGGTCTTTGGGCTGTGCTGTGGTAAGAGCTTCTACATTTATCATGTACTGTGGGGAGGACTGTGCTGCCAATTTTGCAGTATGGAGCTTTTCACGGACATTGCCCGAAAGGTATTCATCGGCGGTTACATATAGGGGCGGTCTATTGCTATCAAAGGGAGCGGGAACACGAAACACCACACCCTGTAAATCGGCTACAAGCTGTTCTTCGGTTTTACCTGTTAGGGTAGCCATGAAAGCCATATCTACCTTGGCTTTTTCTGCAATGGAAAGTGCCAGTGCTTCGCTTGCGGTATCTACGGAGGTAATAGTTACACGTTTTTTGATGGTACGCTTAGTGAACATATCGGCTTTGGCTTTGAGCTTGCCATTTTCGTCCACATCTTCCAAAGAGCATAGGAGGTAGTAGGAGTTGTCCTCACTAAAGGCAAGGGAATTGCCCCTGCTGTTAATTAGCCCATGCTTTGCGGTAAAGCTATCGTATAGGCTGTTTAGGGTAGCCTGTTCATCCCTTATGGTGTCCTCGCCATAATCCTCAAGCTGATAGTGAATAAGGTTGTTCACGCACTCACGAATCCCCACCAATCCTGCAATACGTTCCTTGGCAGTTTGGTTGATTTGTGGCTTGACCATACGAGAATTTTCACGATAAAAAACCTCGCTATCTACAAGGGTATAGCTGAAATTTTTAACCCTTGGGTCGGCGGGGATAGAGGTGTCGGCACTGATTTCCATATCGGGCAGATCCGCTTCGCTGAACTTACCCTCGATGTTTGCCACTGCCATGCGTAACTGCTTTGCAAGGTCGGCATCGGGGATAGGGGTACAGGTGCTTTCCATGCCGAATTGACCGCTGACCATTTCCATATTACCGAGTATTATTTCGGGATGGTCTGCAAAATAGCTGTTTAAGGTAATGTCATTTTCATCAAGCCCAAGATGTATCCAATCCCTATCCGCATCAATCGGGCTATCACGCTTTTGCAGGAAGATAATATCTGATGTAACCTCAGTTCCTGCATTTTTGCTAAATGCGTTGTTGGGCAGTCTGATTGCTCCAAGCAGCTCGGCTCTTTGTGCAAGGTATCGTCTGACCTCGGGGTTTTTCTTATCCATTGTTCCCTTGGAAGTGATAAAGGCAACAATACCACCGGGGCGGACTTTATCCAAAGCCTTGGCGAAGAAGTGGTCATGTATGAGAAAGTTTTGGCTGTCATAGCGTTTCTCGGTAAGTTTGTAGTTACCAAAGGGAACATTGCCGATTGCAAGGTCAAAAAAGCTGTCGGGTAAGTCTGTTTTTTCAAAGCCTGTAATAGCGATATTGGCACTTGGATAGAGCTGTTTTGCAATCCTGCCTGTAATGCTATCAAGTTCCACACCATAGAGGTTAGAGCCTTGCATACTCTCGGGGAGCATACCGAAAAAATGCCCTGTGCCGCAGGCAGGTTCTAAGATGTTGCCAGTGGTAAAACCCATTTGTTCCACTGCATCGTAAATTGCCTTAATGACCGTAGGGCTGGTGTAATATGCTCCCAAGGTAGATGCTCTTGCCATTTCATACTCGTTTTCTGTGAGCAAGGCTTTAAGTTGAACGTATTCACTGGCATAGCTACCGTTGGTTTTATCAAAGGCTTCGGACAAACCGCCCCAACCAACATATTGGGATAGGAGTTCCTGTTCTTCTTTGGTGGCAAAACGATTTTCACGCTCAAGGGTCTGTAAGGTGGTGATAGCAGCGATATTTCTCTGAAACTTTTCATGTTTGTTGCCCTCACCTAAATGGGTATCAGTAATGCGAAAGTTCTCGGCTTGCTCTTGCACCGCTTTAGTTTGAGGGTAACGCTCCAAAAGCTGTAAAAAGCTGTCACGGCTCTCGGCTCTAAGGATTGGATAAAACAAAGAAGGGTCACGCAGGGTTACTTTGTTGTCGGTGATGTCCTCAATCAAAAAAGGCGTACCGTTTTCAAGATAGACGGTATCGCCTTTTATGTAAGGGATAAAGCTATTTTCAGTTTGTTTTTCTTCGGCAGGGAGTACCTTTTGCACAACCTCCAACATGGTGTTATATTCATCGGAGGTAAGCACATCAAGGGCTTTGATGTTATTTGATTTGTTGCCGTAAGTGTCAGGAATAAAAAATCTGTTCCAATTCTTACCGTCCGTTTCAAAGACAATCCGCTGTTGGTTGTCCTCGTTGAGAACAAGCCCTTTGCCTGCAAAACGCTCCCATATTTCTTGTTGAGATTTTATCTCGATGGAAACTAAATAGCTATTTTCCTTAACCTTAAAAATGTCGGGGTTCCCAGTATCGTACATTTCAAAGGTAAGCTCCACCACATTACTTGGTACAGCATCTACGACAGCCTGCTCCGGCTCACCAAGAGAGGTAAAAGCACCCTTTGACACAAGCTGACCGATATGTCGTTGCACTTTTGCCCAAGGCAGTTCCACCGACAAATCGCCTTTAGAAACAACAAAAGTAGGCTGATTACCGCCGTATTCATTTTTAAGCCACTCGGCTGTGCCACGCTCACGGCTGTGGTCTTGCATATATGCAAGCACCCTTGCTTTGCTATCCTCATCGCCGTTCCATGCTTGCAGGGTGGTATCAATATCAGCTTGGGTAATTTCTGTCACAGTTTCAGTAGGAGCAGGGATAGGCTGTTTGAGCATTTCCTGCTCGGCTACAACCTCTTTTATCTGCTCAGTGGCGGTGGAGCGTATCAAATAAGGCTTGTGTTCGCCGTCCTCCATAGAAACAACTACCACATTTCGCCCACTGTCCAGTAGCTTCTGCGTATACTGCTCAAGCACATGGTCGGGAAAACCGCACATCGGCACACGCTCATCATCAAAGCCTATTTTGCGATAGGTGGAACGCAGGTCGAGGGTCTTGGCTACAAACTCTGCATCATCTCCAAGGACTTCATAAAAGCTACCCAAGGGATACATCACAATGTCATTGGGATATTCGTTCTTTATATCAAGATAACCTTGATATAGCGGTGTCACCTGTGACAGTGGAGTGGTGGGCTCGGGAGCCTTGTTTTCAAATGTATCGGCAAGACTAAAATCAAGCTGTTTACTTTCAAAGTTGTGAAAGTAAATGTATATTGTGTCAGGTGCTAAAGTAATGGAAAAATCTTTATCCTTGCTAAGTTCTGATAAAAACTTGTTGTTATATATGGCTTCGTTGATGGTAATCTCATCGGTCTTATCTGCACGGTTAAAGTAGGTAAAGGCACTGTCACCGCTGTATTTTGCGGCAGGGCTTGAAATGTGTATGGATAGATTTTTCTTCTTACTGCTGATATGTTCCCATACCTTTAACTCGGGCTTTTCGGCATAGAAAGTGCCTTTGTACTTGGTATCTAAGCTGTTGAAAAAATCCACAAGCCAGTTAGCGAGTAAATCCTCATTTTTAGGCTCAAAGGATAGCTGACCATTTTCACTTGTGGGCATAGAAAAAGCGGACTGACTTTGCGTGTTTTCACGCCCTTGTCTGTCCGCTATGTTCTGTATTTGCTCCTGCTCTGAGGGGAACAGGGTTAGCTGTAAATAAGCTCCGTCAGTATGATTTCCTCCGCTTGGGATTTGAGGTTGTTCATGTGTCCCACCCATTCCATCTGATGGGTCATCTTGTCGGGCGGCACTTGGGTTTTCTGCAAGTCTGCCATTATCTGTTCCAGCCGCCTGTTGGCTGTTTGGTCGATTTCCAGTAGATGAGCTTGCAACTTCTCGCTCAGTAACAGGTGGTTGAACAGGGCTTTGCGGTGTTCCTGTAAGTAAGTTTTCCTCATTCTGCCATACTTGCCCAACGGCTGTATCGGCTGCTCGGTCAGTGTAATGTCGGGTATCAGATAATCCCCGTTCCTGCTGTAAGTGATTTCGTTCATTTTCGTTGCTCCTTTCACACTCTGTTTTGATGATAGTAAGTGATATTTGTCTGAAAACCTGTTCGCTTTGTTCGCTGACTGCCGTACCTAAAAGGCTGACAGCAGCAGAGGTGTTAAAATCAAAGATTGGGAGAAAATCCTCATGCTCGAAGTAGTTTTCTGTATCAAGTCCACACCGTTTCATAAGGGTGTAGGCAATGCTGACAGTGGCGGCATTTTCAAATGCTACACGTAGATTGTCCTCGTCATAGTCCTCTAAAAAACTATCTTCTGTAAAATAGGGTAAATCTTCTTTATGGTTATCATAATACTCTTTCGCCAAGGTGTTGGCAATCTTGTGAAATCCATCGGCAAGAGTATCACTGCTTATATTGAATTTGTCCTCAAGCATTTCTAAAATCGGCTGTTCGTGCTGTTCCCTCATTTCCCAAAGGAAAGGGCGGCGAGAATTATCTCGGCCGTCCGTATCAGAAACATCAAATACATATTTTAGTTTGGGGGTATCGCCTGTGGGGTCAAGCAGGGCAATACCCGTAGAGCCACGGCGAACATATCTGTTCATTTTATTGTTCCACAGCTCATAATCAGCACAAGCCGTTGCATCGGGTCTTTGTGCGTAAATCATAAGCTGTTCATGGTATGGGTATTTATATAGCCGCCCCACGGTGGCAAGAAACCCTGTCCAGTTGGCAAGGCTACTTGTCAGTCTTTCGGCTGTATGCTCTGCAAGCTGTGCAAAGACTTGTGCTTTTGTTGGCATTTTTAGTCCTCCTGTTCCTCAAAATCGGGAATAAGCTCACCCGAAAGGCTCTCAAATTCTTCGTCACTCATAGCGGACAGCTTATCCATAACCGTTTTGGTAAGGGCAAGCAGCTCCGTTTCATCTGCCATAAGGTGCTTTTGCATTTTAGCAAGTTCAGAGAGCAAATCTGCCCTTAAGCCTGTATTATAAATACACATCAAATTACTTTCTTCTACTGTAACTCTGCTCATAATCATCGCTCCATTTCCGCACCAAGTGAAGGTGCTTTTTTTGATTTTTCTTGTGTCTGGGTTGGCTTAGTTTTAAGCTGCTCTATAATGGATTGCTTTTCCACCCTGCGTGTAGCATCAAGCAAATCCATAAGGGAGATAGGTGTGCCACTTTTGGCATCATGTTCAAGCTCTGCAACGGTAGGCTCATTGTTGATGATGCCGTCAATCTGATTGTAGTTTTGTTCGGAGGACAGTTCGGCGGTGCGGAGGGGGTTATCCTCATTTTTGATGGCAAAAGCACGAGTGCCATTTCCCATAATGTGATACGCTCCGTTATCCGATGAATGATGGTAGCCGTAGCCTGCCTGTTCCATCTGTTCCTTGGTCATGGTGGTGAAAGAAAAACTACCTCTTGGGGTATCAATTTTATCTCCTGTCAAGAAGTTATCCGGCACAAGAGGTGTCTGTTCTACAAACTTTGGCAGTTCTACAAAATCAAAACTATCGCAGTAATGGTATGTTACAACATCGTCTTGCTTGATAGCAACGATGTCACTGACTGACAGGGAATGTCCTTTGAAATCAGCAGGATGGTCGTTGTTAAACCTATCCCATATTTCTGCCAGTCTATCTCTTTGGGTGACATAGTTGGTAAATGGCTCAGAGTAGACAAAGTTGTAATTGTCATGTTCTACGGTCAGCCCCTTGCTATTTATCCACTCAAGTCCTTCAAAACGATAATCTCTAAGTTCTGCACCGTCCTTTAGCTGATAGATGGCAAAGGCATTGTCGGTGCGTTCCAAAAAGAGCTGTTCTGACATATCGGGGGAAGATTTACTATCATCCTCATGCTCCTGCAAGGTAAGCCAGTCTGTTTTTTCAATACCGAGCAAGCCATCATGATTATCAATGTCGGCTCGGTCAAAAGCCATTGCTTCAGTATTATCTTCATAAAGTAGATATATTGTTAAATCCTGTTTCCATAGTTCAATGGCTCTTTCCTTTGAGAGAGGTAACAGCTCATCGGAAGTATAGCCATAGGTATTGCGGTCATCAATGCTCACTGCCCAGTCGGGCATTGGGTAGTCATGCTGGATAGGCTCATCAATCCGCTGTTCTTCGGCAGCTATGCTTTCAAAATGCTCCTTGAGGTCATCAAAGCCGTTCCAAACATCGTCAAGCACCAGTTTGCCGTCACCGTCAACAATGACACAGGCAGCACTGTCACCGTGTTCCTCGTGTTCAAGGAGAAAGTATTTTGTGTTTTCCATCATATCAGTATCAATTACATACCAAGTGCCAATATGTCCGTCCACCTCAATATTATAGCCTTCCTCGATAATATGCCCTTTGCTTAGGTCGGGGACTTGCTCCGACACAGGGGTTTCGGCGGTCAAATCAATGTCATGCTTTTTTACAATCTCGGCAAAATGCTTATCAATACCGCTAATCAGCTCTGATGAGGTTTGGTTGATGGTTTCCAATGAAGCCCGAAGCTCGGCAAGCTCCTTGCCCTTGCTCCAAGAAGCAATATAACCCAAGCTGTTCTCGGCGGTCTGTATGCCATAATAATTGCAAACAGCAAAGGAAATGCTTTCTGCTTCAACTTCTTCTGTGTTGCGATTTGGAGGTGAATTGCGTGAATGAGGTTCAGGCAAGAGAAGCCCCTCTGGAGGGTTGGGCTTAACAGGCTTTGCATTTTCGTCATGCTGTGCTTGCAGATCTATTTCCATTTCTCTGTTATGCAAGAGAGAATGTACTACTTCGTGAATAGTGGCAGAAACAGTCTGCACCTCGCTCATATCCTCACGGATTGCAATATGTTTTTCCTCTGTGTGATAGTAACCGTCCGTATCCTTGGGCAGTGACGTAATTTCGATGGGAACAGGTGCGGTGCGTTTAATGGCTTCCATAAACACCTCAAACTTCTCCACATTTCCAGTTAGGTTACTTGCAAGGGTAGGCAGCGGCTCGCCCTCGGTTTGTGAAACATCAAATACTGACACCACACGGAACATGGGTATTTGTATTTCCACTTCCTCGGTTTGCACTTTACCGCTTGCGTCAAGGAGAGGGGCTTTGGTCTGTGGGTCAAGTTTTTCTCGTTCTTCCTTAGTTTTATACGGGGTAGGGGCAATGATTTTAACGCTCTTTTCGCCCTTTTTGACATGGCGGGAAAAGCCATCTCGCCATTTGTTAAAGCCTGCAACAAGAGTTGCATCGGGTTTTTGCATTGAGATGAGCATAGTGTTGTTAAAAGAATATTTGTGAAAGCGGCTCATAGTTTGAAGATAGCTTTTATATTTGTCGCTCTCAAAAAGTTCCTTAATACCAGTTTCAATGCTGTCGGTTATTTGTTTCAACCGTTCTTTGTTGTTTTGTTTTTCTGCCATAGGGGTGTACTCCTTTCTGTTTTGGGCATAAAAAAAAGTCTATTGAAAGGGAATCAATAGACATTTTTTATTTACATTTAAATTAAATTCAAATCCATTTTTGCACAATATCAGCACCTTTTTGAATTAGGTCTGAGTAATTATCTGTTTCAAGTATGTTCCGTTTAATATGTTCTTCCAACTCATCAGTTATTTTAACTTCATTACCGGCACTAACTTCAAATATTTCTTTCGCTAATTGTTGTAATAAATTATCATTCATAGAAGTTATATCTTTTTCACCGATTTTCATTAACATATAGAGAAAGAAAAATGTTTTTTTATCGGTTGCTTTTTCGTTAATTTTTATTGGCTCAGTTCTGTTTTTTAAGTTGTCATTGACAAATCTTTTTATAGATTTTTTATGTAGCAATGAGCTTTGCAAAATATCATTGATACGACTTATCAATATTTTGTTTATTGTGTCATTCGGAACGATAGTGTCATCTTTCAACTGTGAAAGAACATTTGCAGCGTCAACTACAAATATCGATAGGGGCAGGTCAAGAGTTGGTACATTTTTTGCGACCATAATCTTCATACCATTTATTTCATTAGCACATTGAAAGTTGATTTTTGAACAAAAAAATTCGCTTATATCGGTGCTCAATGTTACAATATTGGCTGATACTATTTCTTTTTTTTGTGCATCCGTTCGCAATTCTTGATAAATTAAATTTTTAGTGCAATTAGTCGGTATGCTATTACACAAGACAACTCGATACATAGCAATTCCAAAAAGATATACAGCAACATTCACTTTGCATTGGTTATCAACAAATGCAAGTAATGTATGGCTACCGATGTTTTGCTCCCGCCCAAAAGAATCATATAATTTTTTATTTTGAATTAAGGTAACTGGATTTTCGCCCACTCCTGAAACAATAAACTTAACTATCTGTTTAAATTCATTTTTAGGCTCTGAAATGTTATTCTTTAGACAATACCACTCAAATGCAATTTTAGAAATCAACCTATACATAGCAGTATCAAAAAAAATCGACAAATCAATATTAACTTTTTTCTCTATCATCACTTCATTTACATTAATTGGAGTGACCTTTTCTTTGTCTTTGGCAATCGCATACGCTTTTTCTAATGAAGCTAATCCTGTTTTTTCATCATCAGTTTTAAGAACTCTGCCGTTGAATAAATCAAAATTTCCTCTCGTACTTCCAATGTAATCAGTCCCATCAATACTAAATATAGCATCATATTTTGAAAACTGATTTGATTTACTGGACTTAATATCTAATTCGTTTGTAATAAATGATAATGCTTCAATTACCTTGCTCTCAAATTCGTCACTAAACTTATTATTATGCTCTACTCTGCATACACAATTATTTATAATTTTAGCATTTGTCAGAGCATCTGGCACAATGTCTGATTTAGATAAGTCATCTGAAGCTCCGCAATAAATACATGATTTCATAATCTCCCCCCAACGATGTTTTACTAATTTTATCATATTCGGTAGTTTGAATAAAGATATATTCTGTAAATGATATTATCTTGCACCACCTTTCGCCCCAAACTCCATTTTGAAGTTCACAAACTGCCCTCCAGTATCGTCAAGAACAGCAACGCAATCGTAGGTCTTGCCTGTCTTTTCGGAATAGCAGCCTGTAAGAGCTACTTTTCCGTTTTCTAAAAGTGACCTAACAATCGCCTTGGTTACGGTCTTTTTCTTTGCTGTGAAAAAGCGGTTTTCTTTCCAAATGGCAAAACCGCAAGCCCTATCAGAACAACAAAACCCTTTTTTATTCTCACTAACAACACTGCCACAGCGAGGGCATTTCCCCAAACTCTCACGCTCAGAGAGAAAAAGGGTAGCTGCTCCCTTAATCATTTCATAGGTCTTTATAAGAGAAGATGTCATGCCCACAATCTCTGATAAAAACTCATCGGCTGACAGTTCGCCATGCTCTACAAGTTTTAGCCTTTCTTCCCATTCGGCTGTCATCAAAGGGGACTGCACCTGTTCGGGTAGTACAGTAATTAGGGCTATACCCTTGTGGGTGGCAGTAAAATGCTTTGCTTTTTTATCACCTTTACGTTCAGCAAGTCCCGATTTAATCAGCTTTTCCAAAATGCCTGCACGAGTGGCAGGAGTACCAATACCCTTACGTTCGGCATCTGTTTCGGCTTTGTTGGCATTTTCCATTGAAGATAGCAGGGTATCGTCTGTAAAAGGTTTGGGTGGGGAGGTTTTACCCTCCTTGATTTCAGCCTTTGCGGTAAAAGTATCGCCCTGGACAATTCTTGGTAGGGCTTGGTCTTTTTCTTCCTTTGCCTGTTCACCTTTGTAGAGCTTTTGCACCGCCTTAAAGCCATCTTGGATGACGGTCTTTCCCTTGGCAGTAAAAATAGCCCCACCGCATTTTGCCGTAATAACTGTTTCACTATATTGGTGAATATCGCCCACAGAAACCAAAAGTCGTATGGCAAGAAGTAGCAGCGTTTCACGCTCTCCGGCGGGTAAGCTCTGTACATCAAGCCCTTTGACATTCATTGTGGGGATAATGGCATGATGGTCACTGACTTTGGAGTTATCAATAACCTGTGCAGTGTTTACTGGCAGCTCATCGCTTTTAGATGTAAAAAGTTTCGCTGTAGCTTTGGCTATGACGGGAATATTACGTTCCATATCTTCAGTTAAAAATCGGCTGTCTGTTCGGGGATAAGTAATATATTTCTTTTCGTAAAGGCTTTGTGCATATTGTAAGGTCTGCTGGGCGGTAAAACCTAAGAGTTTGTTGGCTTCACGCTGTAAGGTGGTAAGGTCATAGAGCTTGGGTGGTTTTTCTGCTTTCTGCTTTTTCTCTACGCTCTCAATAGTAACATTTTGACCATCGCAAGCCTGTAAAATCGCCATTGCCTGTGCTTTATCCTTTTGTTTTTCGCCTATAAGGGAAAATCCATTACAGGTAAGGTGTACGGTATAATAAGGCTCGGGCTTAAAAACAGAAATACTGGCATCACGCTCACAAATCATGGCAAGGGTTGGGGACATTACCCGCCCAATATTAAGGGTCTGTCCATAGAGAACAGAAAATAGCCTTGTGGCATTGATACCAACAATCCAATCAGCCTTTGCCCTGCAAAGTGCAGCTTGATAGAGATTGTCATATTCTTTGCTATCCTTGAGATTTTCAAAGCCTTTTTGAATAGCAGTATCCTCAAGAGAAGAAATCCAAAGCCTTTTTATTGGCTTTTTACATCCTGCTTTATCATAGACAAGACGAAAGATAAGCTCGCCCTCACGCCCTGCATCGGTGGCACATATCACTGTGTCAACTTGGCTATTCTTTAATAGTTTTTTCAGCACATCAAATTGCTTTTTGGTACTGCTTGAAACATTGTACTGCCAATTGGCAGGGAGAATGGGCAAATCCTCATACCGCCATTTTGCGTATTTTTCATCATAGCAATCGGCAGGGGCAAGTTCTACTAAATGCCCAACGCACCATGAAACGAGGTAGCCATTCCCCTCGGTGTAGCCGTCCTTGCGGTTTGTTGCCCCTAATATTTTTGCAATACTTTGTGCAACACTTGGTTTTTCTGCAATGACTAACTGCATATTATTTCCCCTCCTTGTCCTGTTTTGGGGCTTCTGATTTTTCATGCACAATAATTAACTTACGGATTTTCTGCTCCCTTTTTGGTGGTCTGCTCTTGATGGGGGCAGAGGAATATTGCGGCTTTTGCACCATCATTTTTTCATACACGCTGTCAGTGAAATGTGTCATTCTACATCATCCTCACTTTCCTCAGCAGTTTCTTCCTGTTCTTCGGCGGTAGGTTCATAAACATAGTCGTCCTCATCGTCCTCGTCATCACCGAAATCATATTCGTTCATATTAGGATTTCTCTGTGGTTTTGATTTGTCTTTGACCACCTTTAAGTAGTAGAAAGTACCACCACCAACTAAGGCAAATATAAGTAGAAGTACCACAATCCCTATTGGGCTACCCTTATCTTTTTCAGGCTGTGGCTCGGTAGGCTCTGCCACTTCGGGGGATTTGCCTATACAATTGTTTTTATCGGTACTGCATAGAGAACAATCGGCATTGACTATACCTATCTCACATTTATCCTTACAAGAGCAAACTTTAGGTTGGGTGGGGGTATCTTCCATAAGGGCAAGCAGGTCAGCTTCATCAACCATGTTTAAGAGGTATACATTATCCTCTTTGCCTGCACGGTCAATGACAAGATAGAAGTAGTTGCCATTTTTGGATACGGCGGTAATAAACTGCTTATCAATTTCGTCCGTTCGCTCTAAATCGTCCACAAGGGTTAAATTGCCCTCGGGTGTAAGTGGAACGGGGGTTTCATCAGGCTCTTTAGGTGTTGCATCGCCGACAGGCAAATTGGGTCCAGCGTCATGCTGGTCGCCACCGCTTGCAAAGGCTGTTGTTGAAAAGGCAGTCATACAAAGCACCGCCATAAACATGACAGCAAAAATACGGATTTTAGTTTTCTTCATTCTTATTTTCCTCCTGTTTTTCAGATGAAAAAGGCACACCGCTTTTATTGCGGTATGCCGTGATAACATCGTTTAAATTTTCTGTGCTGATTTTTGCACCTCGGATAAGTCCGATAATTTCAAGGTTTTCAAGCTCGGTTTTTTGCTTGTTCAATTCTTGCCATTTATCTTGCAAAACCCCAATTTTGTCCTCAGTTTTCTTCATATCGGATAATACCTTTTTTAGTTTTGCGTTCAAATAATATCCCTCCTCGTCTTAATTCATAAGTCCATAGCCCATAATTACACTACTGTTTAGGTCATAATCCCTGATTTTGCAGGCATCACCGCTATTACCCTCAACGGTATAAACACGGTTTCCATCTGTGCCAATAACAATGCCTACATGGTCAGAATGTCCATCGCTTTGCCAGTCAAAGAAAATAACATCGCCGGGGGCAATGTCTTGGTATCCTCGGTTTGCCCATCGTCCCTTTGAAGAAAAGTAAGGTATGCCTTGGTTTTGACAGGCGGCAAACTTCGGCTCGGAATATCCTGCTTGATTAAGTACCCAAGATACAAAACAAGCACACCATTCCACCCGAGAATCAAAGCCATACCATGACCAATAGGGCTGACCGCCCACATTGCCAACCTGTGAAAGTGCAATATCCACAATGTTTTGATTTCCCTGTCTTTCGCCATTTACAAACTCAACACCACTTAAATCGGTGGAAGGGCTGCCATCCATTGAGCCACCGCCAAAGAGCAGGGGTTTGTTGCCTTTTGTTTGCAGATAAACATTGTACATTTCAAGCTGTTCGGGTGTAAGCAGGCTGTTTGCCACAGTGTTTATGGACTTGTTGGTGAGCTTCACGTTTAAAATGTAATAATCATAGGGTACTTCTACGGTGTAGGAATTACCTTCGCTGTCAGTTCTTGTTTCGGTGCGGTAGCGTACCTCAACTGTTTCGGTTAAGGTCAGCTTGTATTGTTTTTCAAATACCCGTTGTAATTCGCCTTGCACCTCGCTTGCCTTAAAATACTGAAGAAGGGCAGTAAGGTATGATGCAAGCTGATGGGGGTCGTGTCCGATGGTAGCTAAGTCATAGCGGTATTCATCATAATTGGGGTAATCTCTTTCAATATTGTCAATCTGTTTTTGTAGTGCTGTTTCCAATGCTGTGTAATCGTCATTTGCAGCAACGAGTTCCTCATTTTCGGAAGTATAAGAGGTGGATACCGTACTGGACATCGCCCCTTGAAATAGGACAGAGCAAGAAGACACCGCCCCGCTGATAACAGTAATAAGTAGAAAAAGGGCAAGTAGGATAAGTAGCACCTTTGGATTTTTAGCAATTGCAGCAGCCGATTTTGACACTGTATCTGCACCTTTTTTGACTGCTGATTTTGCTGTGGTTGCTGTGGTCTGTACGGTTTTTGCTCCTTTGCCGTACCTTGTGGCAATGTACTGCTTTTTAATTGCCCTTTTCTGTTGAAAACGGGAAATAGGGTTGCTTACTGCCTGTGGATTATCCCTAATACTTTTCTTATAAAGAACATTTATATCGGCTTGTATGCTTTTTTTCTCTGCCTTTGCCAAGGTGCGGTAGGGTTTTAGCTTGTGGGAGCGATAGGCACTTTGGACACGCTGTACTGTAAATTCTCCTGCCTTTTCTGTGCCGTGTGCCGCTTCAAGCCCTACATTATCCTGTTCATTTTCACTGATTTTTTTATGCACAGCAGATAAAACAGCTCTTTGCGGAGCTTTCTTAATGTTGTGTTCCAGTTTAGAGGGTGGCTTTGGTTTATCCACTTCCTCAAAATGCAAACGCACCTTTGTTTTGCCTGTTTCGGCATCAAAGGTGCGTTCTTTGGTCTTGACTGTTTTTTTTGGAATTTTAGATTTTGCTTTTTCCAGTTTATCTGCCGCCTTATCCGATTTCGCTATGGGCTTTTCTAAAGTGGGGTCGGCACGTTCTTCTTCGGTAAATTGAAGCCTTGATTGTTTTTTCATAGAACCTCCTCTCTTGATTTTGGGCATAAGAAAACCCACCGCATGGGGTGGGCTAAGATTAGATTATATCTATCCTTGGGTAAAATCTATTAGTCGTTGCCGTAAATATTTTTCGATTTCTAAGTGATTTCCTATATCCTCAATATAACTCCATCCCCAATCGGCTATAATAAAACTGCCGATTCGTGATAATGCACTAAATATATTTTTCGCTGTTAATATATTATCTTCTTTATCTGTATCCAGTGTAAGCCAAATGTTTTTCACAATACCATTCTTTACGTCAAAAAACAGAACGATATTTTTATCATTTCCAAAAGCATGGGTAAATTCACATTTTTCACGATATGAACTATATCCACTATAAACCTCATCAAATTCTTTTGTTATCCCTTGTAACGCATTTTTAAGTTGTGATGGAACTATTTTTTTATCTGCAAGGGAAAGAGGTGTTTCATCACGAACATACATATCTGTATATCCAATACCGCTTTTATGAGTTTTTGCAAATTCCTCTATACATCCTGCTTGTTTTAAGCAGAAACCGAGATTTTCGATTGGTAGTATTTCTATCTGACAAAAATCATCTTCGTGAAAATATATACTGGGCATATCAGCACTCCTAAACAGTTATTTAATGACAACGCCCTCGCTAATGTTTCAAATTGTTCATATTCATTTGCCTTTAGGGTTGCCAATCATCTCAAAACCTTTTGAAAAATTATATCATATTTTTTTGTGATTTTAAATAATAAAGATTTATTCCTGCTTGGTTTCGTCCAATTTTGTGGTCATAATGCTGTAAAGTTCCGTATTTTTCGGGAATTTATCCGTAAAGGGCAAAATGACATTTCCGTAAAAAAGCAGTCCTTCCCCAACACCGCTACCTGTTACATAAGAGAGCTGATGGGGCGAGATATTAAGCTGCTTGGCAAGGATAGCCCTATCGCCTGCGGCTTGGTTGAGCATATACACAAAATCGCTGTTTTCAAATATATTCTCCACCTCACGAGAGGATAAGAGGTCTTTGATGTTCTGCGTGATGGCTGTGGGAATGCCACCCCATTTTCTAAAACGCTTCCAAATCTCCACAGAATAAGCCGCCGTTTGTTCCTCTTTTAAGAGCAAATGGAACTCATCCATATAGTAACGAGTAGAGCGTTTTTCTGCACGATTGATGGTTACCCTGTTCCAAACTTGGTCTTGCACCACAAGCATACCTAACTTTTTAAGCTGTTTGCCAAGCTCCTTGATGTCATAGCAAACAATGCGGTTTGTGATGTCCACATTTGTCCTATGGTTGAACACGCTCAAACTACCTGTTACATAGATTTCAAGTGCCGAACGGATATGCTTTGCTTCCTTTTCCTCCTGCCTGCCAAGGGCATCATACAAATCGCCTAAGATTGGCATTTGGGCAGGGTCGGGGATAGCAAGATATTCTGCATAAACAAGGGTTACACAGCGGTCGATAATGGATTTCTCAATAGGTGTCAATCCCTCTTTGCCGCCAACAATCAGCTCACAAAGAGATAGGATAAAATCACTCTTTAAAGCAAGGGGACTATCGTCCTCTGAGTAATTGAGGTTGATGTCCATTGGGTTGATGTACTGGTTACTGGTAGGAGAGATTTTAATTACCTGTCCTTTAAGCCGTTGCACAAGGGAAAAATATTCGCCCTCGGGATCACATACGATGATGTCGTCTGTGGTGATGAGAAATACATTGGTGATTTCTCTTTTGGCTGAAAAACTCTTACCACTTCCGGGTGTACCAAGGATTAGCCCGTTGGGGTTTTTAAGCTGCTTGCGGTCTACCATGATAAGGTTACTTGATAGAGAGTTCAAACCATAATACAAGGCTTCACCACCCGACTGAAAAAGCTCCTGTGTGGTAAAGGGTACAAAAATCGCTGTGCTTGAGGTTGTCAAACTTCGCTGTATGGGTACAAGGCATTTTCCAAGTGGGAGGGAGGACATAAAACCCTGTTCTTGCTGATAATCAAGGCGAATGAGGGTACAGTTATGCTTGTTGGCAATACCGCTTGCTTGCAGGAGAATATTATCCAGTTCTTTTTTATTGTCGGCGGTATTTAGTACAAGGAATGTCATTAAAAACATTCGCTCATTACGGCTTTGCAAATCGGCAAGGAGTTTTTTTGCTTCACCGCCATAGGTGGCAAGGTCAGAGGGGATAATATCCATGTCATACCCTGCCCGTACTGCTTTTTTTTGTTCTTCAATCTTCATCCTATCAAGGTCGGTAATCTTACGCTTAATGGTTTTGATTGCTTTCATTTGGTCTACTGACTGAATGTGCATGGTAATAACAAGGTTACTTTCCATTTCTAAAAAGTCCGATAACACACGGTCATTTAACTCAGGGGCAAGTATCTGTAGAAAAGACACCGCACCATATTTATCGTCCGTTCTGAATGTACCTTTTTCTTTAAATTCAAAGGAAGATGGAGCGATAAAGTCCTTTGTACTAAGCCCCGAGGGAGCAAGCCAGTTCCATTCAAAAGAAAAGGGGTCGTTGCCACTCATTCGGAGAATATTGTGCATGAGCTTTAGCCGTTCTTTGCCATCAAGGGAGGTAAGCTGTACCCCAAGCCGCTTAAATGCGTTCCACAGGTCATTTTCAATGCGTTCAAGACGGGGCTTTGCAATCTTAATATTATCGGCTTCAATGCCAAAGGTAAGGTACTTTGTTTTTACAAGTCCGTTGTTGCCCCTTGAAAGTTGATTGTGCAGCATCTCGGTGTACTCTGTTCGGATACTGTCAAAATCGTCCTGCTGTGGAGCAATGTACACGCTTTTTTCATAGTCCTTTGCATTAGCTGTGGTGTTTAGGAATGTAAGCTGAAATTTGATAGTGCTGTCAAAGTAATTGAGGAAATCACACCAACTTTCAAAGATGGCAGTCTTATCCTCGTTTTGTGCAATCTGATAATTGATGTCACCAAATTGCAGGGTTTTGGTATAGAGCTTATCGCCTACATGACAAATGCCATCGGGGAAAATATGACGGTAAGGGATACTATCCTGTGCGGATTTTACCCCTTTAGGCTTATTCCTTGCCTGCTCGACCGCCACTGTAATGCTTTGTTTTTCTGCCCTCGTGAGCTTGAGGGGCTTAGTGGGCTTGTTTTCGATTTTTGACAATTTGATTTACCTCCATATCTAATTGATATTGCCTTTCCAGTAGCGGATAGAAATTATCTGTTTGGTAGGGTCTTTGTTTGGGGTTGAGAAACCGCACCGTTACATAGTTTTTGAGCATTACCTCAAGTGGCTGACCGTGCTTTTCGTACATAGCAAACATAAATAGCGGTAGCATGAAAAGCATCATCACCAGTACCGCAGGACTTATACCGATATAGTCCTTGAGAATGAAAAAGGGCGGTAAGCCTACTGCCAGTGCCGCCGAAAAGCAGATGAGCTGTCGTTTAGTGAGATTAAGCACCACCTTTGTTTTTACATTGCTTAAATCCTTGGGGATTGGTACATAAGCCATAAAATCTTCCTTTCATTTTTTAGTGAGATGAGAAAATGCTCTTTGAGAGTGTCCCTGTCTTAAAGAGGGCAAAGCAAAGTAGCACAGTGTACATCATACAATTCCAAATTGCTCCGATGGGGTCACCATCTGTTGCAATAGACTGAATAAGCACCGCATAGATACCCACGCACACCATAATGAGAAAGCCTTGAAAGGCAAGGGCAAGCAGAGCCTTTAAATAGTTGTTTCCCATATTCCATTCCTTGCTTTGCATGGTAGCAATGGGGATTGCTCCAAGTGAGGTCATAAGGTAGATTTCAAGCATTCGACCATAAACGATGATAAAAATGCAAACGGTCAATGCCCAAATAACTAAACCCATAATAAAACTTTGCAGATACAGCCCCAAAAGGGAGCCTATATCCATTTGCATTAGGCTATCACGCAGAGCATCTAAGGTTTCTACCCCTACGGCGGTATCGGTGAGGATTACCCCTGCCGCATTGGAAATGACCGTTTGTGCCACATCAAATATGCCCATCATAATGGGGAATGTGTTTGTGACCAGTATCACGGCAATAAAAGTTTTCATCATCCACTTGAAAATGTCTGAAGGTGGGAAGTCGTGCATATTATTTCGGTCAATGACCATTTGTATCAGCTCGTAGCACATCACAAAGGTCAAGATAATTCCGGCAATGGGCATGATAACAGTATCCGATAAATTTTCAATCATGGAGAAAACACCGCCATTCCACTGTGACGGTGTTTTTCCTACATCTCCTGCAATCCTTGCTACTTCCGAATTGATGTTATCGAACAAGCCTGTTAAGTTACCCATAATGCCGTCAACGAGTAGATTTGTAATCCACTCGTTTATCGCATCAAGGATAAAATCCATAATCTACTCCTTATTCTTTAAAACAATCCGCTAAGTAGTGGAACAAGAGTCATGCCAATCAACGCTACGCCGCCGCCTGCCATGAGCTGTTTCATACCTTGAGATTTTGCTCCGGGATTGTCGTTTCCATAACCCTCCAAAAGGTTAATTACTCCCCAAATGCCAAGTCCTGCACCAAGGGCGATTACGAGTGTTTGCAATGCTGTTACTGCTTGATTAAAAAATTCCATAATGTTTATCTCCTTTTAATATGTTTTTTGTTTTATTAGTTTAGGTTTTTGCAATAAAAAAACGCTGTATTCTGACAGCGTGAAACGGCCACAATCATAGGCAACACCCCTTTCTTTGTGGATTGTATCTATATAAAAAACACCACCGAAAATGGCAGTGTTTATTGCCCACTCGAGGGCTTTAATGCGGTTGTTTCTTCCTCTTTACTCATGTCATAAACTTCGTACACATCATTTGCTTTGAGCTTTAGTTTGGTGGATAAGAATTTCTCAATATCAAAAGCGTTTTTCTTGTCAAAGTCGGATAAATACTGATATTTTGGGTGTTTTGTAATGTCGTATTTATCACTAAAAAAGGGGCGAACACCTCTAAGCTGCAAGATACACTTACCGCCGTCCATAACAGAAAGCTCATCCATTGACATGAGTTCTTTTCCAAGCCTTTGATAGTTGATACCGTAACTACGTTGGTTGCCCCTTGTATCGCTTGTATTGAACATATCAATGGTTTCCTTGCCAAGGGTTTCAGTTAAGTCTTTGAGGGTGGTTTTTTCTTTCCCACCTAAAAAAATCATGCTGTCACAATTTCCTATAATAGTGTCGGCATTGTCTTTGTAGAGTGCTTTTAATTGGCTCTGTGCCTGTAAAACAAGGCAAGCAGAAATTTCACGGCTACGAATGGTTGCCATGAGTTTTTCTAAGTTAGGTATCTGCCCAATATTGGCACATTCATCAATTAAGCACCGCACATGGATAGGTAGCCTGCCACCGTATACATCATCAGCTTTATCACAAAGCAAATTAAAAAGCTGGGTGTAGCACATGGATACAAGGAAGTTAAATGTGGCATCGGTATCGCTGATGATAATAAACAAGGCAGTTTTCTTGTCCCCAAGGGTATCAAGCTCCAGTTCATCATAGGCAGTCAGTTCCCTAAGCTCCTTAATGTCAAAGGGGGCGAGCCTTGCACCACAGGAAATAAGGATAGACTTAGCGGTCTTGCCTGCGGCTAATTTGTATTTCTTATATTGCCTAACTGCAAAGTGCTGTGGGTCTTTTTCTTCAAGCCTATCAAACATCAAGTCCACATTGTTCTTAAACTCCTCATCGTCCTCACGGACTTCACTGGCATTGATAAATTCAATCAATGTTGTGAAGTTTTGCTCATGTTCAGGGGCTTCATAGTAGATGTAGGCAATGAGGGCAGTATAGAGCAGCGTTTCTGCCTTTACCCAAAAATCGTCCCCTGCTTTTCCCTCGCCTTTGGTATTGGCAATAAGGGTGGTAACGAGCTTTAAAATGTCCTTTTCACTTCTGATATAGGCAAAAGGGTTGTAATGCATGGATTTCTTGAAATTGATAGTGTTTAGGATTTTTACCTTGTAGCCCTCATGCAGTAGCAGCTTGCCACATTCAATGACGATACTGCCTTTGGGGTCAGTTACCACGAATGAGCTGTGGCACTGCATAAGATTTGGTTTCAGCCAAAATCTTGTTTTACCACTACCACTACCGCCCACAATCAGCACATTTTTGTTTCGTGCGGTCTTAGGGTCTTTGGGGCGGCTATTCATAGTCAAACGCTCTGTTTGGGTGAGTATCACATTATTTTGAAATGTGGGGTCTACATAAGGCTCAATATCCTTTGCGTTGCCCCATCGTGCAGAGCCATACTCTATGCCCTTACGATATTTCTTAGCGTTTTTACCTTTGAAATAGATAACCATTCTAAGCAAGCCACCGATGGCAAGCCCGATAAGCAGGTCAGTGGGGTAAAAAGACGGAAACGGCACTGCAAAGGCTTTGGAAAAGCCCTCGCCTAAGCTGAGTATCTTTTGCCCAATGTCAGCACCGTTTGTATATCTCCACGCTTCGGGTAGCTTGGTAAATATCAGCCCTAACACAAGATAGGGAATGTTAAGAATAAGGAGTTTTTTCATGTTTTTACTCATAGGCTCTGCTCCTTATTTTTGTGTTTTACTTTTTGGATAAGGGTATTTTTAGCAAGCTCGGCAAGCTTTTTAAGTTCTGCAAGAACCGATGGTCGTGCTGCCTTTTTTACCATATCCGAGGTGTACTCCTTAAAAGCGTTGGTAATGGCATCGGCATCTTTGCCTTTGAAATAGACCACGTATTTCGGTGGTACTTGGTGCTTGTCTTTCATCACAGCAAAGTCAACACCGTATTTTTTTGCCACACGCTCAAAGTCCTTAATATTTTGGTCGGTGATTTCAATACTGGTCATGCCTTGCCTTTGCCCTGCAAGCTGTTTTACTGATTGTTTTCCCTGCGGGATATTGGGGTGGTTTTTCTTGTCTTTTAAATGAGCAAGGAGCTTGACGATTGCTTTTTTTAATTCTCTGCCTGTGAGCTTGCTTGCACTGATAGCAAGAGCAATTGTTCTTTGTTCCACATCTTCCTGCATAAAAAAGTCCTCCTTCCATGATTTTTATGGGTATCATTATTTCTCTCTGCCTTGCCCCTTGACAGTCAAGATACCCTCAAGGGTGGTAGCGGTAATATTCAGCCTTTGGGCTATGGCAATATCGTTTTTGACATTTTCATCGATAAGGTCACCACATACCACAAGCACCCTTGCACGGCGGAGCATATCCCTTGCCATATCAATGCCGTCCTTGTGTTCCTGCGGTACTTTATCGCATAGAAACAAAGGTGTATAAAGTGGTGGACAGATAGGGGTATAGCCTGCTTCATAAAGTTTTCTACAATACTTAGCCGCCGTTTCGGTCACTTCAAATTCGTTGTTACTCCAAGCAGCGGTAATGTAAGCCATTGGTTTTCTCATATTCAAAATCTCCTTTCATTTTTGGGCATAGAAAAAGGCACTCTGCAAATTTCTTTACAAAGTGCCTAACGGTTAGGACTGTATAAATCGTGGTTGACCAAAGCTGCATAGTAGCTGTCTATGGTGGAGGGTGCATTAAACAGAGTGGCAAGCAAATACCGCTTGATGTTTCGCACATAGGTGGTGTTTTTGTCTAAGCAATCAAAGACATACTCAATATGGGACGATGTAATTTTCAGCATTTTGTCTTTCACAAGCATTGCAGGATAGTCTTCTCCGGCAATGTTAATGGTGTCCTTAGTGGAACACAGGGTTTCAGTGATAATATCAGCTATTTCGTCTAAACGCTCACCCATGCTGATTTTACCGTACTGCTTAAAATGTTCGTATTCAATGTTTTCGTAAACCAGTTCTTTTACTTCTTCGTAGCTGTCACATCCTATCCCATCATATCCTATATTTTGGGGCTGTTTGTAAGGATAGGATTGATAAGGATTTGATGCTTCTATACTTAATAAATCTTTTTTTGATTTATCTTTAGTTTGTAGATAAGTATTTAATTGGTCGTGTTCTTCCTGTATAGGAGTAGCCAGTATTGGATTTTCCTGTATAGGTGTTTCCTGTGTAGGCAGAGCCTCAACAGGACTTTCGCTGTCCTTACTCTCCATAACTTGCGGATGCTCACGGATTGTATATTCAATCGCCGTTAGTTGCCCTTTGGGGTTTCTGATACGCTCACGACTTATATATCCTGTGTTTTCCAATTCCTTAATCGCTCCGTTGATGCTGTCAATGCCGTCCTTGCAGATGTAGGCAAGCCCCTTTACTGTATAGTCCCAATCTTCGGGAAGGGACAGCATAAGGGATAGCAAGCCTTTTGCTTTGAGCGACAGGGCTTTATTGCGTAAATGATGATTTGCCATGACGGTGTAATCCTTTGTTTTTTCTATTCTGCACACAGCCATTTCCTCACTTCCTTTCTATTTTGTTTTTTATCTATCCCTATCTTGGGTACGCTTTTTATGCCATGTTTCCAGTAGTTTTAGTATAGTTTCCTCCATTTTCTGTGGTGTATAAGATTTGGGGAAATACTTTCTAAGCTTATCGCTCGTAAGAGTTACCTTGTCTAATTCGCCTTTCTTTTCCTCACTCATAATGGCACACATGACCTCAAGAGTGCATTTGCCCTCGGCACTAAACTTTTTAAGCCGCTGTGCCTGTGAAAGGGAGGGGGTTGACTGTTCCATATCCATTGCTTCAAGTAAGTTAGTTTGTTCCTCGGGCTTTAGGTAGGATAGTTCCACGGCAGGGTTAAAAGCTATTTTTTTATCATCTACCATGTTAAGAAGTTCGGGGATAAGCTCAGTAAGACGAATAAACCTGCGTACTTGGTCTTTACTTACACCTGCACTTTCGCCTACTTTTTCAACTGACAACTTCTGTGCAACTTGCGTAGAAGTTAAATCTGACCTTGCACCTTGCCGTTTAATAGCATTTAATTTTAGCTTAAAGGCAAAGGCTCGTTCACTTGGTAGGATGTTTTCCCTCTGCAAGTTGCTGTCAACCATAATAATAGTGGCGGCATCATCGTCAAGATTACGGACAATAACAGGCATGGTTTCAAGCCCAGCCAGTTCACTTGCCCTGTGCCTGCGGTGTCCTGCTACAAGTTCATATCCACCCTCATCACGAGGACGGGCGATTGCAGGAACAAGCACACCATACTCCTTTATACTTTCGGCGGTGTCTGCCATAGCTTCATCGTCTTTAACCTTGAATGGGTGGTCTTTGAAGGGAAACAGCTCTGTCAAGCTTATCTCCATAACCCTTTCTCTGCCTGCATCGGCTCGGCTTTCTTCGGTGGAAAACAAATCATCTACTGATGTCAGATTTATGTTTTTGGCGGAGCTTTTCAATTTTCAACACCTCCTTTGTGAGTCCTCGGTAGCTTTCGGCAACTTTGCCTTTAGGGTCATGGGCAAAAATGCTCTTGCCCTCGGCACTAATCTCGGCGGCTCTTACTGAATGGGGAATGTCTGTGGTAAACACCTTGATTTTACCGCCGTAGGTGTCACGGAGCAGGGTGCTGATGTCTTTTGCAAAGTTGGTGCGGTTATCCACCATTGTCAGCAGGATACCGTCTATTTGTAGCTTTGGGTTAATTTGCTTACGTACCTTGTTTATGGTCTGTAAAAGCTGTTCTAAGCCCTTTGCAGGGAGGTATTGAGCCTGTACTGGAATAATTACACTGTCTGCCGCCGCAAGTGCATTGACGGTGAGCATACCAAGGGAGGGCTGTGTATCAAGCAGGATATATTGATAGTCTTTTTTTACCGTATCAAGATACTGCTTGAGTATCGTTTCTCTGCTCATGGCATTGATGAGGGATACTTCCATGCCCGACAATTCAATATTGGCGGGGAGCAAGTCCACACCCTCGGGGTGGGATAGGATACCCTCCTTGTGTTCTATGGGGCTGTCGGTGATTACCTTGCCCATGACGGTTGCAAGGGTTGTGGGGATATTGTCGGGCTGCTGGTGTCCTAAACTGATGGATAGTGAGCCTTGTGGGTCACTGTCTACGATTAAGACTTTTTTACCTTGCTGTGCAAGCCCTATGCCTAAGTTGGCACAAGTGGTTGTTTTGCCGACACCACCTTTTTGCATGGCGATGGCGATTATTTTTGCATTCAAGTTTTTCTCTCCTTTCGATTTTGGGCATGAAAAACTGCCCCTTACAAAATGTAAAAGGCAGTTTTCATATTTATATTGAATTGTTCTATATGACTTCAAAATAAGTTAGGGCATCTTTGATAGCATCTACTTGAATAGGAGTGGGGTGTTTTCTTGGATGTTTCAAAGTTTCAACTGCATTCGGAGCATCGTACATTGGCAACCCTAAACTACGTTTCACCTCGGCAATATATGCTGTATGGACTTTGAAACTATATTTTTCATCAATATATTCGCTAATCATTTTGTAAGTAGTTCGTGGTTTTGGCTTGTATGCTTCTGCTTTTTGGGCTATATTATTAGATAAAAGTCTATTATGAATAGTGTCCACAGTATCTAATGGTATCATTCCATCCTCATGACCAAAGGCTACGGTTATGTTAATATAGGTGTCCGGAGCTTTGTGGGTCTTTGGCAATACCGTTGAAACGGTTGTGAAATTAGTTAAATAATGAACGTAAAATCAAGGATTGTAGGCTTTAAAAAACCTGTAAGCCTTGATTTTTTTGATAGGGGTGGAGTGTGGGGCCAATAGCATTAAGATCGATATGATGCTGAGCTACTTCTTGACAACTAAACTAAATAGTTATATAATAAAAACAACAGATCCTATCAAGCCTATGCGATATATACTCAATATATTGTATGCGTAACCTGATAGGCCTTTTGTTTTTTTAGGGGGATTTTTACATGAAAGAATCTAAACCATTTAAAAGTTTTGAAGCTCAGGTAGATTTGCTTAGAGAAAGAGGGCTTATCATTGAGGATAGAGAGTATGCTATCAGTGTTTTAAAACAAATCAACTACTATAGATTAAGTGGGTATACGCTGACTTTTCGTAAGCGAGATGTGTTTAATCGAGGTATTCGAATAGAAGATATTATGCAGCTGTATTATTTCGATAGTGAGCTAAGAGCAGCTTTAATTTATGTATTGGATGCGGTTGAGGTGGCATTTAGAACACATATTGCATATCAACATTCAAAAGTTTATGGTCCACTAGGCTATAAAGAAGGGCATGGATTTGAGAATACTACGTACCATGACCATTTTCTAGAAGAGTTTGCCACGATAATAGGGTATGATAAAAAAGGAAATGATGCTTTTATTAAACATTATCGTGATGATTATAGTAATAACTTTCCTATATGGGTTGCAGTTGAACTCATTTCGTTTGGGGCATTATCTAAGTTATACAATAACTTAGAATATCCTATAAGAAAAGAAATTGCTCAAGAATATTATGGAATTCCAGCAGATTATATTCAAAATTGGTTACGAGCATTGGTTATTATCAGAAATATTTGTGCTCATAGAGGAAGATTATATAATAGACCTATTGCGAATAAGCCTAGGTTGTCGAAGCAAGACAATCAGTTAGGTATAAGAAATGATAGAGTATTTATCTATATCTTTATTCTTAAGAAAATCGTAATAGACAAACAGGTTTGGCATACATTCATAGAGCAATTAGAATCGATTATTGCTAAATATCCATTTGTAAAATTAGAATACTTAGGATTTCCAATTAACTGGAGAAATCTATTAAAAGGTGAATAAATTACTATAATATACATATAATAGTAAAACAGATCCTACTAAGCCTCTTAATAATGCGTAACCATGTAGGCCGGTGAGCCCACTAATTAGATAATTAGTGGGCTTTTTAATATTCAACTTAAGTTTAGATAGGAGGGCAGATAGGATATATACTTCTTAGAGTAGCTAAATTAGAACTTATCTATTGACATTAAAGGTCAATAGAAGGGGAGTTACTAAAACAAGGGCAAGAAAAATACACAGGATAGTAGAAGCGAATACGTAAACAAACTACATCAATTATGACTACCACCAGTACTCAACCCATTGCGAAACGGTAGTGAAATTAGTAAAATAATCAACGTAAAATCAAGGCTTGCAGGGGTTAAAAAACCTGTAAGTCTTGATTTTTTAGTTGGGGGTGGAGTGTGGGGACAAAATAAATCATGATTTATTATAATATATGGCATGGTAGCATTCTGATGTCGTAAGTTGTCAGACGATTATTCTTGCTTTCTATCACTTATTGTGTTAGTTCAGTGTTAGAAGTGATAGAAAGTGATATAAGGAGTGATATAATGAGTTTGTATAAAAGCGAAATAGTTGAGTTAAAAGAAATATATACGCCTGTTGATTTATAATTAACAGCTTGAAAATCTACAGTTGTTGCTTTTGCTAATACAAGTGGAGGGATTATTTATATTGGGGTAAAAGATAATGGAGAAATAATGGGGATTGATAATCCCGACTTTATCATGCAGCAGGTATCTAATGCTCTGAGAGATATCATACACAAGTATAGGATACATTACCATCGGGAGATAAAATTTATTTAAGTGATATCTTACTAATAGAATGTCTAGAAAGAATAGAGAGCATTACAAATCAGCATATAGGTGCTACGTTTGTTACACTCAACTCAACACAAGAAGGTTACAACTTATATAAAAGAAATGGATTTGAGGAATTAGAACTTGATATGAGGTTTACCATGGAAGATAGTGACCATGATTGTAAACAGCTTTATAGATGGATTAATGAAGAGTTTTAGATTAAGGCTTAAAGGTGTTAAAAAGACCTTTGGGTCTTTTGTTTTATATAAAAAGAAAAAAATATAATTGATTCAGAAATTTTATTGACTTGTAGGTCTATATGCTATAGACTACCAATAATGAAGTCTATAGCATATAGACCTGAGGAGGGATAGGTATGAGTATATATAAACTAGCTGAAAGTGAGGAAAAATTTGCAGAACTCATTTGGGAGCAAGAGCCCATTGGATCAGGAGAACTTGTAAAGCTATGTGAAAAAGAAATGAAGTGGAAAAAGTCTACAACCTATACAGTATTGAAGAAGCTATGTGAAAGAGGTATTTTTCAAAATAAGGATGCTATTGTTTCATCTGTAATAACAAAGGAGCAATACTATGCGAAACAAAGTATACGGTTTGTTGAAGATACTTTTGGTGGGTCTTTACCTAAGTTTCTAACAGCTTTTATGGGAGGTCGAAAATTAAATAAACATCAGGCGGAAGAATTGAAAAAACTTATTGATGAATATAAGGAGGTGTAGCATGAGTGAATTGTTTCTTATAGTTTTAAACATGAGTTTTACAGCAAGCTACGTTATCCTTTTTGTGATGCTTATGAGGTTACTACTCAAAAAAGCACCTAAAATAATTACTTATATATTATGGAGTGTGGTTGGGTTTCGCTTGATAATACCTTTTACCTTTGAAAGTATGTTTAGCCTTATGCCACAAAATACTCAGACTGCTACAATTTCTAGCAGCATCATTTATGAACAAAATCCTCAGATTAATAGTGGGATACAAGTTATTGACGCATCTATCAATAAGATACTTCCTGTACCTAATATAGGAGATAGTGTTAATCCGCTTCAAATCTACTTAGAAATTGGCACAGCTGTATGGCTATTTGGGGTAATCCTATTAGTTAGCTATAGTATCTTATCTATTTGGAAATTGAAAAGACAGCTTAAGGGTGCACAATGGATGGGACAAAATATTTATGAGTATGCGTACTTAAAGACGCCTTTTGTGCTTGGAGTAGTGAAACCCAAAATTTATTTGCCAACTCATTTGAAGAAGGAGGAAAGAGATTATATTCTTCTACATGAGCAAACTCATATCCAACGAAAAGATCACCTTATAAAAATGATAGCTTTCTTTGTTACATCCATACATTGGTTTAATCCGCTGGTATGGGTTTCATACAGACTCATGAGCATAGATATGGAGTATGCTTGTGATGAAAGGGTACTTAAATTACTTGATCCAACAATCAAAAAAACATATGCCACTTCATTATTAGCTCTTGCGACGGATAGACATATTTTGAATGGAAGTCCACTTGCATTTGTAGAAGGTAATGTAAAAGGAAGAATTAAAAATGTGTTAGATTATAAGAAACCAGGGCTTTGGGTAATCGTAAGCACAGCTATTTTAGTTGTAGGTGTCAGTATTGGACTTATAGCAAATCCTATTAATGCTGTAAAACTATCTGATGTTGTCGCATTTCCAGTGGAATCATTGGAACATAGTGCCTATGGGACATTCATTTTTGAAAATAAAGTGATAGATTTAAATAAGGCAGAAACAGAAGAAGTGGCTGACTATTTAAGAGAATTACAGGTGAACAAATCTCCAGTTTCTAAGAGTCGTGATATGAATAGGGATCATACAAATCAAATTAGCCTTGTATTCAAAGGGATTTATAATGAAGATATGGGAAATATAGATGTTAACTTTAACAAGGATTTTTCAATAGTTTGGATAGATAATGATGTGAAGCCTAGTTTTTCTTACAGTATTAAGCAACCCAATGATGTGAGAAATTTTTTTGAGAAGCAAGTGGGAAGTATTGAATCGATAATGGAGATTGGCTCTGCTGAACAACTATGGAAGGCTCGCACACAATATATAGGTGACAATTCAGCAGTTGGAACACTTATTAGCTTATTGCCTGTACCACAAGATGTGAGCTATGACCACTTCACGTTAAATACAAGTAAACAGCCATATGGGATTGAAATTGTTTATTCAGCTTCATCAGAAGTAGTGACGCAATATGATACAGAGGAAAATGTAAAATCAAATTTTTTTCACAAAAATGCACTGATTTTACTGGCACTCATTGATAATGCAGATAGTGTTCGTACAGTATTAACAGACGGAAAACGTGAAGTAGGTTTTATCAGTACACGTGAATGGGCAGAGGCAACAGTGGGGGGGGATGTTAGGCGTTATGCTGAAAGTTCTAAAAGGCTTCAGGTGTTACTAGATATGTTTCATGAGACAATTTTAGACACAAAGATAGAACCTACTACGCCCAAATTATCTGTACAGCAAAGTTTAGGCGTAGCTATGCCTGAACTTGACTATGCTTCGGATGATATTGTCATATTTCACAGTTACTTTGGACTATTTGTATATGATCTTAATAAACTTCAAATTATTCGTAGTATTGACTTAAAATCATTGAATTGTGACCAAATACAGGGAAGTAACTATTGCGAGGCTTCAGTTAGTGAGGATGGCAACACTGTGTATTTGCATCCAATGGAAAGTGAAAATATGTATATATACGTAGTTACAAACAATACACTGAAGGAAGTACCCTATGAGCAAATGGAAAATCGTTTTAGAGGTGTTCCAATAGAAGGCGTGATTGATTCTACAGAGCTTGGAATGTATAGCTATAATGCTGCTCAATTTAATACGGATGAATATGGCTATTTATATTCTTCTGACTTGACATTAAGCACACTCGCATATGTACGTGGAGATATGATGTATCAGATTTTTGAGGGAGAAAATAACTAACTGTATAGTGTATTAGTGAAGTTTTTTAGGTAAACAAACTACATCAATTATGACTACCACCAGTACTCAACCCATGTAGAAACGGTTGTGAAATTAGTTAAATAATGAACGTAAAATCAAGGATTATAGGCGATGAAAAACCTATAAGTCTTGATTTTTTAGTTAGGGGTGGAGTGTGGGGTTAAATGGTTTTGATAAGGGGGGATCCTAAGATTAACTGGTATAATTGACACCATCTAAAGAGTTTGGTAAAATCATAAAAACAATACTCACCTTGCTTAGACAATGTTGTATAGCGGACCAGGGTGAGTTTTTTTATATATGTTGGACAAATCGAAAATATGAATGTAAAGAAGAGGAATTGAATCAATGGGAACTAATGATAGAGTTAGTATTGATATGGACAGAATTACTCCATTGCTAGAGGCAATTAAGAACGTTAATGAGTATTCTCTAAATATAGTTAGAAGTACAAAAAAGACGATAGAGAATTTTGAATTTGAAAATATATTTGATGAAATACTTGATTTTCTAGATCAAAAAGAAATAGAAATTAATGCATTAGGAACAGTGTTAACTGAAATGGAATCATCTCACATTAATGCGTCTCAACGAATAAAAAGTTACCAGTCATTAAAGGAGAAGTGGAATAAAAATTTAGGTAAGAGTAAACAATTAAGAGAAGTCATAAATGACATTATAGGAATACGTTTAATTATGAATCGATCCTATGAAGAAATCTTACTATGGGTTAATCAACTGAAAAAAGATTGTGCATATAATATAAAGATAGTAGATTTTCATGAGGTACCTAAAGCAAGAGATGATGGTTATAGGGGGATACATGTTTACTTTAAAGAAAACCCTATGGGATTTCCGATTGAATTACAGATATGGAATCAAGACGATGCTTTACTTAATTTCTATACACATGATATAATATATAAAGCAAATAAAGATAGTAGCTCAGCAGAGTATGGATTAGCTCTTAGAATGTGGTTAGACAAAATACCTATTATGCCAGAGGGTGTTGAAATAGGTTATATTACTTATTGTGCTAGTTAATTCTATTTTATATAGGATAAATATGGTAATACTAAAGATTAGATTTATCCTATTTTATTTTAACAATAGTTTATTTATCCAAATATGAGATGTTTAATCTGACCTATTCCAGTATCTTGATTTTTTCCTAAACACTTATTGATGAAATAGGCAAGGTTGTGCATTAACAACTTAGTGTTAATACGTGCAATAAGTCCAGACTTTGATTTTGCTAGAACTTCATCCATATTAAACTGTTCTACCAGTTGTGAAAATGTTGTTTCAATTCGTCTACGATGCTTACTTATCCAATTTCTGATAGGCTTTGGATAAGGATTCTTACTATTGCCACGCTTTAATGCCATAAGTTTCATTTCACCTTGTTTTTCGAGATTTTGGGCTAATATGTCACCTATATACCCTTTATCACCTAATACAATAGTCCTCGCATTTTGAGGTGATATTTCCCACAAAGCTTCTCGATCATCTATGTGGGCTGGAGTTAAAACAAATTTTGTGATAAATCCTTCTAAAGTAACTAGTGCATGAAGTTTAAACCCAAAGTAAGTCTTCTTTTTAGATGCACAATAACCATAGCTTGCTAAGTCCTTAAATGATGTCACAAAATGAGCTCTACCAAACTCACATACAGGTATTGGCATACTGTCAACAATAAAAACAGCAGCATCAAAACAACCTAATTGCTTACAAAGTTCATTTCGAATAGTATCTATAACATTATTTAAATGTCTTCTTGTCCTATTAAACCTTGTACGATCACAGAGATTAGGAAAGAGATATTTATAATTCTTACGAACAAAAGCAATCCAAGATTTTTCAGATGTTATACCTTGCATTTCACCTACAAGAGCAAGTGTTATAATTTCACTGTCTGAAAGCTTAGCTTGGTTATAGTTACGACGAAAACGTATTTCATCTGGAATAACTTGATGATATAAATCATCAATAATAACATAAGTAACAAGAAAAAAGTCTGATAAACTTAGCTCTTCATGGATATAATAACGATTAAGCTCTAACACGGTGTTGTCCCCCTATTCATGAGAATTTGTAGAGTCAATGGGACAATATCATAATGTTAGAGCGTTTTCAATTTGTAAATTTAACTAGCACAACGCGTTATATTAGATATTTATATGAAATCGTATATGCATCACAAGGAGGTGAGTGAAATGGGTAAAGTTTATTTATATGCGAGGCGTACGGGAACAGGTGGTACTGCTATATTAGAAACATCTATGAAAAGTGCTATTCAAGCAATGAGGACTTACCGAAAAGCAGAATATCAACTCGGTATACTAAATGGCCCAAGTGAATCTTCTATAAAAAAAGTATATGGAGAGTTCGCACCTTTTAGAAAAGTAAGTAGTATGGCTGAACTTGTAGCAACGGTCCAATAAAGTAAAGATAGTGTTTAAAATGATTGACTATATGATCCAGTAAACCATCCCTTCCTCAGAGAAGGGATTTGTTGTATCTAAAATAGTTGAGAGGGAGCATAAGAGCATGAACTATGAGGAGCTGTTAAATAAGTATAATACACTACTAAAAGCCTATGCAGAACTTGAATATGAAAACAAAGTATTAAAAGAAAGGTTTGGAGTGCTTGTAGTTAAAGAAAAAGAACAGACATATCAAGAAGCTAAAAGTAGTTTCAATAAATATAGTCCAAAAGAAGAAAAGTTACAACTTTATATATCTTTATTTAAAGGGCGTGAAGATGTGTATGCAAAAAGATGGGAAAGTAGAGAAGGCAAAAAAGGTTATACGCCTGTATGTGCTAATGAATGGAAGCCCGGACTATGCAATAAAAAATTAGTTAAATGTGATAAGTGTAAGCATAGACGATTGGTGGCATTAGACACTAAGGCTATAGAAAAACATCTAAGGGGAATGGATGAACTGGGGAGAGATGTCGTAGGATTATATCCACTATTAGAGGATGACACATGCTGGTTGCTAGCAGTAGATTTTGATAAGAAGGAATGGCAAAAAGATGTATCTGCATTTAGGCTAGCTTGTAATGAACAAGGATTAGAGGTGGCCGTAGAGAAATCAAGATCAGGAAATGGTGCTCATGTATGGTTATTTTTTGATACTAATATACCAGCTACAACAGCGAGAAAACTAGGAAACTTACTTTTGACAAATGCTATGAATAAGCGACATGAAATAGGATTTGAATCTTATGATAGGCTCTTCCCAAATCAAGACACTATGCCAAAAGGTGGTTTTGGGAACCTTATCGCATTGCCACTACAAGGTAATGCACGTAAGAAGGGTAATAGTGTATTTGTAGATTGTAACTTTATGGCTTATGAGGATCAGTGGAAGTATTTGAGTCAAATTAAGAAATTATCTGTTCAAGAAGTAGAAGACTATATCAACCAATTAGAAAAATTAGTGGGAACAATGACTGAAAGCAAAGTATCTAATGAAAAGAGCCAAGATGAGTGGAAGACACTCAAAACAATAGAATTAGCAGCAAATGATTTTCCGCAGGAAGTAAAAGTAGTAAAGAACCATATGCTTTATATAGATAAGATGGGAATAAGTGCAAGAGCATTAAATCAGTTCAAGAGAATAGCAGCATTTAATAATCCAGATTTTTTCAAAACACAAGCAATGAGAATACCTACTTATGATAAGCCACGAGTTATCTATGGGTTCGATGAAACAGAGGACACATTAGCATTGCCAAGGGGGTGTGAAGAAAAGTTAGTGAATCTATTAACACAGCAAAATATAAAAATTACTGTACAGGAAGCAAGAAATAGTGGGCGTAGCATAGATGTAACATTTAATGGACAGTTGAGAGATGAACAAATACCAGCGGCCGAGGAGATGTTAAAGTATGAGAATGGAGTATTAGCGGCAACAACAGCTTTTGGAAAAACAGTAATAGGAGCACATTTTATAGCCACTAGAAAGGTTAATACACTTATTCTAGTCCATAATAAACAATTACTTGAGCAGTGGAAAGAGCGACTAGAAGAATTTTTAGTTATCAATGAGGAAGTGCCTGAGAAACTAGAAGGTAAGCGTAAGAGAAAGGTACAGAGTATGATTGGAGAAATTGGTGGAGGTAAAAATAGAGCACATGGCATTGTAGATGTAGCAATCATTCAATCGATGATTAAAAAGGAAGAGATGAAAGAACTCATCAAAACATATGGCATGATTATAGTAGATGAATGTCATCATGTATCAGCTTTTAGCTTTGAACAAGTGCTTAAAGGAGCTATGGCAAAGTATGTGTATGGGTTAACAGCAACGCCTACGAGACAGGATGGACACCATCCGATTATATTTATGCAGTGTGGACCTATTAGATATAGAGTAGATGCCAAGAAACAAGCAGAAGAAAGACCGTTTGAGCATTATCTTATTCCAAGATTTACATCTTTTAAGATGCCTATAGAATTGGTGGCTGAAAAGTATAGAATCAATGAAATATATAAAGTCTTATATAAAAGTGAACTTAGGAATAGTTTAATACTAGGAGATATTGTACAAGCTTTAGAAAAAGGGAGAACACCGATTGTTATATCTGAAAGAACAGAACATGTACAGTATCTAGGGGAAAAGTTAAGGACTAGGTGCAAAAATGTCATTGTATTGACAGGAGGTTTAAAAGCAAGAGAAAGAAGTGAAATGAGTGCTAAGTTACAAGCCATTCCGGCTGATGAAGAGTTAGTGATTGTAGCTACAGGGAAATACATTGGTGAAGGATTTGATTTTCCAAGGTTAGATACATTATTTCTTGCCATGCCCATTGCGTGGAAAGGTACACTTGCTCAGTATGCAGGCCGATTACATCGAAACTATGAAAGTAAACAAGATGTTTTGGTATATGATTATGTGGATATTTATGTAGAGACTTTGGAGAAAATGTATCATAAAAGAGTAAAAGGGTATGCATCTATAGGCTATACAGTATGTGATAATAAGGCTAATAAAAATAGTCAAAAAATTTATGAAAGTGAAAGTTTTATTGAAACATTCTTAAAAGATATAAATGAGGCAGACAAGAACATTCTAATAGTTAGTCCATCTTTAAGTAGAGCAAGCATTACGATGGTTAAAAAGTATTTAGAGAGTAGGAGCATGGCGGGTATAAAGGTGCAAATTATTACAAAGCCTGTCCAGCAATATAAAGAAATAAGTAAAAGTACAGTAACCAAGGTTGTTAATGAGTTAGTACAAATAGGGTGTGAAGTTATCTTTAAAGAAGATGTATACCAAAAGTTTGGAATTATAGATGAAAGGTTTGTATGGTATGGAAATATTCACTTACTAGGATATGGGCAGGAAACTGAAACAATTATGAGAATAGATAGCATGGAAGTAGCAGAAGAGTTAAGACAAACTTTAGAATACAATGAATGGACAAGAGAGGAATGTTAAATGGGCAAAAAGAAGCGAAATAAAGTTAAGAAGCAACCTGACTGGGAAAATGATTTATTGTTTGAAAGTGATGAAAACTATTACTTCATTGCAGGCGTTACCTCTGGTGGAGCAGCTTATGGGATAACGTGGGAAGAGGCTATAGCTGAGGGCCTAGTAGAAAGAGAAGAGCAGCAAGACGGAAATGACGATGAGTTGCCATTTTAAATTAGTTCTTTTCGCATCGGTGAAGAATGCTATGATAGTGATGTTGAAAAAGGGGGGGGAGGATTTTTTAGAAGTAACTACCATATGAAAAAGTATAAAATTAAGCAAGTTGTAAAGATAGGTGATGAATTTATATATGAATATGATTGTGAAAGATGCAGTAATGAAGCAGAGTATATAGGTTATGGAGAAGAAGGAGTCATAGCATTATGTGAAGAGTGTAAAGAGGTATTCCTAGTTGCTAATTCACTACGAATGGGTGTATGTGCATATGAAGGGGAAAGTAGCGACAAATACAAATTATAGAATCATAGGAATAAAATAATCTTGTGATTACTGAGGGATTAACAAAGGTAGAGTAGAGAGGATAAATATGGGTCAAAAGATAAATAATATAGAGGAAAAAGTCAAGGAGCTTACAGTGCTACTTATGTATTTAACATCATGGGATGAAAAGGTTATAGGGGAGACTATTAAAAGAAGTTGGAAAGGCTATGACTTTGACATACTTAATGAATTAGAAGATATAGGGATAATTTATGGAGGTAAGAAATCCAAATCAGTATGTTTTACAGAAGAAGGCAATGAAGTAGCGGAGAAACTCTTGCAAAAATATATGCTGAGAGAATAGAAGGTTAGTAGGGAAGCAAACTACATCAATTATGACTACCAACAGCACGCAATCCATTGCCAAACGGTTGTGAAATTAGTAAAATAACGAACGTAAAATCAGGGCTTGCAGGGGTTAAAAACCTGTGGGGCTTGATTTTTTTTGATAAAGGTAGAGTGTGAATAATTATGAGAATTGATAGCATAGAAATAGCAGAAGAACTAAGACAAACTTTAGATCAAGAGAATGAGTAAGAAAACTTTTAGAAAGAAGGAGAGAGTTATGACTATTAGAGATTTTGAGGAAGTTATAGATAGAATTATTTTAGGAAGAGGCTATGATTATTATGAAGATGAGCATATTAGTGAATTTATCAAGAAACAGATGGAACCTATATTTTTGAAGTGGAAGGAACAGAAGATTATCAGGTAGCTGTGAAGCTAGATGACAATGAAAAAATTATTTATTCATACTGTAATTGCCCTTATGATTATGGTCCGGTGTGTAAGCATGAAGCAGCAGCTTATTATAAACTTAAAGACTACTTAGATGATGAGGATGAGAAACAAACAATAAGAAAGAAACAAAATATAGAGGAAGTACTGAACATACTTACAAAACAGCAATTAATTCAGTTACTTTTGCCAATTATCAAAAGGGATGTGACATTAGAGGAAAAAGTATTAATACAATACGGAAAAACAGATACAACTCAAGAATTGAAACGAATGGAACGTTTGATAGATGCCATTGAAAATAAATATATAGGCGAAAGCGGTTACATTTACTATGAAAGAGAAGATGAATTTATTGATAAGATGTGGGAATTGGTACACTATATAGAACCTTTAAGTGGCTCAGAAGAAAAAGTAATGCTTGCATTAGATATGTTATTGTTACTACTTGAAAGGGGAATAGCTTTGTATGAATACATTGAGGATGATACGGGATTTATGGGGGAGTTTATCAATGATATTTTATGCCGTATAAGTGGATTTGTAGCAGAGAGTATAGCATATGATGAGCAAGTTAAAGAGCAAATTATCCATAAGATTATTCAAAAGGTAAAGGAGGAAAAATTTCAAGAATGGATAGATTATGGCACACAGCTTTTACAAAGTGTGCTTATCTATGGGTCTAATGCAAGATATAGAGAGATGTTGTACAAAGAACTAGGTCAGCAACTAGAAAGTGCAGACAGTAATACAATAGAGGCCATAAGTGTGATGCTGTTTGAATTATTACAATATCATGGTACCCAACAAGAAATTGAACAGTATATAGAAGAACATCTAGAGATGGATACGTTTAGGGAAAAATTTTTACAAAATCTTATGGAGAAGCAGGACTATGAAAAGGCTATCCAAGTAGCACTTGAAGGGGAGGAAAAGAATAAAGAACATACGTGGGGATTGGATAAGTGGAAGAAGGCAAGATATGACGCATATAAGGCAATAAGAGATATCAAAAATCAAAAAGCTTTAGGAAAAGAATTCCTACTAAGAAGTTATTTTGAGTACTATGAAGACTTAAAAGAGCTCCATAAAGAAGATTATAATAACTTTTATAGTAATCTCAAGGAAGAATTAAGAGGTAAAACAGGAGCGGGAGAATACAGTATATTTAGAAAGTTAGTAGAAAAAGAGAATGACATAGAAGAACTCATGAATATTGTTAGAAAAGAACCAGATACACTATCAAAGTATATTAAACTACTAATGAATACGTATGGTGATGAGGTATTAGCACTATACAGAAAAAACATAGAAAATAGAGCTGAAAAGGCATGTTCTAGAAATATGTATCAAGATGTATGCTATATGATTGCAGACTATAGAAGATATGAAAATGAGCAAAATGTTAAAATGCTTATTGAAAAATTTAAAAAGGAACATAAAAGACGACCAGCATTTATTGATGAACTTAGTAAAATAGAATGATTAAACTAATGAATATAAAACTTGCTTTCTATCACTTATTGTGTTAGTTCAGTGATAGAAAGTGATAGAAGGAGTGGCATGACAAGCTTGTATGAAAGTGAAACAGTTGAGCTCAAAGAAATAGCAAGATCTGACGATGAAGAGATTTTAGGAATTGGGACAACCCATGCAATTAATATATTAAAAGAAATATTAGAACAAGGATTAATTACTAAAGTTGGAGGTGGTAGACAGACGAGATATGTAATGAAATAAAGAGTATATGTTTAGTATAAGTCATAGTACCTATATATACCTTAAAATGGTATATATAGGTCAACGTAAATTAATTTCATAAGAGAGGTTCTAAGAAAAATAATCGTATTAAGTTGAGAACATAATAGAAGTAGTAAAAATTGAGATGGATGATAAACATAACAGAAAGATAAAGGAGATATTTAAATGGAATTACCAAAGTATTATGAGATGCATAAACCCTTCCTGGAATTATCTAAAAGATGGGCAACAACATACTTTGAAAGAATTAAAACAATACGTAAGTAAATATTTTAAGTTAACAGAAGAACAACTTCTGGAAATGCTCCCTAGTGGAAGGCAAACTGTGTTTGTTAATCGTATTGGGTGGGCAAGAACATACTTGAAAAAAGCCGGTTTAATTGATAGTCCTGCAAGAGCTACTTTTATTATTACTAATGATGGGTTAGATGTGCTAAAAGATAATCCAGCCGTTATTGATAGTAATTACTTAATGAAGTTCGAAAGCTTTCAAGAATTCCAAAATGGATCCGCAGATGTGGAAAGTGCTAATGTGCCTGTGAATGATACAAAAGATACTCCAGATGATACATTTGAAGAGTCTTTTAGAAAAATAAATAAAAGTCTAGCAGATGATCTTTTAGGAGAAGTTGTGAAACTTTCACCTACTGCATTTGAACAGATGGTCATTGATTTACTATCAAAGATGGGGTATGGTGCTTTTGAAAATGCTGGGAAGACAACTTCCATTACTCAGGATGAAGGTATTGATGGGATTATAATGGAGGATAAGCTTGGGTTTAATCTAATTTACATTCAAGCAAAAAAATGGAGTTTAGATAGTACAGTAGGAAGACCTGATGTACAGAATTTCGTAGGTGCTATTTCTGGTAAAGGTGGTAAAGGGTTATTTGTTACTACTGCTAAATTTTCAAAGCAGGCATCAGAGTATGCGAAGCACCAACATATTATATTGATAGATGGTGAAAAATTAACAAAATTAATGATTGAACATAATTTTGGTGTTACTGTTAAGAAGGTGTTTGAGATTAAAGCTATTGATACGGATGTATTTAATGAATATCTAGAAGGTTAATTACTAAGTAAACAAACTACATCAATTTTGACTACCACCAGCACACAATTCATGTAGAAAGTGTTGCAAAATTAAGGGAAATATAGATTATTTATAGCTTAAAGTATATAATCACTTTAAGCTATTTTATTAGAACAACATTAATGAAAGAAGATAAGAGAAATTATCTTTAATCTAAATCAAGTTATGTTTAAATGGTCAGGTGCCTGTCACCTTAGAGTATATGGATAGCCTTTAGCCTTATTAATTAAGGAAGTTTAAAATATAGATTGTAACTTTAATGAATTATTTGGCCGCAAGCGAAGCAGTGCGGAATGGAGGGAAAGATGAAAAAAAATAAAAAGATTCTAGTTTTAGGTTTAGTATGCTTAACTGTTTTAGGCATGGCTACATCAGCATTTGTAATAAATGCTGAAAATACAACAAGTATTGAAGTCGTTAATAACAGCTTGTCAACTCGTGAAATATTACATACTGCTTATAATATCTCAGTAGATAACCCTACTTATACTACAGGAACATTTGGAACACCATCTGGAAACTCAAATGATATTAATGTTAGTTTCACTAATGATAGTAAGCATTCAGTTAAAGTAAGTTTATATAAGATTGGAATAATCAAAGATACCATAATTGGATCTTATGAGGTAAGTGCTAACTCATCCGACTATGAAGCATTTGCAGGATCTTCAAAAAGTACTTATTATGTAAAAATAACTACTTCTGCAAATGGTGAAAATATTAAAGGTAGTTTAAAAGTTAGACAACTAGATTAGTATCAATTGTGAAGATTTTTAGGTGAATAAATTTATATCTCATATATTTATTTGATTACCACCAACACACAACCTATGTGGAGACCTGCGTGTCATTAAAAAAATTAAATAAAAATTACTTATTAAATGAAGAGATGGTAAAGTGATAATGGATTGTTGCTTTACCATCTTTCTTGATTCATATGTGCCAACCAATATGTACTTGTTGGTTGCAAAATGAAATGAATATGAACAGAAATTGCCTAATATAAAACAACAACTCTCAAGTTTTTCACCTGAGAGCTGTTGTTTTAGTGTTCAAAAAATAAAGAAGAATGTATTCTTAAAAAAGATATATTTTTTCACCGTTCTTAGGTGTAGCTGCTAAAATTCTGGACTCAAAAGGGGCTAGATAGGTTTCTCCATCTATGTCTACTGTGACTAAGGCAATGAAGAAAGTGACTTCAGTATACTTATTATCAACTAGTAACATAGACCTAACTTCTTTGAGATAATCTTTAGTCCTGCTTGTTCCTTTTGGAATATATGTGTCAAAAGAATTATTGTTGTTTGATAGCAAGTAATCTATATGATTTATTGCTAGGTCAATATCCTCAATATTAAAGTCCTTAACCCATGTGGTGCTATCTTTAATAATATTTGTCTTGTATTCATTATCTTCATTTATTATGTATTGATCCTTTTCTTCTTGGCTAACTTTACTTGAAATGTATGATAATAAAGAAACTGTCATAATTAAAGCTATAAAGCTTATATATTTAATCTTCCTCATAGGTATTCACCACCCTTAATATTACTGTTTAGTTTATTATACCATAGACAATAAAATAATGTTTACTATTCAGATAATAGTTATCAGCAAGACGTCAGGCGAAAAAGCTTACTTTTTAGGTTATGCCGAGGGGCTATTATACAGCTAACCTAATTGGTTAATTGTGCAACTTTTTATTAATTATGTCATGATTACGAAAAGAAGGAGAATAAAAGGGAAAAGTATAAATGCAATAGTGCACAATCTACTATCACGCTTAATTGGGCATAACACACCAGCTAGGCCATATAATGAGCGAGCGAAGATGTAAAAAACTGCATTAAACAGGATGTAAAGACGCAGATCTGATGTGAGTTTTTTTATAAGATATGAATTTGATATTTTATCTAACACATTCATGTTATAAAATCCTTTCTAGAAATATCTATTACTATAATACAGGAGGATTAAATTATTGATAATATTCTATTTAAATAATTTATATTATGAAATACCTTTATATGAAAAGAAAATATGTGTCAAAATAAACCTTTCTTTAGTTAGAGATATATAAAAGCTTGTAAATTGAATTTTCCTATTCTTGTTGGTATAATAACAAAAAAGGGGGATTTTTTTGAATAAAATAATAGTTTTTTCATTAGTGATACTCTTTATACTAACAACCAAAGGACTTACAGGAATTACTTTACTAAAAGATCATTGGTATGGTTATTTGATAGGCATACTCTTTATTAACCTAGGATGGGTATTGAGCAAAAAAAAATCTAGCTTAAAAAAAATAGTCAAAGGGAGTTACTTAGTAGCAGTTGGAGTAATTCTGTTGACAGGATTACTGAGAATTGGGGAGCACGCTAATTATAACTACACTTATTCGCCAGATTATCATCACCGATTAGTCTTAAAAGAAATTAGTACAGGTAAGCCAAGAGGAGGGTCAGTTTTAGAGATACATGAGCAGTTCGGTATTTTTAAGAAAAAGAAAGGCAGTATTTATATTAAAAAGGCAGGAAACGCACTAACTATTGAACTTCCTAGAGAGAATGGCAATGTTTTTAAGCCTCAAAAAGAATTCGTGATAGGAGGGATTCGGTTTTTGTGGGAAACAAATAATATCTTACACATGAACTTTATTCCTACCCATAACTATAAACCGGAGGAGATAAAATTTTCAAATAACTGGTTATTTAGGTGAACAAAACATTCCAAATGTTTTATGAGATGGTCTTGATTAATAAGAATTTTGGCTAATTACAAAACCCTCCTCTATGATGAGAGTTTTTGTAATTTAATTTATTTTTATATGCATTGAGTTCATGCAAGAATGCAGATAAATAATTCAATAAAAATTAGTGGTAAAGGAAGATTGTTCTATGTATGAGATTATATATGAGGGTAACTTTATACCTTTTAATACTGCAAAAGAAGTTATCCAAAAAATAATTGAGGCTCATAATGAGTGTAAAGAACATGAACTCCAGATAGTAACAGTCATGTTTAATAGTATTATGATTGAAGTTGGGGTAGGTGATAAGCATGATAGGTTATTATTAGTTTTTGCTAACAAGAACACAAATGAGGATACAATGATAAGTTATCATGAAGGAGCAGCAAATAACATTATTACGTTTGATAGAAAAAATTTTATTCCTTTTGATTGCAGAGAACACAATCTTATTCCGATTGATATTGCAATAGAAGTACTTATTCAAATAATCTTAACTGAATCCTTGTCAAATATTATTAAATGGTACAGTTCATAGATACTTAGAAATAAGCTTTTTCGCTATCCATACCAGAAGTTTATTTCTCAAGTGCTAAATGTCCTATACCTATTGAGATTAAAATATATTTAGTATATGAGAAATCTATAAACATAAAGCAAAGAAGAGATAATATGCCTTTACCAAATGGTAAATTTATAGATAGAAACACAGGGAATAAGATAGAAGCGTATCAGGGGATCTACTTGTCAAGAATTGGCCAATGAGTATAAATGTTCTACAGCAACTATTCATAATTGATTTCAGACTTACGGATAGGTCTCCGTAGAAAAACTAATAAAAAATAGGTTGGATAATGCCTCACATTACCCAACCTATTTTTATAGTATAAAAGAATTATTATATATGTACTATTTCTTTGTTTTTAGCTCCTGACGGAATAAGACAAGGAATGATATTTTTATTAAAGCATACGAAACATTGACTAATCCTTGCATCAATATAATTAGGGCAAAGTTACCCATTATAAATAGCATTATAAAATAGAAGCCGTACACTGATGCCATCACAATAGCACTAGTTGACCATGCACTTTGTAATTTATTTATTTGTAAGGCGTTACTTGTTGTATTAGCTTCAACTCCTAACATTTCGATACCTAATCTTAGAACATATAACCCCACAGCCACCTCTACTGAAGTTATGATTGCTGATATTTCCCTAGTTGAAATATTTTGTATAGAGATTCTGCCCAGAATAAAGTCTATAACTGCTATTCCAACAATGACATAGGTCATGAATTTTAACCTATTTTTTACTGATTCTAATTTAGGCTCCTTTTGTTTAACATCTTTCAGTGAAATAATAAACAATACTGTCCCCAATAATCCTGCTAAGAACTCTAACTGTGGAGCGAAGAAGGTACCAACAAGTGAGTACAAGCACCACATGGCGATCCCCCTTAGAAAAAGTTCTTCATCAACATATTTCATTTTACCACCAACCCTATTTTTTAAAAATCTATCTACAAGTTTATGCTATAAATTGAAATATTACAATAATTATATAAAAGAAAGAGTTGGGGGATTAATTAACACCTCAACTCTTTCTTTGTAGCGCTATCCACAGAACATCCCATGTTTCTTTAATGCCAACAACTTCAAAGTTTAGATCGTCGTACCATTCTCCTCCTAAAATATATTCAGTTTTATATGTTAATACAACCCTTGTAAGATAAAGACCATCCCATAACTCCTAAGAGATCCACTAAGATTCCTACGACTGCATCTGTGTTACCTTTAGCATCTTGAATGTCTATAACTAAATCCCTAAAATTTCTTAATCCAGTACTTGATAATTCTGTATTTTACTTTTCATAACTTGCACCTCTATTGTTATTTTTTGTTTTTAATGTTGTTAACATGACGTTTGATATGGATGAATTGTAAACTATCTTTCTAAAAAAATTATATATTTGTAACAGGTCCTTTTGAGGTTAACTCCAAGTATTTCCTGGTTGATTTTAATAAAGTATATACTAGCATTAAAATCCTAGAAATAACTGGTGAGCCTTCTTCCACACAAATGAAAGAAGATGGTTCAGAATTTGTTGAACACTGTTCGCGGGGATGTTAGACTTATAAGAAACAGTACAGTGTTAATTATATAGGTGGAGGAATTAAATGAATAAGACAAATGTTTTAAATAACTCAATTGGTAAAATATGTTTAGGAGGAATATTTCTTACAATATCTCAAGTGTTTTTTATTAGAGAGATGCCCTTTGATATAACGCCCAATTTTATAGGGACCTTGCTAATTTTATGGGCGATAAATACTTACAATTCCTCTGATGAAATGTTTAAAAAGATATATTTAAAATTTAAACTACTGACAGGATGGTTTGTAGTAGCATTTATAATATTATTATTTGCCTTTATAGGCAAGCAGATAGTATGGTTTCATGCATTATATATGTGGATAGATTTTATAGCAATTCACTATTCGCTATATTTAATCATTAAAATACTCACGACAATTGAAAAGAACGCCGGGTATTTGCGTAAAAATATTAAATGGTATATCTTATGGATTACCTTAACACTAGCAAATATGTGCTCTATAATTGCATCACAAGCAACTGTTGTTATAGGTCCTATTTCACAAGCTTTTGTATTAGGAGTTGGAACAATGATTTTTTTATCTGCAATATTAGAGTTCGCAAGTAGTGTTATGTTGATATTTTTATTCTTTATAACATCTAAAAATGGTAATTACTCAAGAATTTAGTAAACAACAAAGGACCCTTTGTAGTGTAGAAAACTCAAATCACTGTTTTTTCAAGTTTTAATTCTTTGTAAAATAAGTACACGAGGGCATACCTTGCTATTGATCCCATAAAAGCTCCAATAGTATATATCCACACACATATTAAGTTTATAGCTCCTTGAGTTGATAGGATTCCTATTATGCAAGCAGCTATACATACCGAAACCACTAAAAGAAAATTAAACCACTTATGAATTAACTTTAGATTACGCCTAGAAGTTTCCTCATAGTTAAACTTTGCCTGATCTACTATTTTAATTGCTATATATACCCCCCACAAAAGAGAACCTCCTGTTAATATCGGATGTAACTGAATAGGCACAACACTAGGATTAACTACTGAAATTATGTAATTTAACAAGTATATCCCTGTTAAAATCCAAAGTGACCATGTCAAATTTCTATCTTTAATTTTGAACTCTCTTAAGGCTAATAATAAAAGCAATGAACCTATAAAATTAGGTGTTAATTCAATCATATAGTTTTTTATACTTATTACCCCTCCAAGTAAGATCAATAGTATTCCTAATAAAACTTTCTTCATAATAATTTTCCCCTCCTTGGTATTAGTGCTTGGCTTATTATAGCATATTCATTCAGAATAATAACAAATATTAAGAGACGTAAACTAAGTTTGTTATTTAAAAACAGTGCCTCTTTTTAAAAAGTAGACTGCCGAAGTCCAGGGACTAGATAAGAAGATTATTTGTAGAATATATTAACTCTAGATGCACTACTAGAGGCTCAGGACTTACTTGGAATAACACAGGGTTAACTAAAAACCATATGAGGTACATATCTTATATGGCTTTTTAGTTAACCAAAATTTTTTCTCCGTTAACCACTATGCTTTGGATGTTTAAAATATCAATAGTTGAGAAACTTGGGATATTGGTGGATGTATCATTCAAAATAATATACTTCAACTCAACAATTTCTTGATCCTCATTTCCAGATGGACGCTTAACCAATCCAAGAGGAATCTGTGAACCATCCTTTTGATTAATATAGGCATCATTTAAAGGTTTCAAAGATGTATCTGCATCCAACAACACTCTTTCTATGCCAAGTGTTACTCCTAATGTATCAAATCGCAAATATTTGAGTTTAACTATGGTCGAACCGATTAAAATCTCTGCATCAACTGTTTTATTTATTGTTGGATATGTTGCCTTAAGAGGAATACTTAATTTCCATGGACCTTTATATCGTACAATCCACTTGGCGTCTTTTGGTCGCTGATAACTAAGATCTTTGATTGTGCACATTAAATATCCAGGATTTTTTACACTTTCATATTCCCCCTGAATAATCCAAAAAAGTTCGCTTACGTCGAATGAAGGATAGCTACCATAGCCTGAGTGCATCATGCTATCTAGACCATACCCATCCCATTTATACCCCCTAGGAAGAGTCCACTCTCCTATTTTTTCACCATCATCCCTAGTAGCCTTCACAATTACAGAAAAGCGATCTTCTGTTATGATTAAATCTTCTACCTCCATAGTTATTCCACCTGCGTTCATACTATATGTAGGCTTGAGGAAATATCCTTGAACCAATACATCTAACCGTATAAATAGGAAAATACTTATAATTCCTACTAAAATACCTATACACAAAATAACTTGATTTACTCTTTTCCTCATAACCCCTCCTATTACACCATCAACTCAAAACACTTAATACCTACGCAATGAGAGTATTGCATAATGTCAAGTATATTCAAATATCTATTGTCAGTATACACATGGGGAGTAAATAATTCAAACTATTATGTAATTCAAATAATTCTTATGTATTTAGAATATCTCAAAAAGTATACTTATTAGTAATAGCCGTTTTAGGTATGTTCTTAGTCTCAAAATGATATCTTTAATAGTTTCAAGTATTCTTAATTAATTGACTTTAGATTATGAGAACATGAATTTTTAAATATTTTCTAATTTAGGTTTACAACTTACCTAAATATTACGTTCTTCTTTTATGTATTGATTTCATAACAAAATACTAAAAGGAGGTTTTATGATGAGTAATCAAAAACAAAACAAAGAAAGAGTACTTCAAAGATGGAAGGAATTAGAAGAGTGGGCGGAGATAGTGAGAATACATGAAGGAATAAAGATATTAGCAAGTGGGAGCTAAGCTCCCACTAACGTGCCTGGCTCGTGACAATTTAGGAACAATTTAAATGATGAAGGATAATAATGTTATATAAATAAAAAATTGATAACAAAAAGCCGCCTAAAATACAGACGCATCCCTCTGAAATTGTCTTGCCTATACTTTAACTATATTTCACTTGATGTGGGAACAAACTTTAACCTAAAAATAGTTGATAGAAATATAGGAAACTTGAATGATGAGGATACATTGCCATCAGGAGATAAAATTTACTTTAACTAAAGAGGGGTATAACTTATATAAAAGAAATGGGTTTGAGGAGTTAGAAATGGATATGTGTAGCAATGATGAGGGGGAGTATTAAATGGATTTTCAACATCAATCATATATAGTTCTTGAGTTACCAAGTCCAGTAAAAGAAAAAATATATGATATTAGAAATTATCATAAAGATATACTAAGGGCTTCATTACCAGTTGAAATAACTGTGGCCGGATCAAGTGGTGTTGGAGTAATTGAACCTGGACAAGATAAAGAGTTAGTTTTTGATACAATAAAAAACATAGCAATGAAGACAAGTCCAATACTTGCTTCATTTAAAGATGTTTTAAGGTTTCCTGGTACAGACTTATTTGTATTTACTCTAAAAGACGAAGAGAGATTTAGGATGTTGCACGAAGAGATAATAAAATCGAGTATTAAATTTAAGCCTAATAGATTTCCATATAAGCCACATTGCACCTTAAGAAGTAGAACGCCTATATACTGTTAAACTTTCAGGCGAGGTAAATGAACTACATCAAAAGTGACTACCAGCTACACACAACCCATTGTGAAACGGTTGTAAAATTAGTAAAATAATCAATGTAAAATTAAGGCTTGCAGGAGTTAAAAAACCTGTAAGCCTTAATTTTTTTGATAGAGGTAGAGTGTGGGGTTATAACTTAGAAATTAGTGGAGATAACAACAGGTAAAGATTGAGTAGAGTAGTCTGTTATATTAAAAAAGTATAATATAATAAAATTAGTTTTCCAAACCCCACAATTATATCAAAAAAATGGTTTTATTGTTTGTGGCGAGTTTTAATTATGGATAACTTTCAAGTTACGACAAACCTGGCGGTAGCAACTATTTATTTGATATATTTATTCAAGATAGGTTGATTATTAATGTCAAATAAAACTAAATTCTTATTAAAGAAAGGTGATGTTTTTACGTTGCCAGTAATAGAATTATCTAGTAGAAACCATTCTGTCCAAATATTATTAAGATAAAATACGCCTGGACCTGTAGTATCTTGATAGAACATTAAATAGTTTAAATCTGAAGGATTAGGCCAAACGCCAAATTCTATTTTATCTTTAAAAGGAGCATCTCCGATTAGTTTAAATAGTGGGTGGACATTTACTGAAAAAGATTCATTTTGATTAACTTGCCTTCCCCATGTATTTACAGCTATACCATCAACTATGGAGTAGTATTTCAAAGAAACGAGAGGTTCATCTTCCCAGGAGCCTTGATACTCTAGAAAATAATTAGCATTCGGATTCTCTAAAGGGAAAATGTAATAATGTGATGTAGCATCTATATCTGGAATATTAGCAATCCGAGGGGATTCTAGCATAGCAAAACGATGCTCAATTACATTTTGACTGTTTAGGGTTTTGTAGACTTTGTAAGCTTTAGAGTCAGGGTTATAAATATTAATAAATTTATGCTCATTATTATAAACAACCACTCCATTTAAAGCTTCTACAAGGGGTCTAAAAGGAATATAGGTTACGCCATTTATTAGTGTTGGAGCAATAAGTAAATTCTTGTTCTCGGTATTGTGAATATAGTTCATCGAGTCTAGTTTAAATACAAGAGTAGTAGAACCTTTTTCGATAGTTATTTGTTGTGTAGATTTATCCCAATTTACAACCGCCTTTAATTCTTCACTACAAAATCTCAATGGAACTAAAGTGTTAGAATCCTTAAGAATAATGTCAACATTCTTTGAAACTCCGTCTAAAAACAAATCCGGAGTTTCTTTTGCAAATATAGGTAGCGCACAAATTGAAGATAGTATAAAAACTAATAACCACTTTGATAAAAATATTTTTTTCATAAATCCCCCTAATAGAATGAGTTAATTAAAATGAACTAAAAAAGTTTAATAAACTGTAATCTCTTTTAAATCTGAGCTATAGGAAGTATTTATACTTGATAAAAGACGGCACCAACCAGTAATTTTAGTCCCTATAGGTATATCGGAAAAAGAAATTTCATAACGATAATCTTCTCCTGTTTTCTTAAAAGCTTGACTCTTACTACTTATAGGAATAAACCTCTCGCTCCCATCAGATGTTTTTATAAGGACAGCATCCCTGTAGAAAGTTGTAGGTATTACCCCCATAAATGTATGGGGACCATTAATATTTTCGCTATTTTTTTCTATGCCTATAAAAGTTCCTTGAACAGACACTTCGTCTCCGTTTGGACTGGTTTGAGAAACAATAAATAGATAGAATGACAACACTATAACAACAGCTAAAAACACAATTACCTTCAGTATCTTTTGTAACTTCATGTAAGGCTCCCTCGCTTTATAAAATAGATATTATTATAGCATGAATTAAGAGAAAAGTTAATAATATTGTGAATAAGTTCAAGTGAATTTTTAAAAGTATACATCAAATAACGTAAAAATTTCCTCCATATGGAATATATTTTAGCGTAATCAGTTAATAATTATCATATATTTAAATTTGTATTAATGAAAAATATCATTATATATTATAATTGAATATGTATATATACTTATAAGGAGATGAAAATTATGAATAAAAAACGATTCATTGGAGCAGCTTTGATTGCAAGTTTATCAATGGCTTCAATAAATTCTAGCTACGTTTATGCTTCACAACTAGAATATAGCACCGTAGCTACATTAAACACCATTAAGGATTTCGATGTTCGTAAAGGATTTGATCCATCACTTTACTATGCAAGATCTATTTTAAGTCAAGAAGGGCAAAAAGCTTGGGATGTAGCATTAGATGCTTTATTAAAATATGATAACTCAGACAATAAGTATCCGTTAAAAAATGGTAATCGAGAAGTTGTAATCAATTATAAAAAACTGGGTATTGCTATTGATGCACAAGAAGCCCAATATATTCAAAAATATCTAGTTAGACAAGAGCCAAGAATGTTCCACTTAAAAGATTGGGGAGCAACAGTAGTTACTGATGAAAATGGAATAGTTGAGACGCAATCGTTCTATATTGGTAATGGAATGTCAGAGGAAGATCATTATCAAAAAACATTAGTAGCCATTGAACAAGAGGTACAACAAATACTATCAAATATAAAAGAAGATATGACAATATACCAAGCTATCCAAGCAGTACAAAAAGCTTACGAAAAGAGTATTAGATATAGTAACACTGGTTCACCAAGTGATTTAAGAGGAGCTTTTTTAGCTAAAAAAGCAATTTGTGGTGGCTACACAAAAGGATTTGAGTACCTTTTATTAAGAATGGGCATTGAAAACATCTGGGTTGAAGGACAGGCTGGCGGTTACCATGCTTGGAACCATGTAAAGGTAAATGGCAAATGGTATTTAGCTGATACCACATGGGGCGGCCAAAACTGGTATTTAAGAGGAGAAGTTGAAAATCATAAAGCGAATCAAACTTATCACATTATGCCTACATTAGAAAAAGAAGGCGTTCCATACAAATGGGGCCAGTATCCTGGAGTATGGATTACTATAGAAGACCAAGTACTCATGACTATAGGTGAAACATTTAATCCTAAAGAGTATATTAAAGAACTAGGTGATATCTATGATTCAGATCTAAGGGATGCAGTTAAAATTATATATAATGATGTGAATACTCAAGAAGCTGGATCCTATACAGTTATTTACCAAGTCGAAAATAAAGATGGACAAAAGGCAGAATCAGAACTTAAAGTTAAAGTTATTGACGCTGAAAGAGTGTTACCTAGTGGACTTGATAAATTATCAGGCAATTTAGCAGTTCAACCAGTTTCTTTATATTTAGATGGCGAAGAATTTCCATATGAAAATGGACTCTTTGTAGGAGAAGCGGGTTCATCTACATATAGTATCGATGGTGAAAATATTAAGTACTTTGAAGCAAATGTAGGGATTAATAAAAACGTTAGAGATAATACTGCATATGGTCATTATGGAAAAGTACAATTTGAAGTGTATGCAGATGACCAATTAATTTATCAAAGTGATATTTTAGGGTGGAAAGATAATTATGAGCCGATCCTAGTAGAAATTCCTGAAAATGCAAAAACAATCAAATTAGTTAATGTGCCTAAAGGTTCTGGCAATAACCATGGTGCATGGGGAAATCCAGTATTTTATAGAGACAATAGTGCACTTACTGCAGAAAAAGAAAACTTAGAACAACTCATTGCCTTTGCAGATCAAATGACAGACGTGTCTTACGTGTTAGAAGAGACACATCAAGAATCTAGATTTAATAACTTTGTATATGCAAGAGAGTATGCGAAAGATATCATGAACTCAGGTTCTAAAAATGTAGAAGACTATAAACAAGGGTCAGCCATGTTAAGTTATTCAATTTTAGAAGTAGGCCAAACTTATGTACCAGGTGGTAAGCCAGTTCAAGTTATTAAAGAAGATCCTGCACTTACTGCAGAAAAAGAAAACTTAGAGCAACTCATTGCCTTTGCAGATCAAATGACAGACGTGTCTTACGTCTTAGAAGAGACACATCAAGAATCTAGATTTAATAATTTTGTATATGCAAGAGAGTACGCAAAAGATATCATGAACTCAGGTTCTAAAAATGTAGAAGACTATAAACAAGGGTCAGCCATGTTAAGTTATGCCATTTTAGAAGTAGGCCAAACTTACGTACCTGGGGGAGTTCCTGTAAGACAATAGAAAGCCATAAGGCAATTTCTTTAAGTTAGGCTACCAAGTATCGCCGATTTAGGCACCAATTAGACCAACAAGAATGATTAATATTGTCATGAGAAGAGGCAATATTACTGAAAGAAAAAATAAGAGAAATTTTCAAAGGAAACAAAACTACATAAATATTGACTACCAATAGCACACAGCCCATGCTGAGGCATGCGTGCTCTTAGTGAAGACGAGCTAAGGCGAAGTCTGAGCTTAGAGACACAGCCGTTCTGGTGAGGGAAGTATGACCGAGAACAGAACATCATTCAAAAAAAGAAAATATAGATTATTGATAGCTTAAAGTATATAATGACTTTAAGCTATTTTTATTTAATAATGACATTAATCAGAAAAGATAAATTTATCATGGCATTAATTAAAGGTTTAAAATGGGTAAGTTGATTGTTTGATATTTCAAAAATAATAACAATATATTATACTAGTTAAGTTATGCTCTATAAGTATAGAATAATATTAATAAAGTAATCATTAAAAGAGGAGGAATAAGAAAGATGGTGAATCGAGGAGTTAACCATGCAGGATCTATGAAAATAGACTAAGGCGATTGCCTGTATGGAATAAATGTTAATCGTCAGAGTGCTTTTGGAATAGATTCTGCACCCTTAAGAAACTTAAATTTAAATTCTTAAGGAGCTAGTGTTATGAAGCACATTAAAGCAGAACAAGTATTACCGCTAGATTTAGTTAAGGAAATCCAGAAGTATATAAAAGGCCAATATATTTATATCCCCAATGAAGAGGGTCGAAAAAAAGCATGGGGAGAGAAGAATGGCAGTAAAGCCCAATTGCAAATAAGAAATAATGAGATTAGAGAAAAATACAGGTCAGGGTATAAAGTAGAAGAGCTGTGTTCTATATATTATCTATCTCAAGCAAGTATTAAAAAAATAATTTATGGCAGTAAAAGAGATACAACCTAGTTTGTAGGTTGTATCTTTTTTGTATAAAGAATAGTTCCGAAAAATGATTAGTATTGAGGACCTGGAAAAGTCAATATAAAATGAAATAAGATTAAAAGGTAACAAGGGGGAACAAAGAAATGAATGTAGCGCTAAAGAGTTATACAAAGGGAGTGAGTTTATTTTCTGGGGTATTAAAGCTTATACCTATACCAATAGGGTTATTTACGGCTAAACTCATGTCGAAGGTGGTTATGTGTGCAACAGAGGGGGATGTAGAAGGTGTAATCAATGGATCTTTAGTCCTTTTAGGCATAATAATAGGAGCAAATATTTTAAAAGGGATAGGAGAAGTAGCTTATGAAAAGCTAGTATCACAAACATTACAAAAGTGCAAAGTGGCTCTTTATAAGCAGTTTCTGACTAATCCATTGCATGTGCTTTATGGGTCAAAATATGGAGTAGCAGTGGAAGGACTAAGTAATGATTTTGAAAAGGTGACCAGCAGAAACATTTCTATGTATCCTAACTTTGGAGTAGGAATACTGACTGCGTTGGTCTATTTTGTTTTTTTAGGAAGCAAAAGCATAGGGGTAGCCCTTGCATTATTCATTCTTGCTTTGGTACAAGTTATACCACCTTGTATTGTAAAGAAATATATGCAGGTTAATTATGACAACTGTAGAGATATAGAGGCAAAACTTACAGATTTTACTTTAGAGGGATATCGCGGGTTAGCTACGATCAAGATGTATGACTTGAAAGAGTGGTGGCTAGAAAAGCTAGGACAGCTACATAAGGTGTACAGTAAGATTGGAAGTACGTCTATTTACACAGCGAATGCAAATAATGCAATGAATAAGTTAGTAGAAAACATTCTTAAGTATGGAGCTTACGGCATAATAGGGATGTTAGTACTTGTAGAATATACTTCTCTTGAAATAGGGGTTCAGGCTATTACATTATCTGGGGGATTCTTTGCAGCAGTTAAGATGGTTTTTGATTTAATTCCAGAATTTGCAGTAGCTAAGACAGCAGAAGAGCGTATTTTAAAATGGTGTGGGCAGGTAAGTATATCAGGTGAGCGAATAAAAGGATCAAAGATAGAGTTATTAAATACTTCTTATGGGTATGAAGGGAAAAATATATTTAATCAAGTAGAGTGTGTATTAGCAGAGGAAAAAGTTTGTGTGATTAAAGGTGAGAATGGAATAGGAAAATCTACTCTATTTAGATTAATAACAGGACTTGTAAATTGTCAAGAGGGATTAATAAGAGTGGGAGGCGTTATAGCAGGGGAGATGAAAGAAGAAGGATTGTTGACAGATATTTTTTATCTTCCACAAGAAGATACAGAGTTTGGATTTTCTCCAAAAGAACTCTATGAGATGATCATACCAAACAAAATGAGTGAGGCACTTCATCTTGCCCAGGAGTTTGGGTTAACAGAAAAGTTGATTAATCAATCTACGATTAATCAACTTTCAGGAGGAGAACGTAAAAAAGTATTTTTAGTACTAGCATTAATTGTTAACCCAAGACTGTTGTTACTAGATGAACCCACTAATAATTTAGATGTGCAAAGTAAGCAGGTCTTATGTGAAAGGGTAAAGAAGAGGTGTGGTGGCACACTCATTATTACTCATGATCCTGTTTTTGATAGTATTGTAGATCAGGTGTATATCCTTAAGGAAGGAGAGATTTATTATGAAGCAACCTAGTCGAAAATTAAGAAAACTTATTCTCCAAGATTGCCGTAAAGCAATGATTCCATCAACAATATGGTACTTAGTAGACGAAGGTGGGACTGCATTATTAATGGTCTATATGGCAAGCATTTTAGGAGCATTTGCAGATGCAGTATTTAGTTTAAATTTGGCATTGGGTACGGAACAAATTGGGAAAATATTAATTTGTGTAGGTATTATGGTAGTGGTTATTCCAAGTATTGGGATGATTGGGGAAGTGATCATGTTCGATAATTGTCTTAAGCATGATCGGATTATACTGGGGAGATTTTTAGATAAAGAATATGAAGAGGTGATGAGAATACCAGAGGGAGAAGCGCAGCATCGTTTAGAAGAGGATCCCATTGAACTAAGGTGTTATTGGCAAGATATAGTGGTGAGGTGCATCGTTACACCTATAGTGTTTCTCTACTTGATTGTTAAAGGAGGAGAAATTAGTTTAATTTTTACAGGATTAACATTTTTAATTTCTTTAATCAAGCTCTTGGTACCTATTATGGTTAAAAAGTTAGAAGCCAGATATGACCTTGAAACACGAGCTTATAAGGACATGGAGAGTTGTTATGAGAGGGAAATCATTGCACAGCCACACATTGTTAAGATGTATGGACTAAAAGATAGCATGATTAATCGATTAAATGAGATGTATTATACTTATTTTAAAGAAGTGCAGGTAAAAAGTATTGTTTGTCAGACTGTTAGTAAAAATATATTAGGATTTTTAGACACATTTTGTGTACTCATTATTCTTTTAATCGGAGCTATAATGGTAGTAAGAGGCATATTAACTCCAGGAGCTGTTACAGCTATGGTAGGATATTTTTCTATATTTAATTTAATTATGAGCAATATAGATTTTCTTATTCGTAAGGTACCTATACTTCGTAATACAGTTACACGAATGGAAATCATTTATTCAGATGCAGAGGCATTAGAAGGCAAAGAGATAGAGCAACCATTGAGTATAATTGCAGAGGACGTTAACTTTAGTTATGGAGAACGTGAAATTTTAAAGGGAGTTAACTTTGAAATGAGTGCGGGGAATAAAGTGGTCATAGCAGGGGCAAATGGTAGTGGTAAATCTACACTCATCAAGGTACTTTGTGGATTGGTGAAAGGATATAAAGGAAGTATAAAAATTAATAATATACAACTTAATGAAGTTGATATTGGTACATGGCGTAAACAAATTGGATATGTACCGCAAACACCCTATTTATTTGAGGGAACGGTGAAGGAAAATATTCATATGGGTAACCTAGCAGCAACTGAAGAAGAAGTGGACCGTATCATGCAGCATATGGATATTACATATCTTAGTGAAAGAGCAATTGGTGTAAGCCAAAAGGATTTATCTGGAGGAGAAAAACAGAAGATATCTATTGCAAGAGCACTTTTAAAAGATACTCCAATTTTAATTTTTGATGAACCTAATAATAACTTAGATCAAGAAAGTCTTTTGTGGGTAAAAGATTTCATAGCAAAAACTGAGAGAACTGTATTATTTGTATGGCATGATTATTTGTTAGAGAATAAAGGGTACAAACAATTAAAATTATGATAATAAAAATAGCTCAAAGTATACGTTGACTTTAAGCTATTTTTATTGAATCAATTAAAATACATTTAATTATTTTTCATTAAAGTCTACTAAATAATATAAAGAGTTAAAAGGACTAAAAATTAATTTATTTGGTGTGTTTAAATCTGGAGCATAACATCCCTGTTCATTAAGGAATGATACAGTATTACCTATAGAGTACATACTACTGATATTATCCTTACTCGCCTCAAATGTAGAATTGTAGAAGCGTACAAAAGAATCTTCATTTAAGTTAGGGAAAGAACCATTTTCCTTGATGTTAGATCCTGTTCCTAAATAATTCAAAAGTGGAGATTGAGCTAAAGAAGTAGGAGTTGATCCTGCTTGTGTTCTTCCCCATTTTTGAACAGCAACACCATCGTGTACTTCAAAATAATCCATTCCATAGAAATAACCTTCATCTGAAAAATATCTAAAGAAATAATTTGAAGTTTCTCCTAAAGGAAAGATATAAGTATTTGCTCGACTACCACCATAACTACCATCGAAGCTTTTGCTAGGAGCTTCAAGAAGAGCAAATCGTTGTTCAATTAAGTTTTTACTGTTTAAAGACTTATAGACTTTATACGCATTTGAATTTACATCATAGATATTTATAAATTTATATTGATTATTATAAAGGACCACTCCATTTAAAGCTTTTACAAGAGGTCTAAAAGGAACATAGGTTATTCCATTTATCAGTGTTGGAGCAACAAGTAGACTCTTGTTCTCGGCATTGTGAGTATAGTTTAGAGATCCTAGTTTAAATACAAGAGTATTAGAATCTTTTTCGATAGTTATTTGTTGAGTAGATTTATCCCAATTTACAACTGCCTTCAATTCTTCACTACAAAACCTCAATGGAACTAAAGTGTTAGAGTCCTTAAGAACAATGTCAACATCCTTTAAAGCTCCGTTTAAAAATAAATCCGGAGTATCTTTTGCAAATACAGGTAGAGCACAAATTAAAGATAGTATAAAAACTAATAACCACTTTGATAAAAATATTTTTTCATAAATCCCCCTAATATAATTAATGTATAAAAATATGAAATAATATTATAAATTATACTACTATAAATTTGAAAAACAAACAAAGAGAGCGATAAATAGAGAGATTGTCCCCATAAATATATAACGGTTGTTTGAAGAAATTCCACCTATAGACACCAAAAGCTGCCTAAAGTACAGACTCATCCCCCCGGATTTGTCTTGCCTGTACTTTATGGCAGCTTTTATGTGGTGGTAAGTTTGCTCATTTTAGGATGAAAGGAAAGTGTAGTTTTGTGTGATTATTTCCGAGTTAGCAGTAGGGTTTCCCTTCTTGGCCGTGCCTACGGTCCTGTATATACTGGTGGGGTTCTTTTCATGCCAGAGCTGTGCGCGTACAGATTCGCATTAGTCGGTTGCCACAAGTAATGACAGCGTTTAGAGGTACCTTCTGGGTTACCGTCATGCTTTCTAGGAAAGAATCTTTTAAAACTTGACTTTTATTTATTCATCTATGAAATATGCATTAATTTTCAAATAGCATAAGCTACCACGACTTAAGCTATTCGTTTTAAGAAAGAGTTGATCATACTTTTGGTGGGGGGAAGGCCAAATACTGATCGATATCTTTCTTAGTGTAGTTCAAAACTAACTAGTATTATTTTGTCCTACACTATATATATAGTCTTTAGGGAGTAAAAACCGTCGAAAGTTTTTAATATAAAATTAAATTTGTGCAAAGTGTACAAAATACTTGTTTGAAATTAGATAATAGAAACAACATATTTAAATGCCGAAGCAGAAAATCCATCAGTCTTACCTTTTACAACAACAAAAGATGCTAGTAAGGAATTACATGTCTATTAAAAATTTGATATAATTTATGTCTAAAGAAAAGATTAAAGGAGTTAACGTCATGAACACATGTATTTGTAGTAGTTGTAAAAATCTTAAAAGTATAGTAGCTGAAGTAGATTGTGATGAAAATGATATCACCGAAGAATGTGAGTTTGGATTCCCATCAGAAAGTTGTTCGGAGTGTGTAGAAGAGAATTGTGAATTAACTTGCGAGCATTATATAGAAGATTGTGAAGAAGAGCTAGTTGATATGTTGGAGTGTTCTAAATGTGGTAAACCATTAAAAGTTGTATCTAACAATATGGAAGTAGGTCAAGTATACTGTCCTACTTGTTACCTAAATAAATAATAAATTGTTTTAAATTTATTAAAGGATTTCTCTATAATAAACATACTTAAAAATAACCCATACTAAAAGAGATTACACTTGATTTAATAAAGTGTAATCTCTTTTAATTCTGAGCTATAGGAAGCATTTATACTACATGTAAGACGACACCAGCCAGTAACCTTAGCACCTTTTGGTATGTCAGTGAAAGAAAGTTCATGCCTATATTTCCCATCACTATCTAGCTTAAAAGCTTCACTTTTACTACTGATGGGGATAGATAGTTCATTACCATCAGATAGTGTGGTATAGTAAAATCACTAATGTAAAATAAAACGGAGGCAGTCAAGCATGCATTATTCAGATTATAAAACTATACTATCCGCACAAAATGGCATGAATTTATATCGTGGGTGTACTCATGGATGTATATATTGTGATAGTAGGAGTAGATGCTATCAAATCAATCATGATTTTGAAGATATAGAAGTAAAACGAGATGTACCCATTCTTTTAGAAAAGCAGCTACGTAGTAAAAGAAAGCCTTGTATGATTAGTACAGGCCCTATGTGTGATCCCTATATTCATCTAGAAGAAAAGTTAGAGAACACTAGGCAATGTATAGCCATTATTGAAAAGTATGGATTTGGTTTATCGATTCTTACCAAATCTTCTCGTATTTTACGTGATTTAGATCTGCTAAAAGCTATTAACAATAAAACAAAGTGTGTTGTGCAAATGACATTGACTACCTATGATGAGGCATTATGCCGCCAACTTGAGCCCCACGTATCTACAACATTAGAACGGGTTCATGTATTAAATAGGATGAGAGATGAGGGAATCCCAACAGTAGTATGGCTTGGACCTATCTTACCCTTTATTAATGATACAGAAGAAAATCTCATAGGTTTATTAGACTACTGTATTAAGGTCAATGTACGTGGCATACTTTGTTTTGGGTTTGGAGTCACTATGAGAGAAGGTAATAGGGAGTATTTTTATGAACAGCTTGACAAGCTTTTTCCAGGAATTAAAGAGCAATATATGCAAGCTTATGGAAATTCTTATATATGTAACAGCAAAAATCATGATCAACTAATGGCTTATTTTATAGAGACTTGTGAGAAGCACAATATACTATGGAAACCTGAGGATATATTTTCCTATTTAAAACAGTTTGAATCAAAGCAACAACAATTGTCTTTATTTGGGATATGAGAATAATCTAGAAGGATGGAAAGAAAGCATAGTTTATTACTAGAAGGTTTAAAAAAGAAGAATAACAAGGTAAGGAGAAAATGATGAGAAAAGTAATTTTATATATTGCAATGAGTCTAGATGGTTATATTGCGGATCCAAAAGGTGGTGTAGAATGGCTAGGTGGTCAGGATGCTGCAAGTGAAGATATGGGAAGTTACCCTGAATTTATTCAGACTGTTGATACGGTCATTATGGGATGGAAGACTTATCATCAGGTTACTACAGAGTTATCTCCTGATCAATGGGTATATAGTGGGATGAAAAGTTATATTATAACACATCAAAAACTTGTGGCAACAGAAGATATTGAATATACAGAGCAACCATTAGAAGAGCTTATAGCTGATTTAAAGAAACAAGAAGGTAAGCATATATGGATTTGTGGTGGAGCGAGTATTGTAGGACAATTAATAGAAAAGAATTTAATTGATCGCTACCATATTACGATGATACCTACATTACTGGGAGATGGTATTAGACTTTTTGAAAAATCACATGAAGAGCTTAAGTTAAAATTAATTGGTACCCAAAGTTATAATGGTATGACAGATTTAATATATGAAAGAAGATAGGACAGGATATGGAAAAATACAAAAACTACCCAAAGTACAGACTCATCCCCCCGGACTTGTCTTGCCTGTACTTTAGGTAGTTTTTGTTGTGTGGTAGATTTGCTCATTCTGCGATGATGAGGAAAGTATAGTTTTGGGGGATTATTTACAAGTTGGCACTTAGGTGTCCCTTCTTGGCCGTGCCTACGGTCCTGTATATACTAGTGGGGTTCTTTTCATGCCAGAGCTGTGTGCGTACAGATTCGCATTAGTCAGTTGCCACGAGTAATGACAGCGTTTAGAGGTACCTTCTGGGTTACCGTCATGTTTTCTAGGAAAGAATCTTTAAAAACTTGACTTTTATTTATTCATCTATGAAATAAGCATTAATTTTCAAATAGCATAAGCTACCACGACTTAAGCTATTTGTTTTAAGAAAGAATCGATCATGCTTTTGGTGGGGGGAAGGCCAAATACTAATCAATCTCTTTCTTGGTGTAGTTCAAAACTAACTAGTATTATTTTGTCCTACACTATATTAATACGTGAGAAAGGTATATAAACCGTCACTAAATTTTAAAGTTTATTAAGTTTGTGCAGATTAAACAAAATACTAATTATAAATTAGGCTATAAATACAAGTAAATAATAATATTAAATGGTTGTTTCCTATAGGTAGGTGTAAAGGGTATTGCCAATAGGTTTAAAATAGAAGGATAGCAATAAAGAAGAATTGAGAGGATAGAAAATGCAAGAAAGAATGAATAAACTTATGGAAGAGTATTATGTAACGTTTGAAGAGCTTGCCACACGTTTAGGAATAAGTAAGCCAACACTTACAAGAAAAATGAAAGGTATGACAGATTGGACTTATTCTGAAATGATACTTATTGCACAGATATTTAATATTAAAGATATAGAAGGGTTCTTCTTTGGAGGTGAATAATATGGACGGCACGAAGAGAAGTAATATAAAAATAGGAAAGACAGTTTTAGTTGTCCAAAAGCAGGACCAACGTACAGGAAAGCTTACTGAAGGTGTAGTAAAGAAGATACTTACCAATTCGCCAGAGCATCATCATGGAATAAGGTTATGCTTGAGAGTGGCATTGTAGGTAGGGTGAAAGAAATAATAGATTAACTCATTGAACAATCTATTTGTTTGTGTTATAGTAATGGAAATAAACAGGGGAGCTTGTGTTAGCAGGCTGAGAGGAAGTAATCAACTTCGACCCTTTAACCTGATGCGGGTAATGCCGCCGTAGGAAGTCATAGTTGATTTTACACGGAGATACTGCAAAAGGTATCTCCTATTTTTTTGTCTGCATTTTCAGTTAACTTGAATTATAGAATATTTCAAATGAAAGGAGAAAGTAATTTAGTGTATTAAAAATATTCATAAATAGAGAAGGAGAAAAAATAATGTTAAAAGAAATGATACAAAATGTGAAAATGACTTGCCCACTCATTCATAACATTACAAACTATGTAACCGTTAATGATTGTGCAAATATTCTACTTGCTTGTGGTGCTTCACCTATTATGGCAGATGATATGGAAGAGGTGGAAGAAATTACGACTATTTGTGGTGGACTCAATATTAATATAGGCACTCTAAATAGTCGTACCATTCCAGCCATGCTCCTAGCAGGGAAAAAAGCTAATGAACTTAGACATCCTGTTGTACTTGACCCTGTAGGTGCAGGGGCATCCACTTTAAGAACTAAAAAAGCAAATAATCTTTTGAGTGAAGTGAAATTTACTGTTATTAGGGGGAATATCTCTGAAATTAAGACCCTTGCGCTTGGCGTAGGCACCACTAGAGGTGTAGACGCAGACATAAGTGATAGTGTGACAAAAGACACGTTAGAACAGGCAGTTTTATTTGCAAAGACCTTTGCTAAAAAGACAGGTACTATAGTGGCTATTACAGGTGCCATTGACATTGTGGCAAATAGTGAAAAGGCCTATTGTATTTTCAATGGACATCCTATGATGAGTAATATTACAGGAACAGGGTGCCAACTTTCAGCGCTTATTACTGCTTATATAACTGCTAATCCTACTACACCAATGGAAGCAACAGTGGCAGCCATTTGTGCTATGGGCATTTGTGGAGAAAAAGCTTACAAGCGTTTATCTACGGAGGATGGCAATGCAACTTATAGAAACTATATTATTGATGCCATCTACAATCTTAACGGGGAAGAACTTGAACGCTGTGCAAAATATGAAATACATTAGATTGGAAAAATAAAATTAAGAGGTAAAGAATATGAAGTGTAAAAAAGAAACAATGCTACTCTATGCTGTAACAGACCGTAAGTGGACAGGTGATATGACTTTACTTGAACAAGTGGAAGCTGCCATTAAAGGTGGAGCTACTTGTATTCAGCTTCGAGAAAAGGAGTTAGATAAGGAAGCCTTTCTTAGAGAGGCAATAGAAATGAAAGCACTTTGCTCCAAATATAATGTGCCATTTATTATCAATGACCATGTAGAAATTGCTATTAAATGTGGAGCGGATGGTATCCATGTTGGACAAAAGGATATGGAAGCTGGAAATGTCCGTGCTTTAGTAGGAGAAGATATGATGATTGGCGTTTCTGTTCAAACAGTAGAACAGGCACTTGAAGCTGAAAAAGCTGGAGCAGATTATCTAGGTGTAGGTGCAGTATTTACAACAACGACCAAACTAGATGCTCATTCAGTATGCCATAAAACCTTGAAAGAAATTTGTGAAACCACATCTATTCCTGTAGTTGCCATTGGAGGCATTAATCAATCTAATATATTAGAGCTTTCAGGGACAGGCGTAGATGGTGTAGCTCTTGTATCTGCTATTTTTGCAGTAGAAAATATTGAATTAGAGTGTGCCACTTTACGTGCACTTGCGAAAGAAATGGTACAAGGAAAATAAGATTATTACATAAAGAATTTAGAAAAATGGAGGGAAGTAGAGTATGAAAACAGCACTTACAATAGCGGGAAGTGATCCTAGCGGGGGAGCAGGTATTCAAGCAGATATTAAGACTATGACGACTCATGGTGTGTTTGCTATGAGTGCTATTACAGCACTCACTGCGCAAAACACCTTAGGTGTTCAAGGAATTTATGAAATAACACCAGAATTTCTGGGTATGCAAATTGATAGTGTATTTACAGATATTCGTCCACATGCTGTGAAAATAGGGATGGTATCTTCAAAGGAGCTTATTTTAGTCATTGCTGATAAACTAGCCCAGTACAAGGCTGAAAATGTTGTAGTAGATCCTGTAATGGTGGCAACTAGTGGATCTAAACTCATTTGTGATGATGCTATCCATACTATGAAAGAAAAATTATTACCTCTTGCTACCCTTGTAACACCGAATATTCCAGAAGCTGAAGTACTATCAGGGATGGCAATTACAAGTGCTGAGGATATGATAGAGGCGGCAGCATATATAAGTGAAACTTACCAATGTTCTGTTCTTTGTAAGGGGGGACATAATTTAAATGATGCCAATGATCTACTTTTCGCATCAGGTGAATATCGTTGGTTTAAGGGGAAGCGAATTGATAATCCGAATACACATGGAACAGGATGTACCCTCTCAAGTGCCATTGCATCAAATTTAGCAAAAGGGCAAGATTTATTTACTGCTGTTGAAAATGCAAAAGCTTATATTTCAGGTGCTTTAGCAGCGATGCTTGATCTTGGTGCTGGAAGTGGACCAATGAATCATGCTTTTAGATATGCTTCCATAGAAAGCTTAAAATAATAAAAATAGAATGAGGAGAAATACTATGAAAACTACCGAAAGGCTTCTTGAAGCAACGAAAAATATATGGGAGGACTATAACAAGCATCCATTTGTATGCGGGATACAGGACGCTACCCTTGATAAGGAGAAATTTAAGTATTATATCATACAGGACTTTCTGTACTTAATTGAATACACTAAAGTATTTGCTATTGGTATTGCCAAAGCCAAAAGTCTAGATATTATGCAGTTATTCTCATCTTATGTACATCTACTAGCAGATAGTGAAATGGATATTCATAAAGGTTATATGGGGATATTTGGCATTAGTCAAGAAGAACTTGATCAGACACCTGTAGCTCTTGATAACTTATCTTATACTTCTTATATGCTTCGCATAGCTTATGAAGAAGGTGAAGCTGAAATATTAACAGCTATTTTATCTTGTGCATATAGTTATGAAGTTATTGCAAGAAATATTGTCAAAAATAACCCTAGTGCTACTAATCATTCTTTCTATGGAAACTGGGTTCAGGGGTACGCTTCAGAAGCTTACCATGAAGAGAATATGATTTTGATGGATACCCTTGATAGATTAACTAAAGATTATAACGAAAAGCAACTAAAACATTTAGAGGATATTTTTATTAACTGTTCTCGCTATGAAATGAGATTTTGGGATTTAGCTTGGGAAATGAAAAAATAAGTTAATGAAAAAGCTGCCAAAAGTATAGGCTTACCCCTTAGGATTTGTCTTGCTTATACTTTAAGGCAGCTTTTCTTGTATGGAAAATGTTAACTTGACACATATATTAAAGAAATGATATACTCGAAAAGGTTAAAATTCATACAGTAATTCAAAAATTTTTTAGAGCAACATGGCATGCCATAATGAAGCGAAATATGGAGCATAATATGAAATGCTCTATATATTTTAGGGCAACATGGCGTGCCATGGGATTATTTTGAATGGAAGAAGGGGAAAGCATGGCACTATATAAAGCAATTCGTGAAGATATCGTTCAAGATATTTTAACAGGAGTGTACCAACCAGGGGAAATGATAGAAGGGCAGGAAGTGTATGCTAAAAAGTTTAATGTAAGTCGTGCAACTGTACGTAAGGCAATTGATGAATTGGTGGATAAAAAGGTGCTTTTTACTGTGAAAGGTAAAGGGACTTTTGTAAGTGAACAAGGAACGAGTAAAGGAAGAACTGGAAGAAAGCTTTCTTTTAGTGAATCAGAACGTGTTAAGTCACAAAAGCTTACATCAAAAATTATTGCATTATATGAGTGTACGGCTAGTAAACGTGTGGCAAGGCAACTTGCGATAGAGTTAGAAGAAGCTGTTATATGCCTTAAAAGGGTCCGTTTAGTTAATGGTATTCCAGAGAACTACCAGATTAGTTATTTAAATAAGAAGCTTATTGAAAATGTTGATTTTAGTAAAGAAGATATGAGCACTTCATTTTTATTTAAGTTACTAAGAGAAAAAGCAGGCCTAATTCCTCAATATTCAGATGAAGAGGTCCGTGCTGTCATCTGTCCAGATCATATAGCACAGGATTTAGAAATTGAGAAAGGTAGCCCTGTATTATTTATCAGGAGAACAACTTATAGTCAACAAGGTATGGTTATGGAATACTGTGAGGATTATGAGTGTTCAGATGTTAAAGGACTAAAGATAAGAACATTTGCCTAGATTACATAAATAGGGAGAAAACAATGGATACTAAATTAATCATTAGTGATGTAGATGGTACATTAATTGATAAGACAGAAGAAATATCTCAAGCATTTAATGAACTTAGTGATATTGTAAGAACAAATAAAATACCTTTTACTATTGCATCGGGAAGATGTTATAAGGAATTAAAGATGTTTATAGAACATTTTGATATTCAGCTACCTGTTGTTGTAAATAATGGTGCTGGAGGAGTGAAGAATGGAGAATTGATTTGGAGTAATCTAATAGATCCATTCATGTTAAAAGAGGCTATGCTTTGTGCAGATCGTATGGATATGGTTATTGTAACAAGTGACGGTCTAATGGATACAGCCTATAGACATAACGCATACATACAAAACCAGATTGAAAAATTTGGTAGATATAATCGTTTTCATATTCCACTAGAAAGTGAATGGAAAGACTTAAAAATACAAAAGTTATTGTTAATCGATCCACAAAAACCAGGGAGAATTGATGAGGTATTGAAGCATCTTGAACCTTATAAAGAACATTTAAATATTGTAAGATATGATGCAAGATCAGCAGATATTATGACAAAGGATTCAACTAAGGCAAAAGGGATTTTAAAAGTTGCCAGGTCCTTACAAGTAGAACTTGAAAATGTAATGGCACTTGGTGATGCAAGAAATGATATGGAGATGATTCAGCAGGTTGGAAAAGGGATAGCAGTAGGAAATGCGAATGAAGAATTAAAGAAACATGCATACTACGTTTGTGAAAATGAAAATTCTGCAGGTGTTTTAGAGGCTGTAAATAAATTTTATTTGAAAAAGCAATTTAAGGAGAATCTAGAATGTTAAACATGAAAAAAGAGAAGGGTTTCATTAAGACGATAGAACCGTACCTGTGGTTAGCTCCAGCATTCATTTTATTTGGTGCTTTTACGTTTTATCCATTTATTGAAACTATTTTTAAGAGCTTTTTTATTGTAGATTCATTAGGAAATGTAAAGAAGTTTGTAGGATTCGAAAACTACGCATATATTCTTTCTGATGAAAAGTTTGTACAAGCTATTTTTAATACAATATGGTTTGTTATATTGACAGTGCCTATATCTAAAGTATTAGGTTTTTTACTTGCTCTATTAGCAAATAAAAAACGTAAAACTTCTGCATTTTATGAAACAAGTTTTGCTATTCCAATGGCAATGGCATCCTCTGTTACAGCTATGATCTTCCAACTTCTTTATGTACCTTCTTTAGGTTTTATTAATGGATTTTTTGGAATAGATGTAAACTGGTTAACAGATCCTAAAGTAGCCTTAATAGCTATTGGGATTATTCAAATATGGTTATCAACAGGATATGCATTTATCTTTATGTTATCAGCAGTAAGAAGTGTGCCAGAAGATTTAATAGAAAGTGCAGATCTTGAGGGTGCAACACCTTTTAGAAAGTTAATTAGTATTTATTTACCAATTACTTCACCAACTATGTTTTATCTTATCATAACAGATTTAGCATATAGTATGATGATGATGAGTTTAGTCAATGTACTAACAGATGGTGGTCCATTCGGAGCAACTCAGACTATTATGCAGTATATCTATAAGCAGTTAGCTGCAACAGGAAACTATACAAATGCTAACCCAGCAGCAATCATTGCATTCGTTATGACATTTATTGTAACAATGTTAGGTTTTGCTTGGGAGAAGAAAGGGGTGCATTATCAGTGAGAACCAAAAAAATTAGTGATATATTAATCCAACTCCTTTGTATATTTTTAGCATTAATTATTTTGTTCCCTATATTTTATGCATTCTCAGTATCCTTAATGGAACAAAGAGATGTACTCTCTAATCCGCCAAACTTATTGCCACCTAAAGTAACATTTGATAACTATGCTACAGCGTTTACAAGAACACCCTTAGTACGTTATATGTGGAACTCTTTAGTGATTGCAACTATATCAAGTGTATCTAGGGTAATTCTCGCAACTATGGCAGGATTTAGCTTTGCCTTTTTTGAATTTAAAGGTAAAAAAGTACTTTTTGCATTAACAATGGCAACTATTATGGTGCCACCAGATGTATTAATCGTATCTAATTTCTCAACTATATCAAAGCTAGGTTTAATTAATACTTATATTGGAATGTGCTCAATATTCCTTGTATCAGCTGCAAATATCTTTTTAATGAGACAGAGTTTCTTAACTTTCTCAAAATCTTTAAAAGAAGCAGCTCATATGGATGGTTGTGGTAATGTAAGATTTTTCTTTACAATATTACTTCCAGTATCAAAACCGATTCTTGTAACAGTGTTTATTTCATCATTTGTTAATGTATGGAATCAATATGTATGGCCAATGCTTGTAGCTAACCAAAATGAAATGAGAACTATTCAAGTTGGTATTACAATGCTTAAAGATAGAGAATCAGCAATATTTGGACCTGTTATGGCAGGTGTAGTTGTTACATTAATTCCTACAGTACTTGTATTTGTCCTTTTCCAAAGAAAAATTGTGGCAGGGATGATGTCAGGTGCTGTTAAAGAATAGAATATGAAAACCGAAAGGGGACACAAACATGAAGCTTAAAAAAATACTAGCTATGGGTCTTGCGGCAACAATGATGTTTACAACAACAGCTTGTGGAAATGCCAAAACAGCAACTCCTGAAACAACAGAAGGTACAAATTCAGGTACTACAGAAATTACTTTCTGGCATTCTATGGATGGTATATTTGGTGAAATCCTTAATAAACAAGTAGAGGCATTTAATACTACTGTAGGTAAGGAAAAAAATATTACAGTAACACCAGTTTTCCAAAACTGGCCAGGGACAGAAGGTTTAACAGCTGCAATGTCAACAGATGACGTAAAAAATATGCCAGATGTTATCCAACTTTATGGAGAAAGTGTAAGTTTAATTCGTGATTATAAACGTACTGTATGGGCTGAAGATTATATTACATCTGAAAACTCATTAGTAAAAAAAGAAGATTTAATTCCTAATGCAGTGTCTTCTCATACTATTGATGGAAAAATGATAGGTGTACCATATGCTGCATCAGCACTTATGCTTTACTATAACAAAACATACTTTGATGAAGCAGGTATTACTAAGGTACCTGAAACAATTGAAGAAATGGCAAATATCATGCCTACACTTGTGGAAAAGACAGATGCTGAATTTGGTCTTAACGTAAGAGTAGATCAATTTGAACTTGAAAACTGGATTGCAACACAAGGGGCTGATGGAAGCTACTTTGGAAATAATGCAAGTGGTCATGAAGGGCATATGACAGAACTTGAAGCAGATAAAAATGGAACTTTAATGAACTTCTTAACAGAGTGGGATAAAGTAATCCAATCAGGTGCTTATAAAGCAACACGTGATAGTATCAATGAAGAATTTGCAACAGGTATGCATGCAATGGTTATTATGACAAGCTCACGTATTCAAACAATTGCTGACTTAGTAGGCGATAGCTTTGAGTGGGGAGTAGCACCAATCCCAACAGTAAATGCAAATGATGTAGGTGGTGCTTACCCAAGTGGATCAGGTCTTTATATGTTAGATAGAGATGATGAAGCTAAAAAAGCTGCTGCATGGGAATTTGTACAATTCATGATTTCACCAGAAGCACAAGTAATGTGGTTAGATGGAACAGGATATGTACCAGTTAATACAAAAACAGTAGAACTTGATGCTTATAAAGCAGCAATTGAAAAGCAACCACTTCTTAATGCACCACTTGAAACTTTACAAAATACACCAGCAACTATTGTTCCATCATTCTGTCCAAACTCAAGCACAGTTGGAACAGTTATTAAAGATGCAATGATGGCATTTGGAACAGGTGCTGCTAATAAAGATCAAACTTATACAACGATTGTAGAAGGTACTGCACAAGCAATCAATGATTACTATCGTGCAAATCCAATAGAAGAATAAAAATCACAGATGCAAGTGCCTCGGCACTTGTATCTGTTAGTTTAAGGGAAAATGATGAAAAAAATAATTATAGATTGTGATCCAGGAATTGATGATGCCATTGCTATTATGTTGGCACTTCATTCAAATGAAATAGAATTGCTTGGAATTACTACAGTAGCAGGTAATGCACAAAATTATGTGTGTTCAAAAAATGCACTTAGAATTTTAGAACTATGTGATAAAAAACATATACCTGTTTATGAAGGGGCATCCCAGCCACTTAAGCGAGTACTCAAATTTAGTGATACCTATTGTGGTATGGATGGACTAGGTGGAAGCAGTTTACCTATGCCAACAATTCAGGTACAAGATAAAAATGCAATTGACTTCATTATAGAATCAATCGAGAAATATAATACTATTCAAATCGTTTCAATAGCACCAATGACAAATCTTGCAAGTGCCATCAAGAAAGCACCACACTTAGAGTGGAGCAAAGTAAGTGTAGTGACTATGGCTGGATTCTATCAAGTTTTAGGAGAAGCGTTTACAGGTAGACCAAGATGTGAGTGGAATGTACTTGTAGACCCAGAGGCTTTTGAAATTGTTATAGAATCAGGTGTACAATTTAAAGCATTAGGCTTAGATGTTACATCACAATTACACAATGACATGGTAGATAGGATTATAGAAATAGCCGAACATAGCTCTAGACTTGACTTTTTAAAACAAGCCATTGACTTTAATCTTAAGACAGGATTGAAGCCTTATAGCCTCTTAGTAGATGCCATACCAATGGCCTATGTAGTAGATCCTACAATAGCTACCTTTGAAACAGGTACTATTTGTATAGATTGTGAGAAAGAGCTAAACCAAGATACGATTACATTTAAGGCGCATCCAGATATTGTGCACTTAGAAGTTGCCAAAACCTTTAACTTTGAAAGATATATTCAGTTATTATTAGAAAGGGTATTTTTCGCATGAAATTAGCAACATCATCTAATATTGTTTGTGAACGTCCAAGTGGTGAAGTTTTTACTTTAGAGAAGACTTTACAATTAGCAAGTGCAGCAGGGTTTGACCGTTTTGATATTAGTTTTTATGATTGGTCTTTACCTCATTCACCATTTATAACAGATAAATGGGAAGAGTGGATTTACTCTGTTGCCAATGAAGCTGCCAAATTAGGTGTTACATTTGGTCAATGTCATGCCTATACATTTAACTTCTTAAACCATAGATTATCAGAAGAAGAATATAAACGTCATCAAGAACTTGTAGAAAGATCACTTCGCTGTTGTGCTATAGTAGGCTCAAAGCTTTGTGTATCTCATCCAGACACTGATTTTACCAGCAATACTTTAGTAAAGACTTCAAGAGAAAAAAATATTGAATATTTTAAAGCGCTCTTAGAAGTGAGTACAAAATATGATATGGAATTAGCTGTAGAAAATATGGTTGATATTGGTATTGCACCACATAGAAAATTCGGTGTAACAACAGAGGAGTTAGTAGACTTTGTTGAGGCCTTTAATGATAAGCGTATGGGAATTTGCTGGGATTTTGAACATGCAGATATTATGCAACAAGATCAAGTAAAATCTCTTTTACACATTGCACCTTATTTAAAAGCAACACATGTTTCAGATACACACAGTGCCTTTGATCATGATTTAATGCATGTGATGCCACTATTTGGTAAAGTAGACTGGAAAGCAGTTGTAAGGACTTTAAAACAAATTGACTATAAAGGTGATTTTTGTTTTGAAGCTCATAACTATGCAAACCGTTTACCAGATGAACTCATTCCAACAGCACTTAAGCTGAGCTATGAGATTGGGCAATATTTAATGAAATTATAATTAGAAACTTCCTATGTATTTGAGACATAGGAAGTTTTTTAGTATTTAGATAAAATATGGAATTTCCAATTAATAGAGTATATGCATGTTATAAATAAAGTAATATAATGTGTCATGTAAAATAAAAAGTAGAGTAATTTTATAGAAGGTAAAATTTAAGTTTCGCAAATTAATGTTATAATTGTAATAAATAGCTTAAATAGTATGTACAGTTATACATTAAAAGATAAATAATAAGAATGGTAGTAGCAAATGATGAAGAGAAAAAGAATAATTAAATATATTATAATTTGTTTCATACTTGTAGTAGTTCTAAGTAGTTGTAAAAAGAAAGAAGTAGAGGAGACATTAGGAAGAGAGAAACTATGTTATGAATTTCTTGTAAGTCAAATGATTCAGCAAGATGGAGGTATAAAATCTAATTATATACAGCGCTCATATGAATTAGAGTGGGCTAGAGGAAATGAGGTACTTAGTGAGTCACAAGGACTAGGAATGCAGTATTTTCTTGAGATGAGAGATCAAGAAAACTATGATAAATTATTGAACTTTGTAAAGAAAGTGATGAATCAAAAAGAAGGACTTAGTTATAGATATACTCCTAATACAGGACAGGCTTGGAATATAAACGCACTTATAGATGATTTAAGAATAATAGACGCTTTATTAGAGGGGGGAGAAGTATTTGAAAGTAAGAAGTATACACGTTTAGCTAAAAAGTGGAGTAATAGGCTCTATGAGACAAATGTAAGAGACAATAAGCTTTATGATTTTTATGACTGGGAACTGGAAATGGGAAATGAGTTTATAACTTTATGTTATATAGACTTAAATACTTTAAGCAAGTTGAGTGAATATGATTTAAGATGGAAAGATGTAAAAGAAGAGGCAGGAAAAATAGTTGAAGAGGGGTATATAGGGGACCATTTTCCTATGTTTAAGACCAGATATAACTATACAACTAACCAATATGAAGTTGGAGAATCTATTAATATGGTAGAAGCAAGTCTTACAGTTCTACATTTAGTAGAGGCAGATTATGATGCGAAAGAAGCTGTGAACTTTCTAAGAGAAAGAGTAGCTCAAGGGAATTTATATACTCATTATTCATTAGAAGGTGAGCCTGTAACAGAGATACAGTCTACAGCACTTTATGCTATTTGTGCCATGATAGCTAGTGAGATAGGGGACAAGGAATTTTATGAAGAAAGTATTGCCCAAATGAGTAAATGGCAAGTATTAAATAGTGAAAGTAAAATCTATGGTGCATTTGGAAATGAGTCCAATTTAGAGGTATATTCTTTTGATAATTTAATGGCATTACTAGCTTATAGAAAGGAGTAGAGGATGAAGAGGGTAATCATACGGATAATAGGTACATTTTTACTTATACCTGTACTCTGCTTTGGAAAGACAGTAGAGAATACTGTAGATATTTTACAAGAAAGTATTACTCAAGACGCTAAAGGGAAGATGTATATCGGGATTAAGAATATTTCACCTCTATCTGATTTAGCTAGATTGTGTGACATGGGAGAAATTTTTGATAAACATGGTATCCCTTTTATAGTGGAAGTAAGCTCCAAGGTGGAAGCTGTAGAAGAGACACAATTTAAGAACTACACACAAGTCCTCTACTATTTACAATCTAAAGGTGGGACTATTTGTATGCCAAGTCTAGATGAAAATACAGATGAGGAACAAAGAAGTACTGATGAACAAGTTAAACAAGCATTAAGTAAAGAAGGAATCTTTTTAAGACAGCTACCAGAAGACATTTATCGGATAGACTTTAAAACACTGGAGAGACTAGAGGTTAATCAAAAACCTTTTCCAAATCTAGGAGTAGACCTAGTCGTTGAATATGACTTGCCTGCTAGCCAAGAAGAAATATTGGCAATAGTAGAGTGGATAAATGATAAATGGTTAAGATTATCATCTTTTGGTGAGGAAGAAGGATATAGAATTTATTCAGGTAAGGAAGAATGGTTACAAGATATAGATACTCAAGAAGGGCAAGAGGAGGGCTATAGCAAGTTTTTTACTATAGGAAACAAAATACTGTTAGTTGTAGTGAGCATAAGTATATGTATACTTGGAATAGGGATTATAGTAGGACATCTCCTATACAAAGAAAAATTTTATAAGACAGAAGCCAAGGAGAAAAAGTAATGAACCAATTAATTATAGTAGCAATTACATGTATCTGGCTGTTGTTATTGGTAAATATTATTCTTATAGTAGCAGGATATATATACTATATAAAAACAGAAAGAGAAACTTTTGAAGGTTTAGAAGCTTATCCTATGGTGTCTATTATGGTACCAGCACACAATGAAGGGATAGTTATTGTACGAACAGTTGAATCTTTACTTGCTTTAAATTATCCAAAGGATCGTTATGAAATTATTGTAATTAATGATAATTCTACGGATAATAGTGAAGAGTTATTGGCAAATTTACAAAAGCGTTATCCAGGTCGTAATCTACACATTATTAATACGGATGCAGTTATAGGTGGAAAAGGAAAGTCTAATGCTTTAAATATTGGATTTGAATCCTGTAAAGGAGAATATATTGCTATCTATGATGCAGATAATACACCAGAGAAAAATGCTTTATTGTATTTAGTAAGTGAGATTGTACAAAATCCTAAATTAGGAGCTGTAGTAGGAAAGTTTAGAACGCGCAACAAAAATGTAAATCTTTTAACCCGTTTTATCAATATAGAAACCTTATCCTTTCAATGGATGGCTCAAGCGGGAAGATGGCAATTATTTAAGCTATGCACAATACCTGGAACCAATTTTATTATGAGACGTTCAATTATAGAAGCTATTGGTGGATGGGATGTAAAAGCTATAGCGGAGGATACAGAGATTAGCTTTAGAATATATAAAATGGGATATTTAATTAAGTTTTTACCACAAGCAGTCACATGGGAGCAAGAACCTCAAACTTTAAAAGTATGGTTTAAGCAAAGAACAAGATGGGTAAAAGGAAATATATATGTATTAATTAAAAATATTCCAATGCTCTTAGATTCAGAGGCTAAAAAAGTAAGGATAGATATTTTGTATTTTTTAGCAATATATTTTCTATTATTAAGTTCTCTTGTATTATCAGATATGGTTCTTATATTTAATGTAATAGGCCTGCTCACAGTTAATATGGCAAGTTTTAGTACCATTTTATGGTTAATGGCGTTTATTTTATTTATAGTAGGTACATATATTTCACTAACCACTGAAAAAGGTGAGATGAATTTAAGTAATATAGGTGTTATTATTCTCATGTATTTTATTTATTGCAAGATGTGGATGGTTGTGGCAATATATGGATTTATTATGTATATAAGAGATGTAATTCTAAAAAAAGAAGTTACTTGGTACAAAACAGAACGTTTTGAGATGTAGTAATGGAAAGAAAGTAATGAAAGGAAGTAGTAGAGTACAAATGATAAAACAATTCATGGGTATAAAAAGATTATTGAGCATATGTTTAATATTAATTACAGTGATTCAAACATTTGTAGTTCAAGGGACACCTATAGATAATCAAGTTATACAAGTTAATAAGAATAACTATTATATACATGAGGAAGAATTTAAAAAGGATTATGATATACAGGGAGTATTTTCAGAAATTCATGAAACGTTCTCTATAGATGAGTGGAATATTAAGGAATGTGTAATGACTTTAAATTATAGTATTACACCTTTAGCAGATGAGTATTTGTCTCATATGACATTATCCATTAATGGGACAAGATTTTATAGTGAAAGGCTAAAGTATGGTAATAAATCAAGGCAACAGCTTCAAATAACCATCCCTAAGGAGTATTTAAAAGAAGGGACTAATACAATAACGCTAGAGAATTATATACGTACAGAAGAAGGATTACCTTGCGTGGATGATGTAGCTGCGGCTAACTGGATGAATATTTATAAAGAAAGTGTGGTAGAAGTAAAATATAAACCTACTACACAAATCCAAAATATTGCAGATTTTTATAAAGCAATCACATCTATTTATAGTTTAGAATATGAAAAGAGTTTAGTAGCAGTGCCCTCTCATCCAAGTGATCATACACTATCTGTTGCATTAAACACCTTAGCTGGTTTAGCACCAAGAGCTACCTTGAATTATAATCAGATAGAGTTTGAAGAAGTTAGAGATTTAGATGAACTAGAGGATAAGGAATTTGTTATTTATGTGTCTACACTAGCAGAGTTGCCTTCACAATTTAAGGATTTGTTAGAAAGTAGGGAGTTAGAAGAAGCTAAGCAGGCAGGCTTAATGAAATTAATCAATCTGCAAACCAATAAGCATATTCTATTAATTGTAGGAGATGAACCAGAAGCTCTTACAAAAATAGGTCAACTAATGGGTAATCCTGATCTGATGAGTCAATTAAAAGACAAAGAAAAGTGGGTTAAACCATTAGATGATGTAGCAAATAGATTAGAAAAAGATTTTCAATATTATGGACTGACCCAAGAGGGCAGCTATGTTAAAGGGGCTTTTAGAAGAGCTACGGAATTCTATGTTGATTTACCTAAGAATCGTATATTAACGGATTCAAGTCAAATCTATTTGAAGATGAGATATTCAGAAAACCTAGATTTTGAGCGTTCTCTTGTGACAGTTTATATTAACGATTATCCTGTAGGAAGTAAAAAATTAAGTTTAGCACAAGCTAATGAAGATGAGCTTATTTTAGATATTCCATTAGATATTAAGATAGCAGGAGGATTCAATGTAAAGGTAGCCTTTGATTTAGAGATTAATGATTTATGGTGTACCTTAAGACAAGGGGAGACACCTTGGGCCTTCGTATCTAATGAAAGTATGTTAAAACTAAATACAAAACAAAATTCTAATCTAAAGTTTGAACATTATCCAGCACCTTTTGTAAGTGATCATCAGTTTAATCAAGTAAATATAGTCATACCTGATGAAATAGGAAAAACGGAATATGAACTATTAAGATCTTTAGTTTTGACATTAGGAAGATTTGTTAAGGATAATACAGGAAGCCTAGAAGTAACAAGAGTTTCTAATTCTACAGATTTAAGTGAAGATAATCTAATTGTAGTAGGAACATTTAAAGATAATAAAATGATACAAGATTTAAATGAGGGGCTATTTTTCAAGTTTAGTCAAGATGGAGAGACATTACTATCTAATGAAAAGCAGAATTTAGAGCCTGAATATAGTAAGACTTTAGGTACATCACAACTTTTAGCATCTCCTTACACTAATGATGGACGAGCCTTATTAGTTATTAGTGGAGTAAATGAAAAAGGTATGTTAGAGGCCGCCTCTTACTTAGGAACATTAGAAGGGCTATGGCATATTTACGGAGATAGTTATATAGCCAATGAGGAAATAGTCACTGCTTATAGATTTAAAAAAGATCCTATAAATCAATTTGATTTTAAAGAAACAATGAGTGAAAGAGAAGATTTAATACCTTTGGGTAGTGCTATATTAGTAGTGGGTACTTTACTAGCTTTAATGAGTGTGTTACTCATTAATAAGCATAGAAAAGGAGGGAAAAGATGAGAAATAATAATGAAAGCTTACTAGCAGACTTTTTCCTTATGGCATTTTTATTTCTCGTATTTATTAGCATAATATTTGTTGTTGAGACACCTGCATATAAGGAGATTCACATTTTAGTTTTAGGTGGTATATTTTTTATATGTATATTTACTTATTTTACAAGTTTAACAACAGGATTAATGATTGCAATAAGTATTGATTTTATTGTGTTATCCCTTTATTTATATATGAGTTTGACCAAATCAATTCCTATTAAAGAAGTTATTTATTTCTGGATAATAATGTTACCTTTATTTGTAATAACCCTAGGAAACTTTACTAATAAAGTGGTTCAACTACAAAAAACAAATGGAGTACTAGAACAACAAGTAAAAGAACTCATTACATTAGATGAACAGACGGGATTAAAAAACCATACAGCATTTATGTACGATACTTTGGCCTATATGAATATAGCCCAAAGATATGAACATGAGTTAGTATTCATGGTAGTAGGGTTAAAGTATCCTGGAGAGATAAAACGTATGATAGGAAATGAAAAGATGCAGCAGATTATAGGGGATATATCTAACATATTAGAAGTAAGTATGAGAAAAGAAGATATAGTTTATATTATTGATCGCGAAAAAGCTCTATGGGGAATTTTGATGATTACAAATCACGAACAAGGGATGATTCAGGTGAATCAACGAGTAAGAGATAAAGTAAATCAGCTTCATGTAGAAGGGCGTAAAAAAGGTAGGCCTATAAAGATAGATTTAGTTATTGGGCAGAGCCTATACAATTCTTCTATGGAAAGTCCTATAGAGTTATTAGAGAGTGCAAAAAGACAAATGCAATATGATGTTTAATAGTATGTATTGTTCAAATATAATTTTTTAAAAGACTTTTTAGCCTAGAGTAAAATCATAGGTTGGAAAGTCTTTTTTTTACTGTATCTCTAAATTACATAAATATAAAAGTTAAGTATGACATAATAGGTATAAAAGCATATAAGTATTCATATTATTTCTTTAAAAATCTAAATATAGTTATTAAAAACAAACAATAGATTATGATTGAAATTTGATAAAGATGACAAAGTATACAATGATTGAATAGTTTTAAAAATAAAAATTATTTAATAAATTGATTTATCACATTATAAGTGATACAATTTATTAAATAATTAATAAAAATTTAATTAAAGTAAATTATTTTAAACAATGTATATTTTGCTTTCGATTTTGTGGAAATAATATGAACTTATTTGAAGGTACTTCATGTTGAAAGCATTATATAATAAATCTTTAAATAGTTGTGGAATAATGCAACTAAAAATATTAAAAAGAAGGGGAGATAGTATGAAAAGAAAAGGTTCAAAACTTTGCATGTGGTTACTTGCTTCGATGATGGGGATAAGTTCGCTTACAGGATGTAGTAATAACGGTGCAAATGGAAACGACAAGGAAATCAATAAGCAAGGAGAAAAGAGCGAAGAAGCTGTTAAAGGGACTATTACAGGTGCAGAAAATGTTTCTATAGCGGAACTTACTGTATTTGATCCACTTGCAGGGGTAGCGGCACAAGGAGCAGATGGGAAAGATTTAACTGCTGATATTGAAGTTAAAGGTGAAGTCAATACATTAAAGGCTGGAGATTATGAATTAACCTATTCTTTAAAAGGTACTAATGTATCTGTAAAACGTGTTGTAACAGTAACACCTGTTCAAGCTACTGTAGCAAATGGTACTTACAACTTTAAGTTTGCAGATGCTAAGCTTAGAAATACTTTAATGGCAGTTGCTGAAGACTATCTGTTACATAACCAGTTTGCTGGTGTACCAGTTTTTGCAAATGCACAATATGCTCTTTATTCTGGAAGAATGCAACTTGCGGTAAAAGATTATGTACCAATTATGGGTTATGGTACATCTGTCTCAACTATGTCTGCTGATGATAGTAAAGTAGTTATGGAAGATGGTAAGCCAGGAAAAGCAGGAGAATTTACTTTGAGAGAGGCTATTGGTCAAAACCCTTCTGCTTGGAATCAATGGAAATATGATGATTCGACTACTTCTGATGTTATGACTCACTATTATGATTCTTTATATGCATATGAATTTAATGCAGATAAGACAGGATATGCTTTAAATCCTTCAATGGCATCTGAGGATCCAATAGCAGTAGAGGGTCGTAAATTAGAAAGTGGTAAATTAGTATCAAAGAAATGGCAAATTAAAATAAAAGATGGTCTTGAGTGGAAATTTAATCCAAAGACTGATACATCAAAGATAACAGATATGAAGATTACTGCAACTGACTTCTATGAAACCTATAAGGTTGCACTTGAACAAAAATGGTTTAGAGCTATAAGTGGTGGTGGAGACTTCTGTACAAGTAGCAGTAAAGTTGTAAATGCTCAAGAGTTTGTTGATGGATTAGTTAAATGGGAAGATGTTGGTATCAAGTTAATTGATGACAGTACTCTCCAATTTGAGTTTGTAGATGATCAATCACAGTGGAATGTGAAGTACTTCTTAAGTTCATTTGTAACAACACCAATTCATATGGAGTTATACAATGCTTTAGGAGATCAATTTGGTGTTGATGAAAAGTCAATTGCATATCATGGTGTTTACTATGTAGATTACTATGAAAGCGATAAGATTATAAGATTTAAGAAAAATGATAAGTTCCACGATGCAAATAAATATTTCTATACAGGTAGAACTATGACAGTTATTGCAGATGCAGAAATGCGTTTCCAAGAGTTCATAGCAGGAAAATTGGATGCTGTAGGCTTACCAGCAACTAATTATGAAGAATATAAGTCACATCCAGGTCTTAAGCATATTCCAGGTGCAACAACATTTAGAATTATGCTTAATGGTACAGGTTCAAAAGAAGGGCAAGTGGCAAAATTCCCAGAAAGTACATGGGAACCAGAACCAATACTTGCAAATCAAGACTTTAAGAAAGCTTTATTCCATGCAATGGATAGAAAGAAACTTGCTACAGAAGTTATGAAAACTTCACAACCAATGATGTATCTCTTCTCAGATGCTTATGTAGTAGAAGCTGAAACAGGTGAAACTTATAGAAGTACACCACAAGGAAAATCAGTAGGTGCTGATCTTTCACCTTCAACTTATGGTTATAACTTAGATGCTGCAAAAGCATACTATGACAAGGCGTTAGATGCTTTAGTAGCTGATGGCAAGTATAAGAGTGGTGATACTATTAAAATCGAATTCTACTACTTTAGTGGTAGTGAAACACAAGCTTTAATGGCTGCTTATATTAAGGATGCTATGGAAGCAGCATTTAATAGTACAAAACACAATATTAAAGTAACAGTAGATACTTTACCAAAAGAATTCCCAGGTATTTACTATGATCATATGATGATTGGTGAATTTGATACTGCAATTGGAGGTATTTCTGGTTCAACATTAGATGCAGCTTCATTCTTAGATACTTTCTGTTCAGATAACAGAGGTGGATTTACATTAAACTGGGGTGTAGATACTTCTATTCCAGAAGTGAATGTTGCATACGAAAACTTTGATGGTAAGTTAGTGAAAGAACTTTGGTCATATGATGCTTTAATTACATCATTAAATGGAGAAGTAAAAGTAGTAGACGGTAAAGAAGTAAAAGAAGAAGTAAAAGAAGAAGCAAAAGAACAAGAGTAAGATATCCTAAAAAATTAAGTTTCTCAAATAGGAAGGATGGAAGTTATTCTTCTATCCTTCCTATTATAAGATTTAAGGAGAGGATGTAAATGGATTTTACAAATCAAACACATAGGGGAATGATTAAAATATGTTAAGATACATAACGACTAGGACGGTTTGGATATTTATCATGTTACTTACTATTGTGTCTATGAACTTTGTTCTATTAAAACTGGCACCTTCTTATCCGCCTACAACCAAGGAAGAACGTTCCATGTACTTTAATAAACAAGTGTCTGACGGATATATGGAAATTAGGCTTATAACTGATGAACAAGAAAAGGCAGAAATAAGAAATCAACTTGCAACAGCAACTACCATAAAAGGATCTTATTACGAAGATAACAAAGAGATTATTCGTGCATTTGAACCTATTTCAATAAGTAGGCAATACTTTGCTTGGCTAAAAAATATTATAACAAAGTGGGATTGGGGACTCTCTACTAAGGTAGAACCAGGTAAACCTGTTTTCAATATAATAAAAGATAGAATACCAACGACTATGATCATCAATATTATAGCGTTATTTTTCTATATTCCTATAGGATTAACGCTTGGTATTACTGCTGCATTAAAAAAGAATAAACCTGCAGATAACTTTATTTCTTTTGCTGTAATGATTATGATTTCTATACCTAGTTTTGTAATTATGATCATGCTTGTTATGGGATTTGGCTATCATTTAGAGTGGGTTCCATCTATATTCCCAGCAAAAGATGCAGATCTTGGGCTTAGACTTAGAGGGCTTATACTACCAGTACTAGCAATGACTTTTGGGCCTATTGCATCTTTAACAAGGGTTACAAGAGCAGAGCTTACTGAAGTTTTAACATCAGAGTTCTTATTACTTGCTAGAACAAAGGGATTAACAAGAAAGCAAGCTGTTATACGACACGCATTAAGAAATTCACTTGTTCCTTTAGTGCCAGGGATTATCTTTTCTTTTGTTGGCATCTTATCTGGTTCTGTTATTATTGAACGTATTTACTCTGTACCAGGTACAGGGACTATCTTTATAAAAGCACTTACGAAAAATGCTTATGATTACAACCTTCTATTATGTTCTACAGCTTTTTATACTGCCATTAGTTTAACAGCAGTATTATTAGTTGATTTATGCTATGGATTGATTGATCCTAGAATTAGAATGGGAGGTAAAAGATAATGGATACCCAAAAAGATCTTATAAATAAAAATATTCCTAAAGAACGTTTTGAGTTTATACAAAAAGACAAAAAGATATATGATCAAAAAATAGAAGGTAAGCCAATAAGTTATCTCCAAGATGTATGGATGCGATTTAAGAAGAATAAGACAAACTTAACTGCATCTACAATTCTTTTGATTTTAGTTTTATGCTCTATCTTTATGCCTGGATTAGTAGGAAAAGAGTATGTAAAGCTTAATGAAAAGATTGCGTTTTTACCACCAAGAGTGCCAATACTTGAAAAGTTTGGCGTTATGGATGGAACAGTGCTTATAAAGGATAAACCTGTTAATGTAGAGATGAAAGATGAAGAAACGGGACTTTATTTACCTATGGACTATAACGAAAAAGCTGTAGTAAGAAAGACCCTTACTAATAAAGTGATAAAAAGCTCAGAGAAATCTCCACAAGTATTACATGGTCAGTCTGTATTAAGATTGGATTATAACTCTAATGCAATGACTGTAGAATCAGATGAATTCTTGAATTTAGTAAAAGCGAATAATCCATCTATTGAAATAGATGTTTTCGAACTAGATAGCAGTGCTAATGGGAAAATAGAAGTACTTCTTCAAACTGAATTTGGAGGGGACTATACTGTTATTGATACTATTACACAGCCAGGTAAACATGAAATCAAATTATTTGATTTATATGAGGAACTATATGCTGATGTAGCATCTAAACTACAACTTAGATATAGTTCAGATAATGCAGGTTCCTATGCAGCCATTACCAGTATTGCTGTATTAGATGATAGCAGTGAAGAACCTATCTTGTTTGATGAAGGCTATAAACTATCTAACTATACGCTAGTAGATGGTAAGGGGACTTATGTGAGACAAAACGGTGAGATGATCGTTGCAAGCTTTAGATATAATAGATATATCGCAGCCTTTGACTTAACACATGAGATGGCATTTCCATCAACAGAATACGACAAATTACTAGAAGAATGGGGAGGTAATGTAGAGCAGATTCCGAATCCTGATAATCCTGACGGTTGGTATTTTAGCGAAGGGTTCCCTATACACGAAGTTGTAAGGAAAAATGATACAGTTACAGTAGACGGTACAGCTTATTCCTCATATGAAGTATATCTTGATTATGCTGCATACCTTGGGTATAAGGATTTACCATACTTTTGGTTTGGAACTTCAGCAGCAGGTAGAGATTTATTCTCACTTGTATGGGTAGGTTTAAGAACATCATTGTACATTGGTTTAGTTGCTACCTTTATTAATGTGTCTATTGGTATTATCTTTGGTGCTATTGCTGGTTATTATGGTGGAATGACAGATTTATTAATGCAGCGTTTTGCTGAACTTATGGGTAGAATTCCTTGGTTAGTTGTTTTATCCATTATGGTTGTTTTATTTGAACCAGGCATTAATACTTTAATATTAACGCTTATTATATCGGGATGGGTGGAAACACAATCTGTCACTAGAATGCAGTTTTATAGATATAAGGGAAGAGAGTATGTCTTAGCTTCTAGAACAATGGGGGCCAAAGATTCTCGATTAATATTTAGACATATTTTGCCAAATGGAATAGGTACTATTATTACTTCAAGTATACTTTCAATACCAGCAGCTATATTTTTAGAAGCTTCCTTATCCTATTTGGGTTATGGGATTGGACATGGGCAATCATTTAATATTTTAGGCTTTACTTTTTCTGGGGTATCTATAGGGGTATTACTATCAGATGCAAGAGCGTTCTTAGTAAATTATCCTTATCTGACTATATTCCCAGCTACAATTGTTTCACTACTTATGATTACATTTAACATGTTTGGTAATGCCTTAAGGGATGCATTTAATCCATCATTGAGAGGGGTGGAGGAATAATGAAGAAGAAGTTAAGCGTAGAAAATTTATCTATTTCATTTAGAACAGTTACAGGAACAGTTAAAGCGGTAAGGGATGTAAGCTTTGAGCTTACAGAAGGCGAGACATTAGCTATCGTTGGTGAATCGGGTTCAGGTAAATCTGTTACAACCCGTGCTATTATGGGGATACTAGCTGGAAATGCTATCATTGAAAGTGGAAAAATCGTTTATGAGGGAGAGGACCTTCTCAAGATAACAGAGGAGCAGTTTCATAGTATACGTGGTAAAAAGATAGGTATGATTTATCAAGATCCACTATCTAGCTTGAATCCCATTATGAAAATTGGCAAGCAGATTACAGAAGGTTTACTACTTAATGGAGATCATCTTAAGAATAAAATTGAGAAGCTCTATAATAAAGAAAGAATCGTATACTCTGAAATCAAGCGTGATATACGAATTGCAAAAGAAAAAATTGAAAGTAATAAAAAGGATAAAGAGGTGTGTAAAGCACTAAAAGCTCAAATTGCCAAGCTTAAAAAGCAGTTGCCAGAAGCAAAGAAAAATATGGTTACTGCAAAGAAAAACGCAACAGAAGTGGTAATAAAAGCTTATAAAGAAGAAAAGGCTCAATTTGAAAAAGAACTTGAAGAAATACGTAAAAATGCTGAAGGTCTAGCGCCAGAGGTATTAAAAGAAAAGTTAGAGAGTAAAAAGGAAGAACTTAGAAGACTTAGAAGAGTGACCAAAAAAGAGGCAAAAGAAAGAGCTATAGAAGTCATGCGTGAAGTAGGGATTCCAGATCCAGAAAAACGATTTAACCAGTACCCATTTCAGTTTTCAGGTGGGATGCGTCAACGTATTGTTATTGCCATTGTTTTAACTTCTAATCCAGATATTTTAATTTGTGACGAACCTACAACAGCACTTGATGTAACCATTCAAGCTCAAATACTAGAGCTTATAAAGAAGTTAAAAGAGGAACGTAGTTTAACAGTTATTTTTATAACACATGACCTAGGTGTAGTTGCAAACGTTGCAGATAGAATAGCAGTTATGTACGCTGGGAAAATACAAGAAATTGGTACAGCAGAGGAAGTATTTTACAATCCAAAGCACCCTTATACATGGGCATTACTCGGATCTATGCCTGACTTAACATCTAAAGATAGACTACTTACTATACCTGGAACCCCTCCAGATATGAGATTTCCACCTAAAGGTGATGCCTTCGCCTTAAGAAGTGAGTTTGCTATGCAAATAGATATGGAAGAAGAACCACCTATGTTTAAAGTATCTGATACACATTATGCTGCAACTTGGCTTCTACATAAAGATGGTCCAAATCTTGAAAAGCCATCAATCATTACTGAACGTATAGAAAGAATGAGAGTAATGACTATGGAGCTAAAAAAAGAAATGGAAAAGGAGCAGATTACTTATGAAAAACAGCTTGAATCTTATTAAAGAAATGGAAAGAAGTCAAATTGAATCTGTACCTGTAATAAGTGTTAGAGATCTTAAAGTACACTTTAAATCAGGTATTGGAAAACACAAGTTAGTAGTTAAGGCTGTTGATGGTATAAATTTTGATATCTATAAGGGTGAAATTTTTGGATTAGTTGGTGAATCAGGCTGTGGAAAAACAACTACAGGAAGAGCTTTGATTAGACTTCATGAGCCAACAGATGGCTCCATTCAGTTTTTGGGAAAAACTATTGCTGAAGGTATAGACTCGAATATTGAAGCCATTGAAGAAGCTAAAGAAGCGCTTAAAACTGAAAAGAACACTACAAAAATCCTTGAGGCAAAAGAGGCTATTAAATTTAACAAAAAAGAAATAAAAAGAAAAAAACGCCAAAACGAAAAAGTGGATCGTGAAGTAGTGAAGAAGATTCAGATGATTTTCCAAGATCCTATTGCATCTCTAGATCCTAGAATGACAGTAAAAGAGATTATTGCGGAAGGGCTAAGAATTAGTGGTGAAAGAAAAGAAGAGGTTATTTTAAGAAGGGTCAATGAGGTTTTAGAAACAGTTGGGCTAGTGCCAGAACATGCTAATAGATACCCTCATGAATTTAGTGGTGGTCAACGCCAAAGAATAGGGATAGCAAGAGCATTAGTTCTAAATCCAGAGTTCTTAATAGCAGATGAACCAATAAGTGCACTAGATGTATCTATACAAGCTCAAATCATTAATCTTTTAAATGATTTGCGTGAGGAGTTAGGAATTACTATACTCTTTATTGCCCATGACTTATCTGTTGTTAAATACTTTAGTGATAGAGTAGGTGTTATGTACTTTGGCAATATGGTAGAGCTTGCCCCTGCTGATGAGTTATTTGCTAATCCATTACATCCATATACGAAATCCTTACTATCAGCTGTTCCATTACCTGATCCTATTTATGAAAAATATAGAAAAAGAGTTGCATATGATCCAAAAGAATCTCATGATTACTCAGAAGAAAAACCTATTTTCCAGGAAATAAAAGAAGGACATTTTGTTCTAGCTAATCAAAAAGAGATGGAGCAATATCGAAGAGAGCTACAAGCTAATAGAAGAGAGTTACAAACTAAATGAAGATAAAGGCATTTTTATATCCAATAGGGCTATCTATTATTATAATGATCCTTTTAATGTTTTTCATATATGATTTTAGAATAAGCTTAATGAATATATCTAATGTGATTTTTTTGATGGGTGTGTTTTTCTTCTTTCCTGGATTAATCAGTGCAACAGGTGCTAGTCAAGTATTTGATAGCTCTCTATACTTAACAAGAAAAACTTTTGCTAAAAATAGTGAAAATGATTTTAAAACCTTTAATGATTATAAAGAATATAAGCGATTAAAGCGTGCAAATACTCCTATCAAAAGTAGAGGATCGACTATACTTATTTTAGGTGGAGTATATATTATCATTTCTCTTATTATTGGTTTTATAATTTAATTTTGGTTGGCGTGAAGTAGTTTTACTATAAGAAGACCTATGAAAACTAGTATTTTAATTTCTAGTTTCATAGGTCTTTTATTGTATAGTAGGAAAATTCTGTTTTCCTACTATACACTTTCTTGTATGCTAGGAAAGTTCCGCTTTCTAGCATACAAGGAGTGCAGGGGAAGTATTCCCTGCTTCTTTTAGGAGGGTGCTCAGCTTCGTTTCTTATAGTTATGAATAGAATCCTTAGTTTTTATCTGTGTCAAGAGAAAAAGCTTTTTCATAGGCACATGCACTAAAGTGTTTTTCGGCTTCTTCTAGGGGGATACCTTTAAATTGTATACCTGTTTGCTGCTTAAGGTCAAAAGTACTACGCCCTAATCCTTTCTTAGTGATGGCATAAAGATAATGAATAGCTTGTGGTTTAAAGCCTAGTAATCTTGCAGCTACTACATCTGTACTAACAGGATCAGTACCGCAAAGGACTAAGCCTGTGTGAGCGGCAGCACCTTTATGAGGACCAGTACCAATCATAGCAGGGCTTGCACTTACGATGGATAGATCAATAGTGAACTTTTCAAAGAGTGCAGCCATAAAGCCGTGCAAATCATCATGAATACCCAAATCTTTTTTAGGATAACCCTGCTCATCACCAGCAGGCCAGCCCATTGTAATATTTTTAATAGCTGCTGACATAGTAGCTTCTTCATGGATTTTGAGTTGGGTAAAGGAGATAAGAAAGGTCATTTCATTATAAAGTTCATTGAGACTAAGGCGACTAGGGCAAGGATGATTAATATCAATACTTGTAAAAGGGCCTTTATTTAGGTTAATTAGTTCTACTTTTTCTTCTGTAATAATCTTAGTAAAACCTACTTTATCCATTAAGCCATAAAGATCTTCTTCACCAGGACCAGTAGCTACTACAATACGCTTTGGATGACCAGTCTTAACACTTTTAATCACTTGCCTAAGGCTATCTGGACCAACTACACGCCCGCTTTCTGGTTTTCCTGGTGCAACCCAATTAGGTGTGATGACAACTACATCTTGGGAGGTAATCATTTTCTCCATTTGAAGAAGTTGTAGACCTTCTTGAATGGCTATAGATTCATCATTGTTTTGTGTAATGGCAACAATAGGGGAAACTTCTCGTCTAACCCGCATTTTTTTCACCTTCCTATATTTAGACATATAGAATTAGGTTGCCCCTTTCCCCTGTAAACTAGTCCGAAAAGAAGAATAAAAAATAAATAGTTTAAATAAAGTGTTTTATAGTATACTATTTTAAAATAGGCATAAATAAATAGATGGGTATAAATAGATAGATATGTACCAATAAATATATATAAGTAGATAAAGGTAAATGTAAATAAATATAAATAAGCAAACCATAGATGAAATAAGCCTTATTTCAAGTTGATAAGATACTTATGAGAAAAAGTAAAACTAAATAGAATTAAAATTATTTATAGATATAAGAAAAGAGGGGAAAAGATGAAGTATAGTTATGAAAGTGATACAAAGCTTATGTATACAGAGCCAGCCAAAGTGTGGCATGAAGCACTACCTATTGGAAATGGTACTTTAGGTGGGATGGTGTTTGGAGAGGTAGAACATGAGAGAATAGACTTAAATATTGATACACTTTGGTCTGGTACAGGTCAATGTAAGATGAATGAGAACCAAGAAAAAGATTTAAAGACTATTAGAGAAGCCCTATATAGTAAAAACTATGAAGAAGCTGAAAAATTATTAAGCCAAAATTTCTTAGGTGATTGGACAGAAAGTTATTTACCTTTAGGAAGTTTACATATAGAGTCAAAAAGTACATCTTCTTATGAAGATTATAGAAGAGAACTAGATTTAGAGAAAGCTATTACAACTAGTCAGTGTATAATTCAAAATATTCTATATGAGAAAGAAGTTTTTTGCTCTTCTAAGTACAAAGCTATTATTGTTAAGTTAAAGGCAACAAAAGCAATATTAGAATTGGACGTTTATTTAGATTCCTTATTAAGATTTGAGTATGAGGAAGAAGACAATAGTCAAGCACTTATAATTAAAGGAAGAGCACCTATTTATGCTGCACCTAATTACTACCATGTAGAAGAACCTATTGTATATAAAGAAGGAGAAGGCACTTTATTTGCTACACGAGTAGAGGCCATACTGGATGAGGGAAGCTGTAAAAAAGAAGGCAATCACCTACATATTCAAGGTGCCTCTGAAATTATATTGGTTGTAACAGCAGAAACAGCTTTAGAAGGTAATAAAGTCAACTTACCTCGTGTAAGTATCAATCAAGCAAACTATAACAAAGTAAAAGAGGAACATGTTAGGCACTATCAAAATTATTATAACCGAGTAGAATTAAAGCTTGGACATGATCAAACTACACTTACTACTACTAAGAGATTAGAAGAATTCAAGCAAAATCAAGAGGATTTGGCATTAGTAAGTCTTATGTTTAATTATGGAAGATATCTTTTAATTAGTGGTTCACAGCCTGGGTCCTTACCAAATAATTTACAAGGAATATGGAACCAGAAACTAAGAGCACCTTGGAGTTCTAATTATACAGTAAATATTAATACCGAGATGAATTACTGGCCTGTAGAAGTTTGTAATTTAAGTGAGTGTCATGAGCCACTTTTAGACCTTATCCAAAAGGTAAGTGAAATAGGAAAAGAAACAGCAGCTAAATTATATGGGCTTGATGGATGGGTATCTCATCATAATATAGATGGTTGGGCACATAGTACACCTGTTGGTGGTAAGGAGCAAAATGGATCAGCTCTTTGCTATGCTTTTTGGCCAATGAGTTCAGGATGGTTGTGTTTACATTTATGGGAACATTATGCCTATACAGGAGATAAAGAATTTTTAAGAGATAAGGCTTATCCTATTATTCTAGAAGCTGTAAGATTTTATCTAGAGTATTTGGTATCTTATGAAGGCTATCTCATGACCATGCCTTCTACTTCACCAGAAAATCAGTTCCTAGGAGAAGATGGTAAAGTACATGCCATCACTTGGGGTGCAACAATGGATACAGCAATCTTAAGAGAATTATTTGGTTATTTCCTTAAAATGATTGAGATTCTAGATAAAAAAGAACCTCTTAAAGAAAAAGTGGAAGAAGCACTTTCTCTATTGCCACCATATAAGATTGGTAAGTATGGACAATTGCAAGAATGGTATGAAGACTATGAGGAAGTTGATCAACACCATAGACATGTATCACATTTATATGCCCTTTATCCATCAAATCAAATTGATTTAGAAAAAACACCTGAACTTGCTAAGGCATGTGAAGTTGCATTAGAAAGACGAAAAGATGAGGGAACCGGTTGGAGCTTAGCGTGGAAAGTTAATTTATGGGCAAGACTTGGCAATGGAAATAGAGCCTTTGAATTAATTAAAAAACAACTAAGACTTGTCAATGAAGATGTTATATCAGCAGTAGGAGGAGGCACTTATCCTAACCTATTTTGTGCACACCCACCATTTCAAATTGATGGGAACTTTGGACTTACAGCAGGTATTTGTGAAATGTTACTGCAAAGTCATGGGGAGTATATTTCCTTACTGCCTGCCCTACCAGAAGTATGGAAAAATGGTAGTGTTAAAGGGTTAAAGGCTAGAGGAGGATTTACCTTATCTTTTAAATGGGAAGAAGGCAAGATTATAGAAGCTACTATTCAAGCAAATTATGATAAAGCTTGTAAGGTTATATTAAATAATCAAGTAATAGAGCTAGAATGTGAAGCTGGTAAGACTTATCAGCTCATGTAGTCGTTTTAGAGAGTAAAACTATATAAAATTATATAAGCTAAACAAAATTTTAGTAAACCTACTTATTAAGCATACCTTTGTATGAGTATTAAGTGGGTTTTTTCTTGTTGAAATTTATTTAGAGCAACTAAAATGAGGGATTATAATAAGTAAAGGGGATACTTAAAAAGAAGATTAGAATGTATGTTTTTGAAATAGGAGAAGACAATATAATAGAGAATATAAACTGTAAAGTTTAAATACATGCTAAAAGGTGATATTGAATGATAGATATTAAAAATTTTATTCCTTATACATTAGATGCAGTAAAAGAACTTCAAGAAGATGAAGCATTAGATATAAGACCAATGAAAAGAGATAGAAAAGTAGTTATTAGAAAAGGCCAAGAAGGTTATGATATTTTTGAAACGGGATTTTATAAGGAAGATTATTATGGTATATCCTATACCAAGTTAAAAAAACTACTTAAAACCTTAGAGAAAAAAGAATTTCCTAGGAGTAATAAACTATGGTTTAAAATTATTCAAGATGAGGAAATTAATAAGGAGGAAGTTTAGAATATATATAATTACATTGACTTGAGAATTACTATCAAATATAATGATAAATAAGCATTCTATAATTGAAAAAAATTAGAGAAAGAAGGTAAACAATGAACCTAAATTAGTTTATATAAAGTAGAATAAAAATTTAATATAAACTATTTACATTGACACAATAAATTGTTTACAATAACTTAGGTAATTAAATTACCATAAAAATATATAGGAGTTAGAAAAAATATGAAAAGCAAATTTAAACGCATTTATTCAATCTTAGCCGCTACACTTGTTTTATGTCTTTCAATTTCAATGATTGGATGTAGTAGCCAAAAAGATGAGCAGCAGGCAGCCGAGCAAGGGGCAGCCCAACAAGATATAGCAGAAAAAGAAGTTTTAAAAATATTTATTCCGGGTTATGAAGATGCATTATGGAAAGGACTTTATGACGCAGGGATTAATGATTTTATGGTAGAAAATCCAAATGTAGAGGTTCAAGTAGTACCTGCTGGTTGGGATGAGGCAAATAGTAAATTAGTTGCCTTAATGCAAGCTCAGGAAGCTCCAGATGTAATCATTACAGGTTCAAGATCATTAAGACAATTTGCCGAGATGGGTGCAATTGAAAAATTAGATACATATATGACAGATAGTTTTAAAGAAGAACGTGTTCAAAATGTGTTAGAAACAGCTAATATTAATGGTTCACAATATGGTATTCCATTAGCCTTTTCTTCAAGAGCACTATACTATAGAACAGATCTTATACAAACACCACCAGCAACATGGGATGAGCTTTTAGCTACAGCCGAGAAGATTACAACAGAAAATCCAAGTATTTACGGATTTGCTATACCAACTGATATTACATCAGGGACAGATGAACTTTTTAACTTCATTTATCAAAATGGAGGTTCAGCTACTGATAAAAATGGTAATATTAAGTTAGCAACAAAAGAAAATATAGAAACACTAGAGTTTTTAAAACAATTTAATGATAAAAAAATCATTCCAGATCCTGTTGCTACAGCAAGAGGAGATCAAGCTAAAATGTTCCAAAATGGAAATTTAGCTATGTTTATATCAGGACCATGGGATAAGGATACAGTAGAATCAAGTAAGGAAACTGCACCATATGGTGTAGCATTATTACCTGCAGGTAAGCAAATGGGTGAAACTTTAGTTACAGATTCATTCTCAATTTCAGCACAAAGCAAGAATAAAGAACTTGCTTGGAAGCTTATTGAACATATGGGGAAATTTGAATTCCAAAATGCTTATGATGAAGCAATTGGATTTTTCCCAATTTTAAAAGCTGAAGAAAATGAAGAAAGATATAATACTGAGTTCTTAAAGCCATTTAAAGAAATGATTCAATATGGTGTAGCAGAACCACAAGTTCCAGTATGGGATACTTTTAATAGTGAATTTGTAAAAGCTGTACAAAAAGTTATGACTGGAAATGCAACAGCTGAAGAAGCATTACTTGCGGTAGAAAAAGAATTAACAACAAAATAACTAGTAGAAGGTAGCTGATTGAAGCTACCTTTTATAATAGGTTTAGATTTGGAGAGTAACAATATATGTTTAAAACAATTAAGAAAAAAGGACTTGTGCCTTATGGACTTATAGCACCTGTACTCTTATTTATGGTGATTGTCTATGGCTATCCTCTTTTGCTTACATTTAAATACTCCTTTGAAGAAGTATCACTTATTGGAAATGAAAATATCTTTGTAGGCTTTAGAAATTACATGAATGTATTAACCAATCCTACATTTTATCATACTTTAATGTTAACCATTAAGTGGGCCATTCTAACAATACTGCTTAAAATAGGTATTGGTTTTATTGTAGCCTTATTTTTAAATGGTGAGCTGTACTTTAAAAGAGCACTAAGATTTCTGATGCTCATTCCTTGGGCCATACCACAAAGTGTTGTAGCTATATTATGGTCATGGATTCTGGATGGACAGTATGGTTATTTAAATTATTATTTGCAAAAGCTTGGACTTATACCAGAAGCTATGAGATGGTTATCCGATCCTAAGCTTGCTTTTATATCTACATCAATAGTGGATGCATGGATGGGCATACCTTTAATTGCAATGATTTTTATATCTGGTCTTAATGGTATTTCAGAGTCTTTATATGAAGCAGCAAAAGTAGACGGAGCAAATGTTATTAAACGATTTATATACATAACACTACCAAGTATGAAACAAGTTATACTTATTGCCCTTACCCTTACAACCATTTGGACATTTAATGCATTTAATGTAATCTATGTTCTAACAGGTGGTGGGCCAATGGATGCAACTGAAACTATGATGCTTAAAATCTACCATGAGGCCTTTGGAAAATATAACTTGGGTATAAGTTCAACCTTATCTGTAACAGTTGTTATAACCCTAACCATTTTAAGTATGCTTTATTGGAAGCAAATGAATTGGGATGAAGAATAATATGATGAAGATAAAAAAATCAACAGTAATAAAAATAATAAATACTATAATAACACTCTGTATTGTTGGAATTATGATAGCGCCATTTTTTATCATGCTATCAACTGCTTTTAAATCTTATGAGGAAGTGACCAAATGGCCACCAAACTGGATACCTGAAGTATTAAAATGGAATAACTTTAGTGAAGTATGGCAAGATGAAGGCAATATTAAAAGAGCATTTATAAATAGCCTTATTGTTTCAGGAAGTACAATGGGCTTATGTACCTTACTAGGAAGCTTTGCAGCATATGGTGTATCACGCTTTAAATTTAAAGGAAAGAAACTATTTTTATTTTTAGTTATAATGAGTCAAATGTTTTCACCAGTTATTTTAATTGGGCCAATGTATAAGATTATTGTAGAATTGGGGCTTTTAAATACTTACATAGCACTGATTATTGCTAATACAGCATTTGCTCTTCCTATGAGCGTATGGCTTTTATATGGTTATCTTGAAGGCATATCACGTAATTTAGAAGAGGCAGCAATGATAGATGGATGTACAAGATTACAAGCAGTAACAAAAATCCTTATGCCTCTACTTGCCCCAGGTATTATTACTTCTGGGTTATTTGCTTTTATTACGTCATGGAATGATCTTTTATTTGCTCAAACTTTTATAACAAAGACTGAGATGAAAACCTTATCTATTGCTATTACTTCCTATAAGTCCTTATTCCAAACTTACTGGCATAAAATGATGGCAGCCTCCTTAATTTCAGTAGTACCTGTACTTATATTATTTATATTTATCCAAAAGCACCTTGTTAAAGGTCTTGCTTCAGGAGGCGTAAAAGAATAAATGGGAGAACAAATATGAAACTAGAATTAAAACTACTGGATTCTTCTATTAAACATATTAAAGGAAAAGAAGAAGAGATTACAATAGAAAATAAAGAGCTAGAAGTAGTAAAAGAAGAGTATTTTGCTTTTCAGATACTTATAAAAGGAGATAGGCCTTTCTTTTGTTCCTTAGGGAAAACAAAAGATATACATTGGAAAGGTCTAAATGAAAAGATACGAATAGATCTATCTACAGATGAAGAACTACTAGATATAAGCTTTTTAGGTTATGTAAAAGATGATGATGGTAGCCTTGTAGGGGATCCTATTTTAAAGGATAAATCTTTATTTATTGAAGATGGTTATCAGATGTTATGGGTATATGGAAAGATTCCTAAGACATTTTCTAAAGAAAAACTTCAAGTGGAAATAAGAACCTACTATACAAAGGGCTATGAAAAAGAAGTTTTAATAGGTACAGAAAATATGACCATTAAAGTACTTGATTATGTGATGAAGCCTCTTAATGAAGGGGAGTTTTACCTAGACTTATGGCAACATTTAAGTAGTTGGGCAAGAATGTATGAGGTAGAATATTTTTCTAAGGCACATTTTCAGATTATAGAAAATTATATTGAGTCACTTGCTGGGTTAGGTCAAAGGGTAATAGATCTTATTATTTCTGATTATCCCTGGGCTGGTCAAAGATGTTATCAGTTTGAAGAAAATGCATCTAACTTATATGAGTTTAATATAGTAAAAGTATCAAAAGATAAAAAAGGACAAATAAAATGTGATTTTACAGCCCTAGATACCTATATAGATTTATGTATGAAATACGGTATAAAGGAAGAAATAAATATATTTGGTATTATAGGAAACTGGGATGCGCTTTCTTTTGGAAATCCTATAGAAGACTATTATGACCCAGTAAGAGTAACTTATTATGATGAAGGAGAAGAGTGCTTTGACTTTATCAAATCAAAAGATGAACTAAGAGAATACCTTTCTATTGTATTTAAGCATTTAGTAGATAAAGGATTATGGGATAAGGTGAAAGTTATAAGTGATGAACCTAATAATCCAGAACGCTTTAAAGGATCTACAGAGTTTATCCAATCAGCTATATCTGGCCATAAAGTACATTTTAAGTGTGCCATCCATGACCAGAATTTCTTTAGAAACTTTGGAGAAAATGTGGAGAGTCTTTCACTTAATACATGTGAAGTACTGAATAATCTAGAAGAACTAGATGAGATAAAGACAGAAGTACATAAAAGAGGTGGCAAATTAACATGGTATTCTTGTTGCTTCCCTGAGGATTTAAATATTTTTATTTGTTCTTCCCTTATTGAAAGTAGGCTTAAAGGATGGTTTACCTACTATTGGGATTTAGAGGGCTTTTTAAGATGGGCATATGCCATATGGCCAAAAGACCCTTTAAAAGATATAAGTTATAAATATCCTAAATGGAGAGCAGGAGATATGTTTTTTGTCTATCCAGGTAAAGATCTTAAACCAATGAGCTCAGTAAGAGAGAAAAATTTTCTATTTGGGATACAAGATTTTAATCTTCTTAAAGAAGTTCAAAGACATGGTGCCCTAAAAGAGGAGATTATAAAAGAGATGGCAACATTGCTAGGTAAGAAGGAAGACATGCATTATGTACCAGAAAGAAGTGTAAATCTAACTTATTCTAAAGAGTACAGTAAATATATAACGCTTAGAAATACCTTGATTAAAAGGTTTCTTATTAGATAACTTACCAAAGGAATACCTTGATTGCTATAGATTGGAGAGTAGTATGGAACTATTAAGACAAATTTCTGACTGTATTGTGAATATGGATGAAGAAAGTATTGAAGACCTTATAAAAAGTGCTATAGATAAGTACAATATAAGTCCTCAAGATATATTCTTAAAAGGATTAAATGATGGTATGGTAAGAGCTATTGGCATTTATGATAAAAAAGAATATGACTTACCTGAACTTATAGTATGCGCAGATACATTAAATAAAGGTTTAGGTGTACTCAGTAAGTATGGTGGTCTAACAAGTAAGAAAAAGGGTAAACTTATCCTTGCAGTAGTAGAAGGAGATACCCATGAAATAGGCAAAAATATTGTAAAGATTATGGTTGAAGCATCAGGCTATGACATTATCGATATGGGGGTCAATCAAAAGGTCGAAGATATTATAGAACGTGCAATGTTAGAACATGTAGATATTATAGGTTTATCCTCAATGATGACAACAACAAGAGGTCAAATGAAAAAGCTTATTGATCAGATGAGTAATATGGATTTACCTTATAAACCTTACGTTATAGTAGGTGGAGGTAGTGTGACTGAGCAGTATGCTAAAGAAATAGGTGCAGACGGTTATTCCACGAATGCGCCGAATGCTATTAAATTGATTGAAAAATTAATAGGGAGGTAGGGAAAATGACTTTATTAGAATATATTAATAGTCAAAATCGTGGTTTCTTCCTGCCTGATATGGGAACTAACGGTTTATTTTTAACAGGTTATACGGCTTATGAAGTGTATAATGATCCGAGTAAACAATTAGAGGTTGCTAAGAAGATGAATGAAACTTTTGAGTCAGACTTCATCTACTCTTTATGTGATGGTGCAATCTTTTGTGAAACATTAGGACTTAAACTCCTTAAGCCTGATTTTGACTTTCCAAGTGTACTTACCCATCCTATAACCAATAAAGAAGCTTTGAAAAATTACCAAATACCTGATCCCTACCAATCAGGAAGAATGCCAGTTAATCTAAAAAGTCTTAGTCTTATTGCAAGTCACATTGATAAACCACTTTATGTATCTATTCAAGGGCCTTTTACACTAGCTGTTCAACTAGCAGGGGCAACTCATTTATTAAGATGCGTGATTAAAGATCCTGAATTTGTAGAAGAACTATTAGCCTTTACAACAGAAACAGTAAGAAGATATGCAGTAGCTGTAAGTAAAGTAGGTGCAAAATACATCTCTATTGCAGAACCAGCAACAGTAACCCTAGGACGTGAACGTTTTAAAAATCTTGTTGTACCTAATTTGAATCGTATTTACAAAGATTTAGAGTGTTGGAAAGGACTACATATATGTGGTGATACAACAGAATTTTTGGATTTAATGCTTACTTGTAATATAGATGCCTTAAGTTTAGACCAAATTATGGACTATAAAGAGGTTATGAAAATGATGCCTGAGAATATTGTACTTTTAGGCAACCTGGATCCACTTGAACTTTTAGACCGTTGTAATCCTGAGGAAATAAAAAAGGGAACACTTAAGCTTCTGAAGGAAATGAAAAAATATAGTAACTACCTTTGTGCCTTTGGATGTAATTGTATGAATGATACAAAAGTGGAAAATCTCCAAGCAGCAATTCATACTGGACGAATAAGTGATGAGATTCTTGACCAGATAGAGGTGTAAGCATGAAGTTAGAAATAGGAAATATTGAAGTAGATAAAAAACAAGTAGTAAAATTTCTAGGTTACGCAAATAGAAAAATTCCTTTAATTATAGAAAGAAAAATAGATGAGGAGCTTGAAGCAGTTCAGAGTTTATTTCAGCCTATAGCATTTATAAAAAAATTTAAAATCATTAAGATTGAAGAGAGGAAAATTTATTTTGGCGAAGAAGATTGTTTAGAAAGCGATTATTTGGCCAAGGAGCTTAAGGATGCTTCTTTCATCTATTTTGTAGCTTATACTATAGGAGATGACATAGAAGAAAAGATTAAGGACTACTCAAGTAGTAGCGAAATGATAAGAGGGATGATATTAGACAAGATAGGTGTAGTAGCACTAGACTATATAAGAGGGCAAATAAAAAAAACAATAAGTGGAGAGGTGGAACCCTATAAAATATGTGCTCAATTATTTCCCGGGACAAAAGACTTCCATATTTCAAATCAAAAAACAATACTCGATGTGTTTAAAGATGAAAATGACATAATCAATATAAGTAAACACTATCAACTAAGTCCTATTAAAACTGTAGCAGCAGTATTTGGAATAGGGGAACATGAGGATAATAAAACTATGTGTGAACAGTGCAATAATAAATGTCATTAATTCACAAAAGCATTGACAACCGTTCTTCACATGTTAAAATCATACTAGTTATAAGAGTAGCGGAAGAAAGGAAAAAACATGAGAACATTAAAAACTTTAGAAGGTATTTCAGATGGGAAATTATATGATATAGATGATTATGTAAAAGCAGATACCTGTGGATGTAATGGATGTTATACATGTTGCCACAAAGTAGGTGACTTAGTAGAACTTACACCATTTGATGCATATGAAATTGTAAATCACCTAAAGATACCATTTGACCAGCTATTAGGTAAAAAACTTGCACTTCAAAAAAACAACAAGATGCTATTACCTTATCTTAAAATGGAAGGGGAAACAGAGCACTGTAGTTTTTTAAGTGAAGAAGGTAGATGTAGTATACATGGGCATCGTCCAAATATTTGTAGATTATTTCCTCTTGGGAGAGTATATGAAAATGATGACTTCAAATATTTCTTACAAGTAGGGACCTGTGTTATGCCAAACTTAAAAGAAGTAAAAGTAAGAGAATGGGTAGGCATAGCAAATTATGACCAAAATAAAGAGTTTATTTTAACATGGTACAAAGTATTAAAAGCCCTTCATTTTAGAATGAAATTTGTTTACGATGAAGCAGAATTAGAAGCCATGAATCAATATGTACTAGATACTTTCTATCGTATAGAAGTAAAAGAGGGAGAAGACTTTTATACTGCATTTTTTAGAATTTTACCTGGTGCAAAAGAAAAATTAGGTATTCTTTAAAATGATTACTTAATCTGGATAAATAAAAAAGGCTATTAGAAAATTAATAATTATTACCTTAATGGATAAACGAGCTATAGAACTAAACTTTTGATTAGTTTTATAGCTCGTTTTCATATATACAACTTATTTTAATATTTTTATAAGTTATTTTTACTGGTAAAGCTATTTATAAAGCTATTTATAGAGTAAAATATAGTTCATTAGTACATACAGAATAAAAGTTATAAAAATATTAAGTTTAAATTAATAAAATAGATAGTGATTTTTACTAAAAAAATCACTATCTATTCTTAAATTATACCTATTGAACTCTAGATAGATAAAGACTAGTATAAGGGAAATAGCATTTTAGACTAGGGGTGAATAGTATGAATATAGGGATTATAGGGTGTGGGTTACGTGCTAGAGTAATGTTAAAAAGTTTATTTGACTGTGAAAGAGATTTAAAGGTTACAGCTATTACAGATGAAGATATTCCAAGGGTTAAGGAAGAACTTAGTAGATTCAAACAAAGCTTTAAACATGAGTTTAAGATAGAAGAGATTATGTTTTATGAAAACCCTGATGAAATGTTAGATAAGGAAAAGTTAGACGGTATTATTATAGGAACCAGATGTAGTACCCATACAGAGCTTGCTATAAAGGTAATGGGAAAACAACTTCCACTCTTTTTAGAAAAGCCAGTAGCCATTAATATAGAACAAGTAAAAAGACTAAGTGAGGCAGCAAAAGACTATAAAAGTCAAGCAGTTGTATCCTTCCCACTTAGAGTAAGTCCTATGGTAGAGCTAGCAAAAGAAATAGTTGTAGCTGGAACATTAGGGAGTATTGAGCAAGTACAAGCAGTCAACAATGTACCTTATGGAGGTGTATATTATCATAGCTGGTATAGGGATGACAGCTTAACAGGGGGGCTATTTTTACAAAAAGCCACCCATGATATAGATTATATAAACTATTTATTAGAAGATAAGACACCAATAAGCATTTATGCTACCGCATCGAAACAAGTCTTTAAAGGGGATAAACCTGCGGGATTAAGTTGTAAGGGGTGTAGTGAATTTTATACATGTGAAGAGAGCCCTTACATATTAAAGCATAAAAAATACGATTGGCCTGAAGAGGATGCTAAGTGTTGCTTTGCAGTAGATACAGGAAATCAAGATTCAGGCACTATTATTACCCACTATGATACAGGGATGCATACTGTTTATACCCAAAACTTTATTGCTAGAAAAGGAGCTGCTAAAAGAGGGGCTACACTTATAGGATATAAAGGCACTTTAGAATTTGATTGGTATGCTAATGCTCTAAAAGTTTATCATCATAATATTCCAAGAGTAGAAACACATACGTTTGATACAGGTCAAATGAACCACTTTGGTGGAGACAAAATGTTGGCTATGAATTTTATAGATGTAATGATGAATGGTGCACCATCAAAAGCACCAATTGAGGCTGGTATTGAAAGTGCACTTATGTGTCTTATGGCACAAGAATCAGCAGAAACTAAGAGTGTAAAAAATATTGTCCTATAAATAAGAACTATAACAGCACCTATAGTTCAGAAGAGGATATCATGAAATATGCAAGATCAAAGAAAGAGGAATAAGTTTTAATAAACCTTTGATTTGACTAGAGGTATAGAAAAGATAAACTATACTATTAGATAAAAAGATATTTTATACAGTTCAATTGAACTTACTGTATAGGATATCTTCTTTTATTTATAAAAATAGAAATCTAATATATTGCCATATTGTAAAATGTGACAAAAAATGATAATATAATTTTATAAAAATTCTAATCAATACAAATTATTAACTGATAAAATCTACTTTAAAGGAGAGCTAAAATGAACTTGGGAGAAAAAATGTCTATAAAAACAAAACTATTGTCTAGTTTTTTATTATGTGTCATTGTATTAATAGCAGTAGGTGGCAATGGCATTTTTGGAATGAAAGTCTTAAATAGTAATGCAAAGAAAATATATCATTATGATTTTAAGAGTGTTACATATCTTCATCAGATTACAGAAAAATTACTACTTATTGGAGGTGAAATAGATAACGCAGTTCTTTATGAGGACGTAAGTAAAACGAATAAAGCTATAGAAGAAATTCAAAATTATGATAAAGAAGCCAGTGAATTACTAGAGATTTATGGACAACTTGAACATTCTCCTGAAACAATCACTCAGTATGAAACAGTACTAAAACTATTTGAACAATATAGAGATGAAAGGGCCGAAGTTTTAGAACTTGCTAAGATAGGAAACTATAAAAATGCAAAGCAGGGATTACCTAATATAACAAAAGTAAGAGTAGAGATTAGTGAGGAATTAGATGAACTGATAAAGGTTGCAGAAAATAATGCAACCATTAGTAATAATAAAAACAAAGATACCTATTATACAATGGTAAAATATATTCTTATTGTCATTGGTATAGGTATTATTATTGCTATAATCGTGGGTCTTATGATTTCTTTATCTATTAGTAAGAGAATTAAGCAGATACTTTTATTTGCACAGGCCATTGGTGAAGGGGATTTAACTTATCAAGTAAAAGTAAAGGGGCGAGATGAAATAGGAAAGCTTTCAGATGCTCTTAATTTAGCAAGAGAGAAATTAAGACATTTGGTAGAAAGTATATCTGAACAAAATCAGAAGGTGGCTGCTTCTAGTGAAGAATTATCAGCTATATTAGAAGAAATGTCTAGTAACTTCACACAAATTAATCAAAACACCTCCTTGATTGTAGATAGTATTCAAGAAATTAATACGGTTACTGAAGAATTAGCAGCAACTGTTGAACAAGTAGATTCAGGTGTTTATCAGCTCACCAACGATTCAGCGGAAAGTAATAATGAGGCTAGTGAGATTAGAAAAAGATCTGTTGAGATCAAAAATAAAGGTGCAGAATCTAAACAAATAGCAGATAAACTTAGTACAGATAAAAATATTAAAATTTTAGAAGCGATTAAACAAAGTACTATTGTTGAAGAAATAAGTGTGTTAGCAGAATCAATAGCTTCAATTGCAGAGCAAACAAATCTTCTTTCTCTAAATGCAGCAATAGAAGCAGCAAGAGCAGGAGAACAGGGGAAAGGATTTGCTGTAGTAGCAAGTGAAATACGTACATTAGCTGAAAGATCATCAAGTGATGTAAAAAATATACATACAGTTGTTACAAATGTAAGATCAGCAGTAGAAAATCTTTCAAATCACTCCAGGGAGCTATTAGACTTTATCAATAGTCGTGTAAGAGAAGATTATCAGCTACTTATTGATACAGGTATAAGCTATGAAAAGGATTCCATCTATGTAAGCAGTTTATCTACTAATATAGCAGCAATGTCTCAAGAATTAAGTGTTTCTACTAATGAGATTATGAATGTCACTCAGTCCATTGCCTCTAATATAGAAGATACAACTCGTAATTCCCAGGAAATATTAAGTAGCATTAAAGAAGTTACGACTGCTATAGATGAAGTAGCTATTGCAGCACAGCATCAAACAGAAATAGCAGAAAAACTAACTGAGATGATATCACTTTTTAAGATTTGATTTATTAAGTGTAGTAATAGAATAAGAACACCTAAAAATATAAAGCTGCCTAAGAATAAAATTATCCACTGGATATTCTATTCTTTAGGCAGCTTTTGTCATAGGAGAGTTTAAAATAATTTAATAAGTTCTTCTAATTCTTCACATAAAACCTTTGCAAGTTCAAAATTATTATCTTTTAAAGCAAGTTCTATTTTAATTTCAAGAGACTTTTTCTTATCTTCCAACACTAAATAGTCCTTATTAAAATGCTCAGCATAAATCATCTTTCTAAATTTACGCATACTTATTTTTCGAATGGTCTTATCTTCAATAATTAATGCATAATCCATACAGTTTACAATAGAATAAAAATCATGAGAAATCATAAGGATGGTACCATTATAATTTTCTATTGCTTTTTCAAGAGCTATTTGAGAGTAGGTATCTAAATGACTTGTTGGTTCATCAAGTAAAAGCATATTTGCATTACTTGTAGAAAGCTTAGCTAGCTGAAGCATATTTTTTTCACCACCAGATAAGGAAGCAATTTTTTGGTTCATTATTTCTTCATTAAAGCCATAGTTAGAAAGATAAGAAATAATTTCCTCCTTAGTTGTAAATCCTATATGGAAGAACTCTTCAAAAATCGTATGTGATTCATTAAGCATTTCACCTTGAAGTTGTGATAAATAGCCTAGTTCAATATTTTCATCAAGCCAGATAGCAGGGTGAGTATTTTTGAAGATTTCTCTAAGGAGTGTTGTCTTACCTGTACCATTTGCACCGATGAGTGCTACTTTTTCCTTAGATTTGATTTCAAAATTAACATTTTCTAAAAGTACATCATTAAAGGAAATACTATAATCATTCACTTTTAAAACAGTAGTGTCCTCTAGTTCATGATCTGTAGCTAAATGAATATTTGGTTGTTTAACAGCTAAAAATGGCGGCTTGATTCTACGAGATTCTAGACGTTCTTGAAGTTTAACTCTAGCTTTTAGTGCCTTTCCACGAGACGGATCATCATAGTAGGTTGCTTCTGTTCTTAGTCTATTGATTAAAAGTTCATTACGTTTAATTTCTTCTGTATCAGCAGTAGCTAGTTCTTGAAGTTCAACTTTATTTTCAAGAAGGGAGAAGTTGTATTCTATATAGCTTCCTTCAAATTCTTGAAGCTCTGTATTTTCAAGATGTAGAATTTTATTAAAGCAATGATTTAATAAATATCTATTATGGGTAATAATAAGGAGAGTACCTTTATGACTATTAATAAGATTTTTAAGGGCGTTAAGATGTTCAAAATCTAAAAATACATCTGGTTCATCCATAATCATTAAGTGTGGATTAGTAAGCATTTCTTTCATCACTTGAACCAGTTTAAATTCGCCTCCACTTAGTTCACTAAGGAGAAGGTTTTTATGGTTGGTTAAGTTTGCTAAATTAAGTTGTTTATTGATCTGACTTTCGAAATCATTACCACCAAGAAGTTCGAAATGATCTAAGGTTTCTTGGTATTTTTCTAGTAGAGGTTCAATATCTATAGCTGTTTCCATTTCAGTACAAATAGCGGTTAATTCATTTTGTAGTTTAATACATTCGCCACCTATATACTCAAATACAGTCATTTCTTTGACTGGGTCTATATTATAGAACTGACTCACATAACCAATATTGCAGTCAGAAGCTATTTCTAAATCTCCATCAAACATATATTTTTCTGGATCCATTATTAAATTGATGAGCGTACTTTTACCACTACCACTTGTTCCAATTAAAGCAGCGTGTTGACCATCTTCTAGTGTAAATGAAATATTATTAAATAAATCTTTTTGTGGAAATGAGTAGGATAAATTATCTACTTTTATCATAGGATTACCTTCCTTTACTATTAAAAAAGAGCCTATAAAAATAAGCTCTTAGATAAAAGACATTCTTTGAATTTTCAGGTAGTAGTATAACACTTTTATTATATAAGTTCAACGCTTTCATTATAGATTTACACAAGTAAGTATGAGATTTTGGTATACGCTTTTTAGGTGATGTGATATAATCAGAAATGTTAAAATACGCATTGCATCTTTATAAAAAGAGCGATAGCAGGAGGTAAAAAATGAATAAGTTAAAAAACACCAAGTTTGTAACACTTTTAGGCGTACTTTTGGCCATCGAAATTATATTGGCAGTTACGCCAATAGGGTTCATCCCTTTAGGTTTTACAAAGGCAACGACTGTACATATCCCAGTTATTATAGGTGCTATTTTTCTAGGACCTGTAGGTGGACTCATATTGGGAAGTACATTTGGTATCTTGTCAATTATTATGAATACAGTAAGCCCAGCTCTTACTTCTTTTGTTTTTTCTCCATTTATTACAGTGGGGGGCACAACTGGCAATCTATGGAGTATTGTTGTTGCTCTAGTACCTCGTATGATGATAGGCATTACAGCTTATTATAGTTATAAGTGGGTCAAAAAATGGAATGATAAAGGGATTATAGCCTATGCTACTGCAGGTATTGTAGGTTCACTTACCAATACGCTTTTAGTAATGGGTGGTATTTATATCTTCTTTGGACAACAATATGCAGCAGCTAAGGAAGTTGCTTTTGAAGCATTATTTGGTGTGATTATAGGTATTATAGGGATGAATGGAATCCCAGAAGCAATTGTAGCAGCTATTATAGTGGCTACCCTTTGTAAAGTATTAAAAAGCATTTTTAGAACTAAATTATACTAAAAGTAGGTGGACATATGAAAAAGCATGTTCTAATAGGTGTAACAGGCGGTATAGCTGTCTATAAAATGTTAGACGTGGCAAGTAAACTTAGAAAATTGGGTTATGAAATGAATACAATAATGACAAATAATGCTTGTGAATTTGTCAACCCACTTTCATTTGAAACGATTACAAATAATTATGTGGTAACAGATACATTTGCACGCCCACATAAATGGGAAGTAGAACATATTTCATTGGCTAAAAAGACAGATTTAATGCTGATTGCACCAGCTACAGCAAATGTAATTGGGAAAATAGCAAATGGTATAGCAGATGATATGCTTACAACAACAGTTATGGCAGCAAGATGCCCAGTTGTTATAGCACCAGCTATGAATACAGCCATGTATGAAAATGTTATTGTACAAGAAAATATAGCTTATTTAAAATCAAAGGGCTATTTATTTATAGAACCAGACTCAGGATGGCTTGCTTGTGGAGATTTAGGAAGTGGTAAGCTCCCATCACCAGAAGTCATTGTTTCTCATGTAACAAAAATATTAGAAGAAGAAAAAGATTTAATAGGAAAACGTATTTTAATAACAGCGGGGCCAACTGTTGAAGCCATTGATCCTATGAGATATATTACAAATCATTCAACAGGGAAAATGGGTTATGCTATAGCAGAGGGAGCAGCAAGTAGAGGAGCAGAAGTCATCCTTGTATCAGGACCTACTAACTTGCCATGTCCAAAAGGTGTAAAACGTGTGGATGTAAAGACTGCAAGGGACATGTATGAAGCTGTACACGCTCATTTTGAGTGGGCAGATGGAGTAATTAAAACAGCTGCTGTAGCCGATTATCGCCCAGAAGTAGAAAGTGCCCACAAAATTAAAAAAGATGGGAACGCGCTTACACTAAGCCTTGTACCAAATCCAGATATTTTACAAAGTTTAGGTGAAAAGAAAACTCATCAAGTACTTGTTGGGTTTGCAGCTGAAACCGATAATATAGTAGAATATGCAAAAGCAAAGATTAAAAAGAAAAACTTAGATTTTATAGTAGCAAATAATATTGCACAAGAAGGTGCAGGTTTTAAAGGTGATACAAATATTGCTACAATCATTGATGCAAATGGAGATATGAATACCTATCCACAAATGAGTAAACGAGATCTTGGGGATATAATACTAGATAGAGTAAGAGACTATATAGACGGAATGAAATAAAAGAGAGGTAGCAACATGTTATTGACAATAGATATAGGCAATACAAATATTGTAATGGGTGTTATGAATGGGATGGAGCTTGTTGCAAGTTTTAGAATTACAACACAAATGCAAAGAACATCTGATGAGTATGGTATTACTATGTTAGAGATGCTAAGAAGTAAAGGGATTAAGGCGGATGACTTAAAGGATATTATTATTTCATCCGTTGTACCTAATATTATGTACTCCATTACAAATAGCATTAAAAAATATTTTAATAAAAAGCCACTTATAGTAGGTCCTGGGCTTAAGACAGGTATTGCCGTAAGAACTGATAATCCAAAATCAGTAGGTGCAGACCGAATTGTAAATAGTGTAGCAGCCTACGAGTTATATGGAGGACCTTGTATGTCAATAGATTTTGGGACTTCTACAACTTATGATATCGTAAATGAAAAAGGTGAATTTATTGGCGGCCTTATTACGCCAGGGATTAGAATTAGTGCAGATGCTATGTGGCAAAGAGCAGCACAATTACCACATATGGAGATTAAAAGACCTAAGAGTATACTAGATTGCAAAAATACTATATCAAGTATGCAAGCAGGTTTAGTATATGGCTATATTGGCCAAGTAGAATATATTGTTAAAAAAGTAAAAGAAGAGATGCAATGCCCAGATATGAAAATTATTGCAACAGGTGGTTTAGCTAAAATCATTCAAGATGGTACAGATGTAATGGATGTATATGATGGACTACTTACACTCAAGGGCCTTGTATTGATTTATGAAAAGAATAAATAAAGTAAAATGCGCAACCTTTGTTGCGCATTTTTTAATGAAGTGAGTTGACATTCCAAGCTACATATGATTAGATTGAAGGAATATGTCTTAAATTTTTAGCATTTCAAAAATAAATTTAATTGTATAGTAGAAAGGGGCGTTTATGGAAAATCAAGAAAAGCAACATCAAAGACGCGTACGATATAAAGGAACACATCCAAGAAAGTTTAATGAAAAATATAAAGAACATAATCCAGAAAAATATAGAGAAACAGTTGAAAAAGTAAAGCAAAAAGGTAGTACACCTGCAGGTATGCATATTTCTATTTGTGTAGATGAGATTTTAGATTTCTTAAACATACAACCAGGCCAAGTAGGGCTAGATGCTACACTAGGATATGGAGGTCACTCTAAGGAGATGCTTAAGTGCTTAGAGTCAAAAGGTCATCTTTATGCCCTAGACATAGATCCTATTGAGATTGTAAAAACAAAGAAGAGATTAGAAGAGGTAGGGTTTGGGCCAGAAATATTAACGATTATTCAGCAAAACTTCTGTAATATTGACCAAGTAGCAAGTGAAGTAGGAAAATTTGATTTTATGCTAGCTGACCTTGGTGTTTCTTCTATGCAGATTGATAATCCGGAAAGGGGTTTTACATATAAATTTGATGGACCATTAGATTTAAGATTAAATCCTGAAAAAGGTATTTCAGCAGCGGAGCGTTTAGTAGGTATTTCATTAAATGAATTAGAAGGTATGCTTATTGAAAATGCAGATGAACCTTATGCAGCGGAGATTGCTAAAGCGGTAGTTGAGACAATGCGAAAGGGCAAAACTATAACAACTACAACGGACTTACGTAATATTATTGAAAATACATTAGATTTCTTACCAAAACAGGATAAGGAAAAAATGATTAAAAAGTCTTGCCAAAGAACTTTCCAAGCTTTAAGAATAGATGTAAATAGTGAATTTGAAGTATTAGAAGCCTTTTTAGAAAAATTACCTGAAGTGTTAGCACCAGGTGGACGTGTAGCCATTTTAACCTTCCATTCAGGAGAGGATAGACTAGTAAAGCAATCTTTTAAAAGATTTTTAAAGGAAGGCATTTATAGTGACATTTCAAAAGAAGTCATTAGACCATCTACAGAAGAATGTAATAGAAATGGACGTGCACGTTGTACTAAGATGAGATGGGCTATACGAGCTTAATATGAATATAGCTTTTAAGAGGGACAGTTAAAGCGCTTATTTTATGATTAAATAAGAAAAGGGTAGATGAGTATATTCATTATTTTAACTAAGATATTAAGAAGATAGACTATTAGGTTTAAAAGGGTAAAAATAATAGGGAGTATGTAAAACTTACACTAATGAAGTTTTACATACTCTCTATTATTTTTAGTAATTGAGTAATGAAGAGATTAGGAAATACAAGGTAATGTAATTAAAATACTTGTACCATAACCTAAATCACTTTGAATAGTTACGCCGTAATGAGGGCCATACAGAAGTTTAATGCGTTCATCTACATTTTTTATGCCAATACCGGAATGGGATTTAGGTGCAGATGGAGGCTTGTTTAAATCCATGCCTACACCATTATCCATGATTTCTATAGTAAGGGTATCATTTAGTTGTGTAATAAATAAGTTAATATTTCCAGAATCTCTTCCAACAAAAGCATGGAAAAAAGCATTTTCAATGAAAGGCTGTATAAGTAGCTTAGGAATTTTTAAAGATAAACATTCTTTTGGAATAGTATAATCTACTTTTATATGATTGCCATAACGCATTTGATTAATGTAAATATAAAACTCCAGGTTCTCAAACTCCTCTTTAAGTGTGACAAGCTCAGAAGTGGTACCAATAGTATTTTGAAGCATAGCAATAAGGCAATCAATGGTTTGATCTACTTCAGCAGTATTGCCACTTTTGGCCAAATATTTAATAGAACTTAAAGTATTATAGAGGAAATGTGGGTTAATTTGCATTTGTAATGCACTTAGTTCTGCTTTTCTACGTTCTTCTTGCTCACAAACAAGCTCTGTAACATGAGTATTTATTTCATTTACCATACTGTTATAAGCTTTAGTCAATAAAGTTGTTTCACGAGTACCTTTGTGGTCAATGGTTTGAGTCTGAAGGTCTTGGCCAGAAGCAGAGTACATGGTATCAATCAGTTGGGTTAAAGGATTAGTAATTCGCTGGCATACTTTACGAATAATTATATAAGCACAAAATAAAACTACACCTAAGATAAATATCATATAATAATCTAAATTATAAAGCTTAGAAAAAGCTACCTTTTGATCGATTGTCTCTACAATATAAGCATCATAAAAAGGTAAATATATAGAAATAGTCGTTATTTTATTTTTAGCATCTTTATAGACGGAAGAAGAATTAGTAGCTACTTCTTTAGCCAATGAAAGAAGTTCTTTATTATAAGTTGAAATAGAAGATTTAGTGCTACTCGATAAAATTAAACCATCGCTTGCAATAACGGAAATAGAAGTTCCTTCTGTTACATAAGCGCTGTATTTAGAAAAAAGATTAAGTTCATCTATAATAACAGCGATATACCCATACATATTACCGCTAAAAGGATTAACAAGAGGTTTTGTAGCAAAAATATAATTTTGAGAAGGAAGTATACTTTTTACACCTTCTTGATAACCATGATAAAGAATTTTATTAGGTATTTCACCATCTACAGTCATATATTTTTTTATAATTTCAGGTGTAGATAAATCCCATTTTAGACCATTAGTTGTATAGTATCGGTTAGAACATTCATCAATCCCAGAGACAATAAGGTGGGAGTAGGGTTGATGAAGAGGTTCTATATGAGCAGTTATAAATTGGCCCAGTTGAAGGACCAAATTTAACTGCTCTTTATTTGTAGGATTGGGCGTTGTAATATAATTTTTAAAGGCAGCACTATCTTGAATTTTACTTATAGCTAGAAGTACATCATTGTTATAATCTAAAAGACCAGTACTAGCATAAGTTAAGTTGGTATATGAATTATTAACAACTTGGTTAAGCAATATCCTTTCGGAAATAAGCAATGAAGCAGATACAAGAATAAGAGAAACAGACAAAATACTAACAATAGTAAGCAGCATAACTTTAGAAAATATAGTATTGAGTCTATGCATGATGTCCTCCTAAACATTTGCGCCTATAAGTAGAGGGGGTATGGGATGTATATTTTTTAAATACTTTACAAAAGTAATTATGCTCTGAAAAGCCTACTTGTGAGCTAACTTCAGAAATAGGAAGTTCTAAATTACATAGAAGTTCTTTTGCCTTTTCCACCCGTACTTTATTGATATAAGCTGTCAAATTTTCATTTGTATGATTTTTAAAGTAAGAAGATAAGTAATAATAATTAATATGTAGATTGGTAGAGATATCTGATAAAGTAATCTCCTCATTAAAATGTTGATTAACGTATTCAAATACCTTATTTAGAATAATGGTGTTTCTCTTATCCAGTTGAGTACTCATAATATGTGAGGCTGTGTTAAAAACATTTTCTAATATGTCTAGTACATCATCCATATAAAGTGCCATATCAATAGATTTAAAAAGACGTATTTTATTTTGATTAAGAGAAGATACATCAAACCCTAGATGGCTAATTGTATTAATAAGATTATAAATAGCATTTTGACAAAAACGTTTAAAGCTATATTCATCTAAGTTTCTATTAAGCATAATCTCTTTACAATATTCTAGAAGAAAATGCTTAGATTCTTCTATATTAAGAGCCTTAATCTTTGAAATAAAAAGGTTTAAATCAAATTCCTTTTTATAAGTATTACAAATAACTTCTGATTCAAATATAAGCTTTTGATTATTAAAATAAAAGGTTTTACCAAGTGCTTCATCAAGCTGAATACTCATATGTCTTATTTGTTCTTTATCAGTAAAGAAATGTGTACTAACAAAAATTAACCCTTCTAAGTGTTCTGCATTTGTAGCTAGTAAGTGTTTTAGTTTATTCCTAATGAGGGTTTCTTCATGAGCATTTAAATTAATAAGAACAATGTACTCATTGGGGAGTAGGGTGTCTAAAACTGTAAAGGGACTTAAATTTTCTTTTAAAAGCTTATGTAAGAGGTTTTCTAATTCATTTTTATTAGTAGTTTCTAAAACCTTTGAAAGGGAAGCCTTTAAAAGTAAGAAACCACTTGATGGGCAAATACTTGAAAGTTCCTCGTAGTAAGAGGTTTTATTTTCCTGGGAGCTACTAAGTAAATGTGAGAGTAAAGCTTTACTAGATATTTGAGTCGTCTCACTTACTTGGCTAGTTGTTATATCTTTACATAATTTTTCTAAAAGTACTAGTAGCTCAGGTACCTTAAGAGTAGGTTTTAGTAAATAATCTGATGCACCATATTTAAAGGCCTCTCGTACATATTTAAATTCACTAAAGCTACTTAAGACGATAGTTTTAATATGAGGATAATGCTGATGGAGTTCTCTTACTAACTCTACACCATCCATAATAGGCATAACAATATCTGTAATAACTATATGAGGTTGTTGTTTTTCTATCATTTCTAAAGCTTCTTCCCCGTTAGAAGCTTCACCTACTATTGTAAAGCCGTGATCTTCCCAAGAAAAAAGGTGCTTGAGTCCGTTACGTAAAATGCCTTCATCATCTACGATAAGAACCTTATACATTTCTTTCATAAACACACTCCTTTATAGTTCTTGTAAAAAATATATAGTTTTGAATATAAACTGATGTTAATATGGTAACATATACACAAAATATTAGCAATTATTTGAGGTGTTATTGTGAAAACACCTCAAATAATTTCAAGAATCTAAAATAATTACTAATTGAATTTATAAGATTAGATAATTTAACTAATATGTGCTAAAAAACAATAATTATTTACTATAAAATCACTAAAAGCTTTGATAAGATAAGGCTATCAAACAAGAACGTTATAAAACATAAGGAGGAGATAAATATGATTAAAGGTAAAAAAATGCTTGCTACACTATTAGCAGGCACTATGATGGCAGGTTTAACAGGTTGTAGTACAGGTGGAGAAGCACCTAAACAAGGAGAGACATCTAAAACAGAAGAGCCAGCTGCACAAACTGAGGGTGGAAAAGAAAAAGTTGTTGCATGGTGTTGGGATCCAGCTTTTAATGGACGTGCACTTGAGATTGCAGAAGAGATTTATGCAAAAGAGCATCCTAATTTTGACCTAGAGATAGTAGATATGGCCAAAGTAGACTTAGAGCAAAAACTTACAACTAATTTAGTATCAGGTGTAACAGATTCTTTACCAGATATTATTCTTGTAAATGATCCTAATATTCAAAAGTACATAACATCTTATCCAGATACTTTTGCAAGTTTTGATGGAACAATGGATTTTAGTCAGTTCTCACCTTTTAAAGTAGATGTATTAACTATTGATGATAAAGTTTATGGTGTACCATTTGATATTGGTGTTACAGGTATGTTTTATAGAAGAGATTACTTAGAACAAGCAGGTTTTACAGATGCAGATCTTCAAAACATTACATGGGATAGATATATTGAAATTGGAAAAGAAGTACAAGCAAAAACTGGTAAATACATGAGTACAATCAATCCAAATGAAGAAGCACTTCTATCAATCATGCTTCAATCAGCAGGATCTTGGTATATTACAGAAGATAATAAAGGCAACTTTACAAACAATCCAGTAATGGAAGAAACAATGCGTGTTTATAAAGCTATAGCAGACTCAGGTATGGCAAAACCTGTTACAGGATGGAGTGAGTTTGTAGGAAGCTTTAATGCTGGTGAAGTAGCTACAGTTGTTTCAGGTGTATGGCAAATTGCATCTATTATGGAAGAAGAAAGTCAAAGTGGTAAATGGGGTGTAGCTCCTATTCCAAGACTTAATGTTGAAGGTGCAACAAATGCTTCAAATGAAGGTGGTTCAAGCTGGAGTGTTCTAGAAAAAAGTAAGAATAAAGATTTAGCTATAGACTTCCTTACATCTACTTTTGGTGCTAGCACAGAATTTTATGAAAGATTCTTAAACGAATGTGGTGGTGTAGGTTCTTATATTCCAGCATTCTCAAGTGAAACTTATGCACAAACATCTGAGTTCTTTGGAAATCAAGCAATTTATACTGACTTTACAAATTGGTCAACACAAATACCAGGAATTTCTTTAGGTATGTACACACAAGAAGCAAAAGATGCGCTTAAAAATGAATTACCTAATCTACTTCAAACAGGTGATATTAGCGGAACACTTGAGCGTGCACAAACTCTTTTTGAACAACAAATCCAATAATTAGGAATGCCTAGGTAATAGACGGTTAAAAAATGATTAACCGTCTATTGTTTTAAGAAATAAACGAGAACAAGGTGATGAATATGAATAAAAACAGAAAAAAAACACTTGAAAGTAGAAACAGTATATGGGGTTGGGTATTTATAGCTGTGCCTTGTCTTCTAATTTTCATCTTTGCATTTTACCCTATGATCCAATCTTTCTTTTTATCTTTTCAATCTGGAAAAGGTGTTGTGACACAATTTGTAGGTATTCAAAATTATAAGCGACTTTTTACAGATCCTATGTTTAAGCAAGCAGTAGGTAATACTGTTTTATACTTAGTAATCCAAGTACCGATTATGCTTATATTAGGTATATTTATAGCTAACTTACTAAACTCACCTAAGTTAAAAGGAAAAGGATTTTATCGTACAGCTATTTTCTTACCATGTGTTACGTCACTAGTAGCTTATTCTATATTATTTAAAAGCTTATTTGCACTTGATGGTGTAGTAAATAATGTGCTTATGGCAATACATATTATTGACCAGCCAATCGCTTGGTTACTTGAACCATTTTGGGCAAGAGTTGTTATTATATTGGCCATTACATGGAGATGGACTGGTTATAATATGATTTTCTACTTGGCAGGTATGCAAAACATTGATTCAAGTGTTTATGAAGCAGCAGAAATAGATGGAGCGACCAAAACTCAGCAGTTCTTCCAGATTACAGTACCACTTCTTAAACCTATTATTTTATTAACTACAATCATGTCAACCAACGGAACACTTCAATTATTTGATGAAGTTATGAATATTACATCTGGTGGACCAGGAAATTCAACAATGACTATTTCCCAGTATATTTATAATTTATCTTTTGTGTACACACCAAACTTTGGTTATGCAGCTACAGTATCATATGCCATCGTATTTATGGTAGCAGTACTTGCAATTATTCAATATAAGGTAGTAGGTGATAAAAATGACTAAATTAAAAACTATAGGAACCCATTTATTTTTAGGAATCGCTTCCTTCTTATCTATTTTCCCTTTCGTATGGATGATTATAGGAATGACGAATACTTCTTCAGATATTACAAAGGGAAAGATGACTTTTGGAAATGCTCTTTTTAGTAATATTCAAGAATTAGTAAAAACAGTAGACTTAGGAAGTGTTTTATGGATGTCAGCTAAAATAGCTATTATAGGAACTGTAGTAACTTTACTTCTTTGTTCTATGGCAGGATATGCTTTTGAGATTTATAAGACAAAGGCTAAAGACCGTATTATGAGTGCCTTAATGCTATCTATGATGATGCCTTTTGCAGCTGTCATGATTCCATTATTTAAAATGTTTGGTAAAGCTAATTTACTTAATACTTCTACAGCGGTTATATTACCATCTTTAGCTACAGCCTTTATCATTTTCTTCTTCTTACAAAATACAAAGAGTTTCCCAAAAGAAATATTACAAGCAGCACGTGTGGATGGATTAACAGAAGCACAAGCTTTCTTTTATATGTATATGCCAACTATGAAATCAACTTATGCAGCAGCAGCTATTATTGTTTTTATGGGGTATTGGAATAACTTTTTATGGCCACTACTTGTTCTTCAGTCACAAGACAAGAAGACTATGCCACTTATTATTTCTTCCCTTGCATCAGCATATAATCCTAACTATGGCATTATTATGGTAGCTATTGTTATTACAACTATTCCAACTGCTCTTCTTTTCTTCTTAATGCAAAAGCATTTTGTAGAAGGTATGGTAGGATCAGTTAAATAATAGGAGGAGGTATACAATGACTAAAAATATTCTAGGGATAAACACATTATTACATGGAGCAGACTATAATCCAGAGCAGTGGCTAGATAGACCAGATATTTTAGCTAAAGATATAGAACTTATGAAACAGGCAAACTGTAATGTAGTAAGTGTAGGTATGTTTTCTTGGGCTATGCTAGAACCAAGTGAAGGACATTATGAATTTGAATGGTTAAAAAATGTTATAGATAAACTTTATGAAAATGGTATTTATACTATTTTATCTACACCAAGCGGAGCAAGACCTAACTGGTTAGCTAAAAAGTATGAAGAAGTACTACGTGTAGGTCCAAATCGTGTAAGAAACTTATTTGGATTTAGACACAACCATTGTTATACTTCACCAATTTATAGGCAAAAGGTCTATGCAATCAATAGTAGACTGGCAAAGGAATTTGCGGGGCATCCAGGAGTAATCTTATGGCATTTATCTAATGAATATGGTGGAGAATGTCATTGTGAGCTTTGTCAGGAAGCTTTTAGAGAATGGTTAAAAGAAAAGTATAAAGATATAGAGACTCTTAATAAAGTATGGTGGACTACTTTTTGGAGTCATCGTTATACAAGTTTTGATGAGATCGAAAGCCCTGCACCACATGGAGAAACCTTTTTACACGGTTTGAACTTAGATTGGAAAAGGTTTGTAAGTCATCAAACACTGGATTTTATAATGCACGAAAAACAAAGTGTGCATACCTATGAGCCACATTTACCAGTAACCATTAATATGATGTACTACTATGAAGGAATTAACTACTTTAACTGTAGTGATTTAATAGATATTGTATCTTGGGATTCATATCCTGTATGGCATAAGTTTAATCAAGAAGATAGTGACATAGCAGTAGATACAGCTATGATGCATGATTTAATGCGTTCTATTAAAAATCAGCCTTTCTTACTGATGGAAAGCACACCAAGTATGACAAATTGGCAAAATGTAAGTAAGCTTAAAAAACCACAGATGCATAAGCTTTCTTCTATACAAGCTATTGCTCATGGTTCAAATTCAGTACAATATTTTCAGTGGCGTAAAAGTAGAGGTGCTTCTGAGAAATTACACGGTGCTGTAGTAGATCATTATGGAGAAGCAGATACAAGAGTTTTTAAAGAAGTAAGTGAACTTGGAAAAAGTCTACAAGATATAAAAGAAGTATTAGGAAGTACAGTAAAGCCTGAAGTAGCTATCTTATTTGACTGGGAGAACATGTGGGCAGTTACAGATTCACAAGGCCCAAGAAATATAGGCATGTACTACAAAGAAACAGTACAAGAGCATTATAAAGCCTTTTGGCAAATGGGTATTCCAGTAGATTTTGTAGATATGAGTTGTGACCTTTCACAGTACAAAGTATTTATTGCACCTATGATGTATATGACAAAAAATAATATAGAAGGTAAAATAAAGGACTTTGTAGAGGCTGGTGGTATCTTTGTAACTACTTATTGGTCAGGTATTGTAAATGAAACAGACTTATGCCATTTAGGTGGTTGGCCTCATGGTCTTATGGACGTAGTAGGACTTAGAAGTGAAGAAATAGATGGCTTATTTGACGGTGAATACAATAGTGCAAGTAACCAAGAGGAAGAAAATCTATTAGGTCATCAAGCGTATAAATGCAGCCAACTATGTGATAGGGTCCTTTGTCATAGTGCAAAACCTCTTTTAACTTATGATAAAGACTTCTACAAAGGAGAACCTGCACTCACTGTCAATACCTTTGGTAAGGGAGATGCTTACTATATTTGCTCACGCTTTGAAGAACCATTTTATAGAGATTTTTATGAAATGCTTGTAGATAAGTATGGAATAAAGAGAACATTTGGGAGTTCTATACCTAAAGGTGTAAGTGTGACCTCTAGACAAGGGGAAGATGCGGAGTACATCTTCATACAGAACTTTAATGAAGAATCAGTAATCATTGATTTATCTTTAGAAAATCTAGAAAGTATAGATGGTAAAAAGGACCTAAGTTCACAATATGAACTTGAACCTTATGAAGTTATTGTAGCAAGAAGAGAGCTATAAAGTTATATGAAATTTAGAAAGTGGAGCTTACATGCGCTGATTTTAATCAGTGTATGTAAGCTCCTTTAGCTTTTCCTAGTATCTAAGAAGACTAACAAAGGCAATATTTTATTCTCTACTATTATGACGGTATTCAAGAGGTGTACAGCCATAAGTTTGTTTAAACATTTTAATAAAATTACTTGTATAAGGATAGCCCACTTGTTTTGCAATTTCACCAATGCTTTCGTCAGTTGTACAAAGTAGATTAGTAGCAAGAGACATGCGGGTAGTTGTAATAAACTGGCCGATAGATAAGTGATAGTAATGGGAAAAGCCAGCTTTTAATTTTTGAGGATTTAAAAAGACCATTTCACTTAATCGTTCAATTGTAGGTGGTGATTGAATGTTTTCGGTAAGAATAGAGTGTGCCTTTTGAATAGCGCGTATATCTTCGCTGCGTAAATGAAGATATTTATTATTTCCTATTTTAACTTTGCCATGATAAATTTGCTTTGTAAAAGTATTATCAGGAGATGTTTCTACTATTTGATTAAGTATAGCTATACATTGTAAGAGATAACCTTCTAAGTAGAGGGGACTTAAAGCATTTTGTGTAGCAAGTACTTGCATGTTTTTCAAAATATTAATCACATCTAGAGGTAGATAACGGTAAGTAAAATTTTGTTTGAATTTATCTAAATCAAAATGTGAGTTTAAATTACTTTTTATAATATCTGTAAAATAGGCTTCATGTATGGTAAATTCGGCTCCGTGGAAATGTCCACCCTGTGTCCATGCTTGAGTGCCTTTAATTCCTTTTTCGATAACAAAGAAGGAAGAAGGTGTAAAGGAGGAAACAGGTTGATTCTCAAGTTTAAAGTTGGTTGTACCTTGATAGACAGTACCAAAGCGTATAAGGTGCTCCGGATTATCAAAGTTTAATTTAAAAGGACGAGGTACAGTATAGTCAGCTATACCAAAGGAATAATAGCCTTCACGTTCATAAAAAAGAAAGTAACCATTTTCAGAATGATTAGGATCTTTATAGACAGTACAAAATTCTTGTTTATGAGGAAGAAAGGATAATTCCTCTAAAACAGCCTCACGAAAGGCCTTTGATGATTCTACGATTTTATGCATAGTATTTTCTCCATTTGAAAAAATATAAGTAAGTATAGATTATCCTATCTTATAAATCAAGAGATATAATAATGGAATAAGATGAAAAAATAATTAAAAAAGGTGAAAAGCTTGTCTAAAAAGATTAAAGATAGTTATAATCCAACTTAGATGTTAGCCGAGGCTAACTTGAATGAGTTCGTAAAGCACATAAGAAAATAAAGGAGAAAGAAATGAAAAAACATATTTTATTAATAATGAGTATTTTCATCTTAGCATTTGCTTTTGTAGGCTGTGGAAGTAATACTGCAAATGAAGGACAAAGTACTGAAACACAAAAAGAAACACGTATCGTAACAGATGTAAAAGGAGAGGTAGAAATTCCAGCTCATCCAGAACGTATTGTAGATATTAGTGGTGCAAGTGATATCTTATCTATTTTAGGTTACGATGTGATTGGTACTGCAAATAGTGATGGCTATGATTACACTAAATTCCCAAGTTATTTAGAAGATGTACTTGGACATGCCCAAATTTTAGGCTATAGCATGTTAGCTGAAATGGATGTTGAAGCTATTATTGGTCTTAATCCAGACTTAATCGTTATCTCAACTGTACAAGAAAAGATGTATGATCAATTATCCAAAGTTGCGCCAGTTGTTATGGTAGAAATGAAACAAATGGATTGGAAAGAAGACTTTATGCATGTAGCTAAAGTTTTTGGTGAAGAAGAAAAAGCAACTGAGTGGATTAATAATTACTCAGCAAAAGCTAAAGAAGTAGGAGAAAGAATTAAAGAGACTTATGGAGCGGATCAATCTTATTTATCATTCTTAGCAAGTAGCGGAAGTTTATTCATCTTTGATGGTGCTGGTCTTGGAACTATTTTCTATGATGATATGGGACTTAATAAACCAACTGGTATGCCACAACAAGAAAATATTAGCTTACCAGTTGTAACTTTCGAAGGTTTAGCAGAAATTGATGCAGATTATATATTTGCTATTGGAACAGATGCAGATTTAGCACAGCTCACTGAAAGCAGTATTTGGAATGGTATGGAAGCAGTTAAAAATGGCAACGTTGTAATCTTACCAGCCAGCCCATATTTCAACCAAGGTTATAGCCCAATTGGAAGATTAGCATTTGTAGAAGAAGTAGAATCTTTACTTGCAGGTACAAATGAATAAGAAGACTTTTTTTCTCGTAATAGGATGTAGCATAGTTGCAGTAATAGGGCTAGTTATTGCAATTTGTGCAGGTGCAAAGAGTATTCCCCTACAAACTGTATGGGATAGTATCTTTCACTATGAAGATGTTTTAGATATGCAATTAGTCCGTGATGTGCGCATCCCTAGAGTCATGAGTACCGCCTTAGTAGGCGGTATTCTTGGTATTACCGGTGCCATGATGCAAGGTGTTACAAGAAATCCTGTAGCAGAGCCATCTTTAATGGGTGTTACTCAAGGGGCTACTTTTGCTATTGCCTTAGTAGGTGCAAGCTCATCTTTATATGGTCTATTTGGGAACACAGTAGCAGCTTTTATAGGTGCTATGGTAAGTGGACTTTTAGTACTTGGCTTTAGTATGAAGAGTGCAAGAAACATGAATATTTCAAGACTCTTACTTGCAGGAACGGCACTAAGCACTTTCTTTATTTCAATGGCTACTATTATTGCATTACTGACTAATAGATCTCAAGATTTAGCATTTTGGATTTCAGGTGGATTTAGAGCAGTTACATGGGAAAGTGTTAAGTTAGTGTTTATCGTTGGAGGTATTACAACTATCCTTGCACTATTTTTAGCACCAAAGATTAATATTATTAACCTAGGTGAAGATGTATGTATAGGACTTGGAGAAAATCCAGTTAAAATCCGTATGTATACTTTACTTCTTATTATTCCCATGTGTGCAGTATGTGTAGCCGTAGCAGGAAATATTGCTTTTGTAGGTTTAATCGTACCACATATTGTAAGAAAGATTACAGGTCAAGATTATCGTATTATTATGCCCGTTTCTTTCTTATGCGGAGCAACTTTAGTCATTTGGGCCGATGTACTTGCAAGACTTGTCAATCAGCCTTATGAAACACCCATTGGACTCTTTACTTCTTTAGTGGGTGTGCCACTCTTTATATGGATGGTAAGAAAGGAGAGCTAAAATGAAAAAACGTTTAGTCGTTGTAAGTAGTATTATAAGTATTTTATTTATAGCTGTCTTTTTCTTAGCCATTAGTTGGGGAAGTAATACGATAGCAATAGAAGATATTATTAAAACATTATTTGGAGGAGGGACACCTCTTCAATCAGTAACCATTTGGGATATTCGTTTGCCACGTATTATGATAGCTATTATAGTAGCTATTTGTTTATCTGTATCAGGTTGTATATTACAAAGCATTACAAAAAATGAACTGGCAGAACCAGGAATGATTGGGATTAATGCTGGTGCGGCTATAGGGGTAGTGCTTTTAATATCTTATGGACAATCGACTTATTATGATAAGATAGGTGACTTAACACTATTGGTTATGCCTATAGTAGCCATTATAGGTGCCTTACTAAGTGGTGGACTTATTTACCGTTTGAGTTATAAAAAAGGTGTTTCACCTAGTCGTCTTATTTTGACAGGGATTGGTGTAAATGTTGGAATCAATGCAGTGATTTCTTTATATCAACTCAATATGTCAAAAGGTGATTATAACCAAGTGCTTACTTGGATTAGTGGAAGCTTATGGGGAAGTAAATGGGAATTCTTTTTCTTAATTACACCTCTTGTAGCTCTATTCTTAGGATTAAATATTTGGAAAATGAAAAAACTAGATGTACTTAATCTAGGAGATGAAATTGCAACAGGCCTTGGTGTGTGCGTAGAAAAAGAAAGAAAGATCTTATTTTTCTATGCCATAGCCTTAGCTGGTCTTGCAACATCTGTAGCAGGAAACATAGCCTTTTTAGGCTTATTAGGTCCACATATTGCAAAAAGACTTGTAGGACCTGTTCATAAAAGACAAATACCAGTTGCAGCACTTATTAACTGTGTCATTATTATACTAGCAGATAGTATGTCAAAAAATTTATTCTCACCTATTGAAATTCCAGTAGGAATTACAATAGCTATAATAGGTGTACCTTATTTCATTTACTTAATGATGAAAGAATAAAAATGTGGAGGAACAAATGGAAGCAATTAAAGTAACAGACCTAGATGTGGCCTATGAAGATAAATATATTATAAAAAATATGAATATAGAAATTCCTAAAGGAAAGATCACAATGATTATCGGTTCTAATGGATGTGGTAAATCTACACTCCTAAAAACTGTGGCACGAATCATTACGCCTAAAAAAGGTGAAATCAAACTAAATGGTGTCAGTATTAAAGAACAGGCACCTAAAGATATTGCAAAAAAAATGGCTGTACTCCCACAAAGCCCAGTTGTTCCTTCAGGCCTTTTAGTAAAAGAATTAGTTTCTTATGGAAGATTTCCTTATCAAAGTGCACTCGGTGGACTAAAAGAAGAAGATATAGAAAAAGTAAATTGGGCTATGGAAGTAACAGGTATTATAGACTTTGCCAACAGGCCTGTAGATAGCTTATCAGGTGGACAAAGACAACGTGCTTGGATCGCTATGGCACTTGCGCAAGAAACAGAAATTCTTGTACTAGATGAGCCAACTACATATTTAGATATGGCCCATCAATTAGAGATTTTATTATTACTACAAAAATTAAACAAAGAACAAAACCGTACCATTGTTATGGTACTACACGAACTGAATAATGCGACCAAATTTGCAGATTATTTAATTGGAATGAAAAAAGGTGAAGTTGTATTTAGTGGTAAGCCACTAGATGTGATTACAACAGAAAATCTTCGTACCATCTATGGTATAGAAGCAAAATTACAACTTGACGAAAATAACCAGTATCCAATTTGTGTAGATTTTAGCATTGATAAGGAACGTGTAAAAGAAAGGTAGGCATATGCCAAACAAATTATACGATAAAAATTTTAATATACTTCTAATTGGACAGATTATGTCTTTATTTGGAAGCTCTATACAAAGATTCGCTTTATCTTTGTACTTACTTGATTTAACAGGATCGGCAAGTATATTTGCATCTATACTTGCTATTTCTATGATTCCTATTGTTTTAATTTCCCCTATTGCGGGAATTTTAGCAGACCGAGGCGATAAGAAGAAGCTCATGATTGGATTAGATATAATCAGTGGCTTACTGTTAGTAACTTATGTAGGTGTAGTCTTACAAGGGAGAGATCATATTGTGATTATAGCTGCAGTTATGGTACTTCTATCAGCCATTTCTACCATTTATCAGCCTGTAGTCAATACATGTATTCCCATTCTTGTCCATGAGAAACAATTAGTACGTGCAAATGCGTTGATTCAACAAGTAGCTTCACTTAGTAATTTCTTAGGTCCTATTTTAGCTGGGATGTTATATGGATTATTCGGAATTACTGGAGTTGTAATCATTAATATGGTGAGTTTCTTGGTATCTGCACTTATGGAATGCTTTTTAAAAATTCCACATACAAAAAATGAGAAAGTATCATCATTTACTCGCGTATTTATAGAGGATATGAAGGAAAGTTATCACTACTTAAGATATAAAAATCCTATTATTTTCCGTATGCTTCTCTTTTCAGGTTTTTATAATTTATTTTTAGTGCCTGTATTTAGTGTAGCAACACCATATCTTATTAAAGTAACCTTTGGATTATCTTCTCAAGTTTATGGCATCATGGAAGGGATGATTGCTTTAGGTATGATTTTAGGTGGAGCAATTATTGCATGGAAGCCAAAGGGATTTCACATTAAACGAATATACCGCTTATTATATCTCACATCTTTTTCTATGTTAGGTATGGGTATAGTAGTAGGAGTGTTCCAAATGGGTAAAGGTACGGGTATAGTAAGTGGGATTCTCTTTACTGTATTTGGAATGGTTATTATGGGTGTATTAGGTATTGCTAATGTACTTTCTGCATCTTACTTATATCAAGCAGCTGAAAGTACACTATTAGGTAAGATTTTAGCCTTTGGTTCAGCTTTTGCTACTTTATGTATTCCTCTAGGGCAAATTCTCTTTGGGGGACTTATTGATGTATTTGCAACACATATGGATTGGATTATTTATATTGCAGCAGCATGTGTATTAGGTGTAACCTTATTGGTAAGATGGAATGTACTCCAAATTAAAGAGGATGCCTAATAAGGGCTAAAGGTATTATAGAAGATCTATTCAAATAAAAGGCCACAACTTTAAAGATATAAGTTAGTGGCCTTTTTCTGTGTCTACACTTTGTGTACATAGTTATATAATATAATTGTGCGAGAAGTATAAGAGATGGAGTATATTTATAAGACTTAAAAGTATAAGGATATAGACTAATAAGAATATAAAACAATATGATGATTTATAAACTATGGAGGAGTAATTGTGAGTAAAATATATGAATTTGACGCTGAAATAAAAAAAGTACCAGATATAAATGGTGCATATGTTGAAATTCCTTTTGATGTAAAAGCTGAGTTTGGAAAAGGACGCGTACCTGTTTATGCAACTTTTGACGGGGTAGCCTATGAAGGAAGCCTTGTAAGGATGAAGACGCCTTGCCATATTATAGGTATTAGAAAAGATATAAGAGAACAAATAGGTAAACAACCTGGTGATAGGATACATGTAACACTTAAAGAAAGATAAAAATAAATGGTTTAAGACTTAGGAAGTTTAAATTCCTAGGTCTTTTTAAATTGAGTAATTTATTCTTATTTTACAAAGAATAGAAAGAAGAAATTTGTCAGATTGAAGATGAACTGGTATGATAAGAATAAGAGAAAATGAGATTGGAATAAGTTTCTTAAATTAAAAGAAATAGACAACAAAAGTGAAGGATTTGAAAGAGCGTATGAAAAAATTAGTTATTGGCATATTAGCACACGTAGATGCTGGTAAGACAACCTTATCAGAAAGTATGCTTTATTTAAGTGGTAAGATTAGAAAGCTAGGAAGAGTAGACAATAAAGATGCTTATTTAGATAACTATGAACTTGAACGTGCAAGAGGTATTACTATTTTCTCTAAACAGGCTATGTTAGAAATAGAAGATACCAAGATTACCCTACTAGACACTCCAGGTCACGTGGATTTTTCGGCAGAGATGGAACGTACACTTCAAGTACTAGATTATGCTATTTTAGTTATAAGTGGGGCAGATGGTGTACAAGGACATACAAGTACATTATGGCGCTTACTTAAAATGTATCATATACCAGTTTTTATATTTGTAAATAAGATGGATCAGTCAGGAACGGATAAAGAGAAGTTATTAGAGGAGTTAAAGAAACGTTTAGATGATGGATGTGTTGAATTTAGCCAAGATAGTAGCGAAAGTTTTTATGATGAATTAGCTATGTGTGATGAAAGTCTTATGGAGGATTATTTAGAAACAGGAAGTATTGAAACTCCGCAGATTTCAAAAGCTATTAGGTCACGTAAAGTATTTCCTTGCTTTTGGGGTTCAGCTCTTAAACTAGATGGAGTAGAAAGCTTTATGCAAGGCATCGTGGAGTATGCCCATATACCTGATTATGCTGAAGACTTTGGTGCTAAAGTATTTAAAATAGCTAGGGATGATCAAGGGAATCGTCTCACCTATATGAAACTTACTGGTGGAAAGCTTAAAGTAAAAGATACTTTAAGTGGTGAAGCTTGGGAAGAGAAAGTAAATCAAATTCGCATATATTCAGGTCAGAAATTTGAGACGGTAGCAGAAATAGAAGCAGGTTCTATATGTGCCGTTACAGGTCTTAGTATGACTAGACCAGGAGAAGGGTTAGGAATAGAGAAGGCTTCAAATATGCCTATTTTAGAACCTGTCTTATCTTATCAAATTATTCTTCCTGAAGGCTGTGATCCAAGAGTTATGCTTCCTAAACTCCGTCAAATAGAAGAGGAAGAACCAGAACTTCATATTGTATGGAATGAAGCCTTACAAGAAATTCAAGCACAGCTTATGGGAGAGGTACAAATAGAGATTTTACAAAGTCTTATAGCTAGTCGATTTGGTATAGATGTAACCTTTGATTCAGGGAATATTGTATATAAAGAGACCATTAAGAACACTGTAGAAGGTGTGGGACACTTTGAACCACTTCGCCATTATGCAGAAGTTCATCTATTGTTAGAGCCAGGAGAGCTAGGAAGTGGTTTAGAATTTGTACTTGGATGTAGTGAAGATCTATTAGAAAAGAACTGGCAAAGGCTGGTGCTTACACATCTCAAAGAAAAGGAACACAAAGGTGTCTTAACAGGTTCCGCCATTACAGATTTAAAGATTACCCTTGTTTCTGGACGTGCTCATAAAAAGCATACTGAAGGTGGTGACTTTAGAGAGGCCACTTACCGTGCTGTACGCCAAGGTTTAAAACAAGCAGAATCAATATTGTTAGAACCTTATTATACATTTACCCTAGAGCTTCCTGAAAATCTTGTAGGTCGTGCAATGACTGATATTGAAAAAATGTATGGAACATGTGAAATATCTGGCTATGAAGAGGATAGAGCTATTCTAGTTGGAAGTGGACCAGTTGCTACTATGAGAAATTATCAAAGAGAGGTTATTGCCTATACAAAGGGAGAGGGAAGGCTATTTTGTAGTTTAAAAGGCTATGAACCATGTCATAATGCAGAAGAAGTCATTCAAGCTATAGGCTATGATTCAGAGCGAGATGTAGAAAATCCAACAGGTTCTGTATTTTGTTCACACGGAGCAGGATTTTTAGTAGAGTGGGACCTGGTTAAAGATTATATGCATATTGAAAGTTACTTACAGCCAGCAAAAGAAGATAGACAAGAATTAGAAATGACCACTGATGGACTGGTAGAAGAAAAGTGGATTGGCTTAGAAGAGATTGATCAAATTATTAATAAAACTTTCTATGCAAATCAAGGTGAAAAGTCAATTTGGAAAAAACGTAAGGTGGCAAATGAAAATTATTATGGACCTATTACTTATACAAGCAAACCAAAAGAAAGCCAAAAAGAGTATTTACTTGTAGATGGTTATAATATTATTTTTGCTTGGCCTGACCTTAAGGAACTTGCCCAAGATAATATGGATGGTGCTAAAATTAAACTTTTAGAATGTCTAAGTAATTATCAAGGTATTCGAAGATGTGAAATTATAGCTGTATTTGATGCCTATAGAGTAGAAGGTCACCGTGAAGAAATGATTAAGTACCACAATATTTATATGGTACATACGAAGGAAGCACAAACAGCAGACCATTACATCGAAAAGTTTGTACATGATAATCATGGAAAGTATCGTATGACTGTAGCGACTTCAGATGCCTTAGAACAAATGATTATTAGAGGAAAAGGATGTGCCCTACTATCTGCTAGAGAGCTAAAAGAAGAAGTAGAAAGTGCCAATGAGAGAATGATGCAGGCCTATGAAGAAAGACAAGTTGTAGAACGTAATTTCTTAGTGGATACACTATCTCCTGAGACAAAAGAAAAAATGAAAGAGATCATGGAAGATAACAAGGAAAAAGAAGAAAAAATAAAGAGTAAAGATTAAAAAGCATAGATTAAAGGTTAAAGAATAAAGAAGAAAATAGAGATAGAGAAAAGATAAATATAGGCGAAGATAAAGATAAAGGTGTAGAAGACGTAGGTAGTCATTCTACACCTTTTATTTTAAAAATTGATTAGTTTTCCCCATTTTATAGGCAAGTTTAATGATTTCTTGTTCTTCATCGCTCATATTACGCTCATACATCTTTTCAAATTGACCAATAAGTCTATCAAAATCAATTTGTTTTTTGGTTTGCTTAGGGCGGATAGGTCTATAGGATGGATCATAATAAACTGGCTCGATAGAAGGATGATATACTTTTTTAAAGATTTCAGCTGTATAATGTGCATCACAAAAAGCATTATGAAAAGGCAGGGTAATAGGGATATGAAGCATAGAGACAGCATCTTCTAGCTTCATCAATTTTTTATTTGTAAGATTAAGATGAATAGGAGCATAGGGCTGAATATTAATAAACTGCCTTGGTAAAGAGTCAAGACTTAGTTCATGGTAATTTGCATTTCTAAAAAGTTCTTTTATATCAGATAATCCCCAGATGCAGAACACAGAATCTGTCCCACCTATAAAGTCCATATAGCCCTTATAAACTTGGGGAAAAGTTTCTTCTAGTTGAAGCTGATTGGTAGTAATACTAGTTAATTCGGTAATAAAGGGGCTTACTTGCCCATAGAAAGTAGGCTTTACATATCGATTAAAAGTACCTATTTGATGAAATTGGGCATCTAACTTAATAGCACCAATTTGAATAATTTCAAAAGGATAACGAGTGTTTTGAGTATTAAAATTTTGTAAACTTGAAAGATCTTGATTGAATTCTAGATCAAATACAATATAGTGCATAAGAACCTCCTTAAATACTTTATATATTTTTGGTTGAAGTTAAACATTTTATGCAAGTACTATATAGTCTATGAATAAATTTAATATGATAACAGTCATAAGGTGAAAGATTAAATAAAAAAGATTGGTACATATTATTAGGAGATAGATTTTAGTAGAACTACAGAGTGTAAAGTAGAAAATTATAATAGGAGTATGGACAGCATGGAACTAACTATACCAGAATTATCAATTGTATCATTTATAGGAGAAAGTAGTAGTGTAAAACTTGACTTTATTAAAAAGTATTTTCATAAGTCGGAGGTTATAACTATAGATGAATTAGAAGTACAAGGTAGTACACGACTTGAGAAAGGTGAGTTAGTAGGAATAGAGCTTACACAGTTAGATGAAGAAAGTCATATAGAAATAGTACGCCTAGGTAAAAAGTATCATTGTATGCCTGTTGCTATTGTTTTTAATCCAGAAGTTTTATTAGAACAATTAAATACAAAAAGAAAAAATAAAAAAGAAGATAAAAATAAAAACGAAAATAAAAGAGTAGGGAAGAAGAGGTCTGCTCTCCCAAATATAGAGACTTACTTACTACAAAAAGGTTATAAAAAAGTTTATGTGCTCAATGATGTAGATGCAACTCAAAATGCCAAGGTACAGCGAACAAAACTTATAAATAATAAAAAAGATATTCATGGACCCTTCGATATAATAGGGGATATTCATGGATGCTATGATGAACTATGTGAATTACTCGAGAAATTAGACTATATAGTAGATAAATCAACTGGTACGGCCTATTCACCTGAAAGTAGAATAGTAGCGTTTGTAGGAGACTTAGTAGATAGAGGACCTAAAATTGTAGAAGTACTTAAACTTGTTATGTCTATGGTGAAAGAGGGAAGAGCTTATTGTGTACGTGGTAATCATGATGGCAAATTAGAGCGTAAGCTACGGGGTTCCAATGTTCAAATTATACATGGATTAGAGAAGACATTAGAAGAGCTTAAAGGAGAAACAGAAATATTTAAGCAAGAATTAAAAGATTTTCTAGAAGGGCTACCTAGTCATTATGTCTTTGATGAAGGGAAGCTAGTAGTAGCTCATGCAGGACTTAAGGAAAAGTTACAAGGTAGGGAATCGCCCATCATACGCGATCTTGCCATGTTTGGTGAAACAACAGGTAAAGTGGATGAGTTTGGACTACCTATTAGATTAAATTGGAGTGAACATTATAAGGGAAGTGCCTTAGTTGTTTATGGGCATACACCTCACCTTCAGGCAAAAATAATAAATAATACGATTAATGTAGATACAGGTTGTGTATATGGAGGAAAACTAACAGCATATCGGTATCCAGAAGGGGAAATTGTGGAAGTAGAAGCAAAGGAAGTTTATTATGAATCAGTGAGACTTTTGTCTAATTAGCTTATAAGTAATTTGTGTACTTTCTAGCTATTTTCTATCTGTATAGATAGTATATTTATTTCAAACTTTAAAAGATAGAAAGAGGATGAGTAAAAACTATTGAAACATAAGGAAGTGATTGTATAATAGTAAAAGAGAAATAAGAGAAGAAATTAACGAGACAAAGGAGTCACCTACTATATGAAATTTTACTTTGCACCACTAGAGGGCGTGACAGGCTATATTTATAGAAATGCTCATGCTAAGTATTTTGAGGGGATAGATAAGTATTTTATGCCTTTTATTGCTACCAATCAACATGGACGTATGTCACCAAGAGAAAAACGAGATGTTTTAGCTGAAAATAATCAAGGTATAAAAGTTATCCCACAAATTCTAACCAATAATGCTAAGGATTGCATGTGTACTATCAAGCAGCTTCATGCATTAGGCTATGATGAGATTAATCTAAATTTTGGATGTCCTTCTGGTACAGTGGTTGCTAAAGGAAAGGGCTCAGGATTTCTTGCTGAAAAAGAAGCTTTAGATCGTTTCTTAGATGAACTATTTAATCAAGCTATTACTAAGGTTTCTGTTAAAACAAGAATAGGTAGAGATGAACCAGAGGAATTTTATGAGCTTATTAAAATTTTTAACAAATATCCTATGGAAGAACTTATTATCCATCCTAGAGTTCAAAAAGACTACTATAAAAATAAACCAAATCTTGAAATTTTTAAAGAAGGACTTACTTTAAGTACAAATCCTATTTGTTATAATGGAGATATTTTTACACTAGAAGATTATAAAAAGTTTAAGGAAGCCTTTGGGCAGGTGGAGACACTTATGCTAGGAAGAGGACTTATTACAAATCCTGGCCTTGTAGAAGCTATTATACAAGATAAGCCTTTAGACAAAGAAGTATTAAAAGATTTTCATGATAAGCTTTGCATAGATTATGAAGAGATGTTATCTGGAGATCGTAATGTACTTTTCAAAATGAAAGAAGTATGGTTCTACATGAGTCATCTATTTTCTAATTATGAAAAATATGCAAAGAAAATTAGAAAAGCACAAAAGCTATATGAATATAAAGAAGTGGTTAATAATTTATTTGAAGAGCAGGAGATTTCTATATCATCTTGATAGAACCGAATAGTATGGACTTAAAAAGGAAAGGTTGCCTACCAAGTAGAGGCACACTTTCCTTTTTCTTTATCAGGATAGTTTATAAAAATTGTTCATATGTTAAGCTAGTGCCGTTTAAGCCCTTATATACAGCTTTTAAAAAGGTTTGCCGTAGTTCATCAGTCATATAAAAATAATTTTTAGGATTACTAGTATATTTAAAGATAAAATTATACTATAATAGTATTAAGTGATAAAAATTATTATTTAATACTAAATATGTTTTTTAGATAAATTTAAAATCTAGACAATAGCTTATAGAAGAGACTATTTAATTAAGAGCTGTACATAATAAGATAAAAGTTATTTTAAAAATAAAGGATGTAGATATTTATAAATAAGCTAGATAGTATAAGAAAGGAAAAGAAAATGAAAGAAGATCAATTAATAGATAATGGGTGGAAGCTAGTAAGTACGTATAGAGAATTACCCAGTTTGTTTTTTACTGAGCTAGAACCTATTCCTGTAAGAGAACCACAACTTGTAAAACTAAATGAAATTTTAGCTAAAGACTTAGGATTAGATGAAATAGATTTAAAAAGTGAAAATGTAGTAGAAGTTTTTGCAGGGAATAAAGTACCAAAGGGCGCTACGCCTTTAGCACAAGCCTATGCAGGGCACCAGTTTGGCTATTTTACTATGCTAGGAGATGGGCGTGCCCTTCTTATTGGTGAATATATAACTCCTTTAGATGAGCGTGTAGATATTCAACTGAAAGGGTCAGGAAGGACACCTTACTCTCGTGGAGGAGATGGGCGTGCAGCATTAGGTCCTATGTTAAGAGAATATATAATAAGTGAAGCCATGTATGCTTTAGGTATTCCAACCACACGTAGCTTAGCAGTAGTTTCAACGGGTGAGCCTGTTGTAAGACAAAAGATAGAAAAAGGTGCAATCTTAACACGTATAGCTAAAAGTCATTTACGTGTAGGAACTTTTCAGTATGCAGCTAAATGGGGAACAAAAGAAGAACTTCAAGCACTAGCTGACTATGCTTTGAAGCGTCATTATCCTACTTGGGAAGATGTAGAAAATAAATATTTATATTTACTTGAACAAGTAGTAAAAGAGCAAGCCAGAACTATTGCTAAATGGCAACTAGTAGGTTTTATTCATGGGGTAATGAATACAGATAATATGACCATTAGTGGAGAAACCATAGACTATGGTCCTTGTGCTTTTATGGATACCTATGATCCATCAACTGTTTTTAGTTCGATTGATAGAGATGGCCGTTATGCTTATGGCAATCAACCAGGGATAGCAGCTTGGAATTTAGCCAGATTTGCTGAAACTTTAATTCCACTTTTACATGAGGATCAAAAACAAGCTATACAATTAGGAGAAGAAGTAGTTAATAAATTTGGTAAGCTATACTATGATGCATGGTTAGAAGGAATGAGAGCTAAGCTAGGTTTATTTAACAAAGAAGAAGGAGACCATGCACTTATACAAGCTTTACTAGAGCTAATGGAAAAACATAAATTAGACTATACTAATACCTTTGCAACCCTTACAACAGGAGAAATTACAGATAAATCTATTTATGAAGAAGAGGCATTTAAAGAGTGGTATAAACTTTGGGAAGAAAGGCTAAGTAGACAAAAAGAAACAAAAGAAGAAGTGAAGCATTTAATGCAGAGTCATAATCCTTATGTCATACCTAGAAATCATAGGGTAGAAGAAGCCTTAGAAGCTGCTGTACAAGAAGGAGATTATAGTACTATGGAAATGTTACTTAGTATGTTAGCAGAGCCTTATGCCTACACAGACGAACAAAAGGCCTATACCACTTTACCAGAACCTTCATCCTGCCCTTATCGTACTTTTTGTGGAACTTAATTTATAATTATTAGTCTAATGAATAAACGAGCTATAAAACTAAAGTTTAAATTAGTTTTATAGCTCGTCTTCATATATACCAGTTAGTTATACTATTTTATAGATCATAGCATTTTTTATGTTAGTTATTTATTTGCTCCATAAATGTTTGATCAAAGTATTTGTCAAATAATTGACCAGCCAGCTCATGGCATTCTTTTTGAAACTTTAAATAGGTTTCAAGAAAGAGGGTACATTCAGGTGTAAGGGTAGTGCCGCCACCACCTTTACCACCAATTTGACTATCTAACAAAGGAAAACCAAGTATTTCCTCAGCTTTTTTTAGCATTTTCCAAGCTTTACTATAGGCCATATTCATCTCACGGGTAGCAATACGAATAGAACCATGTTGTGCGATAAGTTGAAGTAACTCAGAGATACCAGGACCAAAAAATCTTTCATCTGTTGCAAGGGATACTTTTAATGCACAATGAAAAGGTGTTTGGGGTGTTTCCATTAGGTAGGCCTCCTTAATATTGAATAACTTACTTTCGTGCACACTCAGAAGCAGATGCGCTAAGAATGTCTAAAGCATGTAATAACTCAGGCATAATATAGTCTAAATTTTCTTTAACAGCCTTTGGACTACCAGGTAGATTAATAATAAGTGTAGAGCCACGGACAACTGATACACCACGACTTAGCATAGCACGTTTAGTAAACTGAAGGCTATTTAGTCTCATAGCTTCTGCAATGCCAGGAACAAGGCGGTGAGCAACAGCAAGAGTTGCCTCAGGTGTATAGTCTCTAGGTGATAAGCCTGTACCACCTGTAGTAAGAATAAGATCAACGAAGTCTTTATCACAAAGTCTAATCATTTCTTCGCTTAAAAGTTCTTTTTCATCAGGTAATACTTTATAGCTTGCTACACTATAGCCAAATTCTTCTACAATGTCTTTAATAAGTTGACCACTTAAATCTTCTCTTTCATGGCTAGCACCTTTATCACTAGCAGTAATGATACCTACTTTATATTTATTTTTCATGAACAATCATCTCACTACCTACTTGAATTTTACCACCTTGAATAACTTTTGCAAACACACCTTCACGAGGCATAATGCAATCACCTACTTGTCTATAAATCTGGCAATGATGGTGGCACTCTTTACCGATTTGAGTCATTTCAAGAATGACATCGTTGCAAGTAAGAATGGTACCTACAGGTAATTTCTTAAAGTCAATACCTTCAACAACTAAGTTTTCGCCAAAGTCACCACTATCTACACGGGCACCTCTTTCCATAAAGTCTTGAACTTTATCGTAAGAGAGTAGACTTACTTGTCTGTGCCAATCTCCAGCATGTGCATCATTTTCTATACCAAAGTTTTCTATAAAAGTACCTTCAGGAATACAGTGTTTTTGTGTTCCGCGTTTTTCACTAATACAAATTGCAATTACTTTTCCCATAATAATCTCCTTATCCACCTATTTGTATCATATTTTTTAGTTCTACATCAGCAAAGTCATGGAAGTTTTTAAAATCATGCTTTAAAGGTTTATTATAAATAGCAGCACCAATAAGTTCACCTAACTGGTCATCTGTTAAATTACTTTCTAAAGCTTCTTTTAAACTAATGTGTTTATTATAATGTAGGCAGAGCTTTAAGTCGCCAGAAGCTGTAAGGCGTATACGGTTACAGCTTTCACAAAACTCATTACTTATAGCACTTATAAAACCAAGAGTCCCTTTAAAGCCATCTAATTGATAGTAGGTAGCAGGTCCATTACCTTGAGAAGGTATTTTCTTTAAAGGACCATAGGTTTCTTCAATTTGCATAAGAACGTCCTCTTGTGAGATAGGTGTAAATTGTTTACCTATACCAATTGGCATCAGTTCAATAAAACGAACAGAAAGGCGGGTATTTCTAGAAAGTTCAATAAGTGGCATAAGCTGATCTTCATTGAGCTCTTTTATAGCAACGGCATTAATTTTAACCGAAGGAATAGATGTAGCCAAAGTTTTCTCTAAACCATCTAATACTTTTTCTAGTTGATTACGACGGGTAATATGATGGAAATGCTTAGCATCTAAACTATCTAAACTAATATTTACGCCGTCTAAGCCTGCATCTACTAAATCATCAATCATTTGTCCAAGAAGAACACCATTTGTTGTAAGTGTAACTTGGGCAATACCAGGAATATTTTTTATTTCCTTAATAAGGTGGACAAGATCTTTACGTAGTAAAGGTTCACCACCAGTAATTTTAATTTTTCTAACACCAAGACGTGCCATACAATTGCAAATTCTAAGAAGTTCTTCATTAGATAATAGGTTAGTAGAAGGGCTTATATTATTATCACATTCTGGGGTGCAGTATACACACTGCATATTACAGGTATCTATAACAGATATTCTTAAGTAGTCAATTATTCTTCCATAAGAATCAAGCATAATAGTCCCCTCTTTTCTATAGTATATTTCTAGCTATTAAAGGATGGCTAGTTTATTTAATTCCATTTTAGGAACGTTTATAGTCTCCACTTTTTCCACCTGATTTGCTAAGGAGGCAAACACTGGTGATTTCCATACTCTTATCTATGGCTTTACACATATCGTAAATAGTAAGAAGGGCTACAGTAGCACCTGTAAGCGCTTCCATTTCTACACCAGTTTTACCACTAAGTTTTGCAGTACATTCTACATGTACCATATAATTTGCTTCATCTAGTTCAAAATCTACGCTACATTTAGTAAGCATAAGAGGGTGACACATAGGTATAAGATCTGAAGTTTTCTTAGTAGCCATAATACCAGCTACTCTTGCAACCCCTAATACATCACCTTTTTTTGAAGTACCGTTCACAATGTGAGAAAAGACTTCAGGGTTTACTTTAATACTTCCACCAGCTACAGCTACCCTTTCGGTAACTTCTTTATCAGTCACATCTACCATTACTGCATTACCATTATGGTCAAAATGATTTAATTTTTTCTCCATATTTAAAACCTCACATTCCTTTTCCAAATCCACAGTTAGGGAAGGTACAAACATCACAACATAGGCAAAGACCACCATGTCCCATTTTAGCAATATCTGTAGCAGTAATTTTATCATCAGCCATTAATCTAGGAAGGATAAGGTCAAAGACCGTACGTTTTGAGTACATTACACAACCAGGAAGGCCAACAATAGGAATTGTTTTGTTATAGTAAGCAAGTAAGAACATAGCACCAGGAAGAACAGGTGCACCATAAGATACAATTTCAGCACCAAGAGCACCAATAGCACTAGGTGTCACATCATCAGGGTCTACACTCATTCCACCTGTACAACAAATAAAATCTGCACCCATATCAATAAATTCTTTTAGTGCAGCAACAATAGAATCTTGACAGTCATCTACAATTTTTTGGCCTAAAACTTCTACATCAAAGTGAGAAAGTTTTTCTCTTATAACAGGACCAAAAGCATCTTTAATAAGTCCGTTGTAAACTTCACTTCCTGTAGTGATAATACCTACTTTTTTATGTGTATAAGGTAAAATAGAAAGAAGAGGTGTATCACCTGCAATATTTTGAGCCTCTTTTAATTTTTTCTCATCAATAGTGAGTGGGATAATGCGTGTTCCAGCAATTTTATCCCCTTTTTTTATAGGAAAGTTACCATGTCTTGTGGCAATAATGATTTCACCAAGACAATTAATAGTTTCAAGACGTTTTGTATCTACCTTTAATAAACCATCATTAAGAGCAATAAGATCGATTTTTCCTTCTTTAACAGGTGTACCCGTCATATGCTCATCTTTACACATATTATATAAAACTTGGGCAGCATCATTTTCATGAACCATGCCTGGTTGGTTTTCCCAAACATAGAGATGTCTTTTACCTACAGAAAGTAAAACATCAATATCTTCTTCTCGTATAATATGACCTTTTTTAAATACTACATCTTTTTTTGTATCTTTAATAATTTGTGTAATATCGTGACATAAAATATGCCCCACTGCTGAGGTTGTATCTATAAGTTTAATAATAATCCCACCTTTATGTATACGTTATTCTGGATTAAGAATAACACTCCTCAATTATACTGTCAATATTGATTTTTTGTAAAAAATGTTTAATAATATAAAAATGTATGGTAATTATTTGTGAATAAAGACTTACAGAATATATTTTGATAAGAAATAACTATAAAGTATATAAAAATTTCTTATTTTATCTTTTTGCATAATAGTATATAGTTAAAATATACATAAAAAGAAGGAGGGACAAGTTGAAGCAGTTAGCAGAAGTTTTACATATTCATAAAGGTGTGAGCGCTTTTGTAGGAGGCGGTGGAAAGACAAGCACAATTTATGAACTTGCCCACGAACTTAGTACAAAAGGGTACCGAGTTATTGTAACGACCACAACTAAAATGTACATACCTACGCTAGATCAAGTAGAAACACTTCTTATTCATCCAACAATAGATGAGATAAAAAAGGCTTTTTTGACTCATTATTGCATTGGTATAGGGGAAGATATACGAGAATCTAAAATACTAGGTGTAACAGAAGAAGCACTTAGACAGATGAAGGAACTAGCAGATTATGTTTTAGTAGAGGCAGATGGGTCTAAACGCTTACCTATAAAAGTTCCAGGGCAAAATGAACCAGTTATCCCAAAAGTGGCAGATCATGTGATAGCCTTAGTAGGTATGAGTGGACTAGGACAAAAGTTAGAAGACTGCTGTTTTAGAAAAGAAGAAACTATGGCTTTATTAGATGTAAATGAAGTACATGTAATAAATAAGGAAGAGTTAGTAGCGATTATTACTTCTTCTAATGGTCTTAAAAAGGGTATAGGAAGTAAAAGTTTTACCGTATTACTTAATCAAATGGATGTAATCAATGATAAAAATTTAAGTAAATATATGGTTAGTGAACTTAAGAAAAATCAAATAAATCAAGTTGTCCTTGCTTCTTTAAAAGAAAAAAGATGGTGGGAAGAGTAAGCGGGGGGAAAATGGAGGTAGCAAATATGTTAGTAGTCATTAAGGGTGCAGGAGATTTAGCAACAGGTATTGCATATAGACTTAAAATGGCAGGCTTTCAAATTGTAATGACTGAAATAGCAAGGCCTACTGTAGTAAGACATACTGTAGCTTTTGCAAGTGCAGTTTATACGAAAAGTGTTTGTGTAGAAGGTGTTACATCTGTACTTTGTGCAACTATGGAAGAAGTTAAAGAAGCTTTAGCAAAAGATTTTGTACCTGTTATAGTAGATGAAAAAGCAGAGGTTATAGAAATACTTCAACCTAAAGTAGTAGTAGATGCTATTATAGCTAAAAAAAATATTGGAACTTGTATAACGGATGCAGATATTGTAATAGGTGTAGGCCCTGGTTTTGAAGCAGGTGTAGATTGTCATTATGTAGTAGAAACAAAAAGGGGACATTATCTAGGTAGAGTTATTACAGAAGGTAGTGCAATTCCAAATACAGGTATTCCAGGAGAGATAGGTGGTTACACGAAAGAGCGTATTATTCGTTCACCTAAGTCAGGATGTTTTAAACCAGTTAAGAAAATTGGTGATAGTGTAAAACCAGGAGATGTAGTAGCTTATATAGATGACGTACCAGTACTTGCTAGCATTGAAGGTATTGTAAGAGGTATGTTAGTAGATGAAATGATTGTTCCAGAAGGATTTAAATGTGGAGACATTGACCCACGTTGTGTAAAGGAACATTGCTTTAGCATATCTGATAAGGCACGTTCTATAGGGGGCGGCGTATTAGAAGCTATAATGAGAGGAGGAAATATATATGAATAGAGAAGAGTCAAAACAACTTGCTAGAGAGTTAGAAGGACATAAACCTACATTAGTTATATGTGGAGGTGGTCATGTAGGTTACTATGTAGAGCAATTAGGTAGGTTGTTAGATTTTGAAGTCATTATTGTAGATGATAGGGAAGAATTTGCAAATAGTGAACGTTATCCTTATAGTAGAGTACTGTGCGCACCTTTTGTAGAGGCAGTTGAACATATTAAAAACCCTGAGGAGTGTTATTTTGTTACCTTAACAAGAGGACATTCACATGATTTAAAATGCTTAGAAGTTATTTTACAAAAAGGTTTTAAATATGTAGGTATGATGGGAAGTAAAGCAAAAGTTCAAATTGTTATGGAAAAAATGTCCGCACTAGGATTTTCCAAAGACCTACTTGAGAAAATACATACACCTATTGGCGTAGAAATAGGGGCTGCAACACCAGCAGAAATAGGAGTAAGTATTGTAGCTGAACTTATTAAGGAAAGAAGTGAAGAAAGCATTGTACCTTATGTAGGTTCTGATGTAATTCAAGCTATTGAATCAGAAGAAGCTATGGTAATAGCAACTATTATTTCTAAAAGTGGAAGCGCTCCACGTGGTATAGGTTCTGCAATTGTGCTTAAAAAAGATGGTACCACGGTAGGAACAGTAGGTGGTGGAAGTGTAGAGCATGTGGTAATTCAACGTGCTAAAGAACTAGTAGGTACAGATACAGAAGAAGTGGTTCGTTTTAATATGGCAACTCAAGGTGAAAACAGAGTAGGTATGGTATGTGGTGGAGAAGTAGAAATACTATTCCAAAGCATAGTATAGCTTTAAATTTAGGATAAGTAGGAAGGGCTATGGCAAACTCAACTAAAGTATAAGATATGTCTTTTGTGAACTCTTTGATAAAGAATATCTTATAGGAACAAGTTATGTTGCCATGGTCCTTTTTGCATTCAAAATATTAAGAGTATATGACAGTTTCCCCTTTCTGGTAAAGAAGCAAAATCCCTTACATACAATAATCATATAAACTATTTATACCAAAAGGGGGAACACTATGAAAAGAATAATGAGTAGAATGACTAGTTGGTTGTTAAGTATACTGTTTGTTATAGGAAGTATACAAACTGTACCTATTCAAGCCCATAGATTTTATGAGCCAAGAGAAGAAGTACTATCTAATGAAGAAGTAATACCTAAAGAAGAAATATTACCAGATAAAGACACACAATCTAAGTTCACTATACTTCAAGTAGGTGACTATGTGAGTTATGGAACAGATGAAGAAGGTTCTATTTTGTGGCGTGTAAAAACTATTGATAAAAATGGATTTTTACTCTACCAAGAAAAATTTATAGAGGTTGAGGAAGAAGAAAAGGGAGCAGTAGAGGTCTTTACATTAAAAGGTTTGTTGCAAGAAAGTAATGGAGATTTAAGGAATATTGTTTCTTTTTATATAAAAGGGGAAAGTATAGTTTTTAAAGTAGGTACAGGTACAAAAGAGAATCCTTATACCATCTATGAAGAGTGGAAAGAATTACCGACTATGAAGGCAAAGGGCAATCAAGTCATAATAGGTGGAGTAGAACTAGTAGGTACCAAAGAATTGTGGAGCCATATACCTACTATCCAAGTAGAAGGTATAAATAGAGGAATTGAAACTATTGACTATAATCAGCAAGCAAAAACACTTATTTATAAATTAACTGAACCAGTTAAAGAAAATGAGAGAATAAGATTAGGTTACAGTTTACCTCAATATGGAACAAGTGCTATAGCTAAAGTGGGTTCACAACTAGTTATAAAAGAAATTTCAGCTGGAGTGGTAACAAACGAAACAGTGGATCTTAAACCTTTAGTAATCACTAGACAAATAGAAGGTGGATGGGTAAAAACTGGAGATTCTAAAACCTTTACGGTAACAGCTAAAGGGGAAGGAACACTTACATTTAATTGGTATAAAAATGATGGTTGGCTTTATACAGAAGTTAAAGATTCCTTTAATCAAGAAGTTAGCTCTTCTTATTCTATAAGTTCAGTCAAACCTACAGATGAAGGTATTTATAAGGTAGAGGTCAAAAATGATTTAGACAAAAAAACTACTATAGCTGAAGTTTTAGTCATACGTCAGTATAGAATAAAAACAGGTATTAATCCTATAGATGGAGGAAGTATTACCACCAATAGTCCATATGGAGATGGTGTATATACAGCAAATGAATGGGCAACTGTAAGTGCAACACCGAAGAGCCGCTATCAATTTATAAATTGGACAGAAAATGGAAAAGAAGTTAGTAAAGATATTAACTATACATTTAAAGTAACTGGTGATAGATACTTAATAGCAAACTTTAAATGGGTTGAACCTAAACCTGCCCCTATACCACAATATACGGTCTATATTAGTGTAAGGCCTTCAGAAGGTGGAACCATAAGAGGTGACTATACTTACAATAAAGGAGATAGTGTCACTGTAAAAGCTAGATCAAATGATGGTTATATATTTGAAAGTTGGACAGAAAATGATGAAGTAGTAAGTAGAAAAGAAGAATACACTTTTATTATTAAGGGAGATAGACGACTTAAAGCTAATTTCGAAAAAGAAAAGCCTAAGGAGAAAAGTTTCAAGGAAGAATGGAGAGATTTAACAACTAAACAGCAAAAAGCTATAAAAGAAAATTTTGCTGAGTATTTATCCTATACAACCATAGATGAAAGGCTAAGTAAGGAGCAATTAGGAAAGCTTACAAAAGGTTATTTTACCAAAAAACAAATAGAAGAAGTTTATAAAGATTTAAGTCTTTTAGAAGATGTAGGCATAGATCTAGACTGGAAAAAAGTTCAGTTTAAAAAGATTTCAGGTATAAGCTTTAGAGATTTGCCAAGGAATCATTGGGCCTATAAAAATGTTACAGAGTTAGCTAAACAGGGTATTGTAACAGGTTATACTGATGGTACATTTAAACCTAATCAAGCTTTAACAGTAGCAGATACCCTTACCTTCCTGGATAGAGTTCTTCTTGTTAACAATCAGGTTGAGATGAAACAACCAAGAAGTATAGTAGAAAAGTATATTAAAAAGGATAGAAGTTGGTCCTTTAACCATGTAGCATCAATAGGTTCTAAATTAAATGATCAAACATTAAAGACAGTAGGAAATATGGGAGAAAATTATGTATCTCGTCAACTTCTTGCACAAATTCTATTTGAAGTAACAAATGGAGAACTTAAAAAGACAAAGCCTATTACTGTTTTTTCTGATACCACCTACTCTGAGTATGAAGATGCTATTTATTATTGTGTAAGAACAGGATTATTAGAAGGGACTTCAATGGGTAAAATGGAGCCTTATAAACCAGTAACAAGAGCAGAAATGATGACTATTTTACAAAGACTAGATCAAGCTTTAAAATAGAAAAAGAGTAAATGAAAAAATAGTAAATTAAGAAATAGCATAGAACTACTAATAAGTATATAAGTAAAATTAGAAATATGATTATAATTAATATCCTAGGACATAGAAGTGAAGCAACTCTATGTTCTAGGATTGACATAAATTACAATTCACCCTATTATATACATAATATAAAGGAAGATAGCCAAACTAATTGGCAGTATAATAACTTGGACAAGAGGAGAATAGAACGAGATGACAGAACAAAAAGCATTACAAATATTAAAACTCTTTTATTATGGAGCAGAAAGTATTCAAGAAATAGAAAGAAAAGTTGGTGTATCACGTAGAGAAGTAAGAGAAATCTTAAAAGGTGCACGTTCTTGTGATTTAATTAGCTATAGTACACAAGATACGAGTGAAACATTTGTTCAGGTAAAGAAAAAGGGATTAGAAAAATATTTACGTACAAAAGGTGCTATTCGTTAAAAATATAATATATTTGTATACAGTCAAATTATATGTTAACCTATAAAGGAAATGACTAGCGCGTGACCTTGAGGCCACCAAGGAGGTACACATGAAAAAATACGAAGTAATTTTACTAGATTTAGACGAAACTTTATTTGATTTTAAGAAAACAGAACTGTATGCTTTGGAAAAAACTTTTACTTTATTTAATATAAAGTATGATGAGGCCTATCATTTAGCTGCTTATTCAAAAATCAATACACAAGTATGGAAGGACTTAGAACAAGGCCTTTTAACAACAGCCCAGCTAAAAGTAGAACGCTTTAGACGTCTTATTGAAACCCTTGATTTAGAAGGAGATGCTACCGAGTGGAGTGATACTTACGCTAAATGCTTAGGTGAAGGGGCCTTTTTACTTGAGGGGGCAAAGGAGCTTGTAGAAGCACTTAGCAAAAAATATAGATTAGGTGTTATTACAAATGGTATAGGTAGTGTGCAACATAGCAGATTAGAAAGATCTGGTTTAGCATCTTACTTTGAAACAGTTATTATTTCAGAAGAAGTAAAAGTATCTAAACCAAATGAGAAAATATTTGAAATAGCATTAGAAAGTTTAAATCATAAAGATCTATCAACTGTGCTCATGATAGGAGATAGTTTAACTTCTGATATACAAGGTGGAATTAATGCAGGTGTAGATACATGCTGGTATAATCCACAACATATAGATAATGCAAAAGATATTAAAGCTACTTATGAAGTACATAGCTATGAAGATATAAAGGAAATCTTATAAAAAGATAAATTTAATATAAGATATAAGGAGAGTTACTACTTATTTAGTGAGTAGTAACTCTATTTTATTTATTTAAAATTTGAATAAAAACTTGACTCTATAGTAACAATAGAGTTTATGATAGTACGTGGCGAAAAGATAAAGGAGGAAAAAGTATGTTGAAAGAATTTTTTAAATATGCGATTCCCTCAGCACTTGCTATGTTTATATCATCCCTTTACACAGTTATTGATGGTATTTTTGTAGGTCAAGGTGTAGGGGATATGGCACTTGCAGCAGTTAATATTGTATTACCTTTTACAGTTATGCTATTTGGGCTTGCATCTATGTTTGCTATTGGTGGTGGATCCCAAGTTTCAAAATATATTGGAGCAGGAGAAAATGATAAGGCAGTAAATATATTTAGACAAGTATTTAAGTTTTTGCTTATTTTAAGTGCTATCATTAGTTTAATTTGTGTTATTTTTACAAAGCAAATTGTGGCTATACTTGGTGCAACAGAAGCCTTAAGTGACCTAGCAGTAGATTATCTAAGATTTTATGCCATCTTCTGTATTCCAAACTTAATTGGTATTGTACTAAGTAGCTTTGTAAGAAATGATGGTAGACCAAAGCTTGCTATGCTTTCTACTATATTAGGTGCATTAACCAATATTGTATTAGATTATTTATTTATCTTTGAATATGGGCTTGGTATTAAAGGAGCAGCTATTGCCACAGGACTTGGTCAAATTATAACAGTACTTGTACTTGTACCTCATTTTGTTCAAAAGAAAGGTTACTTATCATTTGGAAATGTTAAATTAAACTTTAAGGAGCTTAAAAACTTTTCAAAGATTGGTTTTCCATCTTTCTTTGCACAAGCAAGTTACTCTATTATTGTACTTATTCATAATGTTATGCTAATACGTTTTATGGGTGAAGCAGGTATTTCAGCTTATAGTATTATTAACTATATTACAACTAATACTTATATGGTATTGTATGGACTTACATTGGGGGCACAGCCACTTATCAGTTATAATTATGGGCGTAAAGATGGAAAGCGTATGCTAGGATTTTATAAATTAACTTGTATGGCAGCAACGACAGTAAGTTTAGCCTTTGTATTTATAAGTTTTATACTTGGACCAAAGCTTATAGGTATTTTTACTTCAGATCCGTATATTGGAGGGATAGCTTATCTTGCACTTCGCATAGCAAGTTTAAGTTATTTTGCAGTAGGGATTAACTTAAATACCTTAGTCTATTTCCAAGCACTTGAAAAACCTAAGTACTCTAATTTAATTTGCATTTTTAGATCGATAATTTTCTTACCTATTGCTTTAATCATACTTTGTGTAGCATTTGGTGGAAATGGTATATGGGCAGGAACTATTTTATCTGAAGCTTTAACCCTTATTACTATTAGAATAATGGCTAATATAAAAAAATCAACTAAAGAAGCTTTAGAATTTGAATCATAAAAGAAAATCAAAAGAAAAGGCTATCTACAGATTTCTTATGTGAATGGGAAGTCTGGGATAGTCTTTTCTTTATAAATAAGTAATAATTTATAAAAATAGGATGTAATTTGTAGAATACTATTGTGATAAGTATAGAAATGGGATAAATTTTAACATATAAATAAATATAATACATAATACAATAGGGGGATAAAAATGTTTAAATATCCGTTTCAAAATCCTAATCTATCTATAGATGAAAGAATTGAAGATTTGATTTCAAGAATGACATTAGAAGAAAAAGTGAGGCAGCTTGATATTTACTCATGGAATGAGTTTAAAGAAGATGATGGTCAATTTAATTTTGAAAAGTTTAAAACTGTTTCAGGAAAAGAAGGTGTTGGATGCTTACAAAATCGTTATTCAAGTGCAGAAGAAAACAATAAAATTCAAAAGTTACATTTAGAAGAAGCTAGATTACCTATTCCTATTTTATTTAGTGAAGAAGCATTACATGGACTTATTTGGCCAGGGTGTACAGTATTTCCTCAACAAATTGCTCTTGCTTCAACTTTTGAACCAGAATTAGGTTATGAACAGGGTAAGGCTATAGCAAGAGAATGTAGAAGTCTAGGAATACATGAGACTTGGTCTCCTGTACTGGACTTAGCTCGTGATCCAAGGTGGGGACGTGTAGAAGAAGCATATGGAGAAGATACTTATTTAGCTTCTAGGTTTGCAGAAGAAATGGTGAAGGGGCTTCAAGGTGATGATTTAACAAAGGAAGATAGTATAATAGCAGAAGTAAAACATTTTTCCGGATATGGGGCACCTACAGGTGGATTAAACTGTGCACCTGCTATGATGGGTAAACATGAACATGAATTTTATTGTGTACCTGTATTTGAAGCAGCATTTAAAGCTGGTGCACTTAATGCAATGTGTTCTTATAATTCTATTGATGGTATTCCCGTTGCAGGAGACCGTAAGCTTTTAACGGATAAACTACGTGGTGAGTTAGGTATGAAAGGCTTTGTACGTGCAGATATGACTGCTATTATTATGCTACATCGTTGTCATTATGTAGTAGAAAGTCAAAGAGAAGCTATTAAAATGGCTATTGAAGCTGGTATAGATATGCAGCTTTATGATTTTCCACATGAAGTTTATCAAGGACATTTAATAGATATGGTAAGAGTAGGAGAACTAGATGAAGCTGTAGTAGATTTGTCAGTAAGTCGTGTGTTAAGAGTAAAGTTTATGCTAGGTTTATTTGAGAAACCATATGTAGATGAAAACTTATATAAAAAAGTTGTACACTGTGAAGAACATATAGAATTAGCAAGAGAAGTAGGGAAAAAAGCTATTTGCCTACTTAAAAATCACAATAATATATTACCATTTAAAAAAGATATAAAATCTATAGCTGTAGTGGGGCCGAGTGCTGCAACTCCAAGGTTTGGGGATTATAGTGCACCAACGAATACATGTAAGAGTGCCGTTACTTTGTTAGATGGTATACGTGAAGCAGTTTCTAAAGATACAGAAGTTCTATATGCAAAAGGTTGTGATATTTTAGATAGAGAAGTTATGGTAGTACCATCTAAATGGTTACAAACTATAGAGGGCAAAGAGGGGTTAACAGGACAATATTATAATGGAGTCACTTTTACAGGTGAGCCCGTTCTAACACGTATAGACCCAGAAATTAACTTTAATTGGATTTATACAAAACCAGGAGAAGGTATTCAATCAGATAGCTTTGGCGTAAGATGGACAGGTGTTTTAGTACCAGAAGAGACTTTTAATGGTTATATTGGTTTAAGTAGTATGGACAGTATGCGTCTATGGATTGATGAAGAACTTATAATAGATGGATGGAAAGAAAAGTCTGCCAATCAAATGAAACCTTTTGTATTTGAAAAGGGTAAAACCTATTCTATAAAGATAGAATTTATTAATGATCAAAGAGGCGTACGTGTAATTTTTGGATTTAACAGAGGAAATGAAGATTTGGAGAAAGCTATTGACATAGCAAAAAGGGCAGAGGTAGTTGTTGTAGCAGTAGGTGATAGTGAAGAGACTTGTGGTGAAAACCTTGACCGTGCAGAGCTTAACTTACCAGGTAGACAATTAGAACTGGTGAAAAAAATATATGAAACTGGTACACCGGTAATCCTTGTATTACAAAATGGACGTCCTTTATCTATTACTTGGGAACAGGAACATTTACATGCCATTGTTGAAGCATGGCATATAGGAGAGCAAGGTGGACGTGCCCTAGCAGATATTTTATTTGGAGTAGTAAATCCAGGTGGCAGATTACCAATTTCTTTCCCTAAATCTGTAGGACAAATACCAGTACACTATAATAGACGCCCATTTGGAGCTACAAAATATGTGGAAATGGATTGGAACCCTCTCTATCCGTTTGGATTTGGTCTAAGTTATACAACGTTCAAATATAGTAATTTAAAGTTATCTGCTAAAGAAATAGAGGCTTCAGAGACAATGAAAGTTTCTATAGATGTAACCAATGTAGGGCAATGTTATGGAGAAGATGTACCACAACTTTATATTCATGATGATGTAAGCAGTGTGGTAAGGCCATATAAGGAATTAGCAGGGTTTAAAAGAATAGGACTTGCACCTGGTGAAACGAAGACAGTAACCTTTGAACTAGGTGAAAGACAGTTAAGAGTTTTAAATCCAGAATTTAAATGGGTGGTTGAAAAAGGTAGTTTTGAAGTAATGGTAGGACCTAATTCAGCAGATTTACCGTTTACAGCCAAATTTAGAGTAAAATAAAAGTTTAAGGGGAAAACTTGTAAAATAGAAGGTTTCCCCTTTTTAATATATATTAAAAATAAGAATTTTTCTGGGCTCTAATATGTTAAAGGAAAGTACCTTACTAAGAGAACAAAATAGAAGAATACATATAAATTTAAATCAGTTAGAGGTGAACATATGGATAGACATTTTTCAATAGGAGAAGTTTCTAAACTTCATAATGTATCCATTCAAACATTAAGGCATTACGATAAAATTGGTCTATTAAAACCAGCTTTTGTTAATGAAACAAGTAAATATAGATACTATTCATTAAAACACTTTATTATGTTAGATTTTATTAAACAATGTAAAGCTATGGGTTTAACTTTAGATGAAATTAAAGAACTAGTAAGCCATCATACTTCCTTAGAAGCTATTTTAGAAACACTTAGCAAACAAAAAGAAATAATAGCTATGAAGATTCAAGAGCTTGAAAGTATTCAAACTCATATAGGTATACTAGAGAATAAAATTCAAACAGTCCTAGAGGATGGTATTAACCATGTAGTTATAAAAAGCTCTGAGGAACGTCGTTTTTTAAAGTATAATAATACAAGACGATTTACAGAGGAATTTGAAATTAAGTTAATTAAAACGCTTCGTGAAATAGAAAAAAAGTATGGCACTAGTCATAAAGAACTTGCTTTTTCTATTCCATATAAGAAGTTTGAAGAAAAGAAAGAACTAACCTATGACCATATGATGATAAATTGTGGAACCATACATGAAATAGATGGACAAGAAGAGGTTATTTTACCTAAAGGAAACTATTTAACTATTCACTTTGATGATGATTTTAAAGATACAAGTCCATATTATGAAAAACTCTTAGACTATATCAAAGAACATAAATTAGAAGTAGATGAGAATTTTTATGAAAGTTATATTATTACACGTGTAGATATAAATGATGGAGAAAAATCTTTAGGGCAAATACAAATTCGAATACTAGAAAATAAGTAATAAGTAATAAGCAAGAAAAAATACAAAAAATAATTCAATAATAAAACAATGATAAAAAATAAACAATATTTTATGCTCGTTTTAGCTTAAAAAGTGAAATATGAACTATAAACCAAATATATTACACTGATTATATATAATCTATAAAAAATTTTTTAGAATATATGTTAAAAATTACACTATTTATCTGTATATAAGTGTGTTAAAATTATAACATAAATACTACACAAGAGGAGGAGATTTAAATGGCAAGATTTACATTACCTCGTGATATATATTATGGTGAAGGTTCTTTAGAAATGTTAAAAACTTTAAAAGGAAAAAGAGCTATACTTGTTTTAGGTGGTGGCTCTATGAAACGCTTTGGATTTGTTGATCAAGTAGTAGGTTACTTAGAGGAAGCAAATATAGAAGTGAAACTTTTTGAAAATGTAGAACCAGACCCATCAGTAGAGACAGTTAAAAAAGGTGCACAGGCTATGAGAGAATTTGAACCTGATTGGATTATTTCTATGGGTGGTGGTTCTCCAATTGATGCAGCTAAGGCTATGTGGGCTTTTTATGAGTATCCAGAAGTTACTTTTGAAGAACTTACTATACCTTTTAATTTTCCAGAACTTAGACAAAAAGCTAAATTTGTAGCTATTCCTTCTACATCAGGTACTGCAACAGAAGTAACTGCATTTTCAGTTATTACTGACTATGAGAAAGGGATTAAATATCCTTTAGCAGACTTTAATATTACGCCTGATATTGCAATTGTTGATCCTATGCTTGCAGAAACTATGCCATCAACACTTACAGCACATACAGGAATGGATGCCTTAACTCATGCTATAGAGGCTTATGTATCTACATTACATTCTCCATTTACTGATCCTCTTGCTTTAAAAGCAATTCAAATGGTTTTTAGCTACTTACCAGCTTCCTTCGAAGGTGATAAAGAAGCAAGAGAACAAATGCATTATGGTCAATGTTTAGCAGGAATGGCATTTTCAAATGCACTTTTAGGTATTGTTCACTCTATGGCACATAAAACTGGTGCGGCATTCTCTACAGGACATATACCTCATGGCTGTGCAAATGCGATCTATCTTCCATACGTTATTCAGTATAATGCTAAAAATGATGAGTCACGTTATGCTCAAATTGCGCGTTATATGGGATTAGAAGGGAAAAATGATCAAGAACTTGTTGCAAAACTTTGTGATAAAATTGACGAATATAATGTAAAATTAGGTATACCAAAATCATTAAAAGAGTTTGGTATAGAAGAAAATGAATTTAAAGAAAAAGTAGCATCTATAGCAGAGCTTGCTGTAGGTGATGCTTGTACAGGTTCTAATCCAAGAGCCATTACACCAACAGAAATGGAAAAATTATTAATTTGTACTTACTATGGAACAAAAGTTGATTTTTAATATATAAAGTAAAAACTGCTATAAGCCTTCTTATAATGAGAAAGTTTATAGCAGTTTTTTTTATAATACCTACCTTAATGATATGCAAAAAAACGTTTGATTTATAATAATTAGAGAGTAAGAGAATTTGAATTTTTACGTTTATTAAATCTAAAATATAAATATAAATATAAGCCTACTATGTCTGCGATGAACCAACCTATCGGAATCGCCCACCATATAGCCCTAACACCAAATAGTGGGGCACAGATATAAGCAAGCACTACACGTAAACCAAGTGAAATAACAGTAAGGACAACGGAAATATTAGTTTGACCAATACCACGATAATAACCATAAAATAAGAAGAGATAGCCGATAAGGATATAAAAGGAGGCTACAATCCATAAATACTCTTTACCATATTGAATTATCTGTAATTGATTTTTAGGGATAAATAAAGTCAAGAGGTTAGTGGAAAAAATAAGTACACAAGCTGAAGCTAGAATACAGAAAATAGTAGAGATACTACAAGCTACTTTAATACCACGCTTCATACGTAAGGGTTTATTAGCACCTTTATTTTGGGCCATATAAATAGAGAAGGCATTGCCAAAGTCTTGGGCAGGCATATAAGCAAAAGCATCTATTTTAACAGCAGCAGCAAAAGCGGCCATAACAGCTACTCCGAAGGTATTGACAAGACCTTGAATCATTAAGATACCAAAATTCATAATAGACTGCTGAATACTAGTTAGGACACTATAATTTATAATTTCTTTAAGCAAGACAATATCCAATTTCAAATCATTAAGTTGGAAACGAAGAAGTGGAACTTTAATAAAGCAATAAATAATACATAAAAGAGCAGAAATGCCTTGTGCAATAATAGTTGCAAGTGCTGCCCCACTAATCCCCCATTTAAATATAATAATAAAAACTAAGTCTAATACAATATTGATTAAAGCTGAAATAATGAGAAAGATTAAAGGGGTAAAGGAATTGCCAAGTGCTCTTAGTAAAGAAGCAAAATAATTATATAAGAAAGTAAAACTCATTCCCCAGAAAATAATAACTAAATAAGCTTTAGTTGGTGCAAAAATAATAGAAGGTGTATGTACAAGATTTAAAATGGAATCTATAAAAACTAAAACAAGGATATTTAATAAAAGAGCAATACCTCCTATAAAAAGAAAACTATTAAAAATACTTTTTTTCAATAGTGCCTCTTTTTTAGCACCAAAAAAATGAGCAAATAAAGTAGAAGAGCCCATACAAAGTCCTATAATGATAGAAGTAAGAAATACAACAATAGAAAAAGAAGAACCAACAGCAGCTAGTGCGTCTGTACCAATATATTTACCAACTATTATAGTATCTGCAATATTATAGAGCTGTTGAAAAATATTACCTATAATGAGAGGAAAAGCAAATTGAAGCATAACTTTACCTTCTTTTCCTTGGGTGAGATCTTTCATAATTAGCCTCCTTTAAATTGTTATTTATCAAATATTTTAAATATATTTATATTGTAGCATATAAAAGAAATAAAGACAGCTTACCTAGTGGTAAACTGTCTTTATTTCTTTTATGTATGATTAGTTTCCTAAATATCTTTGGTATGCGCCATTGTAAAGTTCTAAATAGCGATCTAGCCCCATTTTCTTAAGTGAAGCAATATAGTTATCCCAGTCAGCATCAATTGTGCTTTGACCAGTTGTCCATTTTGCTTTGTTAAGGTTTACAAAATCTTGTAAATCAGTTTGAAGTGAAGAAAGCTCTTCTGATTCTTCAGGTGTTAAACTCATATTTGGAATAGCAGGAGCAAGGAATGGTCTATACATTGCTTGTCTTTCATCAGAAGCAATACCATCTGGTGTTTGTACAAGATCTTTTGTTTTCATTTCTTCTGTTTCCATAGTTGGTACATATGGTCCAGGACATTCGCTAGGTACGCCTGGTTCAGATGGCATAACTTCCCACTGATTACCGCGAGCTTCTAAACGATTACCATATTTAAGTTTTAGAGAATGTTCTTTTTCAAAGAATGAATCGATATAGCGCATTGCAACAGCTGGATTTGAACAAGTTGATGAAATGATTGCACGGTTTTTATCGATACCATAATCAAATTGTGACCAAAGTCTATCACCATTTGGACCTTCTAATGGTTCAATAGCAATCCATTCAATGCCTGCTACATCTGTTGGTCCGTTAGTTAGGTAAGCACCAAGATAGTCAGATGTTCTTTTAGACATATATTGGTTATGATCTTGTGTGAAAAGTTCTGGATCAAGTAAACCTTCTGTATAAAGTTGATTTGTCCATTTAATGTAGTCTTTATAACCATCTTGAATTGGTGTATAGATAAGTTCTGATTCATCTTCATTAAACATCATACTACCTGTAAGTGTTACTACACCAAATGCACCACTAAGACCAGTGTCCCCATTCCATACATCATATGGTGGTACTGGTTCATATGACATTGGAATTTCATCAGCCTTACCATTTCCATTAGGATCTTGTGTTTTAAATGCTTTTAAAACATTATAGAATTCTTCTGTTGTTTTTGGAACTTCAAGACCAAGTTTATCTAACCAAGTTTTGTTAATGCAAAGTTGAGTTGTAGCCATACCTGCTGGTGGTGCATTAACTGCTGGAATAGAATAAATATTACCATCTGGCATTGTAATAGCTTTTTTAATATCAGGTCTTTCTTCAAGTAAAGCTTTAATATTTGGTGCATATTGATCAATTAGATCATTTAATGGAGTGAATAAGCCCATTTTAGCATACTTATTAATCATTGATGAACTTAAACCTGAGAAAAAGATATCAGGAAGCTTGTTAGAAGCTAATACTAAGTTAAGCTTTTCTGTTGCACCATCCCCACTTACTGTCTCAAAATCAACAAATACATTAGTTTTTTCAGCAAGTTCAGCAAAGACTGGATAATCATCCCAGTTTCCACCACCTGGTTCACCATATGCAAAAGCAGTTAAGTTAACACGTTCATCAACAATTGGATAGCCTGTTAAATTAATATTTGCATCTGTTTGAGCTTGTGCATTTGCAGATGTGTTAGGTGTAGCATTTTGTGCTGGCTTACTGCATCCTACCATAGAAGATACTACAAGCATAGAAGCTGTTGCTAAAGTTAGAACTCTAGTAAATTTTGTCATCTTTCATTCTCCTGTCTTTGTTGTAAAGTAATAAAAACCACTTACAAATACTTAAAAATTTGGTTAACAGTAATTAAAAAAATAGGTTTATTTTTTTGAACTGTTGAATATGTACAGATAATAACATAAAGTTAATTATAATTAAAGAGTTTTAGAATAAAAAATGAATAGAAATTCATTTTTTGTTCAAAAACAACCAAAAATAGGCATAAAATTAATTTTTATAAATAAAAAATTGTGCAATATGCTATTTAAATACAAAAATGGCAAGTTACAAGATTAAGAAAAATTTTAATTGTAAACTAAATATTATGACAAAAATAATATAATAAGTTAGAAAATTAAAGTAACAAAAAAGAAAAAATAATAACTTAAATAAAGAAAATATATATTTGTGATCAAGTTACAGAATTTTACAGATAATATGCATATACTATTAATGTAATAAAGAAAAATAAATCAATAAATAAATAAGAGGTGGAAATGATGAAGAGTATTAATATTAATAAAGGAAACTATGAAAAAGAACTATTATATGGAAATGAAAATATACTCGTTGATTTTTGGGCACCTTGGTGTGGGCCTTGTAAAATGTTATCACCTATTATAGAAGAAATTGCAATTGAAAAACCTAACTTAAAAGTATGTAAAATTAATATTGAGGAAGAACCAGAGTTAGCAGCAAAATTTAAGATTGGAAGTATTCCAACACTTATGTTTCTAAAAGAAGGTAAAGTTGTAAAAACAAGTGTAGGGCTTAAGCCTAAAAAGACTATCTTATCTTTATTAGAATAATCCTATAAAGATAGATCTTATAGAAGTAAAGAATATTCCCATGTATATACATTATAAAGTATAAATAAAATAGTTGACTGGAGATTTCCAGTCAACTATTTTGCGTTTTAAAAACTATATTAATGAAATTTTAATTTTAATCCTAGTCATACTTATCCTAATTTAATTTTCCAATCCTTATACTAAAAATATAAAGTATAGAAAAGAAGGGATAAGATGATAGAAAAAATAATACTAAGAAAAACTAAACTAGATAGATGGTTAAAAAAACATTTAGTTTTATACTTTATAGGCTTATGGGTATTTTATGGTTTATTTTTAATATTTGGAGTAAGTCTATGGGCATTATTAGGAGGGGGAGTAGTATGGCTCATAATGAAAAGTCCATTTTAATGTGATTTTAATGTGATTCCTATCTCTTTTAATACCTATTTAATTTGATTTTAAATAGAATAACTGAGTAAGGAGGAGTGAAAATAAAAAACAATAATTTTCATAAATAATTTGATTGCTAATATAGAGGAGTGAATAAATCATGTTAATTTTAAAGTATGGACTATATCTTATCATACTTATCATGTTGGCTATACCACTAGGTGCCTATATAGCCCACGTGATGAAAGGAGAATATGTTTTTTTAGGGAAGCTAGGCGTTCCTTTGGAAAAATTTATTTATAAAGTTCTAGGTATAGATAGTAAGGAAGATATGAGCTGGAAAAAATATGCTCTTAGTGTAGGAATATTTAATTTACTAGGTTTTATTTTATTATTTTTTATACATATGATGCAAGGTGTATTGCCTCTTAATCCTCAAGGCTTAGAAGGAACAAGTTGGCACTTAGCTTTTAATAATACTGCAAGCTTTATTACCAATACAAATTGGCAAGCTTATAGCGGTGAATCTAGTTTATCCTATTTCACACAAATGCTTGGTCTTACAGTACAAAATTTTATGTCAGCAGCAACTGGTATTGCTGTTTTATTTGCAGTTATTCGTGGATTTATTCAAGCAAAAAAAGAAGGCCTAGGAAACTTCTGGGTAGACTTAACACGCAGTGTACTTTATGTGCTTATACCTTTATCTATAATAGTTTCCCTAGTGAACGTTTCACAAGGAGTAGTTCAAAATTTTAAACCCTATGATACGGTACAGCTTGTAGAACCTATTACACTTGAAGACGGAACAGTAGTAACAGAACAAATCGTACCTATGGGACCTGCTGCAAGTCAAATTGCTATTAAACAATTAGGAACAAATGGAGGAGGGTTCTTTGGTACCAATTCAGCGCATCCACTTGAAAATCCAACTGGCTTATCAAATTTAGTTCAAGTAATTTCTATTTTACTTATTCCAGCAGCCTTATGCTTCACCTTTGGAAGAAATGTAAAGGACAAAAGACAAGGAAGAGCTATTTTTATAGCTATGATGATTATGCTTGTTATGGCATTAATGAGTATAAGTATAAGTGAACAAAAAGCTACACCACAACTTTCACAAAATGAAAGGGTAGACTTATCCATTAATGAGCAAGCTGGTGGCAATATGGAAGGGAAAGAAGCAAGGCTTGGTATAGTAGGTTCTTCTATATGGACAGCATATACAACGGCTGCTTCTAATGGATCAGTAAACTCTATGCTTGATTCTTATACACCACTTGGAGGAATGGTTGCTATGCTACAAATCCAACTAGGTGAAGTTATTTTTGGTGGTGCAGGATGTGGCTTATATGGAATGCTTGCTTTCGTCATTCTAACAGTCTTTATGGCAGGACTGATGGTTGGACGTACACCTGAATATTTGGGTAAGAAGATAGAACCTTTTGAGATGAAAATGGCTGTTATTACATGTTTAGCAACACCTGTAGTTATTTTAGTAGGAAGTAGTCTAGCAGCTATGGTGCCTTCCGTAGTAGATAGTTTAAATAATACTGGGGCTCACGGCTTTTCAGAACTGTTATATGCCTACTCTTCAGCAGGAGGAAATAATGGTTCAGCCTTTGCTGGATTTAATGGAAATACACCTTTTCTAAATACTAGCTTAGGAGTTGTAATGCTAGTTGCAAGATTTGTACCTATGATAGCCATGCTAGCACTTGCAGGAAGCTTATCAAGGAAAAAACATATTGCAGCTACATCAGGAACACTTTCTACATGCAATAGTTTATTTATAGGGTTATTAGTATTTGTCGTACTTTTAGTAGGTGCTTTAAGCTTCTTCCCAGCACTTGCACTAGGACCTATTGCAGAGTATTTTCAAATGATTGGTTAGGAGGAAAAAAATGAAAACGCAATCACAAAATAAAATAATAAATTCTCAGATGTTCTTACGTGCTTTTAAAGACTCGTTTATTAAATTAGCACCTAAAACACAAATGGCCAATCCTGTTATGTGTTTAGTGTATATATGTGCCATTCTTACTACAGGTTTATTTATTCTAGCTTTATTTGGTATTCAAGATGCACCTAAAGGTTTTATTTTAGGTATAGCTCTTGTTCTATGGTTTACAGTACTTTTTGCTAATTTTGCAGAAGCTATAGCCGAAGGACGCGGTAAAGCACAAGCAGATACATTACGAGCTTCTAAAAAAGATGTAGATGCATACAAACTTAATAGTCTTGAAGATAAAAATCATATAAATGTTGTTTCCTCAGCAGATTTAAAAAAAGGTGACTTAGTGCTTGTAAAACAAGGACAACAAATCCCAGCTGATGGAGAAGTGGTAGAAGGTGCATCATCTGTAGATGAAAGTGCTATAACAGGAGAGTCAGCACCTGTTATTCGTGAAGCAGGTGGAGATCGTAGTGCGGTAACAGGTGGAACAAGTGTAATATCTGATTGGATCGTTGTAAAGATAACAAGTGAACCTAATGAAGGTTTTTTAGACAAAATGATAGCTATGGTAGAAGGTGCCACTAGAAAGAAAACACCCAATGAAATAGCTTTACAAATCTTTCTTAATGCTTTAACAATTATTTTTATTTTAGTAACAGCTTCCTTATATATGTATTCAGACTTTTCGGCTAAACAAGCAGGAATGGATAATCCAACTTCTATAACTTCATTGATTGCTTTACTTGTTTGCCTTGCTCCAACTACTATTGGTGCACTGATCTCATCTATTGGTATTGCAGGGATGAGTAGATTAAACGAAGCTAACGTACTAGCTATGAGTGGGCGTGCTATAGAAGCAGCTGGAGATGTAGATATTCTTATGTTAGATAAGACAGGAACCATTACTTTAGGGAACAGGCAAGCTAGTGAGTTCATTCCAGTAGATGGACATAGTATAGAAGAACTTGCTGATTTAGCACAGCTTTCCTCTTTGCCAGATGAAACACCAGAAGGACGTAGTATAGTAGTTCTAGCAAAGAAGGATTTTAATATTCGAGAACGTAATTTAAGTGAGTTAGGTGTAGAATTTGTACCTTTTTCTGCTAAAACAAAAATGAGTGGTGTGAATTTAGGAACTGTAGAGATTCGAAAAGGTGCTGCAGAAGCTATAAAATCCTATGTAGAAAGTCAAGGTGGGGTATATAGTGATGAGTGTAGACAGGTTGTAACGGAAGTTTCTAAAAAAGGAGGCACTCCTTTAGTTGTAGCTAAAAATGAAGAAATACTTGGTGTTATTTATTTAAAAGATATTATCAAAAAAGGAGTTAAAGAAAAATTTTCTGATCTTAGAAAGATGGGAATTAAAACTATTATGATTACAGGTGATAATCCTCTTACTGCTGCTGCCATTGCAGCTGAGGCTGGAGTTGATGATTTTCTAGCAGAAGCAACTCCAGAAGGGAAGTTACAAATGATTCGTGAATTTCAAGCAAAAGGACATCTTGTAGCTATGACAGGGGATGGAACTAATGATGCACCTGCTCTTGCCCAAGCAGATGTAGCTGTAGCTATGAACACAGGTACACAAGCTGCTAAAGAAGCAGGAAATATGGTAGATTTAGATTCTTCACCTACAAAGCTCATTGAAATTGTACGTATTGGTAAGCAGTTACTTATGACAAGAGGAAGTTTGACAACTTTTAGTATTGCCAACGACCTTGCTAAGTACTTTGCTATTATTCCAGCTTTATTTATGAGTCTTTATCCAGGTCTTTCTGCTTTAAATATTATGCAACTGCATAGTGGAGAAAGTGCTATTTTTTCAGCTATTATTTACAATGCACTTGTTATTATTGCGCTTATTCCACTGGCACTTAAAGGCGTTAAATATCAAGAAGTTTCAGCGGAGAGTTTATTAAGAAGGAACTTACTCATTTATGGGGTAGGAGGAATGGTTACACCATTTATATTTATAAAGCTAATAGATGTAATAATTGTGGCAATGGGTATTATAGCTTAGGTAGGAAAGTGGAGGTATATAAAATGTTGAAGTCCTTAAAAGAAGTATTGACTAAGTCAATGGGATTACTTATTATTTTTACAGTTTTTTGTGGATTTGTTTATCCAGTAGGGATAACTGGCGTAAGCCAAATACTATTTAAAAATAAGGCTAATGGTAGTATGATTGAAATAGATGGCAAGAAGTATGGAAGTACATTACTAGCTCAACAGTTTACAGGTGATGAGTATATGTGGGGACGTATTATGAATATTGATGTAAGTACTTTTACGGATGAAGAAGGAAAGCCTGTGATGTACGGGATACCTTCTAATCTAAGTACTGCAAGTAAAGAATATGAAGTGCTTGTAGCTAAGCGAGTAGAACGTATTAAAGAGGCTCATCCATATGCAAATAATGAGTCTATTCCTGTAGACCTTGTAACTAGTTCAGGAAGTGGACTAGATCCTCATATAAGTTTAGCAGCAGCCAATTATCAAGCTGAACGTATTGCTAGAGCAAGGGGAATAGAAAGTGATAAAATAGAAGAAATAATTAAACAATGTACACAAAAGAGTTTCTTAGGTTTATTTGGTGAAAATGTTGTAAATGTTTTAGAAGTTAATTTAATGTTAGATGGCATTTTGAGTTAATAAATAAAAATTTATATAATTGAAATAAGAGGTAGATCATGAGAGAGAATCAGCGTAATCCAGAATTTATTTTAAGACAATTAGAAGAAGAAGAGAAAAAAAGAAATAGGGGAAAACTTAAAATATTTTTTGGTTACGCAGCAGGTGTAGGAAAGACTTATGCCATGTTAGAAGCTGCTCATATGGCCAAACAATCAGGGGTAGATGTGGTGGCAGGCTATATTCAACCACATGCAAGACCTGAAACAATGGCCTTAGTAGAAGGCTTAGAAGTATTGTCACCTTTATTAGTGCAGCATCATAATTTAAATCTACAAGAACTAGACTTAGATGCTGCCCTAAAACGTAATCCTCAGCTGATTTTAGTAGATGAGCTTGCTCATACTAATGGGAGTATATGTAGGCATATTAAACGTTATCAAGATATAGAGGAACTATTAAAAGCAGGTATAGATGTATATACTACAGTTAATGTACAGCATATAGAAAGTCTAAATGATGTAGTAGCAAGTTTAACGGGAGTAGTTGTAAAGGAACGTATCCCAGATTTTGTATTTGATCAAGCAAGTCAAGTGGAATTAGTAGACATAGAGCCAGAAGAGTTGTTACAAAGACTTAAAGAAGGAAAAATTTATAGAGAAAAAGAAGCCCACCAGGCTATGCATCATTTTTTCACTATTAATAATCTAATTGCCCTAAGAGAAGTAGCTTTAAGACGTATGGCGGACCGGGTAAATCTTATTCAAGAAAAGTTAAGTACAGCAGAACATCTACTTATTTGTTTATCTTCTTCTCCTTCGAATGAGAAAGTTATTAGGCAAGCAGCACGTATGGCTAGTGCTTTTCATGGTAAATTTACAGCCTTATTTGTAGAAACATCAGACTTTCAAAATTTATCTAAAGAAGATGTAGATAGGCTTAGAAAACACTCTAGATTGGCAGAACAGTTAGGGGCAAAAGTAGTTACATCTTATGGGGATGATATTATAGAACAAATTGCTGAGTATGCTAAAGAAGCGAAGGTGACAAAAGTTGTTATTGGAAGAACTTATACAAAACGTACACTTTTCTTAGTAAAGGAAAGTTTTTCTGAAAAGCTTATTAAGTTAGCGCCTCAACTAGAAATTTTTATTATTCCAGATACATATGAGAAAAGATATGCAAAGAAAAAAGTTTATCAGTGGCAATATGAGTCTAAATATATTATAACAGACATAGTTATTTCTAGTGTTTCCCTAGGTATAGCTACTATTATTGCTTATTTATTTGCTTATTGGGGATTTAGTGAAAGTAATTTGATCATGGTATATCTACTCGGGGCATGGTGCACTTCTTTATTAACGAAGCATAGAGCATGTAGTGCTATTGCCAGTATACTAAGTGTTCTTGTATTTAATTATTGTTTTACAGAACCTATTCGTACTTTAACAGTTTATGATCCAGGACATATGGTAACTTTTATCATTATGTTTGTAATGGCTTTTGTAAGTACAACTTTAATGCAGCAAATTAAAAATCAAGCTAAACAAGCAATTAGAAAGTCCTATCGTACAGAAATCTTATTAGAAACAAGTCAAAAGCTTCAAAAAGCTGAAGATAGTAAAGAAGTTATGCACTATGTAGGAAAACAACTGAGTGAGCTTTTAGAAAAGAATATACTTATTTACTTAGGAGACCCACATTTAAATCCTAAACCGTTAATCTATACTTGTGAAGGGGAGGAAGGAGTAACGCCTTATGATCAAGCAGAACAAGGTGTTGCAGAGTGGGTATATAAAAATAATAAACGAGCAGGATTTTCTACTAGTACATTACCAGGAGTAAAATATCTTTATTTAGCTGTTAGAAGTGGTGAAAAGGTTTTTGCTGTTATAGGGATTGATATGAAAGGCAAACCTATACAATCTTTTGAAGAAGGAGTAATGGGGGCTATTTTAAATGAATGTGCTTTTGCCCTTGAAAAGGAAGAACTTATTAAAGAGAGGAATGAAGCTGCTATTGGGCTTCAAAAAGAACAGTTAAGAGCTAATTTATTACGTTCTATTTCCCATGACTTAAGAACACCTCTTACAAGTATATCAGGAAATGCAAGTGTACTCATTGGCAATGGAAAGAGGATTGATGATGACCATAAAGAGGTCTTATATAAAAACATTTATGAAGATGCTATATGGCTTATCAACTTAGTGGAAAACCTTCTTTCAGTAACACGTCTTGAAAATGGTACAATGTCTTTAAAACTTCAAGGTGAGTTATTAGATGAGGTAATAGGAGAAGCACTAAGACATATAAGTCGTAATCAAAAAGAGCATGAAATAATAGTGCATGAAGAAGATGAGCTTCTTATGGCTAAAATGGATGCCAAATTAATCATTCAAGTATTTATTAATTTAATCGATAATAGTATTAAATATACTCCGCCAGGTACAAGTATTCATATTCGAACCAAAAAGAGATATGATAAAATAGTAGTTGAAGTAATTGATAATGGTCCAGGTATTAAAGAAGAAGATAAAGCTAGAATATTTGATATGTTTTATACAGTGGACCAATCTATTGTAGATGGTAGACGTGGTATGGGACTTGGGTTAGCTTTGTGCAGGTCTATTATTGAAGCCCATGGCGGACAAATTTCTGTACATGACAATAAACCAAGTGGAACTATATTTAGATTTACGTTAAAGGCAGAGGAGGTAAAACTTAATGACTAATGGCAAACCAGACATATTAGTAGTAGAAGATGATACACCTATTAGAAATTTGATTACTACAACCTTAGAAACACAAGATTATAAATACGAAACAGCAGCAGATGGTAAGCAAGCACTTTTAAGTGCAGTATCTCATAAACCTGATATTATTTTACTAGATTTAGGTCTTCCAGATATGGATGGAATAGAAGTAATCAAAAAAATAAGATCTTGGTCTGTTGCACCTATTATTGTTATTAGTGCTAGAAGTGAAGATTGCGATAAAATAAGAGCGCTTGATGCAGGAGCAGATGATTATTTAACAAAGCCTTTTAGTGTAGAGGAACTACTTGCAAGAATTCGTTCTACTTTACGTCGCCTTCAGTATCTAGAAGGGCAAGGAGATAAAGAAGAAATAGTTTTTGTAAATGGTGATTTAAGTATAGACTATACAGCTGCTACAGTTAAAGTAGGTGAACAGGAGATTCATCTTATGCCTATGGAATACAATTTATTATGCCTACTTGCTAAAAATGTAGGTAAAGTATTAACACATAAATACATCTTAGATAAGGTTTGGGTAAATGCTTTAGAAAGTGATTTGTCTTCTTTACGTGTATATATGGCAACTTTAAGGAAACAGATTGAACCAGATAAAAAGCAAATCCAATATATTCAAACACATATTGGTATAGGCTATCGTATGGTAAGAATAGAGAAAATAGATTAATAGAGAAAATAATAAAACACATCTGCGAGAGAAAATATTTCATCTAACAGATGTGTTTTATTTTAATAAAAGGTAAATATCAGCATAGAGAATACTGTATAATGAAGCCTTACAATATAGAAGGGTAGATTATTTTCGTATTAAAAGTGTTAGTGTAGTTTTGTGTGATACCCACGCCCTTTACTAATAGATTTTTTAGATTGTTCTTCAATTTGAGATGTTTGAATAGATTGAGCAGCAATTTTTAAAGCATGCTTTAAGGTATTTCTACAAGATGGACAAAGCTGACCAGATAAAATAGGTGTATTACATTGTTTACAATAAAGTTTAATAGGTGAATCAAGAGGCAATTGTAAGCGGTTATCTCGTAGATAACCTTTTAATTTAGAAATAGAGACATTATTTTCTTGGCTCAATTCTTCTAAAGTAGCTTGTGGATGGGCATCTAAATAATGCTTAGTATTTTGCAGCAGGGTATAATCTTCTTTTTGACATGAAGCACAAAGGTTTCCTTCTCCTATACGAGAAAAGAACTTATGACATTGTGTACATATATTTATATTCATATTTATATTCCTTTTGTAATTTCCTTTCTGTAAATGAAAATATATATTATAGTATCAATATTAAAATATGGTACAATTAATGTAAATACAAATTTCTGAAAAAGTTCTTTTATAATGTAAGTATAAGGAACTGGATATAAAAAAATAATAGAGTGGGTAAGTTAAGGGAGGATGTAAAATGAAATTATTATTTAAGCAAAGATTTTTCTCTTGGTTTGATAGTTATGATATTTATGGTGAAGATGGGAGTGTAGTATTTACTGTAAAAGGTCGTATGTCATGGGGGCATAAGCTTGAAATATATAATGCTAGAGGAGAACATGTAGGTACGCTTGAAGAAGAAGTACTTACCTTTTTACCACGTTTTCGTATGTATGTAGAAGGACAGTACATAGGAGAAATTAAAAAAGAGTTTACATTTTTCAAACCTTCTTTTAGCTTAGAATGTAACGGATGGCGAGTAGATGGGAATTTTTTTGAATGGGATTATACTATTATAGATAGTAATAGAAGGGCTTTAGCCTATATTTCAAAGGAACTTTTGAATTTTACAGATACTTATACAATAGATATCCATGAAAGAGAAAATGCTTTAATGTGCCTGATGGTTGTGCTAGCTATTGACGCTGTAAAGTGTTCATCAAAAAATGGATAAAGATTAATAATAAAGGAGGCTGAAATGGCATATTTATTTAAGTATTATGCTCCCTTGTATGATCAGTTTATGAGACATTTTCAGCTAGATAGTAATCAAGCTATTATAGAGAGCTTAGGAATTGTTGAAGGTAAACGTATCTTAGATTTAGGTGGAGGAACAGGAACATTAGGAGAACTTTTACATAATAAGGGTGCTCGTGTTATTATTGTAGATCCTTCAATACAGATGACTAAGATTGCAAAAGAAAAAAATCAGGATTTTATGATTTATAACACAACTTTACAAAGCGTACAAAAAGTATTTTTAGAAGAACCAGTAGATATTGTTATTATAAGAGATACTTTACATCATATAAATGAACAAGATGAAGTCATCAAACTAGTATGGTCATGTTTAAAGCCAAAAGGTAAGCTCCTTATATGGGAGTTTAATTGGAAAAGTATTAAGACTAAAATGATTTGGTTATTTGAAACCTTATGTTTTGAAAAATGTAGCATGTTCACAAAGGAAAAATTGTTAAAGTTGTGTAACCCATATTTTATAGAGGAGCGCATTCTAGATACAAATGATTTTGAAATGCTCTATATAGGAGAAAAGGGGGAAGCTTGTGAGAAAGCTAAAGCTATTAATTAAATTAGGAGCTTTATTAATGCAGGGGAAAAAAGTTAAGGATGAACAGATTGGAGAGTCTTACTCGGAAGTAAGTCCTTATTATGAAGATTATTTTTTAAAAGAAATGCATAGATATAACCACCACTTATTAGATAAGGTAATAAAGGCTGCACCAAAACATGTGGAAAGAGTACTAGACCTAGCGTGTGGCACAGGATATAACAGCGCTTATTTACAACAAACCTATGGAAAAGCAGAGTTTAATTTAGTAGATATTTCAGAAGGTATGTTAGCACAAGCAAAGCAAAAGGTCTTATACCGAACCAATTACATACAAGAAAGTATGCTTAACTTTTTACATGAACAAGAAGATGAAAGTTTTGATGTGGTCATATGTTGTTGGGCAATTAAATATGAAAATCCGGAGCAGATTATTAAAGAAGTATATAGAGTACTTAAACCAGAAGGTGTATTTGGTGTTATTGTAAATACGAAAGATACTTTACCTGAGATTAGAAAAGTATATCCTAAACTGCTTATTGAAAAATATGAAGATATTCAGAGGGTTATGCTAGAGTTACCTAATCCATCTAATAAAAAAACATTTGATAGATGGTTTATAAAGGAAGGGTTTAAAATACAGGATGGAAAGACTGGTAAACATGAATTTAAATTCGATACATGTAAAGATTTAGCACATTGGATTACACATACAGGAGCTTTGGCAGGCTTTGATGAAATGATTGACTTAAGAAATGATAAGACTCAAGAAAAAATGGTTGAATTACTTGATAAAGAAGGTATTAAGCAAGCTACCCATGCATTTGTTTGGGGGGCTTTTAAGAAATAGAGAAGAAGGGGACTGTATAGTGAAAGTAAAGACAATAGGCTCTATAATAAGTATGTTTTTTAATAAGCAAGCATTTACTAATTTTTATACATTACATAAAAGATTTAAGGAAAACCCTCATTACAAACTAAAGTATCTAGTGAATTGTTCTTTAAATGTTATAAAGAATGAAAGAATTATTAAGCATGAGGGAAAGTACATAGTAAATGCTTTTTTACCACCTATTAATAGTAAAGCATTTGAAACTATTGGGGTGAATGTACCAGGAGATGGTGAAGACTTTTATACCAATCATGTAAAGGGTGTAAGGCTGGCACCTATTTCTACATATGTAGCGGTTACAGGAAAATGTATGTACCATTGTTGGCATTGTAGTGCAAGTAAAATGATGGAACAAGGAGAAGCTGATTTAGCTACTAAACAAATGATCTATATAGTAAACGAACTTCAAAATTTGGGAGTAGGAATTATAGGATTTACAGGCGGTGAACCTCTTATAAGGCAAGATTTAGAGGAGATTATTGAAGCAGTAGATGAAAGAAGTATGACCCTTTTATTTTCAAATGGGTATGGACTCACATTAGAAAGAGCAAAATCTCTTAAAAAGTCAGGATTGTTTGGTATAGCTATTAGTTTTGATAGTACAGATGCTAAGGTCCATGATGAGAAAAGAGGGCATGAAGGTGCACATAGATTAGCACTAGAAGCTATTAAAAATGCTAAGGAGGTAGGTCTTTATACTATGGGGCAGGTAGTGTGTACAAAAGAGATGCTTCATACAAAAGAGATTCATAGGGTAGCAAAGTTTTTAAAAGAAGAAGGTATACATGAACTAAGAATTGTAGAGCCAATTCCATGTGGTATGCTAGAAGGTGAAAAGGATTCTATTTTATCAGAAGAAGAAAAAGAAGAACTGATTAATCTGCATATTTTATTTAATAAAGATAAGGCTTATCCTAAAACATCTGTTTTTCCTTATGTAGAATCAGATGAACAGTATGGCTGTGGAGCAGGTGTGCAGCATAGCTATGTAGATAAAGAAGGAAATTTTAGGCCTTGTGACTTTATTTATGAAAACTATGGCAATATATTAGAAGAGCCTATTACATCTATTTGGGAAAAGATGCAAAAGATTTGTGGAGGTCCTAAATGTGGCTGTTACGCTAAAGATGGATGTAAGAAGTGTAAACAAGGAAAGATACCTAAGTATTATAGACTACTAGGTGGCGAATAAGTAGAGAAATTCAAGAAGAAAAGTTGTATAATATTAAGGACATAAGGTAAGAAGAAAAGGACGTGAATAGATGAAAAGTCAAATTGAATTAGGTAAATATAGACATTTTAAAGGGAATGAATATAAAGTATTAGGTGTGGCTAAACATAGTGAAACATTAGAAGAAATGGTTGTATACCAAGCTCTTTATGGAGAGTATGGCATTTGGGTAAGACCACTTAGTATGTGGAATGAAGAGATTACAAGAGATGGGAAAACTTTTAAACGTTTTGAGAAAATAGAAGATTAAAACATTAAAAAGGGCGGTTGCATCATAAAGGTGTACCTGCCCTTTTTATACATTCATCATTGATAATAAAAAAGAATTAATATATAATTGATTTTATATAAAATTTAAATAATTATAAAATTAACATAATAATTAACAGACAAATAAGGGGATGAGTTTATGGAAAAGGGAAAAATAGTCAAGTTAACAAGTCTTAACTTAGGCATTGTGGTACTAAATGTTATACTCTTTTCACCAGGGTTAGTAGGAATGGGAATAGGGAGTGGAAGTATTTTTGATAGAGCCCTAGCTCTTACAATTATTATTATGAGTGTAATCTTATTCATTGCTGGAAATTATATGCTCATTGTAGAAAAAAAACAAAAAGTAAAAGTACAAGAAATGGAGACAGTTTTTGATTATATAAATGCTTTAGAACAAAATAAAGATAAGAAAGTTTTTACAAAAGATATTCGAATTATATTTGAACAAATGGAGAATTGGGAAAAGAAAAAAGGTATGGTAAAAGATTTACTCTTACAGAAGTTCTCAAGTACGGAGCTTAGTTATGGAAAATTTTCTACAGTTATTGAGGAACTGGAAAAAGTATTTTATATGAATATAAGAAGTATTATTAATAAAATTAATATCTTTGATCAAGAAGACTATGATGAGTTAAAAAGACCCAAGGCTAAAGAGTCATTTTCTAAGGATTTTATTGAAGCTAAAATGAGTATTTACAACCAATATATTGACTATGTAAAAGATTCTATGGCAGATAATGAAGAGATTTTGTTAAAGCTAGATAGATTGCTTTTAGAACTTTCTAAGTTTAATAGCTTAGATGAAGGGGAACTAGAAAAGATGACAGCTATGGAGGAAATTGATGAATTAATTGCCAAGGCTAGGTTTTATAAATAATAAGGAGATTTATTTAACATAAAATAAGAGTAGATTTCAGGGGAGAAAAGAAAGGGGAGATAACAATGAAACAAACTAAACAAGGGTTGGGTGTTATTGCAATTCTCGTTGTATTAGCTGTTTTAGTATTTGGTGGTATTTACGCAGGGATTACACTGACACAAAATGTAGGGAAAAGTAAGGCAGTAGTATCTACAGAAAAAGCTTTAGATAAGCTAGATAAACTTTATAAAGACATATATGTAAGTCAAGTTGAAGCAAGGAAAGAACCCGTAGAACTTACAAATACAGATTTAAAAGATGTATTACCAGAAATATCTAAGTATCCTATGCAAGTAGAACCTATAACTAGCCAATATGTAGAAATCTTTGCATCTTTAGAAAAGACCGGAAAAGCTAAGGATGGATGGCTTATAGATGTAGCCCAAGCTTTTAATAAAAAAGGCTTTGAGATAAATGGTCAAAAAGTATCTGTAGGAATTAGAGGCATGTCTTCAGGGATGGGAATGGATTATATTGTATCAGGAAAATATACGCCAGATGCCTACTCGCCTTCAAATGAACTTTTTGGAGATATTATGAAAGCAAAGGGAATAGATGTAACCTTATATGAGCCAAGACTTATAGGAAATGTGGCAGGTATGTTACTTTCTAGAAAGACTCATGATGCTTTAACACAAAAGTATGGAACTATTAATTTAAAAAGTGTAACAGAAGCAGTTGGAAATAATGAGCTTGCTATGGGCTATACTAATCCATTTGCTAGTGCAACAGGCTTGAATTTTTTAGTTTCTACTTTAAATACTTTCGATGCTAAAGACCCTTTAAGTGATAAGGCTATAGCGGGCTTCGAAGCTTTTCAAAAGAATGTTCCAGTAGTAGCTTATACAACTATTCAAATGCGAGAATCTGCTGAATCAGGTGTATTAGATGGTTTTATTATGGAGTATCAAACTTATGTGAATGCACCTGATTTGAAGAGTGATTATATTTTTACACCTTTTGGTGTAAGACATGATAGTCCCCTTTATACAGTTGGAAACTTATCTAGTGAAAAAGAAGAAATTATGAAGTGTTTTATAGATTTTTGTAAAGAAGCTAGCAATCAAAAAATTGCTACTGAATATGGATTTAATCAACTTGAAGATTATGTTCCAGAGCTTAGTAAAGTAGCAAGTGAAGTGGTACCACAAGCTCAAAAATTATGGAAAGAAAAGAAGGATAGTAACCGACCAATTGCTGCTGTATTTGTAGCAGATGTGTCAGGAAGTATGTACGGAGAACCTATGCATAATTTACAAAAATCTCTGATTAGTGGCGCTGAGTATATAGGTAAAGAAAATTCAATAGGTCTTGTAACTTATTCTGATGATGTTGCTATTAACTTACCTATTGGACAGTTTGATCTTAATCAGCGTTCATTATTTACAGGAGCTGTTATGGATATGGAGGCTGCAGGAGGTACGGCTACTTTTGATGGTATGATAGTAGGTATTAAAATGCTAATGGAAGAAAAGGCTAAGAATCCAGATACTAAGCTTTTACTCTTTGTATTAAGTGATGGGGAGACAAATAAAGGACATTCTTTAAATGATATAGAAGAAGTACTAAGTTCTTTAAAGATACCTGTTTATACAGTAGGTTATAATGCAAATATTAAAGCATTAGAAAAAATTTCTAGCATCAATGAAGCGGCAAGTATTAATGCAGATTCAGAAGATGTAGTTTATAAATTAGGTAGTCTGTTTAATGCACAGATGTAAAAACAAATAAGGGGGATTACTATGGCATTTTCAATGGAAGTAAGTAATACAGAAGAGATTAAACAAGAAGTAATAGAACAAATCAAACCTGTTAAAGAAGAAGTGATAAAGCTTAAAACTATGACCGATCAGAATGTAGAAGCTGTAATGAATGTTAAGATGGACTCTATAGAAGATAGAAGAAATATTTTAACTTCTATTGAATCTTTTGGTCTTGATACCATTCAAAAATCTTCACAAAAAAGTTCTCTTTTACAAATAACCGTAGGCAAACTTGCTAGAGTAGGTGGAGAAGGGGGAGAAGTTGCAAATAGTTTAATGGATTTGCAACAACAAATGAAAACCTTAGATCCAACAGGACTAGATTTTACACGTACAGGTTTCTTAGGGAAAATTTTCAACCCTATTCATGCCTACTTTACAAGATATGAAAAAGCAGAAGATGCCATTGAGGATATTATTAAATCATTAGATAGAGGAAGGGAAACACTAAAAAATGATAACACAACTTTAGAGATTGAAGAACTTTCTCTTCGTGATTTAACTAAAAAGCTAGCTAAGGAAATAGAGATGGGAATCATGATGGATGAAGGACTTCAAGTAGCTATTGATAAGGCAAAAACTACTAATGAAGATCCAGACAAAATTCGCTTTGTACAAGAAGAAATCTTATTCCCTCTTAGACAACGTATTATGGATATGCAACAAATGATTGTAGTGAATCAACAAGGCATTATAGCTATTGAGGTAGTACGTCGTAATAATAAAGAACTTATAAGAGGAGTAGAACGTGCTAAAAATGTAACAGTATCAGCACTTCGTATTGCAACTATTGTAGCAAGTGCCCTTTATAATCAAAAAATTGTATTAAAGAAAATTCAAGCACTCAATGAAACAACAAATAACCTTATTAGTGGAACAGCTAAAATGCTTAAAGAACAAGGAGCAGATATTCATAAGCAAGCAATGGAAGCTAATATTTCTGTAGAAACTTTAAAAGCTGCTTTCTCTGATACACTTCAAGCTTTAGATGCTATTAGTACTTATAAGCAAGAAGCTTTACCTAAGATGAAGCTAACTATTGAACAGTTTAAGGAGTTGGCTCAACAGGGAGAAAAAGAAATTCAAAAACTAGAAAATAGGGAAAGTCTATTAAAAGTACAATAGAGAATAGAAGATCTATAAATAAAGAAAATATTCATTAGAATAAATAAAGAAGGGTTATGACACTAGTATAAATTTCTAGGGTCATAACCCTTCTTGGTTTCTATACTTATCAATATAAATAAGATGAAGTAATTTCTATAATTATGACATTTATACATAATGTGACAAAGTTACAGAAAGGTATAAGTAAAAGAGATATATTAAGCTATATAAATAGATAAATAAAGGAGTCAGAGGGAAATGAAAAATTATAATTGGATAAAAAGTGCCCTATTTTTAGGGTTTGCATTTTTCTTAGCAATTTTTATGGTTAAACCAGTAGGTGTATCAACACAGTTTAGTGTTGTAAGTGGTATAGTGCACAGTGTAGTTGAACCAAGTGTTATTACACCAGATGAAAGTCGTGAAAGCGGTTATAAAAGTACAAATGCTTATTACGACAAGAGTGATGGTCAATTAGCTGGACATATTAAAAATCCATGGAATTATGATTTTATATTTGTTTTAGCCATACCCTTAGGTGCTTATATAATGTATAAGTTAAAAAATAAAAAGCAGAATTCTAAAATAGAAAATATAGAAGCTATATCTAATTTACCAAAAGCTAAACAAAACTTTATTAAGACATACCTTCCAAGTTTTATAGGAGGCTTTTTACTTCTTTTTGGTGCAAGGATGGCTGATGGTTGTACAAGTGGACATATGATGAGTGGTATGATGCAAGGAAGCGTAAGTGGGTATATTTTTGCAGGAGCAGTATTTATAGTAGCCATTCCAGTAGCCCTATTGGTAGAGGCATATACTAAGAGAAAGGTAGGTCAATAATAATGAATATTTTACTTGCTATTTTATTAGGTGGTTTATTCGGAGCAGCTCTATATTATGTAGGTGCATCGCAATCTAAAAAGCTTTTAGGTATGCTACGTTTTCAAGATTTAGGTTTAATGAAAATTATATTTTTTGCAATAGGTTTTGCAAGTACATTACTTGCTACTTCTAGCATGTTAGGTATTTTTGATCCATCTCATTTAAGTATTAAAACAACACATTTGGGTGTACTTATTGGAGGGTTGATTTTTGGAATAGGATTTGGAAGCATTGGAACTTGCCCAGGAACTTGTGTAGTTGCTACAACAAGTGGAGGCTTTAAAAAAGGTATAGCAACAGTTGTGGGTGGATTATTTGGTGCTTTTGCCTTTTCACTTACCTATGGAATGTTCAAAAACATGGGATTATTTGATACTATGAATTTAGGCAAACTCACTTGGTTCAACATATCTGATAAATTCCCATCAGTGTTTAATATAGGTTATAGTGGTTTATTCTTAGTAGGAATCTTATTTATGCTTATTGCATTTGTACTACCAGTATATCCTTTTCAAAAGAAAAATAAAGCATTAAACAAATAGAACTAAGCATATAAGTTAAAAGAGTGTTTCATAAACTAAGAAATAGTTTAGAAACACTCTTTTTGTAAAGAATAAGATAGGTTAAGAAAATAAAAAACGTTTTTTAAGCTTTGTCTTATCTTTTATTGTTACGCCACCACGGCTTAGGCTTACTAGTTCTTCTTGTTGGAAATACTTAAGCATACGAGATACAACTTCTCTTGCACTACCCATATATTTTGCAATTTGCTCATGGGTAAGTTTAATAGTATTAGAACCACATTTAGCAGATTCATCTAATAAGAAGAGGGCAAGACGTTCATCAAAACTCATAAAGAGAATTTGTTCCATGGCCCACATTACATCGGAAAATCGATCTACTGCCACTTTGTTAGAAAAATTTTCAACATATATATTTTCTTTTACAAGCTTAGCAAAAATAGAAGTATGAATAAGTAAAACTTCGCTATCTTCTTCTACGTCAATATGCACATCAAAAGTAATATTTTGCAAAATACAAGAAGCAGATAAGATACATAAATCTCCAGGGTAAAGTCGATAAAGAGTAATATCTTTTCCCTTATCTGAAAGCATGTAAGTACGAAGGCAACCTTTTTTTACGAGCAAAATACCAATGCAATCTCGATCCCCACTATGTAGTGACTGACCAGCTGTAAATTGAACAGAATTTGTATGCTGGAAAAGTAAAGCTTGTTCATCAGGAGTAATATGATCCCAAAAGTTTAAATGTTGTGTTAGAAAAGCTTGATCATCTTGATTAATCATAGGACACCCACCTTTTACCTTTTTATTAATAGTATAGACATAAAAGCAAATTTATGCTAGGAAAAAGAAAAAGTTAGTGACTCCATCACATACATCTTATTCATTCTTCTATATAATAAAGATATGAAGTAAATCAAGTGACATAACAGTCACCTAGTGCAATAATGCAATTCATAAATATAACTAAGTAGTTCAAACTAAACAAATAGAATTAAGCAGGTAGGATTGAGTAAATAGAGTTAAATAGATAGAATCAACTAAATAGGATTAAATAAATAAGAGAGTATAAATAATCATAAAAAAATATAAGGAGGCAATATATGTTTTCATTATTTAAAAAGAGTGATACAGAGTCTATTCTTGTAAATGAGATAGATAATTTAATTGGGAAAATAAATTTAATTGATATAAGAGAGCCAGAAGAAGTAAAGTTTGGAACTATTAAGACGGCAAAAAACATACCTATGGGAAGCTTATTAAATAATCCAAGTCAATATTTAAAGAAAGAAGAAAGTTACTACTTAATGTGCCAATCTGGTATGAGAAGTGGAAGAACAGTAGCACAACTTAAGAAATTAGGTTATAAAGTAATTAATGTTAAAGGTGGATTTGGTGCTTACTCAGGTAAGTTTAAACAGTAAAAAAATAAAGGAGTGATTTAAATGAGTAAAAAATATATTATTGTAGGTGGTGTAGCAGGTGGTGCATCTGCTGCTGCAAGACTTAGACGTTTAGGAGAAAATGATGAGATTATAATGTTTGAAAAAGGGCCACATGTTTCTTTTTCAAACTGTGCACTGCCATATCATCTAAGTGGTATGATTGAGCCAGCAAGTAGATTAGTTCTTATGAATCCAGAAAAGTTTGCGAGTCAATACCGTATTGATGCAAGAGTAAATCAAGAGGTTATAGCTATAGATAGAAAGCATAAGACAGTTACTATTAAAAATCATGGAACAGGTGAAAGTTATACTGAAACCTATGATAAATTAATTTTATCTCCAGGTGCTAAGCCGATTGTACCACCTTTTAAAGGATTAGATAAAATACCAACTTTTACAGTACGTAATGTGGTAGATATAGCTGGTATTAAAACTTTTATAACAGAGAAAAAGGTAGAAAAGGTTTCTGTTATTGGAGGTGGCTATATCGGTATTGAAGTAGCAGAAAACTTAAAAGAAGCAGGATTTGATGTAACCCTTATAGAAGCAACAAATCAGATTTTACGTCCTTTTGATGAAGATATTGTACAAATCTTCCACAAAGAACTTCATGATCATGGTATTAAGTTGGTACTAGGTACACCTGTAAGTCACTTTGAAGAAGAAAAGATAGTATTACAATCAGGAGACAGCATTCAAGCACAAGCTGTTATTATGGCAGTAGGTGTAGCTGCAGAAAATGACTTAGCAAAAGGTGCTGAACTTACACTGGGATCAACAGGTGGTATAGCAGTTAATGAAATGTATCAAACAAGTGATCCAGATATTTATGCAGTAGGGGATGCCATTGAAGTACCTCATGCTTTAACTAGGCAAATGACTAAGCTTACACTTGCTGGACCAGCACAAAAAGAAGCACGAGCAGCTGCAGATCATATTCACGGTAAAAAAGTTACACCAAAAGCTTTTATAGGAAGTTCAGCTATTAAAGTATTTGACTATAATGGTGCTTCAACAGGATTAAATGAAAGCTTAATAAAGGCTTTAAATCTAGATATTCAATATGATAAAGTTTATTTTATTTTAGGAGATAAAGTGGGACTTATGCCAGATAGTCATCCTATGTATTTTAAAATGCTTTATGAAGTACCAAGTGGTAAAGTATTAGGTGCAATGGCTATAGGTAAAGGGAATGTAGATAAACGTATTGACGTGATTGCAACCACTATTAAATTTGGTGGTACAGTTTATGATTTACAGGATTTAGAACTTTGCTATGCACCACCTTTTGGAACAGCAAAAGATATTGTAAACTATGCAGGAATGATTGCTGTTAATTTACTTGAAGGTAACTTTAAGCAAATTCTTCCTGATCAAGTACGTCCACTTTTAGAAAAAGGTGCTACATTTATTGATGTACGTGAACCAGGTGAATATGCAGCGGGTCATCTAAACGGTGTAAAAAATATTCCACTAAGTACCCTCAGGGAGCATCTAGATGAGATTCCAAAAGATGAGCCTGTATATCTACATTGTAGAAGTGGGCAGAGAAGTTACAATGCTGTACTCGCTTTACAGCAACTAGGCTTTAATAATGTATATAATGTAACAGGTAGTTATTTAGGTATTTGTTTATATGAATATTTCCAAGATCAAGTAACAGATAGAGACCCAATTGTGACAGCTTATAATTTTAAATAAGCTAAAAGGAATCAGTAAAACAAATGCAACAGATACAATAGATGCATAAATGTAACAAATTCAATAAATGCAATAAAAGTAATAAAATAAGTTACCACATATTAGTATATAAAAGGTGACTAAATAGGAAATGGTCTATGAAACTAGTAAATTTATACTGGTTTTATAGACCATTTCCTATTATTAAGTATTTAATTTTATAGAGATTTAAACACTATGCTACAGGCTGATTTATAAAATAAATAATAAGATAAGTATTTGAGATTTATAAAATTTAGTATAATATAGGAAGTAAGTAAGGTATAAAGAAGGAAAAGGAGTGATACCTATCATTTATATCTCTCAGTTATTAGAAACCCCTAAGTTAAAGGAAATAGTAGAAACTTATAATATAGGCTTAGAAGTTATAAGCTTTAGTATTGGTTTTATATTAGATGAGTTAGAACAATCTATTGACTATTACAAGAAAGATTTTCAAACTTTAGAAGTACCTCTAACTTTTCATGGACCTTTTTTAGATCTTTTGCCAGGGAGTTGTGATAAAAAAGTTAAGCAACTTACAAGGGAACGTTTTGAAGCGGCATATAAGGCAGCCCTGAACTTTGGAGTAAGTGAAATGATTTTTCATACAGGCTATATGCCTAATACTTATCCAGATCAGTATTGGCTAGAAAATGTTATAAGTTTTTGGAAAGAGTTTTTAGAAGATAAAGTAGAAAGTTGTACTTTTTATATTGAAAATGTGTTAGATTTAGATTGGAGATTACTAAAGGAAATAATAGATCAAATAGGTCATCCTAATTTCAAAGTATGTCTAGATATTGGGCATATAAATGCCTATAGCAAGGTACCAGTAGAAGAGTGGATTAAAGGTTTAGGTGAGAGAATTGGTTATGTGCATTTGCATAATAATGATGGAACAAAAGATGCACATGATGGTTTACTTAATGGAAGTTTACCTATGGAACATATTCTCTCAATGCTTAAAGTTTATGCACCTAAGGCCTCTTGGAGTTTAGAAATAAGTGATGAACACAAGCTTATACAATCACTGGTCTGGCTACAAGAATTAAACTATTTGCAGAAACATTAATAAGATAGAACTATACTAGATACAATTATAATAGATATAAACTTAAGCTTACTTTATAAGTAATATCATTATAAGTAGATATATAAAATAAGTATACACGTGCAGAAACATATAAGATAAATATATAAGGAGGATTATAAAATGAAATACTTAATTTTCTCAGATATACACGGTTCTAGTAGTCGTACAAAACGTATGCTAGAAATATTCGAAGAAAAACAATGTGATTTAATGATTATTCTAGGAGATGTACTTTATCATGGACCACGCAATCCTTTACCAGAAGGGCATAACCCACAAGAAGTAGTGCAACTACTAAATAATTATAAAGATAAAATCATTTGTGTAGGCGGAAACTGTGATGCTACAGTAGATCAAATGGTTTTAAGCTTTCCTTGTTTAGCAGAATATACAATTATTATGGATGAAGGGGTTAAGCTTTTTGCAACTCACGGACACCATTACAGTGTAGAAAAACTACCTGTTCTTCATAAGGGAGATGTGTTTTTATATGGTCATACCCATCTCTGGGAGATAGAGGAGCGAGAAGGTATCATTCATTGTAATCCAGGTTCTATTAGCTTGCCAAAAGAAGGTAGACCAGCAACATATGCTCTTTATGAGAAAGGTGTACTAGAAGTGTATACCCTTGAAGGCGAAAAGTTAAAAGAAAAACATATATAAAAAGTTAAGTACTAAAAAGCAGATACACTTTATAAAGAGTATCTGCTTTTTTCATATTATGACTCAATTAAAATGTAGAGAAAACTTTTTAAGTGATTAGATATTCAGTAGATTTTATATTGTAATGAGGTGAAGGGGAAGTAGAAATATTTTATAGTTTAATAACCAAATAGATAGAGGGGAGAGTATTAAAAACAAAAAAAGTAAACCTTAAATAATTTTAAAGTTTACTAAAAAAGAAAAATGTATTATCATATAATTATGAAATTATATAGGGGGAAAGCATATGAATAAGAAATTAAGCACAAAAGAACTAGTAATAGTAGGATTAGGGGCAGCACTAATGGGAGTATTTTCCCAACTATCTATTCCTATTCCAACAGTACCGCTTACACTACAAGTATTTGGTGCTATTATTCTTGCAGTTATACTAGAAAGTAAATTGGCTACACTTAGTATGATTGTTTATACTCTTATAGGAGGAATAGGTATACCAGTGTTTGCAAATTTTAATAGAGGCTTTAATGTAATTGTAGGGCCCACTGGTGGCTATATTTTAGGTTTTATATTACTTGCATACATAGTTGGAAAAGTAGCGGAGCAAAAAAATAAAAGTATACTTATAATTGGAACTTATATGGGGCTTATTTTGCAGTATATGATTGGAACTTTACAGCTTAAAATGGTACTCAATATGTCTTTTGGAGAAGCAATGATAGCAGGGGTTTATCCATTTATTTTAAAGGATCTTATTTTAACAGGAGTAGCTCTAGTTGTTGCTCTTCAAGTAAAAAAACAAGTAAGGAGTGTTATAAATGGACGTGCTCAAGCTTAGACCACATCACATTAATTGTTTGTTTTTTTATGAAGGCAAAGGATATAGTAAGCAATTTGTAGAGAACATGAATTGTATTGTAGAACATTTAAGAAATAATCCAGAACAAATGATTGTTTTAGAAAAACAAAATGATAGTTTGTGTGTCGTATGCCCCAATTTAAAAGAAAATTTATGTATAAGTTCTGATAAAGTCAGAACCTTAGATCAGGCAACTTTAGAAAACTATGGATTAAAAGAAGATGAAATCTATTCATTTCAAGAAATAAAAGAAAAAATTTATAAAAACTTTTCATCTACAACTTTTCATCTCATCTGTAGTCATTGTGAATGGTATAAAAGTGGAGTATGTACTGAGGAGAAAATTAGAGGTCAAAAAGAAATTTGGAAGTAGAAAAATTAATAGGAAGAGGGTTATTCATCTAATTGAAATTGAATAGATCTTAATTAAATTAAAATAAAAGAGTTGACATAATTTATACTAAGAGTCTATAATAGCTTTAAAATTAATTACACCATCCATATAATGTTGGCAATAAGGGCTGACAGTCTCTACAAAGAAACCGTAAATTTCTTTGCTATGGGTGAATACTATGAATGTAGTCATAGGGTTTTATCAAATAGATGATAAAGCCTTTTTCAAGTAACTACCATTGGATTCACCGATGAATCTGATGGTAGTTTTTTTATTATAAAAAGGAGGCAATGATGAAAGGACAAAAAGAAAACATACTAGAAAGAGTTTTTAAATTAAGAGCAAATAACACAAATGTTAGAACAGAAATATTAGCAGGGCTTACGACATTTATTACTTTAGCCTATGCTATATTGGTTATTCCAAATGTGTTAAAAGGGGCAGGAATGAATAGTGCCGGAGCATTAGGTGATGGTGCTAATGGTTTTACTATTTTAAATGACCCTGTAGTAGGGGCAATCTTTACATCAACTTGTCTCATGTTTACAGCATCCACATTATTTATGGGATTTTATGCTAACTTACCTTATGTACTAGGACCAGGAATGGGACTTGTGGCTTTCTTTACTTATGGTGTTTGTTTAACTATGGGCTTTACTTGGCAACAAGCAGCAGCGGCTGTATTTATTTCAGGTATTTTATTTATTATTTGTACTGTAACATCATTAAGACAGATGATTGTAAATGCACTACCAAATAATTTAAAATTAGCTATAACATCAGGTATTGGTTTTTTCATCGCTTTAATTGGTTTAAAATCAGGTGGAATTATTATTCCTAATAGTGGGACACTTGTTCAATTAGGAGATTTTACAAGTCCTGAAACTTTATTAACTATTATAGGACTTGTTATTACACTTGTATTAATGGCTCGTAATGTAAAAGGAGCTATGCTAATAGGCATTGTAGTAACAACTATTATAGGTATTCCAATGGGGATTACACAAACAGAAAATATGCAATTATTTATGATGCCACCATCACCTATGCCAACATTTTTTAAGATGGATTTTGTAGGTTTATTTAGTCAAAATGGTGCAGGTATTATTGGGATGATTAGTACAGTAGTAATGGTTATTTTAAGTTTCTCTTTAGTAGATATGTTTGATAGTATTGGAACTTTTGTAGGTATTAGTGAGAAGGCTAACCTAAAAGATGAAAATGGTGAGCCAAAAAATATGAACAAAGCTTTAGTTGTAGACTCTATTGCAACTACAGTGAGTGCAGTTTTTTCACTTCCAACAGTATCTACTTATATTGAATCGGCATCAGGTGTTATGCAGGGTGGTAGAACAGGACTTACAGCAGTAACAGTTGCTTTCCTTACTGGGATTACATTATTTTTCTCAGGTGTAGTTGGTATTATTCCAAGTGCAGCAACAGCACCGGCTTTAATTATTGTAGGAATCTTAATGATTCAAACTATTTCTAGTGTAGACTTTAGTAGTTTTGATGAAGCTGTTCCAGCATTTTTCACTATTGCTATGATGCCATTTAGCTATTCAATAGCTAACGGTATTGCATGTGGTCTTATTTTCTATCCTATTATGAAAGTAATGACAGGTAAGAGAAAAGAAGTACATCCTCTCTTATACATACTTGCTATTTTATTTATTATAAGATACATTATAGTACCACAATAAAAATAAGCTACTATTCTATATTGTTATATTGTACTGAATTATAATTATGAGTAATGAACAAATTATAAAATTAAACTAGTTAAAATAAATATATCATATGGTATAATATAGACATTCAAATTGTGTAGTAACTAATCCTAGTACTTGAAATAAGAAGTACTAGGATTTTTTTATAATAAAGTAGAATATAGAACAAATAAGGGGATGAAAGTATGTTAAGTGTAGAATGTATGTATTGTCTTATTAAAAGGCAGATGGAGACCTTAGAAAATTATGACGGAGAAGAGGAAAAATCAAAGTATTTAAAAGAGGTTTTTAGAATTATAGCAAATGCAAAGGAAAATGAAACAGCACCTGTTATGATTGCTCATATTAATGAATTACACGAGACATACTTTCAGAAGTCTTATAGCTTTGAACCATTAAAAAAACAATATAATGAGGTACTATTAGATAAAGAAAAGATAATAGAAAAATTTATTCAACATGCAGAAGATCCTCTTCTTACAGCAATTAAATATGCAAGAGTAGGAAATTATATAGATTTTGGTGCTATGGGTAATATAGATAATGAGAAGTTAGAAAGTTTATTGGAAAATGCTAATAATGAACCAATAGATATGAACGAGTACAGTCAGTTTAAAGAAGACCTTATAAAAGGGAAACATCTGGTTTATCTAACAGATAATTGTGGAGAAATAGTTCTAGATAAACTACTTATTCAAATAATTAAAAAAGACTTTCCTCATATAGATATAAAAATTATTGTAAGAGGTATGCCAGTGCTTAACGATGCCACTATAGAAGATGCCAAGATGGTGGGCTTAATACATATAGGAAAAGTAATAGGGAATGGAACGAAAATTGCGGGTACACATTTAGATCACTTATGTAAAGAAGCTAAGGAGGCTATAAGAGAAGCAGATCTTATTATAGCAAAAGGGCAGGGGAATTTTGAAACACTTCATGGTTGTGGCTTGAATATTTATTATATGTTTTTGTGTAAATGTGATTGGTTTGTAAAACGTTTCAAATTAAGACAGTTTGAAGGAGTCTTTATCAATGAAAAAAATAATAAAATTCAGTAAGGTGCATTTCTTACTGAATTCTATATGAAGTTTAATGAAGAGGGGGGATTTTTAGGTTAGGGTAAGCATTTTCTTTTCCTGGAGGTAGAGGGTAAGTTTTTGTATGTTTAAAGTTTTCTACTTGAGTACCATAAGGACTAATGCTTAAAATGATTTCGTCTATACCAATTGTATTATGAGCACCGACAAAGGGTTGTACTTGAACTTTTAAAAGGAAAGAAAATCCTCTATAGGCTTCACGTTTAATTTCTAGAAAATCAACGTCATAAAGTCCATAAAGAAGAGGTAAGCCGTATTGTTTTTCAATTTCACTAGAAATATAGGGTTCAATAGTAGTAACTAACATATCTTTATAAAGTTCTTCAACGGAACCTTTTAAGGGTGTATAAGGATAAGGTATTCCTTTAGTAGCATCTATTGGTGAGGAAGTAGCAAAAAGAAGAGTTGAAAAGCAAAGACATAAAACAAATAAAATCAAACTTAATTTTTTCATTATGCACCTCTAAAAACTTTATAAGATAGTATATGTAGATTAAGAATACTTATGAAAATTTTTAAAAGTTGACAACTCTTACTTATTGGAAGTAGACTATACTTGATTAGGATTAGACTATTTTAAATAAGAAAGAGGTGGACTATGGAAGCCATTTATGAAGCAATAGAACAACGCATTAAAGCAGCAGGATATACAGGAACTGTGAATGGAATGGCCATCTACGATGAAATTTGTGATGAAATTGATGGCAAAGAAAACGGTGGATATATATTTATGTCAAAAGTAGAAGAAAATATTTTCTTTGAATATAAAATTGATATTATGGATGAAGAATTTAATTTAGCTTATATTAATATTAATACACCAGATGGGATCATCCATGTAGATTTTGATGCTGAATAATAAAGTTTATGTCATTGATGATCAGTGTAATGGATGTGGTGCATGTAAAGTTGTTTGTCCTAAGCATTGTATCAGCAAAGGCCAGCCTTATCGAATCAATCAAGCAAGTTGTATAAAGTGTGGACGCTGCACCATGCGATGTAGGCGTAAACTTATAAAGCTAGAAGTTATAAAAGAATAAAAGTGTAGATAAGATCTTTCTAATGTTTTTAGAAAGGTCTTATTTTTTTTATAAGAATTCCCTTTCTTTGGGTATATTTTTCTAAAAAGTGACATACTAACGAGAGGAGGTGAAGTTATGCCAAAAATACATGATTATTATGAAGAAATGCTCAATACTCATTATGGTTCTCATCTAGAAATGTGTGATGAATTAGGACTTGCGTTAGAAGATCTTTATACAAGCGAACTTGATGAAGATGATTTCTAAAACTAATTAAACACATAAGGGTGATGAACATGGAGACTTTTAAAATTACAACACAAATTAAATTTGGTCACGGCGCACTAGAGTATCTTAAGTGTCTAAATGGCCAAAAAGTATTTATTGTAACAGACCCTTTTATGGTAAAGTCAGGCATGATCTTACAAGTAACTGATCGTCTTGAAGAAGGAAGCTATGAGGTATTTAGTGATGTTGTACCAGATCCACCTATGGAGCTGGTAACAAAAGGTGTAGAAGCAGTACTTGCTTTTAAGCCTAATGCTATGATTGCCCTTGGTGGAGGTTCTTCTATAGATGCAGCGAAAGCAATCATGGACTTTTCCAAAAAAATTGGTCATTTGAATGATATGACATTTATTGCTATACCTACTACAAGTGGGACAGGTTCAGAAGTTACATCCTTTGCCGTTATTACAGACAAAGAAAAAGGAGTTAAATATCCTCTTGTATCAGATAGTTTATTACCAGATGTTGCAATCTTAGAGCCTGAACTTGTTAAAAGTGTACCACCTGCTATTGTTGCAGATACAGGTATGGATGTTTTAACACATGCAGTAGAAGCATATGTTTCAACTGCTGCTACAGATTTTTCTGATGCACTTGCACAAAAAGCAGTAGAACTTGTATTTCTTTATCTAAAGCGTTCTTATGAGCATTCAGATGACTTAGAAGCAAAGGAAAAAATGCATAATGCTTCATGTCTAGCTGGTCTTGCTTTTAATTTAGCCTCTTTAGGGATTAATCATGCAATTGCTCATAATATTGGTGGTAAATTGCATATTCCGCATGGACGTACAAATGCACTTTTACTTCCTTATGTTATTGAATACAATGCCAATATTGATGGATTTAATCCAAGTGAATATACTGTCGCTGCTAAAAAATATGCAAGATTAGCTAAACTCATTGGACTTCAAGGCGCACATACACGTGCACTTGTTAAAAATTTCGTAAGTGAGATTTTAAAACTTCAAAAAGAAATGAATATGCCAGCAACCTTAAGAGATTGTAAGGTTACAAAGGAACAAATAAATGAGCTAAAGCAAGAAATTGCAAAAGGTGCTTTAGAAGATGCTTGTATATTAACTAATCCGCGCACTGCAACTACAGGAGATGTATTAGAAATACTTCATCATATTACGGGTTAGGAGATAAGAGATGGAATTTGAACCTAAACAACGAATTATTCAAGAATTTGTGCCAGGTAAGCAAGTTACTTTAGCACATGTGATTGCTCATCCTACAGAAGATATTTACAAAAAGTTAGGACTAGCAGAAGAACATGTAGAAGCTATAGGTATTTTAACGATTACACCAAGTGAAGGTGCTATTATAGCAGCAGATGTAGCTACAAAAGCTTCTGATATTAGACTTGGGTTTATTGATCGTTTTAGTGGTGCATTAGTATTTTCAGGTGATGTAGGCTCTGTAGAAGAAGCTATGAAAGATATATTACGTGTACTTGAAAGTATATTAGGGTTTACACCAACTGTTATAACGAGGACTTAACATGAAACGTATTATTTTTATGGGCAAAACAGGATGTGGTAAAACAACACTTTGTCAAAAGCTAAATGAAATGGAAATTAAGTATAAAAAAACCCAATCTGTGGAACTTTATGAGAATGCTATTGATACACCAGGCGAGTACTTAGAAAATAGACATTATTATAGCGCTCTTATTATGAGTGCGGTAGATGCTAAACTTATCGCACTTGTGGCAGATCCAACTGCTCATGATCATTTTATTCCGCCAGCTTTTGCAGGAACTTTTGCTAAAGAAGTTATAGGGATTATTACAAAGATTGATTTAGTAAAAGATAGTAAGCAAATTGAGCGTGTAGAACAAGGATTAAAAGCAGCAGGTGTTAGCCGAATCTTTAAAGTTGATACAGTAGAAGGAACAGGTATTGAACCTCTTTTTATGTATTTGAGAGAAGTTTTAGGTGAATGAAAGAGGTTTATTAAGGAGGAGGAAAAGTGAGAGAAGAGCTTTTAAGTGTAGGGATTGATATTGGTACAAGTACAACCCAGCTCATCTTTTCTAAAATAATTGTAGAAAATATGGCATCTAGTTATTCAGTGCCACGAATTGTTATTGTAGATAAAGAAATTATTTATCGAAGTGACATTTACTTTACCCCACTTTTGTCTATTCATGAAATAGATGGACCTAAAGTAAGAAGTATCATTGAAGGAGAGTATAAAAAAGCTGGTATAGAACCTTCTAAAATTGATACAGGTGCAGTTATAATCACCGGAGAAACTGCTAGAAAGGAAAATGCAGCAGAAGTACTAAGTACTCTAAGTGGTCTTGCAGGAGATTTTGTTGTAGCTACAGCAGGTCCTGATCTTGAAAGTATTATTTCAGGAAAGGGAGCAGGTGCTCATCTTTATTCAAAAGACCATAACACCAGTGTTGTCAATATAGATATTGGAGGAGGAACAAGCAACTTAGCTGTATTTTTACGAGGTGATGTAAAAGAAACAGGGTGTCTAGATGTAGGTGGACGCCTTATAAAAGTTGACCCAACTACTCACGCTATTACGTATATTGCACCTAAATATGTAAAGCTTATTGAAGAAAGAGGATTGGGACTTGCCATAGGCACTATAGCGACGCCTGAAAATTTACGACCTATTTTAGATATTATGGTTGAAGCACTTCTTCAAAGTGTAGGGCTTCGCGTGCAGGATCATCTATTAAGTTTTATTATGACTAACAAGAATATTGAACTTAGTGTACCTATAGAGTGTATATCCTTCTCTGGTGGTGTGGCAGACTATGTTTATTATGATGGGGTGATAGACGATTACTTTAAGTTTGGGGACATTGGTATACTCTTAGGACAAGCTATAAAAAATTCACCTTTGTGTCATGAGCTACAGCTTGTTAGAAGTACAGAAACTATACGTGCAACAGTAGTAGGTGCTGGAACACATACTACTGAAATTAGTGGTAGTACAATCACTTATACAAATAATGTCTTTCCTATTAAGAACTTACCTATCTTAAAGCTTGCTTTAGAAGATGAGTTAGAAGGGGAAGAAGGTTTAGCAAGTGCACTGCATAAGAAGCTTGAGTGGTTTAAGCTTGAAGGAGACTTACAACGTGTGGCCATTGCTATACAAGGAAAGGCTAATCCAAGCTTTAAGGAGATTCAAACTTATGCCAGCGGCCTTGTAAAAGGTATGGAAGAACTTATAAGACGTGAACTTCCGCTTATCATTATTGTAGAAGAAGATATGGCTAAAGCTTTAGGACAGAGTATGTATCATTTACTAGGGTATAAAAAAGATGTTATTTGCCTAGATAGTGTGAAGCTAGATAACGGTGATTACATCGATATTGGAAGTCCTATTGCAGAAGGCACAGTATTACCAGTAGTAGTAAAAACATTAGTATTTTGTTAATTCTTTAGAATTAGAAAGGAGGATCTTAATGATCTTAAAAACAAAATTATTTGGACACACTTATGAGTTCAAATCACTCAAAGAAGTCATGGCTAAAGCCAATGAAGAAAAATCTGGTGACCGTTTAGCAGGACTTGCAGCTGAGTCAGCAGAAGAACGTGTAGCAGCAAAAGTTGTACTTGCTAATGTCACATTACAAGATTTACGCAATAACCCTGCAGTACCTTATGAAATAGATGAAGTAACTCGTATTATTCAAGATGATGTAAACGAAAAAATCTATAATGAGATTAAGCATTGGACAGTAGCAGAGTTTAGAGAATGGATTCTAGACGAGAAAACAACAGGTGCAGATATTACAAGAGTTTCACGTGGTATTACTTCTGAAATTGTAGCAGCTGTAGCTAAACTTATGTCTAATATGGACCTTATTTATGGGGCACAAAAAATTCGTATTATTAAACACTGTAATACAACAATCGGTATGCCAGGTACTTTATCTAACCGACTTCAGCCAAACCATCCAACAGATGATCCAGATGGAATTATGGCTTCTCTTCTTGAAGGACTTACCTATGGAGCAGGAGATGCACTTCTTGGCTTAAACCCAGTAGATGATTCTACAGAAAGTGTTGTTCGTGTTTTAAAACGCTTTGAAGAGATTAAGCAAAAGTTTAAAATTCCTACTCAAACTTGTGTACTTGCTCATGTTACCACACAAATGGATGCTATTCGTAAAGGTGCACCAGCAGATCTTATATTCCAATCTATAGCAGGTTCAGAAAAAGGAAATACAGCCTTTGGTTTTAATGCAGCAACTATTGAAGAAGCAAGACAGCTTGCACTTAAAGAGGGAACAGCAGAAGGACCAAACGTTATGTATTTTGAAACAGGTCAAGGTTCTGAACTTTCATCAGAAGCGCATCATGATACAGACCAAGTAACGATGGAAGCAAGATGCTATGGTTTTGCTAAGCGTTTTGATCCATTTATCGTAAATACTGTAGTTGGATTCATTGGACCAGAATACTTATACGACGGACGTCAAGTAAGTCGTGCAGGTCTTGAGGACCACTTTATGGGTAAACTTACAGGTGTTTCTATGGGATGTGATGCATGTTATACAAACCATATGAAAGCTGATCAAAATAGTATTGAAGACTTGTCTGTACTTTTAACAACAGCAGGTTGTAACTACTTTATGGGTATTCCTCACGGAGATGACGTTATGCTTAACTACCAAACAACAGGTTACCATGAGACAGCAGCACTTCGTGAAATGTTTGGTTTAACAGCTATTAAACCATTCCATGAATGGCTTGTTAAAATGGGCTTTGTAGATGAAAGAGGTCATTTAACTGAAAGAGCGGGCGACGCATCAATATTGTTCTAGGAGAAGGAGGCATAAAACGTGAATGAACAAGATTTAAGAAAAATGGTAGAACAACTTGTAGATCAAATGATTGGAAAAGAATCAGGTACAACTACGACCACAGCTAAACCAGCAACATCAACAAGTCAAGGAAATCATAGTGGAAGCACTATTGACCATAATGGTTGTATTGAAGACATTACAGCAATTGATCTTAAAAAGCAATTCCTTGTAAAAAATGCTAAAGACAAAGAAGCTTATCTTCAAATGAAGAGTAAAACACCTGCTAGATTAGGTATTGGTAAAGCAGGTGCAAGATATCGTACAGAAACTATGCTTCGTGTACGTGCTGACCATGCAGCAGCTCAAGATGCTGTATTCTCCTATGTATCAGATGACTTTGTTAAGAAAAATGACTTTGTATTTGTAGAAACACTTTGTAAAGATAAAGATGAATATTTAACAAGACCAGACCTTGGTAGACGTTTTGATGAAAAACAACTTGAAATCATTAAGAAAACTTGTGGTCAAAATCCAAAAGTACTCATCATTGTAGGTGATGGACTTTCTTCTTCTGCTATTGAAGCAAACGTAGAAGATATGATACCAGCTATTAAACAAGGTTTACAAATGTATGGTATTACAGTCGGACCAATTCTATTTATTAAACATGCACGTGTAGGTGCTATGGATGATATTGGACAAGCAACGGGAGCTGAAGTTATTTGTATGTTAGTTGGTGAAAGACCAGGTCTTGTAACAGCAGAATCTATGTCAGCTTATATTGCTTATAAACCACGCCACGGTTTACCAGAAGCAGAGCGTACTGTTATTTCTAATATTCACAAAGGTGGTACAACACCAGTTGAAGCAGGAGCTCATACAGCAGAACTTATTAAGAAGATGCTAGATAAGAAAGCATCTGGTATTAATCTTAAATAAAGGAGGACTATAAGGTGAAAAACGATAAAATTAGACCTAATGTTCTTGGTGTACGCATGATTTCAAATGTAAGTCCAGAACTTGCAAAAAAATTAGAACTTGGTCCTAGACATAAAAGCTTAGGTATCATTACAGCAGATATGGATGATGTAACTTATACTGCTTTAGATGAAGCAACAAAAGATGCAGACGTAGATGTTGTTTATGCACGTTCTATGTATGCAGGTGCAGGAAATGCTTCTACCAAACTTGCAGGTGAAGTAATTGGAATTATTGGTGGACCAAGTCCAGCAGAAGTAAGAAGTGGGCTTAAAGCAGCACTTACTTTTATGAAAGATGGAGCACACTTTACAAGTGCTAATGAAGATGACTCTATTGTTTACTATGCTCATACAGTATCTCGTACTGGTACCTATCTTTCACAAGTAGCAGGTATTAATGAAGGTGAACCTTTAGCTTATCTTATTGCGCCACCGCTTGAAGCTATTTATGCATTAGATGCAGCTATGAAGGCTGCAGATGTACGTTTAGTAGAATTTTTTGGACCACCATCCGAAACCAACTTTGGCGGAGGGCTTTTAACAGGTTCTCAATCAGCTTGTAATGCAGCTTGTAGTGCTTTTGCAGAAGCAGTAAGATCTGTTGCAGATAATCCACAGGAATATTAATCCATGGTAAACGAGGCACTGGGTCTCATAGAAGTCATTGGCTATCCAACTGCTATAGAAGCAGCTGATCAAGCTTTAAAAGCAGCCAATGTAAAGCTAGCAAGCATTACCAAAGTTGATGGTGGAATTATGACAGTACAAATCTTAGGGGATGTAGGTGCCGTAACGGCAGCAGTAGCTGCTGGTGGAGCATCAGCTTCTAAGGTAGGTACAATACGTGCTACACATGTTATACCAAGAGTAGATACGGCTTTATTTGATACGGTGCTTAAGTTTAAAACTATGCCTAAGACATCTAAAGTTCAAACAAGTTCTACTACAGGCAAGGAAACTTTAGACAACTCTATTTCACCACCAAAACCTGACAATAAAGATTCTCAACCAGTAGAAAAAGAAGTTGTTAAAGATGAAAAGATTACTAAAGATACAGCAGAAAAAATAATACTACCTCCAAAGATGCCAACAAGTAAAGAAGTTGAAGTAGATATGGGTTCTTTAGAAGATAGTGAGACAAAAGAAAAGCAAGATAAAAATTCAATTAGACAAAAGAAGATAGATGCACTAGCAACTAAAAGTAATTCTGAACTTCGTACAATGATTACTGATATGGGCATAGACACTCACGGGAAACAATTAAATACAATGAAGAAGCAGGAATTAATAGAAATGCTGACAAATTTCTATAAGGCTGAGGAAGGAGAGGTTTGATGGAATTACTAGATAAAGACTTAGTATCGATTCAAGAGGTACGTAGTCTCTTAAAAGCAGCACATGAGGCACAAAAGAAATTAACAACACTCAACCAAACTCAAATAGATCGTATTGTTAAGGCTATTGCGGATGCAGGCTATGAAAATGCAGAACGTTTAGCAAAGATGGCAAATGAAGAAACAGGATTTGGTTTGTGGAAAGACAAAGTAATTAAAAACGTATTTGGTTCTAAAGGTATTTATGAGGCTATTAAAGATCAAAAGACAGTTGGTATTTTAGCGGAGGATAGAAATAATAAAACAATTGATATCGGTATACCGGTTGGTGTAATTGCAGGGGTTATTCCTTCAACAAATCCAACTTCAACAGTTATGTATAAAGCTCAAATTGCTTTAAAAGGTGGAAACTCAATTGTATTCTCACCTCACCCAGGTGCAAAAAATGCTATTATAGAAACAGTTAAGATTATTAGTGAAGCAGCTGAAAAAGCTGGTATGCCAAAAGGTGCTATTTCTACCATTACTGTACCAACAATGGAAGCTACTAAAGAACTTATGTCTAACCACTATACTCGTCTTATTCTTGCAACGGGTGGACCAGCTATGGTTAAATCTGCATATTCTTCTGGTACACCAGCTATCGGAGTAGGCGCAGGAAATGGACCAGCCTTTATTGATAAAAGTGCAGATGTAAAACTTGCAGTAAAGCGTATTTTTGACTCTAAAACTTTTGATAATGGTACCATTTGTGCATCTGAACAATCTATCATTGTAGAAAGATGTATGGAAGATAAAGTTAGAGCAGAGCTTAAAGCACAAGGGGCATATTTATTAAATCCAGAAGAAAGCAAAAAGCTTGCAGGATTTATATTAAGACCAAATGGTTCAATGAATCCAGCTATAGTAGGTAAAAGTGTAGAGCATATTGCTAAATTAGCAGGGCTTACTAACGTACCATCTACAGCACGTGTACTTGTAGCAGACGAGTGCAAAGTAGGTCATACAGCACCTTACTCAAGAGAAAAACTAGCACCTATTTTAGCTTTCTATGTGGAAGACTCTGTAGAAGCTGTTTTAGAAAAATGTATAGAAATTCTTCACTTTGAAGGTATGGGACATACTTTCTGTATTCATGCAAACGATGAAGAACTTGTTAAACGTTTTGCAGTTCGTGTTCCAGCTTCTCGTATCCTTGTAAATACACCAGGTGCATTAGGCGGTATTGGAGCCACTACTAAACTTTTCCCAGCCCTTACTTTAGGATGTGGTGCTGTAGGTGGAAGTTCTTCTTCAAATAATATTGGTCCATTAGACTTGATCAATATAAAACGTGTAGGATACGGTACGAAAGAACTTGAAGAAATTAGAAGTGAAGCACCTGCTAGTAGTAATAGCTGTGGTGGTTACTCAGAAGCAATGGTAGATGCAATAGTTAAAAAAATTATGCAAGAATTAATATAAAAAGTGAAAAAGTAGAATACTAGATCTGTATTACTATTTAAAAACTCACTTTGATTTTAGGAGGAAAAGAAAATGGCAAATACAAATGCATTAGGAATGATTGAAACAAAAGGTTTAGTAGGTGCAATTGAAGCAGCAGATGCAATGGTTAAAGCAGCAAATGTTACACTTGTTGGCAAAGAACAAGTAGGCGGAGGCCTTGTAACTGTTATGGTAAGAGGTGACGTAGGAGCTGTTAAAGCAGCTACAGATGCAGGTGCAGCAGCAGCAGAGCGTGTTGGAGAATTAATTTCTGTACATGTTATTCCTAGACCACATGCAGAAGTAGATGTTATTCTACCTCATGGACCACAAGCCTAAAGAAAGTAACACACTACAAAAGGGTGAAGGAAGTAACCTAGATTCTTCCTTCCCTCATTTGTAGGGACTATAAATAAGGTGGAGGTCTCATATGCCTGTTTTGACTGAAGAAACAATTCGAACTATGTTAGCTCAGCATGAGCTAAAACAAAAAGACACCCTCTATTTAGAACCTAAACAAATTATTACACCTGCAGCACGTGCTTATTTAGTAGAGAAAGGCATTACAGTCAAAGTTAAGGGAAAGGACGATATACTTAAAGGACAATCTCAATCTTCTCATACTAGTCAGAGTATATTAAAGAAGGATGAGAGTGAGACAAAGGATGGAAATGGCATGACAGGACAAGAAGAAACTTATGAAACCCTTTTTGGTGGCATTCTACACAAGAAGCCTGAGCATATGACCCATTTAAGGGGCAATGTATTAGTATTTAAAAATCATCCACGAATTGCTTTAAGAGGTGCTATTGATTCACTAGAAGCGGAAATTTTAGTAGTTCAAATTATAGCTGAAAAGCAAGGTCTGAAAAAGCTTATAAAGGATTTAGAAGAAGTGGTGCGTTTTATACGAAATTTATTACGTTGCGAAGTAAGTGGGGAACCTGTAGGAGAATTTAATTTACAAGGGTTAAATGCTGAAGAACTTAGACAACATTCACATCATCCAAGTCAATATTATGGTATGCGTCATTTCTTACCCAACTATAAACAAGGTGAAATAGTAGTCTACCTTAATAAGTTACGTACATTAACGAGAGAAGCAGAGTTAGTAGCATATGATGCTTTTACGAATGAATACGGACAAACAGAACGAGAAGATATTATTAAAGCTTTTAATAGATTATCTTCATTGTTTTGGATAATGATGTTTAAATATTTAACAGATCGTTATAAAGAATCTTAATAGAGGAAAGGAGGATATTATGACACAACTTTCAAATACTATTGCAGAAGCTGTCATAGAAGCTCTAAGAAAAGAGGTATTTATACCTGTAGAGGCTTCAGGTAGACATGTTCATTTAAGTGCTAAAGATGCTGCCACTTTATTTGGTGAAGGATATGAATTTACAAAAGTAAAAGATCTTTCTCAACCAGGTCAATATGCTTGTAAGGAACGGGTTTCAATTGTAGGACCTAAAACTACTATAAATAATGTAATTGTACTAGGACCTGTAAGAAAAGAAACACAAATAGAAGTTTCTTCAACAGATGCTCTTAGCTTAGGTATTAAGGCACCTATTAGGCAAAGTGGTGAAATTGTAGATACACCAGGTATTACTATTCGTAATGGAGATAAAGAAGTAAGTGTTAAACAAGGCTTAATTGTAGCAAAACGCCATGTGCATATGACACCAGAAGATGCAGAGAAATTCAATGTAAAAGACGGTGAAATTGTTAAAGTTAAAGTAGCTGGAGAACGTCCTCTTATATTTGAAGATACAGTTATACGTGTAAACAAAAACTTTAAAACATACATGCATATTGATTATGATGAAGCAAATGCCTGTGGATATAATAAAGATAGTTATGGGATTATCTTAAAATGATTTAAAGGCAGGTGACTTTATGGATCGTAAGGAACTTATTGAAGATATTGTACAAGAAATCTTCAAACGGTTTACAAAAGAGCTCAATGAGTTACCAAAAGGTATGCCTCTTATGGTTATTGGATCCTTATCAAAAGAAGATGAAGAAAATCTACAGGGGTGTACCCTTATACCTTTTACAGAAGATGTATCTAAGTATGAGAAGGTAATTATAAGTGAGATAACTACTTCTTGTATGGCACGTCTTGCTTTAGGATATGCGGACACACCCAAGGAACAAGCTATATTAGATGCACTACTTAAAGGTAAACAAGTTTATGTACTTGAAAAGGGGCTTTTATATAGGGACTACAAACATAGTGCTCCAGTTAGACTGTATGCATTATATCATGGATATGAAAGTACCCTACGTCAATTTGGTATGCGTATTATAAAAAGTACAAAGGAATGTATGGACTTACAAAGTAAATATACACCACCTTTACTAGAAGCTACATTAGCTTCAAATATACAAGAACCAAATACAAACAAGACTCACGTGTTTAGTAAGAAACTTCTACTAGAAAAGGATTTAATTAGTGCTAGAGTAGGGTTTAACGACAGAATTGAACTTGCAAAAAATTGTAAGATTACACCTTTAGCAGAAGATTTCATACGAGCACATCACTTAACCATATTCAAAATATAGGGGAGGACTTAAATTGGAAGTTGGAAGAGTTATTGGCAACGTATGGGCCACAAAAAAAGATGAAAATCTAAATGGACATAAGCTTCTTGTTATAAAGATACTTTTAGATAAAGATCATGAGCGAGAAGGCTTTATAGTAGCAACAGATATCGTTGGAGCTGGTGTAGGAGACCTAGTACTTGTAAGTCGTGGCGGAGGCGCTAGACAAGCAGTGGGTAATGCTAAAGCCCCTATTGATAGTGCAATAGTGGGAATAGTAGATTCTATAGAGGTGCTAGATTATGAGTAAAAGTATAGGTGCTTTAGAATTTCGTAGTATTAGTAAAGGAATTGAAGTCTCCAACGAAGTGGTAAAAGAAGCAAGTGTTGAAATTATTTATTTTAAAACTATTTGTCCGGGCAAGTTTCTAGTTATTGTAACAGGTGATGAAGGTGAAGTAAATGCTGCTATAGACTATGGTGTAGATATATCAGATGGTACTTTAGTAGATAGTTTTAAAGTTCATGCTGTAAGTGATCCTATTATACAAGCTTTTAAAAACAAATATGAATCCAGAGAAGTACGAGGTGCTATAGGTATTATGGAAACTAGTAAAGTATGTACTGGTATTAAAGCCTTAGATCAAGCACTTAAAGCAAGTGATATTAGACTCATTAAGATGCAACTTGCCTTTGGAATTGGTGGTAAATTAGTTTATGTTATAACAGGTACACTTAGCAGTATTGAATCAGGTTTAAATGATGCAAAGCTTGCTCTTAATAATCAAGAACGTGCTAATATTTCCATCATTCCTTCACCTAGTGAAGAAATGACCAAATTCCTTATTTAAGTAGACAAACCTTATAAAAACAATTTAAATGGAGTGAAGAGCGTATGAGTATTAATGAAATTATTATTTATATAATGGTATTTTTTGCAGCATTAGGTGCATTAGATAGAATTATTGGAAACAAATTCGGTTTAGGAGAAAAATTTGAAGAAGGTATTATGGCCATAGGTGCCTTAGCCATTTCTATGGTTGGGATTATTGCCTTAGCACCTGTTATTGCTAATTTACTCAAACCTATTATAGTACCACTATTTGGTGTTTTAGGTGCGGACCCAGCTATGTTTGCAGGATCAATTATTGCCAACGATATGGGTGGGGCACCGCTTGCACAAGCACTAGCAATTGATCCAAATGCAGGTTTATTTGGTGGACTTATTGTAGGAGCTATGCTTGGCCCAACTATTGTATTTACTATTCCGGTAGCACTAGGAATTATTGAAGAAAAAGATCGTAGATATTTAGCAACAGGTGTACTAGCAGGTGTTATTACTATACCTATTGGTTCATTTGTAGGTGGACTTGTTGCAGGGTTTCCTGTAATGATGGTTATTCGTAATCTTATACCTATCATCCTTTTTGCGATTTTAATTGCATTAGGTCTATGGAAATTTGAAGATGCTATGATTAAAGGATTCACTTACTTTGGTAAATTTGTAGTAGCTGTTATTACACTAGGACTTGGAGCAGGGATAGTAGAACAACTTACAGGGATTGTACTTATTCCGGGTATGGGGTCAATTCGTGAAGGTTTTGAAATAGTTGCAGATATTGCTATTGTATTATCTGGAGCATTCCCACTTGTGTATGTCATTACAAAAGTATTTAGAACACCTCTTATGAAACTTGGTAAAGTTTTGGGTATGAATGATGTAGCTGCTGCAGGACTTGTAGCAAGCTTAGCTAATAGTATTCCTATGTTTGGTATGATGAAAGATATGGACAATAGAGGGAAAATCCTTAACGTAGCTTTTGCAGTTTCAGCAGCATTCGTATTTGGTGATCACTTAGGTTTTACAGCAGGATTTAATCCAACTATGATCTTTCCTATGATTGTAGGTAAGCTTGTAGGTGGTGTAACAGCTATTTTTGTAGCTATGTTTATTGCAAATAAAACACTTGGGAAGGAGTAAGTAAATGGAATTAGATAAAAGTAGACTTGAAGCACTTATAAAAGAAGTCTTAGTTCAAAAGTTATCTGGTGTAAATGGAATAGGAGAACGCCAAGTGGCTTCTGGAGTTATGGCTGTTAAAGTGCCTCAAATAAAAGTAGATGAAAGTAACCGTTTAGATACAGGAGTTAAATCAGATATCGTCTATACAAAAGATTTATTTACTTTAGAAGAGAGTCCAAGATTAGGTTGTGGTATAATGGAGATGAAGCAAACAACTTTTGATTGGACACTTAACTATGATGAAATAGATTATGTTATAGAAGGTACTTTAAGTATTATTATTGATGGTAAAACTGTAACAGCAGGACCGGGAGAACTTATTCTTATTCCAAAAGGTTCAAAAATCAAATTTTCTGTACCAAATTATGCAAGGTTTATTTATGTAACTTATCCAGCAGATTGGGCAGGACAAGCATAAGTTCTTTAGAGTCAAAATTAACAGTCCTCCATAACACTCAAGTGCTATGGGGGATTTGTTGGTGTATCATGAGATAGATAGTCTATAAATAAACTTCATAAGAAAGGATTAAACTAATCTAAAATATTAAACACCTAATGTTTAAAATATATAACTAATTATAAAGATAAGCAGGAGGAAAGATGATAAGAAAACTATTAAAATTTTTATGCCGTCGTGTAGTATTGATTGGAGCTTTTATTGCAATACAAGCCATATTACTTATAGGAATGATATTAAAATTTAATGATTATTTTGTTTACTTTTATGTCTTTTGCTTATTGTTAAGTGCAGGAGTTGTTTTACATATTATTAACAATAAGAGCAATCCAGGTTATAAAATTGCATGGATTATTTTAATCCTCTTATTCCCTATCTTTGGTGGTCTTTTCTATGTTATGTTTGGGAAAAATAAACTAAGTAAAAGGCAGAAGGAGAAGATGAGTAGTATAGGGATTAAAATGATTAATCTCTTAAAGCCAGAAGAACCAGTTATAAATAAATTAAAAGAAGAAAGTGAAACCGCAGCAAGGCAATCCCGTTATATACAAAACTATGCCTATTGCCCACCTTATGAAAATACTTATACACAGTATTTTCCATTAGGAGAATTAGCTTTTGAACGTATGAAAGAAGAACTTAAAAAGGCTAAGCACTTTATTTTTATGGAATATTTTATTATACAAGAAGGTGTAATGTGGAACAGCTTGTTAGAAATACTAGAGGAAAAAGTAAAGGAAGGTGTGGATGTACGTCTTATCTATGATGATTTAGGTTGTATCTTAACACTTCCATATGGATACAATAAAAAATTAGAGAAAATGGGAATAAAGTGCTGTGTATTTAATCCATTCATTCCTATTCTTTCTTCAAGATTTAATAATAGGGACCATAGAAAAATCACAGTTATTGATGGACATACAGCTTTTACAGGTGGGATTAATTTAGCAGATGAATATATTAATGCCTATGATAAACATGGACATTGGAAAGACACAGCTATTATGTTAAAAGGTGAAGGCGTATGGAGTATGACAAATATGTTCCTTTCTCTTTGGGGGTATATCAGTAATACAGATGAAGACTATGAGCAGTATAGGCCCCAGGTGCATATGGAAGCACCAATAGTAGCCAAAGGATATGTACAACCTTTTGGTGACAGCCCTCTTGACCAAGAAGCTGTAGGAGAAACGGTATACCTCAATCTGATTAATCGTGCAAAGGACTATGTATATATTAATACACCCTATTTAATTATTGATAATGAGATGATTACAGCTTTATGTATTGCAGCTAAATCAGGAGTAGATGTACGTATCGTAACACCACATATACCAGATAAGTGGTATGTACATGCAGTAACGAGAGCATATTATGATATGTTACTAGAAAGTGGTGTAAGAATTTATGAATATACACCAGGATTTATTCATGCAAAAACATTTGTTGTAGACGATGCCTATAGTGTGGTAGGAACAATTAATATGGATTATCGTAGTCTTTACTTACATTTTGAATGTGGTGTATGGCTTTATAAGACAGATACAGTCATGGATGTAAAACAAGACTTTATAGATACTCTAAAAGTTTGTAAAGAGGTTACATTAGAAACAGCCCAGAAAATAAGATGGTATAGAAGATTAGGAAGAGCTATTCTTAGAATTTTTGCTCCTCTTATGTAAAAATATTTAAAGAGAGTTGTATATTAATTTGAAATATACAACTTTTTTCAATTCAAAATAATATTTAAAATGAAAATATAAAAATATCTGATAATATAATGTTTAAATAGTGATTTTTATTCTAAAATCATTTATAATAAAGAAAATCTTTGCTTATAATGAGGAGGGGAACAATGGGAGCTATTAGTAAAATATGGATTATAGGTGCTAATGGACGACTAGGTAGTGCAATGAATGAATTATTAAATAAGAGGGAATTTGAAATTCTGAATACTGACCTAGATGAAGTAGACATTACAAATGCAGAAGATGTAATGAACTATGGGTATATGAATCGCCCAGATATTATTATTAACTGCGCAGGCTTTACAGATCTTGAGGGGTGTGAGAAAGATCCAGAAAAAGCGTATAAAGTAAATGCATTAGGAGCAAGAAATGTAAGTATTATTGCCAGTAAAACAGGAGCTAAGCTGATACATATTTCAACAGATGATGTATTTGATGGTGAAGCACATATACCTTATACAGAATTCGATACACCAACACCTAAGAGTATTTATGGGAAATCAAAACTTGCAGGAGAACAATTTGTTAAAAATTTTGCTGAAAAATATATGATTATTAGAAGTTCATGGGTATATGGAGAAGGTAACAACTTTGTACAAGATTTACTTGAGATGGCTAAGACAAAGGAGACTATCCGTATTGCAAATGATCAGTATGGTGCGCCAACCAGCGCGATTCAACTTGCTAAACTAGTTATGTATTTAATGGAAACAACAGAATATGGTTTATATCATGGTACTTGTAGTGGGAGTTGTAGTAGATATGAATTCGCACAAGAAATACTTCGTCTAGCAAATGTAAAAGTACATTTAGAACCTGTTCCAACTAAGCATGCAGACTTAACCAATGCAAGACCTGCATATACAGTGCTAGATAATTTTATGTTACGTATTGGAACTGTATATAAAATGCCGGATTGGAAAGAGGCATTAGAAGTCTATATGAAAAAATAAGGGGAGAATATAATGGGAAGAGACAAAGAAATTAAGGAGAAAAAGGGAAGAAAAAAAATAGGATTAACTACGAAAATTTTTATTGGACTTTTATTAGGTGCACTAAGCGGAATTATTTTATATTATTATGTTCCAAGTGGTTTTATAAAGGATACAGTTATTATTAATGGTATTTGTTACATAGTAGGAAATGGCTTTTTAAGAGGAATGCAAATGCTAGTTGTACCTTTAGTATTTAGTTCACTTGTATGCGGAGCTATGGCTATAGGTGATTCTAAGAAACTTGGTAAAGTAGGCATTAAAACCATGTCATTTTATTTAGTAACTACTGCTCTAGCAATTAGTATTGCACTAGGTACAGCTAAGCTTATTAACCCAGGGGTTGGGCTTGATATGAATAATATTGAGATTGCAGAAACCACTATAGCAGTGAAAGAATCTTTTTCAGATGTACTTTTAAATATTATTCCGAAAAATCCAATCCAAGCATTAGCAGAAGGGAATATGCTACCTATTATTTTATTTTCAATTATAGTAGGTATTATTCTAGCTAAGCGAGGGGATAAGTGTGAGACTGTTGGAAACTTCTTTAGTGAGTTTAATGACATTATGATGGATATGACTATGATGGTGATGAAGGTAGCACCAATTGGTGTATTTTGTTTAATAGCCAAAACTTTTTCAGGTATTGGATTTAGTGCCTTTGTACCTCTTCTTAAATATATGATAAGTGTATTTATTGCATTAGGTATTCAATGCTTCATTATTTATGGGTCATTACTAAAAGGTTTTACAGGTTTAAGCCCCCTCAAGTTTATTAAGAAGTTTTTACCTGTTATGGGATTTGCATTCTCTACAGCAACATCCAATGCAACCATTCCACTTTCTATTGATACTTTAGATAAGAAAATGGGTGTATCAAAGCGCATATCCTCTTTTACAATTCCTCTTGGTGCTACTATTAATATGGATGGTACAGCCATTATGCAAGGAGTAGCAGTTATTTTCGTAGCCCAAGCTTTTAATATTACACTAACACCTATAGACTACTTAACTGTTATTGCAACAGCTACTCTTGCTTCTATTGGAACAGCAGGGGTACCAGGTGTAGGACTTATTACTCTATCTATGGTATTTACATCTGTTGGTTTACCAGTAGAAGGAATTGGTATTATTATGGGGATTGATAGAATATTAGATATGTCACGTACCGTTGTAAATATTACAGGTGATGCAATTTGTACAACTATTGTAGCTCATCAAGATAAAGCATTAAAACGTGAAGTATTTTTAGATGAAGACTTAAAAGAAGGATTAAGTGCATAAAATAGATAGTTATTTCAAAATAGATAATGACCTTATAGTAATGTATATAAGTGCTATTAAATAATAAAATGTCTATGGTGTTAGTATGTAAAATCTCTAGCACCATAGATATTTTTTGTTGGTAAAGATTATAAATAGAAAGGGTACATTAAGTTTATTATACTTAAAGTAAAATTTAGATAAGTTGAAAGAATTTGATCTATTGTATATAATAAAGGTAGTAAGAATACACACATGAGAGGCAGGGGATAAAGATGAAAAACTTTGTTATTACAATTGCAAGGGGTTATGGAAGTGGTGGACGTACAATAGGGAAAATGTTAGCCGAAGATTTAAATATTCCTTACTATGATCGTAATTTGTTAAGGTTAGCATCTGATGACAGTGGTATTAATGAACAGCTTTTTATAGATGCAGATGAAAAATTAAAGAGTACCTTATTATATAAAGTTGCTAAGAAGGTTTATAAAGGGGAAATTATTCCACCAGATAGAGATGACTTTATCTCCAATGAAAATCTATTTAACTATCAAGCTAAAATCATAAAAGAACTAGCAGAAAAAGAATCATGTATTATCATTGGACGTTGTGCAGATTATATTCTAAAGGACTTTGAAAATGTAGTCTCTGTATATATTCATGCCCCACTTGAAGCTTGTATTCAAGGTGTAGAAAAAATTGCTCCTGTCAAAAATCCTAAACAATATATTTTAACAACAGATAAACGCCGTGCAGCATATTATCACTATTTTACAGGGCAAGAATGGAAAGATGCTAATAACTATGATCTATGTTTAGATAGTAGTGTATTAGGGTATGATAAATGTATAGAAGTAATAAAAGCCTATTTAAAGATTAAAATGGAATAGTATAAAATAATTTTTGAGATAAAAGAGTCCTATAGACTAGACTAAAATTTCTAGTGCCCTAGGACTCTTATTTATTAAGTACGTTTATGAAGTTCATTTTTACATTTTGGACAGGTAATGCAAATTTTACCTTTACCTCTTGGTACACGAAGTGTTTGACGACAGCTTGAACATGTAAAGTATTTATATTGTTTTCTTTCTTTAAATTGTTTCATATAACGATTAAGACGTTTTTGTATAGGAGACCATATACGTAAGAATTTAAAATTTTCTTGTTGACGCTTATAGTGATTTTTAGATAAAAGGCGGAAATAGAAATAGTAGATCAAAACAAATGTACAAATTGTAAATATAATACTATAGGTAAATCCACTTAGAATAGACAGTATAAAAGTTAGAACAAAAAGAGTTAAACCTAGTTGATCCAAACCATAACGACCTGTCATAAATTTCTTCAACCATTCCATAGAAGTATATCTCCTTTCAAATTTATAAATAGTGTAAATTATATTAAAATAAGTATAGCTTAAATAGATTAAGAAAATATATAGTTTTTATTTGTTTTTTAGAGTGACAAAAGGAAAAAGGGTGAATCTACCTTCTGTATTGACAAAACACCTAATAAAATTTATGATGAAAACCAGAGTAAATGAAAAGCGAGGTAAATCTATGCTATATTTAGATTATGCTGCCAATACCCCTGTAGATGAAGAGGTGTTAGCTACTTTTGTAGAGCTTTCTACCAAGTATATTGCTAATCCTAATGCATCTCATTCCTTAGGGCAAGCTGCTAAATTAAAACTAGAAGAAGCAACAGAAAAAATAGCAAAGATTCTAGGTGTTAATCCATCAGAAATTATTTATACTTCTGGTGCAACAGAATCTAATAATTTGGCTATTAAAGGTGCTTGCCATTATTATAAAAGATACGGTAAACATATTATTACCACTTATTTAGAACATTCATCTGTATCAAGTACAGCAACAGCACTTCACAATGAAGGTTATGAAATAGAATTTGTAGATATAAAACCAGATGGTCAAATTGATCTTGGACATTTAGCTAGTTTATTAAGAAAAGATACTATTATGTTAGCTATTAGCGATGTAGATAGTGAAATAGGAGCAAGACAGCCTGTTGAAGCAATTAGGACCTTAATCAATGATAAAGCACCCCATTGTCTTTTGCATGTAGATGTTACACAAGCAATAGGAAAAGTAGATGTACCTATAGAACATATAGATTTAATGACTTTTTCTAGTCACAAATTTTATGGGCTTAATGGGTGTGGTGTACTTGTGAAAAAAGATAAGGTAATGCTAGAGCCTTTGTTACATGGTGGAACAAGTACAACTGCTTTTAGAAGTGGTACACCAACTCTAGGACTAATAGGTAGTTTAGCTAAAGCCTTAGAAATAGCAGACAAAGAAAGAGAAACAAGATTTAACTATGTTAAAGAGTTAAATGATCAATTAAGAGAAGGATTAAGTAATCATTCAGTTGTGCAAATAAATAGTCCTACAGAAGCTAGTCCTTATATATTAAATTTAAGTTTAATAGGAATAAAAGCACGAGAAGTACAAGAAAAGCTTGCTCATTTAGAAACTTATGTAGCAACTAAGTCAGCTTGCTGTACATTAAATAGTCCTTCAAGACCAGTTTATGCTATTACAAAAGATCGTAAAAAAGCACTTTCTACATTAAGGATTAGTTTAAGTCATTTAACAACTAAAGAGGAAATTAAAATATTCTTAAGTCAGTTTAAAGAAATTATAGATAGTCTATAATATGCTATACTGTTAGAAAATCAAGTTATATAAAAGATGAAATAGATTAAATAGTAAATAAAAATAATTTAATGCTAAAAGATAGGAATGAATAATGAAAAAAGAATTAGAAAAATACCAAGAAATAGAACGCAGTATTATAAAAAAATATCGTAAACCTATTTGGTCCAAATTCATTCGTGCAGTTAATGACTATGAACTTATTAAAGACGGAGATAAAATCATGGTATGTATTTCAGGTGGAAAAGATTCCATGCTTCTTGCTAAATGTATGCAGGAACTATACCGTCATGGCAAACGTAACTTTGAACTTGAGTTTGTTGTTATGGACCCAGGCTACAATGAATATAATCGTCAAGTCATTATTGATAATGCAGAGTATTTAAATATTCCAATTAAGATTTTTGAAACTGAAATATTTGACATTGTAGCAGAAGTAGATGAAACACCTTGCTATCTTTGCGCTAGAATGAGACGTGGATATTTATACAAATATGCCCAATCTATTGGATGCAATAAAATTGCCTTAGGTCATCACTTTGATGATGCCATTGAAACTATTTTAATGAGTATGCTGTACGGCGGAGAAATTAAGACAATGATGCCTAAGTTACACAGTACAAATCACCCAGGTATGGAGCTTATTCGTCCTCTTTATCTTGTAAAGGAAGAAGATATTATTGCATGGAAAAATAGTCATGACTTACGTTTTATCCAATGTGCATGTAGACTTACAGAAAACTGTTTATTAGGTGATGCAGGTGGTGGTTCTAAACGTCAAGAAATGAAAAACTTAGTGAAAAAGTTTAGACAGATTAATCCCCATATTGATATGAACATTTTTAGAAGTGTGCATAATGTTAACTTAGAAACTGTGATTGGTTATCGACAAAATGGTGAAGAACACAGCTTTTTAGATGACTACGATACAAAAAAAGAGGAGAGAAACTAACTTTAGTTTCTTTCCTCTTTTTTTATTTAATTCATTATTAAATTAGTAAGCTTTAGTAGCTTGCTCTTTTTCTAAACGATGAATTGTTCGGTAGTAGCTTATAGCAAGTAAGATAGCTGCACCTGTCCAAGCAGCAGGTCCTGCTAAGCAAACGCCTGAAAAACCGATCATACGTGATAGAATAAGAGCTACGCCAACACGCATAATAAGTTCTACAACACCAGACCAAAAAGGAATAATAGCATTACCTAGTCCTTGAAGTGTACTTCTGTAGATGAAAAGAAGTCCTAGAACAAAGAAGAATATAGATACTGTACTAATATATTGCTTAGAAGCGGCTATAACTGCTTGTTGTTCTCCAGATACAAAGAGAGTTGTAAGTGGGCCACCTAGTAGAGTTAAGAGAATACCACTACTAATACAAATAACAAAGGAGATTACAATACTTTTACGGATACCTAGGCGGATACGATCTAACTTTTGTGCACCTAGATTTTGAGCTGCATATGTACCTACAGCCAAACCAATAGTCATAGAAGGTTGTATAGCAAGTTGTTCTACTTTACTAGCAGCAGTATAGGCAGCTACAATTGTAGAACCAAAGCCGTTAATTGTACTTTGAAGAACCATAACACCAATAGCTGTTACAGAGCATTGGAAAGCATTAGGAATTCCTAAACTTAAAAGCTGTTTACAAAGAGGAATGTCTATTATCCAATCTTCTTTTTTCATTCTTAAAATAGTACATTTCTTTTTCATGTATAAGAAACATAATATACATGAAATACCTTGTGAAATAACTGTAGCATAGGCTGCACCTGCAACCCCCATCTTAAAGTTTATAATAAATACTAAATCTAGCACAATATTAATAAGGGAAGCAATGACTAAGAAAAGAAGAGGTGTCTTACTATCACCAAGCGCACGTAAAATAGCTGAAAGTAAGTTGAAACATAAGGTAACTATTATACCAGCAAAAATAATACTAATATATGTATAAGCATGTTCCATAATATCTTCAGGTGTTTGCATAAGCTCTAAAAGAGGTCTAGTTAAAGCCAAACTAAGTATTGTAACAATAATAGTAATAGCAATACTTAAATAAACAGACATAGCAACGGATTTTCTAAGACGTGTTTCATCACCAGCACCAAAGGATTGGCTTATAATAATTGAAAAGCCAGAAGCAATACCTATCATAAAGCCTAAAACTAAAAAGTTCATAGAACCTGTAGAGCCAACACCGGCAAGGGCGTCTACACCAACAAAACGTCCTACTATCATGGTATCTACCATATTATAAAATTGTTGAAAAATATTTCCTATCAGCATAGGAATGGCAAAAGATAAAATAAGTTTGGTTGGATTACCAACGGTCATATCTTTGATCATGTAATAAATCTCCTTCAAACTTTAAAATAGGTTTTAAAGCAAAACCTTATCTATATTATCTTGTATAAAAGAAGAAATCAATAGATAAAATCATATTTCTTTTGTATTTTCCTAAACTTGTAAAAAAGTGTAAGATAAATGTATAATAATATTGTATAAAAGTATGTTTATTTTATTAACTAGAATTTATAAAAGAAAGAGGCGATAAAATGAAAAAAATTCAATTAGGTGGTAGCCCACTTGCTGGCTCTGAAATAGCCTTAGGTTGTATGCGTATGGCAGGTCATACTGTAGATGAAGTACGTACACTTATTGAAGCAGCTTATGAAGCAGGTATTGATTTTTTTGATCATGCAGATATTTATGGAAAAGGAGAGTCTGAGTCTTTATTTGGAAAGGCTCTTAAAGAAACTTCTATTAAACGAGAAGATTTAGTTATTCAAACAAAGTGTGGTATACGCCCAGGCTTTTTTGATTTTTCTAAAGAACATATTATCCAATCTGTAGACAAGAGCCTCCAACGTTTAGGGATGGATTATGTAGATGCTTTATTATTACATCGCCCAGATACTTTAATGGAGCCAGAAGAAGTAGCAGAAGCTTTTCGTACATTACATGAAAGTGGTAAAGTACGTCACTTTGGTGTAAGCAATCAAAATCCAATGCAAATGGCTTTATTAAATAAATACTTAGATGAAAAAATTATTATTAACCAACTGCAATTAAGTATTACAAATACAACTATGATTGATGCAGGACTTAATGTAAATATGGAAAATACAGCAGCCATTAATCGTGATGGAAGTGTTTTAGATTATTGCCGCCTACATGATATTACAATTCAGGCTTGGTCACCTTTCCAATATGGATTCTTTGAAGGCGTATTTCTAGGTAATCCTAAATTTGAAGAACTTAATCAAGTGATTGATCGTATAGCAAGTGAGAAAGGTATTACAAATAGTGCGATTGCAGTTGCGTGGATTTTAAGACATCCAGCACGTATTCAAACTATTGTAGGTACTACAAATCCAGAAAGACTAAAAGCTATTTGTAAAGCTTCAGGTGTAGAGCTTACAAGACAAGAATGGTACGAGATTTATAGAGCAGCAGGTAATATTTTACCTTAGAATTTAAAGTTTAGATCTAAGTAGGTAAATGTAAGTTATATTACAATAATATAAAAGTGGGTTATACTTCATCTGAAGTATAACCCACTTTTTATATTGCTTAGTTTGTTCTTAAATGTGTTTCATGTAAAATAACACCTTCGTTACGTTCAATTACTTGACGAATAGACCATTCATATTGGCAAAGAAGAACAGGAGCACCGTCTTCTGTTTCAGCTACAATAGCATCTGATGTAAGCTTGAATTTAGATGGATCATAGTTCTCAAGTTCAATCCAACGAATGTAGTTATATGGAAGAGCTTGTTTCTTGATTTCTACACCATACTCGTTATTAAGACGATATTCAAGTACTTCAAATTGAAGTACACCTACAACACCTACGATAAGTTCTTCAGCACCTGTGAAGCGAGGCTTAAAGACTTGAATAGAACCTTCTTCAGCAAGTTGAGAAATTCCTTTTAAAAACTGTTTACGTTTTAAGGCATTGATTGTAGAGATTTTCATAAAGTGTTCAGGAGCAAACTGTGGAATACCTTCGTATTGAAGTTTAATATCTGAACTACAAAGTGTATCACCAATATTAAAAATACCTGGATCATGAATACCAATAATATCACCTGCATATGCAACTTCAACAGTAGCACGGTCTTGAGCAAGGAATTGTTGAGGTTGAGCAAGCTTTACTTTTTTATTTTTTTGTACTAAATTAGTCATCATACCTTTTTCGAATTTACCAGAACAAATACGAAGGAAGGCAATACGGTCACGATGGGCTGGATTCATATTGGCCTGAATTTTGAAGATAAAGCCAGAGAAATAATCTTCAGTTGGTTGAATTTCACCTAAGTTGCTTGAACGAGGTTGAGGTGGTCTAGTAATGTCTAAGAAAGCTTTAAGGAAAGGTTCAACCCCAAAGTTAGTCATAGCACTACCAAAGAATACTGGAGTAAGTTCTCCAGATAGGATTTGATCAAGATTATAATCATCTCCAGCCATATCAAGTAACTCAATATCTTCAAGTAACTTCTCATAAAGATCTTGACCTAAAAGTTCAGCTAGGTTCTCATCTTGTAAATCACATTCTACCGTATTAACCATAGATTGACCATGGTTACCATCATCAAAGAGTTCAATATGTCCTTTAAGACGATTGTAAACACCTTTAAAGGCTTTACCACATCCAATAGGCCAGTCCATAGGGAAGGCACGAATACCAAGAGCATTTTCAATATCTTCAATGAGTTCAAGAGGTTCTTTCCCTTGAGCATCTAATTTGTTAATAAAAGTAAAGATAGGAATACCACGCATTTTACAAACTTTGAAAAGCTTCTTAGTTTGTTCTTCTACCCCTTTTGCAGAGTCAATAACCATTACAGCGCTATCAGCAGCAACAAGTGTACGATAAGTATCTTCACTAAAGTCTTGATGTCCAGGTGTATCAAGAATATTAATGCAAAAACCATCATAGTTAAATTGAAGTACACTTGATGTAACAGAAATACCTCTTTGCTTTTCTATTTCCATCCAGTCAGATACGGCATGTTTTTGTGTTCTTCTAGATTTAACAGAACCAGCAGTACGAATGGCTCCACCGTAGAGTAAGAATTTTTCAGTTAGTGTTGTTTTACCAGCATCTGGGTGAGAAATGATGGCAAAGGTTCTTCTTTTTTGAATTTCATCCATCATAGTTAGGTTTTCTTGTGACATAGTTAACCATCCTTATTTTAGTCTATATTTAAATTACTTTAAATTGCGTTTAAATGACTTTATATATTAAGTGATATAAAGGGTGTAACCTCTGTAATTATTATATCCTTTACATTAAAAGTCAAGCATAAGTTCATAGCTTTTCTAAGAAAAAGAAAGAAAAAATATATAATGATATAATTAAGTAGCCTTTTTAAAAAAGATAAGAGCAAGTATAATAGAAAAGGAATATATAAAATAGACTTATAGGAGAAGCGAGATGACAGGAAGAGTAATAAACAAAATGGCTGTACACAATGGTGTCTTTCATGCAGATGAAGTATTTGGTGTAAGCATAATGAAAGGCCTTTATCCTCATATAGAAATCATACGTACAAGAGACAAAGATCTATTAGATACTTGTGATTTAGTAGCAGATGTGGGAGAAGGACCTTACGATCATCATAAAATGGACAAAGAACTTAGAGAAGATGGTATTCCTTATAGTGCTTTTGGTTTATTATGGCGAGACTTTGGAATAGATTATGTAGCTAAGTTTTGTCCTCATTTAGAAAGGAAAGAACAAGAAACTATAGCAAAGAAAGTAGCAGATGAGTTTATTTTGCAAATAGATGCGGGGGATAATGGTATCAGTTTGAATGAATTTAATTCACCTGTTACTACTATTTCTCAAATTATTAGTAGCTTTATGCCACTTAAACATGAAGAACGCACAGTAGATGAAGCTTTCTTAGAAGCAGTTAATTTTGCCCAAAATTATTTAAGACGTTTAGTGATACGTTTTGGGGAATATTATGAAAGTGTATATTATATAGAAGAAGCTTTAAAGGTTCAACCTGTAGAAGAAACTCATATTCTAGTTTTAAATGAACCGGTGAAATGGAAAGATCTTTTACTTGAATATGATACAGAAGAACATGTGTGGTTTGTAGTCTTTCAAGATATTGCAGGAACTTACCGAGTACAAACAGTTCCGAAGGAAAAAGACAGTTTTGCAGCAAGAGTGGACTTACCAGAAAGTTGGGGTGCTTTAAGAGAGGAAGAACTAAGTTATCTTACAGGCATTGAAGGGTGTACTTTCTGTCATCCAAACTTATTTATTTGTGGGAACCTGACAAAAGAGGGCGCTATTAAGATGGCAGAGCTAGCAGTAGAAGAAAATAAAAAACAAAATTAAATAGAATCTTAAATGGAATAAGGATATTTAGGGATAGCATAAATAGTCATTATATGAAATAATATAAGTTGCGAAACTATATAGACTATTGGGAGGAAAAAGGGGATATTAATATGGAAACTATGAAAACACTTATAATTATTTGTCCACTAATTTTTTTAGCTGGGCTTATAGATTCTGTAGCTGGAGGAGGAGGTATTATTTCTCTACCAGCTTATATGGTAGCAGGATTACCACCTCACCTAGCAACAGGTACTAATAAATGTTCATCTACCTTTGGAACTTTATTTTCCACATTAAGGTTTATGAAGAGTAAAAAGATACATTACATAGCTGCATTAACTTCAGCAGCTGCCGCTCTAGTAGGTTCTCCAATTGGTGCAACTATAAATATGATTATTGAAGAGCGCTATTTAGGTTATACGATGCTGGTATTACTACCAATTATTGCTGTCTTTCTAATTTTTAAAAAGAATTTTGGGGACAAGGAAACTTTTAAGGAAGAAAGTAAATATAAGATTATAGGGCTTTCTCTTATTTCAGGTTTTTTAATTGGTATGTATGATGGATTTTTTGGACCAGGAACAGGTACTTTTTTAATCCTTATTTATACGGGACTTATAGGGTTTGATTTAGTAACCGCTTCAGGAAATGCTAAAGTTGTAAACTTAGCTTCTAATATAGCCGCTTTAGTGACTTTTGCCTTAAATGGAAAGATTTTATGGACTATAGGCCTTCCAGCAGCACTTTTTGGTATAGCAGGCAACTGGATTGGAGCAGGTCTTGCCATTAAAGGAGGTAAGAAAGTTATTCGACCTATGTTTATGGTTGTATTAATCTTACTTATGCTAAAAATTAGTTATGATTTATTTCTAGTATAGTTTACTGAAGTGGTGAATTAAAAGAATAAGGCATGAATCTAATTTAGATTCATGCCTTATTTGTGTTGATAAAATTAGCACTTAGCTTGAGGTGCGTAAGTTTGTTTAGCTTGATCAATTTTTTGTTGTTCTGCTGCTGGTGTAGGATAGAATCCACGATTATGCATGGAAGTAAAAACACCATATTGAAGATTATGTTCATCATTTAATAAATTAACTACTGTATCTTTAAGTTCTTTTTTTGCACATTCGTTAGCAATAAGGTTATAAAGAGCTGTAGCTGATTTTTGTGCTTCTAAAGCATCTGCTAAAATTTCTTTTTCACTAAAGCCAGGTAAGTTACTCATGATTGTTTCCTCCTAATGAAGTTGTGAATAAATAGTATCATAGTGATTTTGGTGATGATTAGCTATGTCAGTAAACTGTGCTTTAAGTTCTGCATCAGTTGTAGCCTCTGCTAACATTTTAAATTTCTTAATAAGTAGCTCTTCTCCACTTAATAAATCTTGAAAACAAGAAAGTTCTTTTGCTGTTAAATATGACATGTATTTTACCTCCTTAACATTAATACCTTTAGTTTAAACAAATAGAAGAAAATTATAAGAGAAGTAAAAAAGTAGTTCCTAGAATTTAATGGTAAGTATAAAAATATATGGAAAATAATATCTATTTTTATCAAGTTATAAATTAGTAATAAGTTGCAATTACTTTGAAATCATAGACAGTTTGTCAAGGGGTGGGCTATAATCAGTTCTAGTTATGCTATGAAGGAGGATGGATGAGATGAAATTATTTAAATCTAAATATAAAAAAGCTATAGTAGCTTGTTTAATAAGTACTTTAGCATTTTCTCAAGTTTTAGTGTATGCGTACGATCCAATGTGTGATGATGAGGAAAACTTATATGTGCCAGAAATTAATGTGCCTAGTCAAGATTGTCCGGAAATAAACTGGCCAGAATTTCCATGTCCACCATTTTTACCAAACAAGCCAGAAGAACCAAATATCCCAGAACAGCCAAGTGTACCAGAAGAACCAAGCATTCCAGAAGAAAAAGAAGTGGCACATATACCATATATTATTGGATATGAGGATGGTACATTTCGTGCAGAACGTGCAGTAACACGTGAAGAATTTGCTACTATGGTAGGGCGTCTTTTATTAGATGGTGAGTCAACAGATATACTTTCTTCTTTTGAAGATATTAGACCTAACCGTTATAGTAATGTTTATGTAGGTTATCTTGAAAGTTTAGGATTAGTGCAAGGTTATGAAGATGGTACATTTAGACCATTTGATCCTATTACAACAAAGGAAGCTAGTGCTATTATTGAAAAAGTGCAACAAATTAGAAATCCTAAGATGAGACAGGCTACTTTCTTCGATAGAAATGAAACCATTACACGTGCAGAAGCAGTTATGACACTTAATAGTGTGTTTGAAAGAGACTGCAGTGATGCAGATATACCAAATCTATTTAGTGACTTACAAAATGATTACTGGGCATATGAAGATATTTTATTTGCTGCAGTAGAACATACACATATGCAATAATTTTAAATACGACCCTTACAAAATACGTAGGAGTCGTATTTTTGTATTTTATAAAAGGATTGACTTGCTAAGTTAATAGGAAGAATTTATACATAAATTTTAAAGGATTGAGTAAGAAGGATTAGTATTTTAGGGGGAGACTTTTAAAAGTATAGAGACTGGGCTATAATGTTAGAAGGCGTCTTACAAAAGGCGTATAAAAGAAAGGAAGTATACATGATATTACAACCTAATGCCCTATATTATGGGTTTCAATTAATAGAAGAAGAGTGGATAGAAGAAATCAGTAGTATGGTTAGGTTTTTTGAACATATTCAAAGTGGAGCTAAACTTATACAAGTTGCTAATGAAGATATACATCAAGTATTTACAGCTTCTTTTAAAACAATTCCTACTGATCATACAGGTGTAGCTCATATTGTAGAACATACAGTATGCTGTGCATCTAAGAAGTATCCTTTAAAAGATACTTTTATGGAACTAGATAAAGGGTCTTTGAACACAAGTTTAAATGCTTGTACATATAAAGATATGACTATGTATTATTGTGCAAGTCAAAATGAGAAGGACTTTAGTAACTTAATAGAAGTATATATGGATTTAATCTTTCACCCTCTTATTCATGAGAGGCCTTATTTATTTAAACAAGAAGGATGGCACTATAGTATAGAAGATAAAGATGAACCTTTAAGCTATAGTGGTATTGTTTATAATGAAATGCACGGTGAATATATGGAGCCTTCTACTAGACTTGAGAATCTTATTCATGAAACTCTATTTAAAGATACATGTTATCGTTATGATTCAGGTGGTAAGCCAGAAGAAATAGTAAAACTTACAGAAGAGAACTTTTTAAGTTTTTATAATAAATATTATAAGCCATCAAATTGCACACTATTTTTATATGGGAAGGCTGATTTAGAAACAAGATTAATACAGTTAAATAATGTTTTAAAAGAATTTAAAAAAGAGGAGTGTGAATTTCCTATACTTATTCAACAACCTTTCAAAAAGATGGAAAGGTGCCATGGATACTATCCTGTAGAAGAAGAACAAAGTGAAGATGATAAAGAAACAGCCTTTTTAGCACTAAGCTTTGTTGTAGGAGATATTCATAATATTGAATTACGTTTAGCTTTTGAAATGTTAGAGCATATGTTACTTAAAAGCCCAGCATCTCCTTTACATGAAGCACTACTTGGAGAAAATGGTATAGGCAAAAGTATAGAAGAAGGTGGATATGATACAGGTAAACGACAACCTACTTTTTCTATTGTTTTAAATGGTACCAATAGCTTTTATGAAGAGACTTTTAAAGAGCGGGTTTTCAAAGTTTTAAATTATATAGTAGAAAATGGTATAGATAAGGATTTGGTTGAAGCTGCATACAATACAGTTACTTTTAGTTTAAAAGAAGGTGATACACCTTGGGAAGCTAAAGGTGTTATTCTTAGTGAAGAAGTTCAAATGGGTGTATTATATGGTCAACATCCATTTACACACCTAAAATATGAAAATGCTTTAGAAGAGATAGGTAAAAAACGTCATTCAGGATATTTTGAGGCACTAATTAAAGAATATTTACTTAATAATCCTCATGGGGTATGCGCTCTTTTAGAAGCAGATGAAAACGAATTTATGAAAGAAGAAAAAAGAAGAGAAGAGGCACTTAAAACATATAAAGAAAGTCTAAGTGAAGAACAGCTTATAAAGCTTATTTTAACTAATCAGGCACTTGAACAGCTTCAAGAAATGCCAAATGAACCAGAAGACCTAGCAAAGTTACCTCATTTAACATTAACTGATTTACCAAAGGTCCCTAAATTTCCAAGCTTTCAGATGGAGAAAACTTCAAATATTACTTGGCAAGTGCATCCTTTAAATACTCAAGAGATTGCTTATATTCATTTATTATTTGATACATCCCATATAGCAAAAGAAGATTTAACTTATTTAGGACTTTTAAGCAATCTTTTAACTTATATAGGCACTAAAAACTATACTTATGATGCACTAGAAAATATCATAAATCAGCAAACAGGAGGATTAAACTGTAATTTGCAAGCTTATGCTCATTGCGAAAATACACATAAATTTTCTCCTTATTTAAAAATCTCACTTAAAGTCCTTTTAGATAAATTAGAAGACTTACCACATCTTTTAGAAGAAATCACTTGCAATACAATTTTTAAAGATGCTGCAAAAATTAATGAATTGATAGAGTTAATGCTCTATGAAATAGATAGAAGCTTTAAAAGTACACCGGAATATCGTACAACACGAGCTGTATATAGTTATTGTTCTGGAGCAGCTATTTATGAAGACTATGTATCAGGTATGATTTATTATGAATTTTTAAAGGAACTAAAAAAAGATCTGCAAGGAAAAGATAATCAAGCTTTTGATAATTTAGTTAAAAAACTTAATAAAATATATAAAGAAGTTATGCAAAAGACAAATTTAGTTGTAAGTATAACCAGTCCAAAAGAGAGTCAAAAAGATGTAAGAACATATATAGAGAAGTTTTTAAAAGTTATACCTAATAGAGAGGTAATAAGTGTAGACTATGGCTTTAATCCGGAAATTAGGAATGAGGCTTACATTATACCATCACAAGTACAGGCTATTACTACAGGGTATAATTTCAAAGACTTAGGCTATAAGTTTAGTGGAACATTGTATGTATTAAACCATATTTTAGATAGTACGTATCTTTGGGATAGGATACGTTTACAAGGTGGTGCTTATGGTTGCCAAGTCACATTAGGAAGAGATGGTAATCTTGTTATATGTTCTTATTGTGATCCAGAACTTGGAGAAACATTAAAAGTAATTGATGAAATTGGAGATTTTATACGTAATCTTGAACTCAGTCAGGAAGAGTTAGAAAGATGTATTATAGGGACTATAGGAAGTTTAAGTTCACCGCTTACTATGGAACAAAAAAGTGAACAAGTACTTATTTATGGAATAACCCATGTAAGTCAGCAACTATTAGAAAGAGAATGGCAAGAAATACTTACAACAACCATAGAAGACTTAAAAAATTGTGCACCACTTATTGAAGATGTACTTAGGCAAAAGGCTTTATGCGTTATTGGAAATAAATCAAAAATCAAAAAAGAAGCTAAGCGCTTTAAAAAAATCTATACTCTGTAATTTTGAAGGGGCGAGACTAAAAAATGATAGAAAGACTAGAAGCATGCAAACTCTGTCCACGAGAATGTGGTGTAGACAGATTGCATGGACAAGTAGGGTTTTGTAAAGCTACAGATGGTATACGGCTTGCCAGAGCAGCTTTGCATTATTGGGAAGAGCCTTGCATTTCAGGAGAAAAAGGTTCAGGGACTGTATTTTTTTCCCATTGTACTTTAAAGTGTGTCTTTTGCCAGAATCACGAAATTAGTACAAGTGGAAGAGGGAAAGTTGTAAGTGTAGAACGTCTTGCAACTATATTTCTGGAACTTCAAGAAAAGGGTGCTAACAATATTAATCTTGTTACACCTACACATTATGTACCACAAATTATTATGGCACTTGAAATGGCAAAGGACAAAGGTCTTACCTTACCTATTGTTTATAATAGTAGTGGCTATGAAAAGGTAGAAACTTTAAAAGCTTTAGAGGGATATGTGGATATATATTTACCAGATTTTAAATACTTTAAAGAAAAGTATGCTAATAAATATTCCTTTGCTCCTGAATATACTGAGTTTGTTAAACAAGCTTTAGATGAAATGGTAAGACAAGTAGGAGAGCCGAAATTTGATGAAAATGGAATGATGCTAAAAGGTGTTATTGTAAGACATCTCATGTTACCAGGTTTATTGTTTGATTCGAAAAAAATAGTAGACTACTTATATACTACCTATGGTAATCGTATTTATATAAGCCTAATGAATCAATACACACCACTTGAACAGGTGAAAGCTTACCCAGAACTTAACCGTGTACTATCTCCTAGTCATTATGATTATTTAGTAGATTATGCAGTAGATTTAGGTGTGGAAAATGGTTATATTCAAGAAGGGGAGACCAATAAAGAGAGTTTTATACCACCTTTTAACGAAGAAGGAGTAGAACCTTTTTAAAAAAATTTCATATAAATAGATAGGGAACAGATTAATAAGGTGGTTAAAATATGATTGAAATACTCTTATTGGTTATGGCCTTATCTATAGATGCTTTTGTAGCAAGTATTGCCTATGGAGCCGACCGAATTAAAATACCTTTTACTTCTGCTTTTGCATTAAGCGGAGTAAGTTCTTTCATTTTATTACTGGCTATGGCATGTGGAACTTTTATTAGCAGATGGCTTCCTATGGAAGTGACTGGTATATTATGTTTTGCTTTGTTACTTTTATTAGGTATATCTAGATTTTGTGAAGGAATGATTAAAGATTTTTTAGGTCGTCATGCCAATCGTGTAGAAGGTCTTACTTTTAAATTTTGGGATTATCATTTTATATTAGACATTTATATGGATAATACAAAAGCAGACCAAGATCAATCTAAGGTATTAAGTATTAATGAAGCTCTTTCTCTTGGTATTGTTTTATCTTTAGACGGTATCGCGGCAGGTTTTGGAAGTGGCCTTGTGCAAACACCTTATATAGAAACTCTAATCATATCTATGGTGGTTAGTATGGGAGCTATTCTTATAGGATGTGCTATAGGTGGAAAAATTGCAAAACTACAGAACATACAAATTTCTTGGCTTAGTGGTGTAGCACTTATTGTGCTAGCTTTTATGAAACTTTTTTAACTAAATAAAATATAAAAGAAGCTATTGTTTTTCTAACACATAGCTTCTTTTTTGTTTTATTTAGCATATTCGTAAATATTGGGACATATATTAAAGTACCTAAGACTTAAGTTAAGTAAGGAGGATAAGATACTATGGAAAACAAATATTATAGGCAGCCTAAGGAGAAAGTACTTAAAGCGCTTAAAGTATTAGAAGAGAAAGGACTAACAGAAAAAGAAGCACAAAATCGAATAGTAGCCTATGGAAGAAATGAGTTTACAAAGCCTAAGCAAAGTAGTTTAATTCAAGAAATGAAAGAGATTTTAAGTCAGCAGCTTATTATTATCTTACTTATTGCAGCAGGTATTAGTTTACTGATTGGAGAATATCAAGATGCCATAGGTATTTGTATGGCTATTGTTATAGGAAGTGCTATTGGACTTATTACAGAAAACAAATCTAAAAAAGCAGCAGAAGCACTTGCACAAATGACAGAGGATATTCAAGTAAAAGTATTACGTGATGGAATGAAAAAAATTATTCATAAAAGTGAAGTTGTTATAGGAGATATTATTTTCCTTGAAACTGGAGATATGGTTCCAGCAGATGGGCGGATTTTAAGGTCCATAGAGTTTAAAGTGAGAGAGGACATGCTTACAGGAGAGTCTGATGATGTAAGTAAACAAGAATGTGTAGTAGATTCAGACCACTTGGCAGATCAAAAGAATATGCTTTTTGGAGGTACCCTTATAGCTCAAGGCAATGGAACCATGGTAGTAACAGCTACAGGTGATGGAACCGAAATGGGGCATATAGCTAAAGAGTTAGGTGAACGAGATACAGATACACCACTACAAATTAAATTAGATCATTTAGGTAAACGTATTTCACAAGCATCATCAGCTATTGCCGGTTTATTATTTGTGTATATGTTTATACAAATTCTTCAAGAAGCACCTACTAAGCTTAATTTTACAAGTGGACAAGCATTGATGGGGTCCTTACAGGGATTAGCATCCTATTTTCCAGAAATAAAAACTGCTTTTATTGTATGTGTAGCACTTATTGTAGCAGCAGTACCAGAAGGACTTACTGCTATGATAAATATTACTTTAGCTATTACTATGAAACAAATGGCTAAGATCAATGCCCTTGTACGTAAAAAAGAAGCCTGTGAAACAATTGGAAGTGTAAGTGTTATTTGTAGTGATAAAACAGGTACTTTAACTCAAAACCGTATGCAAGTTGAACGTGTATATCTAGAAGGTAGATATATTCCACTTGAAGAACTGCCAAAACACAAAGAGTTTATACATAACTGTCTTATTAATAGTACAGCAGATGTGGAGTATAGTGGAAAAGAGCCTAAGTATATAGGGAGCGCAACAGAATGTGCTTTACTCAGGCTTTGTAAAGACTTTAACTATCAAACAGCTAGAGAAGTAAGTGATTTAGTACGTCAAATTCCATTTAACTCTCAAAATAAGTATATGCTGACTATTATACATACTCTAAATAAATATACTGTTTATACAAAAGGTGCACCAGAAGTTATATTGGAACAATGTAAATATGAGCAAAAGGGTAAGGAAGTTGTTCCACTTACTACAGCTCGTAAACAAGAGATTCTAAAAGCTATGAGTGTACTTCAAAAAGAAGCTATGCGTGTGCTTGCCTTTGGCTTTTTAGAAAGCGAACAACTACAAGATTACAAAACGAGAAAAGATTGGGATAAGACTTTAATCTTCCAAGGCTTTGTAGGAATACAAGATCCTCTTCGTGTAGGTGTACAAGAATCTATTGAAATTGCCAAAGAAGGTGGCATAGAAACAAAAATGCTTACAGGGGACAATATCCAAACAGCCATTGCTATTGGTAAGCAATTGGGGATTGTAGGAGGAGAAAGTAAGCTTAGGGCTGTAGAATCTGATTATATTGACCAGTTAGATGAAGAAAGTTTATGTAGAGAAATTAAAACAATTGGTATTGTAGCTCGTTCTAAACCAACAACTAAAATGCGTATTGTACAGGCTCTCCAAAAAAATGGAGAGGTTGTTGCAGTAACAGGAGATGGTATAAACGATGCACCAGCCCTTACTAAGGCAGATGTAGGTGTAGCTATGGGAATAGCGGGAACAGAAGTAAGTAAAAACGCAGCAGATATTATTTTAACAGATGATAGCTTTAGTACCATTGTACAAGCTATTAAATGGGGAAGAGGGATTTATAATAACTTCCAAAGATTTATTCAATTTCAACTTACAGTTAATATTATTGCCTTCTTAATGGCCATTGTAAGTCAACTTATGGGGCATGATATGCCATTTACAACTATTCATTTATTATGGATTAATATTATTATGGATGGACCACCGGCTTTAGTACTCGGACTAGAACCTATTCGTGAAACAGTTATGAAACGTAAGCCTATTGATAGAAAGGCAAGTATCATTAATAAATTTATGATTGTAACAATTGGGTTAAATAGTTTATATATTGCTGGAGTGCTATATGCTCAAATTAAATGGAACTTCCTAGGAGCTAATCCGACAAGAGTTATTGGACATGCTACAGAACTACAAACGGTTACTTTTAGTTTGTTTGCCTTTTTAGTTTTGTTTAATGCATTCAACTGTAGAGAGTTTGGTATTGCAAGTATTTTCCCTAACTTTACGAAAAATAAGATTGCGCTTCAAGTTATCACTGTAACTGGGGCTGTACAAATTTTTATAACACAATTTATTGGCCAGTTTTTTAATGCAGTGCCTTTACAACAAAGTATGTGGGCAAAAATTATATTAGTAGGTACTTCTGTAGTCTTAGTAAATGAAGTACTTAAGTTAGTCATGCGAATAGGTAGTAGGGTGCTACGACAGTCTATTGACAGATAAAAAGGGATTTTGTATGATTAAATAAGAAACATTAGGTGAGACGTTTATAAAACATAAATAAGAGACTTTTTGCGTCTAGCAAGAAGTCTTTTTATTATCTAGCAAGCTTATACCTATTAAAAAACTATAAGTAAGTATAAGATAATAAAATAAAAAGGATAAATTGTGAGGTAAGTATGGATAAAGTTATCATGTATTGTGATGGTGGTTGTCGTGGAAATGGTAAAGATAATAATATAGGTGGATGGGGTGTATATTTGACCTATAAAGATCATGTAAAAGAACTTTATGGTGGAGCAAAAGGCACTACTAACAATATTATGGAGCTTACAGCTTGTATTGAAGGATTACGTGCACTTAAGAAACATGATATGCCTGTAGAAGTTATGGTAGATAGTGCCTACGTACTTAATGGCATTACAAATTGGATTTATAATTGGATGAAAAAGGGCTGGGTTACTTCTAAGAAAGAACCTGTGGAAAATAAAGCCTTATGGCAAGAACTTTATAGAGAAAAAGAGAAATTTAAAGATATAAAATTTATTAAAGTTAAAGGCCATAGCGACAACTTTGGAAATAATAGAGCAGATGCTCTTGCAAATCGCGCTATGGATGAACTTTAGGAGGATAAGATGAAAAGAATTTTTGAACTCACAACAAAGGATATTGAAACTCTTAGTAAAAAGGAACTTAAAGAAATTATAAGTTTATCAGAAGGGCGTACAGTTGTTTCTGAAACTATTATTAGCTACACACCGTATATTCGTGAAGTTTCAAATGTGGAACTAGCAGCTAGTTTTGGAGCAGATATGATTACACTTAATACCTTTAATTTTAATGCACCTTTTATATGGGGGATTCATCCAGAAATTGATGCATTACAAAATATAGGAACATTAGCCAAAAAAATAGAAGCTCAAATAGAAGCCAATCTGGCAGATAAAGATTATATTCGTAAAGTAAGACAATTAGTAGGGCGTCTTATTGGGGTGAATTTAGAACCTGTTCCAGCAGGAAGTACCTATGAACCAGGTTATTGTCTCACACGTGAAAATCTTGAACGTGCTAAAGCGTATGGATTTGATTATGTAGTTATTACAGGGAATCCTAACACAGGTATTACTCATGAAACGATTTGTGAAGGTATTCGATTAGCTAAAGAAGTTCTAGGCGATGATACACTTATTATTGCAGGGAAAATGCATGGAGCTGGTAGTGGAAATCTATATGATGTAGCTTGTGTACGCGATTTTGTAGAGTGTGGTGCAGACATTGTTCTTTTCCCAGCTCCAGGGACAGTACCAGGTTTTGATCTAGAGCTTGCAAAGCAAATGGTAAGTGCTATTCATGAAGTAAAAGGATTAGCTATGACAACCATTGGAACATCTCAAGAAGGTTCAAGCGAAAGTGTCATTGAACAAATAGCACTTCTTGCTAAAATGGCTGGGGCAGATTTACAGCATATAGGAGACTGTGGGACATTTGGAATGGCATTACCAGAAAATATTAAAAAATTATCTGTTACAATTAGAGGTATTCGCCACACTTATCGTCGCATGGCTCAATCTATTTTAAGATAGTAGCATGATAAGTATATAGTTGTAGATAAATGAAGTTTTACTATGGCACCATAAGGAGACAAAATAAATGGCACAAATAGGAGTATTTTTTTGTCTAGAAGACATTTTAACAAAACAATATAATGTACAAGAAGGAATAAGACAAGGAATTCTCTACAATCCACCAGAAGGTCACGATCGTGTATGGCGTAAGCAATTTGAAGAAACTTATAAAGAAAAATATGATTTTTGGCCTAGGGGACGTGTAGCTTATAATACAAATAGTAGACAATACATCATCTATTATGATAAATGTTTAACTCAAGATACACTAGATCAAGTAAGAAAGCTTTTTGGAATTGATGAAAACCAAGTTCGTTATATAATAGATGAATACTATAGTTGTCATATATGTAGTCATAAGTGGATAGATGATGAGGAATTTTATGATAGCTTTTAAGTAAATGGAAATAGGGAGGAAGATATATAACCTTCCTATTTTTATTTTTTTGTCAATTTATTAAAAATAATAAACTATTTTAAAATTATATTTTGAAAACATAGTCTATTATGGCTTTTAAAAAGCATTTGACATAGAAAATCTGTAGTCCTACAATAGAGGGTGAAACAATAAAACTAGAGGTGATATATATATGTCAAATTGCAATAGTTGTTCAAGCAATGGTTCATGTAATAAAAGTGAATCAAGCTGTCAAATAGAAATAAATACACATGGCACAATTAAAAAGATTATTGGTGTAATGAGCGGTAAGGGAGGCGTAGGTAAATCTACAATTTCCGTGCTTCTTGCAAAATCTTTAGCAGCAAAAGGTTATAAAGTAGGTGTAATGGATGCAGATATTACAGGACCAAGTATTCCAAGACTTTTACACATTAAAGATGTAACAGTTAAAACAGATGGTCAACTTATCTATCCAGTAGAAACAAAAGATGGTATTAAAGTAATGTCTTTAAACCTTCTTATAGAAGATGAAAACCAACCAGTTATTTGGAGAGGGCCTGTTATTGCAGGAGCTGTAAAACAATTTTACCAAGATGTTGTTTGGGGAGATTTAGATTATTTAGTAATCGATATGCCACCAGGAACAGGTGATGTAGCACTTACAGTTATGCAATCTATACCAATGACAGGTGTGGTTATGATTTCAACCCCACAAGATATGGTTTCTATGATTGTATCTAAGGCTATTAATATGACACGTAAGATGAATATACCAGTTGTTGGGGTTATTGAGAATATGAGTTATATTCTTTGCCCAGACTGTAACAAAAAAATAAAAATGTTTAATCAAGTAGGTATGGAAGACTTCCTTAAAGAAATGGATGTAGAACTTTTAGGTGAACTTCCTATGACACAAACAGTAGGAAATCTATCTGTAGAGCAATCTACTACTTATGAAGAAGAAGTACAAAAGGTATTAGACTATACCGTAGAAAAAATTACTAAATTTTAAATAAGAGATATGTTCTTGCATGAATTACTAGGAGGATTATATGATGACTTGTCCAACAAGAGGAGAAGTAGAGTCGTTATATCATAAGATTAGCGGCTTTGAGTTTAAAGAAATTTTAATTAATATTGCACGAAATTCTAGAGAAGGTGCAACGATTTTAGATGCAGGACGAGGTAATCCAAACTGGACAGCCACCTTGCCTAGACAAGCTTTTTTTGCCTTTGGGCAGTTTGCTGTATTAGAAACACAACATACTTGGAAAGCAGAAAATTTAGCTGGTATGCCAAGTTTAAAAGGAATTGGGACACGTCTAGAACGCTATTTAAAAGCTTATCCAGACCTTAAAATTGCCAATTTCATACGTGAGTTCATTGACTATGGTGTAAAAAAGTTAGGTTTTAATCAAGAACTTTTCATATACGAATTAGCCCATGGAATTATTGGAGATCAATATCCTTTTCCTGATCGCTCTCTCGTACATATTGAAAAAGTTGTTAAAGCTTACTTAATGAAAGAACTTTGTCCAAATCGTGAAATTCCAGGTGAGTTTCATATGTTTAGTGTAGAAGGTGGAGCAGCAGGCATGTGTTATTTATTTAATTCCCTCATGCACAATCATCTTTTACATAAAGGGGATAAAATTGCCCTTATGACACCAATCTTTACACCATACTTAGAGATACCAGAATTACCAGAATATGAATTTGAAACAGTTTATATTCGTGCAAGTAGAGTAGAAGAAAATGGTAGAACAAGTATGCAATATACAAAAGAAGCTTTAGATGTATTAAAGGATCCAGAAATAAAGGTAGTCTTTATTGTTAATCCAAATAATCCATTATCTACAGCTTTAAGTGATACAAGTAAAAATTATCTTGTTCAGTTAGTAAAAGAAGAACGACCTGATTTAATGATTGTAACAGATGATGTGTATAGTACTTTCGTACCACGCTTTTGTTCATTAATAGCAGATTTACCATATAATACTCTATGTATTTATTCTTTATCAAAATATTTTGGTGTAACAGGCTGGAGACTTGGAACAGTCTTATTACATGAAGAGAACGTATTTGATGCAAGTATTAGTAAGTTAGAAGATTGGGAAAAAGAAGAACTTGAAAAACGTTATAATTCTCTTGGAACTCATGCAAAAGATGTAAAATTTATTGACCGTATGGTAGCGGATAGCCGCTTAGTGGCACTTAATCATACAGCTGGTCTTTCTACACCTCAGCAAGTTCAAATGGCATTTTTCTGTGGATTTGCACTTATGGATGAAGGAGATGCATACAAGAAGCTTACAAGACGTATTTGTAAGAAACGTAAACGTCTCCTATATGAAGGAATGCAACGTGAACTTATAACAGATCCATATGATGCATATTACTATACAGAAGTAGATGTAGCTGAGTGGATAGAGAGTCAATGGGGTGTGGAGACAGCTACAGAGATTATTAATCGCTATAAATGTGTAGACTTTCTTTATGAATTAGCACACACTCATAATGTAATTTTACTTGCAGGAGATGGTTTCGCATCTTCTAAATGGACTGTACGTGTATCTTTAGCTAATCTAGAAGAAGGCGCTTATCCTAGAATAGGACGTGCTATGTATCAAGTATTACAAAAATGGGTTAAAGAAGTTAAAAGTTTATAAAATAAATATAAAAGTGGATACAATCTTTAAGAGGGTATCCACTTTTGTTATATATTAAAGATAATAAAATAGTTGTTAAAATATAAAAATATATATAAAATATAGATACATAATCTAAAATAAGGGGTCTGCATAAATGAATAGCATTCAATATAACAATGAGGCGTTAACTTTTTTAGGAAGAACTTTAGAAGACTTAGAAAATGGAGTAATGTACTTTAATTGGACTTGTTCAGGTTTTTTATTTGATACCAATAGTAAAAAGATAGAAGCACAAATATGTACACATATTGTAAGTGAGGCAGGAGAAGTACTTGAGCCGTGGTTAGCTATTTTTATAGATGAAGAAGAAGAACCCAAACAATTAATTAAATTAGAAGCAGGGTGTAAATGGTATACCCTATTTGAAAATCCAGAAGGCAATATGCATACCATTAAGGTAATTAAACGTACAGAAGCTCAATACTCCAAAACAGGTTTAAAACAGTTAGCTTTATCTAAAGAGGCACAGTTACATAAGAGTAAAACACAGTATACTTGTCAAATAGAGTTTATAGGTGACTCTTTAACTTGTGGCTATGGTAATGAAAGTGATAAAGTCGATTCTCCTTTTCGTTCAAGAGAAGAAAATGGATGGGAAGCTTATGCAGCAAGGGCAGCTAGAAAGCTTTTGGCAAATTTTCATTGTATAAGCGCATCAGGTATAGGTATCTATTCTAGTTTTACCCGAGAGAATCAAATTAATAATGTAGAAACAATGGGGCGCATTTATCCTGAGATTGATTATTACCTATGTAAACAGTTTCCAGAGTTACAAAGAGAAAAATGGGATTTTAAATGTTTTAAGCCAGACTATATTGTTATTAATTTAGGAACTAATGACTGGTCTTATATAAATTACAACCCAAGTATAAGAATAGAGGAATTTAAGAAGGCTTATATAAGTTTTATTAAACAAGTACGTGAGCTTAATGGATCTGAACCTATTATTATATGCTGTGCGGCACCTATAGAATTTGTACAAGCTAGTGTAATAGAAGAAGTGGTTAAAGGTTATAGAGAATTAACAGATGATATAAATGTAGTAAGCCTTGCTTTTAATAAGCTTGAAGTAGAAGACGGTCTAGGAACAGCTAGCCATCCAACGGTTAAAAGTCATGTAAAAGGTGCAGAACAATTAGTAAATTTTATTTTAGGTCTTAAGAAATAGAGTATAAAAAAATGAAGGGGCACACTTGTAATTAAAGTGGCCCTTTTTATTAGATTAGATAATATATTTAATGTCAGATTCAGGAAAAAGAGAAGAAAGCTCTTGCTTAAAGAAGGTTTTGATTTGCTCCATTGCATCTTTTGGATAAATGTATTTACCATAGCCAAACTGTCCATACTTGAATTGACGTTCTTCTTCATTCATAGGAAGTGTTGTATTAGGAAAAATTTGTAGAATTCTATTTTTAGCTTTTGTTGTATAACGATGAGAGATAACTTCGAAAAATACAGGCTGTGTCAGTGTAGAAGGTAGAAGTTCTTTAAGTTTTATAAGAAGCTCATGGTACTCATCTTGCCAGTTAGGATAAATAAAAACAGGAGCTAGAATAAATCCAATAGGATAACCACTTGCAGCTAATTTACTACTTGCTTCAATACGTTTAATAGCAGTAGCTGTACCATGCTCATAAGTTCTAATAATTGTATCTGTATTTAAACTAAAGCGTATTTCTGTATGACCATTATGAGAAAGATTAAGAAGATGATCAACATCGTTATACTTAGTTACAAAGCGAAATCTAGCATTCTCTGTTTGACCAAAGAAATAGATACACTTTTCTAGTGCATGAGTATATGGATCAACAGGTACAGGATCAGAAGTAGCAGCACCTTCAAAGAGGGTAATATCAGGTAGACGCTCTGAAATATATTTATTGGCAGTATTTAAAATATCATCTAAATTAACATGAACTTTTATAAAAGGCTTATCGCCTAATTGAGTATTAAGATAACAGTATTCACACTGCCCCATACAGCCGCTCACAAGGGGAAGTTGATAGTGGGCTGAGGGTTTACAGCTTTGAAACTTTAAAGACTTCTTGATACCTACTACTAAAGTTTGCTTGCCATGACTATATTGTTCTGGTAGATTATCTCCAGGAATAGCACGTTTAACTTGATTATTAGTAAGACGTATAACTTCTATAGAGGGGGAGCTTTGTAAAAATTGTTTATATAATGCTTCTCCTAAAGGGTAGTCAAAAGCTTCTTTCTCAAAAATAACACGTTTAGGTTTGAACATATTAAACTCCTTTAAAGTAGTTTTTTAATAGTTTTTGTTGTCTAAACTAGGTTTATACATGGACTTTAAAGGTTGTCTGAATTAAAATAATTTTTATGGAGGTGTAAGATGACTCATCAAATTTATTATAAAAACTCAAATGAAATGACTTTTGAAGCTAAAGTGCTAGAGTGTAGTTTAGTAAAAGAAGGTTATAAAATACTACTTGATCAAACAGCTTTTTTTCCAGGTGGTGGAGGACAACCACACGATGAAGGCACATTAAATGGACTTAAGGTTTTAAAAATATTAGAAGAAGGAGACAATATTTATCATATTGTACAAGAACCTTTAGAAGTTGGACAAACTGTAAAGAGTGTAGTGGATCATAGAAGAAGAAGAGATTTTATGCAGCAACATAGTGGGGAACATATTGTATCAGGTATAGTGAGTGAATTATATGGGTATAACAATGTGGGATTTTCACTTGGTGAAGATAAGATGACTGCTGACTTTGACGGTATATTGACAGATGAACAAGTGGCAAAAATAGAGTATTTAGCCAATGAAGCTGTATATAAGAATATTCCAATTTGTGGACAGGCTTATACTAAACAAGAGGTGAAGGAAATCCCTTATCGCTCAAAGAAAGAAATAGAAGGTATTATTCGCCTTGTATCTATAGAAGGTTATGATTGTTGTGCTTGTTGCGGCGTACACGTAGAATATACAGGACAAATTGGACTAATTAAAATCCTTTCAGCTGATAAACATAGGGGTGGAACAAGATTAACTATTTTATGTGGAGAACGTGCTTTAAAAGATTATCAAATTAAACATAAACATATTGATGTACTTATGTCACATTTATCTTTAAAACCTTATGAGGTAGTAAGTGGGGTGGAGCGTTTACTAGAAGAAAGAAATCAGTTAAAAGAACAAGTAGGCCGTCTTAAGACACAAGTATTCCAGCAAAAAATAAAGAATATAGATAAAAACAAGGCTCTTTGCTTACTTGAAAGTGAAGTTACACCTTTTGATTTAAGAATATTTGTTAATGTATGGATGGAAGAAAGTAGTGCACCTTGTCTTTTATTAGTGCTTGATGGGAATACGTACAAATATGTATTAGGTGGTAGTAAGGATCAAATTTCTCAAATTGCTAAGGTTCTACATGAGCAATTTAATGGTAAAGGTGGAGGAAAAGAAATTTTCCAAGGTACTTTAATTGGAGAATATGAAGAAATATTGAATGTGTATGAAAGCTTAACCTCTTGCATAGAAATAAAAAAAGAATTATAATTTAAAAAATTTAATTGTTGAGGTGGCTGAAATGGAATATAAAGTTTTTGGTGAGGATTTACCAGCTGTATCTATAAGGCTGAATGCTGGAGAGAGTATATACACTCAATCAGGTGGAATGGCATGGATGGATGATGGCATTAAAATGGAGACCAATATGAAAGGTGGTTTGATGAAAGGGATTGGACGTATGTTTTCAGGAGAATCCCTTTTTATGGCTACTTATACAGCAACAAGACCTAACTCGGAGATTGTTTTTGCATCCACTTTTCCAGGAAAGATCTTAGCACTAGAAGTAGATGCTACAAAGGAGTATATATGTCAAAAAAGTGCTTTCTTATGTGGTAGCCTAGGTGTGGATTTAGGTGTGGAATTTACAAAACGTTTTTCAGCAGGTGCCTTTGGGGGGGAAGGATTTATTTTACAACGTATTAGTGGAAATGGTATTGTTTTCTTAGAGGTGGCTGGTAGTGTTGTGCGTCGTGATCTTGCACCAGGTGAAGTTGTAAAAGTAGATACAGGTAATGTAGTAGCTTTTGAAAAAGGTGTTCGTTATGAGATTGAAACAGTAAAAGGCTTCACAAATATTTTCTTTGGTGGAGAAGGTCTTTTTCTAACAAGACTTACAGGACCAGGGACAGTATGGCTTCAAACAATTACTATCCAAAATTTTGCAGGTAGGATTATGCCATATATGCCTGCAGCAAGAAATTAAAATTATTTTGAAAAGGAGTGTCTCATTCGAGGCACTCTTTTTGTATGATTAGAAAGTTAATAGGGTAATATAAAATAAAAAACGAGGAATGAGATGATGAAACGTTCTTATTTTTTTCTATTTAATTTTTTAATTATATGCCTCATGTGTCAGTTGATTTATGGTGCGACTATACAACCTAGGCGATTTGATACAAATTTAGAAATTGGAAAACTATCTTTTAGTGAGGAAACTTTAAAAGATAAAGAAGAAAGCTTTACAATATATGAAGTGGCACAAACTAAATTTATCCCTTTATCAACCTTAGTAAAACTAGATCTTCCTATTAAAGAGGTAGAAAATATTCTTTATATTGGACAAGATAGTGATGCAAGTAAGGAATTAGAAGTGAAGGGGTTAAGTCCTTATAGTGGACTTAATACTGAAGTATATTTGTCCGAGAAAGATATAGTAATAGGAAATATTCATACTTATAGTATTCAAGTAGGAGAAAGTATAATGATACCTTTAGAGAGCCTAAAGGTATTGTATGATATAGAAAAACTAGGAACAGTTTATACCCTCTACCCTAAAATGTATAAGGAATTATCTATTTTAGAAATTAGGGATGGAGCCATTTGTAATATATCGGATTATCCTCTGTATTTTGACTATATAGATATGTATTGGGACGGAGAAAATTTTATTGATTTATTTTCAAAAGATCAAGTTTTGTTACCTCATAGTCAGCAAGAACTTATTTTAAAAGATGAAATAGATAATAAACCAGTTATATACTTAAACACATATATTGAAAGTATTCAAGATATGGTATTACCTACGCCAAAAGACTTTGGACAAAGGCCTATAAATTTATATAGAAGCTATACAAAGTCAAGACGTATAAAAGATTTAGAAAAGGTATTTATTAAACTAAAAGTAATGGCAAAGTTAAATTATGATGTGGCAGGCTTTAAGACAGGTGAGCAAGTAGAGCTTTGGCGAAGTGAAAAAGGGCAATATCATGTTCTTTTAAGAGCTGATGGCAAGAAAATAAATGTACCTTATGGAAGTATTTCCATTATAGGAGGAAATGGACAGGGGTGGAAAGAAGCTAGTCAAAAAGACTTAGAGGATTATGTGAATCTAAAAGATTATGAAAGTGAAACCAACTATTTACTTTGGACGGATCTTTTTAGACAAAGAACATATATTTTTGAAGGTACTAAAAATAATTGGCAACTTATAAAAGTGATGAAGTGCTCAACTGGAAAGGATAAAAGTTTAACACCATCAGGTACTTTTATCATTGAATATAAAATACCTTACTTTGGATTAGAAAAAGGCTATCGGTGTAAAAATGCTTCTGTTATCTTTAGAGATTATATGTATCATTCTATTTTATTTGACAAAACAGGTGAGTACGTAAAATCTGGTCTGTACCAGCTAGGTAGTAGGGTTTCCCATGGATGTATAAGACTTTCAGAGGAAGATAGTGGGTGGATTTATAAAAATATACCAGAAAAAACTAAAGTATATGTTGAATAAAGGGGTGTGCCCTTGTTACAATGGAGAAGACTACGTATAAATATAGATAGAAGGAAAAGAAATTATGAATCAAAATTGTAATACAAAAGAAGATAAAAATATAAATCAAAAACAAATACGTATCTTAATTGTACTTAACCTCTTTATAATGGCTGCTTTTAATATGGCACATCCAGTAACACCAAAGTTAATTAATGAAAATGGATTTCCAAGTTATATGTTTGGTGTATTCTTTGCACTTATGGCAGTAGCTAATTATGTCATGTCTCCTGTTTGGGGTTCTCTTTCAGATCAACTTGGTAGAAAGAGATTTCTTATTTTAGGTGTATTAGGATATGGTTTAAGTCAATGGGGATTTGGACTAAGTACACATCTTATACCTATTATTTTATTTAGGTTAATAGGTGGTACCTTCTCTATTTGTTTTATTACAACAACACTTGCATACTTAACTGATCTTACAAGGCCAGAAGAACGTATGAAGTATTTGTCTTATTATACAGCAACCTTATCTTTAGGTACCTCTATAGGCTCTTTATTAGGCGGCTATCTAGGAAGAAATCATTATCAATATACATTTCTTTCACAAGGTGCCCTTTGTATGATACTGGCGGGAGCACTTATTCCAACTATAACTTACAAAGCAAAAAATACAAGGAATAAAGAAAAGCTTTTTATTTATATGGAGCATCTTAAACCAAAAGCTACATCCCTTAACTTTAATTCAGCTATTGGTATTCTTATTGGTGTAATGGCACTTATTAATATTACATCTACAGCCTATAACTCAACGATTAACTATTATATTGAGTCTGTATTAAAGATGCCAAGTACAGTAAATGGCATGGTACTGGCTGTAGCAGGTATTATTGCACTCATGATGAATGTATTTATAGGCCCATGGCTTAGTACAAAAGTAGAAGATCGTAAACTTATTCGTTATACTACTTTATTGACAGGTTGTTTTTTAATCATTGCCAGCCTTGTAAATTCTATGATTATTGTTTTAATAGCATTAGTAGGCTTTGTTATGGCAAGTGCATTAGTTATTCCAATTCAACAAAGTATGGTAACGAAACTAGCTGATACAGAATATGGCACAGTTATGGGTGTACAAGGTTCAGCAAAAGCTTTAGGTATGATTGTGGGATCATTAGGTTCAGGCTTTATTTTTGGTATAGGACCAAAGTTACCTTTTATTTTTGCAGGTATAGCTGCATTATTAGCTTTTTTCCTTTTGCAAGGACTTAAAAAATAAATTAAGAAGGCTAGACATAGATTAGAATATAAAATAAGGCGTTGCATACATTAAGTATACAACGCCTTATTTAAATTATTTTTCGAGACTTTTAACTAGCTTTTCATCAGGTGTTACATAGACAGTTTTAAAGTTTGTATAAATAACCATACCTGGTTTAGCATTTGGAATCTTTTTCACATTTTTACGGTAAGTATAATCAATAGCTACATTACTAGATTGTTTTCCTTTACTAAAGTAAGCAGCTAGCATAGCAGCTTCAATAAGTGTTATATCACTTGGTTCTTCACCATGATTTAATTTAACGATGACGTGAGAACCTGGACCGTCTTTAATATGCAACCAAAGGTCATTTGGTTTAGCAAATTTCATAGTGAGCTCATCATTTTGGTAATTATTTTTTCCTACATAAATAAGTTCACCCTGACTAGATTCAAATTGCATATAAGGGATAGCATTTTTTGGAACTTTACCTTTTACAGCTTTACGTTTTTTTAGATAACCCATTTCTACAAGTTCTAAGCGTAATCCATCTATATCTTCTTGAGTTTGAAGAAAATCAAGAGAAACAAGAACAGATTGTAAGTATTCAAGTTCTTCGTTAATATGTTCTAGTTGTTCCTTAGCAGCTATCAGGGTACGTTTGGCTTTATTATACTGTTTAAAATATTTTTGGGCGTTTTCAATAGGAGATAATTTTGGATTAAGTGGAATATTAATCATTTCATAGTTCTCACTATAATAATTAGCCGTTTCAAAATGGTCAGCGTGAGCTGGAACTTGGAAAGAGTAAGCTGTTAATAACTCACCATAAATCTTATAGATTTCTGCATCAACACTGCTTTCAATAGCTTTTTCTTGAATTGCCTTTTTTCTTACGTTTCGATCAATAAAGTTTAAAAGTAATTTTCTAATATCAGCTGTTTTTTGTGATACAACGGAACGAGTAGACTGATCATAATAGAAGTATTCTAAAAGCTCTGATAAACTATTATACTTTTCACTATTAGGAAAAGCATCAGCAAGAGAAAAGCTATAGAAGTCTATAGGATAATCTTTATCATCTAAAAAAAGAGTAGGAACATAAGCTTTATTTTTAACTTGATCCATAAAGCCTTTGAAAGCTTGATAAAGTTTAAGTCCATCTTCTGATGTAAGTAGGTTACAAGGTAATTCAGCTTGAAGACCTGCCATGTGACAAAGAGTGGTACTAATCATAGGACTTAATCCTTGGTAAGATGAATAAAGTCCTTTAAATAGGGGCATGTCTAAACTGTTAAGATGTTGAAGAAAAGTCTTTTCATCTAACTGAGTTGGGTTTAGTTTGACTTGATTATTAGGATGAAAATAAGTACGACCTGGTAGTAGTTCACGCATACTGCTTTGCATAGCAGTAATATGTTTAATACTATCAATAATAGTACCATCTTCTTTTGTTAAGATAATATTACTATGTCTTCCCATCATTTCAATGATAAGTTTTTTGTTTTCTTTATCACCTAGCTCATTCATAGCTTCAATATCAATTTGAACAATACGTTCAAAACCAGGTTGAGAAACATTTAAAATTTTCCCACTTGAAAGATGCTTACGTAAAAGCATGCAAAACATAGGGGGAGTGTTTGATGTATTTTTAACACGGGTTGTAAGATGAATACGAGGATAAGTACTACCAGCTGTTAAAAAGAGCTTAAGTGCTTCTTTTTGTTTACGAATAAGGATGAGTAATTCATCTTTTTCTGGTTGATAGATTTTATCAATACGCCCACCAACAAGGGACTGACTAAGTTCATTTACAATATGAGAAATAACAATGCCGTCTAGTGCCATAATGGGACCTCCTTTAATTAATACACGGAGTATAGCATAATTTTTTTGAAAATAAAAGTGAGATGTGCTATAATATGAAACGATTAGTAAGTAAAGGGGTAACCGTATGATAAAAAGTATGACAGGATACGGCAGATGTGAAACAGAAGCCCATAACCGGAAAATAAATATTGAAATAAGTTCTGTAAATCATAGATACTGTGAACTTTCTGTGCGTATGCCAAAAGGATTAACGCCTCTTGAAGACAATATACGTAAAAAGGTGAAGCTGTACATTGGAAGAGGGAAAGTAGAAGTTAACCTCTTTATGACAAGTGTATCTGAAGATGATGTAGAAGTGGTAGTCAATGAAGCAGCATGTATAGCTTATGTAGAAGCACTAAGAGAAATAGGTGCAAAGCTTGGACTTCAAGACAATATAGGACTTGCTCAAATAATGGGAGTAAATGATCTAATTGGTGTTTACAAAAAAACATCAGACTTAGAGGATTTATGGCCTATGATTGAAGGCTGCTTAGAACAAGCATTAAAAGAGCTTGTTTGTATGCGAGAAAAAGAAGGTATGGCATTAAAAGAAGATTTATTATTTAAATCTAAGGCACTTCTAGAGGTAGTAAGTCATTTAGAAGCAGTAAGTGATCAAATAGTATCAGGATATAAAACAAAGCTTGAAGAACGTCTTCATAAATTACTTGATGATATTCCTGTAGATGAGGCAAGACTTGCTATGGAACTTGCTATTTTTGCAGATAAGGTAGCTATTGATGAAGAACTTACAAGACTTAAGAGTCATATTCATCAATTAGAAAGTATTTTAGATGAAGAAGGAAGTATAGGACGTAAATTAGATTTCTTAATGCAGGAAATGAATCGTGAAGCGAATACTATTGCTTCTAAAGCAAATGACTATCAAATTACTTCTTATGCGGTACAGCTTAAAACTGACATTGAGAAAATGCGCGAGCAAATTCAAAATATAGAATAAAGCTAAGGCAGAATCTATAGGTTAATGACAAGAATAATATTTGGATTTTAAGGAGATAATGATGCAAAGCGAAGGACTTAAGATTATCCTTTCAGGTCCATCAGGATCAGGTAAAGGGACTATTGTAAAAGAACTTATTAAAGAAGATTTTGTACTTTCTATTTCAGCTACAACAAGAAAACCACGTGTAGGTGAAGAGGATGCAGTACATTATTTCTTTAAAACTGTAGAAGAATTTGAAGAAATGATTGAAAAAGGTGAGCTTTTAGAGTATGCTAACTTCTGCAACAATTACTATGGAACACCTAAAAGTTTCATTGACAAGACTGTTGAAGAAGGCAAAGATGTTATTTTAGAAATAGAAGTTCAGGGGGCTATGCAAGTGAAGAGTGTATACCCAGATGCTATTTTCGTATTTATTATGCCACCAACTTTCGAAGAACTTAAAAGTAGACTTGTAGGACGTGGTACAGAAAGTCCAGAGGTTATTGCAGCACGTTTAAAACGTGCAGAAGAAGAACTTGCATCATATCGAGAATATGATTATATTGTAATTAACGATCAGCTTGAAGATGCAGTAGAGGAAATTAAAAACATTGTAAAAGCTGAAAAACTCAAAAGCTATAGATATAAAGCATATATTGAGCAAATGCTCACAAAATAAGGAGGCACTAATATGTTACAACCATCATACACACAACTTATGGAAAAATTAAATGAAGACGCTTCAGAAAAAGTAGTTACAAGCCGTTACTCTATCATTATTGCTGCAGCTAGACGTGCAAGACAAATTATTGATATTGTAAATGAAGAATCAAGTAGTAAAAACGCTGATAAAGATAAAGAACCAACACCTATTAATCCTATCCGTATTAAAGAAGCAGCTGAACTTAACGAAAAATTAAAGTACAAAAAATCAACTTCAATTGCGGTTGAAGAACTTTACGCAGGAAAAATTAAAATTAAAGAATTAGGAGAATAAACAAGTGCTTGCACTTGTTTATTCTTTATGTGTGATAGGAGTCTAATATGAGTAAGTATGCACAGGTTATTATTAACTTTGCAAAAACTGAGGAAATCGATCGGCTATTTACTTATAGTATTCCTGCTCATTTAATAGGTAGGGTGGAAGTAGGACAACGGGTGAAAGTACCTTTTGGTCAAGGGAATCGTACACAAATTGCTTTTGTTATTCATCTTCTAGAAGAGCTTCCAGAAGAAAATTATCGTATTAAGCCTATTTTTGAGGTTTTTGACCAAGAACCTTTATTAAATAGGGAACAGGTAAGCTTAGCTAGATTTTTAGTAAACTATTATGGGTGTACTTTTGCCATGGCTTTAGAACTTATTTTACCACCTGGTATGACGAAAACACCTTATAAACCTGTACCACAAACTATTACTTATATTACTAGAAATATGAGTGAAGGTGTATTAAAGCAATATATTGAGAAAGAAAGTTCTAAGAAAAGTTTTGATAAACAGCGTGCAATTTTGACGCTTTTTTTAATGGAAGAGACTATTGGTTTAGACGATTTAAAAAGAAGTCAAGAAGTAAGTCTATCTAGTCTAAATACACTTGTTAAGAAAGAAATTCTAAAAAAAGAAGAACGTTTAAAGTTATTTAGACCGAGTCAGGTAAATGATGCAGTTTTTAAATTATTAAATGATGAACAAGCTTTTGCATATAATAAGATTAGTCAGGCGATTAATGATCCCTATTACAAAGGTTTACTTTTAGAAGGTATAACAGGCAGTGGTAAAACAGAAGTATTTCTCTATGCTATCCGAAAAGTTTTACAAGAAGGTGGTAGTGCTATTGTCCTTATTCCAGAGATTGCTCTAACAAGACAAACACTTATGCGATTTAGAGAAAGATTTGGTAATGTAGTAGCACTTACTCATAGTCGTATGACTCCAAATCAAAGACAAAAACTATATCAAGCAGCTAAAGAAGGTCAAATAAGAGTAATGATTGGACCACGTAGTGCAGTATTTATGCCTATGAATAACTTAAAACTTATTGTAATAGATGAAGAGCATGAAGCCACTTATAAATCTGAAACAACACCTAAGTACCATGCTACTGATGTAGCACGTACAAGAATGATGGAGTGTGGAGGTACCTTGATACTAGCTTCTGCTACACCAAGTCTTGAAAGCTATTACCAGATGAAAAAGGGAGCACTTACACTGATTCCGCTTACAAAGCGTATAGGAGGGGCTACCCTACCTCATGTAGAGATTGTAGATATGAGACGTGAACTGCAAAATGGCAATATGCAGATTATAAGTAGTGCGCTTCATGAAGGACTTGAACGTACATTAAGCGCTGGTAATCAAGCTATGCTTCTTATTAATAGAAGAGGACATTCTACTTTTGTTAATTGTCGCAATTGCGGTTATGTAGCAAAATGTAAACATTGTGATATTGCTTTAACTTATCATAGGCAATCAGGATATTTAGAGTGTCATTATTGTGGGCATAAACAAGAAATTCCTACAGTCTGTCCTAGTTGTGGTAGTGCTCATATAAGATTCTTTGGAAGTGGAACCGAAAAGGTAGAAGAATACTTACAAACTCATTTTGGTGCCTATGGTATTGGCCGTATGGACTTTGATACTACTTCTGGAAAAGATGGACATAGTAAAGTACTTGAAGCTTTTCAAAATCATGAATTTAATGTACTTGTAGGAACACAGATGATTGCAAAAGGTCATGATTTTCCTGATGTGACTCTAGCAGGTATTATTGCAGCTGATCAAGCTCTTTACCTTCAAGACTTTAGAAGTGAAGAACGTACCTATCAGCTTATTACCCAAACACTTGGTCGTGCGGGGCGTGGTGACAAAAAAGGAGAAGTTATTATCCAGACTTATAATCCAGATAATATGGTACTTGAAAAAATTAAATATAACCAACAACAAGCTTTTTACGAGGAACAGCTAAAAATTAGGAAAATGCTAGGGTATCCACCCTATACTCACCTTTTTGCTTTAACCATATCAGGAAAAAATGAATCAGAAGTCATTCAAAAAATGCATACCTTAAAGTATTATTATGAATACTACAATAAAAAGGGGCTTTTTCGTATTGTAGGACCAGCAGCAGCTACTATTAGTAGAATTGCAGATGAGTATAGGTGGCAACTGATTATTATGGGTGTGGAACGAGAAAAGGTTTTAATTTATGGTAAATATTGTTTAAATAAGTTTATTAATAGAGAAAATACTGGTACAATAAAAATTAATTGGGATATAGACCCAAGAAGTATGTTTTAAATGAAGGAGGCAATTATGGCGACACGTACAATACGTATAGAAAGTGACCCAATTCTTAGAAAAATATCTAAAGAGGTTACAAAATTTGATGAAGCATTAGGAACATTATTAGATGATATGGCAGAAACTATGTATCATGCAGAAGGAGTAGGTCTTGCTGCACCGCAAATTGGTTTATTAAAACGTATTTTTGTGGTAGATATTGGTGAAGGTCTTGTTGAATTTATAAATCCTGAACTTATTTCAGTAGATGGAGAGCAATTTGGTGAAGAAGGTTGCTTAAGTGTACCTGGTAAATATGGTGCAGTAAGAAGACCTAATCATGTAAAAATGAGAGCTCAAGATAGAACAGGTGAATGGTTTGAAATTGAGGGTGAAGGATTTATGGCACGTGCTATGCTTCATGAAAATGATCACTTAAATGGCAAGCTATTTGTTGACTCAGTTGAAGGCGATTTGGTGGAACTTACAGACGAAGAGCAGTAGGAGGCAAGTATGAATATTATTTTTATGGGAACACCTGAATTTTCAGTTCCTACTTTACAAATGTTAATAGATGAAGGGCATAAAATTCTTGCTGTGGTTACACAACCAGATAGACCAAAAGGTCGTGGAAACAAGGTGCTTATGCCACCTGTAAAAGAATTAGCCTTGAAATATGATTTACCTGTTTTACAACCAGAGCGTGTAAAAGGTAATGAAGATTTTTTAAACCACATAAAAACTTTAAATCCAGATGTTATGGTTGTAGTAGCTTATGGACAGATTCTTCCAGAAGCTGTACTAGAAGTACCTCGTCTTGGTTGTATTAATATTCATGGTTCTCTTTTACCAAAGTATAGAGGTGCAGCACCAATTCAGTGGAGTATTATTAATGAGGAGACTGAAACAGGTGTGACCATTATGTACATGGACAAAGGTATGGATACAGGGGATATGCTTTATAAAAAATCTATGCCAATTGATTTAAAGGATACTTACGAATCTTTACATGATAAGATGAAGACAGTAGGTGCCCAGGCTCTTAAAGAAGCCTTGCCAATGATTGAAGCAGGTGGAAAAGAAAGAGAAAAGCAAAATGATGAAGAGGCAACCTATGCATCTATGATTCAAAAATCTTTAGGTGAGATTAAGTGGGAAAAGGCTAATCATGAAATTGACGCACTTGTACGTGGCCTTAATCCATGGCCAGTGGCATATACCTATTACGAAGGTCAGACTATAAAAGTATGGCAAACAAGTATGAGTAATAGAAATACAGATTATGCACCTGGTACTATTGTAGAAGTGGATAAGGTAGGTATACATGTACAAACTGGAAACGGTATATTAATTATTGAGGAGATGCAAGCACCTAATAAAAAAAGAATGCCTGTTTCAGAATACATTAAAGGAAACAGTATTGAGAAAGGCAGACTATTAGGGAACTAAGATAGGAGCTGATAGCATGTATTATGGATCTACCAATTCTTTGTATTGGATCTTATTTTTAGCAATTTCAATTTTGCCTATATGGGCAAGTATGAAATTACAAAGTACTTTTAGTAAATATTCTAGAGTACGTAGTTTATCAGGTTATACAGGAGAAGAAGCTGCAAGAAGGATCCTAATGATTAATCATTTGAACAATATTGATATAAAACCTGTAAGAGGTTCTATGACAGACCATTATAATCCACTTACAAAACAAATAGGTCTTTCTGAAACTGTATATAATATGAATTCTATTGCAGCTGTAAGTGTAGCAGCTCATGAGGTTGGGCATGTTTTACAAGAAGCTCATCATTATGGATTTTTAAACTTGCGTCATAAACTAATTCCAATAACTACTTTTGCAAACAATCTTTCCTTGCCAATGGTAGTTTTAGGAGCTATAACATCTTTTAGAGGATTATTATGGATAGGTATTATTTTATTTAGTTTTACAACGCTTTTTAGTTTTATAACACTTCCAGTAGAGTTTAATGCTTCAAAACGTGCTTTAGTGGCCCTTTCAAATAGTGGCATTTTATCAGAAGAAGAATTAGATGGAGCACGTGATGTACTTCAAGCTGCTGCCCTTACTTATGTGGCAGGAGCAGCAACTTCCTTACTAATGTTACTAAGATTAGTACTCATTTATGGTGGAAATGATAGAGATTAAAAAGACGCTTATTAAGCGTCTTTTATACTATAAGTAAGATAGAATGAAATGAGGATATAAAATGAAAACAAAAACTATACGAGAGGTTATTGTTGGGATTCTAGTAGATCTAGAAAAAGATGAAACCTATTTGCAATTAGCATTGAAAAAAGAATTAGACACTTTAGAAGGACGAGATAAAAGCTTTGCAAATGAAGTAATTTATGGCACCATTAAATGGCGTTTACGTATAGATTATGTTATTAATCAATTTTCTAAAACACCTGTAAAGAAAATGAAGCCTCTTGTACGAAGTCTTATGCGTATGAGTGTTTATCAACTGCTGTTTTTAGATAAAGTACCTGCCTCAGCTGTTATTAATGAGGCAGTTAAAATTATGCATAAACGTAAGATGAGTAATTTAGCAGGTTTTATTAATGGAACCCTTAGAAATATAGAGAGACAGAAAGAGAGTCTTAGCTATCCTAATTTAAGTATTTATTATTCTATACCAGAATGGATTATAGAAAGATGGGTAAAAACTTATGGTGAAGATAAGACAAAAAGTATTTGTGAAAGTTTATCAGGACGTGCCAAAGTATGTATTCGTGTAAATACATTAAAAACAACAAAAGAGGCACTTAAAGATATTTTGAGACAAGAAGGTATAGAGGTTTTAGAAGAAGGCTTTGTACCAGAAAGTCTTTATATTAGAACACCTATTGGCATACACCATAGTAACTCTTATAAGGAGGGATTATGGACAGTACAAGATGAAAGTGCTATGCTAGTAGGGCATATAGTTGCCCCACAGAAGGGGGATTATATTTTAGATATGTGTAGTGCACCAGGTGGAAAAACTACGCATATAGGTGCATTAATGGAAAATGAAGGATGTATTATAGGTTGTGATATACATGAACATAAAATTGATTTAATAGAAAAAAATGCAAAACGCTTAGGTATATCTATTATTGAAGGGAAACTTCAAGATGGTATGGTAAAGAATGAGGAGTGGAAAGGAAAATTTGATAAAATTTTATTAGATGCGCCTTGTTCTGGACTTGGAATTATGAAACGTAAGCCAGATATTCGTTATGCTAAAGTAGAAGAAGATATAAAGGATATTAATGAAATTCAAAAAGGTCTTATGAAAGTGGCATATGAATATCTAAAAGAAAATGGGATTCTTGTATATAGTACATGTACACTTACTCAAGAAGAAAATCAACAAATGGTTGATTTTGCATTATCTTTAGGGCTTAAAAAAGATACTATACCTTTTGGAATGCCAGAGTGTTTAAAATCTGAAGTTCATGACAATGCTTATATTGAAATATTACCCTATTTAAAAGATACAGATGGCTTTTTCATTGCCCGATTTAGAAAATAAGGAGCTTAATATATGATAGACATCTTAAGTATGAATTTAAATGAATTAGAAACAGTAATGCAGGAACTAAAGCAAGGTAAATTTAGAGCTAAACAACTTTTTAATTGGTTCCATGAGAAAATGGTATGGGATTACGATGAAATGAGTAATTTACCTATTGCTTTAAGAGAAGAACTTAAAGTAAAGTATCCTCTTACTTCGATAAAAATCTTAGAAAAATATGAATCTAAGATAGATGATACAATAAAATACTTGTTTGAATTGTCTGATTCCCATATAATAGAAAGTGTTTTAATGCGTTATAAACATGGAAATTCTATTTGTATTTCATCTCAAGTAGGGTGTCGCATGGGGTGTAAGTTCTGTGCTTCAACACTTGAGGGACTTATAAGGAATTTAAAAGTATCTGAAATGCTTGGTCAAATTTATAAAGTACAACAAGATACAGGCGAGCGTATTTCAAACATTGTTATTATGGGAAGTGGAGAACCATTAGAGTATATAGATATTACTACAAAGTTTGTAGAACTTATCAACCATGAAGCGGGACAAAATATAGGACAACGTCATATTACTGTTTCAACTTGTGGTTTAGTACCTAAGATTTACGAGTTAGCGGATAAAGGTTTTCAAATTACGCTAGCCATCTCACTTCATGCTACAACAGATGAGAAACGTCGTCAGGTTATGCCTGTTGCTAAAAAATATAGTATTGCAGAAATTTTAGAAGCATGTAACTACTATATTGAAAAGACAGGTAGACGTATTACTTTTGAATATTCTCTTATTCAAGGAGAAAATGACAGTGTGGAAGATGCAACAAGATTAGCAAAACTATTAAAAGGAATGCTAGCTCATGTGAACTTAATTCCTGTTAACCCAATTGAAGAACGTCAATTTAAAGCAGCAACAAATCACAGCATAGAAGATTTTGCTAACGTATTAAAATCTTATCATATAGAGACGACTGTACGCCGTACACTTGGCTCAGATATTGATGCAGCATGCGGTCAGTTAAGGCGGAGGTATCTACAAAAAAGAGGTGAATAGCATGATTGCTGTTGGGAAAGTAAATATTGGCAAGAAACGTAGTAAAAATGAAGATAGTGTATTTGTTTCCAATGAACCTATTGGCCCCTTACCAAATCTTTATATTGTGGCTGATGGTATGGGAGGACATAAAGCAGGTGCCATAGCAAGTAAATTAGCTATTGATGCTTTATGTGAGTATGTTGAATCACACAATAATATGGATATTAGCAAAGAAGAGAATCTTATTTTACTTCTTAAAAGAGGTATTGTACATGCTAATCATATTATTCATAGTAAGGGCATTGAAAATTCAGAGTATACAGGTATGGGAACAACCCTTACTCTTTGTACTGTAATGAATAACAATGCTTATATTGGCCATGTAGGAGATACAAGACTTTACTGTATGAATGCAAGTCAAATTAAACAAGTAACAGTAGATCATTCCCTTGTTCAAGAAATGCTAGAACAAGGGGTAATTACAGAAAATGATGCTCAGGAACATCCTCAAAGGCATGTTATTACACGTGCCGTGGGTACATATGAACAAGTTAAAGTAGATACTCTAAAACAAGCGTTAAGTGGAGTAGACTATATTTTACTTTGCTCAGATGGCTTAACAGCGATGATGAGTGAACAAGAAATACATGAAGCAATGTATAGTGCTTGTAGTGATTTAGAAAGTAAAATTGATCAGCTTATTGGTAAAGCCAATGATGCAGGTGGAACAGATAACATTGCAGTTATCATCGTAAAAAAAGGCGAGGTGAGTAGAACATGTTAGAACCTGGAATAATATTGGGTGAACGATATGAAATCGTACAAAAGATAGGTGCAGGTGGCATGTCTATTGTATATAAAGCTAAGTGCAATAGATTGCAACGTTTTGTAGCTATTAAAGTTTTGCGTGAAGAATTTGCAAAAGATGAAGCTTTTGTTAAAAAATTTAGATCAGAAGCTTTTGCCGCAGCAAGTCTATCCCATCCTAACATTGTAGGAATTTATGATGTTGGGCAAGAAGGAGACCTTCATTATATAGTTATGGAATATGTAGAAGGTCAAACTTTAAAAGAATTTATTGAACAAAATGGTCCATTACCATCTAATATTGTTTTAGATTTTGGGAGACAAATTGTTTTAGCTATACGTCATGCCCATAGCAAGCAAATTATCCATAGAGATATTAAACCACAAAACATTCTTATAACTCATGAGAATGTACTTAAAGTAGCAGATTTTGGTATTGCAAGAGCAGTTAATTCTTCTACTATTGTATCATCTGGAAATGCTATTGGTTCTGTTCACTATTTTTCACCCGAACAGGCAAAAGGAAAATACGTAAATGAGACAAGTGATTTATATTCATGTGGTATTGTAATGTTTGAAATGGCTACAAATCGCTTACCGTTTCAGGCGGATTCTCATGTCTCTATAGCTCTTAAACATATTAATGAAGAAATACCTCGCCCAAGCTTATTTAACTTAGAAATTTGGCCAGGGCTTGAGTCAATTATTTTAAAGGCTACTAGAAAGCAACAAGATCAACGTTATCAAAATGCAGATAAGATGCTAGATGATATTCGTACTGTTCTTGCAGATCCTAATGTAACTTTAATAGATGAAAGAGCTGATGATGATATAGAGCAAACTATATTATTAACAGATGTTCAAACTCAATTCATTAGACAAAATGAAAAGACAGTAAGTCGTTTTGAAGGTAACCAAATACCAGGTGTGAAAATGACAAGCCCACAAGATCTTTATCAAGAGTATGAAGAGGAAGAGGAAGAAGAAGAGGAAATTTCAAAAGGGTATAAAATTTTAGCAGGGGTTGGTGGTGTATTAGCAACACTTGTTATAGTTGGTATTTTAGCAGCAGCAGCTTTCTGGATTTTACCTTCTTTTTCAAAATCAGATTATACAGTAGTACCTAATATTCTAGGAAAAACTATTGAAGAAGCGACTGTTTTATTAGCAGATAAAGATTTAAAAATTCAACAAGTTGGAGAAGGAAGTAGTACTATTTATGAAGTAGGAACAATTATGCAACAAACACCTAATAAAGAAGAAGTAATAAAACCAGGTAGTACTATTGAAGTAGTAGTTGTTTCGGGTGAAGAAACTCCTATAGAAGAAGTAACAGTGCCTGATTTAACAGGATTAGGACTAGGAGAAGCACAACGTAAATTAGAAGAGTATGGTTTAAGTTCTATGGTGGAACGTCGTTACGATGATGAAGTAGAACTAAATAAAATTATAGACCAATCTCCAACAACAGGTGAGAAAGTAGAGAAGGGAAGTATCATTACTCTATATGTAAGTAAAGGTCCAGAAGAAGTATTGGTTAAAGTACCAGATCTTAAAGGTCTTACTGAAGAGCAGGCAAGACAAAAATTAAATGAGGTAGGTTTAAGACTTGGACAAAGAAACCCTGAAGCAAGTGATACAGTAGAAAAGGGTAAAGTTATATCTCAAAGTGTTACTGCAAATTCAGAACTTAAAGAAGGTGAGATTGTAGATGTAATTATAAGTACAGGACCTAAAGTTGAAGAACCAGTACAACCAGATCCTAATCCACCTGCTATAGAAAACCCTCCAACATCAGAAGGTACTACAGATGGTAACGGTAGTGATACAACAGAAGAAGAACTAAAGACTGTATCAAGAGCTATTAATGCACCAGATGAAATAAAAGATGAATATCATGTATTATTATTATTAGAAGATGAATTAGGATCAAGAAAAGTATATGATCAAGTTGTAAAGGCAACTCAATTCCCACTTGTTGTCCAAATATCTGGTAAGGGCAAAGGAGTATTAACAGCCTATTTTGATGGCAGTGAAGAGTATAAAGACCCAATAAATTTCGATGAGGTGACACAATAAAGATGATGCAAGGAACAATCATTAAAGGAATTGCAGGTTTTTACTATGTAAGAGTAGAAAATGAAGTTTTTGAATGTAAGGCACGTGGTAAGTTTCGAAAAGAGGGGTTAACCCCTCTTATTGGTGACAGAGTGTGTATTGAGGTAGATGAAGATAATCAAGATAATCATTATGCATATAAGCAAGGGCATATTGTAGACATTTTACCAAGGCATAATAAGCTTATAAGGCCACCAGTTGCCAATGTAGACCAAGGTATTATTGTATTTGCTGTAACTTATCCTGAAATTCATCTAGACTTATTAGACCGCTTTTTAATTATGATGGAACTTGAGGGAATAACCCCTTTTATTGTACTGAATAAAATAGATGGTACACAGCCTGAAACTTATGAATGGATTGTAGAGGGTTATAGAAAAAGTGGTTATGATATATTGTGTGTTTCAGCTAAACAAAATATAGGATTAGATGAACTTAGAAATGTTCTAAAAGATAAAACTTCATTTTTTGCAGGACCATCGGGTGTAGGAAAATCTACTTTACTTAATGCAATTGAACCTCATCTAAAACTGCAAACAGGTGATGTAAGTGACAAAATTAAACGTGGTAAACATACAACAAGACATGTAGAGTTGTTGCCATTTAGTAAAGGTGGCTATGTATTGGATACACCTGGATTTACATCATTACAGTTTGAGGAAATTCCTGAAGAAGACTTAAAATTTTATTTTCCTGAATTTAAAAAGTATGAAGGACAGTGTAAATTTAGTGGGTGTAACCATATACATGAACCTAAATGTGCTGTCAAAGAAGCTCTTTTAAACGAAGAACTTTTTAAATCAAGATATGACAACTATGTAAACTATTATAATCAACTAAAAGAAACGAGGAAATGGTAATGAACGCTTTAGCTCCTTCAATTTTATCAGCAGATTTTGCAGCTTTAGGAGAAGCTGTTAGATTAGTAGAGAGTGCAGGTGCACCTTATATACATGTAGATGTTATGGATGGTCATTTTGTACCTAATATTACAATTGGTGCCCCTGTTGCAGCCGCTTTAAGAAAGCATATTAAAGGAATAATGGATGTTCATCTTATGATTGAAAATCCTGATGCCTATTTAGAGGATTTTAAAGCAGCAGGAGCAGACATTTTAACAGTACATTATGAAGCAACACCTCATATACATCGTACACTTCAAGCTATTCGTAAATTAGGTATGAAAAGTGGTCTTGCTCTTAATCCTGGAACACCTGTACAAGTACTTGAGTGTTTAATAGATGAAGTAGATATGGTGCTTATTATGTCTGTTAATCCTGGATTTGGAGGACAAAGTTTTATCCCTTATGCTTTAGAAAAAATAAAACAAGTAAAAGCTTTAGCAGATAAAAAGGGTAAAGAACTTTTAATTCAAGTAGATGGAGGAGTAGGCCTTCAAAATGTAGAAGAGGTAGTAGCAGCAGGTGCTAATGTAGTTGTTGCAGGATCAGCTGTATTTGGGGCACAGGATGTAAGTGCTACAGTAGCTGAGTTTATGAAACGCATGAATGGATAGGACTAAAATGAATATATTAATTTTAACTAATGGCGAATACGGTGATTATACATTTTGTAAAGAATATGAGCAGTATAATTATATTATATGTGCCGATAATGGTATGAAGCATGCCAGGAAACTAGGTATACGCCCAGATGAAATTATGGGTGATTTTGATAGTTGTAACTTGGAAGATTTAGCGTATTTTAAAAGTGAAGGTGTAGCTATTAAAGAAGTACCTTGTGAAAAGGATGAAACAGATACGGAACTCGCTTTAGATACAGCTATAAGTATGGGAGCTACTAAAGTTCATATCTGGGGTGGCTTAGGCACTCGAATGGATCATTCTTTAGCTAATATTCATCTGCTTTACAAGGCGTTGAAAAATAATGTAGAGGTTACTCTTTATAGTCATCACCATAAGTTAAGACTTATTAAAGATCATATAATACTTAAGGGAGAAGAGGGAGATTTAGTAAGTTTAATTCCTTTCACACCTACAGTTACAGGCGTAACAACTAAAAATTTAGCTTATGCTTTAGAAGAAGCTGTATTTGAAATAGGTAAACCTTATGGAGTAAGTAACTATATGACAGAAAAAGTAGCAGAAGTACATATAAAAGAAGGTGTACTTATTGTTATGCAAGTGGCAGAATAAGATTTAAACTATTTAAAAATAGGATAAGTTAAAACTGAATAGAATAAGCCCTATACAACATAAAAATAAAGTGTGCTAAAAGAAGCACACTTTATTTTTGTTTGGAATAATATGGTATATAAGAAGAGTGACGCACAAAAAGGCAGGTCATAAATATGAAAAAACGCGTCTTAGGTCTTATCTGCTTTTGTGTAGGCTGTGGTATGGTCTTAGTGATAGTTGTACCTACACTTGGGTGGATTTTAACGACTGCTACAATTTTTATTTTATTAGGTTATATTTTAACATGTGGCTAATGGGGGTGTCTTATGAAAATTTATGTAATTAAATTACCAAAATGGTTAGGCAAGATTGTAGGGAAGGTTTATAAAGGCGGTAAAGCATAAAAAAAGGTGTATCACAATGGATACACCCTTTTTTTGTGGAAATAAAAATTCCATAATTCACTAGATGAACTATGGAATAAATTAAACTTCCATACTATGCACGAGCAACTAAGTTTGAACGTAAGCAACGTGTACATACGTTAGCAGTTTTAACAACGCCGTTAGCATTGATTCTAACTTTCTTTACGTTTGCTTTCCACATTTTATTTGATCTTCTATGAGAGTGGCTAACTTTGATACCAAAGTGTACATCTTTTGAACAAATTTCACATTTTGCCACTGTAAACACCTCCTTAAAATAAAATCCGTGACATAACAAAAAATATTGTAACAGATAATAAATAATATTTCAAGAGTGTTGTACCATTTATTTGTTTAAAACATAAAATAGTTGGAAAACCTAACCTGTAAATACTTTATTTATAAGCTAAACAATGTTATAATATGAAACAAAAGCATGATAAACATAAAATTCAAGTATAAACAAGAAATTAAATAAGGAGGTATCAGAATGGGCGGGAAATTTTCTAATGAATATGGCACTATTACAATGAGTGAAGAGGTTATTGCGCAAATCAGCGGTATAACAGCAACAGAATGTTATGGTATTGTAGGTATGGCAGCAAGAAATGTCAAAGATGGTATTGTGCAACTCTTAAAAGGTGAAAGTCTCACAAAAGGTATCGCCGTTCAAGTTTGCGAAGATGATAGTGTAAACATTGAATTCCACATTATTGTTGAATATGGTACAAAAATTTCTGCAGTTACAGAAAACCTAATGAGCACTGTTAAATATAAAGTAAAAGATATGCTTGGTTTAGAAGTAAGACAAATCAAAGTTTATGTTGAAGGTGTACGTGTAGACAAGTAAATTTTAAGGTATTTTTGAGGAGGCACATAAAGTGAAATTAGAAGCAATTGATGCGAAGCTATTACAAAGTATGTTTGTAGCTGGCGCTAAGCTATTAGATGAAAAGAAAAATATGGTAAATGAATTGAATGTTTTCCCAGTTCCAGATGGTGATACTGGGACAAACATGTCTTTAACAATGCTTGCAGCAGCAAAAGAAGTAGAAAAAATTGATCCAACAAATGTAATAGAAGTAGGAAATGCTGCAGCATCAGGGTCATTACGTGGAGCTAGAGGTAACTCAGGGGTTATCTTATCACAGCTGATTCGTGGTTTTGCTAAAGCATTAACCAATGAACCTATTGATACATTAACGTTAGCAAATGCTTTCCAAGCAGGTGTAGATACAGCTTATAAGGCAGTTATGAAACCTAAAGAAGGTACAATTCTTACAGTAGCAAGAGAAGTAGCTACAAAAGCAATGCAACTTAGCATGGAAGTAACAGATATTGAAGAATTTGCAAAAAAAGTATTAGAGCATGGTTATGAGGTGCTGAATCAAACACCTGATATGTTACCAGTTTTAAAAGAAGCTGGTGTAGTAGATGCAGGGGGTCAAGGTCTTCTTTGTATTTTAGAAGGAGCAGCAATGGTTATTACAGGAGATATTAAAATTAATATTAAGAAACCTGCTACTACACCAAAGACAACAGCATTCCAAGCACTTAAAAACTTTAATACTGAAGATATTACATTTGGTTACTGTACTGAATTTATTGTTGAGCGTAATCCAAAAGCAAAATATGATGAAGATGCTGTTAAAGAATATTTAGAAACAATTGGAGATAGTCTTGTAGCTGTTTCAGATGAAACATTCATTAAGATTCATGTGCATACAGACAATCCAGGTCTTGCTCTTCAAAAAGGTCTTGAATTTGGATCTTTAACAAGTATTAAAATAGAAAATATGCGTGAGCAACATTCTTCTATTTTTAATGAGGAAGAAGCAGTAGAAGATAAAGGACCTCGTAAGCCAATTGCCTTTGTTTCAATTGTTGCAGGCGAAGGTTTAGTAGAGATTATGAAGAGCTTAGGTGTAGATGAAGTTATTGAGGGTGGACAAACTATGAATCCAAGTACTGAGGATATTAGTGAAGCTATTGCCCGTGCTCATGCAGAAGAAGTTATTATCTTACCTAACAATAAAAATATTATTTTAGCCGCTGAACAAGCAGCTCAAATAGAAACAGAATGTCATGTACATGTTGTACCTTCTAAGACTATTCCACAAGGTATTACTGCTATGGTAAGTTATGATGAAAGTAGTGCCGTTGATGAAGTAGTTGAAGCGATGAATGAGGCTATTTCAAGTGTAGAAACAGCCCAAATTACTATTGCTGTTAGAGATACAACAATCGAGGGGCAAGATATTAAAGAAGGTGAATACTTAGGTATTTTAGAGGGTAATATTGTGGTACACAATAAAGATCTTAAAGAAACCTTTGCACAACTTCTTAAGAAAATGAATGAAGAAGCTGAGATTATTACAATTTACTATGGTGAAGAAATTACTGAAGAACAAGCACAAGATTATGTGCAAATAGCTGAAAGTAGTTTTGAAGATGCCGATGTAGAAGTACATTCAGGTGGTCAACCTGTTTATTACTTTATGATTTCAGCAGAATAATTTAAATGAGAAGGGGCTGACGCAAAATGAGTACTAAAATTTTGTTGTCAGCCCTTTTTGACTAATAAATTAAAGGAGTGAAATCATGTTCCTTACAAACTCCATTATGGATTTAAAAGGTGTAGGCGAGCAAACTATAAGAAAGTTCAACAAAATAGGTATAGAGACAGTTGAAGATCTTGTAGAACACTACCCACGTGAATATGAAGACCGAAGAGAGGTTACAAACATTGCAGATACTATAATGGATGAAACTAATAATATAGTTGCAACTGTAGCTTCTAAACCTGAAATTATGAAAAAAGGTTATAAGATTATTGTTAAATTCCGTGTAAAAGATGCTACAGGAAGTATTTATGTAGTTTTCTATGGACAACCCTATATGAAAAATAATTTTGTTGTAGGAGATACCTATAATTTCTATGGGAAAATAAGAAGACAGTATGGGCGCATTGAAATGGAAAGCCCTGAATATGAAAAAATAGAAAATGGTAAGGAAGGTACAACAGGAAAAATTACACCTATCTATCCTACTACACAAAAACTTTCACAAAAGGTAATCAGACAACTTATTGAACAAGCCTTAAGTTTAGCCTTACCTGAAATAGAGGATCCACTTCCAGAATACTTAAGAGAAAAGTATGATTTAAAAAGTAAGCAGTTTGCACTTACTAACATTCATTTTCCAAGTCATAATGAATCATTCTTTGAGGCACGTAAGCGTCTCGTTTTTGAAGAGTTATTCTTTTTACAGATGAGTTTATTTGTTCTTAAGTCAGACTTCCTTGCACGTACTAAAGGAAGAAGTAAACGATTACCTGAAAATTTTATGAATTTTATAGAGAGCCTACCTTTTGAATTAACAGGAGCTCAAAAACGAGTAATGAATGAAATTGTAAAAGACTTAAAGAGCCCCTATGCAGGTAATAGGCTTGTACAAGGGGATGTAGGTTCAGGGAAAACTGTTATTGCAGCAGCTAGTTTGTTTATTGTTATAAAAAATGGTTATCAAGGTGCACTTATGGCACCAACAGAAGTACTAGCTAAGCAACACTTTGAGTTTTTAGAAGAAGTTTTTAAAGCCTTTGAAATTAAGGTAGCTCTTTTAACAGGTTCAACAACTGCTAAAGAAAAACGTGAGATTTTAGCTGGTCTTAAAGAAGGAGACATCCAACTTATTGTAGGAACGCACGCTCTTATAGAAGACAATGTGGAAATTCCAAAGTTAGGCCTTGTTATAACAGATGAACAGCACCGATTTGGTGTAAGACAAAGGTTAAAGCTTTCAGAAAAAGGAGAAACACCAGATGTAATTGTTATGACAGCTACACCTATTCCAAGAACTTTGGCACTTATTCTCTACGGTGATATGGATATATCTGTTATTGATGAATTACCACCTGGTAGACAACCTATTAAAACAAATGCAGTAGATTCTTCTTATCATGCACGTATTTATAGCTTTATGGAAAAACATATACGAGAAGGAAGGCAATGTTATATTATTTGTCCTATGGTAGAGGAAAATGAGAAGCAAAGTGAGTTAAAAAGTGTAACAGAATATGCTGCATATTTAAAGGAACAAGTTTTTCCACACTTTGAAATAGGAATCTTGCATGGAAAAATGAAGCCAAAAGAAAAAAATCAAGTAATGGAGCAATTTGCAAAAGGAGATATTCATATTCTTGTTTCAACAACAGTTGTAGAGGTAGGGGTAAATGTACCTAATGCAACGGTTATGATGATAGAAAATGCAGAACGCTTTGGACTTGCCCAACTACATCAGTTAAGAGGACGTGTAGGTCGTGGTAAACATCAGTCCTACTGTGTTCTTGTAAGTGACTCCAAAAATAAGGTAACAAAGAAACGTTTAAAAATTATGGAAGAAAGTACAGATGGTTTTGTTATTGCAGATACAGACTTAAAGTTAAGGGGACCTGGAGATTTCTTTGGAACGAAGCAACATGGTTTACCAGAGATGAAAATAGCCAATCTTTATACGGATGCTAAAGTTTTAAAAGTTGCTCAAAAAGCAGCACAGGAAGTTCTTAGACAAGACCCAGATTTAAGTCATCCACTTCATGAAGGAATGAAAACAAAATTACTTCATTATACTGAAGGTGAACAAATGCATAAAGCACTGTAAAGGAATTAAGGGTGACAAGAATAAGCATATAAGGTATAATACGCCTTGAAGCTTGAAGTAAAGGAGACAAAACGTGCGTGTAATAAGTGGAAAAAATAGAGGAACTAAATTAGAAGCACCTGAAGGACAAAATACTCGTCCAACAATTGATCGTATTAAGGAAACACTTTTTAACATGATAAGCTTTGATATACCAGGATGTAACTTCCTTGATTTATTCAGTGGAAGTGGTGGTATTGCCATTGAAGCCTTAAGTCGTGGAGCGAAGAAGGCTGTCATGGTAGAACATAATCCTTCAGCTTTAAAGTGTATTTCCAAAAATTTAGAAAAAACAAGATTGCAAGATGATGCAATAGTGTATAATATAGATATATATACAGCATTACAAAAATTACAACAAAAAAATGAGAAGTTTGACATTATCTTTATGGATCCTCCTTATGGAATGGAAGGAATAGAATGTATTTTTAAAAGTATTTATGAATACAATTTATTAAATCCAGGAGGATATATAATTCTTGAAAGAGGGACAACTTCTCAGCCTATTCAATTTGAGCAATTTGAGTTGATTAGGGAGAAGGTTTATAAAACGACAACATTAAGTTTTTTTGAAAGGATAGAGTAGCGTGAAGATAGGTGTTTATCCAGGTAGTTTTGATCCCATAACAAAAGGGCATATGGACATTATAGAGAGGGGAGCAAAATTAGTAGATGTTCTTTATGTATCTGTTCTAACTAACCCTCATAAAGGTGAAGGTATGTTTACGACTAAAGAGCGTATGGACATGATTGAAAAGAGCATGTCCTACATTGACAATATAAAAGTAGAAACTTTTTCAGGGCTTTTAGTAGACTATGCTAAAGCTAAAAAAGCAAATGTTATTATTCGTGGTTTAAGAGCTATGACGGATTTTGAATATGAAATGCAAATGGCTCAAATTAATAAAAACTTATTACCAAGTGTTGAAACTATTTTCTTAGTAACTGATACACAATATTCATTTTTAAGTTCAAGTACAGTAAGAGAACTTGTTAGGTTTAAGGGACATTTTCATGATCTTGTTCCAGAATATGTAGCTGATGTAGTAGAGAGAAAATTCCAAGAGGAGGAGAAGTAAGTGGAATACACAAAAGAAGCAGAAATTATGTCTTTACTTGATCAAATGGAAGACATGTTAGAAGAGGGGAAAACCAGTTTTATTGGCAATAAAGTATCTATTGACCGTGAGGAATTTTTTGAATGTATTAAAGATATGCGTATGAAGCTGCCTAATGAAATTCAACAATCCGTTTGGATCGTTGATGAACGTAATAAGATCTTAGCAGAAGCGCAAAGTGAAGCACAACTTATTATTCAAGAAGCTCAAGAAACGTTACAAAAAATGATTGAGCAACATGAGATTACTAAATATGCTGAAGAACGTGCACAAATGATATTAGAAAATGCACGTAAAGACTCAAGAGAAATTCGTATTGGTGCTATAGAGTATGCTAATGAAACAGTAAAAGTAGTTGAGCAACGTTTAAAGGCTACTTTAGAAGCTATTCATAAAGAAGCTCAAAACTTTGAAGGTTATATTACAAACGAACTACGTATTCTATATGATCACAGACAAGAACTTAAGGATATGATTCATCCAGCACCAATGCAAATACAAGATAATAGAGAAGAATAATAAAAGGCTATTGCAAAATGCAATAGCCTTTTATATTTGGGGATACCTATTTAAACCTTTATAAAATAGAAAAATTAAAACCATATGTACAATAAGAAAAATAAGCCATATAAAAGAAAAGTTTATAGGCATAAGAAATGAAAAATGATTCCAAAAGGGAAGGATAATAAAGGTAAGTAAAAAAGCCAGTAAGCCTTGTAAAATTTTAGCATATAAATAGGGGGCAATGGATAGTCCTGAGTCTTGGAGAACATATTGAGTTTGAAAAAGTACACAGATACCACCAAAAGCTACTAGAGCGGAAAGCAAGGCCAATAAAGTAGGAGATTTTGTGAGTGTATGAGATAAGAGAGCACTTCCACTTGAAAATTCTAATAGGCTTAGGAAAAAGATTTGTATACTTGTACCATCTATATGTAGTAGATTACTTAAAAGAGATATAAACTGTTTGTAGATAGGAGAATGAGCTAAAAGATTAATAAGCATAGAGAAAAAAATAATATATCCCCCTACATAAACAATGGTGTCCATTCCATTTTGAATGGAAGAGGTAAAAGCCATAGAAAAACTCATCTTAGAGGATGTTTTAATAGATGAAGCAGTTTTCTTGATAGATGGTACTTTATAAAAGCGGCTTAGAAGTAGCATAATAGAAGCAGATAAAATATGAATAAGAAGCAAGAAATAACCAATACTTGGATTGCCTAACATAAGAGTACCAATGGTACCTACTATAAAAAGAGGTCCACAATTACAAGCAAAACAAAGATTTTTTTGTGCTTCTTCATAGCTAAGCTCATTAGAATCAAGTAAGTTCTTTGTTAATTTAGCCCCCATAGGATAGCCACTTACAAGACCTAATATAAAAATGATAAAACTACTACCAGATAGCCCTAAGAGTTTTGTTGTAAGAGGGTGAAGTGGTAGACTTAATTTAAATATTATCCCTAAAAAACAAAGTAAATTAATTAATATAATGAAAGGTAATAAAGAGGGTAAAACTTTTTGGAACCACAGAAGTAGTCCAGAGGTAGCCCCTTCAATACATAGACTAGGTTCTATGAGCATGATGGCTATGAGACTAATAATAAGACAAGCTATAAGTCCTTTACGCATAAGTGTATCTCCTTTAATGAAGCTTTATATGACCCTAGAGGGCTTTATAAAGTGTATGACAAGCCTATAAAAAAAATAACAACTCCTTTTGTAGGAGCTGTTATTAAATTATTTAGAGGTTATTTCAAAATAGGATGATGAGTAAAATCTTTTTCTGCTATGTTTGGTGTTTGACAGAGCAGAGCATAAAGTTTACTAGCTTTCATTTCATAGTCAAAAAGGGTTTTGCCAAGAGGAGTAAGTTTGTTATAGTCTTTTCCAACATTAATAAGAAGCGGTAGCTTGCAATTTGTAGAAAGCTTTGAGAGTAAATGAGTAGAATCTTTACGACAAGCTAATACATGTAAATAAGGAATCCAATTTATTTCTTTTAAGGCATCCATGTCTTTTGTATTTACTTCTAATAGAATGCGAAGAATGGCACGTTGAACTGTGGCACGTGTATAAGTTTTAGAAGTTACATGATCTACAATTTGAGAAAGTGGACAAAAAGTTTTTGAAGCATGGATAAGAGAATTAATTAAGCTTTTTGGTACATCCCATGTCGCATATAAAGTTTCTAGGTTGGACATAATCATCTTATAGTGAAAAAGCTCAGTATAATCATCTAGGAGTACTTCTTTTGCTGAAGATTCAGTAAGAAGATTAAAGGCTTTTTGAGGCATAGTATCTTGGGCTAACTGTAACTCTCCTTTTTTTATTTGATGACGAATAGCAGTAGCAGAAGCAATTGGACCCTCAATGTTTATATCATGATAATTAGAACTTTGACGTTGTATGCTAAAAGGGGTAATAGAAGATTGAATACGTTTTAGTGCTTTTAGATATTCAATACTTAAAATATTATTAGGTTGACTAAGTAGAGCATCTAGATTCTCATAATGAGAAGGTGTATTAGAGGTCTTTAAATAGTCTTGTAATGCTAAAAGGCGAGCTCTTGGATAACTTTCGCCTGCATTTAAATAGACCTTAAGCTGTGTAGATATAAAAGGTGGTTCATGAACAAGTAAATTTGCAAGTTCATCCATTAAGGATAAATCAGAGGTTTCACTTCCAAAGCATAGTGTATCTACTATACCAGAAAGATGTAATGTATTAATAGCAGCTTCGGCAAAACGTTCTGCACTTGAAGTAGCATAAACAGTTGGAAGTTCTAAAACTAAATTTACACCACAAGACAGAGCCATTTGAGCACGTGTATACTTATCTGCTATGCAAGGTAGCCCACGCTGAGAGAAATGACCACTCATAACAACTAGGATTGCACTTTTCGGATACTTATTACGTATTTGTTCAATTTGATAGAGATGTCCATTATGAAAGGGGTTATATTCAACAACAATGCCTATAATATGCATAAAAACCTCCTATAAATCATTCAATAGGTTTTATTTTAACTTAAAGTATGATGAGATTAAAGACCTATACTGCAAAAAAAGACGAATTTTTTCAAATTCACTCTTGTATACACGAGATACATTTTATATAATATGTAAAGAGGAATAGAAAAGGAAAAATTTGAAAGGGGTTTTAGTATGTCTTTTTTAGATTCAATTAAAGCACGTGCAAAAAGTCAAATAAAAACAATTGTATTACCAGAAACAGGAGATATGCGTACATTAAATGCAGCGCATACTATTTTAAAAGAAGAAATTGCTAATCTTATTCTTATTGGAAATAGAGATGAAATTTTAGATAAAGCAAATGGATTAGACCTAAATAAAGCTGAGATTATTGATCCACAAAGCTTTGAAGAGATGGATGCTTACATCGAAAAGCTTGTTGAACTTCGTGGTTCAAAAGGAATGACAACAGAAAAAGCAACTGAGCTTCTTAATAAAGATGCTTTATTCCTAGGTGTAATGATGGTTAAGATGGGTAAAGCAGATGGTATGGTTGCTGGTGCAGTAAACTCAACTGCAAACGTACTAAGACCATGTCTTCAAATTTTAAAAACAGCACCAAATACAAAACTTGTATCAGCTTTCTTCATTATGGATGTTCCAAACTGTGAATTAGGTTCAAATGGTATTTTTGTATTCTCTGACTGCGGACTTAACCAAAATCCAAATGCAGAAGAACTTGCAGCAATTGCAGAAAGCTCAGCAAAAAGCTTTAAACAATTAGTTGGTGAAGAGCCAGTTGTTGCTATGCTTTCACATTCTACATACGGTAGTGCAAAACATGCTGATGTAGATAAAGTAGTAGAAGCAACACGTATTGCAAAAGCTGAATATCCAGAACTTACTGTAGATGGTGAACTTCAACTTGACGCTGCAATTGTACCAGAAGTAGGCGGAGCTAAAGCACCAGAAAGTAAAGTAGCTGGAAAAGCAAATGTTCTTGTTTTCCCTGATTTAGATGCAGGTAATATTGGTTACAAACTTGTACAACGTCTTGCTAAAGCTGAAGCTTATGGCCCTATAACACAAGGTATTGCAAAACCTGTTAATGACCTATCAAGAGGTTGTAGTGCAGAAGATATTGTAGGTGTAGTAGCAATTACAGCTGTACAAGCTCAAAATAAATAAGTAACAAATTAAATTTATTTTTAAGGAGAGAGTTCAATGAACGTTTTAGTCGTAAACTGTGGTAGTTCATCACTTAAGTATCAAGTATTAAACATGGAAAATGAAAGTGTACTTGCTATCGGTATTTGTGAAAGAATTGGAATCGATGGCTCATTTATTAAACATACAACAGAAGGTAAAGATACTGTAAAAGTTGCATGTGAATTCCATACACATAAAGAAGCTTTAGAAAAAATGATCGAAATGATTTCAACAGGAGAAACAGCTTGTGTATCTTCAATGGATGAAATCAATGCAGTAGGTCACCGTATTGTACATGGTGGTGAAAAATTCACAGATTCTGTAGTAATCACAGATGAAGTTATTAAAACTATTGAAGAATGTTGCGAACTTGCACCTCTTCATAACCCAGCAAACTTAATTGGTATTCGTGCATGTGAAGAACTTATGCCAGGTGTACCAATGGTAGCTGTATTTGATACTGCTTTCCACCAAACAATGCCAAAAGAAGCTTTCATGTATGCTATTCCACAAGAATACTATAAAAAATACGGTGTTCGTAAATACGGTTTCCATGGTACATCACACAAATATGTATCACAAAGAGCAGCTGAGATGATTGGTAAGCCAGTAGAAGACTCAAAAATTATTGTATGTCACTTAGGTAATGGTGCAAGTGTATGTGCTGTTAAAAATGGTAAATCTGTTGAAACATCAATGGGCTTTACTCCACTTGCAGGTCTTGTAATGGGTACACGTTCAGGTGATATCGATCCAGCTATCGTTCCTTTCTTAATGGAAAAAGAAGGTATGAGTGCAAAAGAAATCGATACTATGCTTAACAAACAATCAGGTGTACTTGCATTATCAGAAATGGGTAGTGACTTTAGAGAAATCGAAGATGGTGTTGTAGCAGGTAATGAAGCTGCACGTTTCACTATGGATGCATATCAACATCGTTTAGTATCATACATTGGTGCATATGCAGCAATTATGAACGGTGTAGACGCTATTTGTTTCGCAGGTGGTCTTGGCGAAAACAATGCTATTATGAGAGAAGAAATAGCAAATATGCTTACATGGTTAGGCGTTGAAATGGATATTGAGAAAAACAAATGCCGTGGCGTAGAAAAAGACTTATCAACTGACAATGCAAAAGTTCGTATGTTATTAATCCCAACTAACGAAGAACTTATGATTGCAAGAGATGCTAAAAGATTACTCAATAAATAATGCATTGACAAAATATCCTAAGCTATGTATAATTACAGAAGTGTTACCTAGTGGAGTGAAAACGAATGATAATAAATATCCAGACACTTACAAAACAAGACACTCTAGAATTTGATAAAGAAGTGGAAATTTCTTTGCCAAATCTACGTTTGTTAAGCAAGGTGACAGATTATAAAGCAAGAGTATATGGGACAATCGAAAAAAGACAAGAGCTTTTTACCGTAACAGGTTATGTCGATGTCACATTACAAATGGTTTGTGATCGTTGCATGCGTACGTTTGAGTATCCTCTTCATGCCATGCTTGATGACCAGTTTTCTAATAGCGAACAAGAGCTTTTAGAGGACGAGGATATTAAACGTGTGACAAAATCTAGTATAGACTTGTCAGATTCTATTTTGGAAAGTATTGCGATGGCCATGCCAATGAAGGCTCTTTGTGAAGACGACTGTAAAGGTATGTGCTTAAAATGCGGTGCCAACTTGAATGAGAACACATGTAAATGTGATAGAGCTGACATCGATCCAAGACTAGAGGCGCTAAAAGATATTTTTTGTCTTGATAGCAAAGAATAGCAACTGAGGAGGTGTTAACATGGCAGTACCAAAAAGAAAGACTAGTAAAGCAAGAAGAAACCAACGTAAAGCAAATTGGAAACTTTCTCCACTTAACTTAGTTAAATGTTCTAAATGTGGTGAACTTATGATGCCACACCGTGTTTGTAAAGCATGTGGTTCTTACGCTAATCGCGTTGTAGTTAAAGTAGATTAATTTTCGGCAAGAAGGCAGCTATATGCTGTCTTTTTGCATATATGATTGATTTGTAGTAAAAGATAAAGGGTGATGAAAATGCCAAAAATAGCAGTAGATGTTATGGGCGGAGATTATGCACCGGATGAAGTTATTAAAGGATGTATAACGGCTTCAAAAGAAATTAAAAGTACACTTGTGTTGGTAGGAAACGAAGAAGTCATTCGCCAAAAGCTTAAAGGCACTACATATGATTCAAGTAAAATTGAAATAGTAGATGCCAAAGACTGTATTACAATGGAGGACCATCCTGTTAGTGCCATTCGTACTAAGAAAGATTCTTCAATGGTTGTAGGCTTAAATCTTGTAAAAGATAAAAAAGTAGATGGCTTTGTTTCAGCAGGAAACTCTGGTGCTCTTTTAGCGGGAGGAACCTTAATTGTTGGTCGTATAAAAGGAGTAGAGCGTCCAGCTTTAGCACCAATTATTCCAACAAAAACAGGGAATTCATTACTCATCGATTGTGGAGCCAATATGGACTCTAAACCTTCTTATTTAACTCAGTTTGCCCGTATGGGTACAGTATATATGGAAGAGTGCATGCATATAAAAAATCCTAAAGTAGGGCTTATTAATGTAGGTACTGAAGAAGAGAAGGGTAATAACTTAACAAAAGAAGCATACCAATTGCTTAAAGAAGACGATAAGGTAAACTTTATCGGAAATATTGAGGCAAGAGAAATTCCTTCAGGTGTAGCAGATGTTTTAGTTTGTGATGCTTTTGTTGGAAATGTAGTGCTCAAGTTTATGGAAGGTTTTGGCATGTGGGTATTCTCTATGCTTAAAACAGAATTCAAACGTAGTTGGATAACTAAACTTGCAGCAGTGCTTATGATGAAAGGCATTAAGAATATTAAAGGAAAATTTGATTATGCTACAAAGGGTGGTGCACCACTGCTTGGTGTAAATGGCCTTGTTGTTAAAACACATGGTAATTCTAAGGCAGAACAAATTCATGCTACTATTTTACAGACAGAACAATTTATTGAAGACCAGTTAGTAGAAAAAATAGCTTCAAAATTTAGTTTAAAATAATATTGACTACAAAACATGTATATAATATTATCAAAGTATAAATTTTATAAGAGGTGTTAGTATGGTATTTGAGAAAGTCAGAGAAATAATTAGTGAACAGCTTAATATTTCAGAAGGAGATGTAACATTAGAAACATCTTTTACGGATGACCTCAATGCAGATTCTCTGGATATTTTTCAAATTATAATGGCGTTAGAAGAAGAATTTGATATGGAAATCTCCAACGAAGATGCAGAAGATATTGCAACAGTAGGGGACGTAGTAGAATTCATCAAACAAGCAAATGGATTAGATTAGTAAATAGCCTCGCTTTGCGGGGCTTTTCGCATATCTTAAATGGAGTGTTAAATAGGTAAAATCTTTAACTATTCAACAATCTATTTAAAATGTGTTATTTGTTAAAATTAGGAGCGATAAATATGCACAAAAAATCAGGAAATATAATAAGTCAAGATAAACTTTTAGAACTTGAAAAAAGAATTGGTTACAAATTTAATAACTTAGAAAACTTAAAGAATGCTATTACACATAGATCTTTTGCCAATGAACATCGTAATAGTCAAATTAAAGATAATGAGCGTTTAGAATTTTTAGGTGACGCTATTTTGGACCTTATTATTAGTAAGTATTTATTTGATAAGTATCCTACTATGCCAGAAGGTGACTTGTCTAAAATACGTGCTAGTATTGTATGTGAAGGCTCTCTTGCTAAGACAGCTCGTCTTATGGAGTTAGGTAATTACATTTTACTTGGAAAAGGAGAGGAGATGACGGGGGGGCGTACACGCAACTCTATTCTTGCAGATGCATTTGAAGCTGTTACAGGTTCAATTTTTGTAGATGGACAGTTTGAAAATGTTGTAGACTTTTTAACATCAACCCTTATTAATAATGTAGACCATTTGTCAGTTGATGCATTGTATACAGATTTCAAGACTATCTTACAAGAAAATATTCAAAAAGAAAGTCTCCAACCTCTTCACTATGAAGTAGTAGATGAGAAAGGTCCAGACCATGACAAGGACTTTTATGTGGCCGTATATCATGGAGAAGTTTGCCTAGGACAAGGGGTAGGGAAAAGTAAAAAAGAAGCTGAGCAACATGCAGCGCAAATCGCACTTAAAGGATTAGAAAAATAATTTTGAGGTGATATATGTATCTAGATAAAATAGAGATACATGGATTTAAGTCTTTCGGAGATGCGGTGAAGCTTAACATTCCTAAGGGGATTACAGCCGTTATTGGGCCTAATGGAAGTGGTAAGAGTAACGTAGCAGATGCCATTAGATGGGTGCTTGGGGAGCAAAGTGCTAAGACACTCCGTGGTACAAAAATGGAAGATATTATTTTTGCAGGAACTGAGAAAAGAAAATCTCTAGGTTATGCAGAAGTATCCATGTGTATTAAAAATGAGGATCATGTTCTTCCTATTGAGTATTCAGAAGTAGTGATTAAAAGACGAGTTTATAGATCGGGTGAAAGTGAATACTTTATTAATGGATCTAATTGTAGGCTTAAAGATATACAAGAGCTTTTTATGGATACAGGAATAGGTAAAGAAGGATATTCTATCATTGGACAAGGTCAAATTGATAAAATATTAAGTTCTAAACCTGAAGACCGTCGTAGTTTATTTGAAGAAGCTGCAGGGATTTATAAGTATAAAGTACGTCGTCAAGAAGCAGAACGTAAACTAGAAAAAGAACGTGAAAACTTACTTCGTATTCATGATATTATGAGTGAGATTGAATCTAGGTTGGAACCTCTTGAAAAAGAGGCCGAAAAGACAAAGTCTTACTGGAAACTTAAAGATGAATTAAAAACAATAGATATTAACCTCTATATAGAAGAAGTTGAACGTATTAAAGAAGATACAAAGAAATTAAATGATAATCTTATAGCATTAGGTCAAGAGCTTCAAGAAACTAATAAACAAAAAGAAGAAGTAAGTAGGAAGCAAGTTCAAAGTAAAGAAAAGCGTGAAGCACTTTTTGCTGAGCTAGAGAACCTTTTAGGACATATAAGTAGTCTAGAAAAAGAACAACAGCAACAAGAATCCACTATTCGTATTAATGAAGAGCGTATTAGTAGTATTCATCAGCTTATTGAACAAATAGATAAAGATACTAAAAAGCAACAAGACTATAAAGAAATGATGCAAAATGAGCATCAAGTTTTAAAAGCAAAAAATACAGCTTTAGAGTTAGAAGAATCTATTAAACGTGAACGCTTAGGAAAAAAAGAACGAGAATTTGAAAATGGACAAAAAGATTTAGAACTAAAGGAAAAAAGCTTAGAGAGCTCTAAGTCAGAGGTGTTTGATAAAATTCACCAGATTGACCTTTTAAAATCTGAAATAGATAAGCAAAGTTCAATGGAAGAACAGATGGATTATCGATATAGTCAATTATCCGAAGCTGTTCAAACTTTAAATAGTGAAATTACACATCAAGAGGTAAACTTACAAGTACAACGTAAGAAAGAAAAAGAAACTATTGAAGCGCTTAAAACAACACAGGTGGCTTTCAATAATCTAGATAATAAAAGAAAAGAACTTGAGGAAGAACTTACAAAGGTTGAACGAAGCTGGCATACAAATGCACAAAAGAAGGAACAAGCTAAACGTCAAATTGGTTGGTTAGAACAGGTTAAAAATGATTTTGAAGGATATTATCAAAGTGTTAAGCAAGTGCTTACTATAAAGAAGCAAGATGCAAGGCGTTGGAAGGGTATTTTGGGTATTACAGCGGATGTTATTGAAGTGCCAAAACAATATGAAATTGCTATTGTTACAGCACTTGGTGGAGCTATGCAAAACATTGTAACCGAAACGGAACAAGATGCAAAAGCAATGATTGGGTTAATGAAAGAGCGTAATATTAGCAAAGTAACCTTCTTACCATTAGATACGATTCAGGCTTTTGGTAGTGTACAAGATATAGATAACTTACGTATGGAACCAGGTTTTTTAGGACTTGGTAGTGAAGTTGTAACTTTTGAGAATTTATACAAGCCTGTTATAGATAATTTACTAGGGCGTATTCTAATTGTAGATGATATGAACCATGCTTCAACAATTGCCCGTAAATATAAATATCGTTACAAGATTGTAACCTTGGATGGAGAGGTTTTCCATGCAGGAGGTTCTTTAAGTGGTGGGGCAAGTAAGAATAATAAAAATAACATTTTTGCTCGTACAAGAGAATTGAAAGAGCTTCAAGAAGAATATGTACAGTTAGAACAAGAGACAATTACACTTAGTAATACACTTAAAAAATATGAAGTTGAAAAAGAAACTTTAAGGGCAGAATGGGAAGTTCTTTATAAGAAATGTGAAGAACTAAAGGAAACTGAAAAAAATATTATCTTAGAAATTGATAAGGGAGAAAACAGCCTAAAATTAACTAAGCAGTCTCAACTTCAGTTAGTAGAAGAGAAACTTTCAATCGAGGAAGCTAAAGAAACTTCTTCTAAAGGAAAACAAGCTATCTATGATAAAATTAAAGCATTGGAAGAGACAATTACTGTAAATCAAGAAGGATTAAAGGCTTTAGAAATAGAGCTTGAAACTTTAAAAGCTCAGCGTGAAGCATTAAGGGATGAATTAACAGAAGAAAAGATAGGTTTATCTACTTTAATCCAAAATCGTAAGCATATAGAAGAGCAAATTAAGGCACTAGAGCAAAATCTTCAAAATACAGATGAACAACATTTAGGTATTGTTGAGCGTAAAGATGCTCTTCTTGAAGATGAGAAGTGTATTGTTTTAAGTATTGAAGAGGCTAGAGAGAAAATTTTAGAAATTGGACAAGCTATAGAAGTTTCTAAACAAGCCAGAATTAATTTGGAACAATCACGTGTTCAGTTAGAAGAAACATTAGTGAGCCTAGAAACTCAGTTAACAAAATTAACAGAGCAGATAAGTAATTTGAAAGAAGAAAACTATAGGCTTACAACTAAGAAAGAAATGGTAGAATTAGAAGAAAAGAAATTAAGTGATATGATGTGGGAACAATATGAGCTCACATATTCAGCTTGTTTACCATTTAAAAAAGAAGTAGGCTCTCTAAGTGAAATGAAAAAGGATAGTGACCGTTTACGTGCACAAATTAAAGTAATTGGTCATGTAAATGTAAATGCAGTAGCTGAATTTGAAGAGACAAGAACTCGCTTTGAATTTTTATCTACCCAAAGACAAGATATTGAAAAGGCAGAAGAAGCCTTAATAGAGTTAATTAATCAATTAACAGCTAAAATGCATGAGATTTTTAGAGAACAGTTTAGTGTTATTGCAGAAAACTTTAGCTATGTCTTTAAAGAATTGTTTGGAGGTGGTATGGCTTTCTTACAATTAGTAGATGAAGATAATATTCTAGAATCAGGTATTGAAATTATAGCAAAACCACCAGGTAAAAAACTTCAAAATATGACTCTTTTATCAGGTGGAGAAAGAACTCTTACAGCAATAGCCCTATTATTTGGTATATTAAAGTTAAAACCATCTCCGTTTTGTGTACTAGATGAGATAGAAGCTGCTCTTGATGATGCCAATGTATTACGTTTTGCAGAGTACTTAGGAAGCCTTTCAAAAGAAACACAATTCATTGTTATTACACATAGAAAAGGTACTATGGAACGTGCGGATACATTGTATGGTGTAACAATGCAGGAACGAGGGGTTTCAACTGTCCTTTCAATTAAACTTGAAGAGGCGACAAAATATTTAGATAAGAAGACAAGTTAAGGAGGACTAGGTGTGTCATTTTTTAAGAAACTTTTTAAGAGAAAAGAAGAAACAACAAAAGAAGAAGTACAAAGTGTACAAGAAAACTATAATGAATCAGATGCTAACCATAAGTTAGAAGAAGCCAAGGCGGCAGAAGCAGCAGCAAGAGCAGAGGAAGAAGCCAAGGCAGCAGAAGCAGCGGCTAAAGCAGAGGAAGAAGCCAAAGCGGCAGAAGCAGCTAAAGCAGAGGAAGAAGCCAAGGCAGCAGAAGCAGCAGCAAGAGCAGAGGAAGAAGCTAAGGCAGCAGAATTAGCGGCTAAAGCAGAGGAAGAAGCCAAGGCAGCAGAAGCAGCAGCTAAAGCAGAGGAAGAAACAAAGGCAGCAGAATTAGCGGCTAAAGCAGAGGAAGAAGCCAAGGCGGCAGAATTAGCAGCTAAAGCAGAGGAAGAAGCCAAGGCAGCAGAAGCAGCAGCAAGAGCAGAGGAAGAAGCTAAGGCAGCAGAATTAGCGGCTAAAGCAGAGGAAGAAGCCAAGGCAGCAGAAGCAGCAGCTAAAGCAGAGGAAGAAACAAAGGCAGCAGAAGCAGTAGCTAAAGCAGAAACTGAAGCAAAAGTAGTAGAAGCAACTGAAGAAGTAGCGCCTAAAAAGAAAGGTTTTTTCTCCAAACTTATTAATGGGTTGACAAAAACAAGAGATCAGTTTTTAGGAGCTGTAGATGATGTTTTAAGTAACTTTAAGAAAATAGATGAAGATCTTTATGAAGAGTTAGAAGAAGCTTTAATTATGGCTGACTTTGGTGTAGAGACCACAATGAATATTATGGAAAAACTACGTAAAAAAGTTAAAGAAGAAAAGATTATAGAACCAAATGATCTTAAAAAGGCGTTACAAGACATTATTACAGGTATTTTAACCGCTCATGAATGGAAACCTCTTATTGAAGAAGGAAAACCTAATGTAATCTTAGTTATTGGTGTGAATGGTGTAGGTAAAACCACAACCATTGGTAAATTAGCACATCAATTTAAAGAAGAAAATAAAAACGTTATCTTAGCAGCAGCAGATACATTTAGAGCAGCAGCTATTGAGCAGCTCCAAATCTGGGCAGACCGTTCATGTGTTCCACTTATTAAGCATGAGGAAGGGTCAGACCCAGCATCTGTAGTTTTTGATGGTATTAAGGCAGCTAAAGCTCGAAAATGTGATTTATTAATTTGTGATACAGCAGGACGTCTTCAAAATAAAGCTAACTTAATGAAAGAACTTGAAAAAATGGGACGTATTATTGAAAGAGAGTATCCAGAAGCACATAAAGAAGTACTTATTGTACTTGATGCTACAACAGGACAAAATGCTATTTCACAAGTAAAAGTATTTAAAGAAGTAGCAAATGTAGATGGTATTATTTTAACTAAGTTAGATGGTACTGCTAAAGGTGGAGCTGTAGTGGGTATTTGTGAGAATTTAAATGTACCAGTTAAATATATTGGTGTAGGTGAAAAAATAGATGACCTTCAACCATTTGACCCAGCAGCTTTTGCAGCAGCATTGTTTGAACGTTAGGGAATTAATATTTTCAAATAAATGTAGAATTTAGAGTTGACAAAGTATAAGTTATTCTTTATAATTCATCTGTAAAGTAAAAAGGGCTGACAGCTAGGGGGTGTTGTATGGAGAAGTTTGTTGAAGTCAGTTATTTGTATGATTTCTATGAGTCATTGCTTACAGACAAACAACGAGACTTACTGATGCGTTATTATTTCGATGATTTATCTCTCGGTGAACTCGCTACTACGTACAATATTAGCCGCCAAAGTGTTTTTGACACAATTAAGAAAGCTGAGCAGAAGATGTTAGATCTAGAAGCTAAACTTGGTTTGTGGAGAAAATATGTAAAACAAGAAAAGACTCTTACAGAGGTAAAAGATAAACTTATACAATGTTCACCCTTAGGTGAAATAGAAAAAGATAGGCAATTACAAGAAGCTATTGCACTTCTTGAAGAATTGTCAAGTGAAATGTAGGAGGACTTCCCCAAATGGCCTTTGATCAATTATCAACCAAATTACAAGAAGTTTTTAAACAGCTTAAAAGTAAAGGGAAGCTTAGCGATAAAGATGTAAAAATCGCCTTAAGAGAAGTTAAATTAGCTCTCTTAGAAGCGGACGTTAACTTTAAGGTAGTTAAGCAATTTATCAAAACAATAGAAGAGCGTGCAGTTGGCTCAGAAGTACTAGAAAGTTTAACACCAGGACAACAAGTAATCAAAATTGTTAATGATGAACTTGTCTCACTTATGGGTGGGACACAAAGCAAAATAACTTTTGCTTCTAAAGGGATTACACCTATTATGATGGTAGGGCTTCAAGGTGCTGGTAAGACTACAACAAGTGGTAAATTAGCCGCTCTTATTAAATCACAAGGTAAAAGACCTTTATTAGTAGGATGTGACGTCTATCGTCCAGCTGCTATTGAACAGCTTATGAAAGTAGGTAAACAAGTTAATATCCCAGTATTTTCTTTAGGGGTAGATCATAACCCTGTAGATATTGCAGTAGCAGGTATGGCTTATGCTAAAGAAAATAACTTCGACGTAGTGCTTATTGATACAGCAGGTCGACTTCATATTGATGAAGTACTGATGGATGAACTAAAATACATTAAAGCTGAAGTTAAACCAAGAGAAATTCTTTTAGTTGTAGATGCTATGACTGGACAAGATGCTGTAAATGTAGCAGAGTCCTTTAATGAAGCGCTTGGTATTGACGGTATTGTCATGACAAAACTTGATAGTGACAATAGAGGTGGTGCAGCATTATCTGTTAAGGCTGTAACCAATAAACCTATTAAATACGCAGGTATGGGTGAGAAACTTAGTGATTTAGAACCATTCCATCCAGAGCGTATGGCTTCACGTATTTTAGGTATGGGTGATGTACTTACCCTTATTGAGAAAGCACAACAAAATTATGACGAAGATAAAGCTAAAGAATTAGAAGCTAAATTTAGAAAAGCTGAATTTAACTTTGATGATTTCTTAGATCAAATGCGTCAACTTAAGAAGATGGGACCACTTAACCAAATACTTGGTATGTTACCAGGCATGAACACAGCCAAACTTGGAGATATCAATGTAGATGATAAGCAGTTAGCATATATTGAAGCTATTATTTTATCTATGACCAAGGAAGAAAGACAAAATCCAAGCATTATAAATATGTCTCGTAAGAAGCGTATAGCAAAAGGTAGTGGGCGTGATCTTCAAGAAGTTAACCGCCTCATTAAACAATTTGAACAAATGCAAGTAATGATGAAGCAGTTTTCTGGTATGATGAAAGGCAAAAAAGGTAATAGATTCAAACTACCTTTTATGTAAATAAATATTAAAATAAAACATTAACCTTAGGAGGTAACACAAATGGCAGTAAAAATTCGTTTAAAAAGATTAGGTGCAAAGAAAGCTCCTTTCTATAGAATCGTTGTAGCAGATTCTCGTTCACCAAGAGATGGTCGTTTCATCGAAGAAGTAGGTTTCTTCAACCCATGTCAAGAACCAAATGAATTAAGCGTAAACAAAGAAGCTGTAGAAAAATGGTTAGCAAATGGTGCTCAACCAACAGAAACAGTTAAAGCTTTACTTAAAAAATCAGGCGTTGAAATGTAATTAATGCCTTATGGAGGTATCCGATGAAAAGTTTAGTTGAAGTGATCGCCAAACAATTGGTTGACTTTCCTGAAGAAGTTTCTGTGTCACAACGCGAAGACGAGCAAGGAGTAATTCTAGAACTAAAAGTAGCCCCAAGTGATATGGGTAAAATCATCGGAAAGCAAGGAAAGATTGCAAAAGCAATCCGTACTATTGTAAAATCTGCAGCAATGGCTTCTAATAAGAAAGTTGTTGTTGAAATTAGTGAATAGGTTAGGGGTTTCCCTAACCTATTTATTGTATACAAATTAACATTAAAATGAAGTTTTAATAAAGCTTTACATAGGGTATACTGTATAAGAAAGAGACATAATTTAAGCAAATAGAGGATAACTTATCAGTTGACTAGAAAGTCTCTTAATTGAGCCTTTGTAGTGAAGTGCTAAGATATAGACGAAAGGAAGTTTAACAATGGAACAAATGTTTACAATAGGCAAAATCGTAAATACACACGGTGTAAAAGGCGAAGTGCGTGTAATGCCTTCTACAGACGATATTAAACGTTTTGAGAAATTAAAAGAGGTAGTGGTACAAAGTAGAACAGAAACAATAAAAGAAATAGAAGCTGTTCGTTATCATAAAAACTTTGTCCTTTTAAAATTTAAAGGGATTGATAATATGAATGATGCAGAATTACTTAAAAATAGTACGCTTAAAATTAATAGAAAAGATGCCCTTCCTTTAAAAGAAGATGAATATTATCAATGTGATCTTTATGGATTAAAGGTAGTAACGGATGAAGGACGTGATTTAGGAGAACTAGTAGATATCCTAGTTACAGGAAGTAATGATGTTTATGTAGTACGTAATCACGAAAAAGAGATTCTTATTCCAGCAATTAAACAGTGTATCTTAAATGTGAATATTACTGAAGGTAAAATGCTTGTACACCTTTTAGAAGGGTTGGAAGATTAGGAATGAAAATTACCATTATGACATTGTTTCCTGAAATGATTGAAGATGCAGTAAAATGTAGCATTTTAGGACGTGCAAGACAAAATGGATTGATTGAGATTGAAGCTATTAATATCCGTGATTTTGCGAATAATAAACATCTACAAGTTGATGATTATCCTTATGGTGGAGGCGCTGGTATGCTTATGATGGCTGATCCTGTATGCTCTTGTTACGAGCATATAGTGAAAGAATCTAAAGTAAAACCAAATCATGTACTTTATATGTCTCCACAAGGACAGCCTTGGAAGCAACATATGGCAGAAGCATTAAGTAGTGAAGAGCATATTGTATTATTATGTGGACATTATGAAGGTATTGATCAACGTGCCTTAGATGCTATTGTAACAGATGAAGTTTCAATAGGGGATTATGTTTTAACAGGTGGAGAGTTAGCAGCCCTTGTAGTAGCAGATAGTATTAGTCGTTTAGTACCAGGGGTATTAGGTAAGGCTGAATCTTTCCAAGATGAAAGTTTTTCAGATGGTCTTTTAGAGTATCCTCAATATACAAGGCCAGCTATTTATAAAGATCAGGCTGTACCAGATGTACTTTTATCAGGTAATCATAAAAAGATTGCTGAGTATAGAAGACAGATGTCTATTATTAACACATTTAATAAAAGGCCAGATCTTTTAAAAAAGGCAAATTTAACAGAAAAAGAAAAGTGCTTTATTAAGGAATATGCAAAAAAACGTTGCAAATCTAGTAAAGACATGCTATAATTCATGAGAGTTATTACGGATGGTCCTCTGCCTTATATAAGGTTATGAACATCTTAGATTAAAGGAGAAAATAGACATGAACGAAATTATTAGAGCTATTGAAAACGAACAAATCAGAGAAGTAACACCATTTAACGTAGGTGACACAGTACGTGTTTACGCTCGTATCAAAGAAGGTCAAAGAGAACGTATCCAAATGTTCGAAGGAATCGTATTAAAAAGACAAAATGGTGGAGCTCGTGAAAACTTCACAGTAAGAAGACTTTCTTACGGTGTAGGTGTTGAAAAAACATGGCCAGTTCACTCACCACTTATCGAGAAAATCGAAGTTATTCGTCGTGGTAAAGTAAGACGTGCTAAACTTAACTACTTACGTGAGCGTGTTGGTAAAAACGCTAAAGTTAAAGAGTTAATTAAGTAAGAAAACAATTAATAAAATAAAAAGGGACTTTTATAGTCCCTTTTTGTGTATAGAAATGAGAGAAATTTAATGATGAAAGAGATGAAGGGTAAATATAAAGACCAACTTTTAGGGTTCTTAAAAGACTTCATAACTGCCGCAATAGTTGTTGTCATTATTACTACTTTCCTAGCACAAAATTTACGTGTTAGAGGGATGTCTATGGCACCTATATTAGAAAATAACCATATGGTTATAATCAATAAAGTAGTCTATACGGTAGGAGAACCTAAAAAAGGAGATATTATTGGATTTTACACAGGTAATATTAAGACACCTGTTGTAAAACGTATTGTAGGTCTACCTGGTGATCTTATTGATTATATTAATGGACAACTTTATATAAATGGAGAGCCTATTAATGGATCAGATGAAAATGCTATGATGCATAGAGGAGATATAAAATACCCTTTTACAGTACCTAATAACTCTTATTTTGTTTTAGGTGATAATTACAATAGTAGTATTGACAGTAGATTTAATTATATTGGATGTGTACCGAAGAAAAATATTATTGGGCGTATAGATTTACGTATATGGCCATTTTGGGAAAATCCTTTTTTAAATAAATAGAGACTATAGAAATAAAGGTGAAAATTATGCAAATACAATGGTACCCAGGACATATGACAAAAACAAGACGTCTCATTGAGGAGAATGTTAAGCTTGTTGACATTGTTATTGAGTTACTTGATGCAAGAGCTCCTTACAGCACCAAAAATCCTGATATCGATAAGTTAACTAAAGGTAAAATGCGTCTTATTGTATTAAACAAAGGAGACCTTGCAGATCCAGCTTTAGTAAAAGAGTGGAGCAATTGGTACAGTTCTGCAAATGTAAAAGTTATAGAGATTGTAGCAACATCAGGAAAAGGTATGAAAGAAGTAACACAAGCTGCTGAAGAAATGTTAAGAGAAAAGATAGAAAGAGATAAAGCAAGAGGACGTATTTATAGACCTATACGTGCTATGATTGTAGGTATTCCAAACGTAGGTAAGTCTACGTTTATTAACTCTCTTGTTGGAAAAGGTTCTACAAAAACAGGAGATAAACCTGGTGTAACTCGCGGAAAGCAATGGGTTAAAATTAAAAAAGGCTTTGAACTTTTAGATATGCCAGGTATACTATGGCCTAAATTTGAAGACCAAGAAGTAGCCAAGAAATTAGCTTATTTAGGTTCTATTAAAGATGAAATCCTTGATACACGTGAACTTGCAATGGGATTTTTAGAATTAGGAAAAGATCGCTTTAAAAATAAATTAGAAGAGCGTTATAAAATAGAAATCTTACCAGAATCCAGTCCTTATGATATACTTATCATGATAGGTAAAAAACGTGGTTTTATTGTGCCTGGTGGAGAAGTAGATGAAACAAGGACTGCTCTAGTTATTCTAGATGAATATCGTAGTGGCAAATTAGGAAAAATTACATTAGAAACTCCATCAGACCTCAAAGGAGAGGACTGAGGTTATTGAAAAGGATTAAAAATACTTTAGAGTTAATGAAGGAGCCACTTTTAGCTGTACTTAGTGCGCTTCTCATTTCTCAATTTCTGATTATGCATACACGCATTCCTTCAGGTTCTATGATTCCAACTATAGAACCTGGAGATCATTTAATAGTAAACCTTATACCTAGTTATTACAGGGAGCCTAAAAAAGGTGAAATTGTTGTTTTTGAATATGGTGGAGAACATTTAATTAAGAGAGTTATAGGAGAGCCAGGAGATATAATTGACCTAGCTGAAGGTAAAGTTTATATTAATGGTAATGAAATAGACGAAACGTCTTATATACATACATATAATAGCACAAGAGAATATGCAGGAAGTGAAATTGACTTTCCTTATACAGTGCCAAAAGATTCTTATTTTATGATGGGAGATAATAGGGAAGGAAGTGCAGATAGCCGTATTTTTGGAGCTATTTCAAAAGATGCTATTATTGCAATTGGTGCCTTTAAAATCTTTCCTTTTCAAACGATAGGTGTTTTAAAATAGGAGATTATATATTATGTTAAGAAAGAAGGCCTTAAAATGGAAAAGTTAAGGAATGTATTAGATTTTAGTAAAGATTTATTAGTGGCTCTTTTAGCTGCCCTCTTAGTTATTCGTTTTGTAGCTATGCATACAGAAGTACCAAGTGGTTCTATGATACCAACTATTATGATAAATGACCATCTCATTGTAAGTCCATTTACTGCATATGGACGAGAACCAGAAGTAGGAGAAATTGTAATCTTTTATGAAGGTGATGAACGATTAGTAAAACGTCTTATTGCTAAAGGCGGGGATACAGTTGATCTACAAAATGGTGATGTATATGTAAATGGAGCACCACTAGATGAATCAGGATATGTAAGATATGAACACAGCACTTATCCTTTTTCTTGGAGCGATATTGAATTTCCTTATGTAGTACCTGAAGGAAGCTACTGGGTAATGGGAGATAATCGTGAAGAAAGTGCAGATAGTCGTGTATTTGGTGCAATTAAGGCAGAAAAAATTATTGCAATAGGTGGATTTAGAATTTATCCATTTGATACTATAGGAGTACTTAAATAATGAACTTAAGTGATAAAAAAGTAAAAGAGATAGAAGCTCTGCTTAAAGCAGCTAAGGAAGAGGAGCTTAATATATTAATTCAATATGCATTAGAAGATACAAGAGCTGGTGTAATAAAGATTGGGAATAAGTACGCTAAACAGTTAGAAAGTATAAAGAAGCTAAAAGAAGAGTGGGAACAAAAACTTTATTTTGACCAGGCTTTTAAAGGAGAGCATAAAGTTCTTGTAGGTGTAGATGAGGTTGGAAGAGGACCCCTTGCAGGACCAGTAGTAGCTTGTGCTGTTGTACTACCTGAAGAATGTGAACTCTTAGGTGTTAAAGATTCTAAGAAAATAGCCGAAGAAAAAAGAGAAGAACTCTACGATGAAATTTTAGATAAAGCGCTATTTGTTGGAATAGGAGTTGTAGAGGCAGATGAAATAGATAAATTAAATATTTTACAGGCTACTTTTAAAGCTATGAGAATAGCTTTAAGTAAATTAGAAGAACAAGATATAGTTGTACTTGTAGATGGTGATAAGACTATACCACAAGTCGAAAGTATACAACATGCAGTTGTCAAAGGTGATAATAAAAGTGGTGCTATTGCAGCTGCTAGTATTGTAGCTAAAGTGACAAGAGATCGTATGATGAAAGACTATGCAAAAGTCTATCCACAATATGACTGGGAAAGTAATAAAGGTTATGGAAGTCATGCCCATTATGAAGGTATTCGTACATATGGGATTACACCACTACATCGAAGAACATTTCTAAAAAATGAGGGATTCTAGTGATCAATCAAATGCATTTATTAAAACAAGCCTATCAAAATAATGGAATGCCACATGCTGCCTTAAGTGATCAAGCTAAGGCAGCATTACTACATTGTAAGCAAGATTTTATAAATCAGCTTAAAAGTGGAGATTTAATTGAAGGTACTTTAGTCAAATTAGAAGGCAAGTTGTTCCTAAAGGAACTTACTACTAATCTACTACTTAATACTTCATTAAATGATCATGAGCTTATTGGACAATTAGTGCAATGGGAGGTACAAGGTACAGAGGGAGATAAATTACTCCTTTCAATAAAAAATCAAGGTTTAGTAGAAAATATAGAAAATAAAACTGTGGTGACACAGGCACTAGAAGACTTGGGACTTCCAGTAAAAGAAGGTATGAAAGAAGTAGTAGAAGGCTTTACACGTTTTCAACTACCTCTTTTAAAAGAGTCTATAGTAAAAACTTTTGGATTAACTCAAGTTACTAAGTTACCAATGGAAGTACTTTTAAATATTTTACAACATTATGAAGAGGAGCCTAAATTAGATAGGCAAGTAGCTTATAAAGGAATTAGTAATTATGAAGTTACAAAACTTATGGATAGTATAGATGAACTATTCACTATTATAGGTAAAACTTTTGTAGAACAAGGTATGAATAAAGAAGAAGGTTTAATAAAATGTTTTAATACTTTTGAGAAAGTATTACCTGAAGATACTTTAGAACAAGTGATTAAGGAACTAAGTTCTCTTACGAAAGAGGAAAATGAAAGTTTAGAAAACATTACCTTAAAAAAGGAAGAGCTTAAGGACTTTATAAAATTAGTTTTAGATAATCATGTACCTTTGGAAGAAGTACTAAAAAAATGGCTAAGAGCATCTATACGTTTACCTTTAGAAAATCTAAAAGAAGCAGCCACCCAAGCAGGAGGGCTTAAATCTACTAATCTTTTTAAAGAGGAAGAAATCATTGAAAAGGTAATAAAAACTATTAAGGAGCACATGCCTCAGTCTGAATCTTTAGAGCGGGTTATAGGCCAAGTGGAAGAACAGCTCTTAGTAGGACAGAAATTAAAAGAAGAGGGGAATTATTACACTTTTCCTTTTATGAGTGAACTAGGTGAAGCGAAGGGGAAAGTTTACTTCTATAAACCTTATAAACAAAAATCGAAGTTAGATAAAAGTTTATATACTGTTATTGCCTTAGATATGCCTACTTTAAAGGAAGTTGAAATACATATTTATCAAGTACAAAAGGCTCTGAAGATAGGTTTTTATGTAGATAAAGAAGAAGTACGAAGATTAATAGAAAAAGAGGGACATAGATTAGTGGCACCTCTACAAACATTAGGGTATTATATTAGTGATATAAGTTATGCTAAAAAAGCAGAAGGTATCAAGCCTATAACTAAAGAAAAAGATAGTGAAATAATGGGTATTAAAAGTTTTGATTGTCAAGTATGAGAAACCATAAATATAAGAGGGAGTAAGATGGAAGAAAATCATAAACGAGTAGCTGCTGTACGTTATGACCCACAAAAAGATAATGGACCAATAGTTGTAGCTGAAGGAAAAGGATATGTAGCAGAGAAAATATTAGATGAAGCAAAGAAACATAATATTCCCGTTTATAAAGATGAGAAGCTGGCTACACTTTTAACAGAAATAGGAATAGGAGCCCAAATACCAGAAGAGCTTTATGATATTATGGCTCAAATACTTGTATTTGTGAGTGATATGGATGAACTCTATAGTAAAGTGCACCAAACAAAATAAAAGATGTGTAGGAACATTTTATGAAAAAGCTTCGAGGGAGTATATTGAAAAATTAGGTTATACTACCTTAAAGATGAACTATCGCTGCCGTTTAGGTGAAATTGATATTATAGCACAAGATGGGAAGTATTTAGTGTTTCTAGAAATTAAGTATAGAAGTTCTAAAAAGTGTGGTCTACCTAGGGAAAGTGTTAATTATTATAAACAAAAAAGAATTTTAAATGTAGCTAAGTATTATATTATGACTCATTATAATAAGGAAGTCGCTTGCCGTTTTGATGTGATTGAAATATTAGGGGAAGATATAACTCATTTGAAAAATGTATTTTAGGAGGGATTTTCATGGAGAACAAGCTTGGTGCAATCTATAAAAAAGATGTTAAAGTACCTCATGTTGTATTTGAACGTTGGGAAAATGATCCACAGATGGTTCACTGTTTTACCAGTAAGTTAGGTGGCGTAAGTACTGGTATATGTGAAAGCTTAAATTTAGGTTTTAATCGTGGAGATGAGAGGAAAAATGTTCTAGAGAATTATAGACGTGTTGGAGAGCTTATTGGAACAGATATAGAACACATGGTACTTACTAATCAAGTTCATGAAACTAAGATAGAAGAAGTCCATCTAGAAGATGGAGGAAATGGTTTATTAAGGCCTAATAAATGGGAAAATCTAGATGGTATTTATACTAAAGATAAAAATTTAACATTAGTAACACATTATGCAGATTGTGTTCCACTATTTTTTTATGCTCCAAAGTATGGTATGATTGGTATGGCCCATGCAGGATGGCGGGGGACAGTAAATGAAATTGGTAAAAAAATGATAGACATATGGCAGCATGAACATAATATTCCACTAGAAGCCATAGAGGTAGGGATTGGTCCTTCCATTGGCCCTTGTTGCTTTGAAGTAGATAAAGATGTGGCAAATGTTTTCTTAGAGAAATTTGGCCATCAATCTTTTATTAAAGAAAATAAAAAAACAAATAAATACCATATTGATTTATGGGCATGTAATGCATACAGTTTAGAAACAATAGGTATAAAACCTAATCAGATTGCTAAGGCTGAGATGTGTACTTGCTGTGAGAATGATTTCTTTTTCTCACACCGTAAAACACAGGGTAAACGTGGAACGTTAGGTGCTTTTATGTACTTAAAATAGGAGTTGAAGAAAGTGAACAGTCGAGTAACTTATAAACCACATCTTATAGTAGATGTGCTAGAAGATAGTATTGGAAAAGAACTTGAAATAGAAAAAGGCGATAAGCTTTTAAGTATTAATGGAGAACGTATTCAAGATGTTTTTGATTATCGTTTCTTATTAAGTGATGAAGAGATAGAAGTGCAAATTGAAAAAGCAAATGGAGAAGTATGGAATCTTGAAATAGAAAAAGACTATGGAGAAGATTTAGGTCTTGTCTTTGAAACAGAACTGATGGACGAACTTTTAAAATGTCGCAATAAATGTAAGTTCTGCTTCATTGACCAGCTCCCTCCTAATATGCGTCAAACAGTTTACTTTAAAGATGATGATTGGCGTATGTCCTTCCTTAATGGGAACTATATTACTTTAACAAACTTATCAGATTATGATAAGGAACGTTTGATTAAATATCGTTTATCACCACTAAATGTATCTATTCATGCCACAGATCCTGAAGTAAGAAAAGCGCTTCTTCACAATCGTTTTGCGGGTGAAATTATGGAGCAACTTAAAAATCTTATTGATCATGGTATTGAGGTTAATGGACAGATTGTACTTTGCCCAGGTTTAAATGATGGAAAGATTCTAGATCAAACCATACAAGATTTAAGTCAGTTTATTCCTCATATTTTATCTTTAACAGTAGTACCTGTAGGGGTATCTAAATTTAGAGAGAACCTACCTTATTTAGAATCCTTTAATAAAGATTCAGCAAAAGAGGTTGTAGAGGTTATTGAAAAATGGCAAAAGTACTATTTAGAAAAAATGGGTACACGTTTTGTTTTTGCAGCAGATGAATTTTATATAACAGCTGGGTTATCACCTTTATCTTATGATGAATATGAAGGATTTCCTGTTTTAGATAATGGGGTAGGTATGTTAACCAAATTTGAATATGAATTAGAACAAGCCCTTAAAGATAAAGAAGTAAATGAAGATTTCTTTGAGTGCTCTCTTGTAACAGGATGTATTACAGAACACTTTATGGAAAATTGTGTAGCAAAAGTTAAGGAAAAATACCCAAACTTTAATATTCATGTTTATCCAGTTATCAATGATTATTTTGGTGAATATGTAACAGTAACTGGATTACTTACAGGACAAGACATTGTAAAGACTTTAAAATCTAAAGCAAATAAAGGGAAAGTTTTGCTAATTGCTGAGAATATGTTAAAATGTGGTGAAGAAGTCTTTTTAGATGACTATACAGTAGATCAATTAAGAGATGAACTTGGAATACCTGTCCTTGTGGTGCCCAATGAAGGACAAGAATGGCTAGAGAAGATTTTACATGCAAAAGGAGAAATAAAATGAGTAAACCAATCGTTGCAATTATAGGAAGACCGAATGTAGGTAAATCTACCTTATTCAATAGACTAGCTAAAGCTAGAATATCTATTGTAGATGATACACCAGGTGTAACACGTGATAGAATTTATGCGGATGTAGAATGGTTAAATTATAAATTTACTATGATCGATACAGGTGGTATTGAACCAGAAAGTAATGATATTATTTTATCTCAAATGCGTAGACAAGCAGAAGCAGCTATTGCAGCAGCAGATGTTATTGTATTTTTAGTAGATGTAAAAACAGGTCTTACAGATTCAGATATGCATGTTGCAAACATGCTAAGAAAATCTCATAAACCAGTTGTACTTGTTGTTAATAAAGTAGATGATATGCAAACACAAACTATGGGTGTTTATGAATTCTATAATTTAGGTCTTGGAGATCCAATTCCTATTTCAGCAGGACAGCCTTTAAACCTTGGAGATATGTTAGATGCTATTGTAGAACACTTCCCAGCACCAAATGAAGACGAAGAGGAAGATGATGCAATTAAAGTTGCTATTATAGGAAAGCCAAACGTAGGTAAATCTTCATTAGTAAATAAAATTTGTGGTGAAGAGCGTGTTATTGTAAGTGATATTGCAGGAACAACTAGAGATTCTGTAGATACAGAAGTAATTGTAGATGGACAAAAATATGTTCTTATTGATACAGCAGGTTTACGTAAACGTAAAAAAGTAACAGAAAGCATAGAAAAGTACAGTATTATTCGTACAGTAGCAGCTGTTGAACGTGCAGATATTGTTCTTATTATGATTGATGCTCAAGAAGGTATTACAGAGCAAGATACTAAAATAGCAGGAATTGCTCATGAAGCCGGAAAAGGTTGTATTATCGTTGTAAATAAATGGGATGCTATTGAGAAAAACGATAAAACAATGAATACTTACTTAAAAGACATCACAAATACATTAGCTTATATGCAATATGCACCTTGTATGTTTATTTCTGCTCTTACAGGTCAACGTATTAATAAGTTATTTGAAATGCTTCATACAATTTCACAGAACCAAACACTTCGTATTAGTACAGGTTTATTAAATGATGTACTTTATGAAGCAACAGCTATGAATCAACCACCATCAGATAAAGGAAAAGCACTTAAGATTTTCTATATGACACAAGTAAGTGTTAAACCACCAACATTTGTACTTTTCGTTAACGATAAGGAACTTATGCACTTCTCTTATCAAAGATATATTGAAAACCAAATGAGGGAAGCTTTTGGATTTAAAGGAACACCGATCCACTTTATTGTAAGAGAAAAAGGAAAGAAGGATGAATAAACATGTACAGACTTATTGCACTTGGTCTGGGCTATTTGCTTGGGGGCATACAAACAGCCATTTTGTATGGAAGATTTAAAGGTATAGATATAAGAAACCATGGAAGTGGAAATGCAGGTGCCACAAATACTTTACGTGTTCTTGGTAAGAAAGCAGCCTTTATTGTATTTTTAGGTGATGTTCTAAAAGCAGTACTTGCTGTTGTAATTGCAAAGTTATTATTTCCACAAGTAAGTCTTTTAGCAGGTTTATATGCAGGTGTTGGAGCTATACTAGGACATAGCTATCCACTATTTTTTAAATTTAAAGGTGGAAAGGGGATTGCTGTAACAGTAGGAAGTATTTACTTTATCGACATAAGAATTGCACTTATAGTAACTATTATTTTTCTTGTATGTGCATATTTTACACGTATTGTATCTATGAGTTCGTTGCTTTTAACAGGCTTTATTCCTATTTTACTTTTTATATTTTATAAAGGAAATCCTCATATTGTGGAGATTGTTGCTTTAGGTGTAGTCATTGCTGCTATTACAGCATTTAGACATAAGGCTAATATAGAAAGATTGTTAAATGGAACAGAAGCTAAACTTGGAAGCAAGAAATAAGGAGGGAAAGCAATGCAAAAGATGGGTGTATTAGGAGCAGGTAGTTGGGGACTAGCTCTAAGCTTACTACTTAATGAAAAAGGTCATGATGTAACAGTATGGTGTTATGATAAAAAGGAAAAAGATGATTTACTCAGATATAGAGAAAATAAACGCTGTTTACCAGGCATTAAAATTCCACTAGAAATTCATTTTACAACAGAGTATGAGGAATGTGTGGCTGATAAAGATGTAGTGGTAATGGCTGTTCCATCTAAAGCTATACGTACTACCTGTGAGGGAATTAGTACCTTCTTAAATCCTGATACAATCATTGTTAATGTATCGAAGGGAATTGAATTTGAAACGCTTTATACCCTTTCACAAGTAATAGAATCAATTATACCTAATAAAGTAGTTGTTTTATCAGGGCCAAGTCATGCTGAAGAAGTAGCAAGACATATGCCGACCACAGTTGTAGCAAGTAGTGAATGTATGACAAGTGCAGAATATATTCAAGACTTATTTATGACAGAATATTTTAGAGTCTATACAAATCCAGATATTATTGGGGTAGAACTAGGTGGAGCACTTAAAAATGTTATTGCTCTTGCAGCAGGAATTGTAGAAGGACTAGGTTATGGAGATAATTCAAAAGCTGCTCTTATTACAAGAGGTATTGCAGAAATTTCAAGACTAGGTGTAGCTATGGGAGGGCAACCTTCTACTTTTGGTGGACTTACTGGTATAGGTGATCTTATCGTAACTTGTATGAGTGGCCATAGTCGTAACAGAAGATGTGGCGAACTTATTGGACAAGGTTATACTTTAGATGAAGCAATACAAAAAGTAAATATGGTTGTTGAAGGTGTGCCAACTGCAAAAGGTGCCTATGCCTTAATGAAACAACATAATATTGAAATGCCAATTATTACAGCTGTTTATGAAGGACTTTTTGAAAATCATCCAGTACAAGAAGCTGTGAAAAAGCTTATGTGTCGTGATAAAAAAATGGAAAGTTTTGATTAATAGTGGTATATCTTACGTCTTCTCACATATATTTAAATGTACCCATACATTTAAATATAGAGGAGGCGTTTTTTAATGGAGTATAGTGATATCTATAGAGATATTTCTGAAAGGACAAATGGTGACATTTACTTAGGTATTGTAGGACCTGTACGTACTGGAAAATCTACTTTTATTAAACGTTTTATGGAAGCACTGGTTATTCCTAATATTACAAATGAATACAGTAAGGGACGTGCACAAGATGAACTCCCACAAAGTGGAGATGGAAAAGTTATTACTACGACAGAACCTAAATTCATACCGAATGAAGCAGTAAGTATTACAATAGGTGGGGACTTTGACGTAAGTGTACGTCTTATTGACTGTGTAGGCTATATGATTCCAGAAGCAGAAGGACATATGTATAATAATGTACCTCGTATGGTTAAAACACCTTGGTTTGAAGAGGAAATACCTTTTATGCAAGCTGCTGAAATTGGAACAAAGAAAGTAATTAATAATCACTCTACAATAGGTGTTGTAGTGACAACAGATGGTAGCTTTACACAGATTCAACGTAACAATTACATAGAAGCGGAAGAACGCGCTATTAATGAACTTAAAAAAATAGGAAAGCCTTTCATCGTTGTATATAATACTAAAAAGCCATATGCACCAGAAGTGTTGGAAGAAACAGCTAACCTTCAAAGAGAATATGATGTACCAGTTATTCCTATGGATGTAGCACAAATGAAAGTGGATGACATTAATCATATACTTGAAAAAGTACTCTATGAATTCCCACTTAATGAAGTTCAATTTATGTTACCTAAATGGATCGAAACATTAGAGAATGAACATTGGCTTAAGAAACAATGGATTAACTATATTAAAGAAGTTATTTATCCACTTGAAAATATTCGCCAAATTAAAGAGAGCCTTGAACAATTTAAGGAATTAGACTTTATTAAAAATGTTTATTTAGAAAAAATTCGTCTAGGTGAAGGTGTTGTCAAAATAGATGTAAATACAACCGAAGATTTATTCTACCGTGTTCTTTCTGAAACAACAGGTATGGAGATTAGTGGAGATTATGAGCTTATGACTTTAATTAAAGAATTAGCTCATACAAAGAGAGAATATGACAAGGTAGCTTATGCCCTTAATGAAGTAAAACAAAAAGGCTATGGGGTTGTAGCACCTGTCTTTGATGAACTTGCTTTAGAAGCACCTGAGATTGTAAAACAAGGTAATAGTTTTGGTGTAAAACTTAAAGCAAGTGCACCAAGTTACCATATTATTAAGGCAAATATTCAAACAGAAGTATCTCCAACAGTAGGTACAGAAAAACAAAGTGAAGAACTCATTAACTATATGATGAGTGAATTTGAAACAGACCCAGCAAAAATTTGGGAATCTAATATTTTTGGCAAAACACTTCATGAGTTGGTTAATGAAGGTTTACAAAATAAATTGTATCGTATGCCAGAAGATGCTCAAGGTAAATTACAAGAAACACTACAAAAAATTATTAATGAAGGTAATGGAGGACTTATTTGTATTCTTTTATAAGTCGACTTTTAAAGGCACATTGTGCCTTTTTTCTTTACTTATATGTAAGCTATTGCAAGATTAATCAATCCATTATATGATGTTACTATTAAAGAAAATATTGGAAGTGAGCAAATGAAAAATAATAAGACTAAAACTACAGATAAAAAGAACAGGAAGCATTCGCCCAATGTCTATTCCAATAATGAAGGAAAAGGAACTTATAACTTACAAGATTATCGTAATAAAAAACGTAATTATTATAATCCTTACGGAAATGAGAAGGATACAAAACAAGAGTCTACAAGGACTAATCCATATCGTAAACAGTATACAAATAACAAAACCAGTGGTTATCAGTCTCCATATGAAGAATCTTATAGGAGACCTAGTAAAACATATGAAAATCCATATAGTGATTTGAGGAGTCCACAAAGAACAAGAAGTACCCCGTCCAAAAATCCATATGATAATCCATATGAAAATACGTATAACAGTTCGTACAATAATCCATATGGGGAAACTTATGGAGCGTCCTATGTATCTAATGCAAGAACTATAGATACAAAAACACCGGAAGAACGAAAGGCTGAACTACGTAGTAAAAATAAAATGACACGGCAAGAAGTGCAAAGACAAAATAAAAAGCGTAAACGACGTGTTATGAAAAAGGTTGCTATGTTAATGATTATGGTTATGTTCATTAGTTATGCAGCTATTAGACTACTTGACTTTTTTATGTATCCATCGGTTTCTTATCAGACTGTTCAACAGGGTGTAATTGATAATTCACATCTTTATCAAGGTATTATTTTTAGGGATGAAAGTGTCTATAAAAGTAGTAAAACAGGAGATATTCATTATTTAATTGGGGAAAGTGAAAAAGTAGGCAAGGATGGTAGTGTATGCCTTGTAGCTCAAAGTAGTGAGATAGAAACTCTAAAGAAACAGCTCTATAGTATCGACAATACTTTATACAATAAACAAGATAAACGAAGTGATTTATCTTATTATCAAGGAGATGTAAAACAAGTCAATGAAGTATTGAAAATGGAGATGGCAAACTTTATTGATAGTAAGTATTGGGAAAATCCAAAGAGTGTTTATGCCTTAAGACAATCTTTAGATAAAACAATAGAGGAACGTACTTCTATCTACATTCAAGATGAATCTAAAACAACACAGGGAATTAAAGGAGAAAGAGGAGAAGTACTAGAGGGCCTTAAAAATAATCAAGCAGCCATTAAATCACCTGTGGCAGGTATTGTTTCATATAGCTTAGATGGTTATGAGGAACGTCTTAATAGTGAAGCACTAAGTAAAATGAATTTCGAAACCTATAAAAATCTTACAAATGACTTAAAAGGTTTAGAAATTACTATGCCACCTTTACAAACAGAAGCTAATGTACCACTTTATAAAGTTATTACAAGTGATGCGTGGAAAATTGTAACTTACATAGATAACGAAGAAGCAGTAGGCTATGAAGTAGGTAAATACTACAATCTTTATTTTGACGAAGCAAAAAGAGAATATGTACGCTTTAAGCTTGAGAGTAAAGAAGAAGAAACAAAGACTAAACTTGTGTTTAGTTCTAACGAGTATTTAGCAGATTTCTTAAATACGCGCCAAGTTACCTTTAGTATTGGTCAAAATAAAGCTCAAGGCATTAAAATTCCATTAAAAGCTATAGTAGAAAAAAATATGTTAGCTATCCCTAAAGATTACATAGTAGAAGAGGGAAGTGGCAAAGGTGTATTAAAAGTAACAGGACAGGCTAATCTATTTACTGAAGTGAATGTTCAGTATGAAGATGATGAATTTGTATATATTATGCAACATATAGATATGCTTCAAGGAGTAGACTTAGGAACTGTCATTGCTCATCCAGGAAAACAAGAGCAATATACAATAGATAAACTTGATACAGTTCAAGGTGTCTATGTGGTAAATGGTCAATTTACTCAGTTTAAACGTATTGCTATTGAAATGGTAAATGATGAGTATGCTGTTCTAAAGAATACGAAAGAAAATAAACTAAAAGAATTTGATCAAATCATTTCTAATCCTAAAAATATTGGTGAAGACCAGTTATTGAAGTATATGAATGTTCAAAATGAATAGATAGGTGATAAAATGAAATTAGCATTAGAAGAAATTCAAAAAAAGATTGAAAAAAGTGCTCTAAAAAGTGGACGAAAATCAGAAGATATTACATTGATAGCAGTTTCAAAAACATATCCTATTAAGGATATAGAAAAAGCGTATGATTTAGGATGCACAGATTTTGGAGAGAATAAAGTACAAGAGTTGATGGGAAAGATTAATGAGGCAACTTTTGAGGCTAAATGGCATCTTATTGGTCATTTACAACGTAATAAAGTAAAATATATTATAGGCCAAGTAGCCCTTATTCATTCTGTAGATAGCTTAAGACTAGCTCAGGAAATCCAAAAGGAATCTGTAAAGAGGGATGTTATTACAGATATTTTATTAGAAGTCAATGTAGCTAAAGAAGCTTCAAAGCATGGCATTTATGAAGAAGATGTGCTAGAGCTTGTACATGAAATAAGCAAATTGTCACATGTACGACTAAAGGGCCTTATGACTGTGGCACCTTTTACTGAGAATCCTGAAGAAAATAGGCCAATCTTTAGGCGTCTTTACAACTTATCAGTTGACATCCAAAAACAAAACATTGATAATATAAGTACAAGTATATTATCGATGGGTATGAGTAATGATTATGAAATTGCGATTGAAGAAGGGGCTACCCATGTGCGTATAGGGACAGCTTTGTTTGGAGCTCGTGATTACAGTATATAAAGAAATATTCATCAATTTGAGGAGGCGTATGCGATGAAAGCGTTAATGACTAGAATGAAGGATCTTCTTGGCTTTAATGAAGACTTTGAAGATGAAGAAGATGACTACGAGGAAACTCAACAAATTCAAGAACCAGCACCAAGACCAAGACCAGCATCTACTTTAAGTATGCCACCAAGTCAACCAAGACTGGCACCTGTTACACCTGCACCAACAAAGGACAAAATGGAAATTCTTAATTTTACTATGTCTAATTATGAAATGACAGGTGAAGTAGCTACTTATATTAAGAATAGAAAACCTATTATTGTTAATATGAAGAATCTTACACCTGGTGAAGTACAAAGGGCTGTAGATTATTTAACAGGGGCATGCTACGCTTTAAATGGAACTGTAGAATGTATTACAGAGCAAATTTATATTTTTGCACCTGAAAGTGTTAATATTACACCAGAAGCTATTAAACAAAAAAATGTTTGGCCAATGGTATAAATAGAGGAATATTACATGATAAATTGGACTAATATAGTAGATCAAGATGAAAAGCACTTCTTAAAGACAGTCGTAGAATATAATGAGAAGGCAATGACACAATATCGTATGCTTGCAACAGCTTTTTACAATCGAGATTGGATGGAAGGAGTACTTTCACGTTATGGGCTATGGCAACAGTTGGAGTCCCCTACATTTCTAGGAGGTTATCCTTATGCCGAAAGGCAGGTGTTGGCATTTGGCTATGATGAAACCTATAGTATTTGTCCTATAGTAGGGTTGAAAATTCAAGTTAAGACAGGTATTGGTAAACCTTTAAATCATAGAGATTTTTTAGGAGCACTACTAGGTCTTGGACTTAAGCGAGAGACAATTGGAGATATTATACCAACTGATTTTGGTGCCTATATTATTGTAGAAGAAGAAATAGCTGAGTTTATTGAATTAGAATTAAAAGGTATTGGTCGTTATCAAAAAATAAATATAGAGCGTATACCTTTTTCTGATATGGTTATAGAGGCACCAAAGGTTAAAGTCTTAACGGGGACTGTATCTTCCTTAAGAGTTGATGCTGTATTTGCACTAGGTTTTAATGTATCTCGTAGTGAGGTAGCTAAAGGAATAGACCAAGAACGAGCTAAAGTTAATGGACAAACTACTAAGGCAAGTCAGCTTATGAAAGTAGGAGATATAGGTACTTTAAGGGGACAAGGGAAAATGCGTTTAGCAGCTATAAATGGCTATACAAAGAAGGAACGCATTCATATTACAATAGAAAAATATATATAGGGGGTTACTAAAAATGTTATCACCAGTGGATATTCAAAATAAAGAATTTAGAAAAGCCAAAATGGGTGGTTATAATGTAGCAGAAGTTAATGAATTTCTTGATGAGGTATTAGAGGGGTATCAACAAATCACAAAGGAAAATTATGAGTTAAAAGATAAGCTTAATATGCTTAATGAAAACATACAGTACTACCGTACTATGGAAGCTACAATTCAAAATGCACTTGTACTTGCAGAAAAAACAGCCCAAGATACAAAAACTTTAGCTTATGAAAAAGCAGACCAAATTAAAAAGGAAGCTGAACAAAAAGCAGAAAGTACACTTGAACAAGCTAAAAAAGATATTTATTCTTTAAGTAATAAGATTGAAGAGCTTAAGAAACAATATTTATCTATGAAAGTGCAAATTAAGCAAATGCTTCAAGCACAACTTGAAATTCTAGAACAACAAAATATTACAGTAATGACTGATGAAGTAAACATACCTATAAAACTTGAAAAATCATCTGTACAAGAAGCTGCAGCAACTAAGCTAGAAGATGAGGATGAATTTTTCACAAAAGAATTTACTCTACTAAATGATGAGGATTAAATATGAAAAAATTATATGCCAATCCCAAGAGGGAATACCCTATTGTACTTACCTCTAGCTTTGAGGCACTAGGTGAATGTATCTTAGAAGTTATTCATCCAAGTACGATTACGGTTGTTACAGATACTCATGTAGCACCCCTTTATTTAGAGAGCGTAAAAGAAAAATTGGGCGCTATTGCACCTATATATACTTATATATTTGAAGCAGGAGAAAAGTCTAAGCACCTAGAAACAGTTATGCATTTGTATGATACACTTATAGAGCATCAAGTAGATAGAAGTGGGCTTATTGTTGCATTAGGTGGTGGAGTTGTTGGAGATCTTGCAGGGTTTGTTGCATCTAGCTATATGCGAGGTGTCCCTTTTATTCAAATTCCAACAACTATTGTTGCTCAAAATGATAGTAGCATAGGTGGAAAAGTAGGCGTAGATTATTTAAACCATAAAAATATGGTAGGTGCCTTTTATCAGCCTAAATTGGTTTATACCAATATTAATACACTAAAGACTTTACCACGAAGAGAATTTATTTCAGGCCTTGCAGAAGTTTTAAAGCATAGCCTTGTTAAAAATCCAAATTTTTATGATTATCTTATGGGAAATAAGGATAAAATATTAACACAAGATGAGAATACTCTTCTTGAAATGACTTATGAATCATGCAGGATCAAATGTAGTGTAGTAGAAGAAGATGCTAAGGAGTCAAATTTAAGAAGAATATTAAATTTTGGACATACTTTAGGCCATGCCCTTGAAACAGTATCTGATTTTAGTATTTTACATGGTGAATGTGTAGCTTATGGAATAGTTATGGCAGCTTATATAAGCTATAACCGAGGTATGATTACAGTAGAGGTTTTAGAAAAGGTAAATAAACTAATCAGTGAATATGAGCTTTTAAAACCATTACCTGACTTTTTAGATGAAGAGGTACTTAAACATGTACTTTTTGATAAGAAAAAAGCTCATGGTAAAGTAGCTTTTATTTTACTTAAAGCTATAGGTGAAGTAGAAATTGTTCAAGATGTAACAGAAGAAGAAATGAAAAAAGCGCTTATATATATTAAAGAAACGTGCTAATTAGCACGTTTTTCTTATGAAAGAGAGGAATGTGTATGACAAAATTTATTGCACCTATAAGCGTTGCGCTATTAGTCTTGTTAGATCAACTGACTAAAATAGGTATTGTAAATTATTTTAGTGATCCAAGTAAAGAAAATATTAAAATTATTCCAGGGGTTTTAGAACTTACTTATGTAGAAAATAGAGGAGCAGCCTTTGGTATGCTACAAGGTAGAGTAGGTCTTTTTGTTCTTATAACAGTTGTTGTTTTAGGTGTTATTTTATGGTACTGGCGTTCTATTCCTAAAAACACTTCTGGAACTTGGATGAAGGTGGCCCTTGTATTGGTTATAAGTGGAGCAATTGGTAATCTTATTGATCGTGTATTTATTCATTATGTACGTGATATGATTTATTTTTCACTCATTGATTTTCCTGTATTTAATGTAGCTGATATGTGTGTAGTAGGAGGCGTTATTTTACTTTTTCCAATCCTTTTATTTGGGAATTTAGATGGAGAACAAGTTAAAACTATAGACAGCGAGGAATAAAACATGAATGAAGAAATGGTTTTAAAAGTTGAAGAAGGTGGCTTAAGGTTAGATAAGTATTTAGACGAAAACTTAGAAGACTTTACTAGATCTTTCTTACAAAAACAAATCGATGAAGGTAATATACAAGTAAACGGGAAAGTTCAACCAGCCCGCTACAAAGTAAAAGTGGGGGATGAAATTCTAGTCACTATACCTGAACCTAGTGAAGTAGATATTGTACCTGAGGATATACCGATTAATATTGTTTATGAAGATCAGGATATTATTATTGTAAATAAACCACAAGATATGGTTGTACATCCAGCACCAGGGAATTATACAGGTACTTTAGTAAATGCTTTACTTTATCACTGTAAAGATGGTTTATCAGGAATTAATGGTGAAATTAGACCAGGTATCGTTCATCGTATTGATAAGGATACATCCGGGCTATTAATGGTAGCTAAAAATGATAAGGCTCATTTAGCCCTTTCTAATTTACTTAAGGATCATCATATTACAAGACGTTATCATGCTATTGTCTATGGAAAATTTAAAGAGACAGAAGGCGTTATTGAAAAGCCTATTGGTAGATCCCCTAAAGACCGTAAGAAGATGGCTATTGTAACAGATGGACGTTATGCTAAAACCCACTATAAGGTATTAGAGCAGTTCAAAGATTTTGCTTATGTAGAATTAACACTTTATACAGGACGTACCCATCAAATACGTGTTCATATGACAAGTATAGGCCATCCTTTGTTAGGTGATCCAGTGTATGGTCCTAGTAAGACACAATGGGGACTTACAAGACAAATGCTTCACGCAAAAGTATTAGGATTTGACCATCCTTCAACAGGAGAATATGTGGAGTTTACAAGTGAACTACCTGAAAGTTTCGAAGCCACTCTTGACAGGCTTAGAAAAATATGATAGGATACACACAATGAAATCCTTTAAAGTAGTCCGGGAGGCTAACAAGGATGTACTGATCGTTTTATAAGTTTATTCAAATTACGCATGCCTTTTTGCGTAATTTTGATCATGTATATCTAAAAGCTTCTTAGACACTCTAGGAAGCTTTTTTTCTGTGTAAAATAATGCAAAGGAGGAAAACTAGTGATTTTAAAAACTTTATTAGATGAAACAGCTATAAATCGTTCCTTAACACGTATTGCCCATGAAATTATTGAAGCAAATAAAGGTGCAAATGATATGGTTTTAGTTGGGATTGAAACAAGAGGCGTACCTCTAGCTTTACGTCTTGCTAAGAAGATTAAAGAAATTGAAAATGTAGATGTACCTGTAGAAAAGATTAATATTACTTTTTACAGAGATGATCTAGAGAAAAAATACGCACAGCCTGTAGCAGGAGAAAATAGTGTACATGACATTAATGACAAAACAGTTATATTAGTAGATGATGTTATTTATACAGGGCGTACAGTACGTGCAGCTATGGATGCGGTAATGGATCTTGGTAGACCAAGTTATATTAAGCTTGCTACATTAATTGATCGTGGACATAGAGAATTACCTATTCGTCCAGACTTTATAGGTAAAAATATACCAACATCAAAAAAAGAAATTGTCCATGTACGTATTGAAGAGATTGATGGAGAAAACCACGTATTATTAGAGACAAAATAAATAAGACAAATTCGTAATATATGGAGGGGTTCAAATGGAGAAGATCACAACAGGTAAAAAATTAGTACTGGGAATGCAACATGTACTAGCTATGTTTGGAGCAACAGTACTTGTACCTATGCTTACAGGTTTAAATCCTGGTATAGCTATACTTTCAGCAGGGATTGGAACTTTAGTATTCCACTTAGTTACAGGAGGGATTGTACCAGTATTTTTAGGTTCTAGCTTTGCTTTTATTAGTGCTATAAGTTTAGTACTTTCACAATATGGTATAGGTGTAGTTAAAACGGGTATTATAGCAACAGGTTTAGTATATGTGGCTATGGCAGGTGTTATTAAGCTTGCAGGTGTTGAAAAAGTTAAATCATTTTTCCCACCAATTGTAGTAGGACCAATGATTATGGTTATCGGATTAAGACTTAGTCCTTCAGCTATTAATATGCTTAGAGTAGATAGTACAGATGCTAATCTTTTAGCAAATTTACCTGCAGGTGTTCCAGCAGATTTACCAATTGAAGTAATTCGTAATATGTCTATTACTTTACCTTTAGATCCTAGCAAGATTCTTGTAGCATTTTTAGTAGTATCTATAGTTATAGCTCTTTCAATTTGGGCAAGAGGATTCTTTAAAATGATTCCAATTCTTATAGCAGTTGTAATTGGTTACATTGTTTGTTTAGCAATGGGAATGGTAGATACACAACCTATTGCTGATGCAAATTGGATTGGTCTTTCAAAAGATGCTCTAGCTCAAATGTTTGCGCTACCAGATTTTTCATCAAATGCTTTAGCAGGTATTTTAGCTATCGCACCTATTGCTCTTGTTGTATTCATTGAACATATTGGGGATATTACTACAAATGGTGCAGTAGTAGGTAAAGATTTCTTCCAAAACCCAGGTGTACACCGTACCCTTTTAGGTGATGGATTAGCAACAATCGTAGCAGCACTTATTGGTGGACCAGCTAATACAACTTATGGTGAGAATACAGGTGTTCTAGCTGTTACAAAAGTATATGATCCAAAAATTATCCGTATTGCAGCATACTTTGCCATTGCATTAAGCTTATGTGGTAAGTTTACAGCAATTGTACAAACTATTCCAAGTGCTGTTATGGGTGGTATTAGTATTGTACTCTTTGGTATGATTGCAGCAGTAGGTGTACGTACAGTTGTAGAAGAACAATTAGACTTTAAGCATAGTCGTAACTTACTTATTGCAGCAGTAATCTTTGTAGTAGGAATTGGTGTATCAGATGTTCCAGTATGGGGACCAATCACTATTTCAGGACTTACAGTAGCAGCTTTATTAGGTGTTATTCTTAATAAGCTTTTACCTGATAATTTATAAGATAGATGTTATACTACAGTAAAAATAGTGTTATACTAGGTAGGAAGATTAACTTCCTACCTTTTTTTGTATATAATATATGTCTAATTATAAGCGCAAAAATGTAGGAGTAATTTTATTCCACCTTAAAACGAAATTAAGGTTTAGACCTCTTACTTGAAATAGTTCAAGGAAAATAAATGACTTGTATAGAAGCATGTATGAAGCGATTAGTGTAGAGAAAAATCTAAGTAATAAAGAGGATGAGAAAAATGAAAACGGAAATTATAGCAGTAGGTAATGAGGTAGTAACAGGACATGTAGTAAATACAAATGCATGCTATATAGCAAAACGTTTACAAGAGTATAGTATGCTGACAAATTATCATACAGCAGTTAAAGATATAAAAGAGGACATTGAACAAGCATTAGCTTGTGCTTTAGAACGTAGTGAAGCTATTTTCTTTATAGGAGGCTTAGGTCCCACAGACGATGATTTAACAAAGGAAGCAGTCTGTAGGTATTTAAATAAACCACTTATATTTAATAAAGAAATTTATAATGAAATTATAGAGTATTTTAAGCGAACAGGGCGAACTACACCTGAAAATAATAAAAAGCAAGCTTGTTTCCCTGTAGATACACAAATTTTAAGAAATGATTGTGGTACAGCACCAGGATGTTTAATAGAACATGAAGGGAGAATAATTGTTTTATTACCTGGACCACCTAAAGAACTTATTCCTATGTTTGAAAATCAAGTAGTACCTTATTTAAAACAGAAGATAGAAGGAACCTACTACTCATTAGATGTAAAATGTTTTGGAATAGGAGAAAGTCATTTAGCAGAAAAAGTAGGTGATTTACTAGGTAACTTTGATGATATAGTAGTAGCACCCTATGTAGATAAACTAGATATTATTTTAAGGATTTGTGCGTATAAACCAACTTATGAAGCTGCTTATGAAGCAGTGGAAAATATGAAGAATAAAATAGAGGAAAGATTAAAATCTTATATTATTGGCTATAATGAAGATGAAATTGAAGAAATAATTTTGAAAATACTAGAAGAAAAGCAATGGACTATATCAACAGCTGAATCTTGTACGGGAGGATTACTGGCCGGTACATTGGTAAACTGTAGTGGCATATCTAATTACTTTAAAGAAGGTATGGTTACTTATAGCAATGAAGCAAAAATAAAGTATTTAAATGTTAAACCTGAAACACTAGAGGAGTATGGGGCAGTGAGTAGTCAAACTGCTCTAGAAATGGCAGAAGGCATTAAACAAGCAGCAGGTGTTCATATAGGGCTTTCTACAACAGGTATAGCAGGACCTGAAGGTGGCACACTAGAAAAGCCAGTAGGCCTTGTATATATAGGAATAGCACTACCAGAAAAGACCTATACTTACGAGCTTAGATTAGAAGGCACAAGGCAAGAGGTACGTCATAAAGCAGTAAAACATACACTCTATAGACTACTTGAAAAACTTCATAAATAGGACTTGCTATTTATGAGGATCTTAGGTATAATAATATCAAAGAACAAATGTTCGATATAATGAAGAGGTGAGATGATGAATAACGAATCAAAGAAAGCGCTAGACGCAGCTATATCTCAAATTCAAAAGCAATTTGGGAAAGGTTCTATTATGAAGCTTGGGGAAGCTACTGATACAAATGTTTCTACGTTCCCAACAGGTTCTTTAAGTTTAGATATTGCCTTAGGCGTTGGGGGAGTACCAAGAGGAAGAATTATAGAAGTTTACGGTCCTGAATCATCAGGTAAGACAACAGTAGCACTCCATATGATTGCAGAAGTTCAAAAAATAGGTGGTATTGCAGCATTTATCGATGCTGAACATGCTCTTGATCCAGCTTATGCTAAAAAGCTTGGTGTAGATATTGATGAGCTTTATATTTCACAGCCAGATAATGGTGAACAAGCACTTGAAATTGCAGAGACAATGGTACGTTCGGGTGCTATTGACCTTGTTATTGTAGACTCTGTAGCAGCCCTTGTACCACGTGCAGAAATTGAAGGAGACATGGGAGATTCTCATATGGGTCTTCAAGCAAGACTTATGTCACAAGCTCTTAGAAAGCTTACAGGAGTAGTAAATAAATCAAAATGTACTGTTGTATTTATTAACCAGTTACGTGAAAAAGTAGGTATTACTTTTGGTAGCAATGAAACAACAACAGGTGGACGTGCACTTAAGTTCTATGCTTCTATACGTTTAGATGTTAGAAAAATTGAAACCCTTAAACAAAGCAATGAGTTTATAGGAAGTAGAACACGTGTGAAAGTTGTTAAAAATAAAGTAGCGCCACCATTCCAACAAGCAGAATTTGATATTATGTATGGAGAAGGTATTTCCAAAGAAGGAGATGTCCTAGACTTAGCTGCCAATATTGATATTGTAAATAAAAGTGGTGCTTGGTATTCTTATGGAGATATTCGCTTAGGACAAGGCCGTGAAAATGCTAAAGTATTCCTTAAAGAAAATCCGGCTTTACTCGAAGAAATTGAGATGGCTGTTCGTAATCATTATGGTGTGAATCATGCAACTGTTGAAGGTTCTGAAGAGAATCTTGAAGAAGCTGAGGATCTTATGCTTGATTTAGAAGATTAATTAAAGTAGGCTATAACATACATGATATGTTATAGCCTTTTTTACGACTTTATTTTGGTCGTTTAAAAATAATAGAAAGTGGGAATGATTAAAAAGTGAGTGCAAAATACGAAATCACAGCCATAGAAGTACAAAAAAAAGACCCTGATCGTAGCTCAATCTTTATTAATGGTGTATTTTCTTTTGGGGCAAGCAATAAGGCAATTGAACGTTATGGACTAGCACAAGGACTGGTACTTAATGAAGCAGATTACGAGGCTTTAATGACAAGGCTTCAATTAGATAAAGCTAAAATGCGAGCATTAAATAGTATTGCTAGAGGAGATAAAACAGAACAACAAATGAGAGCTTTACTATTAAAAGCTGAATACAATGAATGGATTATTGAAGAGGTCATTACCTTTCTTAAAAAATATAATTATATTAATGATGATCAATTCGTAAAACGTTATATGGATTCCAAAATAAAATATAATCATAAAAGCTTAAAAAAAATACAAGCAGAACTTTATACAAAGGGTGTTAGCATTAATGATTTAGCTAGTTATAAAGAGCAATATGCTAATGAAGAAGAAGAGAATATTTTATATTTTCTGAGAAAATTTAAGTATGATAAAGATTTAGAGTATAAATCTAAGCAAAAACTAGTAAATAGAATCTTGACAAGAGGGTTTTCTTATAGTGCTATAGAACGTTGCATTAGAATATATGAAGAAGGTATCGTAGACTAATGCCAATGCTTGACAGTGATTTTAAAAAGTTATACAATTATGTTGTTATTTGCACGTTTTTAGCACAAAAATAGGGAGGTGGTCATATCATAAATAATGTTTCCGTAACCGGATTGGTTATGGTTGTACTGATTATTCTTGTAGTTGGAATATTATGCTTTGCAGCAGGCATTCTTTATAGAAAACGTATCGCAGAAGCGCAAATTGGTTCAGCAGAAGAAAAAGCGCGAAAAGTCATAGATGATGCTATAAAGACTGGGGAAGCTAAAAAGAGAGAGATGCTTTTAGAAGCGAAAGAAGAAAATATTAAAGTTAAAAATGAATTAGACAAAGAAGTTAAAGAACGCAGAAGTGAATTGCATCAACTTGAGAGACGTTTGTTACAAAAAGAAGAGTCTTTAGATAAGAAAGCTAATCAGTTTGAACAAAAAGAAGAACAACTTCAAACAAGACTAGACAAGATAGAAAAGACTAAGTTACAAATTGAAGAACTTGAGAAACAGCAAGTAGAAGAACTAGAGCGTATTTCAGGCTTAACTTCAGAAGCTGCTAAACAATTCCTTCTTAAAACAATTGAAGATGAAGTAAAACATGAATCAGCAATGCTTATTAAAGAAGTAGAAGCAAAAACAAAAATGGAAGCAGATAAGAAAGCCAAAGAAATTCTTACAAATGCAATTCAGAAGTGTGCAGCTGATCATGTTGTTGATACAACTGTGTCTGTAGTTCCATTACCTAATGATGAGATGAAAGGTCGTATTATTGGTAGAGAAGGCCGTAATATTCGTACATTAGAAACTTTAACAGGTATAGATCTTATTATTGATGATACACCAGAGGCAGTTATTCTTTCTGGTTTTGATCCAATACGTCGAGAGATTGCAAGAATTGCTCTTGAAAAACTTATTGTAGATGGACGTATCCATCCAGCACGTATTGAAGAGATGGTAGAAAAAGCACGTAAGGAAGTTGAAGTTCTTATTCGTGAAGAAGGAGAAGCTGCAACTTTTGAGACAGGCGTTCATGGTATTCATCCAGAACTTATACGTTTACTTGGTAAGATGAAGTTTAGAACAAGCTATGGTCAAAACGTTTTACGTCATTCTATAGAAGTATCTAACTTAGCAGGACTTATTGCAGGTGAATTAGGACTTGATATTCGTCTTGCAAAACGTGCTGGCTTACTTCATGATATTGGTAAATCAGTTGATTATGAGGTAGAAGGTTCACATGTTAGCATTGGTGCAAATCTTTGCCGTAAATATGGTGAAAATGCAGTTGTCATTAATGCAGTTGAGTCCCATCATGGTGATGTGGATCAAGAAACAGCTATTGCTGTTATTGTACAAGCTGCAGATACTATTTCAGCAGCACGCCCTGGTGCACGTCGTGAAACTTTAGAAACATATATTAAACGTTTACAAAAACTTGAAGAGATTGCAACATCATTTAAAGGTGTAGAAAAATCATTTGCAATTCAAGCAGGTAGAGAAGTTCGTATTATGGTTGTTCCAGAGGAAGTAGATGATGAAGGACTTGTACTACTTGCTCGTGAAGTAACTAAACAAATTGAAAAAGACCTTGAATATCCAGGTCAAATCAAAGTAAGTATTATACGAGAAACTCGTGCAACTGAATATGCTAAATAAAAATCTGTATGCTTAGGCATACAGATTTTTATTTAGTTGTACAAAAAATGAATAATGTGTAATATATGATTGCACATTATTAACAAAAATATTCAAAGTTTATAAAATAAATAAACAGATAATTTAAAAATTTAATATAAAAATACAACATAAAGAACAAAAAAATAGTTAGTGAATAAAATAATAATAAATGAGGAAATGAAAGTTATAATAAAAATCTTGCAAGAGTCAGACAAATAAATTATAATAGCTTTAACATTTCAAAAATAAGTGGATGGTGATAAAAATGATTTCGAGATTAGCAAGTAGTATAGCACCTTCTTCCACCTTAGCAATTACGGCAAAGGCAAATGCTATGCAAGCGGAAGGAATTGATGTAATAGGTTTTGGAGCAGGTGAACCAGATTTTGATACACCTGATTATATTAAGGAAGCAGCCATTCGCGCTATTCAAGATGGATTTACAAAGTATACTCCAGCAGCAGGTATTGTGAGTTTAAGAAAGGCTATAGCACATAAGTTGCAAGTTGAAAATAATGTAACTTATACACCAGAGCAAATTGTTGTAAGTAATGGTGCTAAACATTCTTTAGTAAATACTTTTACAGCGATTTTAAACCCGGGAGATGAAGTTATTGTACCTGCACCATTTTGGTTAAGCTACCCAGAAATGATTAAAATGGCTTATGGTGTACCAAAGATTCTTTATACCCGTCAAGAAGAAGGGTATAGATTGCAGCCAGAAGATTTAGAAGCTGCTATTGGACCAAATACAAAAGCTATTATTATTAATTCTCCTTCTAATCCAACAGGAATCGTATATACACGTGAGGAGATTACTGCCCTAGCAGAAATAGCTGTTAAGCATAATTTATGGATTGTTTCAGATGAAATCTATGAATATTTAGTATATGGTGAAGCGGAGCACACTTGTATTGCTTCATTATCAGAAGAAATCTATAAGCATACAATAACTATTAATGGACTTTCAAAAAGTCATGCTATGACAGGATGGCGTATTGGTTATATTGCAGCACCTCTTGAAGTAGCTAAAGCAGCAGCCAACATTCAGTCTCATGCTACCTCAAATCCTAATTCTATAGCACAAAAAGCTGCAGAAGCCGCTATGGATTTAAGCCAAGATTTTGCAAGAGAAATGGTTAAAGTATTTGAAAATAGAAGCAAGCTTATGTATGATGGTTTAAGTCAAATTAAGGGCTTTAGGTTACTTCAGCCATGTGGAGCTTTTTATTGCTTTATTAATCTTTCACAGTTATATGGTAAAAAGTATAATGATCAACTAATAGAATCAGCTTCTGATTTTGCACGTATTATTTTAGAAGAAGAAAATGTAGCAGTTGTACCTTGTGCAGATTTTGGTGCACCAGATTGTATACGTTTATCTTATGCTATTAGTGAAGAAGACATAGAAAAAGGTATTGATCGTTTAAGAAGATTCGTAGAAAATATGAATTAGTCTTATAATAATTCATAATAGAGTGAGAAATAGGTAAGGCTTTTTATAAGGCCCTACCTATTTTTTTATACATATATATTTTTGCTTAAATGGATACAATAAAATAGGAACTAGGATAAAAAATATAGATGTAGAATAACCGTTAGAAATAAGAATAAATGAAAAAAGAAATAAATATGAACAAATAAGTAATTAATTCAAAAAACGTTCGAAATTTATTGAGTTTCCTTATAAAGTTCATTATAATAAAATTGAATGAGCACAAGAAAGTGTGAAAGAGAGGAAGAAGTGTATGAAAGATACTTATTCAAGTCCTTTAGCAGGTCGTTATGCAAGTCGTGAAATGCTTTATTTATTTTCAGAGGATAAGAAATTTATTACATGGCGTAAGCTTTGGATTACTTTAGCCCAAACACAAAAGGAATTAGGCTTACCTATTACAGATGAACAAATAGAAGAAATGAAGCGCTATGCAGAGTGTATTAATTATGATGTAGCAGATGAGTGGGAGAAGAAGGTGCGTCATGATGTTATGGCCCATGTACATGCATTTGGTGAACAAGCAAAAAGTGCAATGCCTATTATCCATTTAGGAGCAACAAGCTGTTATGTTGGAGATAACACAGATTTGATTATTATGTACGAAGGTTTAGAGCTTCTACGCAATAAAGTATTAAATGTAATAGAGAAATTAACTAAGTTTGCAGTTAAATATAAGGATCTTCCAACTTTAGGTTTTACACACTTTCAACCAGCCCAACTTACAACAGTAGGTAAAAGAGCTACTTTATGGATACAAGAATTATTATTAGATTTAGATGAAATAGACCACTTACTGGCTAAAAAAAGATTAAGAGGTGTAAAGGGGACAACAGGAACACAAGCTACTTTTTTAAATCTTTTTGAAGGAGATTTTAATAAAGTTAAAGAGCTTGATAAACGTATTGCAAAAAAATTAGGTTATGAAGCTGTATTTCCTGTAACAGGGCAAACCTATACAAGAAAAATCGACAGTCAAATCTTAAATGTGTTAAGCCAAATAGCACAGTCAGCTTATAAATTTAGTAATGATATTCGTTTACTACAACATTTAAAAGAAATAGAAGAACCTTTTGAAAAAAATCAAATTGGATCTTCTGCAATGGCATATAAACGTAATCCTATGCGTAGTGAACGTATAAGTGCACTTGCCCGTTTTGTTCTTTGTGATGCTTTAAACCCAGCTATTACAGCTTCTACTCAATGGTTTGAAAGAACACTTGATGATAGTGCTAACAAGCGTCTTTCAGTAGCAGAGGGCTTTTTAGCAGTGGATGCTATTTTGGAAACCTATATGAATGTAGCAGATAATTTAGTTGTTTATCCTAAAGTTATTGAAGCACATATTTTAAGTGAACTACCATTTATGGCTACAGAGGTTATTTTAATGGAAGGTGTAAAAAAAGGTGGAGATCGTCAAGAACTTCATGAAAAAATACGTGTTCTTTCTATGGAGGCGGCAAAAGAAGTAAAAGAAAAAGGTAAGCCTAATGATTTAATTGAACGTATTTTATCAGATGGTACCTTTAAGATAACAGAAGAAGAACTACGTAGCATTTTAAAACCTGAAAACTTTATTGGGTGTGCAAGCATGCAAGTTGATGATTTTATAGCGGAATGTGTTCAACCTATTCTAGATGCAAATAAAGAAGTGCTTGGACTTGCAGGAGAAGTAAGAGTATAGTATATAAACTTTAAAGATATTTAAAAACAAAAAGATAGGGTATTATAATTTACCCTATCTTTTTTGTTTGCCTATCTTTTAAGAAAGATAGGTTGTTTGTAAAGAAACTTAGGTTGAAGAGGGAAAATGTGTATCACCAAACGAATCAGATGAAATGGATGAGGAAAGCTTTCTATGTACAACAAGTCTAACCCCTCTAATTTCATCAATGATGACTTGTTCACCTTTATCAATGGCGGTGCTATCAGAAGATATGGCACTCCATATTTCTCCATCAAGCTTAACTTGTCCTACTTCTGTTGGATTTTCCCCTATGCTTTCAAGTACTAAGCCACTCTTACCAATGAGGGTATCAATATTTGTAGGGAAACTATCTTCTTTAGTAAAACGGTTTGAAAAATATTTAGATAAAGAAACTAGTAGAGTAAATGAAACGATTAAAAATACTAAAAGTTGAATGACAATATTAGAAGAGATAAGAGATACAAATAAGCTAATTAAGGCACCAACTGAAAACCAAAGTAGAAAAAAGCCACTATTAAACATTTTGGCGATAGCAAAAACAATAGCAACCACTAACCAAAAGAGCCACATAAAATCACTCCTTTCATTTAGACTATACAATGTTATAATATTATTGTACGTAAAGAAAAGATATTATACTATAAATTATAACATAGGATTTTATACATTTAAATGAAGATAGAAAAGAGGTAAGTTATGAAAGGTTTTGGGTTTATAGGTGTTGGAAATATGGGAGGTGCTATGATTAATGCTATAACTAAGTATTTTGATGAGCAAGTAGCACTGTTTGATGTGGATCGTAAACAATATGATAAGTTTAATCTAGATAAAATATTAGGATGCGAAAGTATAAGTCAATTAATAGAAGCAAGCCATTATATTGTGCTTAGTGTGAAACCACAGTATTATGAAAATGTATGTAAGGAAATAAGAAGTACATTAAAGCCAGAACAGGTAGTCATTACAGTAGCCCCTGGTATAACTATGGATAAAATGGGGGATTTATTAGGGGGTCATACTAAGATTGTACGTACTATGCCTAATACACCAGCTTTAGTTGGAGAAGGGGTAACGGCTTATTGTTATAATCCTGAAACAGTAACATTAGAAGAAATAAAAGTAATTGAAGAACATTTCAATGCTTTTGGACGTAGTTTTAAGATAGATGAGAACCAAATGGATGCTATTGTTGCTTTATCTGGTTCATCACCAGCTTATGGGTATATGTTTATTGAGGCTATGGCTGATGCAGCTGTAAAATTTGGGGTGCCACGTCAAATGGCTTATGAAATGGCAGCACGTTCTATTAAAGGAGCTTGTGAGATGATTATTCAAACGAAGGAGCATCCAGGTGTATTAAAAGATGCAGTAACCTCACCAGGTGGAACAACTATTGAAGCAGTGGCGAAACTAGAAGAAACAGGATTTAGAAATAGTGTAATAAGTGCTATGACTGTATGTTATGATAAAGCAAAAAAGATGGGTTAAGGAGGAGTAGAATGGCTGCTAAACGAATAGGAAGAAAAGAAGTTTATAAAGGCAAAATTTTTACTATTGTACAAGACCAAATTCAATTTGAGGATGGATCTATAGCGGAGTGGGATTTAGTTGTCCATAATGGTGCCTCAGCAATAGTTCCAATAACAGAAAATGAAGAAGTCATATTAGTTAAACAATATAGAAATGCTAAAGATGGTTATGTCTTAGAAATTCCTGCTGGAAAACTTGAAAAGGGGGAAGACCCTTTTATATGTGCTATAAGAGAACTAGAAGAAGAAATAGGTTATAAAGCAAATACAATAACTAAAATTTGTAGTATGTATACGGCTGTTGGTTTTAGTGATGAACGTTTACATCTTTATTTGGCAGAAAGTTTAAAGCCAGGTAGGCAAAATTTGGATGAAGATGAATACATAGAAATTGTAACTTTTCCTTTAGATGAAGCTGTAAAAATGATTTTTACAGGTGATATTTGTGACAGCAAAACTATAGTGGGGCTTTTAGCTGTTCAAAATTTATTAAAGGAGAGAAGAATTAAGGAAAACTAAAATAAGTTCTAAATAGGCTTGAACCTTCATAAGGATAAAAAGAGGACATACCTATGGAGGGAAAAGATGAAGCGTAGTACAAAACCTTTTGGACAAAAGTTTATTAATACTCATTTAGTTTGGGTATTAATATGTATAATAGGTTTACTAATAGGGAGCCTTTATTGTGTAAGTATGAAAAATGATGTAGCTTTTTTCTTAAATTTAAGTCAGATGATAAGAGGAGATAAGCTTTTAAGTGGGACAACAGGAAAAATCTTTAGAACAGCACTTGTTATTCATTTAATTCAGTTATTTGGTATATGGGGGAGTGGTTTTATAAAGACAACTCGCCCAATAGGTATAGTTATTTTGTTTTTAATATGTCTAAATTACGGATTTAGTATTTCTGCTCTTCTTTTGCTATATGGTTTAAAAGGTATCGGTTTAGGAACTTTACTTTTTGGTATGCAAGGAGTGGGGCTTTTATTCTTAGGTATTATGCTCAATGAGCATAGTAGACAGTATGGTCAAAGAGGAAAAGAAGTATATGGTAAAATTTATAGGCAAGTAAGTTTATTTTGTGGAGTAGGGGCCTTACTTATTAGTATAGTAGATACCTATTTTCAACCTTTTATCTGGCAATTTTTTAAAATTTAAATAAGTTACAAACTCTATTTAAACAAAAAGTAATATAAAGTATAATATTTATACATTATATTACTTTTTATTTTTTTAATAAAAATAGAAAGCAAGATGTACTTTAAATGGATAAAAATCAACAATTTATACTAAAAACAAACAATAATAGGTTGATAAATAAGATGTACCGATATATAATTATAAAAGATAAAATAGTGTAAAACACAAAAAATTATAAAAACTCAAGGTAAGGAGGGAGAAGATGTTTAGAGATATAGATGTAACCAATAAGGTATTAGATGCAACTATGCTGAAAATGAATACAGTTACAAGTAATATTACTAATGCAGATACACCGGGTTATAAAAGACAAGATGTGTCTTTTGAGGCTATGCTTGAAGCAGAAATTGAGAAAAATGGTATTAAGCATGTATCTTCAGACAATATTGATCCAGTTATTTATACAGACCAGAGTACACTATCTTATCGTTTAGATGGCAATAATGTAGATATTGATAATGAAATGTCTGAATTAGCACAAGTAAAACTACGATATGATACATTAATCCAAAGAGCAAATGCTCAGATTAGAAGATATACTTATATACTTCAAAATATTAGATAGGTTAAAAAATTGACATAATATAAAGACACAATATAAAATGCAATATAAATATCATAGGCGTTAACTTAAGCCTAAGTTTTTCCAAAACAAATGAGTTCTTCTAAATA
>URVM01000001.1 GCA_900551325.1 uncultured Eubacteriales bacterium | reverse complement strand
GTAAGGCACAGGATTTTGATTCCTGCATTCGGAGGTTCGAATCCTCCTAGCCCTGTATGAATGACTACTTAAGGTAGTCTTTTTTTATTGTTATATATTTTACATATCTAAGAAATCTCTTTCTTATTTACAAGTGATGTAATCTAAGAAATCTCTTTCTTATTTACAAGTGATGTAATCTAAGAAAGAGATTTTTTGCGTTTATAAAATTAGTTTTTGAATTTTTAACAAAAAAGTGATATATTATAATAAATAATTAATATAATAAAATAGTACAACTAATACTTAAGGGACAAAGTGAGATAAAGGGGGGTAAATAATGTGAAAGCCATCAAAGATAAAAATGATTTTATTCGTGAAGCTTTACAAATGTGCAATAAGGGGACATGTTTATGGGAAGAGACTACTTTAGAGGTGATTACTGACCTTATGTTTGAATATGGATGGCAAAAAGTAGATGCAAATGGCTGTAGTACTATTTGGTGTGTAACTACTTTAGAGTGGATTTATAATGCATTTCATATTGAGGATCCCAGCATTAAAGAAAAGAAATTATCTATCTTTGTAAATTCTATAGAGAAAATGAACTTTAATGAATATTGGAATTGGTACTATGAAAAAATGTACAATCTAGGTTTTGAGCAAGATGAGTTAATTTATTTTATGAAAATTGTAGATACATATGGTCAAATTCTAAGTCAAAAAATTGATAAGATGGATATAAAAATAGAAAAATGGTAAAAGAAAAAAGGAGAAAGCATAAAGCTTCTCCTTTTTTAAGTGGTCTGTAAATGGCTCATTTATACGCTTATCTTGGAATACCATATACAGATAAATGATTATTTTTATAACGATTATCATGTGTAATATCTTCACCGAACCAATCAGGTGGAATAAAGTTAGCTGCATCTTGTGGTGAAGGGAATTCAACTTCTACTGTAAGTAAGCCTTCAAGGTATTGTTCATAAATATCTAGTTCTGCTGTAAGATCATTTTCAAGAGGAATAAAATAACGAATCTTTTCTACTGGATGATTGTCTACTTTGTGCCACAATGCATCACATTGTTCTTTAGTAATGCCTAGTTCAAATTCTTCACGAATCATATGTCCTTGAGATTTTAGACATACGCAATAGGTGTTATTCATCTGTCTAATTCTAATAACTGGATCGGTAGAAATATAGCCTTGTTTGATTTTCTTGTGAGGATATGCCTTAAGATCTGGAAGTTCTTTAACTAAAAATTTACGTTCTATCTCCACGACTATTACCTCCTCTTGTGTATTTTTTATTATTGTATCATAAAAAAGTATATGAAAACATAATGCAAAATAGATATATTTTATAATAGAATTATAGTATTTTGTACTACATAGTTTAGTTGAGGGGAATATATAAATGTGATAGGATAAAAATAGATAAAGAAATTAGATGAAGAGGTGACATAAATGAAAGTTGTAGTGTTTTTTGCTACTGGATATGAAGAAGTTGAAGCTCTTAGTGTAGTGGATGTATTAAGAAGAGGTGGCGTAGAAGTTGTAATGGCAGGGGTAGATGGTGAAGTTGTAGCAAGTGCTCGTGGCATTAAAGTTCAAATGGATGAAGCAGCCGAAAATATAAACTATGATGAAGTTGGTATGGTTGTTTTACCAGGTGGTATTCCAGGAGTAGATAATCTGTTTGCTAGTGAATTAGTGAAAAATATAGTGACAGATTTTAAAGCGCAAAATAAATGGATTGGAGCAATTTGTGCTGGTCCAAGCGTACTTGGTAAATGGGGACTATTAGAAGGGGAAAGAGCTACTTGTTATCCAAATTTTGAACAGTTTTTACATGGTGCAACACATACTGGTGAAAGAACAGTAGTGAGTAATAAAATTATAACAGGTAAGGGTGCAGGTGCCTCTTTTGAATTTGCACTAAAATTATTAGAAGTTATTGCAGGAAATGAAAAAGCAGAACAAATTAAAAATGCAATGCTAATTGTATAAGAATAGAATTATTAAATTTTGGATATAGTATAAGAGAAGGGCTGTTACAGATTACTCTGTAACAGCCCTTAAGTTATGACCCTACGTAGTTTGACTACCTAAAACAAAAATTGTAGTTGGAATATGGTTAAATACATCCAAAATTTCATGTGGAGCTATGTAGCATTTACCAAGTAGCTTGAAGGCCTCTTGAACTTTCGCCAGGTTAAGTTCATAAATATAAGCAATCATTTCAGGCGTATAAGCTGGTGAAAATGTATACTTCCATTGACGGGTTATAAGTCTACATATATAACTAGAGGCATGAGAAACAATTGTAAAAAAGTCAACAAGTGTTATGGCTTGAATGTTATGCTCCTTCATTAAATCCGTTACTTCCTCAGTAGGCATACCTAAGACAAGGGCAACCTCTATAGGGTTATACGGAGCGTCGTTAGTCTTTAAAAATACGTCGATATCCATAAGCTTGGGGGAAATATTCTGGGTATAAATTTGTTTAAAGCTTACATCCATAAAGGCTATCCTTTCTATGCGTACGTACAAAACATCACATAGATTGATTATAAATGAATTTATGGACACATACTATATGTAATACTTGGAACTTACGGAATAAAGTTTAACAATTGCTCAATGTGAGTAGATTTTCAAGATATTGTGTGCTATAATAATTGAATGTTAATTTATAATGCAATATTTACGCCAAAACGTAACGAATATTAAAATCCAAGGAGGATCATTTTTCATGAATACACAAGTAAAAGAACTAGAAAATAGCATGGTAGCACTTATAGTAGAAGTAGGTGCAGATGTTGTAACAGGAGCAATCAATAAAGCATATAACGAAATGAAAAAAGACTTCAATATGCCAGGTTTCCGTAAAGGTAAAGTTCCAAAAGCGATGATCGAAAAAATGTACGGAGCAGAAGTATTTTTCAATAAAGCTGCAGACATCATCATTGATGAAACATTAGGTAAAGCTGTAGAAGAAAACAAAATTAATATGGCGGCTCGCCTTCGTCAAGGTGATCTTGAAGTAGTTGAAATGACTAAAGAAGGTATGAAATACGTTGCAAACGTTACTGTAAGACCAACAGTTGAACTTGGTGAATACAAAAACCTTGAAGTTGAAATAGAAAAAGCAGAAGTAACAGATGAAGAAGTTGATATGGCTGTAAATGCTGAAGCAGAGAAAAACTCACGTGAAGTAACAGTAACAGATCGTGCTGTACAACCACAAGATAAAGTATCAATCAACTTTGAAGGTTTCGTAGATGGTGTAGCATTTGAAGGTGGAAAAGGTGAAAACTATTCACTTGTAATTGGTTCAAAAACATTTATCGATGGATTCGAAGATCAATTAATCGGAGCTGAAATCGGCAAAGAAGTAGAAGTAAATGTTACATTCCCAACAGAGTACCATGCAGAAAACTTAGCAGGTAAACCAGCTGTATTCAAAGTAACAGTTAACGAAATCAAAGTTAAAGAACTTCCAGAAATCAATGACGATTTTGCAGCAGACGTTTCAGAATTTGAAACATTAGCTGATTACAAAGCTGATATTAAGGCAAGACTTACATCACAAAAAGAAGCTAACTTTAAAGCAGAAGTTGAAAACCAAGCTATTCAAAAAGCAGTTGACAACGCACAACTTACAGTACCAAACAACATGATCGAAGATCAAGTAGACAGAAGCATTAAAGAATTCGAAATGCGTATGCGTAGCCAAGGTCTTGAACTTAGCCAATACTTACAATTCACAGGTATGGACATGGATAAATTCCGTGAAAACTTTAGAAAAGATGCTGAGTTCCAATTACGTTCAAGAGAAGTACTTGAAAAAATCGTTGAAGTTGAAGATATCACTGTAACAGAAGAAGAAATTACAGCTGAAATTGCAAAACTTGCAGAACGTTACAAAATGGACGTTGAAGAACTTACAAAATCATTTGGTGGATACGAAAAAGAAATGCTTAGCTCAGATCTTAGAGTACAAAAAGCTGCTGAACTTATTACATCAACAGCAAAGGTTACAACAAAATAATAGATAATAAAAAATTAGAAAGCGTTGGGAGGGTGAAAAATGAGCTTAGTTCCAGTTGTAGTAGAACAAACCAATAGAGGTGAACGTTCATACGATATTTATTCACGTCTTTTAAAGGATAGAATCATTATTTTAGCAGACGAGGTTAACCAAGTTACAGCTAATTTAGTTGTTGCACAGCTTTTATTTTTAGAAGCTGATGATCCTGATAAAGATATTATGCTCTATATTAATAGTCCAGGCGGATCTATTTCAGATGGTATGGCTATTTATGATACAATGCAATATATTAAATGTGATGTATCAACTATTTGTATGGGGATGGCAGCAAGTATGGGATCATTCTTACTTGCAGGAGGAGCTAAAGGCAAAAGATTTGCTCTTCCAAATGCAGAAGTTATGATTCACCAACCACTTGGTGGGGCTAAAGGTCAAGCTACAGATATTGAAATTCAAGCTAATCATATTATTAAGATTAAAGCTAGAATGAATCGAATGCTTGCAGAAAATACAGGCCAGCCTCTTGAAAAAATTAAAAATGATGTGGAAAGAGATTATTTCATGACTGCTGAAGAAGCTAAAGAATATGGCATCATTGATGAGGTAATCCGTTTTAAAAAATAATTAGAAAAGAGGTGGAGCATGCCAAATAAATTTGATGATACAAAACAGCTTAGATGTTCATTTTGTGGAAAAAGTCAAGAACAAGTTAGAAGATTGATAGCTGGTCCACAAGTTTATATTTGCGATGAATGTATTGAACTTTGCTCCGAAATTATAGAAGAAGAATTTGAAGGTGATGAAGAAGGTAGTGAACTTTTAGACATGCCTACACCTAAAGAAATTAAAGCACATCTTGACCAATATGTTATTGGTCAAGATGATGCAAAAAAAGCTTTAGCTGTTGCTGTATATAACCACTACAAACGTATCAACTCTCCTTCACATAAAGATGATGAGGTTGAAATTCAAAAAAGTAATATTTTACTTTTAGGGCCAACAGGATCAGGTAAAACATTCCTTGCACAAACTCTTGCTAAGATGTTAAATGTACCATTTGCTATTGCAGATGCAACTGCACTTACTGAAGCTGGATATGTAGGTGAAGACGTTGAAAATATTCTACTCAAAATTATCCAAGCTGCTAATTATGATGTAGAAAAAGCACAAATGGGTATTATTTATATTGATGAGATTGATAAGATTGCGAGAAAGTCTGAAAACCCATCTATTACACGTGATGTAAGTGGAGAAGGTGTTCAACAAGCACTTCTTAAAATTTTAGAAGGTACAGTAGCATCTGTTCCACCACAAGGTGGAAGAAAGCATCCTCATCAAGAATTTATACAAATTGATACTACAAATATTTTATTTATTTGTGGTGGTGCTTTTGACGGTATTGATAAAATTATTGAAAACCGTATTGGTCATAAAACAATGGGATTTGGTGCAAACATTGTAAGCAAAAAAGAAAAGAGTGTAGGTCAACTTTTAAAATCTCTTGAGCCTCAAGATCTTTTAAAATTCGGTCTTATACCAGAATTTGTAGGACGTATTCCTTCAATTGTTTCTTTAGATAGCTTAGATAAAGAAGCACTTCAATTAATTTTAAGCAAACCTAAAAATGCTCTTATTAAACAGTATCAAAAACTGTTTAACTATGATCACATTCAACTTGAGTTTACACAAGATGCTTTAGAAGCAGTTGCGACTTTAGCTATTGAGCGTCAAACAGGTGCCCGTGGACTTAGAGCTATTTTAGAAGATATTATGCGTGAAGTTATGTATGAAGTACCTTCTATAGCGAGTAATGTGGAAAAAGTTATTATTAATGCAGAAACAGTAAAAGATAAAGCTGAGCCAGAGATTGTTTATAAAGACAAGACAAAGGCACCAAAGAAAAAAGCAGTTAAATCTAATGGTGAATCAGCATAAAAATATGCGAGGCGTAATGCGCCTTGCATATTTTTTTTAGCCTCCGGCAATAATCTAGAAAACAGATTTTCAAGGAGGATTTCAGATGGTAAGTGGAATTTTAATAGGGGTACAAGTCTTTTTTTCTTGTGTAATAGGGTTGTACTTTTTAATACAACTTAAAAATACAAAGCAAACTAAATCAAGTATTTGTAGAGATTCAGATGAGAAGTACGAGAAGATGCAAAAGCTAAGAGGTATTCGTCTTACAGAGCCTCTAACAGAGAAGCTAAGACCACGTGAAGAAGCAGATATTATAGGTCAAGAAGATGGATTACGAGCCTTAAAAACAGCTCTATGTAGTCCTAACCCGCAGCATGTTTTAATATACGGTAGCCCAGGAGTAGGGAAGACTGCAGCAGCGCGTATTGCTCTAGAAATAGCAAAGCAAAGAGAGATTTCTCCCTTTACTTCAAAGAGTCAGTTTGTAGAAATAGATGCTACCACTTTGCGTTTTGATGAAAGAAGTGTAGCGGACCCTCTTATGGGTTCTGTTCATGACCCTATATATCAAGGAGCGGGTGCCTATGGTCAAGCAGGTGTGCCTCAACCAAAGCCAGGAGCTGTTACTAAAGCTCATGGTGGTGTACTGTTTATAGATGAGATTGGTGAACTACATCAAATGCAGATGAATAAGCTTCTAAAAGTACTTGAAGATCGTAAAGTGTATCTTGAGAGTGCTTATTATAGTCCTTATGATGAAAATATACCTGCTTATATACATGATGTATTTAAAAATGGATTACCAGCAGATTTTAGATTAATTGGTGCTACCACTAGATCAAGAGAAGAAATTCCGCCGGCCCTTAGATCACGTTGTGTAGAGATTTTCTTTAAAGATCTAGACGAAGAAGAAATAATGCGTATTATTGATCGTGTAGTAGGTAAGGAGCAAATGCCTATTGAGGATAAGGCTAGAGAAATGATTACTCAGTATGCAACTAATGGACGTGAAGCTGTTAGTATTTTGCAAACTGCTTATAATAAAATGTTATATGAACATAGCCCAATTATTAGTAGACAAGATATCGAATGGATTGTAAAGTCAGGTGGTTATAGTAGAGCACTTCACAAAAGGTTAAATACAGGATATTATATAGGTAAGGTAAATGGCCTAGGTGTAATGAATAGTTCTTCTGGAATGGTATTAGAAGTAGAATCTATTACGAAAAAGATGGGACCTGGTCAAGGAAAAGTGAATATTACAGGTGTGATAGAACAAGAAGAATTAAAAATGAGTAATAGTAAAGCTAAACGCAAGAGTATGGCATATAGTTCTCTAGAAAATGTATTGACCTTATTAAAGGTCCAATATAATGTAGACTATGAGGATTATTATATTCATGTGAACTTTCCATCAGGTATACCTGTAGATGGTCCATCTGCTGGTATTACTATGTTTTGTAGCTTATACTCTTCTATATTTAATGAACCAGTACCAGGGAATATTGCTATGACAGGAGAAGTAACTATTAATGGTTTGGTGTATCCTGTAGGTGGTGTAAGTGAGAAGATTCGTGCGGCTAAGAAAGCAGGAGCTAAGGCTGTTATTATACCAAAAGAAAATATGCAAGAAACTTTCTTAAAAGAAGATATAGAGGTTATTCCCGTAGAATCAGTAAATGAAGTGATTCAATATATATGGGAGATGCCTATCACTAAAAAAGCAGAAACCATTTTACATGCTTAATAAATTAAATGAGGGGTTCTATAAGAACCTCTCATATATTCTTAAAGTTTTCAGTAGAGAGAAAGGATAATAAGATGATAGAAGAAAGAAAACATATACCTCTTATTCCATTAAGAGGCTTAACTGTATTTCCTAATATGATTATTCATTTTGATGTAGGTCGAGATCAATCTCTAAAAGCTATCGAAGCAGCTATGTTAGAAGGGGAAGAACTTTTACTTGTAACTCAAAAAGATACTAAACAAGATGAACCTACTGGCTCAGACTTATATGAAATTGGAACTATTGTAAAGGTAAAACAAATTGTAAAACTAAAACCACCTATTATTAAAGTATTAGTAGAAGGTGTGAAGCGTGCTAAAGTAGTAGAAGTAACAACTAAAGATTATATGGGTGCATACATAGAAGAAATTGAAGAAGAAGAAGTAGAAATGACACCAGAAACAGAGGCGCTTATGCGTACAGTAGGTGAGCTTTTTGAAAGCTATGCTTCTTTAAATTCTAAACTTTCAATGGATATGGTATATAGTATTTTAGGTGCTAGCTCACCTATGGAAGTTATGGATCTTATTATTGCTAATATGCCATTAGAAGTAAGTAAGAAACAAGCTATACTAGAATGTTTAGATGGCATTAAACGTATGTATAAGGTGATCGAACTTCTACAAGCAGAAGTAGAAGTACTAAAAATTCAAAAACAAATTCATAATAAAGTTAAGAATAATATTGACCAAACACAAAAAGAATATTATTTACGTGAGCAGCTTAAAGTGATCCAAGAAGAATTAGGCGATAAAGATGGGCTTAAAGCAGATATAGATAAGTATAAAGAACGCATGAATGCCCATGAAATGCCACAAGAAATCAAGGAAAAATTAGAACGAGAAATCAATCGCCTAATGAAAGTACCTAGTGCATCCCCTGAAACAAGTATGTTAAGATCCTACATAGAAGCTATTTTAGACTTACCATGGGGAGCAGGGACTACAGAAATAGAAGATTTAAAATTAGCACAAGATATACTAGAAAGAGATCATTATGGCCTTAATCAAGTCAAAGAGCGTATACTTGATTTCTTAGCAGTAAAGAACTTTGCTAAAAATGTAGAAGCCCCTATTTTATGCTTAGTAGGGCCTCCAGGAGTAGGTAAAACTTCTATTGCTAAATCTATTGCAGAAGCAACAGGTAGAAATTATGTACGTATTTCTTTAGGTGGAGTAAGAGATGAGGCAGAAATAAGAGGACATAGAAGAACTTATGTAGGTGCTATGCCAGGACGTTTCGCTACAGCTTTAACACAAGCTGGTACTAATAATCCACTTATGTTACTTGATGAGATTGATAAGATGATGGGAGACTTTAGAGGAGATCCTGCGGCAGCTCTTTTAGAAATATTAGATACTGCACAAAATCATAGTTTTAGAGACCATTATTTAGAAGTACCTATTGATTTAAGTAAGGTATTATTTGTTGCTACAGCTAATTCACTTTCCACTATACCAAGACCACTTCTTGACCGTATGGAAATAATAGAAGTAAGTAGTTATACAGCTTTAGAAAAACTTGAAATATCAGAGCGTTACTTAGTACCAAAAGAACTTAAAAAACATGGACTAAATAAAAAAACACTTAAAATTTCTAAAGAAGCCCTTCAGTTTGTTATTGAACATTATACAAGAGAAGCTGGTGTAAGAGAATTAGAAAGACAAATAGGCACACTTTGTCGTAAAGCGACAAGAGAAATGACTGTAGAAAATAAAAAGTCAGTGACTATGAATGTTAAAAAAGTGGAAAGCTATTTAGGAGCACCAAAAATTAGTTATAAAGAAAAGAATGAAAAGCCTCAAGTAGGTGTAGTAAGAGGTCTAGCGTGGACCGCAGTAGGTGGAGATACTTTATCTATTGAAGTTAATGTAATGGATGGTAAAGGTATTTTTGATTTAACAGGTAATATGGGAAATGTAATGAAAGAATCTGCAAAGGCAGCTATGAGTTATATACGTTCACGTCGTGAAACCCTAGATTTACCAAAAGATTTTTACCGTGAAATAGATATTCACATTCATATACCAGAAGGAGCAGTGCCTAAAGATGGTCCATCAGCAGGTATTACTATGGCAACAGCTATAATTTCTGCTCTTACAAAGAAAGCAGTTAGAAATGATATAGCAATGACAGGTGAAATTACAATTCGTGGACGTGTTCTTGCTATTGGTGGTCTTAAAGAAAAAATATTAGCAGCTAAACGTGCTGGAATTTTTGAAGTTATTGTACCAAAAGAAAATGAAAAAAATATACGAGAAATAGATGCAGATGTGTTAGAAGGTATAAAAGTTATTTATGCCGAAACGATGGATGATGTTCTTAAGCATGTCTTTGCATAAATTCAGGAGGAACAGATGAACGTAACAAAAGCAGAACTTATTATTACAGCAGGGAAGAAGTCACAGTTTCCAGAAACAAATGTACCAGAGGTAGCCTTTGCAGGTAAATCTAATGTAGGTAAATCATCTTTACTCAACTGTTTAGTCAACCGTAAAGCACTTGCAAGAACAAGTTCACAACCAGGCAAGACTCAAACAATTAACTTTTATAATGTTCAAGATCAAATTCGTTTTGTAGATTTACCAGGCTATGGTTATGCGAAAGTATCTAAGACAGAACGAGAAAAATGGGGTAAACTTATAGAAGATTATCTTTGCAATAGAGAAAATCTAAAAGAAGTTATTCTTCTTGTTGATATAAGACATGAAGTAGGAAGCAATGACAAAATGATGTATGATTGGGTTGCTCATTACTATGAGAGAGTAAATGTTATTGCTACAAAGGCTGATAAGTTAAAGCGTAGTCAAGTTCAAAAACATGTAGCTATGATTAAAAAAGGCTTAGGACTTCGCCCTACAGATCGTATTATGGCATTTTCATCTACAACAAAGCAAGGAAAAGATGAAATTTGGAAGATGCTTGATGATGTAATTGTAGACTATAATAAAGAACATAATATGGTAGAAGATCTTGATGATGTAGCGCAAAGTGTTCAAGATACTTCTGTAGAAGTATAAGTACAAATACAAATACAAATACAAGTAAGTAAGTAAGTAAGTAAGTAAGTAAGTAAGTGGGAGCTTGCTAAGTAGGCTCCCTTTCTTATTTGTAAGGAATATTGTATAATATTTTCGTTGAAAGAATTTTATAAAAATGGTATAATAAGTAAAGATAGGAAGGTGTGTAGGATGAAAGAAGTTTCTAGGTGTTATTATTTTAAAAATGGACGTTTAGACTTATCTGTATTAGAAGAGACATGCCTATGTAAGTCTGAACATATAGAGGAAATGAGTATACCAAGTTCAAAGGAAGCTAAAATTTATATGGATGATTCTATAGCAAGTATATTTGAAGAAATGGGAAATTATTTTATGGTTGAGGAAAAAGATAATAAAAACACTTGACTTTAGTAGAATGCCATGATAATATATATCTTGTCAGAAATGATGAAACAAACAGATTTATTTGCGCGAGTGGCTCAGTTGGTAGAGCATCTCCTTGCCAAGGAGAGGGTCGCGGGTTCGAGTCCCGTCTCGCGCTCTTATTTTCGGGGTGTGGCTCAGTTTGGCTAGAGCGCCTGATTTGGGTTCAGGAGGCCGCAGGTTCGAGTCCTGTCACCCCGATTATATAGCCGTCTAGATTATCTAGACGGTTTTTTTATGTTTATAATCTTATATTTATAGGGAAAACTAAAAGGCTTGTTACACATTGTGTAACAAGCCTTTTAGTTAGATATAAGCTGTAAGATTTCACTATATAATTTATCAGAGTTATTTTTCCAATTTTCACAAAGGGCAATAGCTTGCTTTTTAGAAGCTACATTAATAGATAGATTAATAAGAGTAGAGTCATGTTCTACAACCTTACAATTTACCATATATTCATGTTCTTTTGTAGGAATGTATTCAGCAGATACATCTCGTTGTGTCCTAAGTTTACGCCAATTACTTGAAATGAAAGTATCTAACTCTTCACGAATTGAGTTAGGAATCCTAGAAGCAAAAAATTCTAAAGTTTGAAGTCCTTTTTCAGAAATGTCAAAGTAAGAAGCATTATTTTCAGTTGATTTTAGGATAAGATTGGAGGCAACAAGTTCATTTAAAGATTGTTGCATAGAAAAATAATCCGTATAGCCTCTTTCTAAAACGATCTGCGTGATTTGGGAAAGAGTAAGAGGCATTTTTACTTCTGATAAAAGATAAAGTACAGTAAGTTTGTTGATGGTAAAGTCTTCATTTGTGTTAAACATAGGCCACCTCCTCACGCTTTTTAATATATATTGTATATTAAACTTGAAAAAAATACAATATGTGTTTTAAATACAACCTTGATAGATATTTTTAGATTTCAAATATTGGTGGATATGATTAAGCACATTAGTCTTATTTATAGTCCATAAAGGTGCAAGAAGATGTTTTCTATCTCCATCTCCTGTTAGACGATGAATAACAAAATGAGATGGAAGGATTTTTAGTATTTCACCAATAATATGAATATATTCATCTTCAGTTAGAAGAGGGAAAGGCTCTTTTAAATAAAGTCTCCCTAAAGGTGCATTATCTAGAACATGAAGCATATGCATCTTTACACCTTGTAAAGGTAGATGACTTATATATTTAGCTGTAGCAAGTATATCATCAGAGGTTTCGTTAGGTAGGCCTATAATCATATGAGCCACAACTTCTATACCTCTAGCATGTAATTTATGAACAGCTTCATCAAAGCAAGCTAAATCATGACCACGGTTAATAAAAGTACTTGTCTTTTCGTGAACAGTTTGAAGGCCGAGTTCAATCCATAAATGGGTACGTTTATTAAGTTCTTCCAAATAGTCTAATAAGTCATCTTCTAGACAATCAGGACGTGTGGCGATGGCAAGTCCTACCACACCAGGAAAGCTTAATGCTTCTTCGTACTGACACTTTAAAACATCTAGAGGTGCATATGTACTTGAATAAGCTTGAAAATAAGGGATATACTTTTTAACGTTAGGCCATTTATTAGATAAAAGTTTTATATTATATTCCATTTGATCTGTAATAGAGTTAAGGGAAGAAGCTGTAAAATCACCACTACCACGGCTACTACAAAATATACATCCACCTTTAGCTACTTTTCCATCTCTATTAGGGCAAGTAAAACCACCATCTAAAGAAAGTTTCATAACTTTTTCACCATGGCGTTCTTTAAGAAAATCATTTAAACTATAAAATCTTGAAGGGTTTGACATGAAAAAATCCTTTCTAAGTATAATAAAAACAAGGCTAGGCCTTGTTTTTATTATACATTGAAATTAGTAACTAGCAAGGGTAGTTTCTTCTTTGTGAAGACGTATTTCTTCGCAGGTAGTCATAAGTGATTTCCATTGATCATTAGTTGTCATAGTACGTGCTAGATTTATAAAGTCTTTACGGAGTTTATCTGTATAATCTTTTTTTACTTGGGCAATTTCCTCATCATTTTTAGCTTTTGACATGGCTGTTAAAAAGTGTGCAGCGCGTTCAGAAGAAACGAAAGGGAGATAAGGCTGAATATAATCTAGTTCTTTTTGTAAGGCATTATATTGTTCCTTGAAAGGATTGCCATCTACTGTTTCCATATAAGCATATAAAGATTCTAGATTAAAAAAGCGTATGTTCTTAATTTGGCTGTAATCAAAATTAGCCAAAATATGACGGAAATTATTAATATGAGTCTCGAGTTCTTGTTTACTAAGTAGCTTTGCCATTTTGAATCCCCCTTATATTTGAAAATGAAATAAAATCTATTCTCTATCACTTATTATATCCAAACTTATTAAAAAGGTGTCTGGAAAATTTACTTATACTCTCATAAAGATTATAATAAAGATGTAAATAGAGGAAGGAGGATAAATATGGAAAAAATTAAAATTTTAGTAGTGGATGATGAAGAACATATTTTAGAGCTTATTGCATATAATTTATCTGCAAATGGATTTGATGTTTTTACAGCAACGAGTATTAAAGAATCAGACAAGGTTTTAGAAAAAGAACAAGTTGATTTAATGTTATTAGATGTAATGCTTCCAGATATAGATGGTATGACAGCCCTTAAGAAGTATAGAAATGATGCTAGAACTAAGGACATGCCTATTATTATGATTACAGCTAAGGGAGAAGAAATAGATAAAGTTATTGGACTAGAACTTGGAGCAGATGACTATATTACTAAGCCCTTTAGTGTAAGAGAAGTAGTAGCACGTGTAAATGCAGTAGTAAGAAGAAACCAACGTGTACTAAAAAACAGTAATGAAGATGATAGACAGCTTGCATTTAAAGGACTTAGAGTAAATATAGAAAGTCATACTGTTTTTTATAATGATGAAATGATCGAACTAACACTTAAAGAATTTGAAATATTAAAACTCCTTATGCAAAATAAAGGTAAAGTAATGACAAGGGAAGTGCTCCTTGATCGTATTTGGGGATACGAATATTACGGAGAAACTAGAACAGTTGACGTACATATTCGTTATTTACGCTCAAAATTAAGTCAATACGGATTAGAGGAATGTATAGAAACAGTTAGAGGTTTAGGCTACCGTTTTACAAAGGAGTAAGAAATGAAGAAGAAGATTATATTTCCTGTTATGGTGACTATATGGCTACTAGCACTTATTTATATATGCAGTAATTATTTAAATTATGAAGAACTTAGGATAAAGGGGTTATTAGAGCGAGATGTGATTACTTATCTAGGTACCCAAATGATGTATAAAACATTAGGCATAACTGCTATTGTTTCTGTCTTTATCTTTCTTATTTTAAATAGATTTATTGATGATATTATTATACCAATGAAGAATATGACCAATGAGGCTACGGCTTTTTCAAAGGGTGAATATAATTATCAAGTAAAAAACTATAGCATACAAGAAGTACAAGATTTAGCAAGTGCATTAGATGATATGGGAGAAAGATTGCATAGGACTATTAGAAAACTTCAATATCAAAAAACTAAGGCTGAATCCATAGTTAGTAACTTAGATGAAGCAATTATTATCCTAGATGAAGAAGGTTATATTACAGAAGGTAACGAAAAGGTAAAAACCTTGCTCAAATGTGAACCTATGAAACATCAGTTAATCTATACTTTATTAAGAGACCCAAAAGCTCAACAGGTTATAGAAAAGGCAATAGGTCAAAAGGTTTATGGATCATGTGAATTACTCAAGAATGACCAAATATTTCATTTAAGAATAGGTGGCATTAATAAAGAAAATAGAAATTATGGATTTATTATTTCTATTAGAGATGTTACACAAACAAGACAATTAGAAGTTCTAAGATATCAGTTTGTAAGTAATGTAACCCATGAGCTAAAAACACCTCTTACAAGTATTCAAGGCTTTGCAGAAACCTTAAAAGAAGGTGCTATTGATAATAGAGATGTTGCTTTAAGATTTATAGATATTATTGATATAGAAGCTAAAAGGCTGTATAGGTTAATTCAAGATATTTTATGTTTATCAGAAATAGAAAATATGGAGATTAATCAAGGAACTCAAGTAGCATTTACGCCACTTATTGGGGAAGTTATATCTATGCTTAGTCAAGATGCTAGACAAAAACAAGTAAAGATAAATTTTGAAGTACGAGATGAGCTTATACTTGAGTGTGCAAGTGTAGACTATATTAAGCAAGTTATAATGAATATGGTAAGTAATGCTATAAAGTATACAGATGAAGGGGAAATAGATATTTCTACTTATATAGATAAAGGAAAGAAAGTATTTTGTATAACAGATACAGGCATAGGTATTCCTGAAGAAAGTATACCTTATATATTCCAAAGATTTTATAGGGTAGATAAAAGTAGATCTAGAAAAAGTGGTGGGACAGGACTTGGCCTATCTATTGTAAAACATATTGTAGAGCTTTATAATGGTAAAATTGAAGTAATAAGTAAAGAAGGTAAGGGAAGTACCTTTAAAATTATTTTCCCATAAATGTAGATAAAAAGAACACTCAAACCAATCAAAAGTTTAGTTTGAGTGTTCTTTTTATTTTTCAACAACTTTAAAGTTTTCACCATCTTTTGGAGGGCGAGGTCCAAAGTATTGATAAAACTTAACAGGAATACGTCCATTAAAAAGCTTACGATTTTTGTTTGAACGTTTGCCAAAATCTTTTTCAAAGTCAGGAGCAGAAGTAACAGCGTAGAAAGACCATGTCTCGTTTGAGTCTATAAGTGTACGTAGGTCCTTGTGTAGACGAGGTAACTCTTTACTTGTACTAATACGTTCTCCATAAGGTGGGTTACAAATAACAACCCCATAATCCCCGTGAGGAAGAGAAGTTTTATGAATAGGTTTAGCAAAGAATTGAATACAATCACCTACACCGGCAGCTTCTGCATTTTCACGAGCTGATAAGATAGCATTACGATTAATGTCAGAGGCATAAATAATAGGGTTACCTTTTTGGTCAATTTGATCCATAGCTTCTTGACGTAGTTCTTGCCAAAGTTGACGTGGAATTTGAGACCATGCACAAGAAGCAAAAGAACGGTTAAGTCCAGGTGCAATATTTTTAGCCATCATAGCAGCTTCAATAGCAAAAGTACCACTACCACAGCATGGATCATAAAGAATACGACCTTTTTGCCAATAACTAATTTGTAGAAGGGCAGCAGCAAGTGTTTCCTTAATTGGAGCCTCTACATTACTTACACGATAGCCACGTTTGTGGAGACCTTCGTTACCAGTAGTATCAATAGTTAAAGTTGCAATATCTTTAAGAAGTGATACTTGAACTGTATAACTTGGACCAGATTCTTCAAACCATTCAATGCCATAAACTTTTTGTAAACGTGTAACAATAGCTTTTTTAACAATAGACTGACAGTCTGAAACACTAAAAAGTGTAGATTTAACAGACTTACCATTTACAGTAAACTTGGCATCTGGAGTAATCCAGTTTTCCCAAGGAATAGCAGCTGTTTCATTAAATAAAGTTTCAAAAGTAAGGGCTTTAAATTCACCCATTTTAAGAAGTACACGGTCAGCACTGCGAAGCCATAAATTTGATAAGACAATCGCTTCTATATCACCAGTATAAGTAATTTTACCATCTGCAACTTCATTTATTTCATAGCCAAGTTCTTCTACTTCATGTCGTACAACGGATTCAATACCGAAAGTAGAAGTAGCAATAAGCTCAAAAGTGTTCATAGAAATCTCCTTTAATTATACTTAATCATGTGTATTTTACTATAAACTAAGGAAAAAGTATAGGATTTGAATCCTTACTGAAATATAAGGAAAATAATTTTTACTTTAATTTAAAATTATACTATAATTTATATATAACATAAAACATATGCAAATCACAATATAAGAGAGGAGAAAAGGAGAAGAAGGGAAGCTTTATTATAAATAGTAAGCCCCAATGCATTATAAGAAATATATAAGAAATAAAATATATACAATATAAAGGATGGTATTAATATGTTGGGACGTAAAAACTGCTCAGAAGTTGGCGGGATCTTAAAATATATGGAATGTAGCTTAGGTGGAAAAGCATGTAGTGCACCTGAAGTATCTTACCCACAACATAAGCAAGTGCTGGGAATAGTAAATCAATTAATCAATGTACATAATTGGAATTATAAAATGACATTACAACTTTTAACTGAAAGTGCAAAACTTAGTGAATTTGATGTGACTATGAATTTTAGCGCCAATAGGTTAAAAAATATTGCTGAGGAATTATCACTTTCTAGTAGTGCCAATATGGCCATCGTTGAAGAAACAACAGCTAGTATAAATGAAGTTTCTCATTCATTAGATAAAAGTACAGAAGTACTTGAAGATGTAAGTGAGAAGTCATTAGAACTAGTAAAAAGCAATATGGATAATATACAGCAGTTAAAAGCTATTAATAATATTAAAGATATAGTTTTTGATAACGCTAAGATTATGGAAGATAAGATTAAGGGCCTTGAGCAGCTTTCACGTAAAGTAGATGAAATTGTTGAAGGGGTTAGAGCTATTGCTGAACAGACTAATCTACTGGCTTTAAATGCAAGTATTGAGGCAGCAAGAGCAGGAGAACAAGGAAGAGGATTTGCAGTTGTAGCAGAAGAAATTAGAAAACTTGCAGAAGGTACGAAAGATAAGCTTGTAGATATGCAAACTTTTACACAAAATATTCGTGAAGCTACTAGTGAAGGCATTTCTAGTGTGAAGACTACCATTGAATCTATAGAAGAAATGGATACAAAGATGGAACAAGTAAATAGAAATTTTGAAGAGGGCGCTATTAGTCTTAATAAGACAGTAGAACAAATTCAAAGTTTATCCAGTACTATAGTTGAAATCAATAGTTCAGCCCAAGAGATTACAACAGCTATGAATAGTGTAGCCATAGAGTCAGAAAAGATTAATGAAATGTCAAGAGGGGTAAGTGAGCAGTCCATAAATAGTTATGAATATGCAAAACTTATTGGAGACATAGATGATAGTATGTATGAACAGATTAAAGGGATTTTCTATAATATGAATGAGGGTGGAACTAAGATTAGTAACGAGCATTTTATTACTATAGTAGATAGAGCTATTAAAGGACATCAAAAATGGATTATGAAGCTTGAAAATATGGTAAACACTAACCGTATTGATGCACTTCAAACTAATGAAAATAAATGTGAGTTTGGACACTTTTATAATAGCTTAGACATTAAGCATCCAGATATTAAAAAAGAGTGGGATGGTATAGAAAGTATTCATAGAAATCTTCATCAAAATGGACATCATGCAATTGAGGCTATTACAAATGAAGATAAAGCAAAAGTTGTACAAATATATAATCAAACAAAAGATTTATCAAATCAAATAGTTGAAAAGCTAGAGATTATTATAAAGAAAGTAAAGAAACTAGAAGAGATTAATGAAAGTGTATTTTAAAAGGTAATTAAATAAAAGGTTCTGTAGAATCATATGATTCTACAGAACCTTTTATATTTTTATAGGATAGTTAATCTATACAAGCATTGGGCGAAGCAGATCTTCTAGAGTTTCTCTTTTACGAATAAGCTTCACATGTCCATTTGTTTCAATGAGAATCTCAGCAGTACGTGGACGTTGGTTATAGGAAGAAGACATACAGAATCCATAAGCACCAGCATCTAATACGCCAATAGCATCTCCTATATGTGGTGTTGGAAGCATACGATTATGAGCTAAAATATCACCACTTTCACAAATATTACCAACTACAGTGAATGACTTCATAGGTGAAGGAGGAGCGGTAAAAGTACTATAGAGTTCAAGATCATGATGAGAGTTGTACATAATTGGACGTTGTAGCACGTTAAAGCCAATGTCTGTACCAAGATAATTAACACCACTATTATCTTTTAAGCTTGTAACAGTACCTAAAATGATACCACTTTCACAAGGGATATAACGTCCTGGTTCAATTTGAAACTGTACTTTCTTGCCATACTCTTCTACAAACTTATGAAGAATAGGATCTAATTTATGACCAAGAGCTTCTAAATCAAGACGTTCTTCCCCCTCTTCTTTATGATAAGGAATACCAAATCCACCACCTAAGTCAATAAATTCTAAGTCATCGAATTCTTTGGCAATACTTAAGATGGATTTTGTACTTTCTATATAAGCCTCATCATCCATAAATAATGAACCAATATGTTGATTCACACCAACAAGTGTTAAATCATACTGTTTAAGTAAAGCTTTCACTGTAGGAATATGTTCAGGATTAATACCAAATTTTGTTTTTTTGCCTGCAGTAATAACTTTTTCATGATGTCCAGCACCAATACCAGGATTAAATCGTATAGCAACTTTTCCGCCAGAATTCATTCTTCCATAAAGCTCTAATTGTGCAAGAGAATCTACACTGGTTAAGATACCATGACTAATAGCATATTCCATATCTTCAGGAGTAACATTGTTTGGAATAAAGAAAAGTTCTTCAGGTTTAAATCCGCTTTGAAGAGCTAAATAGATTTCACCAGGACTCATAGCATCAGCATGAAGCCCTTCTTCATGAATAATTTTAAGTAAGTGGATATTAGTATTTGCTTTCACTGAGTAGTGAGGAACAAAATTTTCATAAGTAACAAGGTTTTTAATTTCACTACAGCGTTTGCGTAAAATAGCCTCATTATAGACGTATAGAGGTGAGCCATATTCATCTAGTAAGTCAAAGACGTTATTTCCTCTAAAGAAGTCAGTTTGGGTCGTAAAATTTCCGTGTAAAGTGTACATAGCAATCCTCCTATTGATTCGTTAAACGAATCATTTCTAATTCTGTAATTAATGATTCTCGCATAAGGCGTACGAGAGATTGATTAGTCGTGTAGAGGCATTGAGATGAAGTATGTGATACATCTCCTGTAATGACACAGTTTGTATCTACAATCATGTGAAAACCAAGAGGTGACTTGGCTTTTACATGAATAAGTGCCTCTCCTATTATTAAATGCGAATTACAAATAATGGTGACTCTTTTTGTTGTACTAATCTCACTTAGGACATCCCTAAATACTTCTAAAATGTCTGAAGTTGTCAAGATATAAAGATGAGAATGACAACCTAGAATAGTATTTGTAATTTTATCTACCACATTTTGATAACCTTTAATTGTGATATAAGGGTCAGAGGCGATTAAATTCTCTGGATATAGAGTTTCTAAAGCCTGGTATACTTGTTCAAATTCACGTTTGGCACAAAGAAGTAAATCTTCTTTAGGAATAGCCATATATTTATTAGGTTCTTCGTCAAGTAAATAACATTTTCCCTTATCTTGAAGGCTATAAAGGCCTGCATATACATTAGACCTAGAAATGCCACAGAGCTTTGCCACTTCATAGCCTGTTAAGGCTCCGTGTTTGCAAAGTGTAGTATATAGTGTGGCTTCGATTGGGGTAAGCCCAAGTTTAGTAAGTGCTTCTTCAAAATGCATTTCATCACCCTTAGTAGTTTTGTTTAGAACTACTATAGAGTAAAATTTTAGAAAAGTCAACTCTATTTTGTAATAATAGAAGTTGAATAAATTATAATAAAAGATTTAGTAGGGGGAAAATATGGTATAATAAAGACTTAGTGAGATGAGGTGAAAAAATGGATTTATTTGATTATATGAGTGAAACTAGAAAAAGTGTAGATTCTCCACTGGCTTCTCGGATGCGTCCTACTAAACTTGAAGAAATTGTAGGGCAAGAACATATTTTACAACCAGACAAGCTACTTTACCGAGCCATTAAAGCAGATAAGTTACAATCGCTCATTTTTTATGGACCACCAGGAACAGGGAAAACTACAATTGCAAAAGTTATTGCGAATACAACCAAGGCTAAATTTATTATATTAAATGCCACAACTAGTGGTAAGCAAGATATTACAGATGCAGTCAAACAGGCAAAAGATCACCAAGTAATGACTAATCATAAAACGATTATTTTTATAGATGAGATTCATCGTTTTAATAAGGCACAACAAGATGCACTTTTACCCTATACGGAAGATGGCACAATTATTTTGATAGGTGCTACAACAGAAAATCCTTATTTTGAAGTGAATCGCGCCCTTATTTCTAGATCTTTAATATTTGAACTTAAACCACTGAATGAGGAAGCCATCAAGAAAATAGTGTTAGAAGCATTACAAAGTAAAGAACGTGGATTAGGTGCTTATAAGGGACGTATTACAGATGAGGCATTAGATTTTATAGCTCTTAGAAGTGGTGGAGATGCAAGAAGTGCTTTAAATGCTATTGAACTTGCAGTTATGACTACCGAAAGAGATGAAGATGGCTTCATCCATATTAATATAGAGGTTATGGAAGAATGTATGCAAAAGCGTATGCTTAATTATGATAAAAAAGGAGATAATCATTATGATGTAATCTCAGCTTTTATCAAAAGCATGCGTGGAAGTGATAAGGATGCTACGTTGCACTATTTAGCACGTATGATAGAAGCAGGAGAGGATCCAAAGTTTATTGCAAGACGTATAACTATATGTGCAAGTGAAGACGTAGGAAATGCTGACCCTATGGCACTAATTGTAGCTACAAATGCTATGCTTGCTACAGAACGTATAGGTATGCCAGAGTCTAGAATTATACTCGCCCAAGCAGCAGTATATGTGGCATGTGCCCCAAAGAGTAATGCTAGTTACCTAGGTATTAATGCAGCACTTAGTGATGTACGTCATAAAGATATAGGTACGGTACCACTTCATTTAAAAGACAGTCATTATAGTGGAGCTAAAGATTTAGGAAGAGGAATAGACTATTTATATCCTCATGATTATCCTAATCATTATGTAGAACAAACTTATATGCCAGAGCCATTAGAAGGCATAGAGTATTGTAAGTTAACAGATGAAGGTTATGAGCGCAAACAAAAAGAAGCACTACAAAAACGTAAGTGCCCCTCAAACTAAAAGTATGTATAAATAGATTTATAAAAACTGTTTAATATCTTCTTTAGTAATAGATTTAAAAAGAAAGAGAAAAATAGTATAAAAAAGAACTAAGCTTAATACACCTATTACACTAGAAAGACGTAAACTAAATAAAGTTGTTAAGTAATGGGTAAAAACATATTTAATGAGTAGTCCACCAGCAATAGCTGCAAGTGAAGGCTTTATAAACCAACCTATAAGGTCTACATTAAGATTAACATGTTTTAATGTATGCCATAAGTGATAACAGCTTACCAAAGTAGACTGAATAAGTAGAGCAATGACAAAACCTATAATGCCCATCTTAGGAACAAGGAACAAAATAAGTATAATGCATATAATAGAAGCAATACTATTTCCTTTAAAGGTAAGTCGTTGAAGTCCTAGTCCATTTAGCATACCTGTTAAAATATCTCTTAAATAAAGAAAAGGACAAATAATAGCTAAGTATCTAAGGAGTTCTCCTACTTCAGGCCTACCATAGCAAGCCATGGCTATTTCATTTCCAAGAGTTAAAAAGAGGGCACATGAACCAATACCTATAACAGCAGAATATTGGATAGACTTGCTAACAGTTTTATGTAAGACTCTTGTATTCTTTTTAGCCACTGCTTCTGAAATAGCAGGCACAAGAGCAGTAGAGATAGACATGGTAACCATGGAGGGGAAGAAAAGAAGTGGTAGAGCCATACCACTGAACATACCATATATACCTAGTGCATCCCCAGAAGACATACCATATTTTTGAAGTTGAATAGGAATAAGTATATTTTCAATAGAACTTAGGGCAGAAGTTAGAAAACGATTAGCAGTAATAGGAATAGAGATAGTAATGAGTGTGCCAATAATATTGCTATAAGGAAGTGTTACTTTTGAGTGAGGAAGTTTGCGTTTTTTAAACTGAAGCATTGTAAAGGTGAAAAAGGCTGAACAAAACTCACCAACACAAAGTCCTAAGGCTCCAAGTGCACAGGCATATTCAATACCTTTTGGTATATATAGTCCTGCAAATAGAAATATAATTGCCATACGAGCAATTTGCTCTACAACTTGGGCAAGGCCAGATACGGCCATTTCTTGGCGACCTTGAAAGTAACCTCTAATGCAACAAGCAGTAGCCATAAAAGGTACACAAACAAATAAATACCTAAGGCCAAGGGCTGTTCTAGGTTCATGAATATAGTGTGTTGCTACCCAAGGGGCTGTAACAAAGATAAAGCCAGACATAAGTGTAGCAATACTAACAGAAAGAAGTAAGGCAGATTTTAAGGTGCGTAGTCCATCAGCATGTCTTCCATGTGCAGTATGTTCAGCCACTTTTTTAGATACAGCAAGAGAAATACCCGCAGATGAAGTTGCCCAAATGAGCATATATATAGGAAAGATGAGTTGGTATAGACCAACACCTTCTGCTCCCATAATGTTGGACATGTAAATTCGAAAAATAAAACCAAGTACTTTAGTTGCAAGACTTGTTAAGGTTAAAATAATGGTACCTGTAATAAGTGCTTTCTTGCCCATAGTGTTCCTCCTTATCAAAATACATAACTAGTACAATTTATGAGACAAGTTGGAAAAATATGAGCGTTATAATTTTAAGTTGAGCAACATACCTAAAATAAGGTATAATAAAAGTGAAGAGTTTAGGCAAAAGGATGGTGAACAAAGGTGGAAATAAATAATTGGAAAAAGATTTTAACACCCTATACACAAGCTGTAGAAGAACTTAAGATTAAGTTTAAAGGGATGCGAAACGAGTATATTAACCTTGATGAATATTCACCAATAGAATTTGTTACAGGCCGTGTTAAGAAAATCTCAAGCATATTAGAAAAAGCTAAGAAAAAGAATATACCTCTTGATCAAGTAGAAGACAAGATGGAAGATATAGCTGGGATTCGCATTATGTGCCAATTCGTTGAAGATATTTATAAAGTGAGAGAAATTATTCGTGCACGTGATGGCAAAGATATGTATGTTGTAGAAGAAAGAGATTATATAAACAACTTAAAACCAAGTGGTTATCGTAGTTATCACATGATTATAAAATACCCTGTGCAAACGGCTCAAGGGGAAAAACTTATTTTTGCAGAGATTCAAATCCGTACACTTGCTATGAATTTCTGGGCAACCATTGAACATTCATTAAGATATAAATATAAACAGAATATGCCAGAGCACATTCAAGAACGCTTAAATAAAGCGGCTGAAGCAGCTCATAAACTAGATCAAGAAATGGCAGAAATACGTGAAGAAGTACTAAAAGCACAAGAAGGATTCCAAGCAGAATCTAATGTAGTTGCAGATATCTTCGGTAACGTTCAAGCACTTGCCAAGAATAATGAACAAGAAGATATGAATGAAATCTACGAAATGTTCTGGGGACTTTGGGAAGAAGGCAATGTAGATAAACTAAATAAATTCAATAAAGAGTTAGAAGAGATGATCCGACAAGCATACGAGATATAGGGGGAGAAAATATGCCAATTAGGGTTCCAAATCAATTACCAGCAGCAGAGATTTTGCAAAAAGAAAATATTTTTATTATGGATGAAGATAGGGCAATTAGACAAGATATTAGGGAATTAAAGATAGTTATTATGAACCTAATGCCTATTAAGCAAGAAACTGAAGTGCAGCTTTTAAGGCTACTTGGAAATACACCACTTCAGATTGATATTACCCTACTTAGACCAGCTTCACATGAATCTAAAAATACATCTAGTGAGTATTTAAATACTTTTTACAAAACCTTTGATGAAGTAAACCATGAGAAATTTGATGGAATGATTATAACAGGTGCACCAGTAGAACAAATGCCATTTGAAGAAGTAACTTACTGGCAAGAACTTGCAGATATTATGGAATGGACTAAGACACATGTTACATCTACCTTCCATATTTGCTGGGGTGCCCAAGCAGGATTATACTATCACTACGGTATTTCTAAGTACAACCTACCAGAGAAAAGATTTGGTATTTTCTCCCATGATAGGGTAGGGACGGCACCATTACTTTATGGATTAGATGATAAGGTATACATACCACATTCTAGACATACAGAAATAGATAGGAAAGAAGTACAAGATTGTAAAGAACTTTATATTCTCTTAGATTCAGAAGAAGCAGGTGTTGCACTTGCCATATCTAAAGACGGCAAACAAATCTTTGCTACAGGTCATTCAGAGTATGATCCTTGGACATTAGGTAATGAATATAAGAGAGATTTAAATAAAGGCTTATCTATAGAAATGCCAAATCATTACTTTGTTGAAAATGATATGGAAAAAGGCCCTAATGTAAAATGGCGCTCTCATGCCTATATATTATTTTCTAACTGGCTCAATTACTACGTATATCAAGTAACACCATATAATCTAGGTGAGATAAGATAACAAGATAAATATATTATGAGGCACACAAATGCGTGTGCCTTTTTTCGTGCTTAAATACTATGAGATAGTAATAGAATGATATAAAATTTATTTATGATAGAATAATATGAAAATATATTAAAAAAAATGAACCTTTTATGGATTTCTACGGTATATAGGGTGTATACGAAAGGGGGAGAAAATTTGAATGGCGCTATTTCAAAAGAAGAAGCAGAGAAATTATTTGAAACCTATAAAGATTATGTATATAGGGGAGCACTATTTTTAACTAAGTCTAAAGAGATTGCAGATGATATAACACAAGAAACTTTCATAAAGGCATTTAATTATTATCATACTTATGATAAGAGTAAATCTATTAAACCTTGGTTATATAAAATCATGCTAAATGCTACACATACTTTCATGAAAGAGCAAAGGCAAGAGCTAAATTTAGAAGCAATCTTTCATACAAGTGAAGAAGATAACGTAGAATACTGTATTTTACAAGAAGAAATGAATGAGGAACTTTGGCAGGATATAAATAGGTTAGGAGTAAAGATAAGAGAAGTACTTTATATGCACTACTATTTAGGCATGAAATTAGAAGAAATTGCTAAGTTATTAGATATTCCATTAGGAACATGTAAATCTCGGTTAAATACAGGTCTTAGTAGATTAAGAAAGAATAAATCTACATCTATACTTTCTTATAGAAGGGAGAGACAAGTAGAATGATAGAAAAGAGAATAAGTAAGACTATTCATGATGCAATGGAACAACAACATACGAGTGTATCTTTCGATGATGTATGGGAGCAAATGCACCCAGTTCAACAAAAAGTAGATAAGGGAGTGAAAAAAGTGAGAGGCAAAAAGCTTATAACTATTTTAGTAGCTGCAACTATGTTGATGGGTATATCTGTTTCAGCAGAATATTATAGAAGAAAAGATGATATATCTTATACCTTTAAAATGGATAAGAAAGTGCTAGGAACATGGAGGAGTGTAGGATTTGTGGCAGAAGAAAAGGATTTTGTACCAGATAATATTCAAGATCCTAAAGAACTATATTTACAAGAATTAATCTTTTGTAAAAATGGAGATATATTAATTAGTGTTAATACTGATAGAGGTGCCATTAAAACAACTTTTGGGGAGGCATGGACTAATGGACATATTATAAATAGAGATGCGGAAATAAATTCTGCTTATAAAATAAAAAATATAGATGGAAAGAATTATATGTTTTATGAGTGGAAATCAGGTGACTATGTATATAAACGTATAGATAAACCCTATCTCTATGTGCTAGAGTATGTAGAGGATGAAAAAATATTAGATAAAGCACCTCCTTTGGAGCGAGTAAAACAAGATGATATAAATATTGATTTTGAAGACAATGAAGCTATGAAGGGAAACTGGGTAAGTGTAGATTTGGTATATGAAATAGAGCAGTTCAATCCAGACAAGCCACAAAATAGTGAAGAAATATGGATGTTAGGAATGGAACTACAAGAGAAAGGGAAAGTTATTACGGCTATTAAGGGAGTGGAGCCCGGAGGAAATGAAGGCATCTATTGGAGTAAAGATGTCATAGTTAATAAATGGGATCAGACCGTTTCTAAATGTACTATTAAAGAGATAGAGGGTAGTACGTATATGTTCTATGAGTGGAAAAGTGGAGATTATATCTTTGATGGTGCAAAACCATTATATTATGTATTAAAGAAACAATAGGCTTAGATAAATAAAAAACCTAGCTCATTCTATCGTAAAAAATATAGATAGAATGAGCTAGGTTTTTATTTAATTATTTTCATTACATGCCTTTGCTTCTTCTAGTAACCCTTCAATACTTGCTTGGCATCTGCTTCCTCTACAGGAACCAGACATAGCACCTGTTCTAGCTCTTACTTTCTCTAGTGTATCAGCACCGTTTGCAATAGCTTCTTTTATAGTAGCACGTGTTATAACACGACAAGGGCATGTTTTGGTTAGTCTATCTTTAATAGCTTGTTCATCAATTGGACACATATTTATAACCCACAATCTATTTCATCTTCTACAGCGTAAATTTCAGTATCAAAAACACCATTTAAAAACTCTATCATAAAATATTTATTACTCATTTCTTTGAGTGTTGATAAATCTTGTATATTATTTTGGGCTAATATTGTTTTTGCTTCCTGAACACAAAGTTTCATAGACTCTTGTAAATTCCTTAATATATTTTCATCTATTTGGCCACCCCCATGATAACGATATTCTCTAAAACTAATTAGAGCATCTCTAAAGGTTGCATTTAATTTTTCTAGCTGTTCAATTTCTTCTATTGTTAAACTTTTTATTTTTAATGTATTCATTTAATTACTCCTACTTAAAATAACTTTTTAAAGATATTATCTTATAAAAACATTATATCATAATAATTATTAAGTAGATACTTTTATTAGAAAATTTGGAGGTGTGTATAGGATTAAGATTGAAGATAAAATGACAAGACTCTATAGGTATTGAATAATTTTAGTGAAATTCGCTAAACATAAAACAATATAGAGTTGTTATATCGTTTAAAAATTGCTATAATAATTCATAAGGGAAATTTACTGTGTAAGGAGATGAAACAGTGAATAAACGTAAATTAAAAAAGAAAGTCAAGGAGGTCAGAAAGCTCATGTGTTATGGAAAAAGAAAAGATAGATCAAATAGAGGAATATGGTTCGGTATTGCATTAGCAGTTGTTGCTGCATTAGTAGGTCTTGTATTATGGTTAAAATCTAGAAATGATGAGTATATTGAAGAATACTACGAGTACTTTGATGATGACCTAGAAGATGAATTAGAAGATGATCTTTATGGTGATGAAGATGATGATGTAGAATATGTAGCAATTAAAGACTTCGATAAAGAAGATGATGTAGTAGTGGAAGAAGATAAATAAGATAAATAATTTTTAAAGCTGAAGATTAACCTTTCCGTTAACCTTCAGCTTTTTTTAATGCGTCTATAATAAAAAGACTAGAATATGTTATAATACTTAAGATGATAAAAAATGGGAGGGTAATCTAACGTGAAAAGAGTAATCATTGCAGAAAAACCATCTGTTGCTAAAAATATTGCAGATGCCCTGCATATTAAAGGGCGTAAAGATGGGTATTTTGAGGGAGACGACTATTTGATTACATGGGCTTTTGGTCATCTTGTAGAACTCTATGATGCCAAAGACTATGATGAGAAGATGCAGATTTGGCGTATGGAGAACTTCCCTTTTATACCGGAAGAATTTAAATATAAAGTAAAAATGGAGCAAGGTAAGAAAAAGATAGATCAAGGTGCTAAAAAGCAACTTAAATGTATTAAAGACTTAATTAGTAGAAAAGATGTAGATGGTGTTATATCGGCCTGTGACTATGACCGTGAAGGACAAGTTATTGGTGATTGTATTATAAACTTTCTCAAGGTTAAAAAACCTGTATATCGTATTTTGTTAAATGAGTGGACAGAAGAAGAGGTAAAGAAGGGATTAGAAAAGATTGTACCTAATGAAAGAATGAAGCCTCTACAAGATGCTGGTATAAGTCGTCAACATGCAGATTGGCTTATTGGGATTAACTTAACATCTGTTGCCACTTTAAAGTATAAGTCAGGCAAAGGGGAACTTTTTAATATAGGGCGTGTTCTTCTTCCAACTCTTAAAATGATTTACGATAGAGATATGGAAATTTTAAACTTTAACTCAGAACCTTACTTTAAATTAACAGGTACCTTCACAGCTGAGGATGAAAGCTATGAAGGTACTTATACGGTAGATAAGAAGGACAAGTTTGAAAGTGAAAAAGAACTTACCTTAGTACGTGAGAATATAGTAGGGAAAAAGGGAAGCCTTATACAAAAAGATGTAGTAGAAAAAAATGAATATCCACCTGCACTTTTTAATCTTTCTGCATTACAAGGATATATTACAAGTAAGTATAATGGTTTTACATCTGATAAAGTATTAAAGGTAGCTCAAAGTTTATATGAGAAGAAGTATATTACCTATCCAAGAACAGCAAGTAGTGTATTAGATGAAAGTTTAGTAGAAAAAGTACAAAAAGTACTTGCGGCACAAAAGAAAGGTACACCTTATGAAGATGAGATTAAATTTCATAGGAGTCCACGTATTTTTAATAGTAAAAAGGTTGAAAGTCATAGTGCCATAACACCTACTTATGTAGTACCTACAGGGCTTGGCGGAGATGAAAAATTAGTTTATGATGCTATTCGTAATCGATTTTTAATGCAATTTATGCCTGTTTCTATTGTTGAAGAAACTGTATTTACTACAAAGGTAGATGGGGCAGAGGGTGTTTTTATATCAAGAGGAAAGATTCAAAAAGTATTAGGGTGGAAGAAGATAGAAAAAGATAATTCAAAGGATGTCATTCTTCCAGACTTAGAAGAAGGTACACTCGTTGATGTAGAAAAATTAGAAGTAACAAGTCATGCCACTACACCACCTAAACCTTATACAGAAAAAACACTTTTAAGAGCTATGGAAACTTGTGGTAAACAATTTAAAGGCAATAAAAATAATAGAGATAGAAGCGAAGATGAAGATGATGAGGAAAATGAGAGTATAGGGGAAGCTGAGGATAGTAGTGAAGATAGTGAGCTAATGGATGCTATTTTAAGTGGGTTTAGCATTGGTACACCAGCTACTCGTGCGGAAACCATTAAAAAACTTTGCTATACTCACTATACAGTCATGCAAAAGAAAAATATTCGCTGTACAGAAAAAGGAAAAAAACTTATAGAAACCCTTCCAGTTAAAGAATTAATGGACTTAGAGTATACAGGTAAGCTTGAAAAAACCTTATCAGATATTGAAAAGGGAATAGTTAAAAAAGACACTTTTATGAATCATATTATAAAGTTTGTCATAAATGGTGTAGACACTATTAGATTCCAAAAAACAGCACCTATTCAATATAATAAAGAGGCCTTCTCACCAACAACTATAGCAAATAAAAAAGCTCAAGCATCTAAAGGGGCTAGTACACAGAGTACTACTCAAACTAAAGGAGCACAAGAAAAAGAAATACTGGGGAAATGTCCACTGTGTGGAAGTGACGTAATAGAAGGGACAAAAGGTTTTGGGTGCATGGGGTATAAAGCAGGCTGCAAATTTGTTATTTGGAAAGAAGACGCTACACTTGGTCACTATGGGAAAAAAACAAATAAAACTTTAGTTAAACAGCTTCTAAAAAAAGGCGAAGGCACCCTAAAAGGTCTTAAAACAAAAAATGGTACTAAATTTGATGCTATTGTAAGCTATACCTTTGACCAGGATAAAGCAGTAGGAAAGTGGGATTTTAGAAGACCTTAACAATAAACAAAAAAGTAGTATAAATAGTAAATAATAAATTATATAATTAATAACTTTTAAGAGTCGAAAAATCTTGACATTAAACCAAGGAAAATATATGCTATAAGTGGACTAACCGAGCGATAGAAAAAGAGTATAAGTTAGTCTTTTATAATGATAATAAATGGAGGTGTTTTAGCGATGGCATACCGTATTAATGAAGATTGTATTAGCTGTGGAGCTTGTGAAAGCGAATGTCCAGTAAGCTGTATTTCAGAAGGCGATGGAATTTATGTAATCGATGCAGATTCTTGTATCGAATGTGGTGCTTGTGCATCTGTTTGTCCAGTTGGTGCACCAAACCCAGAAGCATAAGAATATAAATATTTTATTTATAAAATAAGAGCTGATGTACTTAGTACATCAGCTCTTATTTTTTTGCTTATGCCAAAATAAAATTGAACTTATAATTAAAAGTCCTGAAAAGCCTGCGTATATGAAGAAGTAAGGATTACTTATACTTCCTACTAGAATCATAAGAGAACCACAAATAGCAAGAATAGGATTAATCTTACTACGCCAAAAACCTGGAATCTCTCCTTTTTGTCCCAGTTCAAATACTTTTAAATATAAGATAATATAAAGTACATAGTTAATAGTAATTGCAATTTCAGACACATCAGAATTACGTAAAATTCCATGAAGTTGTGTAAAGTAATGAGCAATCATCCAAAATATACATACTACAAATCCTATACAAGCACTAGCAAAAGAATAGCTAGAGTCTTTAGTAGTTTGTTTTACCTTATCTGAATAAGGAAACATGTTTCTTATTGCAAGAGAGTAAGGTAATCTAATAAGTCCCATAATAAGTCCATTTACTGTACCCATTACAGAGATAATAACAAAGATTAAAATAATTTTAGCACCCCATGGACCTACAAGTTGTTGAGCAGCTAAATCTACATGGGCATCTCCAAGTTGTATAACTGCTTCAGGTCCAATATAAAGACTAATACCAACAAAGTAGAGAAGGTAAATAGCTAAAATAAATAGAGGAGCGAAAATTAAAGCGATTCTTAAATTCTTTTTAGCATCTTTTATTTCGTTTCCTAGTGTGGTAGCAATAATCCAACCATCAAATGCAAATGCAATTGGAGTAATGGCACTAATCCAACCAGCAGTTTGTAGATTTTGTAAGTCACTAGCATTCATATGAGAAGGATCACCACTAATAAGACCTACAATACCTATAACAAAAAGAGGAATGAGTTTAATGATGGTAGCAAGATTTTGAAAGTACCCTCCTAATTTTGCAGAAACAATATTAAAGATAAATAGTATACACATGATAGCAAAGCCTATTTGAATTTGTAAAAGAAGTGTGGCTTCTATACTAAAAAGTAAACATATGTAAATACCGACAACCCATGATACAACACAGATTAGTGTGGGATAATAAAGAAAAGTATGGAACCAACCAAAAATACAAGCTATATATTTATTGCAAGTATCTTCTGCATAAGCGATGATACCACCTGATTGTGTAGTGCGGGAGGCAAGTTCAGAAATTGTAAGACTTCCGAAAATAATACTGATTGCAGATAAACAAAAAACTAGTACACCTAAAGTAATACTCCCACCTGTAGCGATCAGGATATCATCACTTTTGAAAAAAATACCTGATCCGATAACAATACCTACAATCATACCAATAGCAGTTAATAAACCATATTCAGTTTTTTTCATAAAGACCTCTTCCTAAATTTTTTATCATGTATTTTAATTATCTTTAAAAGGTAAAGATGGAAAAAAATACGAATAACTAGAGTATATCACAAGGTGAGTAAGAAGAAAATATGACAGTATTAATTAAAATTCGCTAAAAAAATATATGCCTTATAAAAAATATAGTTAGATGTTACCTGTTGAGTAATATTGACAGGAGTGGTAAAATAATTATTTGTGATGAGATACGTTGAAACATGCAGAAATGAGGAAAATAGATGAATCATGATAAAATAATAAATTTAGCGGTAATTGCCCACGTAGATGCTGGGAAATCTACATTAGTAGATGCTTTCTTAAATCAAAGTGGTGTTTTTCGTGCCAATCAAGATGTAGAAGATTGTGTAATGGATAGTAACTCTATTGAACGTGAAAGAGGGATTACAATCTATTCTAAAAACTGTTCTATTAGATACAAAGATTATAAGATTAATATTGTAGACACACCAGGACATAGTGACTTCTCATCAGAAGTAGAACGTGTTATTCGTACAGTAGATACAGTTATTCTTCTAGTAGACTCAATTGAAGGACCAATGCCACAAACACGTTTTGTACTTCAAAAATCATTAGAACAAGGACTTAGACCAATCCTTGTTATTAATAAAATTGATAAACCTAACCACCGTGCAGAAGAAGTAGTTAATATGGCATTTGACTTATTCGTAGATTTAAATGCTAATGATGAACAACTTGACTTCCCAATTCTTTATGGAATCGGTAAACAAGGTATTATGCAATATGAACTTGATCAACCATCAGATAATATTGAACCACTTATGGAAACAATTATCAAACAAGTTGGTGAATATCCAAAACAAGATGATGCACCACTTCAAATGCAAATTAGTGCATTAGGTTATGACAACTTCATTGGCCGTCTTGGTATTGGTCGTGTGTACAAAGGTACAATTAAAGAAGGACAAACTATTCAAATTTCAGGAAACGATGGTGCACTTAGAACAGGTCGTGTTGTAAAACTTATGACTTATGAAGGGCTTCAACAAGTACCAGCTAATGAGGTAACAAGTGGAGATCTTGCTGTTATAGCAGGTATTTCAGATATTTCAATTGGTGAAACAGTAGGTGAGGTAGGTAAAGTTGAGCCTATGGATCCTATTACAATTGAAGAGCCAACACTTTCTATGAACTTCTTAGTTAATAATTCACCATTTGCTGGTAAGAGTGGTAAGTTTGTAACAACAAGACATATTAAAGACCGTCTTGAAAAAGAATTAGAAGTTAACGTAGGTCTTAAAGTAGAAGCTATGGATACAACAGATGGATACAAAGTTTCAGGACGTGGAGAACTTCACTTATCTATCTTAATTGAAAACATGCGTCGTGAAGGGTATGAACTTGGGGTATCAAAACCAGAAGTTATCATGCACCGTGATGAGAATGGAAAATTATTAGAGCCAGTTGAGCGTGTTATTATAACACTTCCAGAACAATATTCAGGTGCTGCTATTGCTAACCTTAACATGCGTAAAGGTATGATGCAAAGTATGGAACCAGAAAATGGTTATGTACGTATTGAATATATTTGTACAACACGTGGACTTTTAGGATTCAGAAGTGAACTTATTACAGATTCTCGTGGTGAAGCTACACTTGTTAGACGTATTGAAGGTTATACAGAGTATGTTGGAGAGCTTCCAAGAAGAGCAAATGGTGCACTTATTGCTCAAGAAGCAGGTACAACAATGGGTTATTCATTAAACAACCTTGAAGAGCGTGGTATCTTATTCGTACCACCAGCTACTGAGGTATATGAAGGTATGATTATCGGAATGAATGCAAGACGTGAAGATATGACAGTTAACCCATGTAAGAACAAGAAAATGACTAATACACGTTCATCAGGTGCTGATGATGCTATTAGACTTACACCACCAAAAATCTTTACTTTAGAAGAAGCTTTAGAGTTTATTGAAGATGATGAATTAGTAGAGGTAACACCAGATGCTATTCGTTTACGTAAGCGTATTTTAAGTGAAGGTGACAGACGTAGAGCAGGTCGTTAATATGAATATAAGTAGGCTATAGTACTAATTAAAGTACTATAGCCTATTTTTTATATACTAAAGTGTTCAATTAATATATAAAGAATTAAATATCTGTTATTTTAAAATTTAATTCATATACAGTAGGGAGTAAGAAATAGACTATATAAAGGAAAATGCATAAAAATTCTAGTATAGAGGAGGAATAGGGGATGGCAGATTTTTTTGCTAAGTTAAAAAAGACTTTTGATAAAGGGGTTAATACGGTTTCAATTAAGTCTAATACCCTTGTAGAAATTAACAAGGTCAAGAATGAAATTCATACGCTTAATACAAATATTCAACAGCAGAAAAATGAACTTAGTAATAAGTTTTATAATATGTATCTTCAAGATGAGATTGATATAGAAGTATGTAAGGTGTTTTGTGAACGTATTAAGGAGTTAGAGGGACAAATTGGTGAGAAGGAAAGAGAAATTGAAGAGATAAAAGCTAAAGAAGAAATATTGTTAGCAGAAGCGAACAAAAAGGTAGAAGAAAGTATAAATGAATTAAAAGTAAATAAAGAAGACATTAAAGAAGAGAAAGTAGTAGAAATAGAAGTACCAGCACCAGTAGAAAAGAAAGATGTAGTAGAAAAAGTTGAAAAAGTTAGAGAAGTTGAAGTTGCTGAAGTAGGAGAAGTAGGAGAACAAGTTGAAATGATAGAAGAAATAGATACAACATTAGATAAATAATAAATAGTTGTATAAAAATTATAAAAATAAGTTCCTAAAACGAAAAAGTTTAGGAACTTATTTTAGTTTAAATAGACTTGAATATAAAATAATTCCGTATTATAATTAAAATATAAAACAGAACATTCGGCTTTAAATAAAATAAAATGTTCGGAATCGGGGGCTTGAGATGTTTAAAAAGAGACTAAAAAAAGTATTAGCGATAACACTTACACTTGCGTTTGTATTAACAGGGTGTTCATCAGGTAGTGCATCTGGTGAAAGTAATACAGAAACTAAAGCGGCAAATCAAAATGTTAAAGCAGGCTTTATATTCATGGGACCAGTAGCAGATGGCGGATGGTCACAATCTCATAATGAAGGGCGTCTTCAAGTTGAAAATGAGTTAGGAATTGAAACACTCTACAAAGAATCTGTGCCAGAAACACAAGAAGTAGAAAAAGTGGCAAGAGATATGATAGATCAAGGAGCTAATGTGATTTTTGCAACATCATTTGGCTATATGGATTATATAGAGAAATTAGCAAAAGAATTTCCGGAAGTAAAGTTTTTCCACTGTTCAGGTTATAAGACAGCAGAAAATATGTCTAACTACTTTGGTAGAATTGAAGATGCTAGATATTTAACAGGTTTAGTAGCAGGTCTTAAGACAAAGACTAATGAAATTGGTTTTGTTGCAGCTATGCCTATACCAGAAGTTGTTCGTGGTATTAATGCCTTTGCACTTGGTGTTAAAGCAGTTAACCCAGACGCAAAAATCAAAGTATCTTGGACAAATGCATGGTATGATCCAGCTAAAGAAAAAGAAGCAGGAACAGCTCTCATTGATCAAGGTTGTGATGTTCTTGCGCAATACCAAAATGCAGCAGGTGCTCAACAAGCAGCAGAAGAAAAAGGTGTTTGGTCAATTGGCTATCATGCAGATATGAGTGCTATAGCACCGAATGCCAACCTTACAAGTGCTGTTTGGAACTGGGGTCCATACTATGTAAATGCAGTTAAATCAGTGATGGAAGGTACATATACATCAGAAAGTTATTGGGAAGGTATTGGTGCAGGAGTTGTAGATATTGCACCACTTACAAAAAATGCACCAGAAGAAGCAGCGGCTATGGTAGAAGAAGCAAAACAAAAAATGTTAGATGGTACACTTCATGTATTTGAGGGACCAATCGTAGATCAGGCGGGGAATGAGAGAGTACCAGCAGGTAGTCAGCTTAGTGACCAAGATCAACTTTCATGTGATTGGTTTGTAGATAATGTAATAGGTGAAATAAAATAATAAAAGTTTAAAGATATGGGAGCGTTGTTTATGAATGAATCAGTAGTAGTAAAGTTAGAGAAGATAACCAAACAATTTGGCATGGTTGTAGCAAATAGTAATGTTGACCTTACTTTACGTAAAGGCGAGATTCATGCACTTTTAGGAGAAAACGGCGCAGGTAAAAGTACACTTATGAATATGCTATCAGGAATTTATACTCCTGATAGCGGTTCTATTTTTGTACGTGGGGAAAAAGTACATTTTGCCTCACCTAAAGATGCTATTGGATATGGAATTGGTATGGTTCATCAACATTTCAAATTAGTAGATGATTTTACAGCTAGGGAAAATATTATTGCAGGAACCAACAATAGTCGCTTTACAGTAGGTTCTAAAGAAGAAGCAAAAGTTAAAGCACTTTGTGAGAAATACAATCTTATCATTGATCTTAATAAAAGAGTATGTGATATGTCTGTAAGTGAAAAACAAATGCTAGAAATTATAAAAGTTATTTATAGAGGCTGTGATATTTTAATTTTAGATGAACCAACTGCTGTTTTAACACCACAAGAGGTAGAAGTACTTTTTGATATAGTAAGACGTATGAAAAAGGAAGGGTGTGCGGTAGTTATTATTACCCATAAGTTACACGAGGTCATGGCACTATGTGATTGTGTAACAGTACTTAGAAAAGGTACAACAATAGAAACACTTAAGATTAAGGAAACAAATCCAAGACATTTAACAGAACTTATGGTTGGTTCTAAAACAGAATTAAGTATTTCAAGACCAAAGGTAAAAGATAAAAAGACTATTTATGAAGCAAAAAATTTATTTGCTAAAAATAAAGAAGGTATTAATGTACTAGATAATGTATCATTAGCTATTCGAAGTGGTGAAATATTAGGTGTAGCTGGTGTTGCAGGAAGTGGACAAAAAGAACTTTGTGAAGCCCTTGTAGGACTTTATAAATTACAATCAGGCAACATTCTTTATAAAGGAGAAGATATTACAGGGGAAGCACCACGTAAGATTTTTAAACGTGGTATTAGTATGAGCTTTATCCCAGAGGATAGACTTGGTATGGGCCTTGTTGGTTCTATGGATATTGTAGATAACCTATTACTTAAAGAATATCATACACAAAAAGGTTTTTTCTTAAAGAAAAATGGTGTTAAAGATAAAGCAAAAGCTTTAGTAGAAAAACTTGAGGTAAAAACACCTAGCATATTCCATCCTGTAAAAATGCTATCAGGAGGGAATATACAAAAGGTTTTATTAGGACGTGAAATAGAGGCAAGTCCAGAGGTCATTATTACAGCTTATGCTGTAAGAGGTCTAGATGTAGGTGCTACGCATCAAATTTATGACTTATTAAATGAGCAAAAGTCAAAAGGGGTAGGTGTTCTTTTTATTGGAGAAGATTTAGACGTACTCCTACAATTATGTGATCGTATAATGGTTATGTGTGATGGAAGGGTAACAGGTATTGTAAAGGCAGAAAAGACTACAAAAGAAGAGCTTGGAATGATGATGAGTGGACATAAGGAAGATCTAGAAATCGGAGAGGAAAAGGAGATTAATTATGCAAGTTAAAGTAACTAAACAATTACATACAACAAGTAAGCAAAAAGTCTTATGTACAATGATTGCTTTATTTGTTGCTATGGTTCTTACAAGTTTATTAATTGCCATAATGGGTCATAATCCTTTTCAAGTTTATTATTCTATGATAGAAGGTTGTATAGGTACACCACATAGGATAAGGCAGACAATTATTACAGCTATTCCACTTGTTATTACATCTGTAGGTGTAGGTATTGCTTTTAGAATGAAGTTTTGGAACATTGGTGCAGAAGGACAAATTTTAATGGGTGGGTGTTTTGCTACTTTTGCAGCACTTTATTTTAAGGATTTACCAGCTATTATATTAATTCCAACTATGATGCTTTTAGGTGCAATTGGAGGAGGTGTATGGGCACTTATTCCAGCCATTCTTAAAGCTAAGTTTAATACAAATGAAACCATTGTAACTTTAATGATGAACTATATTGCTCTTAAGTGGATTGTCTTTTTACAATATGGTCCGTGGAAAGACCCAGCAGCTATGGGATTTCCTAAGATTGCTAACTTTACAGATAATGCAATATTACCAAAAGTATTTGGCGTACACATTGGATGGATTATTGCACTTGTTTTGGTTGTAGCAATTTATTATTTCATCTATCACACTAAGACAGGATATGAGATTCAAGTTTTAGGAGAGAGTGAAAATACAGCACGTTATGCAGGGATGAATGTAAGAAAGATTATTCTTATTGCCATGATGTTAAGTGGGGCAATATGTGGGTTAACAGGTATGATTCAAGCTTCAGCTGTAAATAACACACTTACTATGGAGCTTACTGCAGGAGTAGGAAATACAGCTATTATTATTGCGTGGCTTTCTAATCTTAAGACGCCATGGATGCTTATTGTATCACTTTTATTTGCTATCCTAAATCAAGGAGCAAGTTATATACAGACTGTTTATCAAATTCCACAAGCAGCAGCAGAAGTTATTCAAGGTATTGTTTTATTTTGTGTATTAGGTGGACAGTTCTTTGTGCATTATAAAGTTAGATTTGAAAGATCAGCTAAAAAACAAGTAGGTAAAGTTGAGGTGGCATAAATGGTAGAATCTTTTTTATCAGCAGCAGTTATAGCGGGTTTACCATTACTTCTTGCTACACTTGGTGGGATGATGAATGAAAAAGTTGGTCATCTTAACCTTGGTGTAGAAGGTATGATGATTATGGGGGCTGTTACAGGATTTATAGCAAGTCTACGTACTGAAAATCCTTATCTTGCTCTAGGTGTAGCCATGTTAGCAGGAGGCATAGGTGCTCTTGTTTATGCACTACTTACTGTTTCTCTTCGTGCAAATCAAATTGTTACTGGTTTAGCACTTACTATCTTTGGAACAGGATTTGCTAACTTTATGGGGCAATCAGTAGTAGGGCAAGTTGTACCAGAGACAGTTAAGAATTTCTTTGCACCTATGGCAATTCCAGGTCTTTCAAAGATTCCTCTAATTGGTAATCCTCTTTTTAATCAAAGTGTACTTGTATATATAGGATATATATTAGCAGCAGCTTTGATGGCTTACTACAGTGTAACAAAGATAGGTCTTAATGCACGCATGATAGGAGAAAATCCAGCAGCAGCAGATGCAGCAGGTATTCCAGTAGCAGTTTATAAATATATAAACATTGTTATTGGAGGTATGCTATGTGGACTTAGTGGAGCTTTCTTATCTTTAGTATATGTACCAGCTTGGCAACAAAACATTACAGCTGGAAAAGGGTGGATAGCTGTTGCCCTTATTATATTTATAGGATGGCATCCTGTTAAGGCTATTTTTGGTGCTATTTTATTTGGTGCACTAGATATATTAGGATTAAGGCTTCAAGCAGCGGGTATTCAAATCAATCAATATTTTGTAGATATGCTTCCATATCTTATGACTATTATATTTTTAGTAGTAGGTTCTATTCGAACAGGTGGAAGAAGTAAAGGACCTAAAGCCTTAGGGCAAGTATATTTTAGAGAAGACCGTTAAATTAATTTAATAATAGCTTAACTAAGATATTAGCTTAGTTGGGTATAAAAAGATCTATAAAACAAAAGTACTCTGTATCTAATGAGAGGTAATACTTCAGTTTTATAGATTTTTTATTTTATAAATTTAGAAGTATTAATCTTTTAATTATTAAGGAGAATAATAGATTAACATATGGATTAGTGTATATTCTTAATATAAATAGCTTACCAATAATTACATGAATAAAATACTTCAGATAAAAGTGAGAAACATTGCAAAGATAAATGAGTAGGCGTATAATATAGGACACAGTAAATTTGCTAGGAAAGGCCTGATAATATGACAGATTTAAATGTACTTAAAGCAAAAGGTATTATCGCGCAAAAGCAAGATGGATACTTTGTATTACGTTTTTTAAGTAGAGCAGGATATTTTACAGCAGAAGAAATGACTTATTTATCACAAATTGCAAGTAAGTATGGAAATGGAGAGTTAGGCCTTACCAGTCGCTTAACTTTAGAAATACCTTATATAAAAGAGAAAGATTTAGATGAAGTATTAGCCTTTTGTAAAGATAAAGGGCTTAAAATAGGTGGTGGTGGTCCTACAGTACGTGCTATCTTAACATGTAAAGGTACAGTTTGTAAGCATGGATTAGTAGATACAAATAGATTAACAAGAGAAATGGATGAGAAATTCTTTGCACGCCCATTACCTGGGAAATTTAAAATAAGTGTATTAGGATGTCCTAATAGTTATGGAAAAGCTCAAGGCAATGATTTAGCATTTTTAGCAGTAAAAAAAATTAATTTAGAAGAAGATAAATGTATTCACTGTCAAAAATGTGTAAAAGTATGTCCAGATCATGCATTTATGCTAAGTGAAGGGAAACTAAGCTTGGACTATGAAAAATGTTCAAGATGTGGTAAATGTATACCGGCTTGTCCAGTAGATGCATTAAATGGTGAGGAAGTGGAATTCTTAGTATTCTTAGGAGGGAGACTAGGAAGAGTATCAAGGCTGGCTACACCTTGTAAAAAGAAGATAAAGGAAGAAGAAATATTTGAAGTGACACAAAGAGTACTAGATTTCTATGAAAACCATGCAGAAAGTGGAGAACGTTTTGCTCAGGTTATTGAGAGAATAGGGCTTGAAGTAGTGGAAAATAGTATCTTTGCTTAAAGGAGAACAATAATGATAAAATCTTTAGAGCAGTATATAGAAGTGATTGGGACGCTGCCAGTAAAGAAAAGCTATACAAAGGAAGAAATTTTGATACCAGAGCTTTTAATCAAAGAGGAAAAGGATATAAGCTTGTACTATTGTACTCATAATGAATATATGAATGCTAAAGCAAAAGTATTTATTATAGGTATCACGCCTGGGTTCAATCAGATGAACAAGTCTCTAATAGCAGCTAGAATGTGTCTAGAGGAAGGTATTCCTTTAAAAGAGATACCTTATATTTGCAAAAGAGAAGCTAGGTTTGAGGGAAGTCTAAGGAAAAACATTATTGGTATGTTAAATGAGCTTGAACTTCATAAAAAGTATGGATTAGAGGATTCCGCAGAATTATTTGGGAAAAGAGATGACCTACTGCATACTACATCATTAATTCCTTATGCAACCTTTGTAAAGGGAAAAAACTATACTGGACATCAACCACCTTTACTTAAGAATGAATGTTTAATGGAGTTTGTGGAGGTGCACTTTTATCCTCAAATTGAAGTATTACAAGACGCTCTTTTTATCCCTTTAGGGAAAAGTGTAGAAGAAGTTTTGATTAAACTAATTGAAGCGGGACAGTTAAAAGAAGAGCAATGTTTACTAGGCTTTCCACACCCTTCAGGAGCAAATGCCCATAGACATGAGCAGTTTGCAAATAATAAAGAACAAATGTTAAATAAGCTTCACAAAAATAAGGGAATGTTATAAATTCTAACTTGAGTTAGCTTTATAACATTCCCTTATTATTAGAATAAATGTTGTCTATCTATTATTAATTGATAATCTATAGGATGTCTTTGATGTTCAGGTATACTATAATTGTAATCTACTTGCATATGATGTGTACTGATAGTATGTTTAATACGTTTAATAATCCATGAAATAAATGTTAGTTTCAAAATTCTTCCTCCCGATAAATCCCCCTCTCAGTTTGTAAACTCTAAATGAAATCATTAACTTTTGAACGCAAAAAAGCGCGACAACAGTCGCGCTCAAAATGTCTTATAATAAGTTAAAAGGATAGCATACCTTTTTCATTTAGAGGCAGAACTGATGGGAGTGATGATGTATTTTTGTTATTAGTAGTTGTAGCAATTGTTGTATTAACTCTTAATTTGATCATGTTCTTTACCTCCTTTTTTATTTTTTATACTTTATTAGTATAGTCTATTTTTGAGAAAAGTAAATACAAATTTATAAATTGTAACATATTTGAAATGTGTGGTTACATAAGTAGATAAAAGAGAGATAAAATGTTATAATGAAAAAAAGTATATGTTAAATACAATATAAGTTTTATAATTAATAGTATTTTATTGAAAGATAATAAATGATATACTGTTGATTATAATTATACTTAAAAACACTAGATAATTTACTGGAGAAGAATAACATGGGAGTATATGATATATCTCTTTTTAATATTGCACACTCGGTGGGGAAAATATCAGATTTAGTAGACAATCAACTATCAGGACATCATAGAAGAGTGGCATATATTGCTAGTAGGATTGCAGAGGAACTTGGGTTATCTTTAAGAGAACAAGATGAAATAGTGTTTGCAGGCCTTATGCATGATATAGGTGCACTTTCAGTAGGTGATAGAATAGAGGTTTTTAATTTTAAAGCAGATAGTGGAAGTGAGCATGCTGAAAAAGGTTATAGGTTATTAAGTTTATTTGAACCTTTTAAAGGGGCTGCTGAATCTGTTAGATATCACCATACTAGATGGGATCAGATGAGTAGAGATAAAGAAACTATAGGGGGATGTATCTTATATTTAGCAGACAGGTTAGATACTTTAGTTAAGAAGAACGAGAATATATTACTTCAAAAAGAGGATATAGCCAGACAAATATATGATGAATCAGGGAAAATGTTTAAGCCACAAGTGGTAGAGGCGCTTAAAAATTTAAGCAAAATAGAGGCTTTCTGGTTAGACATTGTAAATGATGTTATACTACTACCCAAAAGTGAATACTATAAAAAAATGGTTTTGACAGAAGAAGTAATGATTCAGCTAGGTTTGTTTTTTTCACAGATCATTGACTTTAGGTCTAGATTTACTGCTACCCATTCTAGTGGAATAGCGGCAGTGGCAAGTGAACTGGCAAGGCTGTTAAAATATAATGATTACGATTGTGTACTTATGCGTTTTGCTGGATATGTACATGATATAGGAAAGTTGGCTGTTCCTATAGAAATTATTGAAAAGCCATCAAAATTAACACAAGAAGAATATAGTCTTATGAAAATGCATACATATTATACTTATCAAATACTTAGTCATATTGATGGTATAGGGCAAGTAAAGGAATGGGCTTCTTATCATCATGAAAAGATAGACGGTACAGGGTACCCTTTTGGAATTAAAGGTGACGCTATGAGTGAAGGCTGTAAAATTATGAAAGTTGCAGATGTGTTTACAGCTATAACTGAAGAAAGACCTTATAGGCCATCTATGGAAAAAGAGAAGGTATTTAATATACTAGAAACAATAATAGAAGATGACAAACAGTTTAACAATATTGTAAGATTGCTTAAAAACAATTATGCACATCTAGTTGATATTAGAGAGGTAGCTCAACAAGATGCTATAAACCGTTATGAAGTATTTATTAAATAAAGCTTAGGTTAGCGTGAAGTGCATAGACTTCACGCTTTAAATATGAGTAGAGGAGAAAAAAATGAATATTTTATTGATTATGTGTGTGGGTGTAGTTATAGGCACTTATCTATTTCCTGATAAATGGCAAGTGCATAATAGTAAAGTACAAGTGATAAGTATTATTACACTTATTTTTTGCATGGGAATTACCCTAGGAAGTAATGAGAGGTTAATGGATAAGATATTTGGGATGGGGTTAAAGGGATTATTATTTGCCATTGTTCCTATTATATTATCAGTAATTCTTGTGTTTATATTGACTAAGTTATTTATGAAGGAGAAAAAGGATGATTAAAGGAATTATTATTAGTTTAGTACTAGGTGTCCTTTGTGGGAAGTATGGATTAGATGGGGAATACATACAGTTTTTTGAAAACTTTTCTGATATAGCATTAGGTGTATTAATGTTCTCAGTAGGAATAAGTGTTGGGGGCAATAAACAAGTTATTCATAAGATTAAAGAGCATCACGTAAAGATCTTGCTTATTCCTATAGGTATTATAATAGGTTCTGTACTTGGAGGAATAGTATGTGGTAAAATAGCCAATATGCCTCTTAATGTAAGTGTAGCCATTACTTCAGGACTTGGGTGGTACACATTATCAGGTGTACTTTTAACCGACTTAGCAGGTGCCGATATGGGGACTATAGCTTTTTTAGCAAATTTATTTAGAGAAGTGCTATCTTTTATGCTTATTCCTTTAGTAGCAAAGTATTTTAATTATTATACTGCTATTGCTCCTGCAGCAGCTACTAGCGAAGATACAACCTTACCTGTACTGATTAAATACACAAGTGAAGAAGTAGTAGTAATGGCGGTTATTAATGGAGTCATCTGTTCTATGATGGTTCCTGTTCTTATTAATTTATTTTATCGTATTTTATAAGAAAGGTTTAATCTATGGTGACAAAAATTTTATTTTTAGTAATAGCCTTCTTTCTTATAATAAGTGGTATAGACTATTTATTAGGAAGCAAATTAGGGATAGGTACTCAGTTCAAAAAAGGAATAGAGACAATAGGGGCCTTGGCATTAAATATGATAGGTATTTATTTGTTAGCACCCTTATTAGCAAATGTATTAATGATTGTATTAGAACCTATAGGAAATTTATTTAGTATTGATCCATCTATCATTCCAACTACTTTTTTAGCAACAGATATGGGAGGGTTACAGCTTGGAAGGCAGTTAGCATATTCTCCTGAAATGGCAAGCTTTTCAGGTATTCTATTGGCATCTAACTTAGGTGCCACACTAAGTTTTAGTATTCCTGTAGCCTTAGGAATGGTAAAAAAAGAAGATTTACCTTCCTTTTTAAAGGGACTAGTAGTAGCAATTATAGTTATACCTATAGGCACTTTTATAGGTGGACTTATACAAGGTGTAAATGTAAAAGTATTAATAATAAATAGTATACCTTTATTTATTTTAAGTATATTACTATGTTACTTTACTCTAAAGCATACAAAGAAAGTAATGCTATGCTTTGGGGGATTTAGTAAGTTTATAACTATTTTAAGTATAGTTGGACTTATTGTTGTAGGTGTTCAAGTGATAACTGGAATTTCCTTTTTGCCTGCAAGTATGCCTCCTTTAAGTGAAGCTAGCGAAGTGGTTATAAGAATTGGGCTATTCTTATCTGGTGCCTATCCTATGCTTTGGTGCTTGGAAAGGGTATTAAAGAAAGTTTTAGCACCTTTAGCAAAGCTTTTACAAGTTAATGAAGCGACTATAGTAGGTATGATAGGAGCATTAGCAAGTAACTTGCTTACTTTTGGAGACCTAGAACATATGAATGAGAAAGGCAAGGTTATAGCTAGTGCCTTTGCCATAAGTGCAGGATTTATGTTAGGTGGACAGCTTGCTTTTGTAAGTGGAATGGAAGCTAGTATGGTCATACCTTTCCTTATATCAAAAATAGTAGGTGGTGTTTTAAGTATTATCATAGTATGTATGATCTATGATAAAATTAAAAACTAAGGATAGGGTAAGATAAGACTGAAGTGATAATGTCTTTTTACTATAAAATATGTAAAAATAAATGATGTATAAAACTTCTTTAATCTGGGAAAGATGTTAATGTTTAAAATTTAGATTAAAGGAGTTTAAGATGGCAAAAAACAAAAATAACCAAGAAAAAGCTAAGGCTAAAACTAAAAAAACTAAACAAAACAATTTAGATGCGGCAGAAGAGATTATGCCAAAGAAAAAATAGGACATAGAGCTATCCAAAGATAGCTCTATACATAAAAATAAATAAGTTTGATATTTTAAAATAATTAGACTATAATTAAAACAATATAATTAAGGGGGAGATTAAAATGCCAACAAATTTTGACCCAAAAGACGTAGAAGCAAATAAAGTATATGGTATATTAGCGTATTTAAGCTTTTTAGTTATTGTACCTATTTTATTAGCTAAAGAATCAGCTTATGCTAAATTCCACGCCAATCAAGGACTAACCCTTTTTATTGTGCAGGCTGGAATAAGTATAGGTGGTAAAATTTTAATGACAATTTTAGGCCTATTTACAATGGTACCAATTGTTGGATGGATATTTGGAATAATAGCTACTATTATAGGTATTATAATTTGGCTATTAGGAATAGCTGTACTTGTGTTTACTATTATGGGAATTATTAATGCAGTAAAAGGTGAAGCTAAAGAGCTACCTATTATAGGTAAGTTTCAATTATTAAAATAATATAGTTATAAAGAAAAAGTCTCTACATGATTGTAGAGGCTTTTATTAAATTTAGACATTTTTTACTAAATATGATAAGCTAATATTATTATATTTATGCTTTAATAGGAGATTGGACAATGAAAATATTATACGTAACGACGGACTGGATGAAGTACTATGTAGGAGAAGGGGATGAAGAAAAGGCAGTACCTCTTTGTGGTTATAACTTTCAAAATGTAAATGGATGTTACTATGGTTATGGAGTAGGGCTTGAAACCATTGATTTTGAAAAGGTTGAAGGAATAAATGAAGTAGAAATAGATACACAAAATGATAAATTAGAAGATGTGCTTGTCGTATGGTTGGCACCAAATCGAAAAGGAGAAACTTGTGTTATAGGATGGTACAAAAAAGCTACAGTTTATGCAAAAGCTATAACAGAATTTACTCTAGATAGTGAAAGATTTGAAAGAACTTATAGTATTGTAGCTCCAAGTAAAGAATCTATCTTACTTCCAGTAGAAGAAAGAAGCTATATTATAGAAGGACTAGAAGCTCCTATAGCTTATCATATGGAAGGAGAAGAACGTGCTAAACTCCTAAGTTATATACATAACTATGCTGGAGATCAGATGAATTTAGTGGTTACACAAAAAGAACTAGATGGTGTTCTTTCTATTAATATGGACTATGAGCGTTATTTTTATAAAGCAGATGAATTCCTTGCAAAGGATGCTTATGCAAAAGCTATTAGATGTTTTAATAAAGCTATTCAAGAAGAGCCAAATGAAACATTAGGGTATGAATGTAAGGCAAGTATTTTACTTAGCCTTAAAATGTATGATGAAGCATTGGCGCTTTATAAAAAAGTAGTGGAGCTTGATGGTGATAATGATTTAGCTCATTATTGTATAGGTCTTATTTTAGGACTTCAACAAAAATATAATGAAGCACTTCCTTATTTTGAACATTATTTAGAAAAGCGTCCTAATGATTATCATGTGAGTGCAGAACGAGCATATATTCACTTTATTTTAGGTGAAAGTAAAAAAGCACAAGAATTTATAGATAAAGCTTATAAAAAAGAAAAACAAAATCCTGTAGTAGAGGAAATTTATAAACGTATTGTACAAAATTAATAATTAAAAAAGAGTATAGTTTGTTAGGAGTCATTTAAGCAAACTATACTCTTTTTTTATACTTCATAATAGTTATGTAAACGTAAACTTTAAAATAAGAAGATAAGCAATAAAAATATACCTTATTTATTAAAGATTATATGTGTATTTTAAGTATAGTATATAAAAATGAAATTTTAACATGTATAAAAAATCATTAATAAAAATTTAAGTAAATTTATAGCAAAATAATTATGTTAACAAGTAATAAAATAGAGTTAAAACTATGCTCTAATACAACTTTGTAAAATGTAACTAAATTAAAGAAAAACAAAATTAAATTGGAGTAAAATATTGACACTAATAAAGACAGTTGATACAATACTTATAAATTAAATTGTCAGATAAATGAAATCAAAGAGTTCTATCTCGTCCTTTGTGGGATGAGATTTTTATTTATATATTTCTATATAAGGAGGTTCGAAGATGAAATTATCAGATGTATTAGTAAGATGTTTAATGGAAGAGGACGTAGATACTGTGTTCGGGTATCCAGGAGCGGCCGTCCTGTCACTGTATGAATCACTCAGAACCTCCAGTATACATCATGTATTAGTAAGGCAAGAGCAAGCAGCAGTACATGCAGCTAGTGGATATGCAAGAACAACAGGTAAGGTAGGCGTATGTATGGCAACTTCAGGTCCAGGAGCTACTAACCTTGTAACAGGCATTGCAACAGCCTATATGGATTCTATTCCTATTGTTATTTTTACAGGCCAAGTTAAGTCTAAGCTTATAGGAAGAGATGTTTTTCAAGAAGTTGATATTACAGGATGTACAGAACCATTTATTAAACACAGTTATTTACTTCAAAATCCAAAGGATTTTCCAAGGATTGTAAAAGAAGCATTTTACATAGCCAAAACAGGTAGGCCAGGTCCAGTACTTATAGATATACCTATGGACTTTCAAGATATGCAGATTGAATTTAATTATCCTAAAAAGGTAGATATTAGAGGATATAAGCCTACTATAAAAGGCCATGTAGGACAAATTAAAAGAGCTACTAAACTTTTACAAAGTAGTAAAAAACCACTTATCTGTGTAGGTGGTGGCGTTATTCTCGGAGATGCAAAAGAAGAAATAAAAGAATTAGTTACTAAATCCAATATTCCGGTAGTACATACACTAATGGGGACAGGGGTCTTAGATACATCCTCACCCTATAATTTGGGTATGATTGGAAGTCACGGATATGCACAAGCTAATTGGGCACTTAAAAATGCAGATACAATTTTGTTTGTAGGTGCACGTATTGCAGATAGAGCAGTAGCTCAAATAGGTATATTAGATGAAAATGCTCATATTATTCATATTGATGTAGATCCTGCTGAAATAGGTAAGATTACAGCGGCTAATATTCCCGTGGTAGGAGATGCAAAAGAAATTCTTAAAGTGATGAATGCTATGATTTTACCTATTGATACTACAGAATGGACTAAGAGAATTTTACAACATAAAAAAGATAAGGCACTTGCTCAGTATAAAAACTGTGTAAATCCTAAAGTGGTTATAAAAACACTTTCCAATTTACTTGATGATGAGGCTATTATTACTGCTGATGTAGGCCAAAATCAATTCTGGACTATGCGTAATATGGAGATGAAAGGTAAGCGTCAGCTTCTTTGTTCAGGTGGGTTTGGAACTATGGGCTATTCTTTGCCAGCTTGTATAGGGGCCTGTATAGGTAATAAAGATAGAAAAGTAGTAGGTGTCTTTGGAGATGGCAGTTTCCAGATGAGCTTTTTTGAACTTGGAACTTTAATACAAGAACAAGTAAACCCTATATTAATTTTATTTAATAATAGAGGGTTAGGGATGGTTAGAGAGCTTCAAAGAAAATCAGAAGCAAAAGAATATGGAGTAGCACTTTCTAAAAATCCTGATTTTGTAGCTATTGTTAAAGCTTATGGTATGAAAGCGGTTACTATTTCAGATCCAGAACAAGTAGAAGATGCTTTAAAGGAAGCCATAAAAAGCCAAGAGCCTTATTTCTTTGAATTCATAGTAAGTGATAAAGAAAGTACACTTTAGAGGAGGGCAAAATGGAAAAACATGTTATATCCATTCTTGTGGAGAATCATTCAGGGGTCCTTAGTCGTATTTCAGGGTTATTTAGTAGAAGGGGATATAATATTGATAGTTTATCAGTAGGTGAAACAGAAAACCCTTCTATTTCTAGAATGACTATAGTTACTAAAGCAGATAGACAAATGCAAGAACAGATTAAGAAACAACTTAATAAACTAGTTGAAGTCATTAAGATTGTAGAACTAGAAGAAAAAGATGCAGTATATAGAGAACTGGCACTAATTAAAGTAGGTGCTAACCAAAATAATCGTGCAGAGATTATTGAGATTGCCAATATTTTTAGAGCACATATTGTAGATGTTTCAAAAGAGATTTTAATACTAGAAGCAACAGGTGATCAAAGTAAAATACATGCTTTGACCGAAATGCTACAACCCTATGGAATACGTGAGATTATCCGTACAGGACTTACCGCGCTCCAAAGAGGGGAAAAAGAACTTAGAAATTAAGACTTCCTACAGAAGCCTTATAAAAATAATCATATATAAATAGGGAGGATTTACGATGGCAAAATTATATTATCAAAAAGACTGTGATTTAAATTTATTAAAAGGGAAAAAGGTAGCTATTATTGGGTATGGAAGTCAAGGTCATGCACATGCTCTTAACTTACATGAGTCAGGGGTAGAAGTTATAGTAGGACTTTATGAAGGAAGTCCTTCATGGAAAAAGGCCGAAAAAGCTGGTCTTACAGTTATGAACGCAAAAGACGCTGCTAAGGCTGCTGACTTAATTATGATTTTAATTAATGATGAGAAGCAAGCTAAGCTTTATAAAGATAGTATTGAAGAAGGACTTACAGAAGGAAAAACTCTTGCATTTGCTCATGGTTTTAACATTCATTACGGGCAAATCGTACCACCAAGTAATGTAAATGTTGTTATGATTGCACCTAAAGGACCAGGGCATACAGTTAGAAGTCAGTACCAAGAAGGTAAAGGTGTACCATGTTTAATCGCTGTATATCAAGATGCTACAGGTAATGCAAAAGATATAGCACTTGCTTATGCTGATGGAATTGGTGGAGCACGCGCTGGTATATTAGAAACAACTTTTAAAGAAGAAACAGAAACTGACCTTTTCGGTGAGCAAGCAGTACTTTGTGGTGGTGTAACAGCCCTTATGAAAGCAGGTTTTGAAACATTAGTAGAAGCAGGTTATCAACCAGAAAGTGCATATTTTGAATGTGTACATGAGATGAAATTAATCGTTGACCTTATTAATCAAGGTGGATTTGAATATATGAGATATTCAATTTCTGATACAGCAGAATACGGAGATTATACTGTAGGGCCACGTATTATTACAGAAGAAACTAAGAAAGAAATGAAAAAAGTACTTACTGAAATTCAAAATGGTACATTTGCTAAAAACTGGATTTTAGAAAATCAAGCAAACCGTCCTTACTTCCGTTCAATTCGTCGCATTGAAGCAGAACATCAAGTAGAAACAGTAGGTAAAGAATTAAGAAAAATGATGTGCTGGATTAAAGAAGACGAAAGATAATAAGTTAGGCAAAAAATCATAAACTAAATTAAATTAAATTGAAAAAGGAGGGCTTTTATTATGGCAAAAGCTATTAAAATTTTTGACACTACACTCAGAGACGGCGAACAATCACCAGGATGTAGTATGAACCTAAGTGAAAAACTGGAGATGGCACTACAACTAGAACGTCTAGGTGTAGATGTAATTGAAGCTGGATTTGCTATTGCCTCACCAGGGGATTTCCAAGCTGTAAGCCAAATTTCAAAACATATAAAGAATACAAGAGTAGCTAGCCTATCAAGAGCCCTCATTAAAGATGTTGATGCAGCGGCAGAAGCATTAAAAAATGCTGCTTATCCAAGAATACACACTTTTATTGCAACTTCTGATATTCATATGCAATATAAGCTTAAGAAAACTCCAGAAGAAGTGCTTCAAACTGCAGTAGAAGTTGTAAAGTATGCTAAGAAATACTGTGGTGATGTAGAGTTTTCAGCAGAAGATGCATCTAGAAGTAATCCTGCTTTTTTGTATCAATTATTTGAAGCAGTTATTGAAGCGGGTGCAACAGTTATTAATGTACCTGATACAGTAGGTTATACAAGTCCAGAAGAATTTTTTGCTTTAATAAAAGGCGTTCGTGAGAATGTACCTAATATACATAAGGTAGATATTTCGGTGCATTGCCATAATGATCTAGGATTGGCAGTTGCCAATTCTCTTTCAGCTATTCGAGCAGGTGCAACTCAAATTGAGTGTGCTGTTAATGGTATAGGAGAAAGAGCAGGTAATGCAGCACTTGAAGAGCTTGTAATGAACTTAGATGTTAGAAAAGATTTCTATAATATTGAAACAAACATTAAAACAAAAGAGATTTATAAAACAAGCAAGCTATTAAGCAGTATTACTGGTATTAAGGTACAACCTAATAAAGCTATTGTAGGAGAAAATGCTTTTGCCCATGAGTCTGGTATTCATCAACATGGTGTGCTTGCGAATAAAGAAACATATGAAATTATGACACCAGAGTCTATAGGACTTACAGAGAACAAAATGGTACTAGGTAAACATTCAGGACGACATGCGTTTATGGATCGTATTGAAACAATGGGATATGTATTAGAAGAAGATGCACTTAATAAAGCATTTGAACAATTTAAAGTACTTGCAGATAAGAAAAAGGTTGTATCGGATAAAGATATTGAAGCACTTGTACGTCGTAAAACTATTACTATTCCACAAACATATACACTTGATCGTTTTGTAGTAAACTCAGGCAATACCATTACAGCAACTTCATCAGTAAGACTTTATTGTAAAACAGGTGCTGTACTTGAAGATGTCATGTCTTCTTATGATGGACCAATTGATGCTTCCTTTAAGGCTATTGATAAAATGGTAGGGAAAAAGTTTGTACTAGAGGATTTCGTTATCAATTCTGTTACAGGTGGTGCAGATGCACAAGGAGAGGTAACTCTTAAAATCAAATGTAAGAATAAAACATATAATGGACATGGTGTCAGTATGGATATTGTAGAAGCTAGTATTTTAGCTTATCTCTCAGCCATTAACAATATGCTTTATAATTTAGAAACTATGGAATAAGAGTTAAAACTTTAAGTGCAGGGACTATTTATAATAGGCCTTGCACTTTATGCCATTTAAGATAAATGGATTTATTATTAGGGATTAAAGGGAGGAATAATTCATGGGAATGACTATGACGCAAAAGATTTTAGCATCACATGCAGGACTTAGTAAAGTGGAGACAGGACAATTAATAGAGGCAAAACTTGATTTGGTTCTTGGAAATGATATTACAACGCCAGTAGCTATTAAGGAATTCGAAAAAATAGGATTAAAAGAAGTATTTGATAAGGCAAAGGTAGCTATTGTACCAGACCATTTTACTCCAAATAAAGATATTAAAGCAGCTCAGCAATGTAAATGTGTAAGAGAATTTGCTTATGGTAAGGGCGTAGAAAATTATTTTGAAGTAGGAGAGATGGGGATAGAGCATGCCCTACTTCCTGAAAAAGGGCTTGTTGTCCCAGGTGATGTAATTATTGGTGCTGACTCTCATACATGTACCTATGGTGCTTTAGGGGCATTTTCTACAGGAATTGGTAGTACAGATATGGCAGCGGGTATGGCTACAGGTAAAGCTTGGTTTAAAGTACCTTCAGCAATTAAATTTGTTCTATCAGGTAAGCCTACTAAGTTTGTATCAGGTAAAGATATTATACTTCATATTATCGGTATGATAGGTGTGGATGGTGCTCTTTATAAATCTATGGAATTTGTAGGTGATGGACTTAAGTATTTATCTATGGATTCTAGACTTTCTATGGCAAATATGGCTATAGAAGCAGGTGCTAAAAATGGTATTTTTGAAGTAGATGATATTACTTTAGAATATGTAAAAGAACATTCAACGAAGCCTTATACAGTTTATAAAGCAGATGAAGATGCTGAGTATGAACAAGTTATTCACATAGATTTAAGCACTATAAGGCCAACAGTAGCTTTTCCTCATTTACCTGAAAACACAAAAACTATAGATGAAGTAGGTCATATAAAAATAGATCAAGTAGTTATTGGTTCTTGTACAAATGGACGTATAGAAGATCTTCGTATGGCAAGGGAAGTAATGAAAGGGAAGAAAGTTGCAAAAGGTGTTAGAGTAATTATCATTCCAGGAACACAAAAAATCTATTTACAAGCTATAAAAGAAGGAATTATAGAAGATCTTATTATGGCGGGTTGTGTTATAAGTACACCTACTTGTGGTCCATGTCTCGGAGGACACATGGGGATTTTAGCAGAGAAAGAAAGATGTGTTGCTACTACAAACCGTAACTTTGTAGGTCGTATGGGACATATAGAATCAGAAATTTATTTAGCAAGTCCAGCAGTAGCTGCCGCTTCGGCTATTACTGGGGAAATTGCAAATCCAGAAAATTGTTAGGGGGAACAAAGATGAAAGCATCAGGAAAAGTATTTAGATACGGGGACAATATAGATACAGACGTTATTATACCAGCAAGATACTTAAATACCTCTGATCCAAATGAACTTGCTAAATACTGCATGGAAGATATAGATCCTACATTTAGTAAAAGGGTAGAAATAGGAGATATTATTGTAGCAGATAAAAACTTTGGTTGTGGTTCTTCAAGGGAACATGCTCCTATTGCGATTAAAGCTTCAGGTGTATCTTGTGTTATTGCTAAAACTTTTGCTCGCATTTTTTATAGAAATGCTATTAATATTGGTTTACCTATACTAGAATGTCCAGAAGCAATAGAAGGCATAAGTGGAAATGATCAAGTAGAAGTAGATTTTAGTACAGGTATTATTAATAATGTAACAACGGGCAAGAGCTATAAAGCTCAACCTTTCCCTGAGTTTATGCAGCGTATTATTGAAGTAAATGGGCTTGTAAACTATGTAAAAGAAAATAGGGAGTAGGTGCAAAGGATGAATTATAAAATTGTTACATTACCAGGAGATGGCATTGGACCAGAAATCATGAATGAAGCAATCAAGGTTTTAGAAAAAGTAGGACAGAAGTTCAATCATACTTTTCAGTTAAATGAAGAGTTAATAGGTGGTATAGGTATTGATCTTGCAGGTAGTTCACTCCCGCAAGCTACAATAGATGCATGTATAGAAAGTGATGCTGTTCTACTTGGTGCTGTAGGTGGCCCTAAATGGGATACTACCTCTAGTGGAGATAGACCAGAAAAAGGTCTTCTTAAAATAAGAGAGACTTTAAAGCTTTTTGCTAACCTTAGACCAGCTATTCTTTATAAACAACTTAAAGGTGCTAGTCCTTTAAAGGAAGAGATTATAGGTGATACCCTAGATCTACTTATCGTAAGAGAGTTAACAAGTGGTATTTACTTTGGAAAGCATGAACGTACTGTAATGGATAACCCAAAGGCAACTTATGCAGAAGATGTGGAGTATTACAATGTGGAGGAAATAGAACGTATATTAAGAGTAGGCTTTGAAGCAGCTATGAAACGTCATAAAAAGGTAGTAGTTGTAGATAAGGCCAACGTACTTGCAACCTCTAAACTTTGGAGGGAAGTAACTTTAGAAGTGAGTAAGGATTTCCCAGAAGTAGAATATAGTTTTATGTACGTAGATAATGCAGCTATGCAGTTGGTAGTCAATCCAAAACAATTTGATGTAATTATTACAAGTAATATGTTCGGAGATATTTTATCGGATGAAGCAAGTATGTTAACAGGTTCTATAGGTATGTTAGCATCAGCAAGCTTAGGCGATGGAAGCTTAGGTTTATATGAGCCAAGTCACGGAAGTGCACCAGATATAGCAGGACAAAATAAAGCCAATCCTATTGCAACGATTTTATCAGTAGCTATGCTATTACGTTATTCTTTAGGGTTAGAAGAAGAAGCGGTCAGTATAGAAAAAGCAGTAGAAGCTGTCTTAGATAAAGGTTTTAGAACAGGTGATATTTGGAGTCAGGGTACCACCTTAGTAGGAACAAAAGAAATGGGAGATTTAATTTGTAACGCCCTTTAAATAAATAGACATAACGAAAAGTTATCAAGGAGGAATTAAAATGAGTAGAATTATATATTTAGATGGTAAATATGTACCAGAAGAAGAGGCCACAGTATCTGTATTTGACCATGGTGTACTTTACGGAGATGGTGTATTTGAAGGAATTCGTGTTTATAACGGAAGAATATTTAAGTGTGAAGAACATATCGAAAGATTATTTAATGCAGCAAAAGCTATTATGCTACAAATACCTTTATCAAAAGAAGAGATGACAGAGGTACTTCTTGAAACATGTAGAAAAAATAATTTAAGAGATGGTTATATACGTCTTGTTATTACAAGAGGTAAAGGGGACTTAGGGCTTAATCCAAAAAGTTGTAAAGTGGCAACAGTATTTTGTATAGCTGGAAGTATTACACTTTATCCAGAAGAAATGTATACAAAAGGTATGCCAATTATTACTTCTGTTCAAAGAAGAAATAAAGCAACAATTGTAGATCCTCAAGTTAAGTCATTAAACTATTTAAATAATATTTTAGCTAAAATTGAAGCAAATCGTGCAGGTGTACCAGAAGCTTTAATGCTCAATCATGATGGTATTGTAGCAGAGTGTACAGGAGATAATATTTTCATCGTAAAAGATAATGTGATCTACACACCACCTATTCATGTAGGGATTTTAGATGGTATTACAAGAAGTACTGTTATAGAACTTGCAAGAAAGATTGGTTATACGGTAGTAGAAAAAGAATTTACTTTATTTAATGTTTATTGTGCAGATGAATGTTTCTTAACAGGAACAGCGGCAGAAGCTATTCCTGTAACAAGTGTAGATGAACGTGTTATTGGAAATGGTGTGGCAGGAAAAGTAACGAAAGAAATTTTAGCCGCATTTAAAGTGTATGCAAATGAGAATGGTACAGAAATTTTTTAATCTGGTTAGCTAATAGATAAAGTAGGGGTATGGTAGTGTTAGGTTAGTGTAATAGGCTATACCCCATACTTTACATAGATAAATGAGATGAATAATTATATATAAAGAAAGTAGAAAACTTGAGGGATAGAGGTGGCAGAGTATGAGAAGTGACGTTGTAAAAAAAGGTGTAGACAGGGCTCCACATAGATCCTTATTTAAAGGAATGGGATATATAGAAGAAGAGTTAAATCAGCCATTAATTGGTATTGTAAGTGCAAAGAGTGAAATTGTGCCAGGGCATATGCATCTTGATCGTATTACAGAAGCAGTTAAAGCAGGTGTTCGTATGGCAGGAGGTACACCTATTGAAATTCCAGCTATTGGTGTATGTGATGGGATAGCTATGGGACATGAGGGAATGAGATACTCATTAGTAACACGTGAGCTTATAGCAGATTCTATTGAATGTATGGCTATGGCACATGGCTTTGATGGCTTAGTTCTAGTTCCTAACTGTGATAAAATTGTACCAGGTATGCTTATGGGAGCTGCTCGTATGAATTTACCAACAGCAGTTGTAAGTGGTGGGCCTATGCTAGCTGGAACAGTTGGTGGCAAAAAAGTAAGTTTATCTCTTATTTTTGAGGCAGTAGGAGCTTATAATTCAGGTAAAATATCAGAAGAGGAACTTTGTGAATTTGAGGAAAATACTTGCCCTGGTTGTGGTTCATGTTCAGGTATGTTTACTGCAAATAGTATGAACTGTATGAGTGAAGTATTAGGGATTGCCCTTCCAGGTAACGGAAGTATTCCTGCCGTATATGCAGAGCGTGTTCGTCTTGCTAAAAAAACAGGTCTTGCTATTATGAAGATGGTAGAAAAAGATATTAAAATTTGTGATATTTTAAATGATAAAGCGTTTGAAAATGCTTTAACTGTAGATATGGCTTTAGGGTGTAGCACAAATACTATGCTTCATTTACCAGCTATTGCTCATGAAGCAGGAGTAAATATTAATCTAGATATGGCAAATGAAATTAGTAGTCGTACACCTAATCTTTGTAAGTTGGCTCCAGCAGGCCCACATCATATGGAAGATTTGTATCAGGCTGGTGGTGTAGCTGCTGTTATGAAAGAGTTAACAAAAAAGAATCTTCTTCATGAAGAGCTTATAACTGTAACGGGAGAAACTGTAAAAGCAAATCTTGCAAATGTAGTAAATAGAGATGAACAGGTTATTCGTCCTATTCATAATCCTTATAGTGTAACTGGAGGTATAGCTGTACTTAGGGGGAATTTAGCACCAGATTCTTGTGTAGTAAAGCGTTCAGCTGTAGCTAAAGAAATGATTAAGCATACAGGACCTGCAAAAGTATTTAATAGCGAAGAAGAAGCTAAAGCGGGTATTACAAGTGGTCAAATAGAAAAAGGTGATGTAGTAGTTATCCGTTATGAAGGGCCAAAGGGTGGACCAGGTATGAGGGAAATGCTTTCACCTACAGCAGTACTTGCAGGAATGGGCCTTGATAAAGATGTTGCACTTATTACTGATGGTCGTTTTTCAGGTGCCACACGTGGTGCTTGCATTGGCCATGTTTCACCGGAAGCTGCAGAAGGTGGATTAATTGGTTTAGTAGAAAACGGGGATATGATTCAAATTGATATGGAAGCATGTACATTAAATCTATTAGTAGATGAAGAAATTATAGAAGAAAGACGAAATGTTTGGGTAAAGCCAGAGCCAAAAGTAAAGCATGGGTATTTAGCTCGTTATGCAAAGCAAGTAACATCAGCAAGTACAGGGGCAATTTTTAGGGGGTAAATAAAAATAAGACTAATCTAGAGGAGGGAAAATATGAAGGCTAATGGTTCACAAATATTAATGGAATGTTTGTTAGAGCAAGGTGTGGATACTGTATTTGGCTATCCGGGGGGAGCTGTTCTTAATATTTATGATGCACTATATAAATATAGTGATAAAATCAATCATATTCTTACGGCTCATGAACAAGGTGCAGCACACGCGGCTGACGGCTATGCAAGAGCAACTGGAAAAGTTGGGATTTGCATTGCAACATCTGGTCCTGGTGCTACAAATTTAGTAACAGGAATAGCAACAGCATATATGGATTCAGTACCTATAGTAGCTATTACAGGAAACGTAGGAAGACCACTTTTAGGTAAAGATAGTTTTCAAGAAGTAGATATTACAGGTATAACTATGCCTATTACAAAACATAGTTATATAGTTAAAGATGTGAATAAGTTAGCGGACATAATAAGAGAAGCTTTTTATATTGCACAATCAGGAAGGCCAGGTCCCGTACTTATTGATATCCCGAAAGATATTACAGCTGCAATGGGAGAATACACTTATAAAGAACCTAGAAGAGTATGTAGGCAAGTATGCTCTATTAAACAAAAAGATATAGAAGAAGCAGTAAGGCTCATAAAAGAAAGTGAAAGACCTCTTATATATAGTGGAGGAGGTATTATATCAAGTAGTGCCAATAAAGAACTTCTAGAGTTTGCAGAAAAAATCCAATCACCTGTATCTACATCACTAATGGGTATAGGGGGATTTCCAGAAACCCATAGACTTTCAACAGGTCTTATAGGAATGCATGGAAGCAAAGCTTCTAATATGGCAGCAACTAAGTGTGATTTACTCATTGCAATAGGTGCAAGGTTTAGTGATCGTGTAACAAGTAGTGTAGAAAGTTTTGCCCCAAATGCAAAAATTATTCATATTGATATAGACCCAGCTGAGATTAGTAAAAATGTAGCAAGTTTTACATCGATTATAGGAGATGCAAAAGAAATACTTATTAGTTTAAATGAACTTATTAATCAACAAGATCATACAGAGTGGTTAGAATGTGTAAATGATTGGAAGGCAGAGTTTCGTTACGATTATCAACGTGATGATAAGTTACGCCCTCAATTTATTATTGAAAGTGTATATGAGCACACAGAAGGCAATGCCATCTTAACAACAGAGGTTGGTCAACATCAAATGTGGACTGCTCAATTTTATAAATATGTAAATCCACGTACCTATATATCATCAGGTGGTTTAGGGACTATGGGGTATGGTACAGGGGCAAGTATAGGCGCCCAAATAGGTGTACCAAATAAGCGAGTTGTTCATATAGCTGGTGATGGATCTTTTAGAATGAACTGTAATGAATTAGCAACTATATCTTATTACAATGTACCTGTTATTATTATTGTACTCAATAATGGGGTATTAGGAATGGTACGCCAATGGCAAACTATGTTTTATGAGGGACGCTACTCACAAACGACATTAGATAGAGGTCCAGATTTTGTCAAACTTGCAGAAGCATATTTCATAAAAGGTTATAATGTTTATACACAAGAGGAATTTGGGCAAGTATTTAAGGAAGCTATGGAAAGCAAAGGACCGGTTCTTATAAATTGCTATGTAGGAGAGAATGAAAAAGTACTTCCTATGGTGGCACCCGGTGCTCCTATTAATGATTTAATATTAGAGTAAATGAAAAAATGATTTTATTAAATAGGAAAGTCTATGAAAACTAGTGTAAAAAGCTCTAGTTTTTATGGGCTTTTTTTCAGTGATAGTAGAAATGCTAATTATATTCAGTGATTATTAGTTTATAAGCAAATAGAATAAAAATGAATTAGCTTATATAAAAATAGTGGCAATATTAAACAAAATATAATATACTATATATAATATTATGTATAATATTGAAAAAGTTAGAGGTAATTGTTAAAATGTTATTATTAACTATGAATAGTAATGTTTAAATAAAAAACTCAGTATTTGGTATATTTAATAACTTACATAAAAGATAGAAATTCATTTGTAATGCAAAGGTGAATTGAAAGAAATAGATTGGGAGGTGCCATATATGAGAAGGTGTAAGGAGCAATTTTATGGATGTTTAATAGGAGGTGCAGTTGGAGATGCATTTGGGGCACCCGTTAAATTTATGAAGTATGAACAAATACAAGAAAAGTTTGGAGTAAGTGGGATTACTGATTTATTAGCAACAATGGAAGGTAAAGAAGCTACTATTACAGATGATACACAACTTACTTTATTTACAGCAGAAGGGTTATTAAGAAGTATTGTACGTACCAATCAAAGAGGTGTAGGTCGCACATGTAAAGATACTGCTATTATTGTATTTAGGGCTTATCTAAGATGGCTTTATACCCAAGGACTTTCAACACCAAACTGGAATCCAAAATCCTATGATGGATGGTTAGTAAAAGTAAAGAAGTTACATGGATATAGAGAACCTGGAATTACATGTATTACATCTTTAGGAAAAGGGGTAATGGGGACAATAGAAAAACCTCTCAATAATAGTGAAAAATGTGGAACTGTTATAAGAGTAGCGCCAGTAGGCTTAGTAGAATCAGAAGAAGATGTATTTGAAGTAGGAAGTCGTGTTGGAGTAATTACTCATGGACATCCTTTAGCTTACTTATCTTCGGGTGTATTGGCAACTTTGATTTTTTATATACTGGAAGGCTTTACACTACATGAAAGTTTAGAAAAGGCTATGGCAAGATTAAAAATGTATGAAGGTCATGAAGCATGTTTAGAAAGCTTAAATAAAGCTATTGAATTAGCTAAAGAAGGTCCAGCTACACCAGAGAAACTGGCGAGTTTTGGAGATGGCTTTATGGCTCATGAAGCTTTAGCTATGGGAGTATACTGTAGCCTAGCTTGTCAAACAAGTTTTGAAGAGGGCTTAAAGCTTGCTGTTAATCAAACAGGAAATAGTAATAGTGTAGCAGCTATTACGGGACATATTCTAGGAACTTTATTAGGAGTAGAAGCTATTAATCCTAAATATATACAAGTTTTGGATATGAAAAAGGAAGTAGAGCAGATGGCTCAAGATTTATATACAAGATATGTAGATGATGAAGAGTGGTGTAAGAGATATCCAGGATGGTAGAAACTAGTCTTATTAATAAAAATTAAGTAAGAGGACAAATATTAAGGGCGTGATAGGTAAAATATCTTAATTTGCATAAGATATTTGTCTATCACGCCTTTTGTAAACTAATGTTCTAAAAGAAGTTGTTTTAAAGTCAGTGCTCGGTCTTTAAGTTTACCGGTACTATTTAAGATAACATCATTTAAATAAGATCTAGCTGTACTATAATCTTCTAAAGAATATGAGATTGCAGCAATAATATATGAGGTTGTAAATACATCCAAATTAAACAAAGGAAAATTTTCTGTCTCTAATGCAGTTTTTAAACCATCTAAAGCTTTTTTTAAATAGACTTTTTCTTGAGTACTATTTTTTAAATCACGAAAAAGCCAAGCGATGTGTAAACATATGTAAGCTTGTTCTCCTATTTTGCCCTTTTTTATGATGCTAGAAACAAGGGCTAATTGGTGTTTAATAATAGCTTCATTTAGAGAAGTGTAAGGATTAAAGTTTTGTTTTTTATATTTTGTTGTTACTTGCTCACGAATCCATTTTACTTGAGTTGGAAGAAGTGAGTTAAAAGATTTTGAAAGACTACAGTAGCCACACTCAGAACATAAGATGGCATCGTATAGAAGAGGGTTTACAACAGTATAATGTGTATAAAGATCAATATCTGTTGAAAGAACCTTATTTTTACCGGTACGAATAGCCTTTGAAGTAAAAGTGTTGTGGCATACAGGACATTCATAAGTTTTGTCATAGAGAATGTCTTGTAGTGAAAAATCGGTAGACATGAAACACCTTCTTTGCAAATAAATAAAAATATATTTTTATTGTATTATACATTAAATATATACTTTTGTAACTATACCAGTTTATAAGAGAAAAGAGGAGATTTAGATGGGGAGAAAAATAGTTGGGTTTATACTTATAGGTATTCTATTAACTTTATTAGGAGGCTGTACCAATAATAGTAGAGTGCAAATAGAAGAAGAGAAGATGCAAACTTTTAATGAGAGTGAAACTAATAAAATGATATTAGGTAATAAAAGAGTACAGAGTAAGTCGCGAGAAGTTTCAGAAGAAGAAAAGAGAGAGATGAAAATAAGAAAGTATATGGAAGAAATGACTGTAGAAGAAAAAATAGGACAGTTATTTTTTGTTACAGTGCAGCAAGCTAAGGAAGGTGTAGCTATTAGAGATAAAGTTGGTGGTATTGTACTGTTTAAACAAGATATTACTACTAAAGAAGAAACAATAGCACTTATAGAAAACTTGCAAACAACAGCAGCTATACCACTTTGGATAGGGATAGATGAGGAAGGAGGCAGGGTAAGTAGGTTAGGAAATAATAAAGAAATAGTGGATGTACCCTTTGTGAGTGCTAAAGAAATAGGAAAAAGTAAAGATGTTAATAAGGCTTATAATGAAGCTAAACGTATGGGAAAGGTACTTTCTTCCTTAGGCATTAATATGGATTTTGCACCAGTAGCAGATATATTTAATAATCCCTTAAATACAGTTATAGGAGATAGAAGTTTTGGTACAAAGAAAGAAGAAGTAGTACCTATGGTTATAGCTTTTGCTAAAGGGTTAAAAGAAGAAAAGGTAGAACCTGTTATTAAACATTTTCCAGGCCATGGTAATACCAGTGAAGACAGTCATAGAGGGTTGGCTTATGCTAATAAAAGTATAAAAGAGCTAGAGAAAGAGGAGCTTGTACCATTTTTTGAAGCTGTAGACAAAGGAATAGATATTGTAATGGTAGGACATATTGTTGTACCAGAAATGGATGAATTACCTGCTACCTTATCAGCAAAGTGGGGAGAGTATATAAGACAAAAGTTTAATAAAAGAGAAGTTATCTTTATAACAGATGCTATGAATATGGGAGCCATAGTAGAAAGTGGAGAAGGGAAAAAGGTTATTTTGGATAGTTTCCTAAGTGGAATGGATGTTATTCTAATGCCAGAACAATTAGATGAGGCGGTAGAATACTTTAAAGAAGCACATGAGACAGGGGTGCTTACCGATAAAAGATTAAATGAATCAGTAGAAAAAATTTTGTTGAAAAAAGCAGAACAAAACTTACTTGTACTTGAATAAAATAGTATTAGGAAAGATAAAATTATTTTTATATTTTTATTTTATATTAGGAACCTTTTTTATAAAAACGCATATAGTATTACTATAAAGTGTAAAATGGTATAGTATCCCCCTTTGAACAGTTTCCTTATTCTACAATAATGAGTCCAGCCTTTACAAAACCAGCTGTAAACAAAAGAAGGCCCTGTCTTTAAGAGGCGACTTAAAGACAGAAGTCACGAGGAAGCCATTTATATCCTATGATATATCTGCTAAAAGCTGGGCTCATTTAATTATATAATTATTATAAATATGACATATATAATACATTTTATTTATATGCTGAATGATATAAAGTTAGACTAAGTTTTATAAGAAGAATTTATTGCATCATTTAAATTATGAACCCAAACAAATAAAAAGAGCTGTAAAACAGAAATTTCTGTTTTACAGCTCTTTTTATATAGACACACTATTTATAGATAGATAACTTTTTAAAATGTTTACTAATAAAAGTAGCACCCCAACCTACAAAGTATCCAGCTACTATACTACTAATAAGTAAGAAAGGAGCGTAGAAAAAGATACCTGGTGTATTGGTAATGATTACAGCAATGAAAAGCTGTCCTACAATATGTAGAATAGAACCGATAATACTTATAATCCAAATGTTTAAATATTTACGGCAGTATTGATAAAGTAAAATCATGCCAACATTGCTTAATAATCCACCAGCTAGACTAAAGAAAATAGTCGATACTTTTCCAGTAATCATCGTACCTAATACAATACGTAGTAAAAGTACTGTTAAAGCTTCTTTTGGACCATAAAGAATAAGTACTGCAAGAGATACCATATTAGCAAGTCCTAGTTTAAGGCCTGGAATAGGGGCGATAGGTGGAATTTGTAATTCAATAATGAAAATAACAAGTGCAATAGCACAGAGTAAACTTAGGAAAACTAGTTTTTGAACTTTACCCATTATAGACTCCTTTTATTCAACGATTGCATCAAGTGAAGGGGTATCACTTGGAGAGGAAATTTCAATAACCACACCATTAGGTAAGCAAACAGCAGGGAGTAAACTATTTGTAATATAGCCTTGACTTACACAAAGTTGGTCAGGACAATTAGCCTCAGTAAAACCAATTTTACCATATTCAACATGAATAGTGTTTATACCACCACGTTTATTATCTATGGAAATTATTTCAGGTTCAGTAACTTTAGATAGATCAATTTGACGAATAACTTGTCCGTCTAGTTTAATAGTTGCTATTTGACCATCAGTTGGCTGTTGCTTCATAATTATAAAAATAGCAGCTAAACATGAAATGATCAATAGAGCAAGTACACCTATAATAATCTTGTTTAAATGTTTCGTCATATTAAAAATAACCTCTCTTTATAAGTAATAAAATGTGCTTAATTATAAGTATAAATAAAGCTATTAACTTTTATCAAGGGTTAATAGGAATATATTACTATAGCATAAAAAATAATAATTGACAAATAAAAACGAGAATGATATGCTGAAAATGTAATTCCTACAAAATAACTAGGAATTGGAGGCGTTAAAATGAAACTATCTACAAAGGGTAGATATGGACTCCAAGCAATGGTTGATATTGGAGTACATGCGAAAACTAAACATATTTCTTTAAAAAGTATTGCCGAAAGGCTAGATGTATCAGAAAACTATTTAGAACAACTTATTGCCTTACTTAAGAAAAATAAGTTACTCAAAAGCGTACGTGGTGCACAAGGTGGATATACCTTGGCAAGACCAGCTGATAGCATTAGTATAGGAGAGATTTTACGTACCTTAGAAGGTTCGCTTGCTCCTACGGACTGTACTTGTGAAGGCAGCAAACACTGCGAAAGAAATACAACATGTGTAACAAGACCAGTATGGGAGAAAATACGAGATGGTATTAATGAAGTAGTCGATGGTATTTCTCTCCAAGAACTTATAAATGATTACGAATCAATAGGTGATAATTCGTGCAACAAATTTTACCTTTAATTTAAATAAACTTTAAATAAACTTACTAAGAACTATGTTGGGAGTGTTGGAAATGGATAGAATATATTTGGATCATGCAGCAACTACACCAGTAAAACAAGAAGTATTAGATGCTATGATGCCTTACTTTACACAAAACTTTGGAAATCCATCAAGTGTGTATCAAGTTGCTCAAATCAATAGAAAAGCAGTAGATGAGGCGAGAGAAAAGGTAGCTAGTCTGTTAGGAGCTCATCCAAACGAAATTTTCTTTACAGCAGGTGGAAGTGAATCTGATAACTGGGCAATTAAAGGTATTGTAGAAGCTAATAAAGGCAAGGGAAATCATATTATTACAAGTAAAATAGAACATCATGCAGTACTTCATACATGTGAATATCTTGAAAAACAAGGTTATGAAGTAACTTACTTAAATGTTAATGAAAATGGACAAATTGACTTAGATGAACTTAGAGCTGCTATAAAAGATACAACTATTTTAATTACAATTATGTATGCAAACAATGAAGTAGGAAGCATTATGCCAATTAAAGAAATTGGTCAGATTGCTAAAGAACATGGAGTTGCTTTCCATACAGATGCTGTTCAAGCGATTGGTCAAGTAAAAATTGATGTAAAAGAAGAAAATATTGACGCTCTTTCAATGTCAGGCCATAAAATTTATGGACCAAAGGGTGTTGGTGTACTTTATATAAGAAGAGGTCTTAAAATTACTAACCTTATTCATGGTGGAGCACAAGAAAGAGGCAGACGTGCAGGTACAGAAAATGTACCAGGTATTGTAGGCCTTGCTAAAGCTATGGAACTTGCATATACAGACTTTGAAGAGAAAAATACTCGTATTAAAGGTTTACGTGATAAATTAATGAATGGTATTTTAAATACAGTTCCATACTGTAAACTTAATGGTGATCCAGTAAATCGTTTATCAAACAACGTAAATATTGGTTTTGAATTTGTTGAAGGGGAATCACTTCTTCTCTTATTAGATATGAATGGTGTAGCAGCTTCAAGTGGTTCAGCTTGTACATCAGGTTCACTTGATCCTTCTCATGTATTATTAGCGCTTGGTTTACCACATGAGAAAGCACACGGATCATTACGTATGACTTTAGGAGAAAAAACTACAGAAGAAGAGATAGACTATGTACTTGAGAAGTTACCAGCTATCGTTCAGCGTATGAGAGATATGTCTCCTTTATATGAAGACTTTATTAAAAGTAATAAATAATAAACAAAATTAATGACAAACATTATGACGAGGTGAAGATATGTATAGTGAAAAAGTAATGGATCATTTTATGAATCCACGTAACGTAGGTGAAATTGAAGATGCAAGTGGTGTTGGTACAGTAGGAAATGCAAAATGTGGTGACATCATGAAAGTATATCTTAAAATTGAAAATGATGTAATTGAAGATGTTAAGTTCAAAACATTTGGTTGTGGTGCAGCTGTAGCAACTAGCTCAATGGCTACAGAACTTGTAAAAGGTAAAACAATCGAAGAAGCTTTAAAAATAACAAATAAAGCTGTTATGGAAGCATTAGATGGACTTCCACCAGTAAAAGTTCACTGTTCAGTACTTGCAGAAGAAGCACTTCATGCTGCACTTTGGGATTACGCGACAAAAAATAATATTACAATTGAAGGTTTAGAAGAGCCACAAGACACTGATCATCATGATCATGGACATGGTGAAGAGGATGAAGCACACCATGCCTAGTAGCAAAGGTAAAGTAGTAGTTGGAATGTCAGGAGGGGTAGACAGCTCTGTAGCTGCCTACCTTCTTAAAGAGCAAGGATATGAAGTCATTGGAATGACCATGCAAATTTGGCAAGAAGATGCACCAGAAGATCATGACGGGGGATGTTGTGGTCTTTCTGCAGTTGATGATGCAAGACGTGTATGCCAAAAATTAGATATTCCACACTATGTAATGAACTTTAGAAACGACTTTAAGAAAAATGTAATAGATTACTTTATAGAAGAGTATGAAAAAGGTCATACACCTAATCCGTGTATTGCTTGTAATCGTTATGTAAAATGGGAGTCTATGCTCCGTAAATCTCTTCAAATCGGTGCAGATTATATAGCAACAGGTCATTATGCACGTATTATTCAAGATGAAAGTACAGGGCGCTATGCACTTAAGTTTTCTAAAACAATGGCAAAAGACCAAACATATGCTTTATATAACTTAACACAAGAACAATTAAAACATACACTTATGCCACTTGGTGATTACACAAAAGACGAGATACGTGCTATTGCTAAGGAGATTGGACTAGGTGTAGCAACTAAGCCAGATAGCCAAGAAATATGCTTTGTACCAGATAATAACTATGCAGGGTATATTGAAGAAGCAACAGGTAAAAAACCACAAAAAGGTAAGTTCATCACAAAAGAAGGAAAAGTCTTAGGTGAACATAAGGGAATTATCCATTATACTATCGGTCAACGTAAGGGGCTTGGTTTATCATACGGTAAGCCACTCTTTGTGTCTAAAATTGACCCAGTTAATAATACAGTAGTAGTAGGAGATAATGAAGACTTATTTACTAAGGAAGTATACGCTAATAAATTAAACTTCATGCCATTTGAGAAGCTAGAAGGTAAGATGAAAGTAGCCGCTAAAATTCGCTACAGTCACGCTCCACAGCCATGTACAATTGAGATGGTAGACGAGGAAACATTAAAGTGTACTTTTGATGAACCACAGCGCGCTATTACACCAGGACAAGCACTTGTAATTTATGATGGTGATATAGTAGTTGGTGGGGGAACAATTATAAAATAAATAATTTTAAAATAAGGGCAGACAACCTATAATTATAGGTTATCTGCCCTTATTTTAAAATTGCAAAATATAAATTGAAGTTTAAATAGAGAATCTGAATAGTGGTTTTCTTAATGGGCAAAATAAATAGAAGATGTAATGGCTATAAGCTGAATTAAAAGAATAATTAAATATTTTTCAAATTAATTTAACATATAGTCTATATTTAAGTGGTAAAAAATTAAAATATAGGGTAATTTGTACAAAATAATATGAAGTATAAATGTAATTGTTGTACGTGAAAATAGTTCGTGTTAGAATGTCCCTGTATGAAAACAACATGGGAGGATACCGATGGATATTAATGTATTTCAGATAGCTCTAACATTTCTTGGCGGTTTTGGTCTTTTTATGTTTGGAATGGACTATATGGGAGAGGGACTTCAAAAAGCAGCAGGCAGTAAGATGAAGAATCTCTTAAGTGCCTTAACAACTAATCCTTTTTTAGGAGTAGCTGTAGGTGCTGGTGTTACAGCTATTATCCAAAGTTCGTCAGCAACCACAGTTATGGTTGTAGGTTTTGTTAATGCAGGACTTATGTCACTTAGACAAGCAGTAGGTGTTATTATGGGTGCCAATATTGGTACAACAGTAACTGCTTGGATTGTATCTTTAGGAGATTGGGTATCATTTTTAAAACCTTCTACAATAGCGCCTCTATGTATTGGTATAGGTGTTATTATGGTTTTATTCTGCAAGAAGCAGAAAGTAAAACAAATTGGTCAAATTGTATTTGGATTTGGTGGCCTTTTCTTAGGACTTGATCTTATGGCAGAGGCAGTAGAACCTATTAGCCAACTCGAAGCAGTAAAACAACTTTTTGTAACATTAGGATCAAATCCTTTATTAGGTATTTTATTAGGAACAATTGTAACAGCTATTATTCAAAGTTCATCTGCATCTGTAGGAATACTTCAGACACTTGCAATGAATGGACTTGTACCATGGAACACAGGTATTTATATTATTTTAGGTCAAAATATTGGAACAACAGTAACAGCAATGCTTTCAAGTGTAGGTGCTGGTAGAAACGGTAAACGTGCAGCTGTAATCCATTTATTATTTAATGTTATTGGAACTGTAGTCTTTGCTATTATAGCAATTATAGCCTTTGGCGGTATTATGCCAAAACTTGCAGAGTTTGGTACATCACTTATTGATCCAACAAAGATTAGTGTTGTTCATAGTATCTTCAATATATTAAATACACTTTTATTATTCCCATTTGCAGGGTTACTTGTTAAGATTGCTGAAAGACTTGTACCAGGTAAAGATGAAGAAAATGAAAGTGAACTTAAGCATTTAGATGAGCGTATTCTTGAAACACCGTCTTTTGCAGTACAAAATGCTATTAAAGAAGTTGTGCGCATGGGTGAAATGGCGTCACATAATGTTAAAATAGGTATGGAAGCAATCTTTGAAAAAGATGAGGCTAAAATACAAGATGTATTTAAAAGAGAAAAGGTCATCAATCAACTACAACATGGTATAAATCATTACTTAATTAAACTATCTAACTTACCAATATCAGAAAATGAGCATGGTATTGTAAATAGTTTATTCCACACAGTAAGTGATATTGAGCGTGTAGGTGACCATGCTGAAAACTTAGCAGAGCTTGCCCAGATACGTATAAGAGATGAAGTAGTTTTCTCAGAACAAGCTATTAATGAGCTTGAACAAATATCAACTTTAGCAATTAAATCATTTAAAACAGCAATACAAGCTTGCGAATTTGATGATAGATCTATTGCTAAAGAAGTACAACCTTTAGAACAACAAGTTGATAAGCTAGAAGAAGATTTAAGAGCAAGACATATTAAACGTCTTTCTGAAAACAAATGTACTTCCATGGCAGGTGTAGTATTCTTAGATACTATTAGTAACTTAGAGCGTATTTCAGACCATGCATCTAATATAGGAAATGCAATTTTAGATGAAAAAAAGATATATGTTTCTAGTGAACCAATGATGTAAATTAGTGAAAACGTACAAGTAAAACTTGTACGTTTTTATTTTATACAAAAAAATTGTTAAATTTTTAATAAAGCCTTGAAATATTAGTAATTTATAGGTAGAATAAAGACGTGGGAACGAAATAGAAAGAAGGGGCAAAAAAAGTCCCACAGGGTGATGCGATGAAAAATACCATGTTAAGACTAGAACAGATTATCCCAGAAGGTATGAAAGATTTCAAAGTAAGATATACTATTTTACAAGCTATTTCATGTAATGAACCGATTGGGCGTAGACTTCTTGCAGGACTTACTACATATTCAGAAAGAACTATTCGTGCAGCTACAGATTTACTTAATAAACAAGGTCTTATAGAAGTAGCACATACGGGGATGGTAGTCACTACGAGTGGCAAAGAACTACTTGATGAACTCTATGGCTTACTACAAGAGCTCAATGCTTTTAGTACGCTAGAAGAGGAAATACAAACTTTAATAGGAGCAAAGAAAGTTATTGTTGTTCCAGGAGATGTAGATCAAGATGAAAATGTGAAATGGCTACTAGGTAAAGCGGGAAGTAACCTGATTTTAAGCCTTATAAGTGAAGACAATGTCATTGCAATAACAGGCGGAAGCACCATTTCTAAAATGGTTGAAATGATGCCAACGAAACAAACAGGACCCACAAATACCACAGTTATTCCAGCACGTGGAAGTATTGGAGAACGTATGGAATATCAAGCCAATGTTTTAGCGGCAGAATTCGCTAAGAAAATTAATGGTAAATACGAAGTCTTAAATATTCCTGATAATTTAAGCGCAAATTCTATTGAAACCATCAAGCAAGAACCTCATATCCAAAAAACATTGCACAAAATGAGGAAATCAGATATGATTATATTGGGTTTAGGTGATGCTATGAAGATGGCAAAAAGACGAAATGAGTCGTCTGAAGTCATTGCATTACTTGAACAAAAGCAAGCTGTAGCAGAAGCCTTTAGATATTATTTTGATGAAGAGGGTAAAGTAATATACAGTGCAGCTAATATAGGGTTAGACCTAGATATGGTAAAAGACATTTCAACAAGAATTGTACTTGCAGGTGGAACTTCAAAAGGAGTAGCATTATTTGCTGCTAAAGATTTACTTAATGGTAGCTACTTAGTCATAGACGAAGGAGCTGCTAAAAAAATGATAGAGGTATCAATTCGCTAATTTAGTCTTACTAATGAAGCGCTTTGTATATAAAAATAATACTCATAGTTATTTTAAGGAGGATGTATCAATGGCTGTAAAAGTAGCAATTAACGGTTTTGGACGTATTGGACGTCTTGCATTTAGACAAATGTTTGGTGCAGAAGGATATGAAGTAGTAGCAATCAACGACTTAACAAATCCTACAATGTTAGCACACTTATTAAAATATGATTCAGCTCAAGGTAAATATGCATTAGCTGATAAAGTAGAAGCAAAAGAAGATTCAATCGTAGTAGATGGTAAAGAAATTAAAATCTACGCAGAAAGAAATGCTGCAGATCTTCCATGGGGAGAAATCGGTGTAGACGTAGTTCTTGAATGTACAGGTTTCTACGTATCAAAAGCTAAATCTCAAGCTCACATTGATGCAGGTGCTAAAAAAGTTGTTATCTCTGCTCCAGCAGGAAACGACCTTCCAACAGTTGTATTCGGTGTAAACGAAAACATCTTAACAGCAGACGATACAATCATCTCAGCTGCTTCATGTACAACAAACTGTTTAGCTCCAATGGCTAAAGCTTTACATGACTTAGCAAACGTTGAAAAAGGTTTCATGACAACTATCCACGCTTACACAGGTGACCAAATGACACTTGATGGTCCTCATCCAAAAGGTGATTTAAGAAGAGCACGTGCTGCTGCTTGCAACATCGTTCCTAACTCAACAGGTGCTGCTAAAGCTATCGGTCTTGTTATCCCAGAATTAGCTGGTAAATTAGACGGTGCTGCACAACGTGTACCAGTTCCAACAGGTTCTTTAACAGAATTAGTTGCTGTAGTTGACAAAGCTGTAACAGCTGAAGAAGTTAACGCTGCTATGAAAGCTGCTGCTACTCCATCATTCGGTTACACAGAAGAAGAATTAGTATCATCAGATATTATCGGATGCACATACGGTTCATTATTCGATGCTACACAAACAAAAGTAACATCTCTTGGAGATAAAACATTAGTTAAAGTTGTTTCTTGGTATGACAACGAAAACTCATACACAAGCAACATGGTTAGAACAATCAAATACTTTGCTGAACTTAGCAAATAATTTATTGTAGCAAGATCCTAAAAGGGTCCGGTCTTGTAGAGATTATAGGACCGGCCCCTTTTTTAATATATTTTTATATATATTTGCATATACAGTAATTACATTAAAATAAGATAAAGAATTGAAAGGAGCAATAAATATGTTAAACAAAAAAACAGTTGATGATCTTCAAGGTCTTCAAGGCAAAAAAGTTTTAGTACGTTGTGACTTTAACGTACCTCTTAAAGATGGCGTTATCCAAAACTATAACCGTATTGACGGTGCACTTCCAACAATCAAAAAATTATTAGAACAAGGTGCAAAAGTTATTCTTTGCTCACACCTTGGTAAACCAAAAGGAGAAGCTAAACCAGAGCTTTCTTTAGCTCCAGTTGCTGTTGCTCTTACAGAAAGATTAGGCGTAGAAGTTAAGTTCGTTGACGATGCTGTTGTTACAGGACCTGAAACACAAAAAGTTGCTGCCCAACTTAAAGAAGGTGAAGTATTATTACTTCAAAACACTCGTTATAGAGTAGAAGAAACAAAATATGGTAAAGATGAAGCTGCTGCTAAATATGCAGAAGAATTAGCTGCTCTTTGCGATAATGAAGTATTTGTAAACGATGCTTTCGGTACAGCTCACCGTGCACACTGTTCAAACGTTGGTGTTACAAAATGCTGTAAAGAAAATGTAGTTGGTTACTTAATGCAAAAAGAAATTAAATTCTTAGGCGAAGCTGTAGAAAATCCAGTTCGTCCATTCGTAGCAATCCTTGGTGGTGCTAAAGTATCTGATAAAATTGCTGTTATCAACAACCTTCTTGAAAAAGTTGATACACTTATTATCGGTGGTGGTATGGCATATACATTCCTTAAAGCACAAGGTCAAGAAGTTGGTAATTCATTATTAGAAGAAGATAAAATGGATTATGCTTTAGAAATGGTTAAGAAAGCTGAAGAAAAAGGTGTTAAACTTCTTCTTCCAGTTGACCACGTAGTAGGTAAAGAATTCTCTAACGATACAGAAAGAGCTGTAGTAGAGACAATTGAAGCTGGTTGGTCAGGCTTTGATATTGGACCAAAAACAATCGAACTTTACAAAGATGCTTTAGCTGGTGCTAAAACAGTTGTATGGAACGGACCAATGGGTGTATTTGAATTTGAAAACTTTGCAGCAGGTACACTTGCAGTATGTGACGCTGTAGCTAACCTTGAAGGTGCTACAACAGTAGTTGGTGGAGGAGACTCTGTAAACGCTGTTAAACGTCTTGGTTTTGCTGATAAGATGAGCCACATTTCAACAGGTGGTGGTGCATCTTTAGAGTTCTTAGAAGGTAAAGAACTTCCAGGTGTAGCAGCAGCTGATAACAAAGGTTGCGGATGCAACTGTGGATGTAAATAATCCATACTTAGTTAAATAGAAGATTAAATTATTAATTAATAATTTAATAGGTAGTACGGGTACTCTATCTCCTCTTGGGGCTAGAGTATTCGTTGCCTTTAATAAATAAATGAGGGAACTTTTTATTTATTCATAATTTTAAATGAAGAATTAAGCATATAGGCTTGATTGAATCTACAAATACAGGTTATAGACCTAAAAAAGGAGATTACTTATGCGTAAAAAAATCGTTGCAGGTAACTGGAAAATGAACATGACTCCAGCTAAAGCTGTAGAACTTATTGATTCACTTAAAAATGAAATCAACACAAATGAAGTAGATGTAGTTGTATGTCCTCCATTTGTATGCCTTCCAGCTGTACTTGAAGCTGTAAAAGGTACAAATATTGCAGTAGGTGCTCAAAACATGCACTTTGAAGAAAATGGTGCATACACAGGAGAAATCGCTCCAAGTATGTTAGTAGAACTTGGTGTAAAATATGTAATCATCGGTCACTCAGAAAGAAGACAATACTTTGCTGAAACAGATGAAACAGTTAACAAAAAAACATTAAAAGCTATCGAACACGGTTTAGTACCAGTTGTATGTGTTGGTGAAAGTTTAGAAGAAAGAGAACAAGGTGTTACAATTGATCTTGTACGTCTTCAAACAAAAATTGCTCTTAAAGATGTAAAAGCAGAAGATGCTAAAAAAGTTGTTATTGCATACGAACCAATCTGGGCTATCGGAACAGGTAGAACAGCTACATCAGCTCAAGCTGAAGAAGTATGTGCTGCAATTCGCGAAGTTGTTGCAGAAGTTTATGGAAAAGAAGTTGCAGATGAAGTGCGTGTACAATACGGCGGTTCTGTAAATGGTGGCAACGCTAACGAATTATTCAATATGGGTAATATCGATGGTGGTTTAGTAGGTGGAGCAAGTCTTAAACCAGAATTTGCTTCAATTGTTAACTACAAATAAGCCCCTCTTAGAAGGAGATATAAAATGAACAAACAAACAACATTACTCCTTATCCTTGATGGATTTGGACTCAATGATTTAAAAGATGGCAATGCTATTGCCCAAGCTAACAAACCAAATCTTGATGCTATTATGGCAAAATATCCTACAGTACCAGGATATGCAAGTGGTATGGCAGTAGGTCTTCCAGATGGTCAAATGGGTAACTCAGAAGTAGGTCACCTTAACATGGGCGCTGGACGTATCGTATACCAAGAGCTTACACGTATTACTAAAGCAGTTGCAGACGGAGACTTCTTCGATAATGAAGCTTTAGTAGGTGCAATGAATAATGCAAAAGAAAATAATAAAGCACTTCACTTATTTGGTCTTTTATCAGATGGTGGGGTACACAGTCACAATACACACGTATATGCTCTTTTAGAAATGGCTAAGAAATTTGGCCTTGAAAAAGTTTATGTACATGTATTCTTAGATGGACGTGACACACCTCCAGCTTCAGGTAAAGACTTTACAGCTGAACTTGTAGCTAAGATGGAAGAAATCGGTGTAGGTGAAATTGCTACAGTATCAGGTCGTTACTATGCTATGGACCGTGACAATAGATGGGATCGTGTTGAAAAAGCATACGATGCAATCGTTAAAGGTAAAGGTGAGGTAGCAACTGACGCTGTAACAGCTATTGCTGATTCTTATGCAAAAGAAGTAAATGATGAATTTGTACTTCCAACAGTTATTACAAAAGAAGGCGCACCAGTAGCACAAGTAGAAGAAGGCGACTCTGTAGTATTCTTCAACTTCCGTCCTGACCGTGCTCGTGAAATGACTCGTGCATTCTGTGATGATGCCTTTACAGGATTTGAAAGAGATAGAGTGAAAACTCACTTTGTAACTTTCACACAATACGATATTACTATTCCAAATAAAGAAGTAGCGTTTACACCACAAACACTTACAAATACATTTGGAGAATACCTTGCAAATAATGGCAAAACTCAACTTCGTATTGCTGAAACAGAAAAATATGCTCACGTAACATTCTTCTTCAACGGCGGTGTAGAAGAACCATATGAAAATGAAGTTCGTGAACTTGTATCTTCTCCAAAAGTAGCAACTTACGACCTTCAACCAGAAATGAGCGTATTTGAAGTATCTTCTAAATTAGAAGATGCAATTCGTTCAGGCAAATACGATATGATTATCTGTAACTTTGCTAACCCAGATATGGTTGGTCATACAGGTAATATGGATGCAGCAATCAGCGCTATTGAAGCTGTTGATAAAGCAGTAGGCGATGTAGTTCGTGCTATTGAAGAAACAAATGGTTATGCATTTATTTGTGCTGATCATGGTAATGCAGAACAAATGAAAGATTATGAAACAAATGGTGCCTTTACAGCACATACAACTAATCCAGTACCTTTTATACTTGTAAACTATAAAGAAGGTGTAACACTTAAAGAAGGCGGCAAACTTGCTGATATTGCACCAACTTTATTAGAAATGATGGGTATGGAACAACCAGCTGAAATGGATGGAGAATCTTTACTAGTTAAATAAGTAAAGCATCTATGAAAGCTTAATAAAATTAAGTATCTAATAAATATTAAAAGGTGATAAAAGTTTTAAGCATTAGCAAATGTACTTTAACTTGGGCAGAGTAGACTAGAGTTTAAACTGATTTATGATAAGACACAATAGAGGGATTATGGGCAAGATAAACCACTTTGTGAGAAAAGATGTAATATTAAGCATAATGTAAATGGGTTCTTCGTATGATTACATGAAAAGTGGAAAGACTAAAACATGATAATTCATGTGGGTTGAAAGGAGTCATGCACGTATGAAAGGTTACATTGAGATTTTAGATGTTTTTGCAAGAGAGGTGTTAGACTCAAGAGCAAATCCAACAGTTGAGGTAGAAGTTGTAGTTGAAGGAGATTATGTTGGCTCTGCCATCGTACCTTCTGGTGCTTCTACTGGAGAACTAGAAGCTATAGAGCTTCGTGACGGAGATAGCTCTCGTTACTTAGGAAAAGGCGTACAACAAGCTGTTAAAAATGTAAATGATATCATCGCACCAGAAGTTATAGGTATGAACGCCCTTGATCAAGCTGCCATAGATAAGGTGATGATTGACTTAGATGGCACACCGAACAAAAGTAAATTAGGTGCAAATGCGATACTAGGAGTATCTATGGCAGTGGCGAAAGCAGCTGCAAAAGCACTTAGCATGCCTTTATATCAATACCTAGGTGGGATAAATGCTAAAGTGCTTCCTGTACCTATGATGAACATTTTAAATGGTGGAGAGCATGCTGATAATACAGTAGACCTTCAAGAATTTATGATTATGCCAGTAGGGGCAACTTCCTTTAAAGAAGCACTTCGTATGTGTGCAGAAATTTATCACACACTTAAGAAAGTACTTAATGATAAAGGTTTAGCTACTGGTGTAGGTGATGAAGGTGGTTTTGCACCAGACCTTGCAACATCAGAAGAAGTACTCACACTTATTGTTGAAGCGATTAGTAAAGCAGGTTATAAACCTGGTGAAGAAGTACGTATTGCTATGGATGCGGCAGCATCTGAGCTTTATAACGACGCGGACGGCAAGTATTATTTCAAAGGCGAAAGCAAGATGAAAGGTACCCAGATTGTCCGTACATCAGAAGAAATGGTAGATTACTACGAAAATCTTGTAAACCAATTCCCTATTATTTCAATTGAAGATGGGTTAGGTGAAAAGGATTGGGAAGGTTGGGCACTACTTAGTGAACGACTAGGTAATCGTGTACAACTTGTAGGAGACGACTTGTTCGTAACCAATACAAAAATTCTTGAAAAAGGTATCCTGAAAAAAGTAGGTAATGCCATACTGATTAAAGTAAATCAAATTGGTACACTTACAGAAACCTTTAATGCTATAGAAATGGCAAATAGGGCAGGATACACGGCAATTGTATCTCATCGTTCTGGTGAATCAGAAGATACCACCATTGCAGACATTGTAGTAGCTGTTAATGCTGGTCAAATAAAAACTGGTGCACCAGCACGTTCAGACCGTGTTGCCAAATACAATCAACTTCTTCGTATAGAAGAAGAGCTGGATGAAGTAGCAGAATATAGAGGTCTTCGTTCTTTTTTCAATCTCACTAGGTAAACACACACATATTAAGACGAAGATTAAAGCTTTAAAAAATGCGACGAATAGTAGATAAGCCTAAAAGTTAAAATGCTTTTAGGCTTATTTTTTTGTGTTTAGAAAAATTATCCTAAGTCTACTATGGGTGCCGTGTGGCTGTATTCTCCTCCACCTACTTCATTCCATGTTCAGAGAAATGTAGTTCATTCAAAAATGATAACGCCATAAACTCACTACACTACGTTTCGTTCAAACAGTATGGCTAAGATCATCATTTTCTCATTTCACACATTTCTTAGCTGAACATTCCATAGGTAGGTTCCGGAGAACACATCCCCACGTCACCCTTCTCAATGCTTCAACAAAATGAGAAAAAGTACATAAAGAATGAGTAGGAGCAACCTACATCTTCTTAACAGTTAAGGTAACTTGAGAGAGCAAGTCTACTTAATGGTAGTAGATAAGAGTATCTAAAGGAAAAAAGGTAGGGAAAAGTGTTTTAACTTTTAAGTAGAAAAGGTTCGTAGTCAAAAAGATGAAAGGATGATATAATTTGATAAAGAAATTTAAAAATTCATACTAAAATATATCAGGTAATGAATAAGAAAAAGTACAAGAGACAGGAGGAGTTACCCATAGTCTATGAGAACTAAAAAATTAATTTTATATGTAATAGCAATAGGTATTATATTCCTTTTAGTTATCTTTAGAATGCATAAGGTAGAAGAAGGGCCAGAAGAAGTATTCCTTTCCATAGTCCAGATCGTTCAAGTAAATCAAGAGGATAAGACACTTTTAGTAAAAGGGATAGGGGAAAATAACCTTGTTGGGAAAGAAGGCTATGTCTATTGTAAAGATACAGAATTTTGGAGATTAGAGAATGAAGAATCAGTACAATCTATGTTCACTAATTTTAATATAGGAGACATTATTTTACTAGAACATGGGCTGGTAATGGAAACATATCCTACACAGTTATACGCTAAAGAGATTTTGTCTATGGAAAGTAAAAATTATGAATCAACTTCATCTAATTATTCTGTTACGCACTTTCAAGAAGGAAATCCTATAAGGGTATGGGAAGATATTCAAGATGCACAATATGATCTAATAAGAGTCTTGATACACGAATGGATTACTACTTCATCAGCAAGAGAAGGAAAGGACTTATCTAATCTATTTGAGTACTACATAGTTAAGGAAATAGATAAAGAGGGAGAAATAACAGAACTTATTATATATAAGATGGCAGATGAAACATATATTCAGTGGGGAAGAGCAACAGAGTTTATTGTATACAATATGACAAACCAATCATATTCTCAATCACAAAAGGCAACCCAAGGGGGGCAATGTATGCCTATAGACAATAGACTATACAATTTAGTAGAACAACTATTTCCATAAAGAAAAACATAGATAGGAATACAAATACATTTAAATTACTATAATAAAGGGGAATGAAGATGAAACATTTAGGAACAAAGAAATTAGAAACCGAACGTCTAATACTACGACGTTTTAAAGTAGATGATGCACAATGTATGTTTAAGAATTGGGCAAGTGATGAAGAAGTAACTAAGTACCTTTCATGGCCACCACACAAAGAAGTAGCAATCACAAAAGCTTATTTAGAAATGGTCATCAAAGAATATGAGGAACCAACTACGTATAACTGGGCTATTGAACTTAAGGAAATAAGAGAAGCAATTGGATCTATTGGGGTAGTACAACATGAAAAAGAAGTTGAAAGTGTTCATATAGGTTATACCCTTGGAAAAGATTGGTGGAACAAAGGGATAATATCAGAAGCATTTAGAGAAGTTATAAAGTTTTTAATGGAAGAGGTAGGGGTAAATCGTATAGATGCTAGACATGATACGAAAAATCCAAACTCAGGAAAAGTAATGGAGAAATGCGGACTAAAATACGAAGGAACTTTAAGACAAGCAAGTAAAAATAATCAAGGTATTTGTGATGTAGCTTGGTACGGATTAATTAGGGAAGATTACTTTGGGAATAAGTAAGAAAGTCTTCATGAAAATTTAATATATATATATATATATGTATTTATATTTATTTAAGAGTGTTGAATAAAGGATAAATTATATTTAAATAAAAAATAGATCTAAAAGATAATATAGGTAGATTAAGTAAAACTATAGATAGTACTTATAATGAAGAAAAATATTACAAGCAATGAATTAGGGGAAAAGATATGAAGATGAGAAAAAAACAAGTAAGCATACTAACGGGGATATTAGTACTAATGATTGTTCTAGTTAATTGTATGCTTTTAATTAGAAAAGATAATATAAGTTATAGCCTTCAAGCATTTGAAAGAAATGAAATATGTAATAGAAGGTTGAATATGTATTATGGAGAAATAGAGCCAATAGGTCTTGGTATGGAAGAAGCTATTTATGATGAAGAAATAGCTAATAAACACTTAAAAAAGATAGAAAATGATATTAAAACACTAGAAAAGAAGTTTGAGAAGCCTTTGAATCAACCTATCAAGGTCTATATTATCCAAAAATCTCTAGATACTGGAATGTATATAGGTGAGGATGCTATATATTGTACAGTAGAAGATATAGAAAGTGATAGATACAGATTAGGTCTAGTTCGAGCTTGTTATAATCTAACGGAGCCTGCCATAATTCATGGTTTGGTGGGATATATTTTTGAAGAACAAGTAGATCTACATAAACTAAGTGAGTATTATGATACAGCGGAAGATCTATCTATGCTAGGATTATTCGGAGGGCGGTTTTATGAGGAATGGAATACAGAAGAAGAGCTTCAAATAGCAAAAGAGACGGCAACTGCATTAGTGAGTTATTTTATTGAACAAGATAGGGAAGAATTAATTCTGTCTGGGGAAATTGGATTAAATGAAAAAAGAGAATGGTTAAAATCTATAGGTGTTAATCGTACTTATGAAAATCAATATGAGTTTGAATTTAATACATTTATCTATAGTAAATCTGGAAAATACTCTTTAATTATAAACTCAGATGAAGCAAGCTATTATATGAATAAAGTAAAGTTTCTATCTACAGTCAAAGAAGTAGAGGTGTTTCTTGATAAGGATGCAAAAGGTAGAGCTTATTTGTTAAATTACTTAGAGCAGAACGCACCTAATAACTTTAAATTCATTAATAAAGATGTGAAGCCAGAGTACTATTTTTTAACGGCATCTGGCTTTAGAGGAGATACAGCAGGAGGATCGAAAATTAACCTAGGGGCTCCTGTACATCATTTGCATGAATATACACATACATTAACAGGAACATCTTTCGGGGTAGATAAATTATGGATGCAAGAAGGGATAGCAGAATATTTGTCCCGTGCTATTTATCCTGATAATTATATTATACAGTTAGAGTTTGAAGGCATAACAGCAGATCATTTACCAGAGGAGCCAGACTATTATGCAAACATGATGGCCTATTATAAAGCTCATGGAGGAGCATTTTTACCAGAAGTGATTGATACGAAGTTGTATGTGGATGCTTGTGCCTATGCATCATTTAATAGTGTGGAGAAATTACCTTCGGATAGGTCCACAGTAGGAAAGCAGTATTCAGTTGCTAGTCGACATCAAGGTGGTGGAAATGAGTTAAGCTATAATCAAGCTTCTTCCTTTACAGGATATTTAATTGATCAATTTTCATTAGATACTTATCTAGGGTATTGTATAGGAGATCAAACAACAAAAACTTTTGAAGAAGTATTTGGAATAACTTATGAAGAGGCTAAGGAGGCGTGGCTTAATCAATTGAATAGATAAAAGAAATTGAAATAATAAGGGGAAATAAGGATACCATATAAATTGATAGATGTGATAGTTGTTATCTTATGAAGGTTCAACTATAATAAAATTATGAAAACTTATAATGACAAAAGAGGAGCGATGATATATGAAATTTACAGAGTTTAAGTATGAAAGACCTGACTTTGAAGTTTATAAAGCAACTTTACAAAGTATGGTAGAAGAAATCAAAAATGCAAGTAATGCTAAAGAACAAATCGAAAAGATTAAAATAGCCCATGATTATATTAATCAAATTAATACAAGTGGTGACCTTGCAAGTATTAGACATTCTATTAATACTAAAGATGAATTTTATGAAAAAGAAAGTGATTACTGGGATGAGTATGGGCCACTTTATATGGAGCAGACAAATGCTCTTAATAAAGTACTTTTAAACTCTCCTTATAGAGAAGAATTAGAAGAGGCTTTTAGTAAGCAATACTTTGATATTCTAGAAAATGAGGATAAAACTTTTTCTAATGCAATTTTAGAAGAAATGCAAGAAGAAAATAGATTAACTACAGAATATGATAAGCTTATTGCATCTGCTGCTATTGAATTTGAAGGTAAGACTTATAACTTATCAGGTATGCGTCCTTTTATGATTTCTAAAGATAGAGATGTACGTAAACGTGCAAGTGAAGCTTACTTTAAATTCTTTGAAGAAAATGAAGAAAAGTTTGATACCATTTATGATAAGTTAGTAAAAGTACGCCATAGAAAAGCTACTAAACTAGGATTCAAAAATTATGTAGAATATGGCTATCGTTTAATGAATCGTAATGATTATAATGAAGAGATGGTTAAAGCATTTAGAAAACAAGTATTAGAAGAAATTGTACCTGTTGCAAATAAGCTTTATGACAAACAAGCTAAGCGTCTTGGACTTTCTAAATTAAGTTATTATGATATAGATTTTGTATTTGAATCAGGAAATGCTACACCTCAAGGAGATGCACATTTTATCTTAGAAAAAGGTAAGAAAATGTACAATGAGCTTTCTCCAGAGACTAAGGAATTCTTTGAGTTTATGACAGAGAATGAACTTATGGATTTAGAAACAAAACCAAGTAAACAAGCTGGTGGATATTGTACACTGATTTCTTCTTATAAGGCACCTTTTATCTTCTCTAACTTTAATGGAACTTCAGGGGATGTGGATGTATTAACTCATGAAGCAGGACATGCTTTCCAAGTATATAATTCACGTTGGATAGATGTACCAGGACTTTACTTCCCAACTTATGAAAGCTGTGAAATTCATTCTATGAGTATGGAATTTATTACATGGCCTTGGATGGAAGAGTTCTTTGGTAAGGATGTAGAGAAGTATAAATATGAACATTTAAGTAGTGCTATTAAGTTCATCCCATATGGTATTGTAGTAGATGCTTTCCAACATGCTGTTTACGAAAATCCGGAGATGACACCTGATGAAAGAAAAGCTGTATGGCGTCAAATAGAAAGACAATATTTACCACATAAAGATTATAGTGAGTGTGCTATATTAGAGAAAGGTACATGGTGGTTTAAACAAGGACATATTTTCGCATCACCATTTTACTACATTGACTATACATTAGCTCAAATTTGTGCTCTTCAATTCTGGAAAAAGATGAATGAAGACCGTGCTAAAGGTTGGGAAGACTATCTTAAAATATGTAAGGTAGGTGGAACAAAATCTTTCTTACAAATTGTTGAACTAGGCAATTTAATCTCACCATTTAAAGATGGATGTGTGAAAAACATTATAGGAGATATTGAATCTTACCTTATGGCAATAGATGACAGTAAATTGTAAGAAAAGCGTGATATATCATTTATTGCAATTTAAACAAGCCTATGCTATGATAGAATAAGTGAAAAACGTATGAAGGTAAGAAGGAGGCAAAGCCGTGGAAATTTTAAAAACAGCTCTTACAGGTATTTATGTACTAGCGGCACTTGCAATTATTGTTGTAGTATTACTTCAAGAAGGTAAATCAGCTGGTCTTGGCTCAGCTTTTGCTACAAACCAAGAAAGCTATTGGAACAAAAATAAGAAACACACTTTAGAAGGTAAATTTGAGAGATGGACTAAAATTACAGCAGGTATTTTCGTAGTATTAGCCATAGTATTAACACTTATGTAATAACAGGTATTTTATAGAAAACTTCCCGTTAGGGAAGTTTTTTTGCTTAGGTAGAAGTAATATATAACGATAAATTAAAGCATCATGAGCGATGAAAGTTGGCGAATAGAAGATAATTTTATAAATTAGGTGCGAAAAGTCTTAAATTACTGTATAATATATTATACTATAATTTAAAATATTATAGGTTTTTACAGAAATAGAATAAAGGGTTTATTTAGAGTGGAGGGGTTAGTATGCAAGAACCAATAGCGATTACCATTAACAGGGAGTTTGGAAGCGGTGGGAGGTTAGTTGGTGAAAAATTGGCCGAAGCTCTCCAAATGAAATTTGTAGATCGTTTAATTTTAAGTGAAGCAGCAAAGCTAATGGGGATTAAAGAAGAACATTTAAAAGAATTTGATGAAAAAGCACCATCTATTTGGCAAATGTCTAGTATTAATATGGGAAGTTATCATGGTATGACTATCCCGTGCTATTTTTATAGTATAACAAATAATGATTTATATGTGACACAAGCTAACTTAATCGAGAAGATGGCAAATGAAACATCATGCGTAATTATTGGAAGATGTGCCAATGTTATTTTATCAGCACATCCAAGAAAAGTATCTGTCTTTTTACATGCAAGTAAAGATTTTAAAAAGGCAATGATACAAGATGTATATCACTTTACAAACACAGTTAATATTGAAAAAGAAATGAAAAGGGTAGATAAAGAACGTTCAAACTACTATACAAATTATAGTGGACTGAAATGGAAAGATGCTTCCCAATACGACCTAACTATTAATACAGGTGAATTAGGGATTGAAAATACAGTTAAGCTTATACAAACCTATGTTCAAATGAAGTATGGAGATCTTTAATATATGTGCTTAAGAGGGAATATAACAAATTCCCTCTTTTATATTTTTATAGAGGAAATCACTATATAAGAAAATTTATAATGATAAAAGGAGCGATTTATACAATTAATTTTAATTTTGCTTAATGGATTGTAATAAAAATTAGTATAGATGTTAAAAATAAGATATAATAAGCTTTAAAGCAATATGGAAGAGGTGACTTAAGTGTCAAAGAAAGATTATGATACGCTATATGAAACGCGTAAACAAAAAATATTAGAATTTATCCAATTACCACAATATCAACCTTTAAAAATAAAAGAATTTATGATGTTCTTTCATGTATCTCCAGCAGATAGACCTATATTAGAAAGAATTTTAGATGAACTCATTCAAGAAGGTAAACTTCTTCGTAATAAAAGAGGTAAGTTTGTATTACCAAAAACTTTAAATCTTGTAACAGGTGTATTTACTGGTCATGCAAAAGGTTTTGGATTTGTTACTGTAGAAGGAGAGGAAAAAGACATATTTATTCCTGCTTCTAGTGTTAACGGGGCACTTCATAAAGATACAGTTATGTGCCGTATTACGAAACCTGCTGTAGGCGATAAGCGTATTGAAGGCGAAGTTATTAAGATTATAGAAAGAGGTCCACAATGTATTGTAGGTACCTATGAAGAAAGTCAGAACTTCGGCTTTGTAGTAGCAGATGAAAGTAAATATGCAAGGGATATTTTCATACCAAAGAAATATTCTAAAGGTGCTGTAACAGGACATAAAGTATTAGTAGAGATTATTGATTGGGCTGAAGAAAAACGTAATCCTGAAGGTAAGGTTGTATCTATCTTAGGACATATGAATGACCCAGGTGTAGATATACTTTCAATCATTTATCAATTTGATTTACCTACTGAGTTTCCAGATGAAGTGATGAAAGAAATTGAAGATGTGCCAAGTGAAGTAAGTGATAAAGATAAAAGAGGGCGTATGGATTTAAGACATGTGCCTATGGTAACTATAGATGGGGAAGATGCAAAGGACTTAGATGATGCTATTTCTATTCGTAAATTAGATAATGGTAGATTTGAATTAGGTGTTCACATTGCAGACGTTACTCACTATGTAACAGAAAAATCACCACTTGATAAGGAAGCTTTAGAAAGAGGGACAAGTATTTACTTAGTTGACCGTGTAATACCTATGCTTCCTCACAAATTAAGTAATGGTATTTGTTCATTAAATGCAGGTGTAGATAGACTAGCACTTAGCTGTATCATGGAAGTAGATGCTAATGGAAACGTTCAAAGTCATCAAATTGCAGAAACAGTTATTAAGATTGATGAACGTATGAGCTATACACAGGTGAAGAAAATTTTAATGGATCATGATGAAGCGTTAATTAGTAGATACAAAGACTTTGTACCAATGTTTGAAACTATGGAAGAATTAGCAGGAATTCTTAGAAATAAACGTATGAAGCGTGGTGCAGTAGACTTTGATTTTGAAGAAACGAAAGTAATCTTGGATAGACAAGGCCATCCTATAGATATTAAGCCATATGATAGAAACGTAGCTACACGTATTATAGAAGAATTCATGCTTCTATGTAACGAAACTATAGCAGAAGATTATTTCTGGCAAGAAAAGCCTTTTGTATATCGTACTCATGAAGATCCAGACCCAGAAAAAATTGCAGCACTTAGTGAGTTCTTAAATAACTTTGGCTACACTATGAAGGGGCAAACAAAGACTCATCCTAAAGATATGCAAAGAATCTTAGAGGAAATAGAAGATACACCAGAAGAAAATATTATTAGTCGTTTACTACTTCGTTCTATGAAGCAAGCTAGATATAGTGGAGAATGTACAGGACACTTTGGTCTTGCTGCTAAATATTACTGTCACTTCACATCTCCAATTAGACGTTATCCAGATCTTCAAATTCACCGTATTATTAAATACAACTTACATGGTAAGATGCAAGGTGAAAAAGAACAGAAGATGTTTGATCATGTAGATACAGTAGCTAAGCAATCTTCACTTAGAGAAAGAAGAGCAGAAGAAGCTGAAAGAGAAACAATTAAGCTTAAGAAAGCTGAATACATGGAAGACTTTATTGGAGAAATCTTTGAAGGGGTTATTACTGGTACAACCTCATGGGGAGTATATGTAGAACTTCCAAATACTGTTGAAGGTCTAGTTCACGTAAGTGAAATGGATGATGACTACTATGTATATGACGAGGCAGGTCATAGATGGGTTGGAGAGCATACAAAGAAAATCTATAGATTAGGTGATACAGTAAAGGTAGAAGTACTAAATACAAATCGTCTAACACGTACAGTAGATTTTAGATTTGCAGAAGAAGATGAAGAAGAAGAATTTGACATGAATAATTTATAATAATAACAATTGTAAAAATGAATAAGTAAGGTAAAAACGTGCAAAATATATAGAGTTGCACGTTTTTATTTTTGTCATCTCTAGAAAGAAGTAAAGATAAATTTAACAAAAAAATATAATGAATAAAAATAAAAGTGAATTAAATTAAATAAAAATGTATTCAAATTCAAATTATATCATTATTTACCAAGTGATTGACTTTAAATAAACCATACATTAATATAAAAAACTGTAAGATGATAACTTATGTCAATTAGCATGAAGCCAATATAAAATTAGACAACATTACAAAGATGAGGTGCAAATTAATGGGAATTAGACTAGAAAATCTAGTAGTGAGATTTGGTGATTTTACTGCAATCAATGATGTAACCATTCAGATTCCAAAGGGTAAGCTCATTTCATTACTTGGGCCATCTGGATGTGGAAAGTCTACAACACTTTTCACAATTAGTGGAATTCATAAACCTACAAGTGGAAAAATCTATTTTGGAGAAAGAGATGTAACAGGTCTAGAACCAGAAAAACTAGGCATTGGTCTTGTATTCCAAAACTATGCTCTTTATCCACATATGACAATTAGAGAAAATATTTTATTCCCTCTTAAAAACTTAAAGTGGAATAAAGAAGATGCAGAAAAACGTGTAGTGGAAGTTGCTAAAATTGTTAAAATAGAAGGTTTACTTGATCGTAAGCCAGGACAACTTTCAGGTGGACAACAACAACGTGTTGCCATTGCACGTGCTCTTGCAAAGAAACCAGATAACCTTTTACTTGATGAACCTCTATCAAACTTAGATACTAAGCTTCGTGTAGAAACACGTCAAGAAATTCGTCGTATCCAACAAGAAACAGGTGTAACTGCAATCTTTGTTACACATGATCAAGAAGAAGCAATGAGTATTTCTGACCAAATTATCTTAATGAAAGATGGTAAAATCCAACAAGTATCTACACCAACAGAGATTTATATGAACCCATGCAATAAATTTGTTGCATCATTCATTGGTAGCCCAGCTATGAACTTTATTAGACTGAACATTAATGAAGGTACTGCAAATATAGATAACTGTAAATTTACTGGTCTTCCAACAAATAAGAAATCTATTGACTTAGGTTTTAGAGCAGAAGATATGGAAGTGAGTGAAGAAGGATTTGAAACAGTTGTTGAGACAGTAGAAGTTTTAGGACGTGAAAGACTTCTTACATTAGGCTATAAAGGTGAAACATTTAAGATGCTTGTAGATAAAGAGTTTATGATCGCAGAAGGAACAACACTTAAAGTAAGACCTAAGGTTGGTAAAGCCTATGTATTTGATACTGAGACAGAGGAGTTCATTACAAAATGCTAAATAAAAAAGGAACGGTAGGTTATAAAGGTTATTTATATTTATTACCAGCCATTGTAGTTTTAGGCGTATTTGTTTTTTACCCTATTATTAATGCCATTGTATTTAGTTTTGATGAAACAAAAGCAGTGGGTTATTCTTTTGGTTTTGGTAGTTATAGCTATTTATTTAAAGATAAAAGGTTTATACAATCCCTTATTAATACAGTAGTTTATGCTGCAATTGTACCACTTTTATCAGTAAGCCTTTCATTACTACTTGCTAATGCACTTGCAAATTTAAAAAATGAGAAGATGAAAGGTATTTTCCAAAGTATTTATTTCTTACCATATGTAACTAGTCTTGTAGCTATTGGTGTTGTATGGTCATGGTTATTCAATAGTGAATATGGTATTATCAATTATTTATTAGGTTTAGTAGGAATTAATCCAATTAACTGGCTTACAGATCCTAACTGGGCCATGCCAGCTTTAATTATATTTTCAGTGTGGAAAAGCTTAGCATTTAATACCCTTATTTTAACAACAGGTATTGCCTCTATTAATCCACAGTATTATCAAGCAGCTAAAATCGACCAAGCTACAAATCGTACAATCTTTAGAAAGATTACAATTCCATTAGTATCTCCTATTATTTTGTACACTTATATTATTAGCTTAATTGCAGGATTTAAAGTATATACAGAGATATTCGTTTTATTTAACGGTCGTACACTTAACGGTCGTGTATCATCAGTAGTAATGTATATTATTGATAGATTTTATGGAGACCAAGACTTCCCACTTGCCTTTGCCGCAGCAGTTGTCTTACTCATTATTATTTTAACTGTAACACTTATTCAAAGAACAATTGCGAATAATAAAGTTCATTATTAAAAGGAGAACGCTATGGAGAAGAAAATGAACATAAAAGTAGCACTCAAATATTTTCTACTTACAATCTTTGCTATTGTAACATTATTCCCATTTTACTGGATGATAGCGTCCTCATTAAAGTCAGGATTTGAAGTTATACAAACACCACCTACCATTGTTCCAAGTGAGTTTATGTGGGACAACTATAGCGTGGCTATGTCTATGGCACCATTTGCAAGATATTTCGTTAATACACTTATAGTAACGGCTTTAAGTATTGTAAGTTCAGTTATTATTGCAATCTTATCAGCTTTTGCCTTTTCACATTTAGAGTTTAAAGGAAGAGATTTAATCTTCTCACTCTTTTTAGCATCTATGATGATTCCAGGCGAAGTATTAATTATTACAAACTTCAAGACAATTTCTGCTTTAAAATGGATGGATACCTATCAAGCATTAGTTGTACCATATATGGCAAACGTGCTTTATATTTATATGTTAAGAGAATTCTTCCTTAAGATTCCAAAGCAACTTTACTTTGCAGCTAAAGTAGATGGAGCTAATGATTGGAAATTCTTATGGCGTATTATGGTGCCTATGGCAAAGGGATCAATTATTACAATTTGTATCCTTGTAGGCATTAACTCATGGAATTCATTTTTATGGCCACTTCTTGTAACAAATAAAGAGAACATGCGATTACTTTCAAATGGACTTACTGCCTTCCAATCAGATGCAGGAAATCGTTATGAATTATTAATGGCAGCTTCTACTATTATTACATTACCAGTTATGATTGCTTATATCTTCCTTCATAAGAAGATTATGAGTGGTATTTCCATAGGTGGTATTAAAGGATAAAATTTATATAAATTTATATAAATGGTATTAAACAAACTTATTATGAGGTGAAACAAATGAAAACAAAAGTATTCGCATCTGCTATGGCAGCACTTATGGCTGTTTCTGCATTAACAGGTTGTTCAAGTGAAACAACTCCAAATACTGGGAATGCAGGTACAGAGCCAGTAGTTGTAGAATTACCAGACATGACAGAGCCTACTACAATTGAAATGTGGCACTATATGTCAGGTAAACAACAAGAAGCTCTTCAAGCAATTATTGATGAGTTTAATGCAACAAATACTATGAATATTACAGTAAATGCTGTATCTCAAGGTAAAATTGTAGATATGAACAAAAAAGTAATTGCTGCTGAGCAATCAAATACTTTACCAGCAATTATTAACGTATACCCAGACCTTGCAACAGGTTTAATTGAAAAAGGTGATATTTACGATATGGGTGCTTTCGCAACTCATCCAGAAGTAGGTATTTTACCAGAACTTGAAAATGACTTTATCGCACCTTTTGTTGCTGAAGTATCACAATGGGATGGTAAACTTTATGGTATGCCTCTTACAAAATCAACAGAAGTTATCTATGTAAATAAAACTTTACTTGAAAAATTAGGTTATACATTAGAAGATATTCAAGGTATGACAATGGAAAAATTAGCTGAAGTATCAAAAGCAGCTAAAGAACAACTTGGTATCCCAGGTTTTGGATATGATAGTGGATCAAATGGTTTCATTTCAACACTTAAAATGGATGGTATGAACTTCGTAGAGCTTGATGGAACAATCAATGTAGATAATGAATGGGTTAGAACATTTATGGATTTCTATAAAGAACAAGTTCAAAACGGTTACTTCCGTACACCAGGTGAAGATGGATACTTATCAGGACCATTCTCTAACCAACAAATTTTAATGTACCAAGGTTCAACTGCAGGTGCATCATTCCTTGAAACAAATGGTCAATTTGAATTAGCAGTTGTAGAACCAGCTTACTTTGAAGGTAAAGAAAAAGCTGTTATTCAACAAGGTGGTTCATTATTTATTACAAACGATGTATCATTAAAAGAACAATATGCAGCATATGAATTCATCAAATTTGCTACTAGTACAGAAAATACAGCTAAATTTGCAACAGAAACAGGTTACCTTCCAGTACGTAAATCAGCAGCAGAAACAGACACAGTTAAAAATGTGTTAGCTGATCCAAGTTTACCATATGCACAAGTATATCCAGTAGCTCAAATTGCATTAGAGTATGCTTACTATACACCAGCTATTAATAATGCTCAATCTGCTCGTAACACAATCCAAGAAAAGTTTGAAGCATATATTAATGGTAATATTGCAGATATGAATACATTTATTGAAGAAACTGTATCAGAAGTTGGAACATCTATTCAACGTCAATAGTTTCAAATAGTTCCTATAAAAAGGTCACTCTATATGATTATAGAGTGACTTTTTAAATAAATAGGAAAGGCCTTTCCTATTTATTTAAAAGGTGTTAAACATAATATAGACTTTCTTATAGAACTAATTTATAGAATGAATTATAGAGCTAATCTATAGAGTGAATTTATACAACCACATAGCAAGATTTAAATAAATCTATTGATTATAGAATAAGATAATAATCATATAAGGGAGAAAAATAAATGAAAAAGGAACTCATATTAAGTATTATTAATAAAATCAAAGAATATGATAAGATAGCCCTATATAGACATGTTTATCCAGATCCAGATTCTTATGGTGCACAAGTAGGTCTAAAAAATATGATAGAAAGAAGTTTCCCGGGAAAAACAGTATACCTTATGGGTAAACATGAACCAGATTTAGAGTATATAGGGACTATGGATGATCCAAGTAGTGTAACAATTGATGAGAAGTGTCTAGGTATTATACTAGATGTAGGAGATGCTCACCGTGTAGATGATGAAAGTTATAAAGCATGTGGTTATCTTATTAAGATAGACCATCATCATCCTTTTGGAGAAGAGTTTGCAAACTTATCATGGGTAGATACAAATTATGCAGCTACAAGTTTAATGCTTCTTGATTTGCTTTTAGAAAGTGAAGGAAGTCTTCAAATAGAACGTAAAGGAAGGGAAGCACTTTATATTGGAATAGTAGCAGATACAGGGCGTTTTATATACGTAGAAAATCCAACTGAGATCTTTAGAAAAGTTCACCACCTTACTTATGATTTAAATACAAAACCGCTTTATGCTGCTTTCTATAAAAGAAAGATGAATGAAGTAAAGTTTATGGGTTACATTTATAGCAATTTTGAAGTAAGAAAAAATGGAGTAGCAGTACTTAAAATTCCAAAAGAAGTTATTAAGGAGTATGGTATGGATTATATGGTTGCTGCTAGAATGGTTAATGCTCTTCAAGATATTGATGGTATCATTAACTGGCACTTTTTTGCTGAAGTTCCTGCTACAGGAAAGATTATGTGCGAATTCCGTTCTAATGGACCACGTGTTAATGAAATTGCAGCTAAATATGGTGGGGGAGGTCACTTCTTAGCAGGAGGAGCAACCATTAATGATTGGGATACAGTAGAAGCCATTATATGCGACTATGAAGAGAACTGTGGAGCTTATTTAAATCCTAATGCATAAGTTATAAAATGAGATTAATAATAAAAACTACTACAAAGTGTAAAATTTGTAGTAGTTTTTTATGTTATAGCTATTTGCTTTTATTAATTTTTTTAACTAACTTAACAATCTCATACCATAATACAGCAAGTGCTGCTATTAAAAATACCATTAAAAGTTGAATACCTGAAAGAGATGTTAACTTCAAGAAACTATGAAGGGGTGTATAAAGGATAATATATAGTCCAACAAGTGTTCCGACATTAACTGCCCACATAACTTTATCAGTAGCTAATCGTTTTATAGATTGTATGGCAAAATCATAATCTGAACTATTCACTTGAACGAGAAATAAGTTACTAATCATAATAATAGCAAGACCCATAGTACGTGCAAGAGAGGCATTAGTTGGGTTTTGTTCTAATATGGTCAAATAAGTACTGAAGGATGCAAGAAAGATAACAAGTCCTTGAAGCACACTTTTAAGAAGAAGCTTAGGGGTAAGGAGCTTTTCTTTTGGATTACGGGGCTTACGGGACATAATAGATGTTTCTGCCGGTTGACGTTCTAGAACAATAGAACATGTAGGGTCGATGATAAGTTCTAGTAAAACTACATGAAGTGGAAGGAGAAACAAGCTAGTAGGATTAATGCCCATTATAGGACCTAGTAAAGAGGCAAAAGCAATCGGAATGTGAATAGTGAAAACATAGCCAACAGCTTTACGAATATTATCGTAAATACGTCTACCATCTTTGACTGTATCTACAATAGTAGAGAAGTTATCATCCATTAAGATGAGGTCAGCTGCTTCACGAGAAACTTCACTGCCACGTTTCCCCATAGCAATACCAATATCAGCATACTTAAGTGCAGGTGCATCATTGACTCCGTCACCAGTCATAGCTACAATTTCTCCGTTTTCCTTAAAAGCTTTTACGATACGCATTTTGTGTTCAGGCACAACTCTAGAGAAGATGCTAACATCTCGTACTTTATCACGAAGCTCCATGTCACTCATATTATTTAGCATGTCACCAGTGATAATGTGGTCACAGTTAGGCATTCCAATTTTCTTAGCAATAGATGAAGCAGTCATACCATTATCTCCTGTAATCATAACGATACGAATACCAGCTTTATTACAAAGTGCAATATCATTCTTCACTGTTTCACGAGGAGGATCAGCAAGGCCAATTAGGCCACATAATGTTAAAGAACAGTCTGTAATTTGAGTAGGAATAGCTTCTTCATTTTCAGGATACATCACACCAACGGCAATAACACGTAAACCTTCCTCAGACATTGACTGGATTTTATGTTCAGTAGTTTTTAGTTCTTCTTTAGAAAGATTACAAAGGGGAATAATACGTTCAGGTGAACCCTTAGCTGCAATAATAATTTCTCCATCATGATGCCAAACATGCCCCATCATCTTTAGCTCATTAGTAAAAGCATATTCGTTAATAAGCTGACCAGCAAAAAGGTGTTCTTTTGTAATACCTAGTTTCTCACAGTAGTTTAACATAGCTTTTTCCATAGGATCATAAGCTTCTGTTTCACAGCCAAGGCCCATTATTTCACAAAGGTGTTCAATATTTTCATCTAGAGCCCAAGTATCTTGCACAGTCATTTGATTCATAGTAATTGTTCCAGTTTTATCTACACAAAGTACAGATACAGCACCTAAAGTTTCTACGGAAGGAAGTTTACGTACAAGAGAAGACTTCTTAGCTAGGCGCCAAGCTCCCATTGAGAGAAAGACTGTAAGGATAACAGGAAATTCTTCAGGAATCATAGCCATAGCTAAAGTGATACCAGAGAGAATACTTTCAATAATACGATCTACTAAGGTATGATCAGGTAAATTTAAATAAGTAAAGACACCTACTAAAGTAAAGAGAATAGCAGCGATAATAGCACAGGTTTTAACCAACTTGCTAGTCTGCTTTTGAAGAGGTGTAGGTTCATCAGGTGCACTAGCAACGTTAGTCCCAATTTTTCCATACTCTGTAGAAGTGCCAATTTTATCTACTTGTACGGTAGCTGTGCCTTGAGTAACAAGGGTGCCTGCATAGCAATAATCACGGCGCCAATAGTCTAGTGAAGGTTCTACTTGATCTGTAGTCACCTTCCACATTCCTTCAGCTTCACCTGTAAGAGAAGACTCATCTACACATAAATCATTACATTTCAGGATAATACCATCAGCAGGAATTTTAACGCCTTCATAAATCATCATAAGGTCACCGGGAACTAAGTCACAACTAGCTATTTTCATTTCTTTTCCATCCCTGATAACTTGCACATGAGGGGCGGATAAGTCTTTTAGAGCATTTAGTGTCTTATCTGTTTTCCATTCTTGGATGACATCAATACTGATAATGCCAATGACAAAGATGAGCATAATAGCACCATCTTGTGGTTCACCTAAAAGGAAGTATACAATTGCAGCTACAATCAAAAGAAGAAACATAGGTTCACTTATGATATGTAGTACTTTGTGAAAAAAACTTTCTTTTTTGAGAGGTGTTAGTTCATTCTTACCATATTGCTCTTGAAGTTTTGTTGCTTCGGCAGTGGTGAGTCCTGCCCATGAACGATTGTTGTTTGTCATAAAAGTTACCTCCATTTTGTTTGATAGCTCTATGCCCTTTCATAACATCATCATGATTATGTTCCGACTTCAAGGTATAAAAAAACACACCTACGGAACATACTACTGTCCCGCAGATGTGTTACATTCATCTGCTGCCACAAGAGTGGCCCAGCCCCACGAACCTATAGACTAGGTTCATCGCCTGCTCAGTTTGTACTGTTGATTTTGCATTCTAATTTAAGAATGTAATGCAGTGCAAAGAGATATTTATAATATTATATGCAGAATAAAAAGAATTGTCAATTAAATAATTTAAACTTAAGATGTCTACTCACTCATAAACTCAACAGTTTTTTCAATAATAATATTTTGTTGCTCCATACGATCTATAGAGGCTGGATTATCACCTTTTTGTAAGTTTCCTTCACCATAAATAGCATTTTGGGTATGATTACCCCCTTCAATTGTGTAGAAAATAGTATCTTTAGGTAAGTATGGTTTACCCTTTTCTATATCTTCTGGTGTAGCAAGGCCATCATTAGAACCATTTATACTTAATACCTTTAAGTTAGAGTTAGATAAGTCATAGTCCTTAGTGGTATAGCTTGCATAGAGAATAAGTCCATCAAAAGGTGTAGCATCTTGTGCAAGTGCCATACATGCAGAAATGCCACCAAGAGAGAAGCCACTTAAATACCAATTATCTATATCTTGATACTGTTCTACAATATCATAAGCTTTATCTTTGCCAAACATAGCAAGATTAAAAGGCATTTTTTGAATAACTACAAGATAACCCTTTGATGCAATCTCACGGGCAGCATAAGCGAAACTTTCAGGTTCAACTTGGCCACCCGGATAGTAAATAAGACCAGTAGTAGGTACTTTATCTGTAGGCATAAAGGAGATTGTATCCTCTGTATCTTCTACTTTAACTAAAGAAGTTGAAGTCATAGCCATAACCGCTTGTTCATCGGCAGGTAGAGAAAAATTTAAGTAACGAACAACTCCAACTATACAAATAAGAAGAAGGAGAATAAGAGTCCCAATAATAATTTTTAATTTATTTGATTTACCTTTCATTTTATAATACTCCTCGGTTTAATTTCTTGTTATTAATAAAAGTTATCAACTTCTAAAATATAAAACTAAAAATTTTATTTGTCAATATAACTGTATGTGTGTGGATACCAAAATAGTATACTTACTAATTTGGTTTTGTTTTAATCTATCTAATAACTATATAAAAAATGTTTTGACATTTTAAAATGTCTAGCGTATACTATTGTATAAATAAGATTTAAACCTGTGATAAGGAGATAAAACCTTTAGCGCACTTACAGAGAGTTGGGGAGGCTGGGAACCTAACAGAAAGCGGATCGGACAAATGGACCTTTGAGGGCGTAGTGAAAAGCCGAGGCTTAGTAGCATACGACGCAGTGACTAGCGTTACGAAGTCAAGAATGTGATGGCATTCTATTGAGGTGGGCCTATTTTTGTGTAGGCCAAACAAGGTGGTACCGCAGATACAACATCTGTCCTTGAATAAGGATAGGTGTTTTTTTTATTGTCCAAAAGGAGGCTGATTGTATGTTGTGAACGTTACAAAGCCATCAAATTCATGTGGGCAGGGTGCTGAGTGAGTAGAAAAACTAAGTAGTAAATCTTAAAATGTAACCCCCAACTCCCCCTAGATGAACTGATGCAAATTCAATTAAACTAACATACTATTCACTAAATAAGAAAATAGTGAAGCAAGAAAAGAGTAAGATAAGCAAATCAAGTAAAAGTATAAGATTAAAAAATTGAATGAATCAACTATAAGTTGAAATAGGGAGGATTTAAAATGAAAAAATTATTTAGTTTAGCTATGGTAGCAATGATGGGGTTAAGCATATTTACAGGATGTGGAACAAAGGATGATAAAATTACAGTAGGTATTGTTCAAATAGTAGAACATACCAGTTTAGATATGATTCGTGAAAGTATGGTAAGTGAGTTAGAAGCAAAAGGTTATGATGCTTCTAAAGTAAAGATTGATTACCAAAATGCTCAAGGAGATCAGTCCAACTTAAACTCTATTTGTAAGAAGTTTGTAGGGGATGATGTAGATGTAATCGTAGCCATTGCTACACCTTCAGCTCAAGCAGCAGCAGCTGCTACAAGTGATATTCCTATTATCTTTTCAGCTGTAACAGATCCAGTAGGAGCTAATCTTGTAAGTGATCTAGCTCATCCAAGTGGAAATATAACAGGTACTTCAGATGCTATACCTGTTGACAAAGTTTTTGAACTTTGTAAGGAGCTTACACCAGGAGTTAAGAAAATTGGATTTTTATATACAGCTAGTGAAGTAAATTCTCAATCTGTTATTGAAGAAGCAAAGAAAATAGCGCCAGATTATGGTTTTAGCTTTGAAGAAGTAACTATTACAAATACTTCAGAACTTCAACAAGCTGCTTATAGTTTGGCAGACAAGGTTGATGCTATTTATTCACCTATTGATAATACTATTGCATCTGCTATGAATGTTCTTTCAGAAGTAGGGAAAGAAAGAAAAATACCTATTTATGCAGGTGCAGATTCAATGGTTATGGATGGGGCCTATGCAACAGTAGGTATTAACTATGAAGACCTAGGTAAACAAACAGCTGATATGGTTATAGCTGTTTTAGATGGAAAGGCTATTAGTGACATACCAGTTACTACTTTAAATGATTTTGATAAAGTAATTAATAAAACAACAGCAAATATTATTGAGGCACCAGTACTTACAGAAGGTGCAATCATTGTAGAATAGTATAATTTAACAGGTAGGAAGGGGATTAGAATGAGCTTATATACACTTACATCATGTTTAGAACTAGGGTTATTATATGGTCTTTTAGCACTAGGAATATATATTTCTTATAGAATCTTAAATATTGCAGACTTGACAGTAGATGGAAGCTTTACTTTAGGAGCAGCTGTATCTGTCATGGCTACTACACTAGGACACCCTATACTGGGTGTACTACTAGGTGTAGTAGCAGGTGCTTTAGCAGGAGTTGTGACTGCATTTTTGCAAACAAAATTAAAGGTTCAACCTATTTTAGCCGGAATATTGACCATGACAGCTCTTTATACAATTAATATGAGTGTAATGGGTGATAAGCCCAATCTTTCACTTGCCAGTGTTGATACAGTATTTACAAGTGTAAAAAGTTTACTGGGTAAACAATGGGCAGGTACAGTAGTAGGTAGTGTTATTTGTATTATTGTTATTATACTAATTGTACTTTTTCTACACACGCAAGTGGGGCTTTCCATTCGTGCAACGGGGGATAATGAAGAAATGGTTAGATCCTCTTCTATTAATGTAGATTTTACAAAGACAGTAGGTCTTGCTATGGCTAATGCTTTAGTAGGGTTATCAGGTGCTTTAATTGGTCAGAATCAAGGTTTCGCAGATGCGAGTATGGGTGTTGGAATGGTAGTAGCAGGTCTTGCCTCTTTAATTATTGGTGAAATTATATTTGGAACCCTCTTTGAATTAATATTTAAAAGAAGAACAGTTTTAATTCATGTAGTAGCCGTTTTATTAGGTTCAGTAGCTTATCGTACTATTATAGCCTTAGCTCTTGAACTAAATTTATCAGCTTCAAGCATGAAGTTGATTTCAGCTATTATTATTACGCTAGCTATCTCTTACCCTGTTATTAAAGAGAATTTAAATTTAAATCATCGTAAGAGAATGCATCAAGCTAAGAGAAAGGAAGAAAATCATGCTATCACTCAAACAAATTAATAAGACTTTTCATCCAGGCACTGTGAATGAGCGTAAAGCCCTTAAAGATATTAATCTTCACTTAGAAGATGGTGATTTTGTAACTGTAATAGGTTCTAATGGAGCAGGGAAATCAACACTCTTTAATATGATTTCAGGAAACTTCCTATCAGATAGTGGAACTATTGAACTAGATGGGGTAGATTTAACTTTTATGAAAGAGCATAATCGTGCACAGTATATCGGAAGGTTATTTCAAGATCCTCTTAAAGGAACAGCACCTTCTATGACAATTGAAGAAAATCTAGCTCTTGCTTATATGCGAACAGTAGGTCGAAAATTTGGCCTAGGAATAAGTCAAAAAGAACGTAATCTTTTTAGAGAAAAATTAGCCCAATTAAATTTAGGTCTTGAAGACCGTATGAAAACAAAAGTAGGTCTTCTTTCTGGAGGACAAAGGCAAGCAGTTACTCTTATGATGAGTACATTAGTAACACCAAAGCTATTATTATTAGATGAACATACAGCTGCTCTAGATCCAGCAACAGCAGATAAAGTACTTGCAATAACAAAAGAAATTGTACAAAAGAATAATATTACTACTATGATGATTACTCATAATATCCAATCAGCTTTAGAACTTGGAAATCGTACTATAATGATGGATGATGGACATATTATTTTAGATATTAAAGGTAAGGAAAGAGAAGGTATGACAGTAGAAAAATTACTAGACTGCTTTAAAAAAGAAAGCCATAAAGTATTAGATAATGACCGCATGTTACTAGCTAGATAGCTAGTAATTTAAGATTGACAAAAGTTTATATACTTCATATAATGTTAGTACCCTAACAATATGGCTACAGTACGAGGTGATAAAGTGTGTGCAAAAAAGCATATTCAAAAAAGCATATTGGTTTTGAGATTAGAACAATTTCTAACATCATTAAAAGGTGCTTTGAAGAGAAGGCAAGAATGAAAGGCGTTGAAGGGTTAACAGGTGTTCAAGGATTAGTGGTTGATTATCTTTATAAGCAAGGAAGAGATAAGGAATTATTTCAACGTGATGTAGAAAAGGAATTTAATATTAGAAGATCTACTGCTACGGGTGTACTACAACTACTTGAACGAGATGGCTTTATCACAAGAGAAGCTGTAGCACAAGATGCAAGACTAAAAAGTTTAAAGCTAACAGATAAGGCAATCAGAGCACAAAAAATGATTATAGAAAATATTAATGAACTTGAAGAGGAGATTGCATTAGGCTTAACAGAGGAAGAAGTAAATACACTTTTTGATTTACTTTGTAGAATCAAGAAGAATATTGAATAAAAGGGATGCTGTAAATCTTAACTTTACAGCCATCCCTTAAAATTTTCATATATTGTTAGGTAGCTTACAATAAGGAGGCTAACAATAAAACGTAATTAATATATTTATTAAGTAAGGAGATAGAAGATGATTAAGCAGTTAGCAAAGTGTATAGGTCAGTATAAAAAAGAATCTATTTACTCACCTATTTTTATTGTTTTAGAAGTAGTCATGGAAGTCATTATTCCATTATTAATGGCCAATATGATTGATTTAGGTATTAACCAAGGTGCACTAGATGTTATTTTAAAATTTGGTGTAGCACTTGTTATTTCTACACTTATTTCACTTATGTTTGGTATTTTATCAGGTCACTATGCAGCATGTGCTTCAGCAGGTGTAGCAAAGAACATTAGGCAGAAGATGTACTATAAAATACAAGATTTTTCTTTCTATAATATAGATAAATTTTCAACAGCAAGTCTTGTTACACGTCTTACAACAGATGTAACTAATGTACAAAATGCGTATCAAATGATTATTCGTGTAGCAGTACGTGCGCCTATTATGTTATTATTCTCACTTGGGATGGCATTTAGTATTAATCCTAAATTAGCGCTTATTTTCCTAGGGGTTATTCCATTTTTAGGTATAGGTCTTGCATTAATTATATATAAGGCATTTCCAATCTTTGATAGAATATTTAAGACTTATGATAAGCTTAATAACGTAGTACAAGAGAATTTAAGAGGTATACGTGTTGTTAAAGCCTATGTTAGAGAAAAAGAAGAAGAAGAAAAGTTTACTACAGTTTCTTCAAGTATTTATAAAGACTTTAAGCGAGCAGAACGTATATTAGCATTTAATAGTCCACTTATGCAAACATCAATGTATGTAACTATGTTACTTATTTCTTGGTTTGGAGCAAATATGATTGTAGGTGGTACAACTACTACAGGTCAATTAGTAAGTTTAATTTCTTACTCTTCTCAAATCTTAATGAGTTTAATGATGCTTTCTATGATTTTTGTTATGATTACTTTAGCACGTGCATCAGCAGAACGTATTGTAGAAGTAATTGTTGAAGATAGTGATATCACAAGCCCTACTAACCCTATAACAGAAGTTAAAAATGGTGAAATATTATTTGAAAATGTAGGTTTTAGTTATTCTAAAGATAAAGAGCGTCTTTGTCTTAAAGATATAAACCTTCATATTAAAAGTGGACAAACTATTGGAATTATTGGAGGAACAGGAAGTTCTAAAACAAGTCTAATCCAGCTTATACCAAGACTTTACGATACAACAGTAGGAACAGTGAGTGTTGGTGGAAGAGATGTTAGAGAATATGACCTTCAAGTACTAAGAAATGAAGTAGCTATGGTACTTCAAAAGAATATTTTATTCTCAGGTACTATTAAAGATAATTTAAGATGGGGTAATAAAGAAGCTACTGATGAAGAAATGATACGTGTATGTAAGCTTGCACAAGCTCATGAATTTATAGAAAGATTCCCAGATGGTTATGACACTTACATTGAACAAGGTGGAAGTAATGTATCTGGTGGACAAAAACAACGTTTATGTATCGCTCGTGCACTTCTTAAAAAGCCTAAAATTCTTATTTTAGATGATTCAACTAGTGCTGTAGATACAAAAACAGATGCACTTATTCGTAAGGCTTTCATAGATGAAATTCCTGATACAACAAAGATTATTATTGCTCAAAGAATAGCATCTGTAAGTGAAGCCGACCAAATCATCGTTATGGATGAAGGTCATATAGTTGGAGTAGGTACACATGAAGAACTCCTTAAAAACAATGAGATTTATCAGCAAGTTTATTACTCACAAGTAAAGGAGGAAGAAAGTCATGAGGCCTAATAAAGCTCAAAATATGCCTGGTAATCCTCAAGGTTTTAAAGGCAAACCAAAAGTAAAAAAGAAAACAGTTAAAAGATTAATGTCTTATGTAATAAAAGAACATAAATTAGAAATAGCAGCCATTGTTATATGTATTCTTATAAGTGCCTTTGCAGGTGTAGCAGGTTCTATGTTTATTGGTACATTAATCGATGAGTATATTACACCATTAATAGGTATAGCAAATCCATCATTTGACCCATTACTAAAAGCGATTATGTTTATGGCTTGCATTTATATAACTGGTGTATTAGCAACATGGCTCTATAACTTCTTAATGGTAGGTATTGCCCAAAATGTACTAAAACAAATTAGAGATGAAATGTTTGCACATATGCAAAAACTACCTATTAAATACTTTGATACTCATGCACATGGGGATACTATGAGCCGCTATACAAATGATACAGATACTTTAAGACAAATGATTGCTCAAAGTTTACCACAACTTTTTGCATCAGTGATTAGTATTACCTTTGTTTTTGTGGCTATGGTAACAACAAGTATTTATTTAACAATTATTGTACTTATATCTCTAATGATTATGCTTTTCGTAACTAAAAAAGTAGGTAGCAAAAGTGGTTATTACTTTATGCAACAACAAAAATCTATTGGTAAGACAAATGGATTTATTGAAGAGATGATTAATGGTCAAAAAGTTGTTAAAGTATTTTGTCATGAAGAAGAAGCTAAACATGATTTTGATAAAATTAATGAAGAGCTTTGTCATAATGCTACACAAGCTAATAGATTTGCAAATATCTTAATGCCTATTATGGGAAATATGGGGCATTTACAATATGTACTTCTTGCTATTTTAGGAGGGACATTTGCTGTATTTGGTATCGGCGGTATTACACTTGGAGTTATTGCTAGTTTCCTACAGTTAAGTAGATCTTTTACTATGCCTATTGGTCAAGTATCTCAACAACTTAATGCGGTTATTATGGCTTTAGCTGGTGCTGAGCGTATTTTTGAACTGATGGATGAAGAAGTAGAAACAGATGATGGCTATGTAACTTTAGTGAATGTTAAAGAAGAAAATGGTCAGTTAGTAGAATGTAAAGAAAGAACAGGGATATGGGCTTGGCGTCATCCACATGAAGATGGCACTGTTACTTATACAAAGGTAGAAGGCGATGTTCGTTTCTTTGATGTAGACTTTGGATATAATGAAGAAAAAATAGTCCTTCATAATGTAAGTCTTTATGCTAAGCCAGGCCAAAAGATAGCATTCGTAGGTGCTACTGGTGCAGGAAAGACTACAATTACTAACTTAATTAATAGGTTCTATGATTTAGCAGATGGTAAAATCCGTTACGATGGTATTAATATTAATAAAATCAAGAAAGATGACTTACGTCGTTCATTAGGTATTGTATTACAAGATACTAATTTATTTACAGGTACTGTAATGGAAAATATCCGTTATGGTAAATTAGATGCTACAGACGAGGAAGTTTATGCAGCGGCAAAACGTGCCAATGCTCATTCCTTTATTTCTATGTTGCCACAAGGTTACAATACTGTTTTAGAAGGAGATGGCTCAGGCCTTTCACAAGGACAAAGACAGCTTATTTCTATTGCAAGAGCAGCTGTAGCTGACCCACCAGTAATGATACTAGATGAAGCAACTTCAAGTATTGATACACGTACAGAAACTATTGTACAAAAAGGTATGGATGCCTTAATGCACGGTAGAACAGTATTTGTTATTGCTCACCGCCTTTCTACAGTACAAAATGCAGATAGTATTATGGTACTTGATCAAGGACATATTATTGAACGTGGTACACATGATGAACTTATGGCACAAAAAGGTAAATATTATCAACTTTACACAGGTGCGTTTGAATTAAGTTAATAATATAAATAAAAAATCTCTTGCCTAAATAGGCAGGAGATTTTTATTTTATAAAATAATTTAAAGCACAAATTTGACAATAATATAAAAAAAGAGATATGATTATTAAGGTTATTAGTTACATAAATTAATTATAGTTAAAAAATACTCTAAAACCATGTGGGGGGATAGAAAATGATAACTAATAAAGAATGTAGCAATATAGAAGAAGAGCAAATTCAATTATTTGAACGAAGAAAGGCACCTATGATAGGCTTAAGTATAGTAGTGGGATTGTTGGTAGGCATAGTTACGGTAGGCTATAGACTTGCTTTAGAATATGCTGAAAAATTTGCTTTTTGGGTAACTGCTAGTGTAAAAAAACAGGGTATAGGCTTTATCATTCTATGGTTTTTAGTTCTTATTATTTTAAGTTTTTTAGTAGCGAAATGTGTGCAACTTAATAAGAGTATTTCAGGAAGTGGTATACCACAAGTAAAGGGTGTGCTCCAAGGCGCATTAAGACAAGATTGGTGGAAAACACTTTACTTAAAGTTTATTGGAGGAACACTAGTTATACTAGGTGGCTTATCTGTAGGTAGAGAAGGTCCATCTATTCAACTAGGAGCATGTGTAGGACAAGGAATTGGGAAAAAAGCTAAAGTTTCTTATCTAGAAGAGAAGATCCTTATAGCAGGAGGGGCAAGTGCAGGGCTAGCAGCAGCTTTTAATGCACCTTTAGCAGGCGTGCTATTCGTTTTAGAAGAAGTATTTAAGTATTTCTCACCACTTATATTATTAGTAAGTATGGGAGCAGCAGTGGTTGCAGACTTTATTAGTAAGCAAGTTTTTGGTGTGAGTGCAGTATTTTCTTTTGAAACATCAGTTATTCCACTAAAGCAATATGGCCTTTTAATTTTGTTAGGTGTCCTATTAGGTGTAGGCGGTGTTATTTATAATAAAACATTACTTCGTGTACAAAAACTGTATAAACAAATTAAGTTTTTAAATCATGTTCAAAAGATTATGATTCCCTTTGTTTTAGCAGGTCTTCTAGGTATTATATTCCCTCTAGTCTTAGGAGGGGGACACGCTATTGTGGAAGTGCTAAATGTAAAGACTACTTTAACATTTATGGTTTTATTATTAGTTGTTAAGTTTTTATTTTCGCTTATATGTTTTTGCTCAGGCATACCAGGTGGGATATTTTTCCCACTACTTATTATAGGTGGATTAATAGGAAGCATATTTGCCAAGTTAGGTATTACATATTTTGGAGTAGACCCAAGTTTATTTTATAATTTTGTTATTGTAGGTATGGCTGGATATTTTACAGCCATTGTACGTGCACCTATAACAGGTATTGTATTAATTGCTGAAATGACAGGATCATTTGCAAACTTTTTACCACTTACCCTTGTTTCAATTATAGCTTATATTGTGGCAGAAGGATTTAAGTGTGCACCTATTTATGACTCTTTATTAGAAAATCAATTAGAAGGTAAAGACTTAGGATTTAATGAAGAAGAACATGATGAAAAAGTGATTATTTGGCGTATTGTAAAGCATGGTTCACTTATGTGTGGCAAACAAGTAAAAGATATTCAGTGGCCAAACCGTTCTCTACTTTTAACGGTGGAAAGAATGGGTAATAAAATGATGCCTAGTGGGCAAATGACACTTCAAGCAGAAGATGTGTTACAAGTTGTAACAGATTTAAATAATGAATGGCAAGCTAGAAGTAAATTAGATGAATGGACAGATGAAGTGGGATAAATATATAAAAGCATCTCAGCCCAATGAAAATTAGGATGAGATGCTTTTATCATGCAATTTAGTAGGAATAAATAAAGTGAAAGTAGTACCTTCACCTAATGTGCTTTCTACATGAACTTCTATACTTAGTAGGCGAAGAAGATTTTTGGCAATAGCTAGCCCCAGTCCACTACTTTTAGAACAATCTCGAGCTGTGTTAACCTTATAAAATCTATCCCATATAAATGGTAGAGTGTCTTCGGAAATACCTATTCCTGTATCTGTAATCTTTAGAATAACAGAGTGGGATGCTTGTTCTTGTAATTCTGGGGTAGTATAAAGTTGAACGTGAATATTCCCACCAGAAGGAGTATAGTTGAGTGCATTACTTAGTAAGATAATAAGTATTTGACGAAAACGTAAGTAGTCTGTATAAACAGGAAAGTCTAAATGTTCAAGATCCTGATGAATAGTAATAGCTTTATTAGAAGCTAGTTGTCTAATACTTCTTAAGGCATCTGTAATGATTTCAGGTAGAAACAAAGGTTCTATATGAAGTTGAATTTGATTTTGTTGTAGTCTAGATAAGTCTAAAAGATCAGTAACTAGACGTTCTAGAATAAGAGTTTCATTTAAAATATTTTCATAAGCCTCCTCAGGTTTATTTGTAGCATGGTCTAATAGAGCTTCTGCATTTCCTTTAATGACTGTAAGAGGTGTACGAAACTCATGAGATACATTGGCTACAAAGTCTTGACGTACTTGCTCAAGCTGTTCACTCTCTACTCTGGCCTCTTCAAGTTTAGATGCTAAATTATTCAGTGCGCTAGATAAATCACCTATTTCATCTGTCCTTTCTATGGAAGAATGAATCTTATAATTTCCTTTCATAAGTTCAAGAGCTACACTTTGAATTTGTCCAATTGAACTAGTAAAGCGTAAGGCATAGGAGCGACATAATAAAAATATAAAAAATGCAGATATAATAGCCCCTATAATAAGTGAGTAGAAGGCCTTTGAAATAGGCCCTTGTACAGCCTCTATAGGTGCATGGAGTAAAATAGCCCCAACACTTTGTCCATTTCTTAGAATAGGAACACCTACAGATAAAGTAGAACCATAATAAAATGCAGAGTTAGAATAAGAGATGACTTCCTCACCACTCAGTACTTTAGTAATAAAGTCTAAATCATAACCTTTTAGTGTACAATTTTCGTGCTGTGAATGAGCCATTTGACTATGACAGGAGTTGGTTGAGATGGATTCATCTTGATGAGAAATAATAGGGGAAGCGCCTTTTTGTAGAATCCATATACGTGCATTTAGAAGATGGTCATAAAGCTCTATTGTGCTTTTGTTATAGCCTTGTTCATAGTCCCTTTCAAGCTCGTAGGCATAAGAAAGTAAAGTAGATACCTTATCATTTATATAACTTTTATAGAAAATATGTATTGCAAAAAATGCAGCTATAAGAGAAGAAAGTATGGTTAAGGTAGTAATGCCAACAATTAACTTAGAAGCTATTTTTGTTTTATAAACTTTCGAGCGCATAGCCAACTCCCCACACAGTTTTTATATACCAAGGAGAATCTTCACCTCGGTCTAACTTATGACGTAGACGTTTCATATGGGTATCTACCGTGCGCATATCACCATAGTAGTCATAACCCCATACTAGGTCTAATAATTCATCCCTTGTAAAGACACGATTAGGAGAAGAGGCAAGTACCCATAGTAGGTCTATCTCTTTTTTAGTTAAGCTAAGGGGCTTATTGTTTATAGAAGCTTGATAAGTTTCAAGACTTAAAACAAGGTCATGTAAAGCTAATGTTTGACAAGAAGAAGTAACTTGTTCAGTTGTTACAACACGTCTTAGTACAGCATTAATTCTTGCCATAACTTCTTTTGGACTAAAAGGTTTTACGATATAGTCATCAGCGCCATAATCAAGACCTAATACTTTGTCACCTTCTTCTCCCTTTGCAGTAACCATGATAATAGGAACATTAGAAAAAGTTCTAATTTCTTTAAGTACTTCATAGCCATCTTTTTTAGGCATCATAATATCTAGCAATATAAGAGTTACATTATATTTATGAAATTTTTCTAAGGTTTCTAAACCATCATGGGCTACAATAGGCGTAAAACCATTTTGTAGTAAGTAAGTTGTAAGTATATTTGTAATTTCCTTATGGTCATCAGCAATAAGTATAATATTTTCCATAGTTACCTCCAAATCTAAAGGGCTTATCCCTCAATATAGATTGTAACATAAATTTATGACATACTTTTGTCAAAAATGAAGAATATACTTAGTTTATAAAGCGAAGAAAGGAATGATAAGATGAAAAAATCAGTAGTTATGGCATTTGCTTTAGGAGCACTATCAATGCTTTCATTTAATTTATTTGCATCAGATTCAGGAGAGGTAGAGGTACAATTACCACCTCAAAGCAATATAGAAATGAGAAATGATAATCAAAATATAAATAATAATACAGGTGTAGAGGATTACACAGACTATAGAAATAATTGTTATAATGGTTCAAGAATGAATAACAATCTTCAAGGAAGAACTGGACGCGGTTGTTATTAATAAAAGGCGATATCTTTTAGATATCGCCTTTTATTTTGTCAAAAAATTAATTAAGTAAAAATCTTAATGAAAGCAATAAATATAGGTGTTATAAGAGAAAAACTAAGTAAAATCAAGTATAATATAAAACTAAATTTTAATAAAAAATGAAGTTTTTGTAAAAAATCTATTGAAATATTTTTTATACAAGTATATAATAACTCGAGACAGATGAAATTTTAACAAACTTTAAGAGGTGGAGACATGAAAATGACAAAAAAATTAGCTGCATTACTCTTAGCAGGTATCTTAGGTACAAGTGCATTTGTAGGGTGTAGCAATGGTTCTAATCAGGAAACAACACCTATAGAACAAACTCAGGGAGTAAGTGGAACTTTTGAAGGACAAGCAGATGGAAAGCATGGTCCTATTAAAGTAGCAGTTACTTTAGAGAAAGATAAAATTGTAGATATTAAAATATTAGAGACAAGTGAAAATGTAGTTCTATCTGAACCTGTATATACAAAAGTAAGACAAACTATGATTAATAATAATAACGTAAACGTTGATACTATATCTGGTGCAACTGAAACAAGTAATGGTTATATTAAAGCTGTACAAGATGCTTTAGCGCAAGCTGGTGTAACATTAGCAGGTGAAAAAATACTTGTTGAGCATCTTCTTGAAGAAGAGACTGAACAAGCATATGATGTAGTGGTTATTGGTGCTGGTGGTGCTGGATTTAGTGCGGCACTTGAAGCAAAGAATGCAGGAGCAAGTGTTGTTATTTTAGAAAAAATGCCAACTATTGGTGGTAATACACTTATCTCAGGAGCAGAGATGAATGCACCAAATACATGGGTACAAGAAAAGCTTGGTATTGAAGACAGTGAAGAGTTATTTTATGAAGATACACTTAAAGGTGGAGATAACTTAGGTAACCCTAGTCTTGTTAAGTTTTTAGCAGAACATGCACAAGCAGGTGCACTTTGGTTAAAAGATTATGTAGGGGTTAACTTCTTAGAAGACCAACTATTCCAATTTGGTGGACACTCTGTTAAAAGAGCACTTATTCCAAATGAACACACTGGAGAAGATATGATTACTAAGTTTAAGCTTAAAGCAGATGAACTTGGTATTCCAGTAAAAACAGAAACTAAAGCTACAGAACTTATAGTTGAAAATGATAAAGTTGTTGGGGTAAAAGCAGAAAATGCAGCAGGACAAACGTTAACATTTACTGCAAATAAAGGGGTTATTATTGCATCAGGTGGATTTGGCTCAAATGTTGAGATGCGTATGAAATATAATCCAGAGTATGATGAGAAGTACTTAACAACGGATGCACCAGGAACAACAGGTGATGGTATTGTAATGGCAGAAGCAATAGGAGCAGGCTTAGTAGGGATGGAGTATATTCAAACATACCCAGTATGTAATCCTGAAACAGGGGTTATCTCACTTCTTGCAGACTCTCGCTTTGATGGTGCTATCTTAGTTAACCAAGAAGGTAATCGTTTCGTAGAAGAACTTGAACGTCGTGATGTTATTTCAAAAGCTATTTTAGCTCAAACTGGTGGTTATGCATATCAAGTATGGAATCAATATATTGGGGAAATTGGTGGTACTTTAGAAGCACATCAAGAAGAGTTTGAAATGCTTGAAAAACAAGGATTAATCTATAAAGCAGATACGCTTGAACAAGCAGCAGAATTTTTCAATATTCCAGTAGATGCATTTATGGCAACAATCGAGAAAGTAAATACATATGCTAAAAATGGTAAAGATGAAGATTTCAATCATAGAGCAGGTCTTGTAGCAATGGAAGAAGGTCCATACTACATTCAAAAAGCAGTACCATCTATTCACCATACAATGGGTGGTATCGTAGTAGATACAGACTCTCATGTACTTGATACAAATGGAAATATTATTAAAGGCCTTTATGCAGCTGGTGAAGTAACTGGTGGAATTCACGGTTCTAACCGCCTTGGTGGAAATGCTATTGCTGACATTGTAGTATTTGGTAGAAATGCCGGTCAAAACGCAGCAGTAGAGAAGTAGTTAAATAGGATACTAATTTAAACTTATAAGATAGGATATATATAACTCAAGGGTTGTGTATATCCTATTTTTGTTATGAGAAAGTGGATTAGAAAGAAGAATATAGATGAAAGATATAAAGTATTGTATTAAGATCAAAGTATATTTAAATATAAGTTTAATTTTATATGTATAATTTAATATATAGGTATATAATTTAATAAAGGAAGTTTTAGCGTCAGAAACGGGGGAATAAAAATGGGTATTGTATTAAAAGAAGTATCTAAAATATATAAATCGGGGGAGATAGAAACTGCTGCACTAAAGGGAGTAGACCTAACAATTGAAGATGGTGAAGTTTTGATTGTACTAGGACCTAGTGGAAGTGGTAAAAGTACTTTACTAAATGTAATGAGTGGACTAGATTCTCCAAGTACAGGACAAATGTATTATAAGGATATTGCTATACATGAATTAGACCAGAAAGGGCTTACTAAGTTTAGAAGAAAGTACTTAGGCTTTATCTTTCAGCAGTATAATTTACTTCAAAACTTAACAGTAAAAGAAAACATTGAAATGGGAGCTGCATTAAGTGAGAACGCATTGCCCATTGAAGAAGTCATTGAAGCAGTGGGACTTACGGATAAAAGTCATAAATATCCTTCCCAGCTATCGGGTGGTGAACAGCAACGTGTAGCCATTGCAAGAAGTGTGGTCAAAAATCCAGCTGTACTTTTTTGTGATGAACCAACAGGGGCACTAGATGAAAAGACAGCTTGTCAAGTACTCGCACTTCTAGAAAAGATGAATCAACTCTATCATACAACTCTTGTTATTATTACTCATAATCCAAGCATTGCTTTAATGGGAGATCGAGTTATAAAAATGAATTCAGGAATTGTGCACAATATTTATAAAAATGTGGATAAAAAAAGAGTGGAGGAAATTAAGTGGGGATAAAATACTTATGTCTTAACACTTTACGCACTTTTTGGAAGAAGAAGACACAGCTTCTCTGTATTGGTATCATCATTATGCTTAGTTCTCTTCTTTATACAATGATGTATTACACAATGGACAGTATGACAAAAGGTATTGAGAATTTGGCAAGAGCATCTAATCAAGAAGACTTTTCTATAGAAGTTCTAAATAATATTTTGCCCAGTGAACTAGGCCAAATACCAAAAGATAAACGAGTAGAGTATAGTACATATAAGTTAACAGATTTAAAGCGAGTAGATTACAAGCTTTACGAAGGTATATTAAAGTCTAGAATGAAGACATTTGAAAAGGCCTACCCTGCATATGAACTAGAGGTAAGGTCTTATAAAGATATTAACTTTAATTATAATGAAGGTTCTCATACAATAAGAGTTTTTAAAGATGGAAAAAAGATTAATCTTACTTATTTAGTAAATGGGCGTATGCCTCTTAGGACAAATGAAATTGTAGTGAATGAGATTTATGGCAAGAAGAATCATATGGAATTTGGAGATAAGATAAGTTTAAATGGGAAGTCCTATACTTTAGTAGGCTATGTATTATTTTCCGATATGAACCTTCCTATGCTAGGCAATGATTTCATTATAGATAATAGCAAGATTACACTTGGGACTCTGAAAGATAGTGCATATGAACGGTTACAAGGAGAAGAACACTTTTACTTTGCTGGAAAAGCACTTGATAGTTCATCTATGACAAACTTTAAGAAAGAAGTAGAAGATAGCTATAAAGATAATGAAAAGCTAAAGTTTATCATTAATATAGTAGATACTAAAAATCAAATGCGTAGTGGAGCTATTTATGAAGAACTACGTACAGGGAAGGCAGCAACCTTAGGTATTAGTATTATTATTGCAGCTATAGCTGTAATGATAGTAGGTATTCTAGTAGCTAAAATCCTTAGAAGTGAGAAGGTACAAATAGGGGTATTGAAAGCTTTAGGCTATGAATCATGGGAAATTGCTATGCCCTATATATTACTTCTTTTAGTCATAGGTATTCCAATGCTGGTAATAGGTTATATAGTTGGGGCTTACGCGGCAGGTCCAATGAAGGATTTCTATCTAGAATTTTACCTCTTATTAAATGAACCTATTACTAGAAGGCCTTATGTGTTTGTAACAGGAGTTTTAGTACCTTTAACATTTATTCTAGGTCTATCCTTCCTTATGATCTGGCGTATGCTTAGTAAGGAAACTATCCAACTTCTTCAAGTTGGTGAAAAGGAGAAGATGACTAAGTTAGGTAAATGGATAGGTAAGCTTTTAAGTAAGACGAAAGCACAGACAAAATTTAAGTATACTTTTATCTTTAAAAATACAGGAAAGTTTATTGTGTTTTTTTGGGGTATTACTTTTTCATCTATGCTTGTTTTATTAGGTTTTATGATGAATGGTATGTTTGATAAGATGAGCGTAGAATACTACAACAGTGTAGGCTATAAGTATGAAGGTTACTTAGATTATAGCAAACCCAAACCTAAAATAAGAGCTGAGGAAGAAAAGTTTTTAACTGCTAGTAATGTTTTTTATAAGGAAGAGAATATAAGTATAAAGGGATTAGAAGAAGATAATAAACTTCACAAGCTTTATGATAAAAAAGAAAGGGATATAACCCCTCTTTTGAAAGAAGGATTTATCATCAATCAAAGCTTTGCCATAACTTATGGAGTCAAAAAAGGAGACCAACTTTCACTAACTATAGATGAAGATACATTTTCAAAGGAAGTAGTTGGGATTTCAGCCTCTTATGGAGATAACACAGTGTATTGCCAAATAGAAGACTTAAGTTTAGCCCTTACCCAAAATAAATCTAAGAAATTGTACTCCGGTATTTATAGTATATTACCACTAGAAGAAAAGATGTTTATGACTGTAGTGGATAAAGAGTCTATGATAGACCAAACGAAGATGATGCAAGGCTTTATTCAAGTGGCTATGTACTCTATGTTTGGTTCAGCCATTATGATGTCAGTTTTAATCTTATATGTACTTACAACTTTAACTGTAGAAGATAATTACTATAATATATCCCTTCTTAAGGTGATGGGTTATAGTGAAAAAGAAGTAAATGAAATGATTTTAAACAGCTATTTAATATATGCTATTTTAACTTATTTAGTAAGTATCCCTATTACATGGCTTTTAATAAAGGGAATGGTCATTTATTTTAGTAGTGCTTTTGAATTTGTTATGCCACTAGAGCTTGAACTTTGGCATTGTATAGTAGGCTTTATTATAGTAGTTATTATTTTCTTATTAGGTACGTACGCTGCTAAACGACATATTAATAAAGTTTCATTACAAGAAGTACTAAAAGCTTATAGACAGTAAATAAGAATAGGAAATAAAAGAACATCATACAGTGTAAATGAAAAGGGGAAGGCTATGATAAAGTTGATAAAAAGAATTAAAGTATATGGAAGTATAGTGGCAGTATGTATATTGGCTAGCTCGGTAGTAGGGTGTCAAAAAGCAGAGACGCCAGTAGAAGAAGTCATCATCCCTGAAACAAAAATAGAGATAGAAGGAACGGTTAGTGTAGAAGATAAGATGGTCTTTAACTTAGATTTTCCAGCTACGGTTACACAAGTACATGTAAAGGAAGGGGAAAAAGTTAAAAAAGGTGATATTCTACTTACTTTAGATCTTACAGACTATATACGTCAAATAGAAGAAAAAGAAAATGAGTTGGCTTTGTATGATTTAGAATTAGAAAAGTTAAAAGCAGTAAATGAGCCCCAAAATCCTTATATTACACAGCTACAAGACAATATAGAACTAAAAGAAAATCAGTTAACGCAAGGGGAAGATCAAGATATAAAGAAAATAAATAATAATTTAGAGGTAGCTATAGAAAATTTTAAGAAGCAAGAAAAGGATTATGAAACTTTAGTAGCATTATTAGAAATTGAAGCTACTTCAAAAGATGAATTAAAAAAAGCAGAATTAGGTCTTAATGAAGCTAAGAAACAAATAGAAAACTTAGAATTAAGCTTAGAACAAACAAAACAAGCCAAATCCCTAGAAATAGATGGCTTAAAAGCAGAACTAAAAAGCCTAAAGGTTCAAGTAAATAATGGTAGAAGTGAAAGAGGAGCAGGAGAAGATAAGCTTATCCTTCAAAGGAAGACAGCCACATTACAACTTGAAGGAATGAAGGATAAATTACAAAAAGAATTTTTAAAAGGAAATCAACTCATTGCACCTTGTGATAACTTGATCGTTTATCAGATTGCCTGTGAAAAAGGTAGTAAGGTAGAAAGTATAGTAGGCCCTTTAATGGAAGGGATGGATGCTACTACTTTAGTAATCGAAGCAAATTTACCTGAAGAATATAATAAGGACTTACAAGTAGGGGATCAGGTAGATGTTATTCCTTATACAGATGAAGGAAGAGTACTTAAAGGAAGTGTAGTAAGAAAGGCAGAGCATGCTATAGAGAATTACGGAGAAACAGTTATTAAAACTATAATCAAAGTAGAAGATGAAGAAGGTTTATTAACTGTTGGAGGAAGTGTAGATATACAGTTTTAAATAGGGCAGAAAATAAATATTTATAACACTGAATGAGAAGAAGATTAATATACTATTAAGGAGGTAAGCTACAAAGGAGTGTAAACAATGCAACTTTGTTTGAAGAATAATCAAAATATCAAATGGATTTTAATTGTTGTAGCTGTATGCATTTATTTAATATGCTGTGAGGATGAAGAGACTATAGAGTTTCTTGCAGGTTTACTTGTAGCAGCAGGTGATATTTTAGCCTTCTTATCTATAGGGAATATACTTGAACGGGAATAAAGACTTAGAGTAAATCAGATAAGAAAAAATGATAAATGGTTAATAATAAATGATAAATAAAAAATGATAAATAGTTAATAATAAATAATAGGATAATAAGAGAAAAGGGACTACTGTAGTTCTACTACTTTAAGCAGGTACTCCATATATTTATGAGGTACTTAATAATGCTTAATGGAATAGACTAAGTAGTCCCTTAAGTATTTAGTTTATAAAAAAAGTTCTAGGCTGCGAGGCTCTAAATAATTAGATTCTAAATAATTTCTTACATTTGTAGCATCGAAGCTTCTAGCTTTTTCTTTGCAGACATGGCTACAACGCATACAGTTAATGCAAAGGTCATCATTGCAAACTAAAGTAGTAGCATCAATGGCCTGTGTAGGACATGCTCCCACACAAATTCCACAGTTGGTACAAAGTGCAGAGTCCCAAGTTTTAAGTATAGGTTTGCTTGCTTTTGGAGCAGGATGAGGGTTACCAGGTAAGGTAATAGGTGATAGATTCATAGACTCCAATTTTTGATTGATAGTATGAGCAAAGTCTGTAAAATGAGCTAAATCTTTCTTATCAGGTCTATTCTGACCAAGGAGAGAAGAGAAAATATGCGGGATAACACAAGCCATAGCACCTATAGTATAAAAGCCTTGATGAGATAGAATTTCATTCATCTGTGCTAAAGTATCATCATAATGACGGTTACCATAGCTAGCTACAATAATACAAGGTGTATGATTACCTTTTAAATTTGAAAGAAGTCCTTCTACAGGCGGAAGTTGGCCAGCATAGACAGGACAAGCTACAAGAAGTAAGTCTGTCTTACTAAATTCTATAGTATGTACTCTGTTTTTTGGTAGTGTTAAGTCTATATAATTAGGCTTATTACTTATTAACTCAGCTAATTGAGTTACAGCTTTTTTAGTCCCCATAGTTGGGCTAAAGTATGCCACTGATAATTTTAAATCCATAAAATTCACCTCTTATAAGTTTAGTACTAAGGTTAGAAAAAATTCTAGCAACTTTAAAATATTTTAACACAAATAAAAGGAAAATGTTGCATGGGAATACTATTTTTTATTATAATTTATAATATTTTAATAGGTATACATTAGACACAATATAATAAAAGATAAGATAGAAAAATATTCCTATGTTATAATTAAATAAGCAAGCAACAGATAAAGTAAATTATTATAGGAGATAAGAGGGGAAGAAAATGAGAGAAAGTAAATTAAGTAGGAGACAACTTTTAAAGAAAAGTCATGTTATAAAATATGGTGATGTAGGGGGCATACTTATTATTGAGTTTGGAATAATAGGTCTGTATTTTTGTTTAAACCTTCCAGCAGAACTTACAAAGCTAGGTGCAGGCAATTTTCTCTTTTTAATGGGACTGTGTACCCTTGGGTTAATAGGGTGGGGATTACTTGCTTATTACAGAGATTTGTATGATATTGTTCATAGATATACAAATAAAGGATATGGAGTAGTTAAAAAAATTTATAAGGAAAAAGATAAAAAAGATTCAAGTCCATATAAGGTTGATCTTGAAATAGAAGATATGGAACTTGATAAAGTAATGAAAGATTTAGGTATAACAAAGAAGGTAAGGAAGAACTATATAGATATAAGAAAAGAAGGTATAAAAACTTTTTATGTATATGATAGTGAGCTTGTTGGCAAGTTAGAAGTAGAAAAGAAAATAGAGTATACAAGTCTTTGTACAAAAGATTTGCTTGTAGAAGTTAATCAGCTTACAGGTGGTATTAATACGATAGAAGAAGATACACAGTATGAATCTATAGATGAGTTTAAAGAAAAGCGTGAAAAAGAAAATGAAGTAATAGAGAAAATAAAAACAAGTACTAAAAGAAAAATAGAAAGTGGTATTTTTGTACTTACTTTATTAGTAATCAATGGTGTTTTATTAGAATTGTTTAAAGGATTATTTTAAAGATAGAAGGGAAAGGGAGCTGATGCACTAAGAAATGAGTGCGTCCGCTCCCTTTCGTAATTTCTAAGTCGTTGGCAAGGGACGAATTACTGTCTTTGTTTAGTATTCTTAAAGAGATAGTAATTCTAGTCTACTTTATTTAGAGTAGTTTTTGATAACATCTTCTAAAATATGGATACCGGCTACAATTTCTTTGCCATCACATGGGGCAAAGCTTAAGCGGATAAAGGAATCTTTTTGTTTGTGTGTATTTGGGTAGAATAGGGTACCTGGTAGAATAAGAAGGCCTCTATCTAAACAGAGTTCATAGAGTTTATAGGCTGAAAAGCCTTTAGGGAGCTTGAGCCAGAAGCAAAGCCCTCCATTTGGAGCGGTATAAGATATACCGTAGGGCTTAAGAACTTCAAGCTGGGCTAACATTAATTCGTATTTACTTGTGTAGATGGCTTTCATATAACTTAAATGTTCTTTCCACTTATTTTCTCTAAAGAAAAGGTCTAGGCTACGGTGAATGAGACCTGAAGAAGCAATGTCTGTCATTTGCTTAATCTTTGTGAATCGATCTAAGAAACATTCAGGAATGACTAAAAAGCCAATGCGTAAACCTGGCATAAGAAGTTTAGAAAAGCTTTTAATATAAATAACTCTATCGAAAGTATCTAATGACTTTAAACTATAGGCTGGCCTTTCATTATAACTAAGTTCAGACATAGAATCATCTTCTATAAGATAGAAATCATATTTTTCAGCAAGCAATAAGAGTGCCTTTAAAGTTTCTTCTGTATAGCATAGGGTAGTAGGATTTTGGAATTTAGTCATAACATAAACCAGTTTTGGTTTACAAATGTTTACACGTTTTTCTAGGTTGATTAAATCTATTCCTGAAGGAGTAAGCTCAACAGGTACAATTCTAGCACCACGAGATTTAAAGGCATCAGTAGCACCATTGTAAGTAGGGATTTCTGTTACCACATAGTCACCAGCATTTAAGCAACTTTTAGCAATAATATCAATACCTTGTTGGGCACCTGATACAATTTGAATAGAAGAGGCAGTAGTAGTAATATGATGTTCATTTTGTAAATACTCTACTAGAATTTCTCGAAGGGGCATAAAACCATTGGTCTCTTGATAGCCAAAAGCAAAACCTTTATCCCTATCTAGCACTGTGTTAAGACAAGCTTTAAAAGAATCTGTCGGAAAAATAGAAGGGTGAGGAGAAGCACTTGAAAGATTAATGGCATCCTCAGTAGAAGAAAGACTAGGTCTAGTCATTAAGTTGATTTCAGGAGTATTAGGCTTAGATACATAAAAGCCACTTCCTTTTTTAGAAGTTACATAGCCAGCAGATTCTAGTTGCTTATAAGCATTTATAACAGTTACGTTATTGACACCAAGATCTTTAGCTAAAGTTCTAATAGGAGGTAGTCTAAAAGAAATAGCTAATTTGTCATCTAAAATAGCTTGTTTAATCTGGCTAAAAAGTTGCATATATAAAGGTTCATTACTAGTGTTATCTAATTGTATGGATACAAAACTCACTTTAACGCCTCCTTTTGTGAGAAAATATTGACGATTAACTTGTGTGTATGGCAAAATATTTGCATACATAGTATAGGACTGTTACGATACAATTTTATAAGATTATTATAAGAAAGATTTAGACTACTGTAAAGTAAATTCAATATGATTCAATGTAGTTGAAGCTTAGTTTATAAAATACTAAATAAAAGTATCATACTAAAACTAGAAAAGGAATGTTTGTAAGTAAGGTAGGAGGTTAGAAAATATGCAAGATATACCACGCGTTATGGCTATACAAGATTTATCTTGTTTTGGTAGATGTTCATTAAGTGTTATTATTCCTATTTTATCTAGGATGGAAATACAAGTTTGTCCTGTGCCTACGGCTGTGTTTAGCACTCATACGGGAGGATTTGGTAAACCTGCAATGACAGATTTGACAGGGATGATGGGAGCATTTAGAAAACATTGGGAAGAATTAGATGTTTCATTTGATTGTATATATAGTGGATTTTTAAGCAATGAACATCAAATCAATGAAGTACTGAATTTCTTTCAAACTTTTGGAGATTCAAAAGAGGTTCTCATTGTTGTAGATCCTGTAATGGGGGATGATGGTAAACTATATTCTACTTATAATGAGACAATGCAACAAAAGATGAAAGAGCTTGTAGAAAGAGCAAATGTTATTACGCCAAACTGGACAGAAGCAAGCTTCTTACTACACAGGCCTTTTAGTATGGAGCCATTAAGTAAGGAAGAAATAAAAGAGAGTATAAAAATGCTTGCTAATATGGGACCAAACCAAGTTGTTCTAAAAGGCATTCCCTATGAGAATGATACAAAGGTAAATGCTATTTATGATAGAGAAATGGATATATTTGAACTTATTCCTTACGAGGAAGTTCCAGCTCACTATCCTGGAACAGGGGATTGTTTTACAAGTAGGTTAATAGGTGAGTTATTACAAGGTAAATCCTTACTTGAAGCAACGAAAATAGCTACAGATTTTGTAAGGTTAGGTGTAAAGCTAACTTATGAAGCAGGTACAAGTGCAAGGGAAGGCATTTTATTAGAAAAATTATTAAATTTATAGGAGGGGTTTTAAGATGGAAAACAAGAAAAAGGGGTTAACGCTTCAATCAATGGTGATAATAGGATTATTTAGTGCAATTTGCTATATTGCTTTAATGGTATTTAAAATACCTATTCCATCACCAGTAGGCAAACCATTTATTCACTTTGGAAATATGTTTGTTATTTTAGCAGCATTACTTTTTAGTGGAACAATAGGTGGTTTATCAGGTTCAATAGGTATGGGACTCTTTGATTTATTCAATGGATGGGCAACAAGTGCACCAAAAACTATTGTACTTAAATTTGGAATAGGTTTTGTAGCAGGTGCTATAGCTGCAAAAGGAAATAAAGAAAATGCCAAGTCCCCTTTACTTGGAATAGGTATAGCAGCAGCTTTCTTTATTATTGTAGGGCTAGGATTATGTATTTTATCTTTATTATATGGTTATGAAATTAATATTCCATTTCTTCAAGAAGCAGCAGAGGCTACAGAAGGAATTAAATCAACACTAGTTGTTATACCAGTTCTTTATATTTTTTCACTAATACTTGGTATAGGTCTTCTTGTAACTTGCTTCTTTACTCGCAAAGTATCTATTAAAATACAATATGCTATTTTAGGTGCTGTATGCGGTATTGGCTTTAACCTAGTAGGTGAATTTATATTTGCAGTTGTATCTTTACTTATTGTAGGAAGTGGATTTACACCAGCTATTATAAGTGCACTTATTAGCTTACCATCTACACTTATAAATGGGACATTTTCTATAATTATTGCAATACTTCTTTATATTCCACTTTCAAAGGTTATTGCAAGGTCGAACTTTAAATTTTAATTAACTTAGAAAAGAGCTAGTGCGCTAAAAAATTAGTGCACTAGCTCCTTTTTGGTAATTTATATTGGTAAATATAGTGAAGGCCGAATTGGTATCTCTCCAGTCCTCTTAGGCATCAGGATAGGGGGCTTCTCCTTCAGCTTCCACTTCCAGTGACTAAGAGGCTGTAAATTCGGGGATCGTAGGAACGCTCAAAACTCGCGTTGCTCAGACACTTCGCTAACTACCCTACTCACCCACTCATTAACAGCCACTAAGTCACTTACATAAGCCGCTTCCGGACAAGCCCCCTATCCTTTCGCCTAGTTAGTCTTTATAAAGAGATAACAATTCTAGTCTACTTATGAGCCTTACTCACCCACTTATTAACAGTTTGTAAGTTACTTACATAAGCCGCTTCCAGAGCAGGGCACCCCATCCCTTCCCTTACCAGTGTTACTAGAGAGATAGCAATTCTAGTACACTTAGACCCATTACTCATCTTCTTATTAGCATCCTATTTAAATTCTCTTGCCGGTGGAAGGGAACGCTAAAGGAACTGACATGAGCTGATTAAAGTTCGCTCAAGTAAGAGCCAAGTCTTATATAATTTATGAGAAAAGTTTATTTAAGATTTCATAGCCCCAAAAATATCCTGATGCGATGAGGACTCCGTTCCATATGATAATGCCCATTGCTGAATAGATTGTGTATTGGATAAAATCAAGTTTGAGTACACCTGCGGGTATGCTTATAATGGTTCTTACCATAGGAATGAGTTTGCTGATAAATACACCTAGGTTCCCTTTTTTTCTTAAGTATGCCATTTGTTTATCAATAGTATCTTTATGTTTAGGGAATTTACTTGTATATTTATCTAGTATCCATTCTCCGCTATACCAACCCACGCCGTAAAGTAACCAACTAGCTATTATAGCGGATAGTGTAGAGACAGCTAGTACTACAAAGAAACTTACCTCTGTATTTGCTGCCCATATCCCTGCTATTGGTAGGATAATTCCTGCTGGAAATCCTGGTAGATTAAGATATTCTAAAAAGATAATAAGTGCTAAGAAAAAAAGTCCATACTGACTCATGTAATTAAGTATTATAGTACCTTCCATTGTCTACTCCTTAGTTCTGAATGCAATAATTTTATGTTTTTATTTTAGATAAAAGAATTTATATTCCTTGAGTATTATTTCTTAAGTTTTCATAAGAAATAGGTGGTTTCATTTTAAGAATTAACTATGCTTCAATAAGTAAAAAAGCTGTTATAATAGAGATATATAAAGAAAGATTTTGCAGTTTAGTTAAAGTTAAGTATTGAAGTAGAAGATGAAAAATTAAATAGTTATTTTACATGGTTATATACATAGTGAGGGGAAATTATGAGAGTAGGAAAGTTTTTTAGTGACCAGCATAAAGAAGAATTTTATAATTTACTTATACAAGCAGACATAATAGAAGAACAAGATGACACACTATATAAGATAGAAGAAGTATCAATAGGGAGTTTATTAAATAAGCAGATAACATTTTTTTATCTTATAGCTTTATACCAAGAGGATTTTTTGTATTATGAAGGTGAAAAGTTTTGGGTAGAGGCCTATGAAGATATAAGTTTAGATGGGCCTATCTATTTGTTAGAAGATAAGATAGGTGAGCCTAAATGGGATTATGAAACAGCTATCCATATAGGAAAGCAGATTTTAAGGGGGATAAATATAAGTATAGAAGATATACCTGAACCTATGAAAGAATATATTAATCAAGTGATAGTGATGTTAAATTAAATTTAAAAGTGAGGATAAATCGTGAGTTATCAAACATGTTTACTAGAATGGTTTGACAAAAATAAAAGACAAATGCCTTGGCGAGAAAGACGAGATGCTTATAGTATTTGGGTATCAGAAGTTATGCTTCAACAAACACAAGTGGATACAGTTATCCCTTATTACAATAAGTTTATGGAACGATTTCCTACAGTAAAAGATCTAGCTATGGCAGATAAAGAGGAAGTATATAGATATTGGCAAGGACTAGGCTATTATAGACGTGCGGATAATTTGCATAAAGGTGCAAAGGTAGTAGCCGAGAAGTATGATGGGATTTTTCCTATGGAGGGAAGATTAGTAAAAGATATACCGGGTATAGGCCCTTATACTATGGGAGCAGTACTAAGTATAGCTTTTAATCTTCCTTATCCTGCTGTAGATGGCAATGTTATGCGTGTTTTATCAAGATGGTTTTTAATAGATGATGACATTGCTATAGCCAAAACACGTAAAGTGTTTGAAAAGAAAGTGATGGAGCTTATGCCAGAGGATGCAAGGAACTTTAATCAAGGTTTGATGGAATTAGGTGCACTTATTTGTACACCGAAGAATCCTAAGTGTGAACAGTGTCCTGTAAAGGAACTTTGTATGGCCTATGAAGAAGGTGTACAAAGTGAATATCCTGTTAAAACAAGTAAGTCAAAAGCTGAGCCAGAATATTATAAGGCACTAGTTATTTGTAAAGAAGATAGTATTTATTTAGAAAAGAGAGGGGAAGAAGGTTTACTAGCTTCCCTATGGGGAATACCTTTAGTAACCCAAGAAATATGGGAAGAAATTTGTCAAACAGGTGTAGAATTTAGGATGTTAGATGAAGTGAAGCATGTTTTTACACATAGAGTATGGATTATGACACCTATGGTTATAAACTATAGTGAAAAAAGTGAGAAAATACTACTAAAAATATTACAGAATTATGGAGAATTTGTGAGTAAGGATTTAATAAAGACCTATCCAATTGCTACAGCCTTTACAAAGATTTTAAGAAAGTTGTAATAAATCTTAAAATATAGGTGGAAATTTTTAAAAACTGTAGTATAATAAATTTATATCAATTATATGATATTTCCATTTCACTTAGAATTGAAGAGCAGGGTAAGAATTATATAATTATCTACTAGAACTTAACATAAGCTTTTAGAGATAGAAATAGGCTGTACCCTGCTATTCAATTTTATAAAAACAAACATGATCAACTATTCAAAAGAGAGGTGTAGGATAAATCCCACAACCTCTCTTTTTTTACATTTGAATCACATTCATTTAAGCTTAAGTTTTTCTATTTAATCATTTTATAGGTCACGAAGGTAGTTACATAAGTAAGCAATTACTTCACGAATTCTATAAAGCTCACTTTCTTTATTTCGTTTACGCCAGATAGTAGCAAACTCAGTGAACCAAATCTCTAACCCACAAGCAAGCTCTGTAGGATTAAGGGCTGGAGTAGCTTTGGCAGTACCTACTTTATCTTGAATAAGTGTAAGAGCAAATGTATCCATAAGTTGGATACCACGCGCAGAGTTGATGAATTCTTGGATATCTGACTTATTGTGTGTTGCAGAGAATGCAAGTTTAGCAAACTCTTTCTCAAGTGTAACAGCAGTTTGGTAACCGTTTAGTATACGGGATACATTCCAATTAGATATTACTTCTACTTCATCAGCTTTGTTGTGTTGTAATTCCTTCCAACGTACAAGTTCAGACCAGCAAGCACCTTGTGTAGCAGAAAGTTTGTGAAGTAATTCAACAATAGTTGCACACCCTCTACCGTACTCAAGTGTAGAGATTGCTTGGTAAGTAGCTGTGAAATTAGTTTCTTCTGTAGTAGGATTCCAAGAAAGGCTAGCACCATAAATCATACCTGGCATTGAGTTAGCAAAGTGGTTGATATGTCCGTAATCGCCCCAGTCTGTGTTAAGAACACCGATTGCACCGTGTGTTTTTCCAAACTCAGTCATACGACGGATATTTTCAAATGCATTACCCATAAGATTCATCATCATGCTCCAGCCACCTACACCAGGACATACGTATTGTTGGTGACCTGTTTCAGCTATTGTGCGTACTGCATGGTCACTGCAAGTTGAGCTGTAATCCCATGTGAGGCAAATTACATCTTCAGGAATTTCATCAAGAAGCTCTGGGTGGTGAAGGATAACGTCTCCCCAGAACATTACTTTTTTATTGTGGGCTTTTACACAGTTTATAATTTTGTTAAGGAAGTCTACATACAGTCTTCCAGAACCTACTTCATCGGCTTTTGCTTTACTTTTACCTTTTCCAAGATCAAAAGTTTCATCACAACATATGTTAAATTGTTTTGAACTAAATAGTGGGATAAACTCACAAAGCATTTTTTCTACAAGTTGGAAGCTACCTTCTTCAAGTGTGTTAAGTGTATGATGTGCCATACGGTCAACGAAGGAATAAGGTTTGTCAGTGATCTCTAATTCACAAAGGTGTCTAAATGACTTGCTTTTTAGAATCTCATAAAAGTGTCCAAAGGTAGAAAGAGAAGGGACAAGTTCTACATGTTTTTCTTTACAGTAAGCATCTAAAAGAAGAATTTCTTCTGCAGTAATTGGATCTTTATCCATCCAAACTTCACTTAAACCTTGGAAAGCAAAAGTATGTTCAACATAAAGTTGAATTTGGTTAAGCTTGTAGAAGGCTGCACGGTCTACAAGTTCTTTTAGTGTATCTAAAGTCGCCACTTTACCACGTGTTAAGTCATGGTAGAATCCACGATGTGGGAAGTGAGGATGGTCTTTAATTTCTAAAGCTGGAACGATAGCACCTGATTGACGAATAATCTGGCGAAGTGTTTGTACACCATAGAATATACCTGTACCAGTTGAACCACAGAGTGTAATTGTATCTGCTGTAACAGTAAGTGTATATTCTTCAGCACTTAAACCTGTAACTTTTGAAAGTACAATAGCACCAGTACGAGTAGAAGTACTATATTGCTTTGTAATAGCAAGTGGAGTGCCAAGAGCGTTTTTGATTTCATCTTGAAGTAGTTGGATTGCTTGAAGATCTGCAAAATCACAGGTTGCATCCAGTATAAGTAGTGTGTGTGGTGAGATTAAAAATTCACCATCATTATAAGTTAAATGTCTAGGTTGTGGTAATAAGTACATAAGTCCTCCTAAAATAGATATAAATAATATGTCTTGATAAGTTAATTATATATTTGTAAGATAAATAATAAAGAATGAATATTGCTTAAGATTAACACAATATTGCTTAAGGAGTAAAAATGAGAGAAAGTATATATGAACAACATAGGCATCCAGATCCTAAATTCCCAATTATTTTTCATTATGATTTACTAGACACATATCATGAGAAATTTAGTATGCACTATCATGAAAATATAGAGATATTATATTTTGTAAAGGGAGAAGGTTATGTAAGATGTGGGAAGAACCAATATGATGTAAAGGTTGGAGATATTATAGTAATTAATTCAAACGAACTCCATTCAGTAACTACTACATGTGATGAGTTAAAATATTATTGCTTGATTGTAGATAAAGAGTTTTGTGAAGAATCGGGTATTAGTGTGGATAAACTACAGGTGAAAAGTTGGATACAGGATGAAGAGCTTAAAAGCTATATAGAAACTATTGCAAGGGAAATGCAACTACAGAATACCTACTATAAGACGGTGGTCAAAAGCATAGCTATTGTATTTCTAGCTTCTTTACATAGAAAGTATGGGATTACTATAGCACAAGAGCAAGATGAGACATGGAATCATAAGATGGATACAGTACGCCTAGCTATTGCCTATATTAAACAGAACTTTACGCAGACTATTACTGTGGAGGACATCTGTAAAGAAGTAGGATTTAGTAAATTCCATATGTGTAGGATTTTTAAAGAAATTACAGGACAAACCATCATTGAATATATTAACTTCTTGAAGTGTGACTATGCAAGAACGCTTCTTATGACAGGGAAGTGTAATGTAAAGGAGAGTGCTGAAATGTGTGGTTTTCAGAACTTATCTTATTTTAGTAAAACCTATAAAAAGTATATGGGTCAGCTACCTTCTAAGGAAAACAACGGTATATGGTAGATTTAATACTCAATAATATAAGTTTCTTAGTGAAAAACAAACCTTATAGAAATGAAAAATATAATATGCTACAATGAATCATATACAAAAGGCTGGCAAAGGGGGGGATAAAGGTATGTTAGAAGAACTAAAGACCTTTATACAAGTTGTGAAATATCGTAATTTTACTAAAGCAGCAAAGAAGGTAAATTTATCACAGCCAACAGTAAGTCTACATATTAAACGATTAGAAAGTTATTTTGATACCACCTTAATTACTCGTTCTAGTAAAAGTAAAGAAGTACTTATTACTAAGCAAGGGGAATTATTGTATGAGAGAGGTCAATCCTTAATAGGTGAAATAGAACGCTTAAAAGATGATTTACTAAGCATAAGTGGTGAAAGAAAAAAGAAAATATCTGTAGGTGCAAGTAAAACCATAGGTGATTACTATCTTCCACCTCTTATAGGAGCATTTTCTGAAGCATATCCTCATATACAATTAGAAGTAATCATTGAGAATACAGCAAATATTTGCCGTATGATGAAAGAAGGACAAATAGATATTGGTCTTATAGAGGGGATAGAACCCTACTATAAGTTTGAGAGAGAGTACTTTTATCAAGATCAGATGGTAATTGTAGTAAGTAATAAATCAAAGCTTGCTAGTAAGCCTATTACATTAGATGATTTAAATAATCAAATATGGATAAGTCGTGAAGAGGGATCAGGAACTAAAGAATACCTAGAACTCTTCCTTAAAACCCATAAAATTAAACCTAAAAATACTATTATTTTTAATAGTAATTATGCTGTAAAAGAAGCAGTAAAAAATGGACTTGGTATTACCATTATTTCTGAATGTGTTGTGCGTCATGCGGCACTGGACAAGGAACTTACTATACTTCCACTAGATATAGAGCCTAAACGTAATTACTCCTATATTTTGCCAAAAGATAAAGAAATAGATGAAGATATAAAGGCGTTTTTAAATATATTGAAGAAATGAATAGAGGCTATTGCATAATGAATAGTGATTGGCCTAAATAGATAAATGAGCTATAAAACTAAATTTTTAATTAGTTTTATAGCTCATTTTCATATAGACTAGAAAAGTTTTAATCCCCTATGGCATAAGAAGATTGAAGGACTCCAAAATACTTGTAGAAACAGCAAAAGCAAGATGCTCATTAAAGGTATCCGATTGAAGAAGAAGTGCTTCGGTTTCATTACTAACAAAACCAGTTTCAATAAGTATACCTGGCATAGTAGTGTTAAGGAGTACAAATAAATCTTTAGTAGGTTTAGCTTTTCGGTCTGTAGTATTACAAGTATTAATAATATTTTGTTGTGTAAGAGTGGCTATTTGTTTTGAAAGGCTATCATCAGCATAATAAAAAGTCTCTGTACCTGAAACTTGAGAGGGACCAGAATTATTATGCATACTTACAAAGAGATGTGCACCTATTTCATTAGCAAGCTGAGTACGATAAAGAAGCTCATCTCGTACAGTACTAAAATGATTGCTATCATCTTCTCTGCTCATATAGACTTTAATCCCACCATCTTGTTCAAGTAATGATTTAAGGGCTAAAGCTTGTTTTAAGTTAAGATCTTTTTCTACAACACCATTGGCTCCACTACCAGGATGACTCCCTCCGTGACCAGGATCTAAGAAGAGAATACGATCATATTTTTCATAAGGTGGTATAAGCTCTATATAAATGTAGTCTTTATCTTCATGAATGTTATAAGCTTGAACCTTTGTTTCAGTAATAATAATTTGTGTAGTTTGGTTAGTTAAAGTCTGTATGCTTTTTATGTAAGAATCTTGGATAGTTGCTTGGCCATCTTCAAATATGAATTCATAATCCCCACCTAAATCAATAATGAGCTGACGTTCTCTATAAGCATCTACAAAGGTAAGTTGGTTAAGTTTAAGACCATCTTTTTTGGAGAGTTTAATAAGAGGGTACTCTAAAGCCTTATACTCTATATTCTTAAATTCTATAGTAGGTAGATTATAATCTGGTACATTCTCAGATGGAAGATTAGGAGATGTAGGCTCGCTTGGTAATGAAGGTACATTTGGTAAGGTAGGCTCGCTAGGTAGTGAAGGCTCTAGTGGAGTGGTAGGCATACTTGGTTTGGAAGGTTTAGCTTTAGTAATATGAATTTCACGTTTATCTCCACCTATCCATTCTACTGTACAGCCCATTTGTTCACTTAAGAAGCGAAGGGGTACCATGACTTTATTATTAATAATTTTAGCAGGAGTTTGAAGTTTTATAGTTTCACCATTTACCCATACATCCAACTTATCAATTTCTATAACCATTAAAGTGTCTTCGTAATATATGTAAATTTTCTTCTCGAAGTTTTTCCACTCATAAGTAGCATTTAAAGATTCTAGTATTTCCTTTAAGGGAACCAGAGTTACATTACCTAGTTGTATAGGAGGCATAGTAGGTGTTTCTAAAGTATTTTGCTCCATAAATAAAGTAATAGGAGGTAAAGTATACTCATAAGTTTGCTCATCGTATTGAAGGGTCATAGCTTGAAGTGGGAAGTGACAAATACTTATAAGAAGAAAAGAAAAAATAAGAAAATGTTTGTTTTTTATCATAAGTAAGCTCCATCTTATAAAATAGTAATAAATATATTTATATTAATAATTCTAACATAAAACAAAAATTGTGACAAATTATGAAGTGTATTGTTATGAAAATATCAAAGATAAGATAAATAACTATTAGAAAACATAATGGTTAGCATTGAAATGTTAAATTGTAAACTTGCGTATATGTATATGAATTGTTAAGAAATAGTCATATAATAAATACAAAGCACTCCGTTAAAAAAGTAACGGAGAAATATTGGAATGGAGGACAAAAAGATGGGCTATAAATTAAGCTTTGAAACTGTTAATGGGCTCTTTGATGAACTTAGAAAAGAGTACAAGATTTATGCACCAAAAAGATTTCCAAAAGCAGGACGTTACTCAGATACAGACATTGTTCGCTATGCTGAAATTAAAAATGTAGAAGAAATTGTATTTGACGAAAAATCTGATTATCCAGCGAAGGAAGTTGTATCACCAATTACTCAAACTTTATTCTACTTCACAGAAGATGAATACCGTGAAGCTAAAGTACATGACAAAAAGGTGTTAATCTTTGCTAGACCTTGTGATATTAATGCACAACTTAATCAAGATAAAATCTTCTTAGAAAATGGCTTTGAAGATACATTCTACAAACGAATGAGAGAAAAAGTAACTTATGTCATGATGGAATGTACATCAAGTGAAGATACATGTTTTTGCTGTTCAATGGGAACAAACAAAACGAACAACTATGCACTAGCAGCTAGATTTGATGAAGGCCATGTTCTTTTTGGTGTTAAAGATGAAGCATTTATGCCTTACTTTAATGGGAAAGAAGAAGCTGACTATACAGTTAGATTTATAGAAGAAAATGAAACAAAAGTAACAATCCCAACAATTCCAAATAAAGACGTACTGAATAAATTAAAAGAACATGATATGTGGAAAGAATTCAATAAGCGTTGTATAAGCTGTGGAAGCTGTACGATTGCATGTAGTACATGTACATGTTTCACTACAACAGATATAGCCTATAACGAAAATGGTTCAGTAGGTGAAAGAAGAAGAACTGCTGCATCTTGCCAAGTTAAAGGATTTGATGAGATGGCTGGTGGTCATGACTTTAGAAAAACAACTGCTGATCGTTATAGATACAAAACATTACATAAAATTCATGATTACAATGAACGCTTTGGTGCAGGCCATATGTGTGTAGGTTGTGGTAGATGTACCGAAAGATGTCCAGAGTTCATTTCATTCTCAGCTACAATTGAAAAGGTAAATAAAGCTGTAAAAGAAATTTGCGGAGGTGAATGTAATGCATAATGAATTAATGCCAAAACCATATGAAATTATTAGTGTAACTAGAGAAACAAATACTGAGTATACATTCAAAATGAAAACAGACCTTCCTATTGAACATGGACAATTCTTACAACTTTCTATTCCTAAAATTGGGGAAGCTCCAATCTCAGTAAGCGACTTTGGTGAAGGTTGGATGGACTTTACAATCCGTAGCGTTGGTAAAGTAACAAATGAAATCTTCTCACTTGAAGCAGGGGATCAATTATTCCTTCGTGGGGCATATGGTAAAGGTTGGCCACTTGATCAGTATAAAGGTAAACATATAGTAGTTATTGCTGGTGGTACAGGTGTTGCACCAGTAAAGAGTATGCTTAATAAATTTGTAAATGAACCAGACTTCGTAGAAAGTGTTCATCTTATTGCAGGATTTAAAGATGAAAATGGTGTGCTTTTTAAAGATACACTTAAAGTATGGGAAGAAAAGTTCAATACAATTTATACATTAGATAAAGCTGAAAAAGAAGGCTTTAGAACAGGTCTTGTAACAGAATTCATTAAAGAGATCCCATTTGAAGACTTTAATGATAACTATGAAGTAGTTATTGTTGGACCACCAGTTATGATGCATTTTGCAGGTCTTGAATGTGTAAAACAAGGTATTCCAGAAGAGAAAATTTGGGTTTCATTTGAAAGAAAAATGTCATGTGCTATTGGTAAATGTGGACACTGCCGCGTAGATGAGACATATGTATGTCTTGAAGGTCCAGTATTCAACTATACTAAAGCAAAAAAATTAATTGACTAGGAGGCCGCAAAATGAATCATGATATCGATATAAAAGCAACCAGAATAAACTGTTTTCGTCAGTCTAAAGTAGCTGGAGAATTTATGTTACAACTACGTGTTCCAGGCTCAATTATTGATGCAAAACATTTATCAGCTGTACAGCATATAGCTGAAACTTGGGGAAATGGTACATTCCACATTGGTATGAGACATACACTTAATATGCCAGGTATTAAGTATGAATATATTCCTGAAGTAAATAAATACATTAATGAGTACATTAAAGAAGTTGAAGTTGTAAACTGTGATGTAGAGATGGATACAGAGGGTAAAGGTTACCCAACAATTGGTGCACGTAATATTATGGCTTGTATCGGTAACTCTCACTGTATTAAAGCAAATATTAATACACATGAACTTGCTAAGAAAATTGAAAAAGAGATTTTCCCAAGTCATTACCACATTAAAACAGCTATATCAGGTTGTCCAAACGACTGTGGTAAAGGTCACTTTAATGACTTTGGTGTAATTGGTATTGCTAAAATGCAATATGATAGAGATCGTTGTATTGGCTGTGGTGCATGTGTAGATGCTTGTGATCATCATGCAACTCGTGTACTTTCACTTGTAAATGGTAAAGTAGAAAAAGATACATGTTGCTGTGTAGGATGTGGCGAATGTGTACTTGCTTGTCCAACAAGTGCATGGACACGTAGTCCTAAGAAATTCTATCGTATTATGCTTGGCGGACGTACAGGTAAACAATATCCACGTATGGGTAAAATGTTTGCTAACTGGTTAACAGAAGAGTCTGTACTTGCAATCTTTAGAAACTGGCCAAAATTCTCTGCATGGGCTCTTGATTACAAACCAGTATACCTTCATGGTGGACATTTAATTGATAGAGCTGGATATATTAAATTTAAAGAGCTTATTCTAGATGGTGTTGAACTTAATCCAGAAGCACAAATTGCAGAACGTATCTACTGGCAAGAAGATGAAAAACGTGCTAATATTAATGTAAAGCCAATCGCTAAACATAATGGTGCAGGTCCAGGAAGTCAAGACGGACACTAATAAATAATTATAAATTTTAAAAAAAGGGCAGGGTATTATAGGGGGCATTCTACTATAGTATGCTGCTCTTTTGTATTAGGGTAGCTGAGTGGAGGTGGGTAGCATCTTTCATCTGCTCATTCCACTTTCAGAGAAACAGAACTCATTCCAAAATGATAACGCGCCAAACTCGACTTTGTCTCAGACAGTGGCGCTAAGAACATCATTTTCTCATTTCGTATGTTTCTTAGCTGAAAGTTTCATAGGCAGATTACAGCTGCTACCCACCTCCCCTCAGCAAGGTTTCTAGGTATCAGGATGGCAGAATGGAAAGAGTAGAATGCCTCCTATAAGTACTAAAGAGGATAGAAGAGAGTACTAAAGAAAAGAATAGATAGAGAAAAGAATAGATAGAGAAAAGAATAGATAGAGAAAAGAATAGATAAAGAAAAGAATAGAATAGATAAAGAAAAGAATAAATAAAGAAAACAATAGCTAAAAAAGAATAGAGAATAAATAGGATGAAATAGAGGAGTAGGTTTAATAGTATTTTTTGATAACAAGTATTATAGTATAATAATAGTGCAAATAGTTTTGGGACATAAGTAAAGAGGTGGATAATGGATATTGCAGTCATTGGTTTAAGTCATATAACAGCTCCAGTAGAAATTAGGGAAAAGGTAAGTTTTGCAGACTCGAAGAAAATAGAGATTATAGATGAACTTTTAGAAAAAGCGAGTAATGAACTTGTTATCGTCTCCACATGTAATAGATGTGAAATCTATATTGCAGCTAAAGATATTAAGAATGCTATAGAAGATGTATGTACTCTTTTAAGTGGTATTTTAGAAGAGGCAGCGGAACCTTTTTTATATATTCGAACAGGGCAAAGAGCGGTTAAGCATTTATTTGAAGTAGCAGCAGGACTTAGGTCCATTGTTATTGGTGAAGATCAAATACTTGGTCAAGTAAAAGATGCCCATGCTTTTGCTATGGAGATTGGTGCAAGTGGAAAAGTACTTAATAAATTGTTTAGAGAAGCTATTACTTGTGGCAAACTTATTCGTAGTGAACTTAAGATATCTGAATATCCCTTATCTATTAGTTATATAGGTATTAAATTCCTTAAAGAAAGATTAGGAACCTTAAAGGAAAAGAAAATTTTAGTATTAGGCGCAGGGAAAATGAGTCAGCTGGCACTAAAGTACTTGAGTTTAGAGGAACCAGGGATGATATATATTGGAAATCGTACATTTTGTAAAGCAAATGAGCTTGCTTGTGATTTAGAGCAGGCCATACCTGTAGGCTTTGATAAACGCTATGAACTTATAGAAGAAGTAGATGTGGTCATTACTTCAACAGCCTCTCCTCATTTAATCTTAACCAAAGAGCAAATGCCGAAGCTATATAAACCTCTTACTATATTAGATTTAGCTATGCCAAGGGATGTAGATAGTAAGATAGCTATGCTTGATTATGTAGACCTTTATGATGTGGATGCCCTTCAAGATATATCAGATAAAAATACTGCTAAAAGAGAAGCTTTAGCAAATGAAGCCACAGAAATTACAAAGACTTATGTAGAAGACTTTATGATGTGGCTCAAAATGAGTAAGATTGATCCAACTATTAGGTCGCTTAATGAAAAGTGCCAAGAAATTCATAAAGATAGTATGCACTATATTGAAAATAAGTTAGATCTTACGCCAAGAGAGCATAAGATTATTGATAAGATGATGATGGCTTCTCTTAAGCGTTTAATAAGAGAGCCTGTTAAAGCTTTAAAAGAAGTAGAAAATATGGATAAACAAGAAGCTTATGTGAAAATGCTTCAAGAACTGTTTGAACTATAACTGAAAGTAATAATTAAAAGGGAATTAGGATGGTGACGAAAATGAAAGTTGTTGTTGGAACAAGAGGAAGTAAACTTGCACTTACCCAATCCAAATGGGTAGTAAGTCAGCTTGAAGCTTGTAATCCTCAAGTGGAATTTGAAATGAAAATTATTAAGACTAAGGGGGATATGATTCAAAATGTTCCTTTAGATAAAATAGGTGATAAAGGGATCTTTGTAAAAGAAATCGAGCAACAACTTTTAGAAGGTGAAATTGATATAGCCATTCATAGTATGAAGGATATGCCAAGTCAGGTATGTGAAGGGCTTCAATTTACATACACACCTATTCGTGAAGATTCTCGTGATGTACTTATTTTAAAGAAGCCTATTAAGCATATAGATGAACTACCAAAAGGTGCACGTATTGGAACGGGCAGTAAAAGGAGAAAGTATCAACTTTTAGCTCTTAGACCAGATTTACAAATAGAACCTATTAGAGGTAATATTGATACACGTATAAGTAAGATTGAAACGGAAAACTTAGATGGGATTGTACTTGCAGCAGCAGGGGTTAAGCGTCTAGGAAGAGAAGAAGAAATAGGTTATTACTTACCTATTCATGAGATGATACCAGCCCCAGCACAAGGTGCTTTAGCTATAGAAATTCGTAAGGAAGATGAGAGAATTTATAACCTTATTCGTCCAATAGAAGATTTAATGAGTCAATTACAAATAGAAGCAGAACGTGCCTTTTTAGAAGGGGTAGATGGAAGTTGTCATTTACCAATTGGTGCATCAGCTACATTAGAAGAAGGACATTTACATCTTATAGGTCTCCTTGGTGATGAAGAAGGAACCAAACTTGTAAAACAAGAGATAGAAGGCCTATGTGGTAGTATAGAAGATGCTAGAAACTTGGGTTATAACTTAGCAAGTAGAGTAATGGAGGAAGTGAAAAGATGAGTGGAAAAGTATACTTAGTAGGAGCAGGCCCTGGAGACTTTAAACTCCTTACTTTAAAAGCGTTAGAATGTATAAAAGAAGCCCAGGTACTTGTATATGATCGTTTAGCCAATCCAGAGTTCTTAAAGCTTGCAGGAGCTGATACGGAACTCATCTATGTAGGTAAAGCTTCAAGTAATCATACCATGACACAAGATGAGATTAATGAAGTGCTAGCAGTAAAAGCAAAAGAAGGAAAGATCGTAACACGTTTAAAAGGTGGAGACCCTTATGTATTTGGACGTGGTGGAGAAGAAGGAGAGTACCTTTTTGAAAGAAACATACCTTTTGAGGTGGTACCAGGTATTACTTCTGCTATTGGTGGACTTTGCTATGCTGGTATTCCTATTACCCATAGAGACTATACACCTTCTTTTCATGTGATTACAGGTCATCTTAAAGATGAGAGTGAAGATAGAATTAATTGGAGTGCTTTAGCAAGTATGGAAGGCACCTTAGTCTTTTTAATGGGACTAAGTAACTTAAATAAAATATGTAGTAAGTTAATAGAAAATGGATTAGACCAATCTACACCAGCAGCTGTTATTAACTGGGCAACAAGAGCCAACCAAAAAGTAGCAATAGGTACACTTTCAACTATTGAAGAAGAAGTAAAACAAGGTGGACTCACTTCTCCAAGTCTTATTGTTGTAGGAAAAGTAGTCGGTTTAAGAGAACAGCTTAATTTCTTTGAAAAACGTCCACTCTTTGGGAAAAACATTATGGTGACGCGTTCACGTACACAAAGTAGTGAGCTTAAGGCTAAACTTGAAACTTTAGGGGCCAATGTATTTGAAATACCAACTATAGAGATTAAACCAAGACAAGATGAGACAATAGATAAAACTTTAAAGAGACTAGATACATATAGTTATATTGTATTTGGCAGCCAAAATGCAGTAAACTTATTCTTTGAAAGACTTTATACACTAGGAAAAGATGCAAGAGCACTAGGACAGATGAAAGTAGTAGCAGTAGGCAGTGCAACAAGCAAAAGTCTTGAAAGCTATGGGATTCGTCCAGACTTTATGCCAGAGCGTTTTACCCAAGAAGGTATAGCTAAGCTTTTAGAAGATAAACTTACGGAAGAAGACAAAGTACTTATGCCACAAGGCAATCTTGCACGAGGAGTCCTTTTTGAAAGAATAGAGAAAATTTGTCCAGTTGAAACTCTCATTATGTATGATACAGTATTAAATGAAAGCTCAAAAAGTTTACTCACACATATTCTTGAAAGAGAAAACATAGATTATATTACTTTTACAAGTTCTTCTACTGTAAGAAACTTTATAGAGCTTTTAAATGAAGAACAAAGGGAAAAAGTTAAGCAGATTAAATGTATATCTATTGGTGAAATTACAAGCGGAACAATGAAAAGCTTAGATTTAGAAGTTTATAAAGAGGCAAATCCTTTTACAATAGATGGCTTAATACAGTGCTTATATGAAGAAGTATAAAGAAAGAAGGCGTAGGTTATGATTAAAAGACCAAGAAGATTACGTACAAATATGGCTATTCGTGAGATGGTAAGAGAAACAACTTTAGAAAGAAGAAATTTAATTTACCCTATCTTTGTAGTAGAAGGTAGTAATGTAAAAGAAGAGATTTCTTCATTAAAGGGGATTTATCACTACTCTATTGACCGTTTAGAGGAGGAAGTTGCTGAACTTGTAAGCCTAGGAATTGGTCGGGTTATGCTGTTTGGTATACCAGATGAAAAGGATGCTTACGGCAAAGAAGCTTATAGCGATACAGGTATTGTACAAAAAGCTATTAGAAAAGTAAAAGAACTTGCACCTACTATGTATGTAATTACAGATGTATGTATGTGTCAATATACAGACCATGGTCACTGTGGTATTTTGGATAGCAATGGTAGTGTGCAAAACGATGTAACCCTTCCTTATTTAGCACGTATAGCTGTAAGTCATGCGAGGGCAGGAGCAGATATGGTAGCACCTTCAGATATGATGGATGGACGTGTAGCAGCTATACGTACTGGCTTAGATGAAGCTGGATTTATAAATGTACCTATTATGGCCTATAGTGCCAAGTATGCTTCAAGTTTCTATGGTCCATTCCGTGCGGCGGCTCATTCAGCACCAGCTTTTGGAGATCGTAAAACTTATCAAATGGATATAGCAAACTCTGATGAGGCCCTACGTGAAGTAGCTCTTGATATTGAAGAAGGCGCAGATATTGTAATGGTGAAACCAGCACTTTCTTACTTAGACATTATTAGAAGAGTAAAAGATGAGTTCAATATGCCTATTGCAGCCTACAATGTAAGTGGTGAATATGCTATGCTTAAACTTGCAGTAGAAAATGGTCTTTTAGATGAAAGAGCCATTTATGAAAGCGTTCTTTCCATTAAACGTGCAGGGGCAGATATGATTATTACTTATTTTGCTAAAGAACTTTGTAAATGGATATAGAATATAAGAGAAACTAAGGAGAGCATAATGGAGCATAAACGTTCAGAAGAACTTTTTAATGAAGCAGTTAAATATATTCCAGGTGGTGTAAATAGTCCAGTACGTGCATTTAAATCAGTAGGAGGTAATCCTATTTTTATTGACCATGCTAAGGGGAGCCACATATGGGACGTAGATGGAAATGAATACATTGACTATATATGTTCATGGGGACCACTTATACTTGGTCATAGCAATGAGCATATTACAGCAGGTATCTCGGATATGGTAGCTAAAGGAACAAGCTACGGTGTACCTACTGCTATAGAAGTAGAAATGGCTAAACTTATTGTAGAGGCGTACCCAGGTATAGATAAAGTACGTATGGTAAACTCAGGAACAGAAGCTACTATGAGTGCACTAAGAGTAGCAAGGGGCTATACCAGACGTAACAAAATCCTTAAGTTTGAAGGGTGTTACCATGGACATTCAGATGCTCTACTTGTAAAGTCAGGTTCAGGTACTATTACTTATGGTGTGCCAACAAGTGCAGGTGTGCCAACAGATGTAGTAAAACATACCCTTGTCACACCATACAATGATATAGAAGCAGTGGAGTCTATCTTCAAAGAGCAAGGAGAAGAAATAGCAGCTGTTATTGTAGAGCCAATTGGTGGCAATATGGGTCTTGTACCAGCAGATAAGACATTTTTAGAAGCACTTCGTAAGCTAACAAAAGACTATGGTGCAGTACTTATCTTTGATGAGGTCATTACAGGTTTTAGAATTGCTTATGGAAGTAGTCGTGAATACTTTGATATTGAACCAGATATGGTATGTTTCGGGAAAATTATAGGTGGAGGCCTTCCAGTAGGTGCTTATGCAGGTAAGGATGAGATTATGAATATGGTTTCACCAGTAGGACCAGTATACCAAGCAGGTACACTATCAGGAAATCCACTTGCTATGTATATTGGTAAGCAACAACTTTCCTACTTACGTGACCACAAAGAAGTGTATAAAGAGCTTGAAGAAAAGGCCCTATACCTAGCAGAAGGTATACGTTCACATCTTAAAGTATTAGATTTAAACTATCATGTGGCACAAGTTGGTTCACTTGTATGTCTATTCTTTACAGAACGAGAAGTACGTAACTATGAGGATGCTATGACCTGTGATACAGCTAAGTTTAATCGTTACTTTATGAGCTTACTAGAACAAGGTGTACTTATTGGCCCAGCTCAGTATGAAGCTATGTTTTTAAGCACAGCACATACAAAAGAAGATTTAGACCGTACACTTGAAGCGATAGGTAAGGCACTTGCTATAGCACATGCATAAAAAGTATAGATAAATCCATATATAAATATATAAGCAGATATTTATATAACCAGATAAATATATAAGCAGATCTTTATTTAAGTAGAAACATAAATAAAGATATGAGTGAAGATATAAACAAGATACAAATAAAGATATAAATGAAGATATAAATAAAAGAAGTGATATAAATACCAATGGATGGAAGGTATTTATATCACTTCTTTTTATATGTTAGGAAGAGGGGGATTATAGATTAAGCTTCTTTAGCGTAAATCTCTTGTTCAACTTGGATAAATACCTCGGCAATAACACCGTATGCTTTTTCCCAAGCATCCATAATTTCATCTGTAGCTGCATCGCCTAATACTTCTTTAATAGCAATAAGTAAGTTTTTACCAACGATAGGATAATGTTCAGGGAGAATGCCTACTTCTACGTGACGTGTGCCGATTTTTTGAACAGCTGGAAGAAGTGCACCTAGATTGTCAATATTTTGGGCTGCTGCTAAAACAGTCATAGCAAGTGCCTTTGGTTGTTCACCAGAATTTTGTCTATCCATATTAAAGAAAGGTTTAACTTCTGGATTGTTAATAAACATGATTTCGTAAAAACGCTTTGTAATATCTAAACCGTGTGTTTTTAACACGGGAACAGTACTTTTTATAATTTCAATTGTTTTTTGATCTAACATAATAAGTCCTCCTATGTATGTCTAATTGTTCTGATTTTAAAAATAAAATAATAATAAAGATAGAAGTAGGTGCCTACAATAAATAGCTTTAAAATGCCTTGTAAAATTAATAAAGGAAAGAGAAGCATGATTGAAGCAAAACTAAGAAGAAAAATTTTTCTTGTTAGAGTAAGCTGCCTATTTTCTACAAAGTCTTTAGCATATTTTTTATAGAGCTTGGTATTTATAAGCCAATTATGAAATTTCTTAGAGCTAAGGCTATAAAGATAACAACTTAGCATAAGAAAGGGTGTTGTAGGAAGAATAGGTAAAAATACGCCTATAAGACCTAGCCCTAAAAATAAACTGCCTAAAATAATATAAATATATTTTTTTAGAGAAAAGCTATTCAAGTAGAGACACCTCTTTAATGTATATTTTAAATGCACATTTAATATAACATATAAAAAATAAATGTGCAAGTAAAATAAACATTTTAATATAAAACCTTTATATTCATATACAGACCTGTTAAAATAAGAATAAAAAATGAAAGGGGATGAACTTATGCAACTATCTAAGTTTACAGATTATACATTTCGTGTACTTATATATATGGGAACACATGAAGATGAACTTTGTACAGTAGAACGATTAGCAGCTAAACTTGAAGTGTCAGAACATCACCTAAAGAAAGTCATTCATAAACTAGCAAAGACGGATTATCTTATATCCACTAAAGGACGAGCTGGAGGTGTAAAGTTAGGACTACCGCCAGAAGAGATTAATCTAGGAGATATATTAAAAATCACAGAAGATAATCTTCATCTAGTAAGTTGCTTAAAGACAGAATTAACTTGTGGATTTATGAGTAAGGAATGTAAGCTTAAAGACATTATTAATCACTCCTTAGAAAAGTTTATCGAAGAGTTTAGTAAGTATACTTTAAAAGATATATTATAACCATTTAAAAGAAGCAAACTATAGGGGATTTAACCAGATGGTTTGCTTTTTTATTTCTAAAATTCCTTAAAAAATATCTTAATATGACAAATTGTAATGAATTCATTGTATTGTATGAAAAAAAGTGATAAAAATATAGTAGAGGTATTAGGTTTAGAAATAAGAGGGGGGAGAGGGCATGGTTAATGAGGATATATTTACGACTCAGTTAAAAGAGGGGATGATATTGGGTAAAGATGTGTTTGACTCATATGGAAGACTCATTTTACCTAAACATAGTGTTTTGACTAAACACATGATTATAAAAATAAAAAATCATAAAGTTGACAAAGTTAATATTACTTATTCTAGGGAATTTAAAAGGTTTGAAGAAACTTTATTACAATCTGTAAATCATTTACGTGGAAGTTTGAATCATATTATTTTAAAAAATGAGAAGATAGATGTACAGGAACTGATCAAGGAAATAGAAGATATAGAAAAACAAAGTAAAAGTAGTTTGCATGTATTTGATATGCTTCAGCTCATGAGAGGCTATGATGATGCAACCTATATACATTGTGTCAATGTAGCACTGATTTGTAGTATGATGGGCAGATGGCTTGACTTTCCTAAGGAGGAAGTACAAGTCCTTACTTTATGTGGGTTGCTCCACGATATAGGTAAACTTATGGTACCAGAAGAAATTATTAAAAAACCAAGCTGTCTATCAAAAAGCGAATCTGCCACCATAAAGATGCATCCTAGTTTAGGTTATGAAATTCTAAAAGATGAAGGGTTAGATAATCGTATTATAGAGGCTGTTTATGCACATCATGAAAGATGTGATGGGACAGGTTATCCAAGAGGGATAAAGGGCCATGAAATAAGTGATTTTACTAAAATTGTAACTATTGCAGATGTATATGATGCCATGACTTCGAATAGAGTATATAGAGGAGCTATTTGTCCTTTTGATGTGATAGAAGAATTTAGAAAAGAAGGCTTCTTAAAATACGATGCCCGTTATCTACTTGTTTTTTTAGAGCGAGTAGTAGAAACTTATATTAATAAAACAGTGCTTTTAAATAACAACAAAAAAGGCTATATCGTTATGATTAATAAACAAATGTTATCTAGGCCAGTAGTAAGGGTAGATAATGGTTATGTTGACTTATCTAAAAACTATAATTTGAAAATTGAAAGCGTATTATTTTAAGGATTGTATATAAATAAGAAGGATTTTTATATATAATATAGTAGACAGATATGAAACGACAGGGCAGAAGGAAATGGATAAATGAAAAGAAAATATTTAGATGGACGTAATTGGACATGGTTAGAAAACTATACTTATAAATGGATATACATTCAAGATGAGATGAGTGGGTATATGGCTTTTCTTGATATTGATACAGTGAAGTTTAAGCTTGTTGTAGAACATGGTGAAGGAAATGAAATATGCTTATGTGACAATGGATACAAAGGGCTTATCTTTTTACCTGATGATGAAAATTGGAGTGTATCAGTAGTATACAATGTAAATAACGAAGAAGTTGAATGGTACTTTGATATGATTAAAGATAAGGGAGTAACTAAAGAAGGTATTCCTTACTTTGATGATTTATACTTAGATGTGGTACAAGGGGCAAATGGACAGGTTCGTATACTAGATGAAGATGAACTACAAGAAGCACTTGATACGGGAGAAATTACAAAGAGTGAGTATGAAATGGCCTATGAGACAAGTAAAAGGGTCAAAGAAGAAATTATACCTAATAAGACTTTCATGGTAGATTTCTTTAGAAAATATTTATCACAGTTTCTAAGTGAAAAATAGGAGGGGACAAGGATGTACGCAGCATGTTTAAATTTAGAGGGAAAAAAGGTTACTATTGTAGGTGGTGGCAAGGTAGCTTATAGAAAAGCTGTTACGTTAATGAAAGAAAAGTGTGATCTCCATATTATAGCACCTAGTTTTATAGATGGATTTAAGGAGCTGGGGCATGAAGTAAACCGTATTTACAAATGCTATGAAGAAGGTGACTGTGCAGATAGTTTTTTAGTAGTAGCAGCCACAGATGATGAAGAGGTTAATAGGTCAATCGGTCTTTACTGCAAACGTGCGAATAAGCTTTGCAATGTAGTAGACAACAAGGAACTTTCAAATTTCATTGTCCCATCATCATTTAGACGTGGGTCACTTATTATATCAGTTTCTACAGGAGGAGCAAGTCCTTCCTTAGCCGCTAGAATTAAAGAAGAATTAGAATCAAAGTATGATGCATCCTATGAGGAGCTTATAGACCTACATGAACGTTTACGTAGTAAGGTATTAGCAACGGTAAATGATGAAATAGAAAAGAAAAATATCCTTAATTATCTTGCTACTTTAGACATAGAGGAGCTTAAAGCATATGAAAAAGGCCATTTTAGTTGTTAGCTTTGGAACAAGTTATTTAGAACAAAAAAGAGAAAGTATAGACCCTTGTATAGAGGACATAAAAAAGAGATTTCCCCAGTGGGATATATATGAAAGTTTTTCCTCAAGCTTTTTAAGAAAGCGTTTAGCCCTAGAGCATGGACTTGAAATTTTATCACCTGAAGCATGTATGGAAAGTTTAAAAGAGAAGGGGTATAAGTATATTATTATTCAACCTCTTTTTCTAATAGAAGGAATAGAGTATGACAAGCTTTTAGAACTTAAAAGTAGGTATGAAGATAAGGAACTAAAAGAAGGGCTAAAAATAGAAGTGGGCAAGGCTCTTTTAAGTACCCAAAAGGATTATGATAAAGTAGTAAAAGAGATAGAAGAGGTTTATAGTGACTTAGATACAGATTTGCTACTGCTAGGTCATGGAACAACCCACGAGGCACACATATCTTATGCTCACCTACAAGAAATGCTAGATGATACAATGCTAAATTGTATGGTGACTACATTAGAAGATAGATGTGATTTAGAGCAAATACCTTTTAAGAAAGATAAGGTGACTATTGTTCCTTTTATGCTTGTAGCAGGTATGCATATATTAAGAGATGTAATGGGAGAACATAAGGAGTCTTTTAGAAGTGGATTAGAAGCCTTAGGTAAGGAAGTTTATGTAGTTCAAAAAGGACTTGGAAGCTATAAGAGTACAAGAGAAGTTTATATAGCACATATCCAAGATATAGTAAATAAGTGGAAGCTTATATAAATAGAAGTGGCTTTACAAGACTTAGAAATTTCTATAATATAGAAGCGAAGAAAAGGACACAGATATAAGGAGATTTCTAGAGTATGAACAAAGAACAAATCGTTAAAGATATACTAAATATACGTCGTAGAGTAAACGTGGCAAAAGGTGAAAATTTAAGAGAAATTCAAGTATTTGAAGAACAAGTTGAAAAATCACTTAAACGTATAGAGCAAGCTAGATACATTGCAAAGAAATTTACAGAACAAGAGTTAATAGAAATACAAAGAGCTTATGAAAGCTTAAGATACTAATAAACGAGCCATAAAACTAATCGAAAGTTTAGTTTTATGGCTCGTTTTCATATATACAACGTACTTATATATTTTTATAGACTGATGCATTTTGCAACAGGACTTCATACTTCTTTTTTATACCTCTAAGGCTTTAGCAGCAAAAGCCTTTTTTACAACAATAGCAGCTAGTGGCATAAAGATAAGTGCACAGGTAATCTCAGCCAGTGGATAGCAGAACCATACAGCATCTAAACCTATATTGGTTGCAAAGAACCAAGCTGAAGGAATAATGAGTACAAGCTGACGTAAAAGTGACATAAGTAATGATTTAAAGCCATGTCCAATAGATTGGAACATAGTAGATAAAGTAATACCAAAGGCTGCTGGAATAAAGCATAAACTAATGACACGTAGTACATAAACACCCATCTTAATCATTTCAGGACTACCATCAAATAAAGCTAGAAGTTGGGCTGGGAATATCCAGAAGATACAAGTTCCTATAAGCATAATGGTAAAGGAAGTAAGGAGCGCAAGCTTAAGTGTTTGCATGAAACGCTTTTTATTATTAGCGCCGTAGTTATAACCCATAATAGGCATAGAACCTTGTACTAAACCGAATACTGGCATAAAGATAAAGGATTGAAGTTTAAAGTAAATCCCAAAGATAGCAACGGCTGTTGAAGAGAAGCTTATTAAAATACCATTTAGGAAAGTAGTCGTTAAAGAACCAATGGCATTCATAATAATAGTTGGTAGACCTACTTTATAAATATCTATAATATAAGACTTTTCTAGTTTAAAGCCACGTATTTGAAGATGGACATCGTGGGATTTAATTCTAAACATAATAAGGACGAAAATCATAGAGAATATTTGTCCAATAACCGTAGCAATAGCTGCACCTTTAATACCCATAGCAGGGAAACCAAGAAGACCAAAAATCATAATAGGGTCTAAAATAATATTTGTAATGGCTCCAATAAGCTGAGAAAACATAGGAATAATCATATTTCCTGTGGCTTGAAGTGTTCTAGAGCAATTTGTTTCAATGAAAATACCAAAAGAAAAGACTAATACAATACTTAAGTAAGAAGTTCCCATATCAATAATGGCTTCATTTTGTGAGAAAAGCTTCATAAAGAAATGACTAGCAAAAAGTCCAAGAAGCATGAACACAAGTGCATTGATAATAGCTAGGAAAAAGCCTGTACTTGCAGTTTTAGAAGCGGCTTCCCGATCCCCCTCACCTAGTTTACGAGCAATAAGTGAGTTTACCCCCACACCAACTCCTAGGGCAAAAGCAATAATAAGCATTTGTAGTGGAAAGGCAAGAGAAACAGCTGTTAAAGCATCCTCCCCGATACGTGATACGAAAATACTATCCACCACATTATAAAGTGATTGAACTAACATAGAAAAAATAGCTGGTATAGACATGCTTGCAAGTAATTTACCTATCGGCATTGTACCCAGCTTTTCCGACTGAGAATTATTCTTCTCCATTATTTATGACCTCCTCTATAGAAAATAAATATAATTATGAATAATGTCATTACATATCTTTATAGTATAGAGGTTTTTAAATTAAAATACTAGTTGTCTAGATATACATTAGAAAGAGAAAATGAGGATTTTTGTGTGCAAATTTCATAGAAAAGAGAAATGATTACTTTACATAAAGCATACTTGTATATAAATGTAAAATAGTTTACAATAATGAGTCAGGAAATGGTAATATAAGGAACCATGAATTATAAATATCAAATAATATATAAATGACTAAACGTATTTTATTATGAATGAAGGAGAAAAAGAGACAATGAAAATATGGATTGAAAAAATGAATATAAAAAAGCGATTAATATTTAGCTTTAGCCTTATAGTAGGCCTTATAATCTTACTAGGAATCATATCAATTGTAAGCATAGGGGTTATAGGTAATCAAGTAAAACAATATAGTGAATATACTATGCCAAATGCAGATAGAGTATGGCAAATGAGAAGAGATACTGTATCTATGCAAAGAAATTTACTTATGGCTATTCATTCAGATAGCGTAGAAGCAAGTAATAAGTACATGGATTTATTTACTCAAGATAGAGCTGATCTGACTAAAGCATTAGATGAATATAAGTTAACTGTAAAAGGAGAAGATACAAAACTACTAGAGGCATATGATAAAGCCCTTGATGAAACAGTAGCTGTTAGAGAAGAAATTATCTCATATATGGATAAACATACTGAAGAAGGTAGAGAAAAAGCTATGGATGTATTTATGAATAAATACGTTCCAATGCATGATGATGCCACTTTCTTATTAAGTAAAATAAGTGAAAGAAGAGTAGCAAATACCCAAGCACAAGGAAAAACTGCTAATATAATGGAGCTTATCGCTTTAATCAGTACTATTGTTATCGCATTAGGCGCACTAAGTTTAACTTTTAAAATTGTAAATAGACTAGGCAAAACCATTATGACGCCTATGGAAGAACTAAGAGTTGCTATGGGAGAAGTAGCAAAAGGTAACCTACATATTGATGTAACTTACAACAAAGAAGATGAGTTTGGAGAAGTTGCAAAGAGCATGCGTGAAACAATAAGAAGCTTAAATGTCTATGTTAATGATATTCGTATCCAGTTAGAACAGATGGCAAATGGGAATATGAGTCAAGAAGTAACTATAGATTATATAGGTGATTTTGCACCAATTAAGCAGTCTCTTGCACAAATTAGTAACAAGTTAAATGAGACTTTAGGTAATATTAATCAATCTGCCAAGGAAGTAAGTAGTGGAGCAGAAGATATAGCAAAAGGCGCAACAGAACTAGCAAGAGCGGCAACAGAACAAGCTAGCATTATAGAAGAATTTATAGCTTCTACAGAAGAGATTTCTAGAAATACAGCTGAGACAGTAGAACAGATCAACCAAACAAGTAGTATCTCTAATGTAGCTAAAGATAGAGCAAATGAAGGTGCTATGTTCATGGATAAATTACTAGTATCTATGGAAAGTATTAATGGCTCTAGTCAAAGAATTGCTCAGGCTATTAAAGGCATTGAAAACATTGCAAAACAAACCAACTTACTCGCTTTAAATGCAGCAATAGAAGCAGCAAGAGCAGGGGATACAGGTAGAGGCTTTGCAGTAGTAGCTAATGAAATAAGAGATTTAGCAGATAAAAGTGCACAAACAGTAAAAGAAATAGAAGCTATAGTAGAAGAAAGCCTTATGACTGTAGGAGAAGGTCAAAGTATGGCAAAAGATACAGCTGGTGCACTAGCACAAATTGTAACTTCAGTAGAAGAAACAGCTCATATTGCACAAATACTTCTTAAAAATAGTGAGAGACAACAAGTAAGTATTGAAGAACTTGTAGAGGGGACAAAACAATTATCAGAAGTTGTTGAAACCAACTCATCTACTTCACAAGAAAGTGCTGCAGTAAGTGAGGAATTAGCAGCACAAGCAGAAAGTTTGCAAGGACTCATAGAGTATTTTGAACTGAAAAATCAATAGAGATAAGTAGCCCTCCTAGTTAACGCGTACCCTATCTAAGTAAAAATCATTAAGGTATAAACTTGTGTATAAAAATATATTGGTTTACAATAATGAAGGAAATTTACTTAAGAATAGACAACTAGGAGGGCAACATGAAAAGAAAATACGATTGGCATTTAAACATTAATAAGTACAATACAATTAAAGGTAAAGTAACCTTTCAGTTTTCTATGGTTTTATTAATTACAGCTATTATTTTGACTACCGTGTCTATTATAACTTCTCACCGTGCAGTGAGTAAGACTGGTGTAGAAATGCTTCCAGAAATAGCCCAAATGACAGCTACTACAGTAGAACATAGACTGAATTTTTATAAGAGTATTGTTGAAAATGTAAGTCAGTTAAAGGCTATACAAGACCCTCAAACATCAATAGAGGATAAATTTAAAGAACTAGAAAATAGTCGAAAGACTATCGATGCAGATAGCATTATTTTGACAACCACTAACGGAGATATTATTGAACAAAATGGGAAAAAAGCTAATATAAAAAATTTAGATATTTTCCAAGAAGCTATGAAGGGGCAGGTTTATTTATCATCACCAGCCATGAATCCTATCACAAACAAAATGAGTTTCAATATATCTGCACCTATTATTTATAATGAAGAAGTGGTCAATGTGCTTGTTGCTACCTTTGAGGTAGAAAAGCTAGTGAAGATGATAAGTACTGTTGAGATAGGGGAACAAGGAAGAGCTTATATTATTAACCAAGCAGGTACAACTATAGCTCACACAGATATAGAACGTGTTCAAAATAAAGAAAATATATTTGAACTAGCTAAGGAAAAGAAAACATTCGCTGCCCTAGCCAATATACATAAGAAGATGGTAGAAGGACAAGCAGGTGTTGAAGAGTATAGAGTATCGGGCAATAAAATGCTTATTGGTTATGCACCTATTGGTGATACAGGTTGGTCAGTAGGGGTAGCACTACCTAAGGCACAAATGCTAAAAGAAGTAACAATGCTCAACGTCATTATGATAGTTCTATGCGTAGTATGTCTTATTCTAGGTGGACTAAATATTTATAAATTAGCAGATAGGCTTACAAGACCAATCATTAGGGTGACAGAACGTGCTATTAAGCTTATGGAAGGCGACCTTAAGACGAAGATGGAACCTATTACAACTAATGATGAGGTAGAAAGTCTGTACAAAGCATTGTCTGGCATGGTAGAAAATATTCACACCTATATTGAAGATATTGGTTATGTACTAGAAAATCTAGCAAAAGGGAATTTAGATGTAGTAAGTACAACGGAATATGTAGGAGATTTTGCACCGATTAAGGATTCACTAGGACGTATTACTAAGAAGCTTCATGTGACTATATCAGATATACAAGGTGTATCAGAAAATATTCTTTTACAAGCAGATAGAGTATCAGAAGTAGCAACAGGCCTATCAGGTTCAGCAACAGAACAGGCAGCTTTAATAGAAGAATTAAATGCAACAATGAATAGTGTAGCAGATCAAATTCAAGCAAGTAGTCAAGCAACCCAAAAAGTGAACGATCTAGCTCAAAATGTAATGACAGAAATCGAAAATGGTCATAGTCAGATGAATCATATGGTAGAAGCTATGGGAGATATTGAAAAAGCTACTTCACAAATCTCTGAAATTATGGAAGTCATTAGCCAAATTGCATCACAAACTAATCTACTTGCTCTTAATGCAGCTATAGAAGCAGCACGTGCAGGAGAAGCAGGACGAGGCTTTGCAGTAGTTGCAAGTGAAGTGAGGGAACTAGCAGAACGCAGTATAGATGCAGCTAAACAAACAGCTCATTTAGTGAAATCTACAGTGAGCACAGTGGCAAGAGGTACAGCACTTATTGAAGAGACAAACAAGTCATTTACTCACATTATAGATAGTGTAGACAATGTTGTTGCACAAGTAGAACAGGTAAGCCATACAGCTACAGAACAAGCAAATGCTGCAAATGAAGTTACTGCAATTGTAGAGGAAATCTCACAAGTGGTTCAAACAACAGCAGCGACCGCACAGGAGTGTTTAGCTACAAGTGAAGAATTAGCAAGTGAAGCAAGAGTATTAGAAGATAAGATAGAGTACTTTAGACTGAGTTAAATAATAAATAGATAAATGGAGGGAAGAGGATGTGAAGGACACGTCCTCTTTTTGTATTGTGAAGCTGTGGTAAATGTATAAGGCTACACGTGTTTATAGAAGGATGAATAAGGCAAGGCTTATAAGGAGCCTATAGGAAAAGGTGAGAAAGTATGAAGACGATACTTAGAAAATGTAGTATGATGGAATAAAGAGTAATAAAAGATTAGAACAAAGGATGTAAGGAGTTTATGAAGCCATTAGAAATTTTAAAAGAGTATTTTGGATACAGTAGCTTTAGATTAGGACAAGAAGAAATAATAAGTGCTTTGTTACAAGATAGGGATGTGCTAGGAATTATGCCAACAGGAGCAGGAAAGTCTATATGTTATCAAGTACCAGCTTTATGTAGTCCAGGGGTAAGTCTAGTTATTTCTCCACTTATTTCTCTTATGAAAGACCAAGTAGACGCTCTAAGAGAGATGGGAGTAGAAGCAGCCCTTATTAATAGTACACTTAGTGCTACAGGGTACCGTGAAGTAATGGAAGAAGCTAGAATGGGACGCTACAAACTCATTTATGTGGCACCAGAAAGGTTAGAATCTTATGATTTTATAAGTTTATGCCAAGGGCTTCCTATAGATTTTGTCATTGTAGATGAGGCACACTGTGTAAGCCAGTGGGGACATGACTTTAGGCCAAGCTATAGAAATATATCTGGCTTCATTAGAAGTCTATCACAAAGGCCAGTAATAGGTGCATTTACAGCTACAGCCACACCAAGGGTAAAGCAAGATATTCTTCAGTTACTTCAGTTAGAAGAGCCATATTGTCTAACAACAGGTTTTGATCGTCCAAACTTATACTTTGAAGTAGAAAGACCTAAGCATAAGCTAGACTGGACACTTTCCTATATTAAAAAACATGAAGAAGATAGTGGGATTATTTACTGTTCTACAAGAAAGACAGTAGATGCCCTTTATGAAAAACTTCTAGCAAAAGGTGTAGAAGTGGTAAGATACCATGCTGGACTAAGTGAGGCTGAGAGAAATAAAGCTCAAGAACTTTTCCTTTATGATAAGGCAAAGGTTATGATTGCTACCAATGCTTTTGGAATGGGTATAGATAAGTCAAATATCCGTTATGTACTCCATTACAATATGCCTAAAAATATGGAAAGCTACTACCAAGAGGCAGGTCGTGCAGGAAGAGATGGCCTACCTTCTATATGTACCCTACTGTATAGTGCCTCAGATATTATGACTAACCGTCTGCTTATAGAAAATGCAGGTATGGGAGTAGATTTATCTCTAGAATATGAGAAGCTTAACCAAATGGTAGACTACTGCAATACAGAAGGCTGCTTAAGAAATGCTATACTACGCTACTTCGGGGAAAATCCTACAAGACTTTGTGATCATTGTGGTAACTGTAATAGTGATATAGAACAAGAAGATATAACTATAGAAGCACAGAAGATTCTCTCTTGTATTAAACGTATGGGTGAACGCTTTGGTATGGTATTTGTAATAGAAGTACTAAAAGGTGCCCAGACTCAAAAGGTGAGACAATTTGGTTTCCAAACCCTATCTACTTATGGGATTATGAAAGACTATCCTAAAGAAACCATTAAAGAAATTATGTCCTTCCTCATTGCAGAAAAGTATATTGGCTTAGACGGAGATAAATTCCCTGTTTTAAGACTTACACCACTTAGTTATGAAGTATTACGTGGACAAGTACAAGTAAATATGCGTATAACTTTAAGGAAAGAAGAAGTGGCAGTTGTAGTTGAAGGGGATGGCTTACCAGTAGACACTGAACTACTAAGTATACTTAAAGGCGTACGTACAGAGCTGGCGCAAGAACATCGTGTACCACCATTTATCATCTTTTCTGATGTAACCTTAAATGAAATGAGTAAGTATTATCCAACTGATAAAGAAGAAATGTTACAAATAAGTGGAATAGGAAGTGCCAAATACGAAAAGTATGGGATACACTTTGAAAAATGTATACAGGAGTATGTGACAGAAAAGAGCATTGTAAAACCAGATATTCTTCCAAAACAATTACAAAAGTTAGCGACTTCAAAGCCTAAAAAAGAAGCCAGCCTAAAGAATGAAAGTGGCCAAGAAAGTTATTTATTTACTTATGATTTATATAAGGAAGGCATGGATTTAGATAGTATTTCAAAGGAACGTGGTCTAACACGTAATACAGTAGACAACCATCTTGTTAAATGTATAGAAGAAGGATTAGAAGTAGACTTTAGCACCTTTATGAGTAAGGAAGAAGAAGATCTTATAGAAAAAGCAATTAAAGAAGTGGGCCCTAGCCTTTTAAAACCTATTAAAGAACATTTACCAGAAACCATTACCTATACAGCCATTAAATTCGTGCTTGCAAAATTAAAATTTGGAAATCAAATATAATATTTGGAAATAAATGTTAATATCTGCTATAATATAATCCGTCAGGTAATTCATATAAAAATGGGGGATTTTAAGTGTATATTAGTGATATTAACATTAAGCATTACGGTGCCATTAAAAACGCACAGATTAAGGCCAAGTTCTATGACAATGGGAATCCTAAGCCCTTGATTATTACAGGCCAAAATGGTTCGGGGAAAACGCTTCTACTTACTAATTTAGTGGATTCTATGATTGCTATACAGCAAGCAGAAGGAAGAGGCAAAGAGAAAGAAGATATAAATGAGATTTACAAACTAGAAAACAAAAAGTATATTCATACGGGTGCCAATGAATCTATGGTAAAGATTAGATTTAAGGAAAAGGACCAGTATGCAGATTATATTAATGTGGTATCTAAAAACGTGCATCAATCTATGATGAACGAAGACATACAAGCCTTAAATGTAAAGCAGCAATTTCTAGAGACAGGCTGTTATAAAAATATTATTAAAACCCACACAAACTTAAAGAAACAAGTACTGGCTTATTTTCCTACAGATCGCTACTACAATCCTGCTTGGTTTGAAAAGAAAGAAGGGGGTAGACTTCTTTATAAGAAAACCTCAAAGAACAAAACCAATGAAGCTTCTAAAATCATAAAGGGGAACTTACTTGAAGAAGTAGAAGAATGGATTTTAGATGTACTTCTTGATAAGTATCTATACGAGCAACTGACGGAACTTAAGGAATACTATATTAAGATGCCTACAGGAGACTATATACCTGCACAGGTAAATCAAGTATGTGGTTACAAAGGCAAGAACACTATGATTTTGACCATGATTAACAATCTCCTAAGTGTAATCTATACTTGTAAGTACAACAATATTCAATACGCGCGTATTGGCGTATCTAACAAGAAGACAAGAGCCATTTCAATTTTCATTAAGAAGCATAATGAGCCAGAAATAGAAATGGCCTCTGACTTTTCTTTCTTATCATCAGGTGAGATTATGGTCTTATCACTCTTTGTAAGCATTATTAAAGAATATGACTTTTTAAATACAGGGAAAGAATTTAAGTTTGATGAAGTAGAAGGCATCGTTATTATAGATGAGATAGACCAAAACTTACATATGCGCTTTGTAAAGGAGATCCTTCCTATTCTTATAAAGACCTTCCCAAGGATTCAATTTGTACTCACTACCCATTCACCCTTCTTCTTAATGGGTATGAAAGAGTATTTAGGGAAAGATTTTAGCTATATAAGTATGCCAGGCGGCGAAGAGAAGGATGAATTAGAAGGCTATGCCACTATTAAAGCTTGCTATGAAGTAGTATGTGGCTATTAGGTTAAAGGAAAGTAGATAAGTGGATTTAAATGATAAGTGAATTTGACATAAAAGAGGTGGTCAATTTGTATAATTTGACACCTCTTTTATTATGCATTTATAACAAAGATAAATAAAAAGAAAAAAATGTGACGGTTTATCATGGTTTTGTACGTATTAATAGAGTGTAGGGCAAAATAAATACTAGTTAAGTTTTGAACTACAAAAAGAAAGAGAAGGTATATACATTTGGTATTCCCCCCACCAGTTAGAATGGACAACCTCTTTCTATAGATCTAATAGCTAAGTTGTGGTAGCTTAAGCTATTAGATGTAACACCAAAACTTTATAAATGAAAAATGAAAACCATATTTCTCATAAGACAGAATAAATGGAAGGCAAGACGGGAAATCAAAAGGTACCTCTAAACGCTGTCATTACGCGTGGCTACTGACTAATGTGAAACTGTCTAAGACAGCTCTGGCATGAAAGGAACCCCACCAGTATATACAGGACCGTAGGCACGGCCAAGGCGAGAACCCAGACGGCCACCCCATAAAAAGTCAAAAAGAAAAAAGGTAATCTACCTTCATTATTAAAGGACTAAACTACCACACACAGAAGCTGCTATAAAGTATAGACAAGACAAGTCCGGGGGGATGAGTCTGTACTTAGGCAGCTTTTTTGTCTTTATACTTATAAATATGGAAAATTTATCTTAAAATTAAGTTGTAAAATATAGACAGCACTTGAAAAACGAGTGAGATATGATATAATAACTTATGCACTACAAAAAAGAAGGAGAAACAGTCATGGCGAAAAATCCAAATGCCTATAAGCTTATTGCACAAAACAAAAAAGCCTATCACGATTACTTCATTGAAGAAACGTTTGAAGCAGGCATTGTACTTGTTGGAACAGAAGTTAAATCCATCCGCCAAGGCAGTGGCTCAGTTAAGGAAAGTTTTATACGTATTAAAGATGGAGAAGCTTTCATCTACAATATGCATATTAATCCTTACGACAAAGGGAATATCTTTAACAAAGAACCCCTTCGTACACGTAAACTCCTCCTTCACAAAAGGGAAATCAATAAACTAGTCGGTGAGGTTTCCACTAAAGGTATGACTATCGTACCACTTAAAGTATACATTAAAGGAAGTCTGGTTAAAGTAGAAATAGGTCTTGCACGCGGTAAGAAACTTCACGACAAACGTGATGACATCGCTAAGAAAGACTTACGCCGCCAAAGCGAGCGCGAGTTCAAGATCAAGAACATCTAAGACTAGATAGACCTCATATATGTGTATTCCCCAGAGAATACCCTTATATTATATAAGGGGGTGCACTGGTTTCGACGGGGGTCACGTATGTCGGGGCAGCCATCCGTAGTACGCCGGAGTCTACGTTAAAAGCTGGCATTTAAATTAAACGCAGATAATAATTTTGCATTAGCAGCTTAATGCTGCTAGTCTCCTCTAGGTCTCCCGCAGCCTAGAACGAGACTCCGACTCAGCGGGCCACGTCTAGGGCTAAGCTTTGCCCCCTAGCCGTACTTATGAAGCTACTGAAGTGAACAGCCTGTCTTTGGGCGGTTCATAGAGGGAATGTCAAAACAAAGACTATGATGGTAGAGACCACAATATACGGGCTTTCGGACAGGGGTTCGATTCCCCTCACCTCCATGAACTAAACCCTCGAACTTAGAGAAATCTAGGTTCGGGGGTTTTGGAGTATCTACGGAAAATTACTTAAATTGGAAAACTAGAAATAAATTGACTAATCCTTGTACAACAGAGTGAGTGTGTGTTGTATGAGGATTTTTTAGTGAAAGAGGGGAGAAAATGATTAATCGAGAAGAAATAAGAGAAAAAAGAAATGGTGTTATTAGTGGATTTGGAGTTAAAAATGATATGACATTTTTAACAAAGCGGATACAAAAAGAGGAGCAATTATCTAGTGTTGAGGTCCGAGAATCTTTCCAACGTGATAGGGATCGAATAATTCATTCTAGAGCATTTAGACGTTTAATGCATAAAACACAGATTTTTAATGCTAATATGGGAGATCATTATAGGAATAGATTGACACATACTCTTGAGGTAAGTCAAATAGCCCGTTCCATTGGAAAGGTTTTAGGTTTAAATGATGAACTTATTGAAGCAATTTCACTAGGACATGATTTGGGACACACTCCATTTGGGCATATAGGAGAACGAACTCTGCATATGATAATATCAGGAAGAACATATACACATGAAGAAATGAAGATTAATAATTTAGGTGGTTTTAAACATAACTTCCAAGGGTTACATTTGGTAGATAATCTAGAAACTTGTAGTAATAGTTGGGGAGGGATGAATCTTACACTAGCAGTAAGAGAGGGGATTTTAAAACATACAGACCGTAAAATTAAGATATGGGAGATGAAAGAGGGAGAAAAAGTAAAGAAGAAGGAAGAAGTAAACTATGAATGTTTAAATATGGAAGATATAAATATTGACTTACCTTCCTTTACATTAGAAGGGCAAGTAGTAGCAATTGCAGATGAAATCGCACAGTGTACACATGATTTGGAGGATGGAATAAGGTCAGGAATAATTACATTAAAAGATATTCAGAACTGCGAACTTGTTAAAAAAGTATGTGAAAAAAAGTCTATTAATCTTAATGAATTAAATACAACAGTTGAAATAAGAAATGTATTAATCAAAACATTGGTTGGATTTTTAATAGAGGATGTATGCAATGCTACATTTGATAATTTAGAAAAACTATTTCCACAAGGGGACTATCCAAAGTTTACTTCTAAAAATGATGTATATACTCAAGATGTCGTTAAATTTTCAAAGGAAGTTAGCGAAGATGAAAAACAACTATCAAGTCTTAAGAGCAACTTAGTAATAATGTCCCAACAGGTTAGTCAAGCAGATTCAAAGGCAGAATATTTAATAAAGAAAATATTTAAAGCATATTTTTTACATCCACAACAATTGCCAGATTATATTTTAAAACGATACTTTATAAAAAAGGGTAGGATTTTAGATAAGGCAAATTTAGAAAGTGAAATTCTTAAAATGCAAAAAGATACAGCTTTTGTGAGATTGATTTGTGATCACATCTCTGGAATGACAGATCAATTTGTAGCTAGGGAGTATAAAAAATTGTTTGAGGCTGAACATTTTTAAAAAATTCAAGGGGGAAATATTATGAACTTATTTGAAGACTTTACGATATCTACTATACCTAGGCCATTTCCAATCGTTAGAAATACATTCTTAAAGCAAAACATTACTGGTTACTATAATCGACCTTATACAGGATACGGAAATCTAGATAATCCAGCATTTATCAATATCTTAAAAAATACATTTAATAAGGAACCAATACAAAATTTAAATACAGCTAGGAAAGAAGTTGAGGAGATTTTGAAAAAAGATTTACCTAAGATTATGTATAAACATAATTTTACAAAGTGTGTTTGTGTATGTATACCACGAGCAAAATCGCTAAATAGCTATTCAAATAAACAACTGTATTTTATTCAGGCAGTTAGAAATGTCTCAAATAGTATACCTGGTTTAATTGATGGTTCAGGTGTTATAATTAGGCACACAGATACATGCACAACCCATTTGGCTAAAGCATCATCAGAGGGAAGATTGCCAATACCAAATGATGGGGCTATGCCTTATCCAGGAATTACACAGGAAACTTGTTATATCCAAAAGGATATAATTAAGGGGAATAAGATTATTCTTATTGATGACATATACACAAATAATGTAAATATTGATGAGGACTGTATTCAGGCATTATTAAACAATGGTGCAAATGAAGTTGTGTTTTATGCAATAGGTAAAACAGGAGGATACTAATGAGGTATACAAATATTGCAATGCAGATTTTAGCAGCAAAAGAATGTGGGTTAATTAAGAGTAATGCACAATTCTGGAAATATCACCAAGACAGTAAAGCTTTTAGAGAGTTACTATCCAGTAGACAAGATATTAAAAATATGACAACTAGGCTATCTGAAATATATTCTTTTTCTGAGGATAATGAGGGATTTATTTGTGCTTATGATAAACATTTCCCTGCTATTAACCCAAATGCAAAAAATAGTGATAAACCTTATTTGTTGTTTTATAAAGGAGATATAGGCTTACTTGAAAATTTAAATTCTAATGTTGCAGTAATTGGGCATACAGATCCAACAGAAGAAGTTGAGAATAGAGAAAGAGTAGTAGTTGAACAGCTTGTTCATAATAAATTAATTATTGTTAGTGGATTAGCTAAAGGATGTGATGCTATAGCACATAGAGTCTGCTTAGAATCAGGTGGTAAGACAATAGCAATTTTACCAACAACGTTACAAAAAATATCTCCAGCAATCAATAGAGGATTAGCAGGAGATATTGTAATGAATGGAGGGTTGTTGCTAACAGAATATTATAAAGAGCCACAAGGCAGACAAGAAACGATAAAGCGCTATATAGAAAGAGATAGACTGCAAGCATTATTTGCAAAGTCGATTATACTTGTAGCCAGTTACCGAAAAAATGAGGGAGATAGTGGTTCCCGCCATGCAATGGAATCAGCAAAAGAGTTTACTATTGCAAGATATGTTATGTATAATTGTGAGACGGATGTTGAAGACAAACAATTTGGGTTAAATAGACAATTATTAGATTTTGGAATAAATATTAAAGTTTTAAGTAAAAGCTCTATAGAAGAAATTAAATTAATAAATAATCCGTTGTTGGATAAAAATTCAGAGGTACATTCCACAACGCAGATTACGTTATTTTAATATGGAAAATAAATATATTTTTGATTTAGATAATACCCTAATATATACTAACCAATTGAACAATGATTCATATAACTATGCACTGGCGCGACTTAATTTACAACCCATATTAAATTGTGAGCGTATAACCAGGAATGTAGTTTATGAGTATTTTCCTGTGCTGCATTCAACAGACAAAGAAAAGATTGTTCAGTTTAAACAACAATATTTTATTAATCATATGCAAGATACCATAGCAAACAATAACTTAATTAATTTTTTGAATTCCTATGGTTGTGAAAATTGTATTTTATGGACAAGTGGGGAGAAAAACAGAGTTTTAGCGTTAATAAACTACTATAAGATACAAAATAATTTTAAAGAAATTTTATATAGTAGTAAAAATGATTTATTGGTAGATGTAGAGAGGATTGCTAATATTTTTTGTGCAGATTATAATAGATTAATTTTTTTTGAAGATAATACTGCTATAATTAATAAATTAAAATCATTAAATCTAACAGTAATGCAAGTATAAATAGTACGGTTAGATTGATAGCAAGGTGATACTAGCAAGGGGAGGCTATATATTCACCATGGGGTGAGTTCCTAAAAAACTCAGACATAATTTAAACAACTTGGATTGCACAAGTAGTAACTAGAGGCTACGGACTCTAGTATGGGACATCCCTAAATTTTGTTAGGTATGTCTACAAGACAGTTAAGGGGTGTAATGATAACAGTGAGTTCGTGAGTTGTTCTTGTCACCACTCACCTCCATGGTTATAACCCACGAATTTCTAACAATTTAGTTGGAATTCGTGGGTTATTTTAGTTTAAAAGAATCAAATTAACTAACTAACAATATAAATATATATAAGTTCAAAAAAAATTGTATATATTTATAGGAGGAGTGAAATGGCAGATAAAATGAATTATGGAAGAGTTAGTGCTGGAGATTGTTATGAGACACCTGAATGGGCATTGGAGGCATTGTTAAAGAGAGAAGCTTTTGAGGGGGAGGTTTTAGAACCTTGTAGTGGAAGAGGGGCTATTTGTAGAGTTTTAAATCAATATGGATATAATGTAAAAGCTTCGGATATTAGAGAAGGGGATGAAATTTATGGAGAACAGGGGATAGATGCATTTAAAATAGAAATAATACATGATAATATTATAACAAATCCACCATATTCCACTGTGACTAAAATGGTAGAACATTTTACAAAGATTTATAAGCGTAAGATGGCTTTATTATTGAGGTTAAACTTTTTGGAAAGTCAAATACGACATACTTTTTTTATAACCCATCCGCTAAAAGTAATTTATATTTTTTCTACAAGATTAAGTATGTATGCTGAAGGTAGTACAGAGCCTAGCAATGGTGGAACTATTGCATATGCATGGTTTGTTTGGGAGAAAGGATATGTAGGTGCTCCTAGTATAAAATGGTTGTCAGAAAAGCCATCAGGAGAAAATATAGGGGAATAATTTGCATAGAAGAGTTACATAAGAGAAATACTTAGATAAAAGTATTTCTAGGAGGTAGTATGGGTTCGTACTGCGTAAAGATAAAAAAATCATTATTAAAAGATACTAAAATAACTATAAGACAAGATGAAATACAATCCTTATTTGAGAATGCAATAGAATGGGATGTAGGCTATGCAGAAGAAATAGTTTTACGCTTTAATAATGAGACATATAGTGGAAGAATTGCATATAAACCACGCAATGCAAAAAAAAATGGAGGAAATCCTTATTATCAGTTATCGTATACAAAGAAATTAGGTAAAGAGTTACAAAAGGAGTTCATTCATACTATGCTAGCTATACAGAATAAAGGTTCAGAGAGTAATAAAGAAGTTTTACAGCTTAAGTCAAATATCAGTGGTGAAATAGAATTAATCCCATTTATTAAGCATAAAACAGAATACGATGAGTTTTTTAAGAAAGTAATAGAGTGGAACATCTTAGATTTATATACAGATAAAAAAGATGACAAAGCTAATGATATTATAATTTATTCGTCAGATTGGATTGACAAAGAAGAATTAGAAGTGCATAAATCCGTAAATTATGTAGTTTATTATCTTATGGATACACAAAATAAAGAAATATATATTGGTTGTTGTACAAATCTAGGGGATAGAGGTATGGAAAGTAGGAGAGAAATACCCGGATGGAATAAATTTAAGTATGAAGTTATTAATCCTAAGTATTGGGGTATAAGAGAAAAGATAGAAGAACATGTAATAAGGGCATTTGCGAGTATCATGAAAAATGGTGGGAATCAGAATTATTTTCCTATCACTGAATATAAATTAAAAAATAAGAGATGGCAAAAACGCAAATAAGTTTATATCAGTACAATAAAGTTAAATGTTTTAGGTTTTAAAATGAAATGTTGGAAAAATAAGTATATATTGTAACTAGGAAGCAGCTACCTATATAAAAGATGGCTGCTTTAATTAATTTTAAGGAGGTTGCTAGGGATATTGAGGAAGGTACAATAACCACAATGGTAATGTATTAAATGATAAAGGTAATAGATAGCTGTTAACCAAGAAATGAGGGACAATTTATACATAAAAGGATATTTGTATTTTTGATATTATAAAATTGAAAATAGTTTAATAAATACTTAATGAGCTAATAACAAACAAATATGATGCTGAAAAAGATAAAGCTACATTATAAACGAACAGAAGTTCTGATAGTAAGATTAATTTTTAAACATTATTGGGAAGGATTTATGTACATTGATATTGTAAATGAGCTGAACAAATTAGGTATAAAATAGAAAGGAACAGAGTTCTTCAAAAGTGGATTTAATAAGATATTTTGTAATGAAAAGTATTGTGAAACCTATGTATTTAATTAGTATGCAGATAAGAATATAGAGAGAAAACAGAACAGTACTGTTAAGAAAAGTGAAGATGAGATTATTTAAATAGAAGAAGATATGCTAACCATCATCAGTAAAGATGATTTTCAGAGAGTAAAAAAGATTATGACACAAGAAAGGTTACCAGAAAAGCTAAGGTCAATTATCTCTTAAGTGAATTAGAGACAAGGCTATTAAGTGATGAAGCCATACCTGAAATTGTAGGGCGTGTGAATCGAAAGCTAGTACGAGAGGAAAAGTAAGAAGAAGACAGACTACAAGCCTTACAAGTAAAGGTAGAACTAACAGATAAAGAAATTAATAACATCATCAGTGCAATTATGGAAGGAATGAACAGCCAAGTACTCAAAGATAAGATGAATTAGATAGAAGATATTAAGATTAACCTTGAAGCTGAAATTGTAACGGTGAGCTCAGAGGCAAAGCAAGAAGTAGCTACAGAGGTTACAGAGGATTAGGTTAAAGAAATGGTGAAAGATATGAAGAAGTATGTAATGGAATGAGACTTACCACAGTGTAAGCAGTTCATAAGAGATTTTGTAGAAGAGGTAGTAGTGTATAGAGACCATGTTGAAGTAAAATTCAACATGGCCATTTTTGATGGCAAAATTATATGGGAATTGTTTGTAATACGCAAAAGAAGTGAATTAAAGTTTGAATAAATTTTAAAAATGCAATAAAATAAAAAATATACATACATTACAAAATGAGGAGCAAACTATGAAATCAAATAAGCAAAGTAATAATATAGAAAGTAAGAAATCAAGGAAGAAGGGGAATAATACAAAAAATAAGCAAAACAGCAACAATAATACGTATAAAAATATTAAAACCCCTATGGGGAATAAAATAAATGATACGTCTATAACACCTAAAGAGAAAAATCCTGAGACACAAATAAAAGGAGATATGTCAAACAAGGAGCAAAATAATCAAGATAATAGTTGTGAAAATGTTGAAACAGCTATGGTTAATAAAATGAATGATACTTCTATATCATCTAAACAGAAAAGTTCTGGGATACAAATACAAGGGGATATATATGACAGAATAAGAGAGATTGAATTAAAACATATTCAAAAATGCAAGGGTATAAAAAGAATAGAGAAAGAACCAAATATTATTTTATTAGAGAAAGAAATTGGGGGTACTTTTGCTGAAGAAGAAAAAAGGACATTACATAAAATAATTAAAGCAAGATTGATGAATTTAGAAAAAGAGTTAGGATTTCTCAGAGCAACATTAGGATTAATAGCACCTGTTATAACTTTGATAACTCTTATTTTAACTCTCAGCATACAATTCACTAGTTATAAAATAGATCATCCTAAAAATGCAAAATTTATAATAGAAGGAACTGTAGATGTTAATGCATTTGAACAAAATGATAGCAAACTCTTAATAAAGCCAAATAGTAAAGATAAAGTAGAGCTAATAACAGGTGTAGATTTAGAAATTGTAGAATATGGTGGTCGATATGAGGTGGTGGATAAAGTTACGGGTGATGAAGTAGCAGTTGTAAGAGTTCAAAATAAGGTAGGTGCAAATATAAATAAAAGTAAAAGTGGCGATAATTTACAGGTAATATTAGAAGAAAATGGAGGCATTGTGTTAACTAGTACAGATAATAAATACTTTTCGCTATTAACTAATTCAAAAGGTCAAGTAATTAATTCTGTATATGAAATAAAAGAAAGATTTAAAACAAGGCAAGATTTCATAGAGGAAAGTGGAAAGTTAAGACGAAATATAGCAGTATTCAATAAAGGGGTGACTATTATGTATATAGTAATAGTTGCAGTATTGATGAGTGTGATTGGTAGGATAATTATAAAGGGCTATGGTGATAAGTTAGTAAGAAAGATAAATTTATACAACTTAATAAGCCTCATAATCGATAATAAGTAGTCTAACTTAAATGAAAGTAATGTAAAAATGGTGGATAGAATCACAAAGGTTCACCTCCATTCGGAGTGAAAGAGCTTAACACCTTATTTATCAAGGAGTTAAGCTCTTTTTATATTTAAAAAATATTTGGTAAGCAAGCTGGTAGACATTCATACGTGTCACAATATCCAGGATGTATTTTATACTTCTACTAAAGAGCAATACGTAGTTTTATACGTGCTGATATAAATACTATAAAATGAATTTAGGAGGGTAAAATTAGCAAACAAAAGTTAACACTTTTGTAATGGTGACAGGCCCGGACAATTTAGACACAATTTAATTACAAACTCTACACAGTAGTAAAGTTTGGATATGATACATTTAAGTTACCTAAAATACAGAAGTATCCGCAGTTTTTTTCTTGTATGCATATAGTAGCTTTTGCATAGGGGATAAGTGGTTATTTAGCAAAGAAGGAGAGTTTCTCTTTGTAGATTCACCCTAAAAAAGATAAGACTTGCCGAGAGGAGTAGATTAGAATGACTGTCTCTTCCTATATACTGAAAGGTGGCAGGGTGGGGGTGCGTTCTCCGGAAGCGGCTTATGGAGGTGGCTTAGAGGATGTTAACGAGTGGATGGGCAAGGGTTTTAGCCAGACTGTTTGAAGCGAAGCAAGTTTCTGGCGTTCTTGCGATTCCCGAGTTTACAGCCTCTTAGCTACTGGAAGTGGAAGCTGAAGGAGAATGCACCCCCGCACTGACGCCAAAGAAAACTAAGTAAGAGACAGTTATTCGACCCTATTCCCAATATATTATTAACTTGCTATACTGCATCTGTCTTTTTAGGATCCAACAAATTATCCCTTCCCACAATACGCCATTTAGCATAATCAGGTGAAATAAATACATTTCCCCATTTTTGTTGCAAGTCTTCAAGCATATTAAAATAAGGGGTTACTGTATCAGGACTATCCGTTTCAAAATTAAATTGATCTACACACTCAAAAAAGAGTTTTTGCAATGCTAAGTAAGCTTTAAAAAGTTCTAGCTGATAGCGTTCATGATGTGTCATAGAGTTTAAGTCTATAGACTCAATAAGTTGGCAAATTGTATTATAAGTACGTTGATAAGCCTCCAGATGAAGTGCATCAGAATAAGTGTTGCGATTACAAATATGCTCTGGATGATGCTGGGGTTTGTGGGGGAAACGACTCCAAAGGGTTTGATCTTGAAGCTTGGTCATGGTAATTAATAATGCTTGAGTAAGGGTGTCACCATTTAGTGTACCAAAAAGCATACGAGCAAGTTTACTAGTTTCTTCCTCTAAATCAAAACAAGGATTATAGTAGGCTAGTGATAAATAATAATAATTAATACTAGATTGCCACCAGCTGGTAATAGGTAAATAAAGTGAAATAATGCCACGATAGCGATAGTGAACAAAGGTGTTCACTATTTTTTTGCAGTAAACAGGATTTAGCCACACATGGGAACGAAACCGATAGTTATCACCTGTATGATAATCAAAATAAAAAGCACCACCTTTTGAATAGGCTTTCATACCCCACTTGTAGGCTAAAGTATCTTGAATATCACAAACAAGAACAGCCATATTATTAGGAATTTCATGGTCAGGACAAGAAAGACTTTGTGGTGTGTAGGCAAGATGCTCTACAGTAAGGTCAGGACGTATTTTACCAATAGCTTCAGCAATTCTTTCGTTAACACATAAAACTGTAAGTGGATCTTTACAGTTGTCACATTGACAGTAGCCACCACCATCTAGGGGCCAAATACCAATAAATTGAAAATCATTATGTTTTTTTACAAATTCACAATAACTATGGATATATTCAGCAATAGCATCTTCGTTGGAATAACAGATTTGGAGAGGGATACGTGCCCCGTCTATAAGCGCAAACCATTCAGGATGTTCTTTAAACCATTTATCTCTGGGGAAAAAGTAGTCAGTAGAGTGTTCACTCATATCAATAACAATGCCTCTTTTAACAAGTTCAGGATAAAGTTTTTCTCCAACATCTTTCCAGTGAATATCTTGAAAACCTCCTATAGCCTCATCATCTTTATTCATAGAAGTAAGTAAGAAGTTGTAATGATTCTTTCCCATATAATCAATCATGTGAAGGGCTTCGGTAAGTGTACTCGCTGAAACTTGATACAGGCAAAGGCCACGAAATTCTAAAGAAGGTTTTTTTGTAATGGTTTGAGGAGGCAGTTCAAAGCTTGATAGGGTAGGAATATATTGATGCTCTGGTGAAGGAAAGATAAAGATGCAACCTATTAATTTTAGGAGTTCATAGACACCATAGAGAATACCACGACCTAAAGGAGAACATATGGTAATAGAAGTATCTGAAATAGAAATGGTGTAACTATCAAAAGGTAAGTCAGTAACTTGAGTAAAGAAAATAGGAAGAGGAGTAAGGGTGCTAGATGAATGGGGATTAAATATTTTAGACCAATAAGAAACAAGTTCACTTTGGGCAAACTGAGTTGTTGTTTCCTTAAAGGAATCGTGAATAATAATTTGCGTGTCATTGCTAATAAACATAAATAGGCCTCCTTGGATAAATTTAAGATGCTTCTATTATGGAAGAAAAGAGAAAGAGAGGCAATGTTATAAATTACGATTAGGTGATGGAAATTAAGTAAAAATATGTGAAGGTTGATAAAAATAATCATGTAAAGATAAAAAATGATATTCATAATAGATAAAATTAAATGTATAATTTAGATAAATCAATAATAAATGCACAAAAAATAATTATAGCGGAAAAGAGGGGGAGATTGTGAAAGGAAGGGCGTGGAATAAAGATCAATGGCAAATGCAGAGTATGATTATACCTAGTATTATCTTTTTAGCAGTTTTTGCCTATATACCTATGTATGGGGTTATCATTGCTTTTAAAGACTATAATATTTTGTCTACAATGACATCTTCTGAATGGGTAGGGTTAAAGTACTTTAAAGAATTTTTAAATGATCCTACACTATTTAACACACTAAAAAATACGGTTATGATTAATGGACTTGGATTACTACTTGCTTTTCCAGCACCTATATTGTTAGCGCTTATATTAAATGAACTCTATAGTAATAAGTTAAAGAAAATAGCACAAACAGTTTCTTACTTGCCACATTTTCTATCATGGGTAATATTTGGTGGTATTATGCTGGAAGTATTAGCACCAGGGGGAGTTTTAAGTGATATGTTTCAATTAATAGGAATGGCTGATGAACCTATTAATTTTATGGCTAAAGGTAATTATTTTTATATTATTTTTACTATCTTAAATATTATTAAGAATGTAGGGTTTGGGTCTATTATTTATGTAGCAGCTATATCTGGTGTTGACCAACAGCTTTATGAAGCGGCAACAGTAGATGGATGTAATCGCTTTCAAAAAATTTGTTATATTACTTTACCATGTATTATAGGAACTATTATTATTATGTTTATCTTTCAGATAAGTGCTATATTAAATACAGGTTATGAACAAATTATCTTATTACAAAATCCTCTTAACTTACAGTTTAGTGAGACCATTGATACATATGTATACAAAGTTGGTATTAAGCAGTCAAGAATGTCTTATGCTACTGCTGTGGGTATTTTAAAATCTATCATATCAGTGGGACTTATGTTGATGGCTAATAAGCTTTCTAAAAAATGTGTAGGGAAAGGCTTATTTTAGGAGGAGATGATATGAAGAAATTAATTAAAACAAAGAAGAATACGTTTGACTATATTAATATATGTTTAACCATCTTTATGATGTTTATTATGCTATATCCTTTATGGTATGTGCTTGTAGGATCACTGAATGAAGGGCAAGATTATATGAGAGGGGGAGTATACTTTTGGCCTAGAAAGTTTACTCTTAGTAACTATCAAGCTGTTTTTAGTGATAATACTATTTTGCAAGCTTTTTGGATAACGATTTTAAAATGTATAATAGGTACAGCTACAAGTCTGTTTTTTACAGCTATGACAGCTTACGCTATTACAAGACCTGGATTAAAATTCAAAAAGTTTTATATACCCTTTATTATGATTACTATGTTTTTTAATGGAGGCCTTATTCCATACTTTATTTTAATCAATGGGTTAGGACTTTTTGATAGCTTTTGGGTATATATCATACCAGGGTTATTTAGTGCTTACAATATGATTATTATTCAATCTTTTATAAGAGAAATATCTCAATCCTTAGTAGAATCTGCCAAGATAGATGGCGCATCAGAATATCGCATTTTCTTATCTATTATTATCCCACTTTCCAAACCAGTTTTAGCAACTATTGCCCTCTTTACTTTAGTAGGGCATTGGAATTCTTATTTCGACTCTATGATGTACACCAATTCACAAGAATTACAAACAATACAATTATTTCTTAAAAAAGTCATTACAGACCCTGCAGTTGCTAGTAGATTAGGAAGTGCCACAGTAACAACTATTCCAGAACAAGCAACGAAATTAACACCCCAAGTTATTAAAATGGCGACAATGATTGTAACAGCTTTGCCAATCATAACCGTATATCCATTTTTACAAAAGTATTTTGCAAAAGGTTTTACTATGGGAGCAGTAAAAGAATAATTATTGAGGGGGAAAGAAAATGAAAAAAAGAAGATGGCTAAGTTTATTAGTAGCAACTTTAATGGCTACAACAGGTATTATGGGATGTAGTACGAAGCAAGTAGAGCAGAAAAAATTAGCTGAGGCAGTGACAAAAGAAGAGAAAAAAGAAGAAACAGCTGAATCAAAAGATACAGAAGAAATAAAACTTGCAAGCCCTAGTTGGAAAACGGACACATCAGAGCACACAATTAAATGGTTTGTTGCCTATGATTGGTATGGAAAGAAGTTTAATCCAGAAGTAAACTTAACGGATAAATGGATTTATGAAGAAACAGGTATTAAAATTGAGTTTCAAACAGGAGATGTTGATAAATTAAATGTACTTATTAAGACTAATCAGTTGCCAGATATTATTACTGTTCAAGCAAGTTCAACAGAAAGAAAGTTATTAGAAAATAATGGTATGGTACTTCCACTTAATGAACTATCCAAAAAGTATGCACCAGAACTTTATGCACCTCAATCAGAAAAAGAGTGGTATACAGCTAAAGATGGTAATTGGTATTCAATATGCAACTTCTATTATGGAAATGATAATATAGCAGATAATAATGGTTACTTTGAGACACATAATCAAAACTTTGTTAGAGACGATATTATGAAACAAATAGGTGCAAGTTATGAGGATTTACGTACAAAAGAGGGCTTTTTAAATACACTTAGAAAAGTAAAAGAAGCAGATATTACTTATAACGGGAATAAAGTAGTACCATATATGGGACTTATGACAGATTACCTTGCAGAACAAATAGCAGAACAATTTGGATCATCTCAAGAAGATAAAGATGGTAAATTCCAATCTATTTATCGTACACCAGAGTTTTTAGAGTCAGTACTTTTCTTAAATCAAATGTATAGAGAAGGCTTAATGACTGATGAAACCTTTACAATGAGCCCAGATCAAATCAAACAAAAATCAGCAGCAGGTCAATTTTTTGCAACAACAAGATGGACTAATGTATCTAGTACAAGAGCTAGCCTATATGCAGCAGATCCAAATGCTAAGTATCTTTATGCAGGCCTTATAAAAGGAGATAATCATGACTCCGTAGCTGTACCTGCAAAGAGCAATGGTGGATGGACTGCAACCCTTATTAATAAAAATACAAGTAAACCAGATCGTGCTATTCAACTTTTATCATTCTTGTCACAAGAAGAAGCAATTTATAATGCTATCTATGGTATGGACGGCTATACTATTGAAGATGGTAAGGTAGTACGTAACCCAGAAAGAGTTAAACTAGAAGCTGAAAATCCAACAGAGTATAATGCAACATATGGAGATGGTATAGGATGGTTAACAGATTATACCTTTATACAAGGGACATTCAACCTAGATGAGGAAAAGGTTTGGGGAGAAGATATTACAGCACGTACAAGAGACCCACAAGTGCTAATATATGATGATAAATGTTTTACAGATGTTGCACCAGAGGGGGGAAGTGAAGAAGCAGCTATTCTTGCCCGTATTAATGAATACAAAACACAAGCACTAGGTAGAGTTATTACAGCTTCTTCAGCAGAAAAATGTGAATCCTTATATAAAGAGGCTTTAGCTGAAATGGATAAATTAGGGCTAAAACAACTTGAAGAGTATCAAAATACTTTATTCCAAGAAAACAAAGCAAAACTCGGATTAAAATTTGCTCATCCGTTTAATCAATAAAAATAAAGGCAGGCCTAGCCTGCTTTTATTTTTGAGGAATTGAGAAGGTAAAGGTTGTTTGATCATCCTCCATAGATGCAACTATATGGTGAGAGGGGCCATAGAATAATTTGAGTCTTTCATTAATATTAGATAAACCAATATTATGATGAGACTTTGAAAGTGTTGTATAGGAGGAACTAAACAAATGATTAAGTTCCTTGATTTTAGATTCAGACAATCCTGTACCATTGTCTTGCACTTTAAAATAAATAAATTGATTGCTTTCAAAAATATTTATAGAAATAATAAGAGGACTATTGGGTTTGCGATACTTAAAGCTATTTTCAACAATAGGTTGTAAAACAAATTTAATAATTGGAATAGGAAGAAGTGTTTCGGGGACATTGAGTATAAGAGAGATGTGGATCTCACGTAATTTCTGGATATTAATATAATTGGTAACTTGAGCAAGTTCATCAGCAATGGTTGCAAGCATTTGATTGTGATTAATGTTGTAACGAAGCATAGAGCAAAAACAGCTCATGGCATCACTTTCAGCATAAAGGGCATTAACTTCCATACGGGAGGAAAAAATATCCATTGTATTATACAAAAAATGAGGATTAATTTGATGTTGAAGAGCGATAAGTTGATTTTCTTTGGCAGATACTTCTTGTTTGATGGTAAGGGTTATTAAGTTGCGGATTTTCTCGATTAAATAGTTAATACGAGAAGAAATATAAAAGATTTCATCATCACGGTTAAGATGAAGGGTAGTGGTAAAGTTACTTTGTATAGATTCGTCTAATGCATCTAAACAATAGTGAATATCATGAATGAGTTTACGATTATATAAAATGAAAAAGAGAAAAAGTATAAGTATAAAGAGTATAAAGACAAATAAAACTAAAATATTAAAAGATTGATTAGAAATACGTGGCGTAATAACAATAATTTCAAAAGGATGCTCTGGAGAAGTATGCTTTGAGGCAACATAGTACTTATCCGTATAAAAATTATTAGTTTGTTTATAAATAGAAGCTAGTTCCAAGGAGGAAAGAAGCTTGGGGGTAAAGTTATAGAAGAGTTTGGAGTCAGTAATGATACATTCAATATTAGAAGTAGGAGATGCAGTAATAGGCTGAGTTAAAAGAGTCTTAGGTAGATAGCTTAAGGCAATACCAATAGGCTTAGTACCATCATAAATTTTAGTCATAAAACAAAAGGAGTCTATAGTGTATAGGCTGAGTTGGTTAGTAGATGAATCTTGAGAGACAATAGAGGAAGTATCTATCCAGCAAGAGTCTTGGTTATCATCTTCATAAAAAGATTTAATGGCTGGAATATGTAGAATATCGGATAAGTGATAGAACATGCCAAAACCAGAAGGCACAGTTTCGTTTTCAATATACATACGTAGTTTAATATCAGAGGAAATGCCATTGGTAATTTTAGAATAGTCATAAACTTGAGTGCGATAATATTCTAAGTCAATTTTTTCTTGATAAGGTTTTGAGAAGAAATTAATAACAGAATCATTAAGAAGAATTAATCTAGGAACATTTTGAGCAAAAGTAAACTGTTGATTAATATTATAAACGACTTGAGAAGCAAACTCCGTGTGGAGTCGTTCATTTTCAGCTTGAGATGAAGTATAAGAAACATGAAGTAAAAAGCTAGATATTATAATAAAAGGAAGGAGAATAAGAAAAATAAAACGCATTACGAAGCTACGTGTTAAATTACTTTTTGAATATTGCATGCAATCACCTCAAATTTATTATAATATATTTAATAAGGAGGGGGAAGTCAATGTATCTATTAATTGTGGATGATGATAAAGTTATTTGTCAGGGGATTATTGGGAAGCTGAAAAGAATTCATTATGATGCATACTATCAATTTTTGATGGCACATAGTGTGGCAGAGGCAGAAATTATATATGATCAATATCGACCAGAAATTGTTATTACAGATATTCAAATGCCAGGATTTAGTGGCTTAACGCTTATTGAACGATTAGTAAAAACAGAAAATCCACCTAAAATTTTTGTACTAAGTGGGTATGATGATTATGAGTATGTAAGAAAAGCTTTCTTATTAGGGGCAACAGATTATATGTTAAAGCCTGTTGATATTAAAGAACTAGAAGCAAAACTAGGTGGGGATGCTTTGACTGTAGAAAAGCCAATAGATAAATTAAAAGGTACAGAAAAGCATATTATATCTTTAGCTATCGAATACATTGATTTAAATTTACATAGGAACATTACTATGCAAGAAGTAGCAAAAAATGTGTCTTTAAGCTACAACTATTTTAGTAAGTTATTTAAGGAACATACACACTCAAATTTTCCTGCTTATATACATAAAAGGCGCATTGAAGTGTCTAAACATTATTTAAAGGATCCTAGTATTAAAATTGTTGATTTATCTAAAAAAATAGGTTATGAAGATGCAAGTGTATTTTCTAGGATATTTAAGAAATATGAAGGCTGTTATCCTACTGAGTACAGAGAAAAACAACATGATAGACTTTAAAGATGGAAGCAAGTATAAATAGAGAATAGATAAAGAAAAACTTCGTAATTTTAATATAGTAGAAAAAGCTGCCCAAAGTACAGACTCATCCCCCCCAGATGTATCTTGCCTGTACTTTATGGCAGCTTTTGTTGTGGTAGTTTAGATTCATGATGAAGAAGGTATACTGGATTTTTTATTTCGCATATACTATACATGTAAGGATACTAAATCATAATAATTAAATAAATGATAATTAATCTTAAAAGTGGTATAATAAGTAAAAAAATATTATATCAACTAGATATGATAAGAGCTATTCTCGAATCTTTTCTATAGGAAGAATATAGTTTTAAAGAGGTGTTATAAATGAACCAAATAAATGACAAGTTTGTAGATATACAAAAGAAATTAAATAAAGAACTTATAGGCCAAAGTGATTTTATAAATGATTTATGTAGTTACTTTAGAAATAAACTTATAAATGGAGAAAAAGGTGTATTAGTTTTAGTAGGAGAAAAAGATACAGCAAAAAAGACTAGTATAAGACAAATATTTGAATACCTTAAAGATACAGATATAATAGAGAATTCGCGAGTGGATGAAATAGATTTAGGATCATACAATTTTAATTTTGGATACAATGCATTCTTAACAGATTTATATGAAAAGTTAGGGTCTAATTCTGCTTGTGTAATGTTTAAAAATATAGAAAAAGCAAGTAGTGAGATAGTAGATATATTGTCTAGTATATACCCAAATACTTGCATTAATTTAAACGAAGAATATATTATAAAGAATAAATTTTTAGTACAAGCAAATAATCAAGATGTAGATAAAATAAATAAGATAGTTTGTCATAATAAATTTTTAGTATATACCAGCAATGATGAAGACTTTAATGCAGATAAATATTTTAATAAAACTTTTATATGTAATATAGATAATATACTATATACAAAACCACTTAATAGTATTGAAAGAAATAAAATAGTTAAAAAAGAAGTTTTAAAAACTATAAAAAATAAAGAAGTTGAATTTGGCATAAGAGTTACATTAGATGACAATGAAAATTATAAAGATGATGAGTATTTTGGAGTATGTAGATTCCTACAAGAAACTTATAAAAAAGATTCAAACTTTGGTATAAATGAATATGTATCATATAAACTATGTAAACCATTGACAAATCTTATAAGGGAAGAAGATTTTAAAGAAGGAACTACTATAGTAATATACGTTAAAGATAATGATATATACTGTAAAATAGATAAAGAAGAATTTAATTTAAGTTATTATTCAATGCCAACACTTGAAGAGGCTGAGTATAAATTAAACGCTATAATTGGTATCGAGGATTTAAAGGACTTCCTAACTAATGTAAAAAATAATTATAAAGTACAAAAGATAAGAGAAAGATTAGGATTTAAGACTTCTAAAGTATCTTTAAATATGATATTTGCAGGTAATGCAGGTACAGGTAAAACTAATGCAGCTAGGATTACGTTTGAATATTTAAATGCATTAGGTATATTATCTAAAGGAGTATATAAAGAGGTTAGTAAAGCAGATTTTATAACTGAAAATGCTTCAGATACTGCTAAAAGAACTATAGATATTATAAATTCTGCTATAGGTGGAGTGTTATTTATAGATGAAGCTTATTCTTTATGTGAGAGTGAAGATGATAAGGTAGGGAAGGAAATAGTTGATGCCCTACTTAAAGGTATAGAAGATAATAGAGATGATTTAATAGTAATCCTTGCAGGCTACGAAAAAGATATGGAGGAATTTTTAACATTCAATCAAGGTCTTAAATCTAGATTTGCAAATATTATACACTTTGAGGACTATACTCCAACACAAATGTATGAAATAGCTGTTAATATAGCTAAATCTAAAGGATATAGGATCGCTAAAAATGTTAAGAATGATTTAATAGATTTATTTGCTAGAAATCAAATAAGTGGTAAAAATGATTTAGGTAATGCTAGGTTTGTTAGAAATATAGTTGAAAATGCCATACTTGATGCTTCTAAAAAATACTTAATTGATGAGTCGAAGCAAATAGATTTATTAGAAAGAGATAATTTTAACTTTAAAGCTAAAACACAATTTGATTTAGAGGCGAAATTAAGTGAAATAGTAGGTTTGAGTGAGGTTAAAAACTTACTAAGAAGTCAATATAAATTAATAGTGGCACAAGAAAAAAGAAAATCAGTAGGGGTAAATACCAAAATAGAGCAAAATTTAAATATGGTTTTTGCAGGCAACCCAGGTACAGGAAAAACTAGTATAGCTAGATTAGTTGCAGAAATGTTAAATAGCATGGGACTTTTAAAGGTAGGTCAGCTTATTGAAACAGATAGATCTAGTTTTGTATCAGAAGTACCAGGACAAACACCAAGAAAAACAGAAGAAAAATTTAAAGAAGCTATAGGCGGCGTATTATTTATAGATGAAGCTTACACATTAGCCCACGATTCATTAGGTAGGGAAGCTATAGAAACATTACTTAAATTAATAGAGGATTATGGACAAGATATTGTAGTAATCCTTGCTGGGTATGAAGAAGAAATGGAAGATTTCTTTGATGTTAATATAGGTCTTAAATCAAGATTTCCTATATGGACAGTATTTCAAGACTACAATCCTAATGAGTTATTAGAGATGTCCATAAAATTAATAGAGCATAGAGGATTTAAGTTATCTAAAAATGCATATTTATCCCTGAAGAAAAGTTTTGAAGCTATATATGAAGAAGCAGATTCACAATCTGGCAATGGTAGAATGGTTAGAAACTATGTAGAAAGTCTAATTAGAAATCAGAGTATTAGGATTGCTGAAGAAGATATAAGCGTTTATGAAATGAATTTGATAACTGTTAAAGATATAGAAAAGATAAATGTATTAGAATATGAAAATACATTTAATTTAGAAACAAAACTAGAAGCACTAAAAGGAAATCATAAGGCTAAAGAGTTTCTAGAAAATCAATATAAATTTATAAAACTACAAGAAAGAAGAGAAAAACTAGGGAAAAGAAATACTATAAATAAATATAGAAATATTATATTTACAGGTGATGTAGGAACAGGTAAAAAATCAGTCCTTAATATATTGTCTGAAATGTACTATAGCAAAGGGATTTTGAAATCTAAGAGTATTGTAGAAATAGACAAAGATGAAATAGTTTCTAAAATAAATAGTGGCTTAGATCTGGAAGATATATTAAATAAGTCTATAGGTAAAATAGTTTTAATTGATAAATTTGATTTACTTAGAAATGAAAATAATTACAATGAAATAATATCTATGCTTATTAAATTTATAGATAATAATAAAAATAAGATAATATTAGTATTATCTGGAACTAAAGAGGGAATGGCGGATGCAGTTTTAAAAAATCAATCTCTCAATTATAGATTTCCTTTATATCTTGATTTTGAAGGATATAGTGAAGATGAGCTATATGATATATGTGTAGATACTCTAAATTGCAAAGGTTTTACACTTAGTGAAGATAGCTACAGTACTTTAAAAGAAACTATGAATGAGTTATATAATGATAAACATATAAGTTTAAAGAATGCTCTTATGGTAAAAAGTTATGTAGATAATCTTGTAAGAGTACAAAGTTCCAGGGTATATGATGATGAAATTAATCCAAGAGATATAAATACTATAGAAAAAATAGATATTATAAAAAGTAAAGAAGAATTTAAGGATAAAAATACTTTAAATAAGCAGATAGCTACAAATGAAGATGTAAAAGTTAGTTTGGAATGTAGTAAAGAAGAAATATCTAGTACAGAAAAAGATACTTTAATAGATGAACTATTAAAACTAAAAAATTTACTTGATCTAAAAATTATTGATGAAAGAGAATTTAAATTATTAAAGCATAAACTTATAAGTAGGATATAAATAAAAGTTTGTTTGGTTAAACATGGTGTGGTTATACCCTATGTAGGCTCACCTTCATATACCGTATCCACAAGTGATGGAACATAGAAAAGGATCCCCGTAATACTCAGATGAGTGTTACGGGGATTTTCGAGTTTTTAGATGTGCCTACGAACGTTAAGAAAAAAGTAGCTATCCTGCACTTAGAGCTTGTCCCTCAAATTTATCTTTAGCTCATAACTGGTGTGAGGAAACATTGTTAATCTCAGAATACGCTCTTATTTAATAAATACCATCATTTTATATATACAATCTAAAACTGAAATCTCGTCGCTTTTTTCTTAATACAATTTTAAATTAGTAGAAATGTATAGAAGAATATTAGGGTTATTGTATAGGGAATAAGTGCTTAGCAATATACTTTTATTGCTATTAACTTTATGTTAGAATGAGGGTAAGAAAAGAGGTGAGCACATGGCACATAACAAAGAAGACATCATTATGAAACGTGCAATGACTATTTTTGCAGAACAAGCAGTAGCTTATTTTGGAGAATCAAAAAAAGTTAAAGAGATTGCACAAACAGAGCAAGTTATATTAGACATTAAAGATATGCGTATGGACTATGTGTTCTTGATGGAAGACAACACGTATACCCATTTTGAATTTCAAAGTACAGATAAGGGAATAATAGATTTAGTGAGATTTAATCTATATGACGTACTTTTATATCAACAAACTAAAAAGCAAGTATACACATATGTTATTTACTCGGGAGATATTAAAAACCCTATCGATGAATATGATAATGGTTTCAGTAAGTACAAAGTAAAAGCTATTTGTATGGCTGATAAAGATGCTGAAGAACTATTGAATGATATAGAAAATAAGCTCATTGAACAGAAGGAATTAAGTGATAAAGAACAGTTAGATCTTATCTTTACACCCCTTATGGGAGGCAAACTTTCTAAAGAGGATAAGATTATTAGAGCGATTAAATTATCTAAAGATTATCCAATGAGTAATAAAAATGATATTCAAGCTATGCTTTATACATTTGCCTATAAATTTTTAAGCGGTACAGCATTAGAAAAGGTAAAGGAGGTAATTAAAATGACTGAACTTGGAAAAATGTTACATGATGATGGTGTTCGAGAAGGAATTGAAAAAGGGATTGAAAAAGGAATTGAAAAAGGAATTGAACAAGCTAAGGAAGACATAGTAAGAGAACTTTTAAAAGAAGGTTTACTGACTAAAGAACAAATTGCTAAAGTAGCAAAGTTGCCATTTGATAGAATTGAAGAGATAGAAAAAAGCCTAGGAATTTTTATGTAGTAGAAAAAAGCTGCCAAAAGTACAGCCTCATCCCCACAGATGTGTCTTGCCTGTACGTATGGCAGCTTTTGTATGTGGCATATGTGCTAGGGGATAGTCTTTTATTACTTTTAACTTTATGTTAGAATGAGGCAAAAAGATAGGTGTATGGGGGAGTTATGAAAAATTTGTTTTTGACTAATTATACAGAGGTCTCTTTTCTAGATAAAATCAAAGATAATCTGCGCCATTGTAAGGCGTTTTATTTTTCGGTAAGTTTTATTAAGAAGGCTGGTATAGTACTGCTTTATAAAGACATTGAAGCTGCCGTTGCCCGTGGGGCGAAGGGGCAGATTATTACTTCTACTTATCAAAACTTTACAGATATTGAATCCCTTAAAAGTTTTTATGTCCTTATGGGAAAGTACACAAACTTTGAATGTCATTTAGATGATGAGTGTTTCAGAGACAAGCAGTATATAGCATTAGGCTATCATTCTAAGGGGTACCTGTTTGAATTTGAGGACAGATATGACCTTATTGTAGGTTCCTCAAATATTACCCGTTATGCACTTTTGAAGAATATTGAGTGGGATGTTGTTGTAAGTGATACATCATCTGAAGGTGTGTATGGGGACGCACTTTTTGAGTTTGAAACTTTGTGGGAGAAAACCAAGCCTTTAGACTGGCACATTATTAATCAATATGCCAATAAATTGCATTATGCTATTGAGCGTTGGGATATGGATTATGATTTAAGTACAAGAAATGTAAAGCCTAACTTTATGCAGCGTAAAGCACTTAAGGAGTTAAATAGATATAGAGCAGTTGGTTTGTCTAAAGCACTGGTAGTCTCAGCAGCAGGAAGTGGAAAAACTTATTTAGCAGCTTTTGATGCTTCTAATTTTAACCCTAAAAGATTATTGTATATTGCACATGAAGGGTCCATTTTAAATAAAGCTTTAGAAACTTTCCAAGAGGTGTTTGGAAGTGGTGTAACTTATGGTGTGTTTAGTGGTGTAAGTAAGGAGTTGGATGCAGATTTTGTCTTTGCTACCAATATTACTATGAGTAAATCTCTAGAGCTTTTTGCAAAGACAGAGTTTGACTATATTATTATTGATGAGTGTCACCATGCAACGGCCCAGACGTATAAGAAGATTATGGGATATTTTGAACCTGAATTTTTGCTTGGACTGACAGCAACACCGGAACGTATGGATAACCAAGATGTGTTTGAAATGTTTGATAGTAATGTACCTTATGAACTACGTTTGCGAGAAGCTATTATTAATGAGCTTGTTGTGCCTTTTAAGTATTATGGGATCAGGGATACACTTATTGAATATGGACTTACTAAAAATGAAGAGCGAAAGATGATTGCTCAGCTGGCTGATGAGGGTCACTGTGATTTCATTAGTTTACAAATAGAAAAGCATCGTCCACAAGGTAAACTGAAGGCTTTAGCTTTTTGCAGAAATGTCACTCATGCCAGAATGATGTGTGAGGCACTGGGGGAGCAGTATCATACGGCTTATCTTACAGGAAAAAATAGTGTAGGAGAACGTATTCGGGCCTATAATGATTTACAAAGTGATACGGCTGAGTTGGAGATTCTATTTACAGTAGATATTTTGAATGAGGGGGTAGACATACCTGGTGTAAATATGGTGTTATTTTTACGTCCTACTGAATCTTCTACTATTTTTATTCAACAACTTGGACGTGGCTTAAGAAAGTATAGTGGGAAGCAATATGTAACTGTACTGGACTTTATAGGTAATAGCTATAAAAGAAGTGTTCAGATTGCCTTTGCTTTAAGTAGTTTAGCAGAGAACTTTGTAATGGAAAAAAGACTTATGATTTCACTTGTAAAGAATAATTTTGAAGCACTTGGCCTGACCCAGTATGGTGTGGAAATCAATATTGATGATTTGAGTAAGGAAGAGATTATTCAATATATTCAAGATGAGAACTTTAACAGTTTAAAATATTTGAAACAGGATTACTTTAATTTTAAGACATATATTCATGCAGAACAGGCACCAAGTCATATGGATTATTTAAACAATGATTGTGCACCTGATATTTTAAGATTTATGAATATGAAAATAGGTGGGAGAAAGAATTATTCCTATTACAACTTTTTGAGTAAGATTGAAGAGAAAGACTTACCACTTTTTACAGAAGAACAAGTAGGATTTTTAAACTACTTATCTGAAATGTTACCACTTGTAAGAAGGCATGAATATGCAATCATCAAATGTCTATTTAAAAATAAAGTAGATGTAGTAGCAATCAAAGAACAGCTTATAAGTACAATCAAGGATATGGACGAGAAACAGTTTGAGCATGCGCTAAGATTCATGGAAGAGGCTGGCTATGTGACTTGTGTAGAAGATAGGTTGGTACTTAATGTAGGGCGAGATGATCAGCTAGATGAATGGGTGAAGGATTTACTTACATACGGGTTGGCACGCTATGAGGTAGAGTATGGTGAAGAGACTGATTTTAAACTTTGGTCAAGCTATCGTAAAGACCAAGTTCAATTAAAACTTTGCAAAAATCCAAAACTTAATCAAAAAGGAACCTATGTGTATGATGAAGTGGTTTATATCTTTGCTTCTATTAAAAAAGATGCAAGTATAAGTGAACATTTGAATTATAAAGATAAGTTTTTACAAGATAATTTGTTCCAATGGGAGTGCCAAGCAGGACTAAGTCAACCAGAGCAACAACAACTTATTCGTAGCAAAAAAGCCTATTTATTTATCCGAAAAGTAGAAAGTGAAAATGGAATGGTCTTACCATTTACCTTTGTAGGAACGGGGAAATTGACAAACCCAAGACTCACAGAAAATGTGAAAGGCACCTTGCTTTTTGATATACCCATGGATCATAAGCTGCCAGATTATTTACAGTTTGATTTTGGATTAGGTATAGACTAAGTAGATAAAGTTAAAGTAGAGGAAAAGTAGATGATACACGTAACAGCGGCACTTATTACACAAGAAGATAAAGTACTTATTGCTAGGAAAAGAGTAGGTAAGCCTTTAGCGGGATATTGGGAGTTTCCTGGTGGAAAAGTTGAAGAAGGCGAAACCAAAGAGGCATGCCTCATACGAGAGCTAAAGGAAGAAATGGGTATAGAGATAGAAGTGGATGCTTATGTAGGTGTTAGTGAATACGATTATGGTGATAAAGTTGTAGCACTTTATGGTTATACAGCTAAACTTCTAAAAGGAAAAATTCAGCTTACTGATCATGACACTTATGAATGGGTGGAAGTAAGTAAGCTTTTAGAGTATCCATTGGCACCGGCGGACATTCCATTAGCTAAAGTATATGTTATGAAGTTTGCAAGAAGTTAACACTGTTGTAAGAGTATTTGCTTTTAATAGATTTACCCAATTAAAATTAGAATTACAGAGGAAAGTAGACTAGAATGACTGTCTCTTCCTATACATCTAAAAGGTGGCAGGGTGGGGGTACGTTCTCCGGAAGCGGCTTATGGAGGTGGCTTAGAGGATGTTAATGAGCGGATGAACAAGGATTTTAGCCAGGTGTTCGAAGCGAAGCAAGTTTCTGGCGTTCTTGTGATTCGTGAGTTTACAGCCTCTTAGCTACTGGAAGTGGAAGCTGAAGGAGAATGTACCCCCACACTGACGCCAAAGGAGATAAGGAAAGAGACAGTTATTCGAATCTACATCAAAAATACAGGCAAGACACATCTTCCCAGAGGTGTCTTGCCTGTATTTTGATACCTATTTAGCTTTTGGAGAGGGTGTACCAGCCCAGATGCCGCCTTCAAAGGTAGTAATGAAAAATTTGTTGTTACTAAAAGAGATTTCTTCAAGTTGACTACCAGGTGCAACTTTTATATAATTCCATGTTTTCATATCCGTACTATAAAAGGTTTCGTTTCCATAACAAATGACCATACATATGCCGTTGCCATAGGCGATACCTTTAATAGCCCCATTAAAGAGCTCAGGTAATACAGGTACCTTGCTACTTTCCCAATTGATACCGTCTTTACTCCAATACACGTCACGATTAATTGCTACATATAAGGTATCTGGTGTAGCAAAGATATATTTTACATCTGCATCATGGGAAGGAATCTTAAATTGAGTACGAGATTTATAAGCTATTTCGGTAGTTTTGCCTACTTTTCGTTGTTCGAGCAGCATAAACTGTCCATTTCCACCACCTACTGCAATAAGGTTGTTTTTAAAAGGAACAATGGTTTGAATAGGGCCAATACCTAGAGAAAAGGCATTGAGAGTAGTTTCACCTTTTTTTTCAGGTAAAACAATAAGTTTATCAGCGCTTGTGGAGCGGTCAGGAGTATGAGACTTATCATTAGTAGGTTTAATAGTTAGACCTAGCCCGCCTAATTTAATTTCCTGTCCCTTTTCGGTAATAGTTAAGCCTACATTATTAGAAACTATATATTCAGTTTCTGTTTTTGGAACATCCAAAATACAGGTTAAGACCGTATTATTTTTTGTACCAGCTGCATCCACAGAAATATAGTACATAAGATCTCCTATTTTAAGAGGATTAGTCATTTTAAGGCGCCATAAGGTCATGCCACTGTCTCGTACATCTGTTTGAGAAGCATCCACAACAATGCGGTCTTCTGAAAGTGTCCATGTTTTTAAATCTTTTGAAACACTTTCGGTACCCACATAAGTTCTAAGAACATAATCAGACCCTCTTTTAAAGAAGCCTTCAGGACCAGATATGTGTTGTTGAATATTTGGGAAGGAAGTAATGGTACTGTCTTTATTAACAAGGTAAAGACTAGAGGTTAAAGGTTCTAATGCCCACAGTTCATCATTTATTTGGTAAAGCTTTTTTTGTAAGCCACTATCAAGTAGTTTGGAGGTAGTTTGTAGTGAAAAATTATAAGATGTGAGTCCTGTACCTTGATCAGCTACATAAAGAGAGACATCATCTGAGCATACTGCAAGCGGGAATGGATAGAATGTTTGATCAATAGTTCCTACAAGTGTTTTGTTACAATCTACAATTCCACCTTTTGTACCTACAGCATAAATATTTCCATTGATAGATATAAGTTTGCTATAGGCGCCTTTGTCTGTTATAGAGCGATCTTTGGTAGTTGGAGAAATAGCAATTTCTTTAAAGGAAGCATCCAAGGTAATAATAGGATTGTTTCTAGCTTCGCTGATTAAAAAAAGCTTATCATTCTGTAAGAGTATATCTCGTACAACAGTGTAGTCAAGAGCTGTTTTGGTCTTAAAATCTTTAGTGGTATATAGGATAGAATCAGAACCTAAGACAGCCCAAGTACCATTTATGTAGTACATTTTTCTAAAAGGTTGAGTAAAAGCATTAGCACCTGTGGTAGTAGTAGTCCAAGTATCCTTTTGACCAGTTGGGGAAGTTAATACATTACCATTACCCAGTACCATTGTAAAACCTGTTGAAGTTGTACCTATGCCTACTATAGGATGAGGGAAGGTATAGCTTTGCCATTTTTGATTTTCATAAAGAGCAATGCCAGCATTTCTAGATAAACCATGAACAAGTACAGTGTTATCTTTTTTGATAACTTTTCTATACATAGTGTCATCTGTAGTTACTTGGTGCCAAGAAGCTCCTTTGTTGCTAGACATGATAATGTGCCCAGTAGAGTTAGTACCAATAAGTGCGTTGCCACAGCTAGTAATATCATCAATAACACCATAGGATTTCAGTTGGTTGGTAAATTGAGCCTGACCTAATACAGGAATGCCTTGAAACAAGGTTATACAGCATAATAAAACTGTTAATAGTTTCTTCAACATTACAAAAACCTCCTAAGATAATTTAACATTCTATATAAGAGTAACATATAATTTTGATTTTTCAATATAATTAAAACAATTTAGCTATCCTTGTACTGAAGTGAAGTAAAAGGGTATAATATTTTGATAATATTTTATTATATATACTTTTTGCACAAGTTTCCTGTATAATGTATAAAGAGATAGATAAATTAAAATTTAGGAGGGATCGTATATGAGTATGGTTGGGTATTACAGATTGGTAGATGATAAGGAACTTGAAAAGCTAAAATTAAATGAGATTGACAATCCAACATTTATGTTGTCAGGGGAAGATATTTTAGAGATTGATCAAGCGTGGCATTTACTCCATTATGTTTTGACAGGAGATGTAGATGTAGTACCTAATAATCCTTTGTCTTTAGTTGTTTTGGGAGGAACACCTGCTAACAATAATAATCTAGGTTATGGTCCTCTTACATATTTGAATAAAGCAGAGGTTCAAGCTGCTTACGAAGCATTAGAGTGCTTTCTAGTTGAAGATCTAAGAGAAAAAGTCTCAGTTAAGGAAATGGCACAAAAAGGTGTTTATCCAGTATTTAATGAAGCAGAAGATGAAGAAGAATTGTATGAGTATGTATTATTTCATTTGAAGGAACTCAAAGACTTCTTTAAAAAAGCAGTAGGAGGTGGAAAAAATAGTGTATTTTTGATTGGATAGAAAATAGAATTGGGAAAGAGGGGAAGATATGTTAAGGAAAACAGGAAGAGGAATTATTTGTTTGTGTATGGGTTGGGGCATATTTATGCAAACAACGGCTTTATGGGGAAGTGAGCCTGTGAAAGGGATTGTTTCACAATTTAAAGAAGTACAAAGTTTCAATGAAGGTTTAGCACCCGCTAAAGAAGGAGAAGCATGGGGCTTTATCAATCAAAAAGGTGAATGGATTATTAAACCTCAGTTTAAATGGGCTTCTAACTTTAAAGAGGGTGTAGCCATAGTGGCAAAGGAAGTGGAAGGGGAAAAAATAGTAGGGATTATTGATAAGAAGGGGACTATTGTAGTAGAAAAAGAGTTTAAAGAAGATGTTGTAGCATCTGAAGTTTCAAGCATTCACTTTTATTTATATGATGATACAAAGCCAGATAAAATAGGAATAGAAATTTTTGATTTTAAAGAGTTACCAAAGGACAAAACTTATGTCATTATTGAAGCTACTCATAAGGAAGGGTATCGGTTCAAAAAGTTAACTGTGGATAGGGCTGATGTGACTGATAGCTTTATTTTAGGAGCATATGGTGGGATGGCACTGAACCTTAATAAAAATAGTGAAGTAACACTAGAAGTAGAGCGTGTACCAGAAAAATTAGAGCAAATAAGCGAATTAGAAATCTACATATTACCTAATAAAGAAGTAATTGGAGATACGATGGAAATAGGTGAAAGATATATGGCAGAAGTTTTTGCAGGAAATAAGAAAGTGATAGGATCAATTATTTCATGGGAATACTCAGATGATAAAGAGATGAAAAATCCTAAAGAGGATAGATATTGGCACGGTAGTAGCCAATATAAGATGCCAAAAGAATTAAAGGGGAAATACGTACGTGTTAAAGTTGAGCCTATGAAGAATTATTCAACGGGCACACCTATTTATTCCAAGGTGTATCAGGTAGAATAAAAGGATAAGAAATAACCTAAATATAATCAAATGACAAAATGCTGCCAAAAGTACAGACTCATCCCCCCAGATGTGTCTTGCCTGTACTTTATGGCAGCTTTTGTTGTGGTAGTAGGATTCAAAGATGCGTAAGATATACCTAGATTCTTTTTGGCTTGTCCTTATAAAGCTTCAAGGTCATCGCCCTGGCCGTGCCTACGGACCTGCATACACTGGTGGGGTTCCTCTCTATGCCAGAGCTGTATCATACAGTTTCACACGAGTTAGTTGCCACAAGCTATGTCAGCGTTTAGAGGTACCTTTTGATTTCCCATCTCGCCGTCTAAGTCTTATACCTACTTAGAAGTTTGGTGTCACTTTATTCATCTTTGAAATTCATTTTGCCAATAACCCAAGCTACCACAACTTTAGGTTATTGGTTTTTAGAAAGAGGATGCCACACTTACTGGTGGGGGGAAAACCAAATGTTTTTACACTCTCTTTCTTTATATAGTGCAAAAGCTAACTAGTATTTGTTTTGCCCTATACTATCTATATAGTCTGGAGCAACCTAAAACCGTCGAAAGTTTTTTAGAATTTATTTATCTTTGTAAGAAAGTTACAATGACAGCGTGGATAAATTGTACAAATTCACATTGTATTGATACTGCTGGTGAGTCCGTTCTAGAGTTTATAATTGTTCAATTTGGAACGTTCTATAGAATGAAGTATGAGATATACTATGCCGTATAATTAGTAGATAAAGTGTCTATTAAAAAAGTAAACTTACAAAGGAAAGTAGACTAGAATGACTGTCTCTTCCTATACATCTAAAAGGTGGCAGGGTGGGGGTGCGTTCTCCGGAAGCGGCTTATGGAGGTGGCTTAGAGGATGTTAACGAGTGGATGGGCAAGGGTTTTAGCCAGACTGTTTGAAGCGAAGCAAGTTTCTGGCGTTCTTGCGATTCCCGAGTTTACAGCCTCTTAGCCACTGGAAGTGGAAGCTGAAGGAGAATGCACCCCCGCACTGACGCCAAAGTATACCGGGTAAGAGACAGTCATTCGACCCTCTCCAAAATATATTTGCACATAGCAAACGATAAATTTTTATAACCATACCTTTCTCACATAACAAAATCCCCCACAAATTCTAACAACTAGCTAGAATTCGTGAGGGATTCCAATTTTAAACTTATACAGTCGAGTGAAGTTTCTTATGTAATTGCTCCTGTGTATAAAGCTTATGAGCAAAGGACATGACAACAGACCTTAATAATTCACTTTCCCAGCTCATATTCACTTCTAAACTTAGATAGGAGAAGTCCCTTGTATGAAAAGTCGCATATAAAGCTTTTTCAACTTCAGTGCAGAAGCAATCATATGAAGGTTCAATATCCCCATACTTGATTTGAATACGAATAAGATCACATACTTCATGCAAGCTAAAAAGTTGTTTTAAGAGACAGACCACAATCAGATAAGCTAAATGATTTTGTGTGTATTTCTTATCTTTTGGTGGTGAAACAATTTTTTGTTTGACGTAATTATTAAGCATAGTAGGTGTTAATAATTTTTCGTCTGTATGTATAGTTATAGGCTTCATAACATCTTCTAAATAGGTGATCACTTGTTCTTTGTATAAAGGAACAGAGGGTAGTTCGTGAAATCTAGGTAGATGAAATGTTGAAAGATCCATACGAACCTCCTTAAAATTTATTTCAGTAATTCATGCTTTTTAATCCATTGTATAGCCACACAACCAGGGCCACCTTGAGTGGTAAAAGCAGGTCCTAAAACCTTAATTTCGATATCTGCATCTTTAATGAAATCTGAAATAATAGTTTTTGCTTCCTGGGCTAAATCTTCTTTTAAGGCATGAGCAATATAGATTTTACAATTTGAGTCTACACCATCTCCTTGCATTGCTTCACAGATTTTTCCTATAGCTTTTTTGAAGCTACGTGCTACTGCAAATTTATCTAGAGATTTTCCATCTTCGGAAAGAGTAGTTACAGGAACTAATTTAATTAAGCCACCAATTTTTCCTACAAGAGGTGATAATCGACCACCTCGAACAAGGTAATCAAAATCATGAGGGATAAGATAAGATTTTGTATGTTTGATAGCATGCTGGATTTCACTAATGATTTCTTCAGATGATTTACCTTCTTGAGCTAAAGCTACGGCTAAATCAACAAGATATTGTTGTGGTCCACAAAGTGTTTGGGAATTAATAACATGAATGCGATCAGGGTTTGAAGCCATTTCTTTTGCCATACAAGCTGATTGATAGGTACCAGATAAACCATCAGCCATTGAGATATTAATAAGTTCATCATCTGGATAGGTATTGTATAAGTCTAATACGTCGCCAATAGAGGGTTGAGACGAAGTAGGAATATGCCCTTCATGAATAAGAGCAATAAATGCTGGAGTTTGGATTTCTTCATATTCTATGTAAGTCTTATTGTTAATAGTTACTGCAAGGGATGAAATATCAAGATTGTTTGCTAGAGCTTGTTTTTTCGAGTAAAGGGATGATGAATCTGATAGTATTTTAATCATAGTAATATCTCCTGTGGATTAATGTAATGGTATAAAGAATTTGGTTCAACAATCTACACTATGTAGTTTTTGAAACTATATAAGATAGATTATCATGCTATTAAAGAAAAGTCAAACTTTTCTGAGTGGATAAAGTTGGTAGTAGCGAATAAAAGTGAGTACAGATATAAAATGGCTGATGTGTAAACTAACTTTAAATATACTAGATATTATGATATAAATAAGTATAGTTATTTAATTATAAATTTTAATATAAAAATTAGATAGAGATACAAGGAGAATAGAAATGAGAAGGATGCCAATTAAGCGTTATATATATGGAACACCTATTCCTACAGGGGCCGTTGTAGTGGAAGATATAGAGTTAGGTAATGAGTTAACTTGGTTAAAGTTTGAAGAGGGTTGCTTTCGTTATACTTTTGAAAAAGAGGATACAGTAGTCTATGGACTTGGAGAAAGTATAAGAGGGATTAACAAAAGAGGATGGATTTATGAAAGCTTTTGTTCAGATGATGATATGCATACGGAGACAAAGCGTTCCTTATATGGAGCACATAATTTTCTAGTCATAGGGGAAGAAAAACCTTTTGGTATTTTTGTAGATTATCCAGGAAGAGTCACTTTTGATATTGGATATACCCATTTAAATCAACTTTCTATTAAGGCAGAGACTATGGATTTAGAGATTTATGTGATAGAAGGGGATACCTTACTTGAAGTGGTAAGTCATTTTAGAAGATTGATTGGTAGAAGTTATATTCCACCTAAATGGGCTTTTGGGTACCAACAAAGTAGATGGAGCTATAAAACTTGTGAAGAAGTACGTGCAGTAGCAAAGGGATTTAGAGACAATGATTTACCTTTAGATTCTATTTATTTAGATATTGATTATATGGAAAGACTAAAAGATTTTACGATTGATGAGGAGAAGTTCCCAGACTTTAAAGCATTTGTAAGTGAGATGAAGGAAAAGGGGATTCGTTTAATTCCTATTATTGATGCAGGTGTGAAGGTAGAATCAGGCTATAGTGTTTATGATGAAGGGGTGGAAAAAGGTTATTTTGTAACTAATAAGGAAGAGAAACCTTTTGATGCTGCAGTATGGCCTGGAAGAGTGCATTTCCCAGACTTTTTAAATAGTGAAACAAGAAGCTGGTTTGGGGCACAGTACAAGGGGCTCATTGACTTAGGGATTGATGGTTTTTGGAATGATATGAATGAACCAGCTATTTTCTATACGCCTGAAGCTATGGAAGAAGCTATGAATAATGTAGTGGCAGCTAAAGGAGAAAATATAGACTTAGGCAAGTTCTTTCAAATTAAAGATAGCTTTAGCCAGATTATGAATAAGGAGTCTTACTTTAAGGCTATGTATCATAATATGGATGGAAAGCGTGTAAGACATTATGATGTACATAATTTATATGGTTATTATATGACCCGTGCAGCAGGTGAGGCTTTTAGCAAGATAAAACCTGATGAAAGGATGTTACTTTTCTCAAGAGCATCTTATATAGGTATGCACCGATATGGTGGTATATGGACAGGGGACAACCGTTCTTGGTGGAGTCACTTGGCTTTAAATATTAAAATGATGCCATCTCTTAATATGTGTGGGTTTTTATATAGTGGTGCAGATATTGGAGGTTTTAGTGACAATACAACAGAAGATTTACTTATAAGATGGTTACAGTTTGGTATTTTCACCCCTCTTTTACGTAACCATACAGCAGCTTATACGAGACAGCAAGAACCTTATGAATTTGATGGTATAGAGCGATTTAGAAATTTAATCAAATTACGTTATGCCCTTATTCCTTATTTATATAGTGAATATATGAAGGCAACCTTAACAGATGGCATGCTCTTTAAACCACTGGCCTTTGAGTATGATGACGAATACGTAAAAGAAGTAGAAGATCAATTATTAGTAGGGGATAGCATTATGGTGACACCTGTATATGAGCAAAATCAATCAGGTCGCTATGTGTACTTACCAGAAGATATGCTTCTTGTAACATTTGAGAGTGAAGAAAAGTATAGTTTGAAAGAAATGAAAAAAGGCCATCATTATATTAAAGTATCTTTAGATCAGGTGCCAATCTTTATTCGTCCAAATCGCATGCTCATTTTAGGTCAATCTGCAAGCCATACAGCAGAGATGGATTTAGGTCAAATAACAGTCATTGGATATGGTAGTAAACAATGTACATATAAGTACTACAATGATGATGGACAAGGTCATGACTATGACTTAGAGAAAAATACAATAAGTATTGAAGCCATTAGAAAAGAAGAAGGCATATCTGTAGATAAGCATAAAATAAAGAGTAGTGGTATTAAAAAGATTAAAGGGATTTTCTATGAGACTGCTACAGAAAAAACTTATGTTATAGATGAAGCTTTATAAAATAATATAGAAATACAATAAGCCATCTTAAGTTTAGTCTGTGTATATCATAAGAGAAGACTGAACTTTAAGATGGCTTTAAATTTCTATAACTACTTCCTTTTAAAACGTATAGTTCAATAGTTACTACTTATTTTTTCAACTTACTAATTAATATATACTTAGCAAAAATGGAATAGTAAAATTTAAAAAGAAGGTTTTAGTATAAGTGAATTTTATGATTGGGACAAACTGTTTAAAATCATTCCAATAATAACTAAAGATAGACCTAGGATAGCAATAGGCGTTGGAAATGAATCTTTTAAAAATAAGATACTACCTAATAAGGTGAAAATTACTTCACCAGATTGGGTGGATTCAATAATAGCTAGCTTGTGGTTGTCGCCGCTTACTAAATCTGTTGCTTTGAAGAATAGTACAGTGGCAATAATACCAGAAAAGCTTGCAACAATAAAAGATTGTAGTAATTGGGATTGGCTAGGAAGACCAACGGATACAGTGGCGAAGGTAGCTATGATGAGCCAAAAAGGTAGACTGCAGAGGGTCATACCAAAGACTCTTTGGGTGGTGTTTAGTTGATTATTGCAAATAGAGATCATCTTTCGATTACCTAAAGGATAACTAAAGGCAGCAATAACAACAGGGAATATGCCCATGAAGCATTCAGATAGTGAAAGTGATTTTGCATGTTCAAATTGCATAATAAAAATACCTATTAATATGATAGAAGAGATTAAGAGGAACTTTTTAGGAAGTTTATTTCTTTCCTTCATGACACCTTTTGGAGTTTCAACTTTAGTCACAAGGAAAGGTGAGAGTAATGCGCCTGCAATGATTGTTATTTGCCATGTTCCTGCTACAAGCCATGAAGCGCCATACTCAGAGGCTAAGCTTAAAGGTGCATAAAATAAACCAAAGCCAACAGTACTCCAGATGAACCAACCTATGGGATTCTTTTTTATTTCTAAAATAACAGGGTTAAGCTTTTTAGTAACTAGCATCATAATAAATAGCAGAGGTAACATGAATAAATATCTTAATGAGGAACTCCAAAGCCAGCTTCCTCCAGAGATGTTCATTTGGCTATTAAGAATAAAAGTAAATGAAAAAAAGAAAGATGCTATAATGCCTAAGGTAAATGCTTTTTTCATTTTGATTCTCCTTATGTAAACATGATTTAGTAAATATAAGATTTATATTATATTGTATAATTTTAAACTATATTATACAAGTTTAGGTTTGTGCTAAGGTGGCCTTTAATTTTATTGATAGTATGATTTTTATAATATTTAAATTTGGATTAATGAAATAAGGGGAGAAAGAATGGGGAGGGGTGTATGAATTTTAATTAATTGCAACACTATATGAAAAAAGGTATAGTAAATAGTGAATTAGTAGAAAAGGATTTATAAGGATGAACATACAAATATTTGGAACAAAAAAATGTAATGATACGAAAAAGGCAGAACGTTACTTTAAGGAGCGGGGTATTAAATTTCAATTTATCAATCTTAAGGAGAAAGGTTTAAGTCAAGGTGAATTAAATAGTGTAAAACAAGCTGTAGGTGGGATTATAGCTATGATTGATGAAAACTGTAAAGATAAAGAAGCAGTCTATCGTATTCAATATGCTTCTCATGCTAGTAAGGAAAAGAGGGTGCTAGAGTATCCTCAGCTTCTTAAGTCACCTATTGTAAGAAATGGTAAACAAGCGACTATAGGCTATAAACCAGAAATTTGGAAAGAATGGACTTAATCAATTATTATAAAAATAATATGTTTTGGATAAGATAACTGTGTAAAAAGACATAAAGGATGTGTAAAAATGTGCACAGGATTAACGCTTAAGACAAAAGATGGGAATCACCTATTTGGGCGTAACATGGACATAGAATATAATTTTGGTCAACATGTTATCTTAGTACCAAGACAGTATAGTTGGAAGAATGTTATAACAGGAGAAGTAAATAAAACCAAGTACGCCATATTAGGTATGGCAGCAGTTATGGATAATCATCCACTTCTCGCAGATGGTTTGAATGAAAAAGGACTGGCATGTGCAGGGCTTAATTTTCCAGGGTATGCTTATTATGAGCCAAAACAAGAAGCAGGAAAAGTGAATTTAGGACCTTATGATTTGATGCTTTGGATATTGAGTAACTTTGATAAGCTTTCAGAGGTGAAAGATGCTATTCCTAAAGTAAACTTAGTGGATCAACCTTTTTCACCTGTTACACCTATACCTACCCTTCACTGGATTGTAACGGATTGTACAGGAGATAGCATAGTCATTGAAAAAACTAAAGAGGGACTTAAAGTATATGACAACACAGTAGGGGTACTTACTAACTCACCTACTTTTGATTGGCACCTTACTCATTTACGTCAATATATAGGTTTATCTTCTACTCAGCCAGATAGTACTACTTGGTATAAGGAAAAACTTGTACCATTAGGACAAGGTGTAGGGCTTCATGGTTTACCAGGTGATTTTACACCACCATCTAGATTTGTAAGAGCAGCTTATCTTAAAAGTCATGCTACCTTTCTAGAAAATATTGAAGAGGGTATAGCAGAGTTTTTCCATATACTTGCTAATGTAGCTATGGTGGGTGGTACGGTGATTACACCAGAAGGAAAAAATGATATTACTTTATATACTTCTTGTATGTGGCAAGAAAAAGGGATTTATTATTATATAACTTATAAAAATCCACAAATTAATGCCATCTCAATGAATGAAGAAGAGTTGGATGCTAGTAGTATTAAAGTATTTGATTATAAGGATACACTTGTAATCTATGAACAAAATAAAAAGCTTAAATAAAATAGTACAATAAAAGTTAGAGAACTACACAAATTTTATATCTGAATTTGTGTAGTTTTTTAATGCTAAAAAGATATTTTTTTAATGGAGAGAATTAAAGGGAACATAGACATTTTATAGGACATTAGATATAATAAGAATAGAATTTAAAATTTAGAATATACTTAATTTATTTAACTTGTATAATTAAGTAAAGGGGGACGAGTCATTGCTTAGAGATGTTATTACGAGTAAAAAGCAATTATTTGCAGAAGGAGTACATACAGAATTACGTGCTCAAATCAATAGAAAAAGAAGAATAGGATTAGTAGCGGGAAATCTGACAGCTAATGAGCGTACAGAAACATCAGGTGTATCAGCAAGAGTATATAAAAATGGCGTCTATGGTTTTTCATCTCTTGCAGAGTGTAGCGAGGAAGCTAGTGAAGCTGTACTTAAAGCAGCTACAGAAAATGCAATCTTTATGGACCAGCATGTACAAAAGGGTAAGCCAATGTTTCCGGCTATTGAAACAGGGGTGCAGGCACTACATAGAAGTATTAAGGAAGTAGAGCAAAAAAGATATATTGAATTTGTAAAAGAAATAGATAACTATCTAATGAGTAAGTATCCAGACTTATCTAGTCGTTCTGTTATAGCTTATGAAGATTCTATGGAAAAAATATTATGTACTTCAGATGGCTATTATGGACATACAGCTATACCAAGAAGTTATATTTACTTATTCTTAAATGCTAAATCTAAAGAGGGAACACCTATAGAACTCTTTAGAAGTATAGGTGGGTTTGGAACTTTTGATGAGACCTTTACAGATCCAGCACATCTTTATCCTCAGATTGATCAGCTTTATGAAAGCTTGATGAGAAAAAAAGAAGGCGTACACACTGAGGCAGGTCAAAAGACTGTTATTTTAGGCGGTGTTTTATCAGGAATGTTAGCACATGAAGCTGTAGGTCATACTGTAGAAGCAGACCTTGTACTAGGTGGTTCAGTAGCAGGACATAACTTAAATAAACAAGTAGCATCTGAACTTGTAACCCTTGTAGACTTTGCTCATACTGCCTTTGGTAAGAGGGTACCACTTCCAGTTTATATAGATGATGAAGGTACGCCAGCAGAAGATTGCGTAATTATTGAAAAAGGTATTTTAAAGAGCTATATGAATAATAGAGAAACAGCACAGCATTTTGGTATGAAGCCACAAGGAAATGCTAGAGCTTTTGGTTTTTCAGATGAGCCACTTATTCGTATGAGAAATACAGCTATCTTGCCAGGAAAAGATAAACTAGAAGAAATGATTGCCTCTGTTGAGGATGGCTACTATTTTATTGATACAAACAATGGTCAAGCAGATACAACAGGTGAGTTTATGTTCGGTGTATGTATGGGCTATGAAATCAAAAAAGGAAAGCTTGGCCGTGCTATATTAGATACAACCATATCAGGGGTAGCCTTTGATATGCTTAAAACAGTTGATCAAGTATCCGATGAGATGGTTTGGTCAAGTTCAGGATTTTGTGGTAAAAAACAACCTATGCCAGTGGGGATGGGTGGACCAGCACTACGTTGTAAAGTAATGATAGGAGGTCGCTAAATGGAACAGTTAAGACAAATAACAAGTGGAACAATAGAAGCATTTCGTGGACATGGAGTAGAGAAGGGTTACTGTGTAGCAAATAAAAAAGAAACCCGTGAATTCAATGTAGACGGAGGAGAATTTTCCTTATTTCGTACTTTGTTTGACCAGGCTCTTAGTATGACTATGTTTAAAGAAGGGAAGAAAGGGTCTTTAAGTATTAACCATTTTGATGATAAGGCTATTTATGAGGCTGTAGAAAATTGTATTCAAGTAGCAGAAGCAGCTCAGGTAGATCCAGCATGGGATATTGCACCTAAGGTGGAAAAAAAGATTTTTGTAAAGGGTTCTCCTGAACCAGATACAGATCGTTTATTCGAAAGAACTCGTGAATTATTAGAGACTATTAAAGTAAATCATCCTAAGATTATACTTGAGCAAATGATTGTAAGTCACCAAAAATCCCAAAGTGTGTATGAAAATACAAATGGTACAATATTTGAAACTACAGAAGGAAAATATAGTGTAGAGCTTATGTTTTCAGCCCATGAAGGGGAAAAGACGACCTCATTTTTCGGCACAGGGGTAATAACGGATAATTTAGATGCACCATTTATTACATTAGCTACTATTGAAGAAGATTTAATAGATGTAGAAAAGCAACTTCAAACCATACCACTTGAAGGAAAGTTTGAAGGAACAATACTTATGCCTCCAGGATGCTTAATGTCATTTATGTATGGTGTATTAGGTAACTTTGTAAGTGATGGTGTTATACTTGATGGCACAAGTATATGGAAAGATAAATTAGGTGAAAAAGTAGCAGATTCTAGACTAACACTTAGTATAAAGCCTTTAGATGAACGTATTGTATGTGGAGAAACTTATACAGCAGAAGGTTTCCTTTCAGAAAATTATGATGTAATTAAAGAAGGTGTATTAAACAACTTTATGCTTTCTTTATATATTGCCAATAAATCTGGTTTTGAAAGAGCTAAAAACTCTTCTTATAGTATGATTATTGAACCAGGCGACACTTTAGTAGAAGATATGATTAAAGGTATCAAAAAAGGTATTATAGTAGGCAGATTTTCAGGAGGTCAACCATCTACAAATGGTGATTTCTCAGGTGTTGCTAAAAATAGTTTCCTTATAGAAGATGGTCAAGTAGTAGGTGCCATTAGTGAAACCATGATTAGTGGTAATCTAGCTGACTTATTAAATCATATAGTAGCTATTTCTAAAGAAGTAAGTGTAGATGGAAATAGTGTACTTCCTTATATGGCTGTTAATGGAGTCCTTATTTCAGGGAAGTAATAAAGTGTATAAATACAAGAGAATAGGTTAAAAGCAATAGGTCATACTAACTACAAAGGAGTGATATGACCATGCATAAACCATCAGATAAAAAGGAAAAAGTCCTATCTAAAGAGACTCAAAAACTTGTGAAGAGTAATGAAACAGCAGCAATTTGTGATATTAAGTATACAGTTACAAATGCTAAGGTAGGTGTTCCTTCTGAACAAGCTGTTGAGGATGCTAAAGATTGGGTAGATAATGGGAGTAGACTTTAAAAACTCAATAAGTGATTAAAGTAATACTTGTATTGGGATGATCTAAACTAGATTGCAAAAAGCTACATGGAATAAAATATGATCCATGTAGCTTTTTGTATGCTAGAAAGTTCTGTTTTTCTAGCGTATAAGGGGGCAGGGGAAGTATACCCCCTTTCTTTCAGGAGGGTGCTTAGCTGGCAGGTTATTCGCCACTTGCTTGCTTTAGATAATGTTAATATGTACCAAATGAGCGTAGTTAAGTAGGTAATAAATATGATATACTTAAATTAAGAAGGATATTTTTGTAAGAGAATGTTATTTCTGTTAAAGGTTTAATAATTACAGTGAGCTAACCTTAAAGGTGCTAATGGTATAAAGTAAAATAAATGATTATAAAAATGAATTAAGAAAGGAAATATATATGAAAATAGGTATTTTAGGAGCAGGAAAAATTGCTACACTTATGGCAGCTACACTTAAACAAATGGAAGGGGTTACTTGCTACGGGATAGCTGCTAGAAATAAAGATCGTGCTCAAAATTTTGCAAATACTTATGGGTTTGAAAAGGCATATGGTTCTTATGAAGAACTGGTACAAGATGAGGCAGTAGACCTTATTTATATTGCCACACCTCATTCCCACCATTATGAACATGCTAAACTTTGTATAGAACATGGTAAGTCAGTACTTTGTGAAAAAGCCTTTACACGTAATGCAAAAGAAGCCGAAGAGCTATTTAAACTAGCTTATGAAAAAGGTGTACTTATTACAGAAGCAATATGGACAAGATATATGCCATCTAGAAAGATGATTAATGAATTATTAGCAAGTGGGATTATTGGTAAGCCAATGACCCTTACAGCTAACTTAGGTTATGTAATTGCCCATAAGGAGCGTATTAGAAAGCCAGAATTAGCAGGTGGTGCATTATTAGATATTGGGGTTTATACAATTAACTTTGCACTTATGGTATTTGGGACGGACATTGAAAAGATAAGTTCTACAGCCATTTTGTCAGATACAGGAGTGGACTTACAAAATAGCATTACATTTACTTATAAGACTGGTGAAATGGCAGTTTTAAATAGTACAACACTAGCTTTATCTGATAGACAAGGTATTATTTATGGAGATAAAGGCTATATGGTAATAGAAAATATTAATAATTGTGAAAGTATTTCTGTTTATAATACAGATAGAGAAATGATTAAACGTGTAGAAGTGCCAAAACAAATTAGTGGCTATGAATACCAAGTAGAGGCAGCTACTCGTGCAATGAAAGAAGGCAAGTTAGAATGTGATGAAATGCCTCATGAAGAAACACTTCGTGTCATGAGAATAATGGACGGACTTAGAAAAGAATGGGGTGTAAATTACCCAGGAGAAGAACTATAAAGATTAGCTTTATGCTAAAAGTATATTTACTATTTTAATAACTTGTTTTAAAAACTGTTCATATTATATAATGGACGGAGAATACTTTTAAGAAATAAAGGAGTAACTTAAAGATGAAAAAATTTCTTAATGAGTTTAAAGCATTTGCTCTAAGAGGTAATGTACTAGACTTAGCAGTCGGAGTCATCATAGGGGGTGCTTTTCAAGGTATAGTAAAATCCCTAGTTGATGATGTAATTTCACCTGTTATTGGTTTATTTGCTCAAGAGGACTTTAGTGCTTTAGTCATTACAATAGGTGATGTTAATGTTCGCTATGGTGCGTTTATAACAGCCGTTATTAACTTTTTGATTATGGCGTTTTTAATTTTCTTATTAGTAAAAGGGATGAACAAACTTAGTAACCTTGGAACTAAAAAGGCAGAAGAAACTACTAAGGAACCAACTACAAAAGAATGTCCATTTTGCTATACTCAAATTTCAATTAAGGCAACACGCTGCCCAAATTGTACTTCTGTTTTAGAAGAGGAAGCAGCACAATAATATAGAGGAAAAGGCTTAAGTTTAATCTTACATTAAACTTAAGCCTTTCATTTTTAATATTTTAAAGCCCAATACAAGCTATAGGATGAAAGTATAAAATAATACGATTGCACTATACTAAATACAAATTCATAAAGAGGAGTAATAGGCTATGGATATGTTAAAGGAAGTACTTATTGTTGTATTGGGGATTGTAGGGGGAGAACTTATTATGGATGGGATTCATGCGGTACATAATAAATATAGGAGGAAGGAGAAGTGAATTATATATTTAGGAGGGAATTGAAAAATTAGACTTAAATATTTGACGCAAAAGATAAAAAGTAAACAAAGGACAAGAAAGTAAATGCTTAGATATATTTTGTGAGGTAAAAGTGTAATAGACTACTCATAGATAATATACATTAGAAGATGCGAGGGGGATTAAAGAGATGGATTTAATCAATAAAATAAAAAGAAATCCTGCTATGGGATGGGTTATTTATATTGATGCATTTGAACGAGATTATTTTCCAAATGCAGAAACATTTTTTGAGGATATAGAATTAGGAGTACAGTATGCGAGTATTTTATACATACGTGTTCCTTGGTCTCAATTAGAACCTGTGAAGAACTCTTATGCATGGGAAATAGATGAAAACTATAAATTAATAATAAAAAAGGCACAAGAATATGGTCTTAAATTAGCTTTTCGTATTTATGTAGATGGGAAAAACAGCTACCAACAAGCTACACCTGATTTTGTAAAAGTTGATGGGGCAAGGGGGTATTTGATTAATCCTGAAAATGGAGAGGATAATACGTATTGGACACCTTGTTTAGACGATAGTATTTTTCAAAAGCACTTTGAAGATTTTGTAGAGGCTTTTGCTAAAGAATATGATGATGCTACTAAGGTGGATTTTATAGATGCGCAAGGACTTGGATGGTGGGGAGAAATGCATAATGTAGACTATCTAAGACAAGATGAAAAAGAACAGGTAGTAGAAGATGCACTTTATTGTCATGCAAATACTTTGGATTTACGAGTTGTAGAAGATGTGAAACGATGGGTAGAAGAATGTCCAGAACTTGTTGAGAAGTTTATAAGATTAGGCGGTTATCATTTTAAACTCACTCAATTTAGTGTGAAAAAATGTGAGCATGGAATTGAAATCAATCATGAGTGGATCAATGAGGGGGTAGGAAGGCTACCTAACAATTGCCGTAACTGGGATAGCAAGTATAAGTTGGTCTTTGGTATATTTAAAGAGGGGCAGCTTATATATTTAGAAGAATGTAAGGGCGTAGAAGTTGGTGAGTGGATTAAAGAAGAGGTATACAACTATAGTCACATTTTGGAACTGGATGATAGGATTAGGGGTGAATTTGAGATAGGTGTGAGTATAAGGGTTAAGGAGGACTTAGTATCAAACTATATCCATTTACATACAAATACTGAGCAAATAGAGGATGGATGGTACGGTATAGGAAGAATAATTAACTAAAAAAGTAGAAATAGACTAATTATATAGTCTATTTCTACTTTTTTTGTATAATTTAATAATCCAGTTTAATAAGAGAGTAAAAGGGGATAAGGGATGACTACAAAATATAAGATGAATTGGTATAAAAATATTTATATTAGAGTGCTTTCTATTTGTATTTTGATTTTATGTATAATTATAGGAATGATTCGAGTCATACATGTACGGTCAAATGAAGCTGTTCAAAAAGAGTATATTAATTCGTTGGATGCTAGTTTAAACTTCCATGCTACTACTCTAAAAAGAGAAGTTGAAAATGCTATTAATATGCTCAATGTATTAACGGTTAATGATAGTGTAAGAAGGTATTTATATAATTATGAAGTGTTATCTACTTATGAAAGGCATAGTGTAGAATTAGAGATTAAAGATTTATTTGCTCAATTTTCTTGTATGAATGGGTTGATTAGAAATATAGGTATTATTAGTGGAGAACGAGATAGAGGAATTTCAGGAGAAGATAAAGATAATATCCCAAGTTTTTTCCCAGATGAAATAAATGAAACCTTGTTAAGGTATGGGAATAGGTTATTTCTTATAAAAACTGAAAAGAGTAAGAAAAGGCCTAATACTATATTTTACATAGAATTAAACAATAAGTTTCTAAAGGATCTTGCAAAAAGTATACAAGCAGTAGTACCAAGTGCACATGTAGCAATTTTGCAAAGGGATAGTATGTTTTATGAAACTAGTGGATTTCCTCAACTAAATAAAAGAGAAAAGATTTTTAAATACCCCATCTATTTTGATGAGATTGAACTTCTAGTAGCCTTTGAATCATCAATACAAGCAAATTCCGTTAAATCTTTAAACTATATTATTTGTGTAGTTATTTTTATTATAACTATTTTTGGTTTTGTGCTTGTACTCTATATTCACTATGTACTCAATAGACCTATGAAAAAACTAATGCTCTTAATGAGAGAGGTGGAAAAGGGGAATTTTAATTTACAAGTATCTGAGTGTCAAGATGATCAGTTTGGGTATATTTTTAAAGGTTTTCAAAATATGATTGATTCTTTAAATGAATATATTTTAAAAACTTATAATCAACAATTAGCTATAGAACGAAGCCAACTTAAACAACTTCAAGCACAAATAAATCCCCATTTTTTATATAACTGTTTTTTTAATATAACCAACTTATGCAGAATAGAAGATGTAGATACAGCAATGATTTTTTCACAAAAGCTAGCCACTTATTATATGTATATTACACGTAATAAGCGTGATTTAGTCATGTTAAAAGAAGAATATCAACATGCCTGTGATTATTTAGAAATCCAAAATATTAGGTTTTACAATAAAGTCAATATGGAGATTACACCACTCACGGGGGAGCAAGAAAGGCTGAGGGTTCCAAAGATTATTTTACAACCCATACTAGAAAACTGTTATAAATATGTGTTTGAAAAAAATGAAGAAGTAGGGACTTTGCGTATGTATGTTGAGTATGAGAAAAATGTTTTAAAAATCATAGTAGAAGATAGTGGTTATTTGCTAGAAGATACAACTATTCAACAACTTAAAGAAAGCCTGTCATCCACAGATGAAGAGATTGAACATACAGGTATAATTAATGTAAATAAAAGATTGAAGTTAAAAGATAAATTAAATGGGATAGAGGTTACAAGAAGCGTATTAGGTGGATTAAAAGTAGAAATAACAATTACATACTAATAGGGAGGGTTTTCATGTATCGTTTATTAATTGTAGATGATGAAATAGCTATAGTAATGGGGCTTGAAAAAGTACTTAGTGAAATAGAAGATTATGAACTAGATATTTATAAGGCATTAGGGGCTACAGAAGCACTTCAAATAGCAAAGTCTAAACAAATTGATATTTTGCTAACAGATATATGTATGCCAGGAATGGATGGATTAGATTTAGCAAAGGAAATAGTGTCATTTAATCCACGTTGTAAAGTTATCTATTTAACAGGGTTTAGTAATTTTGAGTATATTTATAAAGCTATGGAATTATTAGGTAGTCAGTATATCTTAAAATCTGAAACAGATTTAAAAATAAAAAAAGCTATTAAAAAAGCAGTAGACATGATTGAAACAGAACGACAAGAGCAATTAATAAATGCAAAAATAAAACTAGAACAAAAGAAAAATTATTCACTTCTCAAAAAAGGAATATTAGAAAATATATTAAAAGGAGATTGGTTGAAAGAGGATGTACAGAGTCAGTGTTCTCGGTATGAGTTAAATATAAGTTGTAATAAAAAGAGTTACCTTCTTGTAGGTGTATTAGGAATGCAAAGCATAAAACAAACTAATTATTTAGAACAAATAGAGATGCTTTATCAGGTAAAGGTACTTCTTGATGAACGTTTTGAGGAAGAGTTTTTAGTAGAATCACTTTTATGGGAAGATAAACAACTTGTATGGATTATACAAGATAGAGATGATAGATACATAGACAACAAACGTAAAAGTTTTCGTATGATAGCAGAAGAATATCAAAACATTATTACACAATTAACGCAAAGAGTTTTCAATATAGGATTCATAGATTATCCTTTAGAATTTGAAGAAATTACTAATGAATATAAGCGTATACAAGGCTATATGTCTAAACAAGTGGATGTTCAAATACCAATGATTTATGTTCTAGAAGACTCAGAACAAGATGATCAACTTAGCGAGCAAATATTTATCATAGAAAAGTTGGAACAGTATATTAGTGAACATATAGGTGGAGATATATCTTTAACACAACTTGCAGACGTTATACATTTTAATCCTTCTTATCTTTCTAGATTTTATAAAAAAAATAGAGGGATAAATTTATCAGAGTATATATATGAGTTGAAGTTATCAAAATCTAAGCAGTTATTAGGGGAAACGGATAAAAAGGTAGGAGATATTGCAATAGAATTAGGTTTTGATACAGCTTCTGCTTTTTGTGCTTTTTTTAAAAAAAGAATAGGGTGTTCACCAGCTCAATATAGAATGAAACAGTGATTTAATAGATAACATACAAAAAAGCTATGAAATCTTATGTATTTTATAGCTTTTTATATGTTTTATTAGATTTATTATGTGAAAAATTTACTAATATAAAAATAAAACAGGTAAAAACATAGACATAATGTAAAAACTCAACTATTAAACAATAATGTTAAAGATGTTAGAATTTTTATATAAAGAAGTTTCGTATTAAATGAGTCCATATTAAAAATTCAGGAGGGTATTATGAATAAGAAACTATTAGCAGGGCTTTTAATTGCGACAATTATGGTAAGTGGATTAAGTGGATGTACACCAAAAGATACAACACAAGAAGTAAGCACCGAAGTGAAAACGGCAAGTGAATTATTTGATGAGAACGGTAAATATAAAGAAATGATTACGGTTACAGGTATAGGTTCATATGGTGGAGGAACAGCTGAAGATCCTAACTTCCCTAAAGATGTCACTATAGAAAAGTTCCCATATTTGGATGCCTTAAGAGAAAATCTAAATATTAATTTTGAAAGATTATGGTTAGCACCTGCAGAGCAATTTGCACAAAAATTCGGTGTAGCTATGGCTTCAGGAGATCTTCCAGACATTATGCAAGTTAGTTCAGTAGATTATGAAATACTTAAAGAAAATGGTCAATTAGCAGATTTATCAGGAACATTACAATATGCTAATGACACATTAAAAGAGTATTTAAGTAAAGATCCAAGTGTGCTTGAAAGTCTAAAGGACCCAGATGGTAAGCTTTATGTTATTCCACAATACTTTGATACAAGACGTGAAATGAACATGCTTTATATTAGACAAGATTGGTTAGATGAGTTAGGCCTTCAAGTACCTAAGACAGTGGAAAAGCTTGAACAAGTTATGAAAGCATTTATGGAAAAGAAAAATGCTAAACAAGGCATTGCCCTTTCAGGAAGTAGTGTTGTGGACTGGGGAAATGATGTAAGAGGTCTTTTAAATATGTTTGGTGCTGCACCAGGAGCATGGCTAGATCAAGGTGGCAAATTAGTAGCTGGAGAAGTTCAGCCAGAAGCAAAAGATGGACTTACTATGTTAGCTAAATGGTATAAAGATGGTCTTATTAATAAAGAGTTTGTAACAATGGATGTTGGTAAAGCTCAACAAGGTATAATTGCAGGAGAAACTGGTATTATTGTAGGTCCATGGTGGTTATATGAATCATGTATGAACTTAGCAATGCAAAAAGACCCAGCTGCAAAATGGACTACAGCACCTATTCCATCTTTTGAAGGCAAAGGTAAACCTATGGTACCACGTGTAGCAGTTGCCAAATACTTTGTAGTAAATAGTGAGTGTAAAAATCCAGAAGCACTTGTAAAGCTGATGAACTTTAGTATTGAAAGTAACCTAAATGCAAAAGAGTATGTAAAGAAAGGTTATAAGTGGCAATGGGATCCAGGCTACTATGTAGATCCATTTGATATCCAAACTGTATATGATAAATTTAATAAAGCTTTAGAAGCGGATCCTACAGCAACAGGAGAAGCACCAGCAGATTTTACAGAGCAAGAAAAATCATGGTGGGATGATATGGATGATTTTATAGAGTATACAAAGGGTAATACAGCATTAGCCAAAGATAAAGAAGGTATCTTCGGAGTTATTAATGCCAGAATTTATAACAAAGGTGGCTGGGCTGCAGCTATGGAGTTTGCAAAACCTGAAAATGTAATGTACAACGAATTTTATGGTGCACCTACAGAGACAATGAAAGAAAAATCATCAACTTTATCAAAACTTCGTGATGAAACTTACTTAAAAATTATTATGGGTGAACTACCAATTGATGCATTTGATAAATACGTAGAAGATTGGACTAAGCTTGGTGGAGAAGAAATTACACAAGAGGTGAATGAGTGGTATAGCAGTAATAAATAGTATGGAGGAATGATTATGACTTTGAATAAACTAGAGCTTGAAAAGATAAAGAGTAGTAAAAGTAAAGTAATAGGTAATCAAATCGGTTGGCATTTAATGCTTTTACCAGGTGTAATATTCACCCTTATATTTGCGTATTTACCTATGTTTGGTATTATAATGGCTTTTCAAAAGTTTAACCCAGTTAAAGGGTTTGCAAACTCTAAATGGGTAGGGTTTGATAACTTTAAGTATTTATTTAATTTACCAGGCTTTGATACTGCCATGGTTAATACACTTTTTATTGCTATATCAAAACTTGCATTAGGAATAGTTATACCTTTAGTACTAGCCTTACTATTAAACGAAGTAAGAAAAAGATGGTTTGCTAGAACAGTTCAAACAGCTATATTTTTACCCTATTTCCTTTCATGGGTAATCTTAGGTGGGATTATTAAAGAAGTGTTTGGTTTAACTGGGCTTATGAATAGCATGATAGAATTATTTGGTATGGAGCCAAAGATGTTCTTACTAGATAATACAATATTCCCTTGGGTTATTATTGGTACAGATGTGTGGAAAGGAATGGGGTATAATATGATTCTCTTTCTAGCAGCTATTACAGGTGTTGATCCTGCTATTTATGAATCTGCATCTATTGATGGGGCTGGAAGATGGGGGCAGTGTTTATATATTACATTGCCAGCTATTTTACCTACTATTATATTAGTAAGTACATTGGCTCTTGGAGGTATTTTAAATGCTGGTTTTGACCAAGTTCTAATGCTTTATAACCCTATTGTATATCAAAGTGGAGATATTATTGATACTTTTGTATATCGAATAGGTCTTATTGATAGGCAGTATTCAGTAGCAGCTGCTATTGGAGTATTTAAGTCTGCTATATCAGCATCACTAGTAGGTATTTCATATTATCTTGCTTATAAGTTTAGTAACTATAGAATATTTTAGAAGGAGTGAGACTACATGGCTATTAAAGAATCTACAGGACGAAAAGTTTTTAATGTAATAAACATGATAATACTCACTCTTATAACACTTATATGTATTGTCCCTTTCATCCATTTGCTTGCATTAGCTTTTAGTTCAGGAGCAGAGGCAGCAGCAGGGGGAGTAGGTTTACTTCCAAAAAACTTTTCAACAGAAGCATTTAAATATGTTGCACAAAAGAAAGAATTCTTTCAATCTACTTTTATATCCACTATGCGTGTTGTTGTAGGAACAGCTATAAGTATGGGATTAGTTATCTTAACAGCCTATCCTTTATCAAAGGAACAAAATGAATTTAAAGGACGAACAGCTTATGTATGGTTTTTTGCAATTACAATGTTTTTTAATGGTGGATTAATTCCTACATATATGATTATTAAAGAGTTAAATTTGATTAATAGTTTTTGGGTATTTGTACTTCCAGGAGCTATGAATGTATGGAACGCTATTATACTTTTAAACTTCTTTAGGCAAATACCAAAAAGTTTAGAAGAAGCAGCAATCATTGATGGAGCAAATAAGTTTACAGTGCTTACTAAAATCTTTTTACCACTATCTTTACCAGCTTTAGCCACATTAACACTTTTTACAGCTATTGGTCACTGGAATGCATGGTTTGATGGGGTAATGTATATTAACTCTCCAGATAAGTATCCTTTACAAACTTATTTATCAACTCTAGTTATTCAACAAAATATTTCAACCAATGAAGTAATGACACCAGAGCAGCTAGAACAGTTAAGTAAAATAGGTGATAGCAATTTAAGAGCAGCACAAATTTTCTTAGGTTCGCTCCCAATTATGTTGGTCTATCCATTTTTACAAAAATATTTTGTAAAGGGTCTAACCATTGGTGGAGTTAAAGAATAAAACAATAAATTAAAAGTTTTACGAATAGAGTCTGTATCAACACCGTCTACAACAAAGGCAAGCCCCTGTGCAACAAAACGGTCTTCTATCCTTTATTATCATAAAAATAAGGGGTATATTGAATTATAAATGTGTTTAAATGTGATTTAAGTATGAGTAAAATAAAAAAGAAAAGTTACCATACCTAATTTTAAGAGCCCTATAAACTAGGGCTCTTAAAATTAGGTATGGTAACTTTTTTAAAGTATTTAAGATCTAATTCATGTTCACCAACAGAAGATTTAATAATTGATATTTCTGTTCTAAGATCTCTTAACTGATCAGAAATAGCTTGAACAACTTGATCAGACACGACAGAGGAAATATCTTTACTTAAGTCAGCAACTTTTTTATCTATACTAGAGAATCCATTATCTACTTTGAATTCTAGCTGTTTAATATTTTCCTGCATATTTCTAACATCTGCTTGAATTAATGCAAGTTGTTCTAAAACTTGTTGTAATAATTCATTTTCCATAATATCAACTCCTTTATAATAATCTAACATTTTTTAAAATCAAAATAAAGTCTTAGAGTATAAGAAAAAATAATATTAAAATTTAGGATTTTTAATGATATATGTAAATAAAAATATTTTTTAATGCAAAATAATTTATGGATTTTAAGTATAATAATAAATTATTGTAAAAATGACAAATGTATTTCTGAAGATTATTTTTACATTTAATATAAGAAAAGTTATCTGGAGATAAAATTTTGTGCATAAAAGCAAATAGAAATTTAAAGAAAAATGATATAAAATAAAAAACCAAAGATAGAATATTATGCTCAAACTAATAAAGAATATAGAACCAAAATACATAAAGAAAATTTATCTTTCTTATTATATAGAGAACATGTTCTAGAGAATATATAGTTAGTGAGGTTAAATAAATTGAAAAAGTGTAATAAAAATATTTTAATATTTTTAATAAGCTTTATATGTATTGTAATTAGTATAAAATCTGTAGATGCCAAAGAACACGAACCTATTCGAGTAGGTTATACAAATATTAAAGGATTTATAGAGAAAAATGATGATACATATACTGGTTATTTATATGATTATTTAAGAGAAATCAGCATTTATACTGGTTGGGAATATGAATTTATTGAAATGGATATTGGAACGGCATTGGAAGCATTGCAAAACGGAGATATTGATCTAATGGGCTCAATGATTTTAAATGAGCATACTATAAAAAATTTTGACTTTGCTACATATGATATGGGGTATACATATAATAATTTAGTTATAGCACATGATAATAAAGCTTATGAGCTATCAAAATATATAGTATTAGATGGAATAAAAGTGGGTTATATAAAAACGGCCAAAAGAACCTTGGATAGTTTTCTAGAGTTTTGTGATAGCAATGGTATTAAAAATGTAGATCTTATACCTTTTGACCCATTAGAAGGTGAGAAGGGATTAGCAGAGAAGTTAAATAATGGAGAAGTAGATGCAATTATCGGTGGAGATTTAACACTAAATGATACATATGGAAATATTATTGCTAAATTTGGAGCAACACCTTATTATTTTGCTACAACAAAAGGAAATACAGAAATTATTAAAGAGCTTAATAGAGCGCTTATTAATATTAAAGAAAAAGATAAACTATTTGAAAAGAGTCTTTATGAAAGACATTTCAATAGTAATGAAATGGAATATTTGATTTTGTCAAAAGAAGAAGAGGCATATATTAAAAAAGGGGAAATAATAAAAGTTGCTTATCTTACTGATAGTATACCCTTTCAATATTATGATAAGAAAAGACAAGGTCCTGATGGAGTTTTGGTTGAATATATAAAAAAATTAGCAGAAAAAATAAATATAAACCTTCAATTTATACCTATTTCTAGTTGTGAAGAAGGTTATCAATTACTAAGAGATCAAGAAGTAGACCTAATGTTAGGAGCTATGGATAGTTTTCAAAATGCAGATAAATATAATTTTCATTTAACACGGAATGTTTTAAGAGTGGAATTAGATGAAATTGTAAATAAAGATTATATACAGCATTTAAATGAAGGAGAAAGGAAAAAAATTAAGGCCTTATCAGGTGTACAGCAGGAAGTAGAACAATGGAAAGACTATGAAACAATACATGCCAGTTCTGTAGAAGAAAGTATAAAGATGGTGAATAAGGGACAGGCGGATGTAACTTATACTAATCCTTATGCTGTAAATTACTATACAAGTATAGGTTTCTATGAAAATATAATTGTTAATAAAAGTCAGGTACCAATAGATTTAGCAATAGGAGTATCTAAAAATGTAGATAAGAACTTTTTGTCAATACTAAATAAATCTTTATATTCTTTAAAACAATCTGAAGCAATAAATATAATTAATGAAAAAATTATGGGATTACAGAAGGATTTAAGATTTAAAACTTTTATTCAAGCAAATATAGAAGTAGTGATATTCAGCACAGTAATTGGCATAGCAGTTATAGGAACAATTATTACTGTAATGATTAAAAGGAAGTTTAATAGAATGAAGGAAGCAAAGCGAATACTTTTTGAAAAAACTCAATTAGATCCACTAACAGGTATCTATAATCGTGAAGCTTGTGAAAGATTGGTAAAGGAATATCTAGAAACAAAACCTTCATATTCATACGCTGTCTTAGCTATTATTGATATAGACCATTTTAAACAAGTTAATGATAAATTTGGTCATAAAGTAGGAGATAATCTATTGATAGAATTTAGCTCAGTATTACATCAGTTTTTTGCTCATAAGGATATAGTTTCTCGCCTAGGGGGGGATGAATTTATTATTTTTATGACAGATATTGAAAAACAAGATATTACTAAGATACAAGAAAAGTTAGAAGAGCTTTGTACATTAATGCATAGAGAAGTTGAATATAATGGAGATACTCAAGAAATATCTTTAAGTATAGGGGCAGTCATTACTAGAGAGGATAAAGACTTTAATACATTGTATATGAGTGCTGATGAAATGCTTTATGAAGTAAAACGTAATGGAAGAAATGGATTTAAAATAAAAGATGTGTTATAATAATTATTATTAATTAAAAACGTGTAAGGAGTATCTATGAATAATAAAATCGCCTTAATTTATGATGGTTCAAATTATCAAATAGCTGTAAATGACAAAGTTGTGACTACTGTTGACAAGATAGAAGATGCTTATAAATCATTCGAGAAAACTATTCAAAATAACAAATCTATAGTTGCGGGGAATTGGGAAGCAATAAGAGATGAAGCCAGCCAGTTTAAAGTAGATGGCGTAGAAATTTTTGAAGCCTACCATGCTATTGAATATAAGACAATAAAGTATTTCCATAATACTGGAAAGTTATTTTGTACAGAAGGTGGCGAGATGCAACCTTTAAGTGGAGACTATCGTCTATTACTTTTCCTTTTAGAAAAAGTAGGAAAGAAACAATTAGATGATAGTGAAAGTTTTGTGAAAGTTTGTGCAAGGGCTAGTGAACAAGGTATTGTATATTCTATAAAGGATGATACTTTTAGCCTTTATAATGCAATCTTTAACTATGGTAATGTAACTTATAATTTTGTAACACAAGAAATTCATAAAGGAACTCATACTGAAAAAGGTAGCTTTAAAATGTTTAAAGACTATGTTTTAGAAGTTATTGGGTAAGATTAAAGAAGAGGCTATTGTGAAATGCATAAATAACCTATAAAAATGTATAAGTAAGTTGTATCTATGAAAATGAGCTATAAAACTAATCAAAAGTTAGTTTTATAGCTCATTTGTTTATTTAGCCTGGTAATCATTCATTATGTAATAATCTCTTATGTATTTATTATAAGCTAGAAGTTAAAGTAACGTTTAGCATTATAGTAACAAATATCTTGAACAATAGAACCTAGTGTTTCTAAATCCTTATGAATCTCACCATTTTCTACCCATGTTCCAATAAGGTCGCATAGAATGCGTCTAAAATATTCATGACGTGCATAGGAAAGGAAACTACGAGAGTCCGTTAACATCCCAATAAAGTTAGATAGAATACCAAGGTTTGCAAGATCGGTAAGTTGCTTAGTCATACCTAGCTTTGTGTCATTGAACCACCAAGCACTCCCTAGCTGAATTTTGCCTGGTGTACCTTCTCCTTGGAAACATCCCATAATAGTAGCAATAGCCTCATTGTCGTAAGGATTTAGTGAGTAGAGTATAGTTTTTGGAAGACTATTAGAAGAAGCAAGCATATCTAATAATTTAGAAAGCTCACTTACTTTAGAATCTGAATAAATGGCATCAAAGCCTGTATCAGGACCTAAGTGTTTATGCATAAGGGTATTATTATCACGAAGGCATCCAAAGTGGATTTGCATAGTCCAGCCTCTTTGATGGTACTGAGATCCTAAGAAGCCTAGAAGAGCAGTTTTAAATTGAAGGGATTCAAGCTCTGTTAGAGTACCACCTTGTAATTTACTATTAAATATAGATTCTATAGTTTCCTTTGAAGCTATTTCACAGAAACAGTATGTAAGTGCATGGTCAGAAATTTTACAACCCATTGCATCAAAATAATCAAGGCGATTACTAAGTGCATGACAAAGTGTATCAAAAGAAGTAATAGGTAGTTGAGTAACATTTGAAAGTTTTTCTATATAATTTAGAAACTCTGGTTTTTCAATATTAAGAGCTTTATCAGGTCTAAAGGCTGGTAATACCTTTACATCAAAGGTAGGATCATTTGCAATTTGCTTGTGATAGTCTAAAGAATCAATAGGATCATCTGTTGTACATAGTATTTCTACATGAGAGTTCTTAATAATAGAACGTACACTCATGGAATCATCTTGTAGCTTTTCATTACAAAGTTCATAAACCTTTGGGGCGGTATGTTCATTTAAAACTTCTGTATAGTTAAAGTAGTTTTTTAGTTCTAGATAAGACCAGTGGTAAAGGGGATTGCCTATAAGTTTTGGAAGGGTTTTTGCCCAAGAAATGAATTTTTCTAAGTCTGTACTATCTCCAGTAATATATTTTTCAGCTATACCATTCCCACGAATTTGGCGCCATTTGTAATGGTCACCACCAAGCCAAAGTTCTGTAATAGTGGTATATTTTTTATTTTCCGCAATTTCTTTAGGGTTAATGTGACAGTGGTAGTCAATGATAGGTAGGTCTTTAGCAAATTGATGGTAAAGTGTACAGGCTGTGTCATTAGAGAGCAAAAAGTTTTCATTTAAAAATTTTTTCATTATAAACATCTCCTTTTATAAAGTTTGTCTTATAACAAGATCAGGTGAAACAACTAATTTATTTGAAACCTTATGCCCATCAAGAAGTTTAATCAAAGAGGTAACGGCGAAGCTACAAAGTAGTTCTACTTTACTATCTACAGTAGTTAGTTTTGGGTAAGTGCACTGAGAAAAGAGAGAGTTATTAAAACCTATAATTGCAATATCTTCTGGAATATGAAGACCATGGTCACGGATAGCATTTAAGGCACCTACAGCAATTAAATCATCAGAGGTAAGTATAGCTGTAAAAGAAGAACCTTCCTTAAGAAGTTTAGAAACCGCTTGGTAACTATCTTCTAAAGTGCCTTCGCATTTTATCAGATGATTGGTATTTAAAGGCAATTGGTGTTTGTGGTGACCTTTTTTAAAGCCTTGTAACTTAGCAAGGCCACTAGAGGTTTCACTTTCGTAAAGGTAGATCATCTCCTTATGACCTTTAGCAACAAGAGCATCTACACTTGTTATAAGAGCAGCCTCATCATCACATACAAAACAATAAGTATTTGGAAAATCTATAAGGCTATTAATGAAAAATAGAGGGATGGTCTCGGCTGCTTTTTCAAGATGAGAATTATCCATATGTTCTTTAAAGGTAGAACCAATAAAAATAATGGCATCTACTTTTTTACTAAGAAGAAGGGAAAGGTATTTCTTCTTATCATCAAGGTCGTTACCTGTACAGTATAAAATCACATCATAGCCATGTTGACGTAGTTCATTTTCAATAATAGAGACAGCTTTAGAGGCATAAATATCATCTACACTAGAGCACATGACACCAACCATTTTCATTGTATTAAGGCCTAGACTTCTAGCAAAAATATTAGGCGTATAACCTAATTCTTCCATAACAGCAAGGACTTTTTCTTTTGTTTTGTTACTTACATTTCCTTTTCCATTGAGTACTCTAGAGACGGTAGCAATAGAGACATTAGCTTTATTTGCAATATCATATATATTCATCTACAACACATCCATTATCTTAATTTGAATAAATTATGTAAGTGCTTACAATGAGTATTATATTTTAAATAAAATAAAAATACAATAATAATCAAATAAATTTGACAAAGAATAATAAAAACAATAATATAATATTATATAAAAATGTAAGCACTTACATAAAGGGGAGAATAGATGATGGAATTAAATACAAATATTCAACGTAAGGAAAAAAGACCATTAAAGGTAATTCAATTTGGAGAAGGGAATTTCCTAAGAAGTTTTGTAGATGCCATTATTGATGAGGCTAATGAACAAGGTGTGTGGAATGGAAATGTAGTTATGGTTAAGCCTATTGGATGGGGAAGCATAGAGAGCTTTAAAAGGCAAGACTGTCTTTATACAACCCTTGTAAGAGGAATAGAAAAAGGTAAGAAAGTGGATAAAACAAAGGTTATTACTTGTGTTCAAGATATTATAGACCCTTATATAGACTTTGATGCTTATATGGACTTGGCTTGTCAGGATACACTTCAATTTGTAGTTTCTAATACAACAGAAGCGGGAATTATTTATGAAGAGGAGGCTGATTTTAAAGATATGCCTGCACTTACTTTTCCAGCTAAAGTAACCCAGCTCCTTTATAAGCGCTATCAACATTTTAAAGGGAAAAAAGACAAAGGTTTTATTTTTATCCCTTGTGAGCTTATAGACCATAACGGAGATAAGTTAAAGGAATGTATATTAAAATACGCAAGAAGATGGAGACTGGATGACGGATTTATAAGCTGGATTTGTGAAAGCAATACTTTTTGTAACACCCTTGTAGATAAAATTGTGCCAGGCTACCCAAAAGGGGAAAAAGAAGATCTCATGGAAAGATTAGGCTATGAAGATAGTCTGATAACTGTATCAGAACCTTTTACATTTTGGGCAATAGAAGGACCTAGTTTTGTTAAGAAATTATTCCCTATAGATAGGTTAGGTTTCCAAATCATCTTTTCAGATAATATTAAACCTTATAGAGAGCGTAAAGTACGTATTTTAAATGGTGCACATACTTCTATGATTTGTCCATCTTATCTTGTAGGGAATGAAACAGTAGAAGAAAGTGTTAAACATCCAGTTATAAGAAAATATATGGAAAAGTGTATATACAGTGAAATTATTCCTAGTCTTACACATTTATTAGGGGAAGAAGAGCTTAATCAGTTTGCTAATGATGTGATGGAGCGTTTTGAAAATCCTTTTATTCGTCATGAAATTTTAAGTATTGCACTCAATACAACATCTAAATGGAAGGTACGTGTACTGCCATCTATTAAAAATTATTTAAATCAATATGAAGAACTTCCAAAAGGGCTTGTATTTTCTTTTGCAGCCTATCTTGAGTTTTATCGTCATCCAGTAGAAGGTAAATATAATCTTCAAGATGACCAGTATGTTCTAGATTGCTATAAAGAAGTAAGGAAACTACCAACAAAAGAATTTGTAAAAGCTATACTAAAAGATGAAAAACTGTGGGATGAAGACCTTAGTAGTATTCTAGGGTTTGAGACCTTAGTTTGTGAGTATTTAGAAAGTATTGAGTCAAGGGGCATGTTAGAAGCCTTAACATCTATTTTGGAGGCCTAAATAATGAAAAGAGTACTGAAAATACATACAGAAGATAAGGTAGCAGTGGCTTTAGAAGACCTTATAGTAGGTGATAAGGTTCAAGTTGAAGATGATATTATAGAGATTAAAGAACCTATTAAAAAAGGTCATAAGATAGCTCTTATAGACTTTGAAGTTGGAGTAAATGTTATTAAATATGGTGAGTCTATAGGGATTACAACAAAGGCTATAAAGCAAGGTGAGTGGATTCATACACATAATATGACAACAGGACTTGGTGATTTATTAACTTATACATATAAACCTAATATACCAAATGAAAAGAAATTGCCTAAAAAAAATTTTAAGGGCTTTATAAGACCAGACGGGCGTGTAGGTATACGAAATGAAATATGGATTATACCAACTGTAGGTTGTGTAAATGGTATTGCTAAAAAACTTGAAGAAGAAATGCATAGGCTTAGACCAGAGGGGGTAGATGGGGTATATGCCTATACCCATCCTTATGGTTGTTCTCAACTAGGAGAAGACCATGAAAATACAGGAAAGATTTTAGTAGCACTAGCAAAGCACCCTAATGCAGCAGGTGTGCTTGTTCTTGGACTTGGGTGTGAAAATAATACCATACAAGGCTTTAAAGAACTTTTAGGTGAATACGATACAGACCGTATTAAGTTTTTAGAAACCCAAAAGGTAGAAGATGAGATAGAAGAAGCTAAGAAATATATAGAAGAACTTATGATTTATGCTAAAGGCTTTAAAAGAGAAGAAGTAGATATGAGTAAGTTAGTAGTAGGGCTAAAATGTGGTGGTTCAGATGGGTATTCAGGCATTACGGCGAATCCTATGGTGGGACGTTTTACAGAGGAAGTAGTAGCTTATGGAGGTAGTGCTATTTTAACTGAAGTACCAGAAATGTTTGGAGCAGAAACCTTGCTTATGGAAAGATGTGAAACAAGAAAAGAGTTTGAAGAAACAGTAGAACTTATTAACCGCTTTAAGACCTACTTTAAAGCAAGTGGCATGCCTATCTACGAAAATCCTTCTCCAGGCAATAAAGAAGGTGGCATTACAACCCTTGAAGATAAGTCACTTGGCTGTATACAAAAGGGGGGAAGAGTTGTTATAAAAGGTGTGATTGGCTACGGGGAAACACTGACAACACCAGGGCTTAATTTACTTTATGGACCTGGCAATGACCTTGTATCAACTACAGCGCTAACGGCAGCAGGTGCTCAAATCATTCTTTTTACTACAGGAAGGGGGACACCTTTTGGAGCGCCAGTGCCTACAGTAAAGATAGCAACTAATACAGAGTTGTATAAGAAAAAGTCTAAGTGGATGGATTTTAATGCAGGAGAAATTGCAACAGGTAGAAGTATAGATGAAGTAGCAAGTGATTTTATGACTTATATAGAAAGTGTAATCAGTGGGGAGAAGCTGACTTGTACTGAAATGAATAACTACCGGGAGATTGCAATTTTCAAAAATGGTATTACTCTATAAATATAGGAAGTATAAAATATTTCGAGGTGCATAATGGGAAAAATAAATGTAATTACAAAGTCTTGTAGAAGTGTAACACTAGAGATTTGTAATGGAAAGGCCTACTATAGTGAGGAAGTCTATAACGTTTATTTAAATAAAGAGCTAGTCCTAAAGAATCAGAAGAAAAATGTATTAAGCTTATATGATTTAGTACCAGAAACACTCTATACAATTAAGATAGAAAACGAAAATAAAGAAATAATAGGAACTACACAAATTGTAACAGAGGCTGAATATGTAAGACTTAATGTTAAAAAATTTGGAGCTGTAGGAGATGGGAAGACTGAAGATACTATGGCTCTTCAAGCTGCCATTTATTCTTGTCCAGATGGAGGAAGTGTATATATTCCTAAAGGCACCTATATGTCAGCACCACTTTTCTTAAGAAGTCATATAACAATCATCTTTGAAGAGGGAGCAGCATTAGTAGGCCTAACAGATAGAAACAAATATCCTGTTCTACCTGGCTATACTATTTCAGAAGACGAACAAAGAGAATACTACCTTGGCACATGGGAAGGTAATCCTTTAGATACAATGGCAAGCTTGATTACAGGTATAAATGTGGAAAATGTAAAAATTATTGGTAAGGGGATAGTGGATGGCAATGCCCAAAATGGTGATTGGTGGCTAGATATTAAAAAGAAAGTAAGAGGGTGGCGACCAAGAACTATATTTTTAAATGGATGTAAAGATATTGAGATACAAGGGATTACTGTGAAAAATTCACCTTCTTGGACAGTACATCCTTACTTTTCTGAAAATCTTAAGTTTATAGATATGGAAATTATAAATCCAAGTAATTCACCTAATACAGATGGGATCAATCCAGAGTCTTGTAAAAATGTAGAGATAATAGGTACAAAAATATCTGTAGGAGATGACTGTATTGCCATTAAGTCAGGAAAGCTTTTTATGGGCCAAAAGTTTAAACGTCCTTCTGAAAATATTACAATACGCAACTGTATGATGGAAAAAGGCCATGGAGCTATTGTATTTGGTAGTGAGATTTCTGGTGGGGTTAAAGATATATTTGTATCGGACTGTCTTTTCATCCATACAGATAGGGGCATACGTATTAAGACAAGAAGAGGGCGTGGAAAAGACTGTATAATAGATGGAATTACACTGAAAAACATTAAGATGAATAGTGTAAAGACACCTTTAGTTATTAATATGTTTTATTTTTGTGATCCAGATGGCAAGTCAGAATATGTATGGAGTAAAGAACCGCTTCCAGTAGATGATTGGACACCTACTATAGGTCATTTAAGTTTTAAAGATATGATCTGTGAAGACTGCCAAGTTGCAGCTACTTTCTTCTATGGCCTACCAGAAAATCCTATTGGCACGATAGAAATGGAAAATATAGCATTTACCTTTAGAGAAGGGGAAACTATAAAGGATACACCTGCCATGATGAGCTTTTTAGAACCTGTATGTAAAATGGGTATATTTGTAAAGAATGTAGATACTCTTAGACTTAGAAATGTTACATTACAAGGCTATGAAGGTGAACCAATCATTACAGAAAATATTCAAGAACTGATTAACGAGTAAAGGGGAAAATAAAATGGACTTATTACAGCGTTATATAACCCAGTTGATTGAAGAAAGTACACCACAGCACCCTATTTGGAATATTGAAAAGATAAGAGAGGGTACTAAAACAAAGTGGAATTACATAGATGGTTGTATGATTAAGGCTATCTTAGAAATGTATCATATTACAAAAGAAGATAAATACCTAGAATTTGCAGATAGTTTTATAGAGTATTTTGTAAGGGAAGACGGTACCATTCAAGATTACAAAATAGAAGATTTTAATATTGATAACATAAATGCAGGTAAGACTCTATTTGAACTTTATGAGTTAACGGGAAAGAAAAAGTATAGACTTGCTATAGATACCCTATACGAACAAATTAAGCTTCAACCTCGTACAAAGGAAGGAAACTTTTGGCATAAAGCTATTTATCCAAATCAAATATGGTTAGATGGACTTTATATGGCTCAACCTTTCTATATGGAGTATGAAACTAAGTTTAATAAAATGTGTAATTATATGGATATTTATAAACAGTTTCTAAATGTAGAAAGATTACTTAAAGATCCTAATACAGGTCTTTATTATCATGGATATGATTCATCAAGGGAAATGTTTTGGTGTGATAAGGAAACAGGACTATCAAAGAACTTTTGGCTTCGTGCTTTAGGTTGGTTTGTGATGGCATTAGTAGATACATTAGAGCAGATGGATGAGCAGATTTTTTACGAATATAGAAAACTTATGTCTATGTTTCGAGAAGTAGTAGAAGCTATGATTAACTATCAAGATGAAAGTGGTATGTGGTACCAAGTTGTTGATCAGAAGGATAGGGAAGGTAATTACTTAGAGACCAGTGGAAGTGCTATTATGGCCTATGCCATTTTAAAGGGTGTAAGATTAGAATATTTACCAGAGAAGCTTAGAAAGTATGGAGAAAAAGCATTTTATGGCGTATGCAATCATGCTTTAAAGGAAGTAGATGGCAAGCTTCAACTAGAAGGGATTTGTCTTGTTGCAGGTCTAGGTGGAAAAGATAGACGTGATGGTTCTTTTGGGTACTATATATCTGAACCAGTTGTAGCAAATGAAGCAAAAGGGGTAGCACCTCTTTTATTAGCTTATACAGAAATGTTAAGAGGAGATAGATTGAATGGATAATATTATTGAAGCAATCAAGGGCTCTAACATTGAAGCTATTCGTAAAATTATTGCAACCAATCAAATGGCTATAGAGGAAAAAGATGAACATAATGTCCTGGCTCCTTTTGTAGCAGCCAAGACAGGTTCATTAGAAGTGCTTAAATTTATTGTAGAATATACCCGTGCAAGTATGAATTACACTGATGAAATAAATAGAAATATTTTGCACTATGCTGCAATGAGTGATTCCCTAGAGTGCTTTAAGTATTTAGTAGAGCAAGTAGGAATGGATATTTATAGTGGTGATAAATATGGAAAGACTGCCATTGATATTGCATTAGAAACTAACAATATGGCAATAGTGAACTACCTAAGGAATGAAAAAGGAATTATTCTAGAAGACATGTATCGTAATCCCATTATAACAGGTGCTCACCCAGACCCTTCTATTATTAGGGTAGGGGAAGATTATTACATGGTCAATTCTACATTTATTTATTTTCCAGCTATTCCAGTTCTACATTCTAAAGACCTAATTCATTGGAAGATTATAGGTCATGGTATAACTAATCCTAATTACTTAGATTTTGATAGACTAGAGACAGGTAGAGGGATTTGGGCTCCAGATATTTCTTACTATGAAGGTAAGTTTTATATTACTGCTACATATAGGTTAAATGATGATGATCCTATGATTCGAAAACAAATAATTATCTCTTCTAATAGAGCTGAAGGACCTTATAGCGAACCAATCTTTATTGAAGAAGATGGGATTGATCCTTCTCTTTTTGTAGATGATGATGGTAAAAGATATATGCTACTTAATAGAGGGGCAAGGCTTATTGAGCTGGATGCCAAGGCAACGAAGGTAGTAAAGGAGGGAGAGCTTATTTACTATGGCTCTAATAAAAGAGCACCTGAAGGGCCACACCTTATAAAGAAGGATGGGTACTATTATCTATTTCTTGCAGAAGGTGGAACAGGCTTAACCCATTGTATTACAGTAGCTCGGTCTAAAAATATTAAAGGACCTTATAAACCATGTCCTTATAACCCTATACTTACTCAGAGAAATCCTCTTCATAAAATCCAACGTAGTGGTCATGGCAAGCCTGTGCAAACACAAAATGGAGATTGGTATATGGTGTACTTATGTGGCAGGCCAATAGGAGATGGATATTGTATATTAGGAAGAGAGACAGCTATTGATCCTCTCACATGGACACCAGATGGATGGCCTATTATTAATAAAAACCAAGGGCCTAGTGTATTGCAACGTAGACCTAACTTACCAAGTTGTAAATGGGAAGAGGTTGTATGTGACCACTTTGATAAGGAAGATTTAGATTTAAATTGGCTATTTGTTAGAACACCAGATGAAGGTAGCTATAGTATAGGAAAGAGTTACCTAAGAATAGTTGGAAGTTATAAGGATTTAAATGAAAAAGAAGCTAAGAACATTATTGTTAAAAGGCAAAAGCATCACCATTTTGAAGCAGAACTTAAACTAGATTTTCATAGTTATGGAATAGGTCAAGAAGCTGGTATGACTTGTTATTATGATACCTTAACTTATATTAAAGTAGGTGTTATGAACAAGGGAGAAGAATGGGTCATTAGAGTTATAGAACGAATAGGTGAAAGAGAAATCCTGTCTTTTGAAGAAAGAGTAGAAAAGGATAAGCCTATCTTTATTAAGGTAGTTACTAAATACCTAGAACGCACCTTTTATTATAGACAAGATGAGACGAAGTGGAATAAGTTAGGTACCTTAGAGAATGTATATTATTTATCTGATGAAGGTGAAAAAGGTAAACGATTTACTGGATCCATGATAGGTATGTACGTTGTAAATGGTATGACAGAACCTAGATGTTATGGAGATTTTGATTACTTTAGTTATAAAGGATTAGAATGAGGGGGAGTATAATGAACTTGAAAATTTTTTTAGCAGGGGACTCAACAGTTGCCTATAATGATATAACATCTTACCCGCAAACAGGTTGGGGGCAAGTACTCCACCTTTATTTATCACCAGATGTACAGATTTTTAATTATGCAAAGAATGGTCGTAGTAGTAAAAGTTTTATAGAAGAAGGATTACTTGAACAAATTAATCAGTGCATTGGAGAAGGAGATTTACTACTTATTCAATTTGGTCACAACGACCAAAAAGAAGAAGAAAGTAGACATACGGACCCATTTAATACGTATCAAGCTTACTTAAAACAATATATTGATGTTGCAAGAAATAATGGTGCAACACCTATACTTATTACACCACTCTATAGAAGGCATTTTGATGAGAAGGGGAAAATTAAAGATAAGGTACATGGTGATTATCCAGATGCAATGAAAGTTTTGGCTCAAGATTTAGGGGTAGACTTAATTGATTTATGTAATGAAAGTAAGAGGTTTCTTGAAACTTTAGGAGATACAGATTCTAAGTCCTTATTTATGCATCTACCACCCGGTACTTATAAAGCATACCCAGAAGGTAAAGCAGATGATACCCATATGATATATGAGGGTGCTGTAAAAATGGCTGGTATAGTTTATAGAGAACTAGAAAAAATTGTTAAAGATAAATATTGACGATAGACAAGTATTTGATTAGACTTAAATATATAGGAAAATTTAGAAAACTATAGGTGGTATAGGTTGAACTAGATGCTAAGGGGGAAGAGAATGAGGCAACTTAAAAAACTATATTTACAAAATCCAGTATTTAAGTTTATGGTTTCCTATACAGTAGTATTAATACTGCCGTTAATCATGTGTTTAGCAGGGTATAGAGTAGCGTTTAATATAGTAGAAGAAGAAATTAAGGACAACAAATTGGCTATGATTAATCATAGTAAAAGCCTCATTGATAATCAAATTGAAGGACTTAATACACTAGTTCTACAAATAGCTACAAGTCCTACAATGTTGTCATTAGTAGAAACCGATTCCATTAAAGCAGGTACCTTCTTTTGGGATGCTAAAAAGGCTATTGAAAGAACATCACAATTGTTTACCCATTCAAGTAATAATATGATAGAAGATATTTATATTTATTTACATAATACAGAGTATGTCATTACACCTGAAACCTTATATAATGCTAGGTTTTATCATGAGAAAATTTTAAAGTATAGAGATATAAGTTATAAACAGTGGCAAGATGCGCTATTAGGTAATACGAGAGAAGATGATTATATTATTACAGATAAGGAAGTAAGCTATATACAAACCTTACCTTTAAAGTACAATGCATCTACTCAAGGAGCTGTTGTATGTGAACTGAAAAGAAGTGAAATACAGAAGTTCTTTAAAAGTGTAGATCCAGGTGATGGGTCTATTATCTTTGTCCAAGATAGTAAAGACCGTTTAGTTTGGCATTCAACCAGTAAAGAAGAAATATTAAATTATATTGATGTAGTCAATAAGTATAAGGGAGAAGGTATATTTAGTACGACTATCAATAATAAGAAAATGATTGTTTTATACACCATATCAGATGTAAATGGTTGGCGTTATGTACTTCTACTACCAGAACATGTTGTTATGGCAGATCTTTTTCATCTTAGAAATACGGTTACAATCTTATTAGTTATTATCTTAGGTGGAGGCATATTAATTTCTTATTACCTTTCGGTGAAAAATGGCCGCCCATTACGTGATATTATGAACCAGCTTAAAGGTTTGGATGTGGAACAAGAAATATGGGATAAGGAGCTAGGTAATATTGATGACTTAGGAGGGGCTATTACTAAGATGGTTGCAAGGACTCAAACCTTAAGAAAGGAAATAGATAAGCAGCAACCACTTCTACAGACAGCTTTTTGGCAAAAAGTAATAAGAGGAGAATTTACTGATGAAGATGAAATGAAACTTTTTGCTAATAGAGCCAATATTATGCTAGAAAATATGCCTCAAAGAGTAGTAGCTTGCCGTGTCTTTGCTAATAATGACTTTTATAGCATGGATATTCAAACATTAGAAGAAGTAAATATTGCTATCCTTATTATTAAAAATATATTAAAGGAACTCTTAGAAGAAAAAGTTTACTTTTATGACGTAGATTATTTAACAACAGTAGCTATTATAAATGATGAAAAAGATGAAATAAATCTTATAGAGCAAAAGGTAAAAGAAGCAAATGCTTATATGATTGCCAACTACTATATTACACCTGTATGGGGGATTAGTAATCTTTGTCATAGTTGGCTAGAAATTTGGAGAGCATATGAACAAGCTAAGGGAGCTCTTAAATCAGGAGTAAAAGAAGGATTAAAAAATATTATTTTCTATAAAGACGTAATAGAAGAAAGAGTTACCTATTACTATCCTTTAGACTTTGAAGAAAGGCTGATTCATTACTGTAAACGTGCAGATAAGGTAAGTATTCAAAGTCTACTTAGTATTTTATATACAGAGAACTTTATAAATAGAAAATTAAGTGGCTATACAGTTCAAAAACTGTATGATGAGCTTAATAGTACAATTGTGAAGATTATAGGAACGGATACAGAAATTGAAGGAGTAGATAAACTAGAGAGATTTAATGACCCTAAAGATGCTAAGTTATATTTTAAAGTGCTCCTTGATATATGTTTAAGTATAAGTAGAAGATATAAGGAAGCTAAAAATAATAGTCAAGTAGATTTGATTCAGAAGATTAAAGACTATATTCAAGAAGTTTATAAGGATCCTAATTTATGTCTAGGAATGGTTTCTAGTCACTTTAATATATCAGAAGGATATATATCTACTTTGTTTAAAGAGCAAACAGGTGTTAATTTTACGGAGTACGTTGAAGAACTAAGAATGAATAGAGCCTGTGGTTTATTAAAGGATACAAAATTAAATATTAATGATATTGGAGAACAAGTAGGTTATAATAGTGTTCAATCTTTTAGAAGAGCTTTTAAAAGGATACACGGTATAAGCCCTAGTGAACTAAGAAAATAAGTGATATAAGGAAGGTCTATGATAGGAGTATATACGCTCTAGTTTCATAGACCTTTTATTATGTAAAGAGTTATAGATAAGAGGACATAAAGGAATGTATCCTTTTGCATAAGAAAGATGAAGAAATGTTCTTTGGACAAAGAAATGTTCTTTCTATATTAAGATCTGTATCTTTAAAATGTTTATATATACGTATTAAAATGAACTTAGTTAAAACTTAATGACGAGGGGAGGAATGGGTGTGGCAAAAGAAATAGCGTTAAACAAGAAAGAGCCTGAAATAGTTCTAAAGAATAAAAGGACAATTAAAAATATAATAAAGTACAGACATTTTTATATTATGGCGTTACCTGTATTAGTACTATTACTTATGTTTAACTATTATCCAATGTTAGGAATAAGAATTGCCTTTTATGAATGGGGATTATTTGGTCCAGTAGATTTTGTAGGGTTTGATAACTTTAAACTACTTTTTGAAAGTAATATGTTCTGGCGAGCCTTTTTTAACACTTTAAAGCTAAGTTGTATGAATTTAGGATTAAGTATGGCTTTCTCAGTAGGATTCGCCCTTTTACTTAATGAAATAGGTGGTTTAAAATTCAAGAAGTTTGCTCAAACAGTTCTTTACTTACCACACTTTCTATCATGGGTAGTAGTAGCATCTATTTTTTCCATGTTTTTATCACCACAAGGTGGTATTATAAATGAAATTATTAAATTTTTTGGGGGAGATCCTACCTACTTTTTAGTATCAGAACAATGGTGGACACCTATTTATATGTTAATTAGTAGGTGGAAAGAAACAGGTTGGAGTACAATTATCTTCATGGCTGCACTAGCTGGGGTGGAACAAGAAATGTATGAAGCAGCAGCTATAGATGGTGCCTCAAGATTAAAGCAAGCATGGTATATTACATTACCATCTATTCAAAATACTATTTTAGTTGTACTTATTTTGAATTTAGCTAAGGTCCTTAACGTTTTTGAATCTGTATTTGTACTGTATAACCCTATGGTTTATAACGTAGCAGATGTTATTGAAACTTATATTTATAGAGCAGGTCTTATTAATGCAGACTATGGTTTTGCAACAGCAGTAGGTCTTTTTAAATCTATTATTTCATTAATACTTGTAGTAGCTGCAAATAAGATTAATAAGAAAATTACAGGTGAGGGTATCTTATAGAAAGGAGGATGGATATGAAAGACAAATTAAGCTTTAAAAAGGGCGATAGAGGAAGAACATTATTTATAATAGGAAATTATATCTTCTTCACTATTATTATGGCTCTTATGTTAATACCTATCTTCAAGGTCATTGTGGACTCAGTAGACCCTACAAGGACTTATGGGATAAAATTATTACCAAAAGAAATTAGTCTAGAAGCTTATAAATACATTTTAACTACATCTACACTCTATAGGCCATTTGTAGTATCAGTCATTACAACTATTGTAGGAACAGCTATTGGATTAAGTGTTACAACAATTGGTGCTTATGTTATTATTCAAGAAGATATGCCAGGAAGAAAATTATTTGTAAATTTAATTATGTTTACAATGATTTTTAATGGTGGCCTTATTCCTACATACTTAGCCATAAAAGATTTTCATTTATTAGATACTATATGGGCAGTTATATTGCCAATGAGTATTAGTGCTTACAATATTATATTGATGAAAAGCTTCTTTCAAAGTTTACCTAAAACTTTATTTGAGGCAGCAGAAATTGATGGATGTTCACCCTTTGGAATCTTTACAAGGATTGTACTACCGTTATCAAAGCCAGCCTTAGCTTCAGTAGGATTGTTTATAGCAGTAGCTTATTGGAATAACTTCTTTAACTTCCAAATTTATATTAATGATCCTAAGTGGCTTAACTTCCAAGTTAAAGTAAGAGAACTCATACTTGCTGATACATTAGTAGGCACACCAACCACAGCTGGGATTTCAGGAGAAATGTTAAAAAGTGCAACAGTAGTAGTTGTTATGGCACCGTTTTTAGTAATCTATCCGTTCTTACAAAAGTACTTTGTAAAAGGTGTAACAGTAGGAGCGGTAAAGGGTTAATAAACTAATAAATAAAAAGAGAAGGGGAAAAATAATGACTAAAAAAATGAGGAAAGTAGCAGTAATGATGATGGCTTTTACAACATTAGCGACTAGCTTAGGGGGATGTACGACTAAACCAGCAGCACCAGAGAAAACAGCAGCTGAAAAACAACCAGAACCAACTAAAGAAGAAAAAAAGGAAGAAGTAAAAGAAGAAGTAAAAGTGGAAAAACCAGAAAAAATTAAGTTTATGACAAATGTGGGTATGAAGGAAGAAGATAAGTCAGATGAGTGGGTTAAAGAGTTTACTAAACTAACAGGTATCCAGCTTGATCTACAAAATGTGGGTGGAAAAGAGTACTATCAAAAGCTAGAATTATCCTTTGCTTCAGGTGATACACCAGATGTATTTTTAATAGGTGATGGTAAGTTACCAATATATGCAGGGCAAGGTGCTTTAGTAGACTTAACTGAATGGGTTGAAGGTTCCCAAGTGCTAAAAGCAATTGATCCATCTATTTTAGATAGTATTAAGATTGATGATAAAATTTACGGTATTCCACTTGAAAATGGTGGTGGTCCTGTAACTTATATGAGACAAGACTGGCTTGACCAACTTGGACTTAAAGTGCCAACAAACTATAATGAATTTATTGAAGTATTAAGAGGCTTTAAAACCATACAACCAAATGCAATACCATTTACAGCACCAGGTCTTGCAGGTGAATCAGAACTTTATTTAAGAGAATTCTATCAAGATGCTAGTCCTAGCTTTGTACAAAAAGATGGCAAATGGGTAGATGGTATGACCCAGGAGAGTATGGTAGGTGCATTAACAAGAATGCGTGATGCATATGCTGAAGGACTTATGGACATGGAGGTTGTTACAAATACAACATCAACATGTAGAGATAAATGGTATGCAGGTCAAGTAGGAACATTTACTTATTGGGCAGGAAACTGGAACGTATCATTAGAACAACGTGTACAAGATACTGTTCCAACAGCAAAAGTTACAGCTATTCCAGCAATTGCTGAAGCAAATTATGTTAAACGTGTGCCAGCAGTTGTATCTATTTCTAAGTTATCTAAAAATCCAGAGGCTGTATTTAAATACTTTGTAGAATATATGCAAGATGGTGGTGAAGGTTCAACTCTTTTCCAATACGGTGTAGAAGGACTTCACTATAATAAAGCAGGAAATGTTATTACAAGTTTACCAAAACCATCAAAACCTGAAGAAGTTATGGAAAAAGCTTATATTTCTCCAGTATTAACAGTATCACCAGTTAAAGATACAACACATGAAGTAGATCCAAGAATTAATACATCTTTAGATATACTTAATAAAGACGGTGTTCAAGCACAAATTATTCCATTATCAAAAACATTAACAAGAATTAACTCAGACCTTACGGCTGCAAGAGAAAAAACACTTGCTAGCATCGTTATGGGAGAAGTAACAGTAGAAGAAGGATTAGCAAACTATGCTAAAGAAGCTGCTAATCTTGGAATCGATCAAGTTATCGCTGAGTTAAATCAATAAGAATCAAGCACATAGAAAGTAATTTGTAAAAGTAAGCGATAAAGGAAACTAGTGGAATAGTTAAAAGAAATTAGTGAAGTAGTTAAAGGAAATTAATGAAATAATTAATAGAAGATAATTAACAATAATTAAATGGATAGACATGATAGTTTATGTCTATCCATTTATATTATAACAAACTATAAATTGAGGGGAGTATAAAAGTGAAAAGGGTTACAGAAAAAATTTATAAAAATCCTATTCTTCATATGGATTATTCAGACCCAGATGTAATCAGAGTAGGAGAAGATTTTTTTATGACAGCCTCAAGTTTTACTTATTTTCCAGGATTACCAATACTACACTCTAAAGATTTAGTGAATTGGAAGGTGGTTAGTTATGCCTTAGAAAAAATGCCTTATGAGAGTTATAACTTACCATCTCATGGAAAAGGAGTATGGGCACCTGCTATTAGATACCATAAGGGGGAATACTTTATTTATTTTGGTGCACCAGATGAGGGCATTTTTATGGTTAAAACTAAGAATCCTTTTGGTAAATGGGAGGCGCCTATACTTGTAAAAGAAGCTAAGGGATGGATAGACCCTTGCCCCTTTTGGGATGAAAATGGAGAAGCTTATTTAATTCATGCTTTTGCAGCAAGTAGATGTGGGATTAAAAGTATTTTACATATAAATAAAATGTCATCTGATGGAACTTACCTTCTAGATGAAGGGGTATTAGTCATAGATGGAAGAGAGAATAACCCTACTTTAGAAGGGCCTAAACTTTATAAACGTAATGGATATTATTATATATTTGCACCAGCAGGAGGGGTAGAAAGTGGATGGCAAAGTGTCTTTCGATCTACTAATATTTATGGACCTTATGAAGAGAAAGTTGTGCTCGCACAAGGGAGTACGCCTATTAATGGACCCCATCAAGGTGGTTTAGTTGAGCTTGAAAATGGGGAAGCTTGGTTTGTACATTTTCAAGATAAGGAAGCCTATGGACGGGTTGTCCACTTACAACCCGTTAAGTGGATAGAAGATTGGCCTATGATGGGTACACCTATAGAAGGAACAGGTTGTCTTATAGATAAGTATGGAATATCTAGAGTTGTAGATAAAAGCTTCTTAGGTCAACCAGTACTAGAATATACAATGCCTAATACAAATGAGATAACCTTAGAAGCAATGCCTGATGTAACCGATGAATTTGAACAAGAAGAACTAGGGATACAATGGAGGTGGCAGGCAAATCCTTGTAAAGCTTGGTATAGCTTAGAGGAAAGAAGAGGATGGTTAAGGCTTTACACAGATAATAAAAGGCTAGAAGGCAAGGCTACTCTTTATGAACTTCCTAATGTATTAACACAGCTTCTTCCAGCAGCTTGTTTTAAAGTAACGACAAAGTTAGAGCTTGTAAGGGGGGGCTTAGAGGATGGAGGGGGACTTATTTTAACAGGAGAAACTTATAATTATGTTACCCTTATACATAAAGCAGAAGGTTACTTTCTAGAATATAGACAAGGGGTTTCTAAAGGCACAGGGGCTGAGGAAAAATCCATTCAAAGCATTAAGATAAATGGGTACAAAGTATACTTAAGAGCCTATGTATACCATCAAGATTTAGAAGATAAAAAAGCATTAGGCCAATTTTTCTATAGTATAGATGGAAAGTCATTCGAGCCAATAGGTGAAGAATTTCCCCTTCAACCGGGTAAATGGGTCGGTGCAAAGATAGGTCTATTTGCTACAAACTTTCAAGTAGGTAAAAGTACAGGTTACGTGGATTTTGACTGGATAAGAATAGAGAAAATCAAATAATTTTAATGTCCCATAAACTTTAACAAATATACAAGTTGAAGTTTATGGGATTTTTGTGTTTAATAACAAAAATTAATATAAATATAAAATATTCTAAATTTATAATTGACAAATAAATTTAGAAAGCATATAGTAATCACATATTAAACATATCAGTTTAGTAAGTATTAAAAATTTGAAGGGGGGACTAAGAAATGTCCAAAGCAATAAGCAATCATAATAAGTTATGGAAGAAAGTTATTAAGGGAATAAGTGTAGGGGTAATGTTAACAATGGTGATGGGTGGTTGTAGCCAGAATAAAGTAGAAGTAAGTACTGTGGAGAAGGTAGAGCTTTTGAATGTTTCTTATGATCCAACTAGAGAATTATATACACAGTATAACGAAGCTTTTAGTAAGTACTGGACTGATAAGACAGGTCAAGAAGTGACCATTAATCAATCACATGGAGGTTCAGGTAAGCAAGGAAGAGCGGTTATAGATGGACTTGAAGCAGATGTAGTAACTTTAGCTCTTGGCTATGATATCGATGCTATAAGTGATGCTGGACTTATAGATGAAAAATGGCAAACCAAATTCCCTCACAATAGTTCACCTTATACTTCAACTATTGTATTTTTAGTACGAAAGGGGAACCCCAAAAATATTAAAGATTGGGATGATTTGGTTAGAGATGGGGTATCTGTAATTACACCAAATCCAAAAACTTCTGGTGGAGCAAGATGGAACTATTTAGCAGCTTGGGCCTATGGATTAGAGAAGTTTGGAGGAGATGAAGAAGCTACTAAGAACTATATTAAAGAGCTTTATGAGCATGTAGAAGTTTTAGACTCTGGTGCAAGAGGGGCTACAACTACTTTTGTAGAACGAGGAATTGGTGATGTACTTCTAGCTTGGGAAAATGAAGCTTTCTTGTCTATTAATGAATTAGGGGATGACAAATTTGAAATCGTTGTACCTTCAATAAGTATATTGGCAGAACCACCAGTAGCTATTGTAGATAAAGTAGTAGATAAAAAGGGAACAGGAGAAGTTGCTAAGGCTTATTTAGAATATCTTTATTCTAAAGAAGGGCAAGAAATTGCAGCGAAGAATTATTATAGACCAATAGATACAGAGATAGCTAAAAAGTATAAAGATACTTTCACAGAAGTAAAGATGGTAACTATAGATGAAGTTTTTGGTGGATGGCGTGTAGCACAGGAAAAGCATTTTGCAGATGGAGGTATATTTGATCAGATTTATGTACCGACCAAATAACAATAACAGGGGGAGTAAAATGAATGGAGTAAGGAGAGTTATACCAGGATTTAAACTTACAATGGGTACCACTTTAATATTTTTAAGTTTAGTGGTACTTATACCACTTGCTAGTGTGGTACTAAAGGCAGCCGAGATGGGTACGCAAGATTTTTTTCATACAGTTTTAAATGAAAGAGCTCTTGCAAGTTATAGAGTAAGTTTTGGCTGTGCTTTAATGGCTGCACTCATTAATAGTATATTTGGTCTTATTCTTGCATGGACTTTAGTACGCTATGAATTTCCATTTAGACATTTTCTAAATGGGTGTATTGACTTACCCTTTGCGCTGCCTACAGCAGTAGCAGGTATTGCACTTACAACCTTATATTCAGAAAATGGATGGATTGGTAAGGTCCTTTATACACTGGGTATTAAAAGCTCCTTCTCCACCTTTGGTATTACTATTGCACTTATTTTTACAGGCCTACCTTTTGTAGTAAGAACTATAGAACCTATTCTTGAAACTTTAGATAAACAATATGAAGAAGCATCCGTCATGTTAGGAGCAGGGCCATTTAAAACTTTTATAAAAGTTATTTTACCAGAACTATTAGCACCTCTTCTAACAGGTTTTGCTCTAGCTTTTGCAAGAGGAGTAGGTGAGTATGGGAGTGTTGTTTTTATAGCAGGTAATATGCCTATGAAAACAGAAATAGCCCCCTTACTCATTATGGCAAAGCTAGAACAGTATGATTATGCAGGTGCTACAGCTATTGCAGTAGTTATGCTTATTCTATCTTTTATTATGCTATTTATTATTAATCTAATTGGTCGCTATAACAACAAAATTATAAGGGGGTAGCCAGTAAATGAAGGCTTATGAAATAAAGAAAAATAAGAAATTAGTAAGAAGCATTCTTATAGGAATAAGTGTAAGTTTTATGGCCATTATGCTAGGCCTACCCCTTCTACTCATTCTAATAGAAGCACTTAGAAAAGGTTTTGGTGCTTATGGTATAGCTATACTAAATCCAGATACTTTATCAGCTCTTAAGCTTACTCTTATAGCAACTATAGTAGCAGTTACTATAAATACTATATTTGGCTTATGTGCTGCTTGGTCTATTACTAAGTTTAGATTTAAAGGGAAGAACTTCTTATTAAGTTTAATAGATCTTCCCTTTGCCATCTCACCTGTTATTGCAGGTCTTATATTTGTACTTACTTTTGGAAGAGAGAGTTTCCTTTATGACTTTTTAAATGCTTACAATATAAAGATTATATTTGCTGTACCGGGAATTATACTGGCTACTATTTTTATTACTTTTCCTTTTGTTGCAAGAGAGATTATTCCTCTTATGGAGTCTCAGGGCTTAGATGAAGAAGAGGCAGCAGCTATGATGGGAGCAAAGGGGCTAACTATTTTTAGAAGAGTAACCTTGCCTAATATTAAGTGGGGGTTACTATATGGGATTATCTTATGTAGTGCAAGAGCAATGGGAGAATTTGGTGCAGTATCTGTTGTATCTGGACATATAAGGGGGAAGACAAATACTTTGCCGCTTCATATTGAAATCTTATATAACGAATATGAATTTGCAGCAGCTTTTAGTGTAGCGTCTTTATTGGTTATTCTAGCCATTATAGTACTCATTCTTAGAAATCAAGTAGAAAAAAGGGCGAAAAAGGGGGACTAGAGCATGTATGTTGAAGTAAAGGATTTAAATAAGAGTTTCGGAAGTTATAGAGCTTCCAAGAATGTGAATTTTGGTATAGAACAAGGGCAGCTAGTAGGTTTATTAGGACCTAGTGGTAGTGGAAAAACTACAATTTTGCGTATGATAGCAGGGCTTGAGACACCAGAATCAGGAGATATCATTATAAATGGAAGAAGAGTAAATGATATAGAGCCAGGTAAGAGAGGGATTGGCTTTGTGTTTCAAAACTATGCTCTTTTTAGACATATGAGTGTGTATGACAATATAGCTTTTGGCCTAGATATTCAAAAGGTTCCTAAAGTAGAAAAGCATAAAAGAGTTATGGAGCTTATTGAACTTATTGGGCTTAAAGGACTAGAAAAAAGACTTCCTCATCAACTTTCAGGGGGGCAAAAACAAAGAGTAGCCTTTGCAAGAGCACTTGCACCAAGACCAAATCTTCTATTACTAGATGAACCCTTTGCAGCTATTGATGCTAAAGTAAGGAAAGAACTTAGAAGTTGGCTAAAAGAAATGGTAAAGAAGCTTAATATTACGAGTATATTTGTAACTCACGATCAAGAAGAGGCTGTAGAAATTGCAGATGAAATTATTGTAACCAATAGTGGTCAGGTAGAACAAAAGGGTACACCAATTGCTATTTATAAGGAACCTAAAACACCCTTTGTAGCTCAGTTTATAGGAGAGTCCAAGATTATAGAGAATTATAGGCAAATAAAAGGTTTTGAAGAAGAGGAACATGGGATAAAAGCAGTAGTTAGGCCAGATTTCGTGGAGATTCATAAATATAACAGAGAGTTTGTTGGTGCCTTAGCAGCTAATGAGGGGAAGGTGGTCATGGTTTCCTTTAAAGGAAGTAATTTAGAAGTAACGGTTTCTATAGGAGATATAGAATTAATTGGCTGTCGTAGTTTAGAAGAGGAAGAGTTGGTTATAGGTGAGAAGGTAAAGGTATTGGTCCATCGTCTTTATTTATTTGATGAAAGTCAGACTAAAATAGTAGAAAACAGATTAAAAGAAGATCCAATGCCTGTATTTATTTAATCATATATGGGGGAGGCAAGATGGTGCGAAGAGAAAAAATAGAAACGGATATAGTTGTAGTAGGTGGCGGAACAGCAGGTTGTTTTGCTGCACTTACTATACTTGAACAAAGTGAATACAGGGTAGTAGTTTTAGAAAAGGCACATATTAAAAGAAGTGGTTGCTTAGCAGCAGGTGTGAATGCACTCAATGCTTATATTGTGAAGGGGCAAAAACCTGAAGATTATGTAGACTATGCCAAAGGTGATGCAGAAGAAATCGTTAGAGGAGATCTTTTACTTTCCATGTCTAAGCGGCTTAATAAGGTAACACAGAAATTAGAAGAACTAGGGCTTGTTATTTTAAAAGATGAAAAAGGTGACTATGTAACCCGCGGAAATCGAAACATTAAAATTAATGGAGAAAACATAAAACCTATACTAGCACATGCCATTTCTAATAAACCTAGGGTACAAATATTAGAGCAAGTAAATGCTATAGATTATAAGTTTGAAAATGGGAAAGTAGTAGGTGTTTATGCTACTGGTGTAGAGGAAGAAGTGTTTTATACCATTAATGCTAAGGCAGTTATTTGCACAACAGGAGGGGCTTCAGGCATTTATAAGCCTAACAATCCAGGTTTTTCACGCCATAAAATGTGGTATAGCCCTTTTAATACAGGTGCTGGTTATGCAATGGGACTCCGGGGAGGGGCAGAGATGACTACCTTTGAAATGCGCTTTATTGCTCTAAGATGTAAGGATACTATTTCTCCTACAGGAACGATTGCTCAAGGTGTAGGTGCAAAGCAGATTAACCAATTAGGTGAAGTATATGAAAGTAAATATGGCTATACAACTTCTGGGCGTGTTTATGGAACAGTCAAAGAAAATGAAGAAGGAAGAGGACCTTGTTACTTAAATACGAAAGGAATAGGTAAGGAAAAAGAAGAGGAATTACTTAAAGCTTATTTAAATATGTCTCCGGCCCAAACACTTAAGTGGATAGAAACAGGCAGTGGACCAAACGAGGAAAATGTAGAAATTGAAGGTACAGAACCTTATATAATAGGTGGTCATACAGCAAGTGGGTATTGGGTAGACGATAAGAGGAGCACAACCATTCCAGGACTTTATGCAGCAGGAGATGTAGCAGGTGGATGCCCACAAAAATATGTAACTGGTGCTTTAGCAGAGGGTGAGATTGCAGCAGAAGCTGCTATTGAATACATAGGAAGATGGTTACAAGAGGAAAAAGAAAAGCAGGGTAAAGAAAATCAAGCTAAAATTAGTTCTTCGGATGAGGAGCAAGATGTGGCTGTATTTAACCAGATACAAAAGTTATTTGAAGGTGAAGACAGTCTGTATACCACTTTCCAATTAGAAGAGGCTATGCAAAAGGTAATGGATGTATATGCTGGAGGGATTTCTACTTATTATCGTTATAATGAGCAGCAACTCAATAAGGCCAATGATAAGATTGAAAAGCTCATCAAGTTAAGTGAAAACATAGGGGTTAAAACCATGTATGAACTGACTAAACTTTATGAGTTAAAAGAGCGGCTATTGGTGGCAAAAGTGCTTATTGCTCATCTTATGGCAAGGAAGGAAACAAGATGGCATAGCTTTGCTGAGCATATAGACTATCCAAATAAAGATGAAAAATGGATGAAATATGTAAACTCTAAATTAGTAAATGGACAGATACAAATCAGCTTTAGGAAATTAGTGAAAGCAGGTGAAGTTTATGAGCATTCATATTCATAAAGAACGTTGTGTAGGGTGCGGTAAGTGTACTAAGGTTTGCCCGGGTAACTTACTGAAACAAGATGAGAATAATAAAGCGTTTATAAGATGCCCTGAAGATTGTTGGGGGTGTACTGCCTGTATTAAAGAATGTAGTGTGAAAGCTATTTCCTACTTTTTAGGTGCAGATATAGGAGGTAGTGGAAGTGTGATGCACACTAAAGAAGAAGGAGATTTATTGCACTGGATTATAGAAGATAGCAATAACAATCAAGAGATTATAACAATTAATAAAAAACAAGCTAATGCATATTAAAGGGGGATTAATAATGGATCATTTAGATAGATTAGAAGCTCAAAGTATTTTTATTTTAAGAGAAGCATACAAAAAGCTAGGCAAATTAGGTATGCTTTGGTCAATAGGTAAAGATTCAACAGTTTTGCTATGGCTTGCAAAAAAAGCTTTTTATGGACACTGTCCTTTTCCTTTTATTCATGTGGATACGACTTATAAAATTCCAGAAATGATTACTTATCGTGATCGTATAGCAAAAGAAATGAACTTAGATCTTATTGTTCATACGAATAAAGCTGCTGTAGAAGCAGGCATGGGTCCACATAAAGGTCGTCTTATATGTTGTAAAGCACTTAAAACAGAAGCCTTGCAACAAGTTGTTCATGAGTATGGATTTGAAGGGCTTATTGTAGGTGTAAGAAGAGATGAGGAAGGTTCACGTTCTAAGGAGAGGGTGTTTAGTGAGAGAAATAAAAATGATGAGTGGGATTATACCAATCAGCCACCAGAACTTTGGGATCAGTTTAAAACTGATTTTCCTAAAGGTAATCATATTAGGGTCCATCCACTTCTTCATTGGAATGAGATTGATATTTGGGAGTACATTAAACGAGAAAGTATTCCTCTTATAGATTTGTATTTTGCTAAGGACGGCAAACGTTATCGTAGCCTAGGGTGTGCGCCATGTACAGGGAAAATTGATTCAAATGCGAGCACCTTAGATGAAATTATTGAAGAGCTTAAAAATACTAAGACAAGTGAGCGTGCAGGTAGAGCTCAAGATCAAGAAGATGCTTATGCTATGCAGAAACTTCGTAAAGATGGATATATGTAAGGGTTAATAAGTAAAGTTATGTAGTTATTTTAAGATAATATTTAGGAGGGGATTTTATGAGCGGGAAAAATAAAGAAGTATTAAATATTGTTGTAGTAGGTCATGTAGATCATGGAAAATCCACAATCATTGGTAGACTTTTATATGACACGAATTCTTTACCAGAAGGAACTATAGAAAAGGTAAAGCGTATTGCAAAGGAAACGGGTAAACCATTTGAGTATGCTTATTTACTAGATGCCTTTGAGGAAGAACAAAAGCAAGGCATTACTATTGATACAACACAGTTACAATTTCATACAGCTAAAAGAGAGTATGTCATTATAGATGCACCTGGGCATAAAGAGTTTCTAAAGAATATGATCTCAGGTGCAGCAAGTGCCGAAGCAGCCCTTCTAGTAGTAGATGCAAAGGAAGGAGTACAGGAACAATCAAAAAGACATGCCTATATACTCTCTTTATTAGGGATAAAGAAAGTGTATGTCATTGTAAATAAGATGGATTTAGTAGATTACTCTCAACAAGTATTTGAGAAAATTCAAGATGAAATGGGGAACTTTTTAGGTAACTTAGGTGTTCATCCACTTAAATATATTCCAGTGTCTGCATTCTACGGGGAAAATATTGTAAACACTTCAGAGAAGATGCCATGGTATACAGATACCTCTATCATTGATGGTATAGACCTTATAAAAAGAGATAAAGGGATAGAAGATAAGCCTCTTAGACTACCTATTCAAGATGTGTATAAGTTTGATGATAGACGTATTATAGCAGGAAGAATTGAAAGTGGTACCTTAAAGGTAGGAGATGAAATTGCCATTTATCCAGAGGGCAAAACAACTCGTATTAAAAGTATTGCTTACTGGGCACCTAAAGATAAAAAAGAAATAGGTAAGGCTGGAGAATCTATAGGTATTATTGTAGAAGATGAATTCTTTAATAAAAGAGGAGAAGTTATTACTCATAAAGAGGATGTACCCCTTGTGACCAACCGTTTTAAAGCAAGTGTATTTTGGATGGGTAAAAATCCATTAACCATAGGTAAACAGTACAAAATTAAATTAGCTACAGAAGAGGTATTAGGAGAAGTAGAACGTATTGTTAAAGTTATAGATGCTACAAGTTTAAATAGCCAAGAAGAGGATACACAGGTGGCTCTAAATGGTGTAGCTGAAGTTATTATTAGAACAAAAGAAGATGTAACCCTTGATCCTTTTAATGATAGCCCTGTAACAGGTCGCTTTGTTATTGTAGAAGGTTATGATGTGGCAGGAGGAGGCATTATTATATCAGGAGAAATCCAAAGTACTGTAGTAGAAAATGGTGTATTTACTGATGAGACCTTACAAGCAAGGATTGATGTGTTTGATGAATTCTACTATAGCGTAGAAGGCTATACCATTAAAAAGTTAGATGCTAAGAAGCTACATTATAAAGTAGGTGAAGCTGTACCTTTAGAAGGGGAAAGTTATAAGTATCCAGCCTATTTCGATATTTTAGTATTAAGAGACCAAGTGGTGGTACAAATTAGAGAAGGTAAAGTAGCTAGCTTAACATCCCTAAAAGAGTATAAGTATAGTGGATATCCTCTAGTAAATGGAAGAGGTTTTGCAATTGGGGCCACTTCACAAAGGGAAGTAGAGAAGCTTATTCATGATTATAAAGAAGCTATAAATAATAAAAATGAGGAAGATTTCTCTAAAGAGTGGCTTACTATAGAAACTTATAGAAAACTAGCATGGGCGAATTAAGATAAGAAGAAGCAAAAGATTAAAAAATGAGCAAGAGGTTTAAGGAAAGTTGGGGAAAAGATGAACCATGCATATATAGAAACTATTATTCAAAGTGTCTTAGACTATAAAGAAAAAGTAGATAAAGTACTAAGGGGTGAAGATGAACTACAAAATATTAAATCTGTCCTTAGTGGAATGGGTGTTTACGAACAACGTGAAAAAGGAAGCTTTATGCTTAGGGTACGTATACCAGCAGGTGCCCTAACTGTTAGTAACTTAAAAAGTATTTTTGAGGTAGGCAAAAAAGTTAAAGTACCTCGCTTTCATTTTACATCTAGACAGGATATTCAATTTCATGGGCTTTCGCTGATTCAAACAGTGGAGGTGATGGAAGGACTATTGGAAAAAGGACTAGTGACAAAAGGAAGTGGAGGGAATAGCCCTAGGAATGTAGCTTGTGCACCTCTTTCAGGTGTAGAAAGAGATGAAGTGTTTGACGTATTACCTTATGCACTTTCAAGCTGTGATTATATTATGGAAAACATAGAGACATTTAAGTTGCCACGCAAGTATAAGATTGCATTTTCTAATACCGGAAGTGATGTAGCCAATGCAACAGCAACAGACTTAGGATTTGTAGCAGTGGAGGAAGATGGAGAACACTTCTTCAAAGTCTTTGGTGGTGGCGGTATGGGAAGAAATGCAAAGGCAGGTATTGTCTTAGCAGAAAAAATAGAACCTACAGAAATACTCTATTATATAGAAGGAATGAAACGACTTTTTGAGAAGTATGGAGATTATGAAAATCGTCATAAAGCTAGAATTAGATATATTGTTATAAGGTTAGGTGAAGAGCAATTTATAGAAACACTAGCTCAATATGTGGAGGAAGTGAAAAAAGAAGGCAAAATAAAGTTTCAAAATATAGTAAAAGAAGAGATTACTAAATCAGGAGAAAAGACAAAGTTTAAAGATGATAGACTCATTCCACAAAAACAGGAAGGTTTATATAGTGTCTTTATACATCCACTTGGCGGTTATTTAAGCTTAGAGGAATCAGAAAGTTTAATAAATCTTTTAGAATCACTTAAGGAAGTACAATTACGTTTAACTATGAATCAAGGTTTTTATATTATTAATTTGACAGGAAAAGAAGCTAAACTAATATTAAAACAAATAGAAGGATTAAGTCTAAGAGGGGTTATGGAAAGGCTGACAGCTTGTACGGGATCGAATACATGTCAAATAGGTATTACACCTACAGAAGAACTGGTTCATGCTATCCATAAATACTTTAAAGAAGTTCCTTTAGAAGTACAAAGGGTTTTACCACCTATTCATATTTCAGGATGTTTAAACTCTTGTGGTGCCCATCAAGTAGCAAAGCTAGGTTTTTGTGGAGAGAGGAAACGTATAGGTGAAGAAGTAAAGAATGTCTTTATGCTTCATATAAATGGAGAAAAGAAATTAGAAGGAGCAAAGCTTAGTGAAGAAGTTGGTTTATTGTTATTAGAGAACATTCCAGAGTTTTTATACCAGCTAGCTATAAAGATAAAGGATGACTTATTAACCTTAGATAAGGAAGATATTTATGGGCAGTTAGAGGAGTTTTTTATCTAGGTTAGCTACCGAATGTTTTGCAAGTTTTACCCCAGATCAAGCAAAGACATTTATGAAGGAGCAAGAAAAAGCAAGTTCACAAGATCCATTTGCAGGTGAACAAAGACATAAACAAAAGCAACAAAGTATGAACAAATAAGTTAATAAGATAGAAAGTGTTACAGATACCTTAGTGGTTACTGTAACACTTTTTAGTTTCTAAATTTTAATGGATAGAGAAGCCTGTATTTTCAATACAGTCTTTAATAGCATCTGAAGTAGTTTTTTCATTGAAACCTACTTCTATAGAGCCACGGCCTAAGTCTACATTAATAATTTGAACACCATCTAATTTACCTAAAGCATTTTTAACTTGGGTTTTATCTGTTGAATTTTGCAAGCCTGATACATAATAGTGTACTTTGTTCATATAAAGTCTCCTTTAGATATTAGAAATAGGATGATGAAGAAACAAGAATAGTATGAGTCAGATGAGAAATTTATATGAGAAAGATTATATAGATGGTACAAGCTGGAAACTTAAAATATAAGATATGTTATAAAATTAATAATTAAATATGATAATAAACCAATACATATGCCGATTAAGCTACCTATAATCACATCAGAAGGGTAATGAATGAGTAAGTAGACTCTAGAAAAAATAATAATGAGTGAAAGTATTAAAGCAAGGCAGCCTACTATTGGATTCATAAAGAATAAAATGATAGTGCAGGAGAAGGCTATAGTACTATGTCCAGAAGGAAAAGAGGAGCTTTTAGGTTTATTAATAATAATTTGTATAGTCTCATCTTGTTGGAAAGGGCGCTTTCTTGAAAAATTAGGTTTAATAATTTTTGCGCATAATAAATAGTATAGAAAGTCAGCTAGTATAATCATTACGCCATACTTTTTATAAGGAGTAAATAGAAGGAGAAATGTGGCTAAAAAAAGCCACATAATACCTCCATATCCTATTTTATTAATAAGGATAGCTATAGTGTCAAAAACTATATTTCTAGGAAATTTTGTGTACATAAAAAGGATACCTTTAGTATCTAACTTTTTAATGAAATACATTATGCATTACACTCCTCATAACCATTTACCACCACATCAAGCTTTCCTGTATAAGGATCCATAATAAGACCATGTACGTGAATGTCTTTTGGAATAAGAGGATGGTGCTTAATCGTTTTTACACTTTCACGAATAGCATCCTCTATAGATTCAAAACCATGTAACCATTGTAATACATCAATGCCAGCATTTTGTAGAGTAGCTATAGTCTCATCTGATATACCTCTTTCACGTATTTTCTCCATAAGATTTTCAGTATTTAAATGGCTCATACCACAGCCGTGATGACCGACTACAATAATATCTTTTGCATGAAACTCATAAATAGCTACAAGAATACTTCTTGTAATACTTCCAAATGGATGCATAATAGTAGCACCAGCATTTTTTATAATTTTAGCATCACCATTTTTAATGTTCATAGCTTTAGGAAGAAGTTCTGTAAGTCTAGTATCCATACAAGAGAGAACGACTAATTTTTTATTTGGCTCTTTCGTAGTTGCATAGGCTTCGTATTGTTTATCTTCAACAAATTGCTCATTGTAAGCTAGTATATCATTTAAAATTCTATTGTTATTCATATATAATGTAATCTCCTTGGTTAGTTTGATGTTCAAATTATATCACATAAATGTAAAAATATACAAGAAGTTAAATATGCACGACTATGTTTTTAAAATAGTTTTTTCTACAATAATAAAAGTATACCCCTTTTAGCATTACTTAGTGCAATAGATTAAAAGGAGTATACTTTTATTTTACAGAGTCTTAATTATAATAGTGCATAAATAAAGAAGCAATTTGAGCACGAGTAGCAGGTTCAGAACTTGTAGAAGTATTTATAAAGGAAGTTAAATCTTTCCCTTTGCCATAGCGATTAAGCATAGTAATAGCATCTTTTATACTAATAGTTTGGCCTACACCAAAGGTATGAGTATCTATACCTTTGGTAATACCAATTTGGTTAGCCCAAAGTACAGCATTATAATAGTAGAGTTCTTTATTATTAATATCACTAAAAGTATTGGTATTCACTGGTTCTGGTGTACCAGCTAGTCTGTAAAGCATAGTAACAAACATTTCGCGTGTAACAAAGTCAGAAGGGGAGAACGTAGTAGATGAAGTCCCTGTCATAATCCCTTTTTCTTTACAATAAGCTACAGCTTGTGCATACCAGCTATCAACTTTAACATCTGTAAAGCTAGAGATAGTATTAGAAGATGTAGGAATGCTGTTTGAGTCATTAGTGGCATTGTTTGTATTACTAGAAACATTAGTAAAACCATGGTTAGATGAAGTTAAAACAAAATCAAAGCTTGTAGTTGCTCCTGAACTTTGCATTCCACCACCAAAACCACCAGGTCGTCCAGGGTTTTCCATACCTTCTGGAGGTGTTGGATGTTCTCCATCTTGAGGAGGTATAGGGAAGTTACCATCTTCAGGTAGTGTTGGGCGCTCCCCATCTTGAGGAGGTGTAGGGAAGCTAGTACCTTTAGGTAGTACAGGGCGTTCACCATTTCCAGCAGGTACTTGAGTTTGATCACCAGAAGGAGGAGTTGGACGATTACCTTTATCTCCTTTTATAGAAGTTCCACCATGGTGAAGTTGTGTTCCGTCAGTATAGGCGGTAATCTCTGTATAAAGTCCATCTGAATGAGTTCCTGTAATATTACCACCTTTATAGACATGATAAGTACCTTCATCAAGAGAAGGACTGCTTATTGAAATATAGGAGTAATCATAAGGAAAGTCATAGGCAATAATTGGAACATCCTTTTCATCTGTAACCACAATTAAATCATCAGTATCCTCAGTGAATTGAAGGAACATAAATGGCTGTTTTGAACTATCTTCAATGGCATCATACATGCTACCAGCGCCGATGACAGTTCCACCGTTAATAGTTGTCCCCATATCAGAGTCAATACCCCCGTCCATACTGTTTGGATTGGCAAGTGATAGGACAGTTCCACCATTAATAGTAATCCAACCATTAGAATCTATACCATCGCCTTCAGCGCCTAAGCCTGCAAATATATTTAAATAGCCATCATTAATAGTTAATACGCTCACACCATCTTCATTTACATTAATACCATCATCGGCAGATTTAATGTTAACAACTCCTCCATTTAAGGTAAGATGTAGTTCAGTATCTAAGCCTTCATTATCAGAGACAATATTAAGGATACCATCTCCTTTTGCTTCACCATCAATTTCCATGCTCATACGAGAATAGAAAGCACCATCATACTTATGAAGTTTCTTTTGATTACCATTATCTTTATAGATACGTGCCACGTGAGAACCATTTACTTTATTAACAGAACCATCAGCAAGGATGACACGAGCTCCAGCATTTGAAGTATCTACTTGATTTGTGGCTGTTTCAGTAGATGCATCAGGATCACATTCATACACATTATAGAAAAATACAGCAGGTGCTACAGTACAAGTAATATCCACATCATCTAGGATTAAAGTAACTTTATCTTGTTCTGATTCACCTACATTAACGAAAATTTGCCCATAAGAAAGCTTACCAGATAAACGATAAGTACCAGGTTGTGTAATATTGACTACTGTATGTTTAGCGGCTTCTTCTTTACTATGGCGTTCATCTTTTGTACCTTCACCATAAGGATTACCACTATCATAGGTATCTCTATCTTCATAGTAAATAATATCATGACTAGTATAGACAGCTGCACTACTATTAGTAGAAGCAGTGTCACCATTTACTAAGATACTATCATCAGACAGGTTAATAGAAATCTCATCAGATGTAACGGGTATATCCTGAGATGAAACAATAGCGACTTGATCGGCAGCCTGAATAGACATAACAGGAGATAAAGCTAAGGAACTAGAAAGTGCTAAGCATAAAAATTTATTCATATTATAACCTCCAATACGTTGTTATATATTGCTATTTTTAACTAAAGTATATATAAGTTAGTTGATGGTGTTGTGTTCTGAAAGTGAAGATTAGGTGAACAATGGAAGGAGAGATGAGCGGACAATAAAAAGCGAGTATACTTTGGTAAAAAGTATACTCGCTTTCTATATGATTTATAAAAGGTTTTTGCTTTCTTTTACAATATTAGCTACTGTAAAACCATATTTTTCGAAAAGAAGAGGTGCTGGAGCTGATTCACCGAAGTGGTCAAGAGCGATAACTTTTCCGTTAAGGCCTGTATATTTATGCCAACCAAATGAAGAAAGTGCTTCAACAGCAATACGTTTTGTTTTATTAGCTGGTAAAATGCTTTCTTTATATTCTTCACTTTGTTTTTCAAAAACATCCATAGAAGGCATACTAATAACAGCGGCTTTAATGTTATCAGCCATAAGCTCTTTTGCAGCCTGTTCAATAAGGTGTGTTTCTGAACCCGTTGCAATAAGAAGAATATCAGCGTCAGCTGGTTGAATATCTCCGATTACATAAGCACCTTTTTTAGCATTAGCACCTGTATGTGCTAAGTAAGGAAGGTTTTGTCTTGAAAGAACGATAGATACTGGTTCGTTCTTAGCATTAAGAGCATATTCCCAAGCAGCAATAGTTTCTTTTGCATCAGCAGGTCTAAATGTAGTCATGTTTGGCATACTACGAAGCATAGCAAGATGTTCGATTGGTTGATGTGTTGGACCATCTTCACCAACACCAATGCTATCGTGTGTTAATACATAAGTTACTGGTAAATTCATAATAGCAGAAAGACGCATACTGTTTTTCATGTAATCACTAAATACGAAGAATGTTGAACAGAAAGCTTTAAGTCCACCATGAAGCATAAGACCATTTGTAATAGCAGCCATAGCATGTTCACGAATACCAAAGTGAAGGTTTTTACCTGCATAATCACTATGAGAGAAATCACCTAAATCATTCATATAAGTTTTAGTAGATGGTGCAAGGTCAGCTGAACCACCAATAATATTTGGTACGCGACTTGCCATAGCGTTAATTACTTCATAAGAAGCTTGACGTGTTGCAAGTGATTTTGAAGTATCAGCGTATTTTTCGTAAAGGTCACTTAAATCAATGTTTTCGTCACTATGCCATAATGCCCATTCTTTAGCAAGCTCTGGATATTGTTTGCTGTATTCTTCAAAAAGAGCATTCCATTTTTCTTCAGCAGTTGCAAGATTTTTCACTACTGATTCCATATGGCTTACAACTTCAGGCTCTACAAAGAAAGGTTCATTGTGGTGACCTAAGAATTCACGCATAGCTAAAAGGTTAGCGTCTCCAAGAGGCTCACCATGAGCACTTGCTGTACCTTGACGACTTGGACAACCATATCCAATTACTGTTTTAATTTCAATAAGAGAAGGTTTATTACTTGCTTTAGCTTCTTCAATAGCTTTGCTAATAGCTACGATGTCATTACCATCTTCTACAACAAAAGTTGTAAAGCCGTGTGCTCTAAAACGCTCATGTACATTTTCAGTGAAAGCAATATCTGTATTACCTTCAATAGTAATATTGTTTGAATCGTAAAGTACGATAAGTTTATCAAGGTTTAAACAACCAGCAAGAGAAGCTGCTTCATAAGAAATACCTTCCATTAAGCAACCATCACCTACTAAAGCGTAAGTATAGTGATCAACAATATCAAAACCAGGTTTGTTAAAGTGAGCAGCTAAATGACGTTCAGCCATAGCCATACCTACTGCTGAAGCAATACCTTGACCAAGTGGACCTGTTGTCATTTCAACACCAGTTGTATGTTTGTACTCTGGATGTCCTGGAGTTAAGCTACCATGTTGTCTAAAGTTCTTTAAGTCTTCTATTGTTAAACCGTAGTTAAACATATGTAATAAAGAGTAAAGAAGTGCAGAACCATGTCCAGCAGAAAGAATGAAACGGTCACGATTTGCCCAGTTTGGATTGTTAGGGTTGTGTTTTAAATGGTCTGCCCAAAGAGTATAGGCAGCTGGAGCTGCACCTAAAGGTAAACCTGGATGTCCTGAGTTAGCTGCCTGAATAGATTCGGCAGCTAAAACACGGATTGTGTTGATAGCTTTATTTTGCATCATTTTGAAGTCCCTCCTCAAAGTTTTTCCAGTCAGCCATGAATTTTTCAATACCTGCATTTGTAAGAGGGTGCATTGCCATTTGAGCAATAACGTTGTATGGAATTGTAGCAATATGTGCACCAGCTTTAGCAGCTTCAATTACGTGAATTGGGTTACGAACACTTGCTGCAATAATTTCTGTTTTGATGTTATGTGTATTGAAGATTTCTACAATGTCTTGAATAAGAATCATACCATTTGAGCCAATATCATCAAGACGACCTAAGAATGGACTTACATAAGTTGCACCTGCACGTGCAGCAAGAAGTGCTTGTGTTGCAGAGAAGATTAAAGTAACGTTTGTTTTAATACCTTTTGAAGAAAGGATTTTAGTTGCTTTTAAACCTTCAAGTGTCATAGGAAGTTTAATAACGATGTTTTCATGAATTTTAACAAGCTCTAAAGCTTCTTTTACCATGCCTTCAGAATCTAGAGAAACAACTTCTGCACTAATTGGTCCATCTACGATAGTTGTAATCTCTTTAATAACTTCTTCAAATACAAGTCCTTCTTTAGCAATAAGAGAAGGGTTAGTTGTTACACCACAAATAACACCAAGGTCATTTGCTAAACGAATATCAGCTGTGTTTGCAGTATCAATAAATAATTTCATAATAGAAACCTCCAATAATATCTATATTTTAATGACAACCAGTCATTATGTTGTTGGGTTGTACGTACAAGTTAGTTATAGCATAAATAAAACACTCCTTCAACTATTATTTTATGAAAGAATAAAAAAAATACTACCTAGGACAAAAGTCTTAGATAGTATTTTAGCGATGTTGCTCAATATAAAACTTGAATTGATCAGAACGGTATATAGCTTCAAAATGTTCAATAGGAAATTCTTTCCCATCCTCTGTAATAGCTATAACTTGTCCTTTAAAAAGAAGTACAGGAGAGCCTGGAGATGTTTCTAAAGAATCAGCTACTTCATCATTTGCTAGTATTGCTTCAATGCTACGAATAGCCTTTAGAATTTTAATTTTATAATCTTGTTCTAGTACTTTATAGAGAGATTCTTTATTGAAGTCAATTTTCTCAATACCAGGTACATACTTATAGGGAATATAACTTTTGTTACGGTTAATAGGTAAATCATCACCATATACAATACGATCCATATAAAATACAGATTCACCATCTAGTATACCAAGTATGTGGGCAATACGTTTAGATGGCTTAGTAATACAAGCTTCTAATACTTTTGGATAAGGTGTAAGACCTAATCTACGAATATCTTCACTACAGCCAGAAAGCTGTATAAGTGCTTGTTCAAAGCCTCGTCCTTTTACAAAAGTACCCTTACCTTGAATACGATATAAAAAGCCTTCATTTACAAGCTCATCAATAGCTTTACGAACGGTAGTACGACTAAGATTATAGGTACTCATAAGTTTGGGTTCAGATGGAATAGGCTCATCAGGTTTTATTTCTTCATTCTCAATCATTTCAACAAGAATTTGCTTCAGTTGATAATAAAGGGGAATAAAATTATTTAGACGATTCAAGAAAAAACCTTCTTTCGTTATAAAGTCAATTTGAGTTTATTATAAGGCAAGCTTATTACATAAGTCTAGTATCTTTATGATTTAAACTAAGTTTAGGCAAAAGACAAATTTCCTCACAAGGAAGAGTAGGATCTTCCATATGTTTTAAAATAAGATTAAAGGCATAAGTTCCAATGTCAGAAATATTTTGGTCAATAGAAGCAAAAGGAAAATCATATAGCTGAGTAAAGAATAAATTATCGTAGCCAATAATTTCAATATCTACCATAGGTTTTATTTCCCTTTTTCTAAAGTTTTGAATAAGACCATAGGCCATTAAGTCATTGCTTGCAAAGACAGCACTAACATTAAAGCGTGAGTAGATATCGCCAGCTAAATAACCACTCTCTACAGAAAAGTCACCTTGTGCAATAAGTTCAGGTGAAACATTCATACCATGTTCTAAAAGTGCTCTTTTAAAGCCAGTAATACGTCTTTTGCCATTTAAGGAATGAGGATTTTCAATATAACCAATTTTAGTATGCCCTTGTTCAATAAGATACTTACCTGCTAAGTAACCACCTTGCTCATTGTCTACATAAATTTTGTTACAAGTATAGCCAGAAGGAATACGGTCAATAAGTACATATGGTGTATTAGAACTTTGAAGTAAATTATAAATCTTTTCAAAGCGATTGCCCTTAAAGGTAGCATCTGAAAGTATAAGAAATAGACCTTCTACACCACGATTAATGAGTTCTTTTATAAGATGTAAATCTTCAGTATATGTATCATTAGAGTGGGTAAGAAGTAGACTATAGCCTGAGCCTTGGGTGTGGGAGCTAATGCTTTTAGTAATGTTAGAGAAATAGGTATTTTCTATATTTGGAATAAGAAGTCCAAGTGAATTACTTTTTTTAGTAGCTAAGCCCCTTGCTATAGGATTTGCTTTATAGTTGTACTGGGTGGCAATAGCGCGTATTTTCTCCTGGGTTTCTTTAGAAATACGACAAGGTTTATTATTTAATACCAAAGAAACACTAGTAGCAGAGACATTGGCTAATTTGGCAATTTCTTTAATTGTAATAGACATAATGAAGTCCTTTCTCTAAATAGAATGCTTAATATATATAGCATTGTAACATACAAATTGAAAAGATAAAAAAGTATTTTCCTTTTATAATATAATACAGTACAGATGAAATGAACATAAGCACCTATAAATCACCTAGTTAACATATGTGCATAATGCACAAAAACTTAAGGTAGAAAATATGTAAAATGATAAAACTGATAGCAAATCAAAGAAGTTCTTTGACATAAATACTAGTAAATGTTAATATTATATACAGGTAAACCGTTTTATCTAGGAATTACCTCTGAGATCATGAGGAGGATATTAGAATGAAGAAAATATTTGTATTTGGTAGTTTAAACATGGATATGGTAATTAATACACCTTATATCCCTCAAAATGGAGAAACACTTCACGGAAGTGGTTTTATGTATAATCCAGGAGGTAAGGGCGCTAATCAAGCAGTTGCTTGTAGCAAACTAGGTGGTAATACATATATGATCGGTAAAGTTGGTAAAGATATGTTCGCCGACCAACTTATAGAAGCATTAAAAGGTTACAATGTAAATACAGAAAATGTATTTAAAAGTGAGACAGTAACAAGTGGTATTGCAATGATCTTAAAATGTGACAATGATAACCGTATCGTTCTTGATGCAGGAAGTAACTTTGATATTACATTAGAAGAAGTAAAAAGTGTATTAGATACACAAACAGAGTCTGGTGACCTTTGGATTGCACAACTTGAAACACCAATGGAAGTAGTAGAAGAATCATTTAAGTTAGCAAAAGAAAAAGGGTTATATACTATTTTCAATCCAGCACCAGCTAAAAAGATTAAAGATGAAACTTATGCATTCATTGATTTAATCGTACTTAACCAAAGTGAATGTGAAATCATGACAGGTATTTATCCAAATACTGAAGAAGATTATAAAGAAATTTGCCAGTACTTTAGTGCAAGAGGCGTAAAAGAAATAATTATTACTTTAGGAAGTAAAGGTAGTGCCCTTTATACAAACGGTAAAATTTTAAAATTCCAAGCAGAAAAAGTTGAAGCAGTAGATACAACAGCAGCAGGTGATTCTTATATTGGAAGCTTAGCATACAGCTTATCTACAGGAAGAAAATTAGAAGATAGCATTGAGGAAGCTGGTAAGGTAGCTGCACTAACTGTTATGAAGCATGGTGCACAATCAGCTATACCAACTAGAGAAGAATTAATCACATACATGAATAACTAAGGAGGCTACGAGCATGAACAAAAGACCTATTATTATTGATACAGACCCAGGAATTGATGATGCAGTTGCATTAGCTATTGCACTTTACTCAGAAAAAGTAGATGTAAAACTTATTACAACAATCGCAGGTAACGTAAACATTGATGTTGTAACAAATAATACTTTAAAACTTCTTAAATTCTTTGGTAAAAATGTTCCTGTTGCAAAAGGTGCTACAGAGCCACTTATTGAAGTATTAGAAGAAGCAACAAGTGTACATGGTGCAAGCGGTATGGATGGTTATGACTTTGAAGAAGGAGATAAAAGTCTTCTTTTAGACGAACATGCAGTACTTGCAATGAGAAGAACAATTATGGAAAGTCCAGAAAAGGTAACACTTGTACCAATTGGACCATTAACAAATATCGGATTACTTCTTAAAATGTTCCCAGAAGTTAAAGGAAATATTGAAGAAATTATTTTAATGGGTGGTTCATTAGCAAGAGGAAACAAAGGTGTAATGTCTGAGTTTAACATTGCAAATGATCCAGAGGCTGCAAAAATTGTATTTAACTCAGGCGTTAAAGTTACAATGGTAGGTCTTGATATCGGTATGACGGCACAAATTCTTCCAGAAAACTGTGTAGCTGTTAAAGAGCTTAACCGTGTAGGTGAAATGATTTATGGTTTATTCCAACACTATCGTGGTGGTAGCTTAAAAACAGGTCTTAGAATGTATGATGCAACAGCAGTTGCATACCTTTTAAATCCTGAATTATTTAAAGTAGAGCATACATTTATTGATGTTGAATTAAACGGAAGCATGACAAGAGGATGTACAGTAGTTGACCTTAGAAACTACATGAAACGTGAGCCTAATGCTTATGCTTGTACAGAAATTGATGCACAAGCATTTAATGAGTGGTTCATGGAAAGCATTAAAAACTGCCATTAATAATAAAAAGTATAATACAAAAATGACCACAAGGTGACACCAAGTAAAGGGAGGATATTATGAATATCTACGTAATGATGATTGTAGCAGCACTTGCTATCGGATGTATTGGTTATATGCTCATCAAAAAAATGGACATTAAGATTACATTACTCGCAGTAGGTATTGTACTTATGTACATTGCAATCGTTGCAGGACAAGGCATTTCTATGAAAGGCTTTGAAAGTTCAGGAATAAGTTTATTAGATCCTATTTTTGCAGTAGTTGAACAATTTAAAGCAACTTTACCAGCAGCAGGATTTATCATCTTAATGTTAGGTGGTTACTCAGCTTATATGAGTGCAATTGGGGCAAATGACGTAACAGTAAGTGTTATGACAAAACCACTTAAAAAGATTAAATCAGTATATGTATTAGTACCAGTAGTATTTATCTTAGGAAATGTTTTATCACTTGTTATACCAAGTGCTAGTAACTTAGCTATTATCTTACTTGCTACACTTTATCCAATTTTAAGAAGTGCAGGTATGTCAAGATTAACTATCGGAGCTATTATTGCAACAAGTGCAACAATCGTTCCAACACCACTTGGTGGAGACAACGTTGCTATTGTAGAAGAACTTGTTAAATTACCACAATACGCAGGACTTACAGTAACAGAATATGTATTTAAACATCATGCATTAGTATCTATTCCAACTATTGTATTTATGGCAGCACTTCACTACTTCTGGCAAAAATACATGGATAAAAAACAAACTGTTACAGCTGTAAAAGAAGAAGAAGTAAAATCTGAAGTTAAAGAAATTAAAGGTTCATTCTTATACAAATTAGTATATGCTATTTTACCATTATTCCCAATCTTCATCTTACTTGCTACTTATGCAGTTCAAATGACAACAGGCGTAACAATCAACATTGGTGTTGAGCTTGCAACACTTATAAGCTTTATTTTAGCAATCGTATGTGAACTTATTAGACATAAAGGAAGCAGCAAAGTTTTAGCAACAACACAAAAATTCTTCGATGGTATGGGTAACTCTATTTCTATCGTAGCATTACTTGTAGCAGCATCAGTATTTGTAACAGGTCTTAAATCAATCGGTCTTATTGATGCATTACAAGGTGCAATGACAGGCTTAAATGGTAGCGGTATGGGATTCGTATTACCACTTATCCTTGTAGGTGTAACAGCTCTTATCGTTATCTTAAGTGGTAGTGGTGTAGCATTATTCTACGCTATGGTTCCTCTTATGGTACCACTTGCAGAAGCAGCAGGTATTAATCCTTATGCGGTAACAATTCCTATGGGACTTGCAGGAAACTTACTTCGTGCAGTATCACCAGTAGCAGCAGTTATCATTATCATTGCAGGTACAACAAAAGATAATCCAATGGATATTATTAAACGTACATCAGTACCAATGATTGGTGGAACAATCTTCATGTTCATCTTATCAATGATGGTATTCCTATAAGAATCAAATGAAATAGCCACTAGCATATATGCTAGTGGCTATTTTTTGTTACCAAATAGATCTTTAGAAAGGTAAATTTAAGGATTAATAGTTTATATATTCAGTAACTAATAATAATTGTTATTTGGGTGATTTTCTGTTACAATAATATATAATAGTATTAAGTAAAATTAAAGAATTATAGGTTATAATCATTTATAGATATAAGTGTATGTAATTTGTAGAAATAGAAAGAAGGGAATAAGATGGATGAAGCACAACTTATGAGATCGATAAGTATGAATCCTCCTATTATAAAAACAATAGATAATCCTACAGATGAGATGAAGCTATTAGCTGTAAGTAAAGATGGGTTAGTACTACAATATATTAAAAATCCAACAAGAGAGATGGAAATTTTAGCTATAGAGAATAATCCTAATGCCATTAAGTTTATTGAAGAACCTACAGAAGAAATAATGATAAAAGTAGTAGAGAAGAGATGGAATCTTTTAGAGTACATTAAGAATCCTACAGATAAGGTAGTAGAACTTGCTATAGAACAAGCGGGATGGGCTATTCAATACGTTAAGGAGCCAAGTGAAAGGTTACAATTATTAGCAGTAAAGAAAAACTATGATGCCATTAAATTTATTAAAGAGCCTTATGAAAGTGTACAAGAAGAAGCTGTGAAAATAAGTTATGAGGCATTAAGATATATTCCGTCCCCAAGCTTTCATATAGAATGTATAGCGCTAAAGCATAATGAAAGTGCTATAAATTTTATTCAGGATTTAACGAAAGAGAAAATACTTAAATTATTAAAAGTTAATATTTTAGTTATTAGATATGTTGTAAATAAAATTAGCAAAGAAGAATTAGAAGATGTTTTAAAAGAAGTTCTTTCATCTGAAGAAGTTGAAGAAAAATATGTAAGAGACTTTTTACATTGTACCACCATAGAACCTGGTAGCTTGACTATGCAAATAGACAAAATTTTATTTGTTCATAAATATGGTAGTAAAAAGGTTAAAAAAATAACAGTAGATGAGAAATTGAATATGTTTTAGGAGAGAGTGACATGAATTTTATAGAAACATTAAAAAGCGTTGAATTAGTACTGGCTACTGGAGAAGTACCTTTAGTAGTAGGTGAAAGTGGAATTGGTAAGACAGCCTTAGCAAAGGAAGTTGCAAGAAAAAATAATTGGAGCTTAGTTACTATCGATGGTAATCTACTTAAAGAAGGTGAAATAGGTGGTTTGCCAACTATTGAAACTTATATGAAGATAGATGAAGAAGGCAATAAAATAGAGAAGAAAATGACAGTATATGCTGTACATAATAAACTTAAAGAAATTGATGAGGACATTTCAAAGGGGATAGGTGTATTACTTTTTATAGATGAAATTAACCGTTGTGAACACACTGTACAGCAAGAATTAATGAATCTTATTTTAAATAGAGAGATTAATGGTTATAAGCTTCACCCTGAAGTAAGAATATTAGCAGCTATGAACCCATCTAGTAAATATGGAGCTGACTTTGATTACCAAGTTGTGGATATGGATGCGGCACAAGAAAATAGATTTGTGTGGCTTAATATGGAAAGTGATCCGGTGCAATGGCTAAAATGGGCAGTAAGTGCAGGTATTGAACAAAAAGTTATAGAGTTTATATCGACTTTCCCTGAATATTTAAATAGAGCAAATGAAGAAGATGTAAGAGCTACTCCAAGAAGTTATGAAAGAGTATCTAAGTCCTATAGATTATATAAAGAACAAAAAGATTCTATACCTAAAGCTGTATTTTTAAATGTTATAAAAGGAAATGTAGGTAAAGTTATTGCACAAGAGTTTATAAATTTTGTTGAAACCAATCAAACCCTACTTATAAGCTATGAAGATGTTTTTAATGGAGATAAGCTAAGTGAAGAAGTGTTAAAAAAGGTAGAAAGTGAAAATCATATAAGACTTTATTTGGCTGCCCAAAACATTTTAAAAACCTTAGAAAGAAATATAAAAGGAGTGCCGGATGAGGGAGACTATTTAGTTAATAGACTTGTAGCATTTTTAGAAGTGTATCCTATTGATTTAAAAGTAGGAATCATGAAAGATATTAAAAAAAGCTATATGGAAGTATATAAAAGAGCTTTAGAAAATGAAGGATTTGTAGAAGCTTATTTTGAAGCCTATAGTGCTATAAGGGGGTAAACTATGGAAAGTTCTTTTAGTAAACAAGTTAGGTTACTACATGAACAAGTGGTAACGCTAGTAACTAAGGGCCAAATAGAGAATCTACCACAAACCTTTAAAGAGGAGTTTTGGAGTCTTGTTGATAAAGTAAGTTTAAGTCTTATGGAAGAAAAAGATAACTTCTATGGATACTTTTTATTTCAAATGAATAGAGAAATAAGATTTGATATAAGCAGTCCAAGTGGGATAAATTTTAAAGGTACTAAGTATGTAATCTACTTCAATCCCCTTATATTTTTAAATTTAAATATAAGGCAAATGGAAGCAACTATTAAACATGAAATACATCATATAGTAGCCATGCATTTAGTAAGAGCAAAAGACTTAAAAGGTAGATATAGTACACTAGCACTTAATATGGCAATGGATATTGTAGTCAATAAATATTTAGATTATCTTCCGCCGTATGCAACTACACTTAAGCAAGTTAATATGCAGTATGGTTTGGAACTTGAACCTTATGAACCTTTTGAATACTATGCCCAAAAACTTCAAATTGCTATAGATTTAGCGGAAGAAGATGAAGAGGGGGAAGAGGATGATAGCGATGGGGACGAAAATATTCAAAGTGACTTTAATCCTTTAAGAACTCATGACCTATGGGAAGAAACAGATCCCATTGATGAGGAAACTCTTAAGGAATTTACGAGTAAAGTAGTTGAAAACGCTGGAAAAGGAAATATACCAGAGTCTTTACAAGGAATGATAGCTGCCCTAAAGGAGAGTAAGGGTGAATTACCTTGGGACTTATATTTAAGTAAATTAATGGGAAGTGTAGAAAGCAATAGAAAGAAAACTATAACAAGATTAAGTAGAAGACAACCTGATAGATTAGATCTTAGGGGTCAGCTTAGAAGTCATAAAGCAGAAATAGCTGTAGCCCTTGATATAAGTGGGAGTATAAGCGAAGAAGAATTTAATCAAGCTATTAAAGAAGTGCTCAATATAGTTAGAAATTATAACAGAGAAATAACGATTATAGAATGTGATGATAGGGTAAGACGTGCCTATAAAGTAAGAGATATAAAAGATATTAGAGAAAGAGCTGGTGCAAGTGGCGGCACAAAATTTACACCTGCCTTTGAATACGCTAATAGGAAGGGTATAAATCTACTTATTTACTTTACAGATGGTGAGGGAGAAAATAAACTACAAGTTCTTCCTAGAGGTTATAAGGTGTTGTGGGTTATTTCTGGAAGAGGCAAAGGACTTTCACTTAAAGAACCTTACGGCGCTGTGAAAAAGCTAAGTAAAATAGAAACTAAAGAAACTTATTTAGATATGAGTGACGTAAGAAGTGATGGCTATTCCATGAATAATCAAGCACCCCTTTTATAAAGAACTGTGGTGACATTAGTCTATAGATTAATGTCACCACAGTTCTTTTAGATTAGAACAGTTACCTCACAGGTTGTTTTACCATTTGGAAGAGGGAGAGTATAGCCTTCTAACTTATGACCATCTGCTAGCAAGGTATATTCACCTGTAGCTGAAGGTTTTACACAAATAGTGTACTTACAGTTTCTAAAATATCTTATAGCAGTGTAGCCAGGAAGAGAACTAGGTAAGCAAGGTTTAATTTGAAGCCCATCAAGAGTAGGACGTATGCCTAAAATATATTGGCTTATATTTACAAAGGTCCAAGCTGCTGTACCTGTTAACCAACTGTTTTTGGCCTGACCAAAGTTTTTAGAAGCAATACCTCCAATGGTTTGGCTGTAGACATAAGGTTCAGTAGCATGAATTTCACTTAATTCTTCAAGATAGGCTGGGCATATTCTTTTATAAGCCTCAAAAGCCTCTTTGGCATTACCTACCAATGTATGAGCAATACTTATCCAAGGATTGTTATGGCAAAAGATTGATCCATTTTCTTTATAGCCAGGAGGATAACTTGAGATTTCTCCTAGCTCCTTATAATACTTAGAATAAGGAGGGCTTAAAAGAACAATGCCATAAGGTGTTGTTAAATGCTTTTCTACACTAAGAAGAGCTTTTTTTGCATAACCGTTTTCTAGGCCAATGCCTGCCATAACACAAAAGCCTTGAGGTTCGATAAAGATTTTACCCTCATTACAAAGATGGCTGCCTATAGGTTGTGAGAAAGCATCGTAAGCTCTTAGAAACCATTCTCCATCCCAACCGTAGTTTAAGATAGCATCTTCCATATGAGCGACACCTTCAAGAATTTTAGGTACTTCATGACTTCTTCCAAAACGCTTACAAAGTTTAGCATATTCTTTACCATATTTAACGAACATGGCACCAATAAAAATACTTTCTGCTTTGCCACTTTCAAAGTTAGAGCAAGTTTGGAAGCTTTCACCAGGTTCGGTGGAAAAGCAATTTAGATTAAGGCAATCGTTCCAATCAGCCCTTCCTATAAGTGGTAGACCATGTGGTCCTAAATGATTCATAGTATAGTTTATACTTCTTTGAAGGTGAGTAAAAAGTGTCTCTTCACTGCCAGCAACATTATTAAAGGGAAGACGCTCTTCTAAAATAGAATGATCTCCTGTCTCACGGATATAAGCTGAGGTACAGGCAATAAGCCATAAAGGATCATCATTAAATCCACTACCAACTTCGTTATTTCCCTCCTTAGTAAGAGGTTGATATTGATGATAGGTACTACCATCTTCAAACTGAATAGAGGCAATATCTAAAATCCTTTCTCTAGCACGATCGGGAATAAGATGGACAAAACCTAAGAGGTCTTGGCAGCTATCTCGAAAGCCCATACCCCTTCCTGTTCCACTTTCAAAATAACTAGCACTCCTACTCATATTAAAGGTAACCATACATTGATATTGGTTCCAAATATTTACCATACGATTTAATTTTTCGTCTGTACTGAGGATAGAAAAAGTAGAAAGAAGATTTGACCAGTATAAGGCAAGTTTTTCTAAAGCACTATTTACTTTAGCATCTGTAGCAAAAGCTTCTTGAATTTCTTTTGCAAGAGTCTTATTAATAATACCTTCACTTTCCCATTTCTCTTCTTCTTTATTTTCTACATACCCTAAGAGGAAAATATAGCTTTGACTTTCATAAGGAGCTAGTGTGATATGAAGCTGGTGGCTTGCTATAGGAGACCAGCCTATGCCTAGACTATTTTTACAACCATCTTTTAAAGCATTAGGGTTATCCCAACCATTAAATGGTCCTAAAAAACTATCCCTATCTGTATCAAAACCTGAAATAGGTGCATTTACACTATAAAAAGCATAGTGATTTCTGCGTTCACGGTATTCAGTTTTATGATAAATAGTGCTACCTTCTATTTCTACTTCACCAATATTTAAGTTTCGTTGAAAATTTTGAGCGTCATCTATAGTGTTATAAAGGCACCACTCTAGGCCACTAAAGAGTTCTATAGTTTTTAGTTGATCACTTTTATTTGTAAGTACAAGTTGATTGATTTCACAATTATATCCAAGAGGAACAAAGCAAGTAAGTTCAGCTTGTAGAGCATTTTTTGCACCTTTAAAAATAGTATAGCCTAGACCATGTCTACAACTATAAGTATCAAGAGGAGTTTTAGCAGGTAAGAAGCTAGGACTCCAAAAGAAATCCTTTTCTTTAATATAATAATTTCTTCCACCCATATCTCTTGGAACATTATTGTAACGATATCTTGTGATACGACGCAACTTCGCATCCTTATAAAAGCTATACCCACCAGCAGTATGAGAAATTAAGCTAAAGAAGCCATCATTTCCAAGATAGTTAATCCAAGGAAGTGGTGTATAGGGGGTATGAATTACATATTCTTTTCGGTTATCATCAAAAAATCCAAACTTCATAGCAGTCACTCCATTTCTCTATAAATAGATGGGAAAACGATTGAGTAAAAACAAATCTAATATATTTGTATGAGAGTAGAGGCATAAATGAGTACCTAAAAATCTAATATTTGAAAAAAATAATTGTGAAAATCTTATAAAAATGTCATCAGTAAAAGCTTTAAAGCATAAATTATAAGTATAAAGGGTACTAAAACGATTGAGGAAGGGAGAGGGGGATGTGGGTGTATGGTTTCATTAAAAGACATTGCTAAAGAGTGTGGAGTTTCTCCATCATCAGTCAGTAAAGCATTAAATGGACATAAGGATATAAGCGAAGTACAAAGAAAAAGAATTATTGCAATGGCAGATGCGATGGGCTATATGCCTAATGTAGCAGCAAGAAGTTTAAAGACAAATCGTACGTATAATTTAGGCGTATTATTTACAGATAAGACACAAAGTGGTTTAACTCATGAGTATTTCTCAAATATCTTAGAAAGTTTTAAGGTAGAAGCAGAAAAGCATGGCTATGTTATTACTTTTATTAGTCCAAGTATTGGTGGAAAAAGGATTGGCTACTATGAACACTGTAAATATAGAGGCTATGATGGGGTTATGATAGCAAGTGTAGATTTTAAATCAATTGAAGTGATACAGCTTATTGAAGGGAATATACCAGTTGTAACAATTGATCACTTATTTAATGATCGAATGGCTATTTTATCAGATAATGTGGATGGTATGAATCAATTAGTACAGTATATTTATAAATGTGGACATAAAAAGATAGCTTTTATACACGGGGAGGATACTTCTGTTACCCAAAAGAGACTGGCAAGTTTTTATAAAACTTGTGAAGAATTAGGCCTTCATATACCTGATGCATACGTTTTAGAAGCAGTATATCATAATCCTAGAACCACTAGCATAAGGACAAAAGAACTTTTAAGTTTAAATGAGCCACCTACTTGTATTATTTTCCCAGATGATTTTTCTAGTATAGGTGGTATGAGTATGATTAAAGATAGTGGACTTCGTATTCCAGAGGACATAAGTGTTGTAGGCTATGATGGTATATACCTTTCTAGTGTACTAGAACCTGCCTTAACAACTCTTAAGCAAAATACAAGAGAGTTAGGAAGCATGGCAGCCATACAATTAATTGAGTTAATTGAACATCCTAAAACAGCTATTCCTAGTCAAATTGTTATAAAGGGTGAGCTTTTACCAGGTGGGTCAGTTAAAAAATTATAGTGGCTAAAAGATAGTAAAATAGAGGAGGATATTTTATGAAAAAATTGTTTGCTATGTTTGTTGCTCAAGTTTTATTATTATCTGGTTTAACAGGATGCACACCAGAAACCAGTCAAACAGTAGCCCCCCAGCCTGAAGGCGAAAAAACATCTACTTCTAAGCCAGCAGATACTCCATCCAAAGAAGGAAAAACTCTTGTTATTTATTGTTGGAATGAGGAGTTCCAAAGTCGTTTTAATGATTACTATGCTAGCAAACTACCAGAGGGGATAGAAGTAAAATGGGTGATTACACCTAATCAAAATAACCAATATCAAAATAAGCTAGATGAAGATTTATTAAAACAAGATTCAGTAGCTCAAGACGAAAGAATAGATATGTTTTTAGTAGAAGCTGATTATGCACTTAAATACGTAAACACTGATTATACATTGGATGTAAGAAAAGATATTGGTTTAAGTGATGAGGATTTAGGACAGCAATACACTTATACTCAAGAGATTACAACAGATGGTAGTGGAGCTTTAAAGGGTGTATCTTGGCAAGCAACACCAGGTCTTTTTGCCTATAGACGTTCTATAGCTCGGGATGTACTAGGAACAGATGATCCTATAGCTGTTCAAACAGCTTTATCAGATTGGACTAAGTTTGACCAAGTAGCTGAAAAAGCAGCAGCGAAAGGGTACAAAATGTTATCAGGCTTTGATGATAGCTATCGTACATTTTCAAATAATGTTGAGAAACCTTGGGTAGATGAAAATAATGTAATTAATATTGATGAGAACTTAATGAAGTGGGTAGATCAAACAAAAGCATATACAGATAAAGGCTATAATAATAAAACTTCATTATGGAATGATGGTTGGGCAAAAGACCAAGGGCCAAGTGGGAAAGTATTTGGTTTCTTCTATTCTACATGGGGTATTAACTATACATTACTTGGGAATTCACTTGAAACACCTGTAGCAGAAGGGGGCAAGGAAGAAGTAGGTAATGGTATATTTGGAGATTATGCAGTATGTGAAGGCCCACAACCTTATTACTGGGGTGGAAGTTGGATTTGTGCAGCAAAAGGTACGGATAATACAGAGCTTATAAAAGATATTATGGGTACACTTACTTGTGATAGTGAAACTATGAAACAAATTACACTAGATACACAAGATTATACAAATAATCAAAAAGCTATGGAAGAAATAGGCTCAAGTGACTTCCAATCAGCATTTTTAGGTGGCCAAAACCATATTAAACTTTTTGCAAGTACAGCTAAGAATATAAGTATGGATAATATTTCTCCATATGATCAAGGTTTAAATGAGTCTTTCCAACAAGCTTTCATGGATTATTTTAATGGAAATGTAACAAAAGAACAGGCACTTGATAACTTCTACAAAGCAGCACTTATTAAATATCCAGAACTTAAAATACCACAATAACATGTGATTTTAATAATAGATTTCCTTGTAGAGTTTACTACAAGGAAATCTATTTATACAAGAAATAAAGAGGGTGGGGAGGAGTATGTTTACAAAGTCCTACAAAAAAAATAAAAGAGTTAATTATTCAAGATGGGGATATTTTTTCATTGCACCTTTTTTTATAGCTTTTTGTATTTTTTCCTGTATACCATTAGTATCCACTATTTATAATAGTTTTTTTGAGAATTATCGGAGTGGATTAAAAGTCATTGGACCTAATTTTGTAGGTATTGAAAACTATATAACCTTAATTACCCAAGGGGATTTAGTAACATACTTTAACAACACTATGATCTTATGGTTGTTAGGCTTCATTCCTCAAATACTTGTTGCACTACTGCTTGCAGCATGGTTTACAAATCTTAGACTAAGACTTAAGGGACAGGGATTTTTCAAAACAGTTATTTATATGCCTAATCTAATTATGGCGTCAGCCTTTGCTATGTTATTTTTTGCACTTTTTTCAGATATTGGTCCTGTAAATAGTACGCTTATATCTATGGGGATTATAGAAGAACCTATTAGATTTTTAGCTAGTAAATGGGGTACAAGAGGACTTATTGCATCTATGAACTTTCTAATGTGGTTTGGAAATACAACAATTCTTCTTATAGCAGCTATTATGGGAATTGATCTTTCTACTTTTGAAGCTGCCCAGATAGATGGTGCAAAGGAATCACAAGTCTTTTTTAGAATTACCTTACCTCTTATAAGACCTATTTTAGTATATGTTATGATAACTTCTTTAATTGGAGGTTTACAAATGTTTGATGTACCTCAAATCCTAACAAATGGAACAGGTTCACCAAACAATACAAGTATGACACTTATTATGTATTTGAATAGCCATTTATACAGTAAAAACTATGGTATGGCAGGCGCCCTTTCTGTTGTTCTTTTCTTTATTTCAGCAATACTTAGTTTGATTGTATTTTATTTTTCAGGAACTAAAAATGCTAATAAAGTAAGGGTGAGAAAGGAGGGAGAAAAGGTATGAAAGGTGCTAAGCTTAGAATGAAAGAGAAATCTACAAATTACTTTTATCAACCCATTTGCTACATCACTTTGTGTCTTTTAACTTTTCTTTCTCTATTTTTCTTTTATATGTTATTTATCAATGCTACTCGTTCAAACTCAGCTATTCAGCAGGGCTTTTCCTTTGTACCAGGTGGTTCTTTTAATGCCAACTTACAAAATGTATTAGGAAATAAAAATCTACCTATTTTATCTGGAGTTTTTAATAGCCTCTTTATATCAACCATGACAGCATTATGTAGTGTTTACTTTTCAACCATGACAGCATATGGCCTTCATGTATATGATTTTAAAGGAAGAAATAGAGCCTTTACTTTTATTTTGATGATTATGATGATTCCTACACAAGTATATGCTTTAGGTTTTGTAAGATTAATGGACGGTATGGGACTAAGAGATACTTTTTGGCCACTTATATTACCTGCCATTTCAGCACCTGTTGTAGTATTTTTTATGAAGCAGTATATGGCGAGTAATCTTTCTATGGAATTTATAGAAGCAGCAAGAGTAGATGGTGCAGGAGAGTTTTATGTATTTAATCGTATTATTCTTCCTATACTTAAACCAGCTATGGCAGTTCAAGGTATTTTTGCCTTTGTAAGTAGTTGGAATAACTATTTTATACCAGCTTTAATTATTGATAGTAGTCATAAAAAGACATTGCCTATACTGATTGCTCAGCTTCGTAGTGCAGATTTTCTTAAGTTTGATTTAGGGCAAGTATATATGCTTATTGCTATTGCTATTATACCTATTGTAATCATGTATATTTGTCTTTCTAAATTTATTGTAAGAGGCGTAGCAATTGGAGGTATTAAAGAATAAACTATTCATCCTCATAAAACTTAGAAATAGGTTTTATGGGGATTTTAAAGTTTAAAGGGGGATTTTACATGGGTTTTAAAGAAGGATTTATCTTTTATATATGTATTTATAAATAATGCAATCTATTTTAAGAAGTGTTACATTAATAAAGAGTAGAATAATAATACAAGATAAAATTTTACAAATGAGTAGAATGGAGAAAATAAAATGAGCGCATATACACTAGTAGCTTCAGGCTATGGAAAAAAAGAAGAAGGAACTATAGGACGTTATGAAGTAAATAAAGAAGGCAAAGTTGTACAAAAAAAACTTTATAGTGGTTATGAGAATCCATCTTTTCTTGTACAAGCAAATGATAGACTTGTTATGATACAAGAAAAGGGAGATGAAGCTATAGTAAGTATTCATAATATAAATGAAACAGAACTTGAACTACTAGATACAATTACCTTACCAGGAACGGATTTATGTCATATTGCATATGTAAAGAGCTGGTCTATGTTATTAGGTGCGTGTTATGGAACTGGTCATGTATTTGCCATTAAAGTAGGTGAAGATGGGAAGTTTGACGTGCTAAGTTTTGTAAAACAAGAAGCAAACCAAGAAGGGATATCAAGGGCTCATTGTATGGTGCCTTCACCTAAGGAAGATTATGCATATGGGGTTAATATAGCAAGCGATCAAATTGTATGCTACAAGCTAGATGAAAAAGGCATTATAGTAAATGAAGGGTTTCCATATTTGCAACTTCCATTAGGTGAGGGGCCAAGGCATATGAAGTGGCATCCAACTTTAGAGGTAGCTTATGTTATAACTGAGTATTCTAATCGTATATTTGTTCTAAAAGGAGATAAGGCAGATGGTAGCCTAGAAATTATTCAGACTATAGAACTTCTTAAGGAGCAAAATAGAGAAAGCTACGGTGCAACAGTTTGTATAAATAAAGAAGGAACCATGCTATACACTGCTAATAGAGGAATGGATACCATTACACAACTATCTATTAAAGAAGATGGCAAATTAGTCTATGTACAAGAAACAAGTGTTTATGGATGCTGGCCAAGACATATTGCACTTACACAAGACGATCAATATCTTCTTATAGCAAATCAAAAAAGTGGAGAAGTAAACATAGTAGAAGTAGACACTAAAAGTGGAAAACTAGGTAAATTAATAGAAGAAATAGAATTTCCACAAGTTAGTTTTATAGAGGAAATTGTAAATTAATAAATATAAGTTAAAAATCTTAAACGGTATACGTTTAAGATTTTTTATTTTTATAAAAATATATACTAATAATTAAAATTATGTAGACAACAAAACAAAATATGTTATAATTTATAAGGAATTTTAATAAATACATTAGAAATTATAATAAATAAAGAAGTATTTATTATAATACATACTTTAGGAAATTTCATCACTGGTGTTATGCACAAAAAAGAACGTGCTTTATATATTAAATAGAGTACAAAAGAAAAAGGTGGAGGAGAAAAATGAAAAGGTATTTAAAAATTATTTTAACAGGGGCTATAATAGGTGCTATTTCTGTAGGGTTAGTAGCTCTAGGAAATCCAGGGAATATGGGGTTTTGTATTGCTTGCTTTTTAAGAGATATCACGGGTGCTTTAAGTTTGCATAAAGCAGAGGTTGTACAAAATGTTCGTCCAGAGATTTTAGGCCTTGTACTTGGTGCTTGCATAATGGCATTTGTAGGTAAAGAGTTTAAACCAAAAGGAGGCTCATCGCCTGTGACAAGATTTGTACTTGGATGTTTTGTAATGATTGGTGCGTTGATGTTCCTAGGGTGTCCACTTCGTATGATGCTTAGAATTGCTGGTGGTGACTTAAATGCAGTTATTGGTTTAATAGGTTTCGTTGTAGGGATTGGTATTGGGATTTTTATCTTACAAAAAGGATTTACACTTAAACGTTCTTATGCACAAAGCTATGTAGAAGGTGGAGTATTCCCAGTAGCTATGGGGGTATTACTTATAATGGTACTTACAATTCCAGGTGCATTTATTTGGAGTCAAAAAGGTCCAGGTGCAGCAGCAGCGCCTATTATAGCTTCTTTAATAGCTGGATTAGTAGTAGGAGCACTTGCTCAAAAAACACGTTTTTGTACAGTTGGAAGTATTAGGGATGCATTAATGTTTAAAGATTTTTATCTTCTTACAGGTTTTATAACACTTATTATTGTTGCAGCTATTGGCAATATGATATTAGGGCAATTTCATTTAGGATTTGTAGAACAACCTATTGCACATACAGATGGTGTGTGGAACTTTTTAGGGATGTTACTTGTAGGATGGGGAAGTGTACTTCTAGGAGGGTGTCCATTACGCCAACTTATTTTATCAGGTGAAGGTAATACTGACTCAGTAGTAACCGTACTTGGTCTAATGGCTGGAGCAGCATTTGCTCATAACTTTGGACTTGCATCATCAGGTAATGGTCCAACTTTAAATGGACAAATTGCAGTAGGTGTAGGAATCATTGTAGTAACTATCATATCTATTGGAAATATAAGTAGAGTAAAGAACTAGGAGGGAAAACAAGTGAAAAGTTTAGAAATTGATGTAAGAGGACGCTCTTGTCCAGAACCAGTATTTTTAACAATGGAAGCAATCAAAAAAGGGGAAGAAACCTTTGTAGTACTTGCAGATAATAAAGTAGCGGTAGAAAATATTAAAAGATGTAGTAATAGCAAAGGATTTAATGTAGAAGTAATAGAAGAAGGCGAAGAATATAGACTAAAGCTTAAGAGAAAGTAGGATAAGTTATTGGAATATATTGCAACATTTTTTACCCATTTTGGAGCTATTCAATTTGGAAGAAAATTAAGTAGACAAAATATATCTTATCGTATGATGCCAGTACCTAGAATGATTTCTTCAAGCTGTGGTAGTTGTATAAGATTTGAAGGAGAATTACTAGCAGGTATTGAAGAAGATGAAGAAATAGAAGGGCTTTACCGTGTCGTAGAAGATAAGTATGAACTTATACTACAACATAATTAGAAGGACATACATAAAGTTTATATTTTTTATACTAAATAAGAGTCCCATATAACTAGAGGTTCCAATCTAGTTATATGGGACTTTTTAATGAAAAATTAGTGTTTATTAGAAATTTGGGCAATAGCTTCAAGTGCTAAATGAACATCTTCTTGTGTATTAGAATGACCAAAAGAAAAACGAACAGTACCTTCAGGATAAGTGCCAAAAAATTGATGTGCAAGAGGTGTACAATGTAGTCCGCAACGGGTGAGTATACCAAATTGTTGTTCTAATGCATAAGCAGCATCAGCATTATCTCTATTTAAAAATTGTATAGATATAGTACTTACTCTTTGGTCTAATGGAAAATCTCCCATGACTTTAATGGAAGGTATATCTCCAAGGCCTTCTATGAATTGCTTAGTAAGTAGCATTTCTTGATGATGAATTGTAGAAATAGAAGTTTGTTTTAAATAGGAAAGCGCATGATGAAGCCCATATATACCACCTATATTAAGGGTTCCAGATTCGAATTTATCAGGCATATAAGATGGTAACTCTAAAAGATGAGAGGCACTTCCAGTTCCCCCAGCAATTAGAGGAGTTAAGGAATTTGCGAAATCTTTTGTAAGCAACATACCGCCAATACCGCTAGGGCCTAGTAAACCTTTATGTCCTGTAAAGCATAAAGCAGAGAGTTTTAGCTTATAAAAATCTATATCTATATGACCAGCAGTTTGGGCCGTGTCTAGTACAACAGGGATTTGATATAAGGATAAAAAATTACTAATTTCTTCAATAGGTAGAATATTACCAAATACGTTAGAAGCATGAGTTAAAATAACAAGTTTTGTGTTAGGTCGTATTTGGGCTTTTAAATTATCTAAACAAAGAGTGCCTGAGGGTTCAAAATCAATTAGATCATAAGAGATACCTTCCTTTTCCAGCTGGCAAAGAGGTCGTACTACAGCATTATGTTCAAAAGGACTTATAAGACAATGATCACCAGGTTTTAAATAGCCTTTAATAATATAGTTTAAACTATGGGTAATACCAGGTGTAAAAATAACATGAGAAGGATCATTAAAATGGAAAAGTTCACAAAGTAGTTCTCTTGTGCTATAAACAATGTTTTCTACATAAGTAGAAGAAGCATAAGTTGAACGATTAATATTCACACTCAAAGTATCAAAGTAATGTTGCATGCATTCACCAAGCCCTTGTGCTTTTGGAAATGCAGTTGCTGCATGATCAAGATAAATGGTATTCATAAAATACTCCTTATGTAGTAAAAGTTAATAATGATAATTGTATTATATAATAGAATTAAAGTGAGTAGGCAGAAAATATTTTTTATTATATAATTTGAAAGATGATATAAATCATATTATTTAAATATTGGTAAATTTTAATATGTTACTACATTTAGTTAACAAAAGGGGAGTAGAGATGAATAAATCAAAAACTAGATTAGCTGTAGGAGCTGTTATTATGCAGTCTAATGAAGTTTTACTTGTACATAAGGTTAAGGTAATGACAGAAGGGGAAGAAAATGATAAAGTCAAGGGTACATGGGATTTTCCTAAAGGTGGGGTTGAAGAATCTGATGTTAATTTAGAAGAGGCTCTACTTGGAGAACTTGAAGAAGAAACAGGAAGTAAGGCATATAAGATTATTAGAAGATACAATGAAACAATAGATTTTAAATTTCCTAAAGGATATAAATATGCATCGCAAAAAACAATAATGTATCATGTTATATATACAGGGGATAGAAGCGATATTAAAGCAAAAGATGAGGAAATAGATGATATTAAATTTGTTGAATATAGGGAGGTACTAAATTCTTTAGAACTAGAAGAAACAAAATCTTTCTTTGTTAAATGTACTGAATTGAAGTAGTTGTAAAATAACATATATAGATTAAGACAGGTAGATAAATGATAAAATAAGGGAGATGGACAAATGAATACTTTATATTTTGTAAGGCATGCAAAACCAGATTTTAGTATACATGATGATTTAACTAGACCACTTACACAAGAGGGGATGGAGGCTAGTAAGAATCTTACAAGATTTTTCTTAGATAAAAATATTACTAAGTTTTATTCAAGTCCTTATAAAAGGTCAATAGATACTATATTAGATTTGTCAGAGCATTTAGGCTTAGAGATTATCCCAGTTGAAGATTTTAGAGAAAGAAAGATAAGTAATGGTTGGATAGAAGATTTCAATACTTTTTCTAAAATACAATGGGAGGACTTTGAATACAAATTAGAAGAGGGAGAATGTTTAAGAGAAGTTCAAGCAAGAAATATAAGCGCATTACATAAAATTTTAAATGAAAATGATGGAGAGAACATAGTTATAGGAACACACGGGACAGCCTTAAGTGCTATACTAAATTATTATGATAAGACATTTGATTATAGCAAGTTTGAAATGATAAAAGAAAAAATGCCTTGGGTTGTTTGTCTTAAATTTGAAGGTATGGAATTGCTAGAAATAGAGTTGGACATGTATACTAATATATAGTTCAATTCTAATTAGATAATTGATACTACAAAAATAAATATTTTACATGGAGGTGAATCCTTCTATATAAGGAGATAAGATGAAAAAAAATAAGTATAACAATATTATTTTAATACTAGGACTTTTCTTGGGCTTCTTTTGTTCATTCGTTATGAAGAATCTTGTTTTAGCTATAGTAGTTTTTATAGCTACTTTTGGAGTGGTTATTTATAGGCAAAGAGCAGCTTTACTTGCGTCTTTGGCAGCTTCAGATTATGACAAAGGTAGGATTGAAAAGAGCTTTAAGCTTTATGAAAAAGCTATTGTCTTAAAAGACTGTCCTGTTATGGCAAAAATCATATATGCCTACCGTTTGATTAATGAAGGTAGAATAAGTGAATCAGTAAAACTTTTAGAAACATTAGATTATGAGCATATGAGTGACAATGAGCGCCTTAACTATAATGCAACAAATGCACTTTGTATTTGGAAACAAGGCGGCTTACATAGAGCCATTGAGATCTATGAGGCACTTCTAAATGAAAAAGATAGCATGCTTATTTATGAAACACTAGGTTATTTATTACTGTGTGCAAAAGACTATGAAAAAGCATTGGATTTTAATTTAAGGGCAGCCAAACTTTATGATACAAATGAGCGTATTAAAAGTAATCTTGCTACAAGTTACTATTACTTAGGAGACGATAAAGTAGCAGCAAAAATTTATAAAGAACTTATAGAAGGTTATGCAAATTTCCCAGAGCCTTATTATTATTATGGATTGCTTTTAGAGACACAAAGAAAATATAAGGGTGCATTAAAATATTGGAATATAGCATTAGAAAAGAAGCTATCTCCACTTTATATACTTACTTATGAAGAAATCCAATGTAAAATAGATGAGATATCATTATTAATAGAAGGAGAACAAGAATGAGTATAAGTAGTTTTTTAAAGCTTGTTGAAATTCAAACGAAAGTAGCTAGTGTGATTCCTTATTTACTTGGAACAACCTTTGCCTTATACAGATTTGACAATTTTAATATAAAAGAAGGCATTTTACTTTTTCTAGGCATGATTATTTTTGATATGACAGTAACAGCTATTAATAATTACATAGATCATATGAAGGCTATTAAAAAAGAAGGTTTTGGCTATGAAGAACATAATGCATTAGGAAGGGATAAATTAAATCCTAAGTTAGTACTGAAAGTTATTATAGGTATGCTTATTATATCTACAGTATTAGGTGTAGTCCTATTTTTAAATACAGATTTAACAGTATTATTAGTAGGAATGGTATGTTTTGGGATCGGAATTCTTTATTCATTTGGACCTATTCCAATTTCTAGAACACCGTTTGGAGAAATATTTTCAGGTCTCACGATGGGTGGACTTATAACTTTTCTTGCTGTATATGTGCATATTTATGATCAAGGAGTTATAGCACTTAATCTAACTAAAGAGTTTTTCAACATATCTGTTAATCTCCAGGTAATAGCCTCTATTATTATAATTAGTATACCTGCTATAGCAGGTATAGCGAATATTATGCTTGCTAATAATATTTGTGATATGGAAGAAGATATTGTAAATAGACGTTATACACTTCCAATTTATATTGGCAAAGCAGCAGCTCTACAAGTTTTCAAATGGAATTATTATATTGGCTTTATAAGTGTTATAGTTGGAGTAGTAATAGGTGTGTTACCTTTCATTTCACTTCTTACTTTAATAGCATTAAAACCTGTTCATAAGAACATTAAAGACTTTTTCAATCTTCAATTTAAGGGAAAAACTTTTGTTTTAGCAGTAAAGAACTTTGTAATAATGAATGTGTTTTATATAATCACAATTTTTATAGGGTGTATTTTTAATTTGTTAAAGTAGACTAAAATTTTATTTTATATTTTAAAAATATTAGTTTAAAACACAATAAAAATGTAAATTTATGTAAAAAAAGGTTTGTGCTATAAAAAAGAAGATGTTATACTTAGAGAGTAAATGTTTTAGAGTAGTAAAATAGAATATTTAGCAAAATTAGGGAAACTTAATGACGCAAAGCTAAAGGGGTTAAGGTGAAAACTATACCAGCCAGTTGCACAATGTAATAAACATTGTTTTAAAGCATTTTAAAAGGATAATTTAAAATGCTTTATTTGGCGAGGCTACTCTTCTTTAGAGTAGCCTTTTTGTTTTGTACTATAACTAAAACATAAATATAATATTAAAAACCTTTTTATTTAACCTATAATAATATGGAGGAAAATATGAATAAGAAATTAATTGCAAGCTTATTAAGTGTAAGTATGGCAGCTGGGGCAGGGGTGCAAACACCAGTACAGCTTATGGCAAGTACAGTACCTGTAACGAAACTAAGTACAACAAATGTATTTAACGAACAGGTAATAGAAACTCAAAATATTACTTCGTCTGTGTTTTCGCCAATCAAAAATGTGCATTATACAGAGTATGAAAAAGCTTTTAAAGTAACAGGTATTAAAACCTATACAAATAATGGCGGACAATATGGTAGTAGTGCTCTAAAGTATGCTTTTGATGGTGATATAGGTACACACTGGGAAACAGGAAAACAAAATACCAATGAATATAAAAATGAAGTAACTATAACTTTCGATAATATAGAAACAATTAATCGTATTGCCTATGCACCAAGACCAGGGAATAAAGGGCATGTACAAAAGATGTCTATTTATGCCTCTCTTACAGAAGAAGGGGAAGATTTTCAGCTTGTAGCAACTGGACAGACTGAAGTTCGTAGTAATGTATCAGAATTTAGATTTCAAAATACACAGTTTAAGCGATTGAGATTTGTATTTGAACAAGCGAATCAAGAGTGGGCAGCAGCTGGAGAATTTATGTTCTTCAAAGAGGATGCTGTAGCAGATAAGATGGCTACATTATTTACGGATGGCACACATAGTCAAGTAAGTGAAGCCTTTAGAAGTTCTGAGCAGCTAGATGCTTTAGAAAAAGAAGCACAGGCACATCCTTTTTATGAAACAGAGTATAAAGAGAATATTGTAAATGCTAGAAGACTATTAGAAAATAAGGAAGTACAGTATACAGAAGCACAAGTGACAAAACTGACTTTATCTGGAGACCTTTTAGAAGCATATGATGAAGTATATAGACTACAAGCAGATGGAATAAAAGGTATTACAAATAATGGGGGAAGCTATGCTGAAAATGCCATAGAACGTGCTATAGACGGTAGGTTAGATACAAAATGGCATTCCAATGTAAAAAATTCAGAGAGCTTTACAAATGAAGTAGTTATTGAACTGAATGAATTAACTACTTTAAATAGATTAGTCTATGCTGCACCTAGAGGCTCAAATAGAGGTTTCCCAGAAGCATTTGAAATTTATGCATCTAGAACTTCTAAGGGAAATACTTTTGAACTCGTGTCTACTGGCAAAGCTCAAGTTACTCAAGATTTAATAGAAATTAAATTTAATCCAACCGAGTTTAAAAGATTAAAATTTGTATTTAAAAAAGGGTATGAAGATTGGGCTTGTAGTAGTGAAATAAGGCTGTATAGAGAAGACACTGTACAAGATGCAATGGAAAAGCTTTTTACAAATGGTTTAATGATGGAAGTAAGCAGTGAGTATAATTCTATTGATACTATTAATAAGTTAGAAGAACAAGTAAATAGTCATCCATTAAAGGAATCTTATTTAGAAGATATTAAGCTTGCAAAAGAAATTGTATATAACAAAGATTTATTTAAAGATACAAGAGTAGTTACTGGAGAGCAAAGAGGCAGATATAAAGAAGAATCTGAAAAGAGAAGTATAAATGGCTATGCCTATACATCTTTAGAGTCTATTGGAAAATATGTTACACCAGGTGAGGAAATTGTAGTTTATGTGGATGCAGATGCTACAGGCGTATTACCAAAATTATGTTTTGGACAAGTAGGACGCGGTAAAGGTGACTGGAGAAGATGGGCGGACTTAAAACCAGGAAGAAATGTTATTACAGCACCAACTAATATTAACCCAAGTGCACTTTATCTTTTCAATGATGCAAAGCCATCAGATCAAGCCTATGCACCAAGAGTGAGAGTAGAAGGTGGAACTGATTTCCCACTTTATATTCATGGTGAAACAGACCCACAAGCTTTCTTTGAAGAAGTAAAAGCTTATGCACAAAAAGTTGAATACAGCGATGATGCCTTTGTAAATGGTAATCCAGAAGGAAAAGTATTTAATATTGCTGAATTTGTATCGAAAAATATAGTGATTACAACAAGTGCAAAAGGTGCAGTAGCAGGTATGACAGAAGCTTATAGCAAAGGCTATGATATGGCAGATACTATGGATGGTTGGGAAGAATTATATGATATGTTCCAGACTTTCATGGGATTTGAAAAAAATGCTACAGAAGAAAAACATAGTTATTTCCCAAATAAATTTATTTCAAGAGCATTCCAAGGTGTACCATTAGGTTTTGCTGATCATGGTTATACAGGTTATCTAGGTTCGGATAATGCTGAAAGGGATGGAGGTTTCTTTAAGCTTCTTGCTATGCCACCACAAATGCCAGGAAATGATAACTGGGCATATGGACATGAATTTGGACATATTTTTAATACGAAGTATATGGTTCATGGAGAAGTAATTAATAACTTATATCCACAAGAATATAGAAGAATAAAGGGAATAGACGGGGATCGTTGTAATTGGAATGGTCTTATGAAACGTTTCCAAGGAGAAACAGTTAACTTAGGTTTCTGGGAAAATCTAGGCATATTGTCTCAATTAAATATAGCTTATGGTTATGATACTTATGCTAAAGTATCAAGAGCTGTTCGTGACAATACGGAGCTTATTGCTTCTATACAAGGAAGTGAACTTAGAAGATTAGCAGTTGCTTATTCTTTAGGGGTAGGAGAAAATTTATTAGATTTCTTCAAAGGCTGGAATTATACAGATGTAACACCAGAGATGGAAGAGGCAGTGAAGCACTTACCAAAGCCAACAAGAAAAATTGAATACTTACATAGTGGAGCTTATGATTATAAAGGAAATGGATTTAGTGAAGATATAGCTATCAAAGTAACATCTAAGTTAGATACTATTGCTAAGACAAATAAGTTAAGCTTTGAAATTGATGAAAATAATCAAAAGGATTTATTAGGGTATGAGATTCTAAAAGATGGCAAAGTAATTGGATTTACAAAAGATAACAGTTTTACTGTAAAAAATGCAGATATTCAAGCTAGTGAAAACTATGAAGTTGTGGCTTATGCAAAAGATTTAAGTATAGCAAAACCTGTAAGTGTAAATTCTTTCGCACCAACATTAAAGGTACAACAAGAAAAGGTAACACTTAAATTAGGTGAGACCTTCAACCCAGTAGACTACATTAAAGGAAGTAATTATAAAGGTGATAATATTACAGCACAAGTTAATATTACTCATAATGTAGATACTACAAATAAAGGAACTTATGAAGTGAAGTATACTTTATTAGACCAAGGAGTTACTGTAGAAAAAGTTGTACAGGTTGAGGTAGTAAGTGATTATGAATACTTATCAGATTACCAGTGGCAATCAGTAGAGACAGAGTGGTCAACACCAAGAAGAAACAATAATATTACAAGTACAGTCAATGGTGAAGTTAAAGTATTTGAAAAAGGTTTTGGTATTCATGCAAATGGTAAAATCGTATATGATTTATCAAATATGAAACATGATAGATTTGAAGCTTTAGTTGGTATAGATAGAAGTATTCCAGAACAAGCAAATTCTAGTGTAATCTTTAAGATTATAGGTGATGGACAAGTTTTAGCTACTACTAAAGTGATGAGATATGGTGAAGATATGGTATATATTGATGTACCAATTAAAGGGGTATCAGAGCTGGTAATAGAGATAGATGATGCGAACAATAGCATTTCTTCAGACCATGCAATTATAGCAAATCCAAAACTTATAACTAATAATGTTCTACCAACATTAGATGTAGAAGAACTTACTTATATTAAGTTAAATAGTCAGTTTGATACAATGGCAGACGTGGTTGCAAATGATGTAGAAGATGGCAATATACTTGAAAAAGTTCAAGTTGAGACAAATGGATTTAACACTGGTAAGACAGGTAAATATAACTTAAGTTATACAGTGGCAGATAGTGATGGAAATACTGTTACAAAAGAACGTACTATAGTGGTATATAGTGAAGTAGATTATTTGTCTGATAGAAACTGGGAAAATGCAAGAACAGATTATGGCAGTGTAAATAAAGATAAATCATCTTCAGGTGCATCTATTAAACTAGGAGTAAAGGGAGAAACAATTACTTTTGCAAAAGGGGTTGGAACTCATGCAAACTCAGAAATTGTATATGATTTATCAAAATTATCAGGCTCGGTATTCTTTGAAACTTATGTAGGCGTAGATAGAAATATAGAAGAGCAAAACAGATCAAGTATTATATTTAAAATACTAGGAGATGGAAAAGAGCTTTACAATAGCGGTCTTATGAAAAGAAGTGATGATGCTAAGCATGTTAAGCTGGATTTAACTGGTATAAGTAAACTAGAGCTTATAGTTGATAAAAATGGAAGTGATAATGCATTTGATCATGCGAATTTTGGAGATGCTAAATTCTTAGTATTAGATGCTGTACCAACTTTAGAAATACCAAAAGATGAAGCAGTTAAAGTAGGAGAACATTTAGAAGATATATATGGTACTTACAGTGCTACTGATGCTGAAGATGGGGATTTGACTTCAAAAGTTGAAGTAATGGGAACAGTAAACTTTAAGCAACCAGGTCACTATACCATTACATATAGAGTAACAGATAATGATGGTAATGAAGTTATTAAAACACGTACTATTGCAGTAGTAGATATGGAAGACTTTACTTACTTATCTGATTATAATTGGGCTAGTGCAACTTGTGGATGGGGAAGTATTAAAAAGGACCTTTCACCAAGCGATAATATTATTCGTTTAACAGATGCTAAGGGACAAGAAGTACAGTTTGAAAAAGGTTTAGGAACACATGCAAGAAGTGTACTTAAATATGATTTAACAAATAAAGAGGCAGAGTACTTCTCAGCTTATGTAGGTGTAGATAGAGCTATGTACAACTCAATTGCTTCAGTTTCTTTTGAAGTTTGGCTTGATGGAGAAAAGGTAACTGAAACAGGTGTAATCTATTCAAAAGATCCTATGGAGTATTTAGAAGTAAATGTAGCTGGTGCTAAAGAGTTAATGCTTGTAGCTACAGATGGTGACAATGGAAATGGTTCTGACCATGCCGTATGGGGAGATGCTAAGTTCCATTATGCTAATGAAAATAATATTAAAGTAGATACAGAAGCATTAGTTCAATTAATAGAAGAAGTTAATGCTCTTAATGGGGAAAATTACACGAAAGAATCATGGAATAAACTAGTACAAGTAAGAGATGAAGCAGTAGCCTTATTAGAAGGTGAGAAGACTCAAGTACAAGTAGATGAAATGGTGAATAAGTTAGTTGAAGCTAAAAATGCACTAGTAGTTGTAGGAAACAAACAAGTGCTAGAGAGTCTTGTAGCAAGTGTTAATGACTTAGAAGCACATATTTACACTCAAGTTTCATGGGAAGCCCTTTTAGCTCAAGTAGAATCTGCTAAAGAAGTGCTTACAATAGAAGAGCTAACAGAACAAGAAATTAATGAAGCAGCGCAAAAGCTTCAAGATGCTATAGATAGACTAGAGGTAAGTAAAGGAAAAGTAGGTCTTTATGAACTTTTAAAAGTAGCAAATACTATGAAGCAAAGTGATTACAAAGAAGGCGCAGATTGGGAAACATTTGCAGAAGTGACAGCGGAGTATAATAAGATATACTGGGCACCAACAGTTCACTCTGAACTAGTGTTTGAGATTGTATTAGACTACTATAGTAGTTTAATACAAAGTATTGAAGCTCATAGAATACCTGAAAATCATAAAGGTGAATTAGAAGCAGTAGTAGCAAATGTAGAGGATTTAGAAGCACATATCTATACACAATTATCATGGGAAAGTGTTCAAAAAAATCTAGTAGAAGCGAAGAAAGTACTTGGTCTAGAAGAAGTAACCCAAGAAGTAATTGATGAGGTAGCACAAAACTTACAAGATAGTATAGATAGCTTAGAAGTAAGTAAAGGAAAAGCAGGTCTTTATGAACTTTTACAGATAGCAAATGCTATGGAGAAAAGCAATTACTCTAAAGAGGCAGACTGGGCAACTTTTGAGGAAATGACAGCTTACTATAATGAATTATATTGGGCTCCAACTGTTCACTCAGAATCTATGTATGAACTTGTTTTAGAGTACTATAATGGATTAATACAATCTATAGAAGCTCATAGAGTAAGCAATAACAATATTGACCAAGTGGAAGAAAATCAAGTTGATGGAGATGCACTAGAGGTGGAACAACCACAGATAAATCAACCAGAAGCAGGTCAAGTAGAAGAAAGTCAAGTAAATGAAAGTCAGCTAGAAGAAGGCCAATTAGAAGAAGGTCAACAGGTAATGGACCAGACCCAGGTAGAAGAGTTAGAAAGATAATAAGGGACATATAAATATTAAAGAAGAGGAGAATATCGTATGGAGATACTCCTCTTTTTTGTTATTTTTAAAGGATTAGTTTACTGTTTTTTGTAAGTCATGCTATAGTAATAGAGTAAATATGAATTTGTAGTTAAAGAGAGGAAATAAGATGAACTTAGTTGAAATATATAATGAATATAAAAGTTTAAATGATACATTACAGGCTTTTTTGGAGAAGTTTATCCATCCAGAGGCGAGTATGCCCACTGAACAATTAAAAGAGATTTTTGAAGAGACAAAAGGTGGTATAGAGAAGTTATTAGATGAAGTGGCTAACTTAAGTGTATCTAATGAGCAAGAAGATGACCTGAAAGACCTTAATTATCTTATGACAGATACATTATTTTTACTTATGGATCTTGCCAACTTTTGTACCTATAATGAAATAGGAAGATGTAAAATGCGTGCTATCAATTATTTAGGTAAAAGAAAACGTGTAGAAGTGTTTGGACAATAAATATAATAGATGGGTTAAGACATATAAATTTATAGTAAAAAGGAAGAGAATAATAATGATGACAGGAATTCATTTATATTGTAAAGCCAATAAAAGAAATCGTGGCGGCAAAGCTGTTGGTATTTATGCGTACATTCTTCAAGGAGAGGGAGAATCTAAAGAAATGATTCAACTCCTAGAAGAGGAAACAAGAGTAGCAAGATTAGAACTTCTTGCTCTCGTGACAGGCCTAAGGGACTTAGAAGCAAGGAATAAGCTTGAAGGTGAGGAGCCAATCTATCTTTATGTGACTAATGAATATATTTTGGAAGAACTCCAAAAAGGAATGAAGGATCAGGCTATGGGTAAGGCTCTTAATTTAAGTAATGGAACAGAGTATACAGATTTATGGAAAGAACTAGAAAGTCTTCTTGGGAAAGTGGATTTTAGAGCAATGGGACTTAACAAAAAAGACAGAGTTGAAGACGATGAAGCCATTAAAGCAAATATGGGTATGCTCAACAAAATGGTATGTGACGCAATCAATGGATACTTTAGAGAAACAGAGTAGATAAAAAAATAGAATAAATATTAAAATAAAAGATTAGAGTAAGTAACATAAAATAGAACATTATAAAAATAGCCTTCAACTAGTTTTGAACTGGATTGAAGGCTATTTTTATAATTCAATTTAGGTATTAATTTTGATCTTCAACTAATAAGTAATTATTAATATAAGCTTTTGCTACTTCAAGTGTATAAGCTTGTGAATCTTCACCTGTTGTACGATCATAAGCTTCTTTATGTACTTCGTTATTTGATAAGATACGGATGCTTAAAAATGGAATATTATAAGTTGCAGCAATTTGAGCAGCGGCAGCAGTTTCCATTTCTTCTGCAGATGTACCAAGTGTCTTGTTGAGCCATAAAATACGATCTATTTCTTTGTTCCATTCATCTGCTGAACCAATAGTACCTTCTACAATCTTACCTTTTTTATAAGTGTTTTTTACACTATTTGCTGCTGCAAGAAGTGTTTCATCACCTGGGAAACTTGCTACATCTATCCATTCACTAGTTTCTTTGCTTACAATTTCAAGTGTCATAGGTTCCCATGTTGTTGGATGAATACCTTTGTTTTTCTCTGTAAAAGGTGTTTTGAAAGCACCCATATTTACAACTTCTTTACCGAGCACAATATCGTATTTGTGAAGTGCTGGATCATGGCCACCAGCTGTACCTTGATTAATAATGGCTACAGGATTGAAATGTTCGATTGCTAGTGTTGTAGAAGCTGATGCATTTACCATACCAATACGTGTTCTAGAGATAACTACAGGGTAGCCGTTTAATGTACCTTTTGTATATTTCCAAACACCTAAAGTAATTTCTTCAGGGTTCTCAAGTGCTGCCATCATAATTTCAGTTTCAACATCCATAGCACCTTGTATAAGAAGTGGTCTTTTTACAGCCTCTACAAGTGTTTCAGCTGGAATAACCTCTTTTTTTACAGTATTTGCTGGTGCGGCACCCATCATTACTGAACCTAAAGATGCTGCTATAAAAAGTGCTATAGATTTTCTTAGTAGTTTATTCATATTATAGTCTCCTCTATTTGTACTTTGGTTTAATTATAAACTTATTATAAGATAATAATTATTAACGGTCAATAAAAAACGAACATTTTATAAAAATAATTATTTAAAGTTCGGATAATCTAGAAAAAAGTTAAAGGTTTATAAAATAAAAATAAGCTAATTAAAACTTTATCAGCAAAGGCTAAAAGTTTAATTAGCTTATAATTTATTTGTTTTATAGAATATTTATCCTACAAGGTTTATAAATATTGTTATAATAGCTGAATTCACAAAGTCAATAAATAAACAGCCTACAATTGGAACAACAAAGTAAGGTGTATGCACAAAACCGTATCTGTTAGTAAGTTCATCCATATTAGCAATAGCATTTGGTGTTGCTCCCATTCCAAAACCACAAACAGCTGAAGCAAATACAGTAGCTTCGTAGTTTTTACCCATGACACGGTAAGTAATAAAGTAAGCAAATAGCCCTACAAGTAATACTTGAGCACATAACATAATAATAAGTGGTAAAGCTAGATCAAATAGCTCCCAAAGTCTAAGTCCCATTAGGGCCATTGTTAGGAAAAAGGATAAGCTTAAGCCACCTAGAGTTTCAATTTCTTTTTCAACAATTTCTTTTTGCCTAAAGTCATAAATATTTCTCATAATAGCAGCTACTAACATAGCACCTATATAAGAAGGAAAGGCTAGGCCAGAAGCTTCAATAAATTCTGAGACAATAGAACCAAGGCCCATTGCAATAAATAAGAAGCAAGCACCAGTCATTAATTTTTTGAAGGATAAAATATTATGATTTTCTTCGTTATAGTCACCAACTTCAGCTGGAGGGAGTGCTGTATTTTCATCACGCACTGTTTTTATCTTATGTCGCAAGATTAAACTTCTAGCAACTAAACCACCAACGATACTTCCCATAATAAGACCAAAAGTTGCAGAAGCAATAGAAACTGTAGTAGCACTAGCTATTCCCATATCTTCTAAAATTGGTCCAAAAGAGCCAGCTGTACCATGTCCACCTATCATAGGTATAGAAGCAGTACAAAGTCCAAGAAGAGGTGATAAATCAAATAAAGAAGCAAGTGTTACACCTACTATGTTTTGTAATATAACAAGAAGGATGGCAAGACCTAGAAAGGTAATTACTTTCTTACCTCCTTGTTTAAGTATTTTAAAGCTAGCAGTAAAACCAATACTAGTAAAGAAGGCTGTCATAAAGATATTTTGAAGTGTGGTATCTAAATTTATTGTAGCTATACCAGTCATATTAAATAAAAGAATAAATAAAGCAAATACAAAACCACCTACTACAGATGGTGGGATACAATATTTATTAAGTATAGAGAATTTATTCCTAAGGTATTTACCTATATAGAATACAATAGAAACTAGGGCCATAGTCTCATAGATGTCTAAATTAAATGTCATAAAATGTGTCCTTTCTTCTGTCAATCATTTATACTTAGTATATATAATATCATATATAGTATACAAATTAAGATAAGCCAAAGTCAAAATAGTTTTATGGCATAGGTAGACAGTTTCTTTTAAAATAGAGTATAATTAGATAGTAATATATAAAATTATAATAAGTGATTTTATTTATATAATGAAACTATATTATTACCATAAAAAAGTATTATAATATATGAATATATATAATAAATGAAGGTAAAATATTGAAGGTGGGGATAAAGTGAAAGGTACAGTAGTAGCAACTTGGATGGACACCAATAGACAATTATTTGGTGATGCAATCATTGATAAGGCTATGGAACATGCAGGATGGAGTAAAGATAAGGTATTTTCACCACTAGAAAATGTGGATGATGGTAAGGTAAAGATATTAATAGGATTTATAGCTAAAAGCGTCAATATGGATGTTAAGCAACTATGGAGAAAAATAGGTGAAGATAATTTATTAACTTTTAGTCGTGTTTATCCAGCATTCTTTAAACATGATAATGTTTATTCATTTTTAAAATCTATGTTTGATGTACATGTTGTTATGACTAAAAAGTTTACAGGGGCTAAGCCACCATTATTAAATATAAAACCTATTACTAGTAACCAAGCTATATTTACTTATAACTCTGCTCGAGGAATGTTTGACTATTTCTTAGGCATGTTAGATGGAGTTTGTAAATATTTTAATGAGCAAGTACATATTGAAGAAATATCGAGAACAGACACAAGTTTAGAGTTAAAACTTACTTTTGAAGATAAAATATATTATAGTAAAAAGTATCCAGTAAATAAAATACTTTCTTTTGGAATTATAAAAAGCTTTGGAGCTAAAGTAGGAATAAGTACCTTTTTAGTAACCCTCTTAACAACTTCCATAGTTATGGGATCGGGTAATCTTCTACAAGCAGTACTCGTTAGTGGTATATCAAGTATAACAGCATTTATTATAAGTTCTATTATGTTAGCACCAACTAAACGTATTAAAGAAGAATTAGAAAGACTTGTAGAAAATCAATATAATATTGATGGAGAAATTGATACAAACGACTTCTTTGAAGAAATTTATAACTTAATTAAGGATTACAAAAAGGTTATACAAGCTGACTTTGTTGGATTTAAGGGTATTATTGATGAAATGAATACTTTCATTAGTAAAATAGATACAATCTCGAATTCTATGGGTAATACTTCAGTAGAGATTAGTGGTGTAGTTGAACAAGTGGCAGTAAGTGCAGTAGCACAAGCAGAAAATACAGATAAAGCAGTTAATGCTTTAGGAACAAATATTGATGAATTAAGAAATATTGTAGAAGTAGAAAATAATCATAAGCAACAACTTGAAGATACCATTGAAAAAATAAACAATAGTTATGAACAAGTTGAACATGCAAGTAGTAATATTTCTGTAACTTTAGATCAATTTAATACAGTAAGAGAAAATGGTGTCAAGCTAGAAAATAAAGCAAAAGACATTACAAATATTGTATCTATTGTTTCGAGCATATCAGAACAAACTAATTTATTAGCTCTTAATGCATCAATAGAAGCTGCAAGAGCTGGTGAACATGGAAGAGGCTTTGCAGTTGTCGCAGATTCTATAAGATCACTTTCAGAGCAGTCTAAAGGTGCTGTAGAAGAAATTAATGCCAACTTAATACAATTTAGTGAAGAAATTAAATCACTAGTAGAGCAAATAGGTTCACAGTATAAACTATTAGCTGAAGAGACTAGCAGTTTAGTAGATGTAAGAAATATTAGTTTTGAAGCTAATGAATCTATTCAAAAGGTTGCTGTATCTGTGATTGCAACTATGGACAAGCTTAATCGTCAAGCTGACTCAATTACAAGTGTTTATAATAATATAGAGTACTTATCTGTTATTGCTACAGAAAACTCAGCATGCTCTGAAGAGGGTAGTGCAAGTGTATCTGTATTTAGTAGTGAGATTAAGAAGTTATTAGAAAGTGTATCTCACTTTAAAGATATTACAGTTATGTTTAAAGAGGACTTAGAAAAATATAAGATATAAAATAGAAATTAGTAGTTTGAATAAACTACTAATTTTTTTTATTCAATTAAAAATAAAATGTATTGACTAATAATTATTATCGAGTTATGATTAATTCATAGTAAAACACTAGGAATTAAGAAAATGAATTTTTAGAATAAACTTTTAAAATAAATTATTAGATGAAGCTCGTATATAGAGCTTGTTATATAGAGAGGTAATTAATTATGAATAACCTAATAGAAATTAAAAACTTACATGCAGAAATAGAAGGAAAACCTATATTAAAAGGTTTGAATTTAACTATAGGAAAAGGTGAAATTCACGTTATTATGGGACCTAACGGAGCGGGGAAATCAACACTTGCTAACATTATTATGGGACATCCTAAATACGAGGTAAAAGAGGGAGATATCCTATTTGAAGGAGAATCAGTATTAGACTTATCAGTTACCGAAAGAGCAAGAAAAGGTATTTTCCTATCTTTCCAATACCCAGAAGAAATTAATGGTATAACTATTGAAAACTTTATAAGAACAGCTAAAAATGCCATTAGTGAAGAACCTATGCGTTTAGTTCCTTTTAGAAAAGCTTTACAAGAAAAAATGGGAACCTTAAATATTCAAGATAGCTATAGAGAACGTTATTTAAATGTAGGATTTTCAGGTGGTGAGAAGAAAAAAAGTGAAGTACTTCAAATGGCCATGTTAGAACCTAAGCTTGCGATCTTAGATGAAACGGACTCAGGGCTAGATGTAGATGCTACTAAAATTGTATCAAAAGGTGTTGCTAAAATTGCAAATGATGAAAATGCTTTTATTATCGTTACACACCATAACCGTATGCTCCAAGATATTAAACCAGATTTTGTGCATATTTTAATGGATGGTCAAATTGTAGCAACAGGTGGAATGGAAATTGTAGAAGATATTGAAGAAAATGGCTATAGCAAATATCTATCTAGAAAGGAGCTATAGTATGAAAACAGTTGTAGATGATATTAAACGTGGTATATATGATATTAAAGATGCAGATGAAGCGAGTTATCGTGTAAATAAAGGTTTAACAGAAGAAATCATTAGAGAAATCTCAAAAGAAAAGAACGAACCTGAATGGCTTTTAGAATTTAGACTTAAATCCCTGGACATATATAATAGCAAACCGGTACCTACATGGGGGCCAGATCTAAGTGAATTAGATATGGAGAATATAGTAACCTATGTTAGACCAAAATCAAACTTAAGCCATTCATGGGATCAAGTAGATGAGAAGATAGCAAGTACCTTTGAAAGATTAGGTATCCAAGAGGCTGAAGGGTCTACATTAGCTGGTGTAGGGGCTCAGTATGATTCAGAAGTTGTTTATCACTCTATTCAAAAGGAACTAGAAGATCAAGGTGTTATTTATACAGATTTTGATACAGCTTGTAGAGAGTATGAGGATATTGTAAAAGAATACTTTATGAAGTGTGTACCTCCTACAGACCATAAGTTTGCAGCATTACATGGAGCAGTATTTTCAGGTGGATCATTTGTATATGTACCTAAAGGTGTTCAAGTAACAACACCTTTACAGTCTTACTTTAGAATGAATGCAGCTGGAGCAGGACAATTTGAGCATACACTCATTATCGTTGAAGAAGGAGCTAGCCTGCATTTTATTGAAGGCTGTTCAGCACCTAAACATAATGTAATTAATATGCATGCAGGATGTGTTGAGCTTTATGTAAAAGATAATGCAAGGTTACGTTACTCAACTATAGAGAACTGGTCTAAAAATATGTACAATCTTAATACAAAAAGAGCACTTGTACATAAAAATGCTCATATGGAATGGGTATCTGGTTCATTTGGTTCTAAAGTATCTATGTTATACCCAATGAGTGTATTAGTTGGAGAAGGTGCAAGTAGTGACTTTACAGGTATTACTTTTGCAGCTAAAGGACAAAACTTAGATACTGGAGCAAAAGTAGTACATTTAGCACCACGTACACGTTCTACTATTCATACAAGAAGTATTTCAAAAGATGGTGGAAAAACAACTTACCGTGGACTACTTAAAATAGCCCCTGATGCTTATGATTCAAAAGCTTCCGTTAACTGTGATGCTTTAATGTTAGATGATTTTTCACAATCACATACAGATCCAGTTATGGATATTAGAAATGAAGATGTAGAAATAGCCCATGAAGCTAAAGTAGGTAAGATCAGTGATGAAGCTATTTTCTATCTTATGAGTCGTGGTTTAACAGAAGAAGAAGCTGTAGAGTTAGTCGTTAGAGGTTTCGTAGATCCTATCGCTAAAGAGTTACCTGTTGCCTATGCAGTAGAACTTAATAACTTAATTAACTTAGAGATGAAAGGGACTATTGGATAGGGGTGATAGAATGAAAACTTTAATAAATAATGTAATAAAAGCTTATGAAAACGAAAATGTATGTATGGTCCTTACAAAAGGTGAGGAACTTACTATTCCAGAAGAAATAGTTGTAGAAAAAGGTAGTAAGCTTAAGCTAACTATTATTAATAAAATAGATGAACAAAAACTTGAAAATAAAATAGCTATAAAACAAGAAGAAGATTCAGAACTTGAACTAGTTGTTATTTACTTAGGTAAAGGGCATTTAAAAGATGCTATTAATATTTACCTAGAAGGTGATGGGGCTAAATGTAAGTTACATTCTGCCTATGTTATTGATAATCAAACAGAATATGAAATGAATTATGAAATTTATCATAAGGGTAAACGTACAGTATCTGATGTTATTGTAAAAGGGGCCTTATTAGGAGAAGCTAAGAAAAGATTTATAGGTAATCTATACTTTGAAAGAGGCGCTAAAGGATCTAATGGTTCAGAAGTAGAAGAGGCCCTTCTACTAAGTTCTAAAGCAAGATCTTATGGCATACCAGCTTTATGGTGTTATGAAGAAGATATTGTAGGTAATCACGCTGCATCTTCAGGAAAATTATCTAAAGATAAACTTTTCTACTTAATGAGTCGAGGATTATCTGAAGAGGAAGCAAAATATCTAATGGTAGAGGCAGCCATTAGTCCAATTTTAGATCAAGTTGAAGATATAACTCTTAAAGAGGAGCTACATGAAGAAGTAAGTAGGAGAATGGCAAAATGAGTGACTTAAGAAATATGCCTCTTGTATCTAAAGATGACTTTCCAATATTAAATGAAAAAATAGATGGAAATTCTCTTATTTACTTAGATAGCGCAGCTACAAGCCAACGTCCTCTTGTAGTAACAAAGGAAATGAATGATTATATAGCTCATTCTCACGCAAATACAGGAAGAAGTAGTCACTTATTAGCTGCAAAAGCAAGTGAAACTTTAGAAGGTGTTAGAGAAAAGGTAAAGACATTTATTGGTGCACAAGAAAGTGCTGAAATCATCTTTACTAAATCGGCAACAGAAAGCTTAAATATGATAGCTTTTGGTTATGGACTTAGTCATATAGAAGAAGGCGATGAGATTGTTATACTCATTTCAGAGCACCATGCAAATCTTCTACCATGGCAAAGAGTAGCTAAAATGAAAAAAGCCACTTTAAAGTACATGTACTTAAATGACAGTTTACAGCTTTCTAAAGAAGAAATAGAAGAAAAAATAACACCTAAGGCTAAGATTGTGGCATTAGCACATGTATCTAATGTTTTAGGATATGAAAATCCAGTAAAACAAGTCATTGATAGAGCACATCAGTATGGTGGGATCGTAGTAATTGATGGTACCCAGAGTGTACCACATATAGCTACTGATGTGACGAAGATGGATGCAGACTTCTTAGTATTTTCTAGCCATAAAATGCTAGGGCCTACAGGAGTAGGTGTGCTCTATGGTAAAAAGAAATATTTAGAAGAAGTAGACCCCTTATTATTAGGTGGAGCTATGGTAGAGTATGTGCAAGAACAAGATGTTACCTTTGCTCCTTTACCACATCGTTTAGAAGCAGGAACAATGCATGTTGAAGGTGTAGTAGGACTTGGAGCAGCTATAGATTATTTAGAATCTATAGGGATGGAACGTATAGAAGAACATGATAAAGGGCTTGTAGCCTATGCAATTCGGACACTAAGCAAGCTACCTTATGTAACTATACTTGGTGAAGAAATAAAAGATAAAGTAGGTGTTGTATCTTTTAATATAGAGGGTGTGCATCCACATGATGTAGGTACTATATTAGATACACAAGGAATAGCTATTAGGGTAGGACATCACTGTGCTAATCCACTTATGACTTATTTACAAATACCAGCTTGTTGTAGAGTATCTTTCTATGTTTATAACACTACAAAGGATATTGACTTATTTATAGAAGGATTAAAAAAAGTAAGAAAGGTGATGCGCATTGAATCTTGATTTAATATACACAGAATTAATAGCTGAACATAGTCAGCATTCTCCTTATAGAGGAAAAATAGAAAACCCTACAATTAGTGAAAGAGGTCATAATCCATCCTGTGGAGATGATATTCAACTAGATGTTAATATTAAAGATGGGGTTATTGCAAGTGCTAAGTTTAATGGAATAGGGTGTGCCATTTCACAAGCTTCCACTTCAATGATGATTGAACTTATAGAGGGGAAGAAAGTTGAAGAGGCCATAGATATATTAGACACCTTTATTAAAATGATAAAAAAAGAAATTACTAATGATGAAGAGCTAGAAATACTAGAAGATGCAATTACCTTCAAGTCTATTTCTACAATGCCAGCAAGAGTAAAATGTGCTGTCTTAGCATGGCATACTTTAAAAGATGCTTTACAAAAACAATAAATTTTTAAATTAGCCCTAAGTACAAAATCATGTACTTAGGGCTAATTTTTGAATAAATATAATATAGAATTGATTTACATATCAACCAATGCCGCCATAGATTAGACCTAAAATAATAACGATAACAGTTGTTGGTACAAAAATATATTTACCAAAATGCATAAAGTACATACCAAGCTTACGTTTAGCGCCTAAATTTAGATGATCTAACATTTCCGTTGGATCAAGGACATAGAAGAATATAAAAGCTGTTATTGAGGCACCAATTGGAGAAAGTACAATAGTAATAAAATTAGTAAAGTTATCAAATATTGTACTACTTAGACTTAGAGGAATAGCAAAGATGAATGCAATAATAGCAGTTAGATAAGTTGTTTTCTTTCTATTCCAATTAGTTAAGCTCATAATAGCTTCTACAGGACCTTCTAACATAGCTATAGAAGAAGAGATAGAAGCAAAAATAATACTTAAGAAGAATAAAGCATTTAACAATTGTCCAAACTTCATAGTCTGAAAAATGCTTGGTACAGTAACAAATAGTAGTGAAGGACCGGCTGTAGGGCTAAGACCTAAAGCAAAGACTGCGGGAATAATTACAAATGCAGCTAAAAGGGCAGCCAAAGTATCAAATAATACTGTACTTATTGCAGAACTAGGTATATCAACAGTTTCATCTGTGTAGCTTCCACACATAACCATGCAGCAACCAGTTAAGGATACTGTGAAAAAGGCTTGTCCTAAAGCCATAACCCATGTAGTAGGTTTTAAAAGATAAGACCAATCAGGCTCAAGAAGATATTTAACACCTTCTATAGAACCAGGTAAGCTAAGAGACTTACACATTAATAATACAAAGATAACAAATAATAAAGGAATAATTATTTTATTAATCTTTTCGATTCCTTTAGATATACCAAAGCTTACAATGATTAGAGTAAGAAGAACAGCTAATCCATGCCAGAATACAGCACCGTTACTACTAGTAAAGTTAGCAAAATAGGTTTGAGTATCTATAGTACTTATTTCCCCAGTTAAACTAATGAAGAAGTATTTTAGAATCCATCCAATTACAACAGTGTAGAACATAAAAATACCTGTTAACCCTATAGTAGGAATAGCTGAGATGAGCCAGCTATGTTTTAAATTTCTTTCTTTAAAAATTTTTCTTATAGCACCTAGTGAGCCAACTTTAAATCGTCTACCAAAGGCAAATTCAGAAATTAGCCCAACGGTTCCAAGAAGTAGAACAAAGATAAAATAAGGCACTAGAAAGGCAGCACCACCATTTTCTCCTAATTTATAAGGGAACATCCATATATTTCCTAGACCTACAGCTGCACCTACACAAGAAAGAATAAAGCCAAATTTACTTGAGAAAGTCTCTCGTGTTGATTTTTCTTGTTTTCCCAATTTCTTATACCTCCTAGATATATTATATAAAATATTTATAATAAAGCCTCATAGCATAGGCTATGAGGCTTAGGTTTAAGAAAAGAAAAAACCTCATAGTTATTCTATGAGGCTTATATATTAAGACATAAAAACTTTAGCCATCATAGATACAATACACTTGTAGGTGTGGTCTGTATCTATGATACTGAATATATAGATACAAACCTATCTAAAAAAGCTAAAGAAAAAGTTGCTATTTAGTTTTAAAGAAGATAGAATTGTATATAAGTTCATAATTGTACTCTTAATAAATTGCGTATGTAGACTAGCATAACACCCATTAAAATAAATGTCAATATGTATTAGAATAATGTGGTATTTTATATGTTTTTATAATTTGATGGTAATACAAGGTTATAAGAACTCAAAAGATATTCATATATTAGAAAGGAGGGACTAAAAGGAGTCCTTATAAAACCTTTTATTAAATAAAACACATTAGGGGGAATAGAAAATGAAAAAAGCTTATTTTTGTAGTCTATGCAGAAAAGTTTTTAACGAGGGGAATTCTTGTGGATGTGAAGGGGAAAATAACATCAAAGAGATGAAGCTAGGAACACCGATTAATGTGATTGGAACAAAATTAAAAGGTAAGGTTTATAAAATAAAAGATGATTTATTAGAAGTGATTATTACAAGTAATAAAGAAAGAAGTCTGAAAGAATATAAATTAGAGGAAGTAAGAAAAATTTTATAGGGGAAATAATAGCCGACCTTTCTAGAAAAGTGCGGCTATTATTTAATTAGTATAAAAGATATGGTACAATAAAGGAGGATAGTAGAAATGTAGCCTTAGAAAGTAGGAAAGCTATGGAACAAAAAACATATACATCTAAATTAGATCAAATATATGAAGATACAAAAACACGTACATTAGAACATTTAGGACGATTAAGAGCTGCAAAAGCAGATGAGATTATTGAATCAGATCGTATTTTTCAATATCTTCAACAAACAATAGACTGCTTACAGCTTTGTATAGATAACTTACCAAGCGGATCCGATACAAGACAACGTTATGCAAGATATAAGGATGAATTAGGAGAACTTGGAGAAGAGGTTGTTCAGTTAACAAATCCTAATAGATGGTAGTAAAAAGTCCTTTTATAAAGGACTTTTTTTATGTGGGAAAATTATGGTAAGATTAAGTAGTCATGAAACAATTATTCATTCATTTAAATAAATACAATAATAGAAAGAGGTCAACATGGTAAACAATAAAATTGACAAAGTGACAAATCTCTTTACCTTTTTAAAAGCCTATCATAGTTTGAAAAGTCCTGTGATTGCAAATGAGGAAGATAGAGAGTGGCTAGAAAACTTAAGTAATTGGCCAAAGCATCCTTATATTGAAGAAAAATGGCAAAATCCTGAACTAGGTAAACCTATATGTATTATTAAAAAGCCGACAGAGGCTATGATAGAAAAAAAGGATGGTTCAGTTCAAGTGGAAGCAATCTACAATAGTCTTTATAATGTGTATACCCGTCTTAGAAAAGAGCCAGAATTGCTAGAACTAGTATATGGAAATGGACAACTTCAAATGGAAGGAATGGAAAGGATTGATCATCCTCTCTTATTGCAAGTAGTAGAACTAGTATTTGATAGTGAGAATGAAGCTTTTGCTTTTGTTTTGACTAATAAAATGCCTGAGTTATATGAGGGGATTATAGGGCTTATAGAGGGAATGGAAGAAGAAGCTATTATTGAGCTTATTAAGGTCTTTAAGGCTTACAACATTAGTCCTTTAGACAAACAAAGTGTGCAAGATTTTTGTAACAAAGTGGAAGAGCAACTTCCTAAAGAAAGTAATGTAGAGATTATTAGTGATTACCCAACCTTATTTTTAAGAAAGAAACAACTTGGGTTTCATTTAGCTATTGAGGGGATTTTAGAGGATTTACAAAAGCGCAAACAAATTCCTTCCTTTATTGCAGATATAGTAGGAGAAGGGGATAGCCTTAGAAAGAATTCAAATACCAAAGAAACAATGAAGAAAATAGCTATAGATGTGAATGGTATAGATCAGAAGATTCTTTTTACAAAACCAGCTAATAAAGAACAGCTATTAGTAGCTAAACATTTAGAAAGAAATGATGCTGTACTTGTGCAAGGGCCACCAGGAACAGGTAAAACACATACTATTGCCAATATGATTGGCCACTTACTAGCTCAAGGCAAACGTATTTTAGTTACTAGTTATAGTGAAAAGGCACTAAGTGTGGTAAAAGAACAAGTTATTCCAGAACTCCAGACCTTATGTATTAGCTTAATGCAAGATGGAGAAAGTAGAAAAGAATTAGAAGAGACGCTAGAAGGTATCCACCAACAACGTGCTACACTTGAGCGAAGCGAACTTTCTAGACGTGTAGCAATGCATGAAAAGAATAGAGAAGCCTGTATAAAAAGTTTAGATAAATTAAAAGGTGAATTAAAAAACACTAAGCTTATTGAATATACACCGATTAAAGTAGCAGGAAAAACATATAAGCCATTAGAAGCAGCCCATTATATTAATGAGAAAAGAGAAGCATCAAAGTGGCTGATGGGTCCAGTACGTCATGGTTCCTTACTTCCTCTTGGAGAAGATAAGATTCAAGAGCTATATCGTATTAAACAAAGTCTATCTAAGGAAGATAGCCTTATTTGTGAGCTAAAACTTTCAAAAGGAGGAATATTATCTCCTGAGCAATTAAAAGTATGTATTGAGGCAGAAAAGAACTTTAAGAAAATTCCAGAACCTAAATGGTTAATGTATTTTAAAGAAGATGAAAAGTTATATGAGATAGAAGCTTTAAAAGAGTTAATTTCTAATATAAAACTTATTGGGGAACAAGTTCATTTAGATGAGCCATGGTGTATAGCAGCTCTAGAGGCAGGTCGTGAAGATAAGGCAAAAGAGCAGTGGCAAACTTTAGCTATGCAAATAAAAGAAGTTTACCAATTAAGTCTTGCTTATGCAGATGAAATGATGGCCTATGAACCACATATTTTACCAATAGATGAGAAGATTAAACCACTAGATATTTATAGCCAGATTAATCAAAAGCTTCAAAGTGCAGGCAAACTATCTAAAATGACATTACTACTTAATCCTCAAATGAAAACAGTTATTCAAGCTAGTAGAGTAGGAAATAAACAACCTGAAACTATGAAAGACTTTGAAGTTCTTATTCACCATATGGTTCTTAAAGAGCAACGAGAAGCTTTAAAAGCTAGATGGGAAAGACAAATGGAACCACTTGGGGCACAAAAGATTAGTGAAATGGAACAACCTTTTGAAATGACTTGCCAAAAATATGGTGAAGCTATTTTAAAATATTTAGATTGGTACAAGAAAAAGTGGTTACCTATTGCAAAGCAATTAGAGGTTTATGGTGTAAATATAGAAGGATTAATTGCTCAGCAAGATTTTACAAAGACTACCTATGGCGAGGTTCATTATTTATATAATACAGTTATAAAGGAAGTATTAGATGTACTCCATTATCATGTAGCAAAATGTGAAAAAGTAAGAGCACTTAGAGAAAAGGAAGCATTTGAAAAATGGCTTACTTCTCTTTCTGTACTTAAAGAAAGTTCAATACTGTCTAGTTTAAAAGAGGCCTTAAGAGAAAGAGATATACCAGCTTATACAAAAGCATATGAAGCTTTTAATGAGTCAAGAAGTAAAATAGGTCAAGTAACAAGAAAGGCAGAACTTTTAGATAAACTAGCCTTTGCAGCACCAGGATGGGCAAGTTACTTAGAAGCTTTTAAAGAAGAAGGAGAAGAAATAGTTATACCGACTAAAGTGGAAGAAGCTTGGTTGTGGAGACAATTAGTAGATATTTTAGCTAAGCGCCATGAGCGTACAGCTAGTATGATTACCGAGGAAATCGAAGAAGTAGAAAAACGATTAAGCTATCATACGAAACAATTAGTCTGTGATAAAGCATGGTTACATAAGCTTGTTGATTTTGATGCTAACCGTAGTGAAATTCAAGCTATAGAAGGTTGGAAACAAATTATTCTTAAGATGGGTGCAGGTAAAGGAAAGAATAGAGAACTGCTTAAACAAGAAGCTAGAAAACTTATGCCTAAATGCCAAAAGGCAGTACCAGTTTGGATTATGCCACTAGATAAGGTAGCAGAGCATTTTGATCCAAGAGAAAACCAGTTTGATGTTGTTATTATTGATGAGGCAAGTCAAGCAGATGTGACAGCACTTATCCCATTATACCTAGGAAAACAAGTAATTATTGTAGGGGATGATGAACAAGTAAGTCCACTAGCTGTAGGGGAGAATACAGAAGAAATTCAACGTCTTATTAAAACTTATTTAGAAGACATTCCAAATCATTATTTATATTCAGGACGTTTTTCTATTTATGACTTAGCCCAACTTGCAGGATATCAGCCAGTAAGACTAAGAGAGCATTTTAGATGTGTTCCTGAACTTATTGGATATAGTAATCAATTAGCTTATAAAGGAGAAATCCAGCCTTTACGTGAAAATCCTAAAGTATTTACACCAAATCTTGTAACCTGTTACTTACCAGATGGTAGGGAAGAAGGACAAATCAATGAAGTAGAAGCACAGGAAATTGTAAATAGAATTCTTGAGTGTTGTAAAGATGAGGCTTATAATAATAAAACTTTTGGTGTAATCAGTTTAAAAGGTGATAAACAAGCTAACTATATAGATAGTTTACTACAAAAAGAAATGACAGTACGTGCTTACGCAAAACGTAATATTTTATGTGGTGGGCCAGCTCATTTCCAAGGTGATGAAAGGGATATTATCTTTATTTCTATGGTAGATTCAAAAGGAGATAAAGATACTTTACGTCTTATGACTTATGGTACAGATAATTTATATAAAAAGCGTTATAATGTAGCTATGAGTAGGGGACGTGATCAAGTATTTATTATGCACTCTTTTAATCCAGAAACAGATTTAAAAGAAGAGGATATTCGTAAAGGACTTTTTGATTATTGTTTTAACTGCCATAAAGAGCAAAGTATAGAGATAGAATATTTTAAAGAACCTCTTGTACCTTTTGAAGAAGAAATAAAAGAAAGATTAGAAAATAGAGGATTTAAAGTAACAAGTCATATGCCAAGCGGTGCAGTTTTAACAGGGCTTATTGTAGAAGATAATAGAGGCCAAGTTAGAGTTGTATGTGAAAGTGAGAAATATCAAGAAGGTACAGCGCTAGAAGAAGAAATAGGACGTTTAGCAGTACTCGAGCGTATAGGCTGGAAAATGGTCTATGTAAGTGCTTCTTGTTTTTATCAAAATCCAGAAGTAACATTTAATAAACTAGTAAATGAAATTGAAAATAAATTAGCGAAATAGTATAGAATTAATTAATGAAGAAAAATCAATTAATGAGTGAAAAAGTCAAAGAGATAATTAGTAGTTTAAGAAATAAGTAGCAAATAAAGATAAATAGTTGATAAGTAATTGATAAATACTAAATTAAAAATGAATAGCAAAAAAAAGAGTAACAAATAAAAATTAATAGTAAGTTATAATCAGATAAAGTGAGGTGGAAAAATGGAATTTAAATTAGATACAAATGGTCTAACAGGTAAAGTGATTACTAGAGAACATAGAGACTATGAAGAAGCTAGAACTATGTGGAATAGAGCTATTGAACAATATCCTTTGGCTATTGTTTATTGTACCAATAAAGAAGATGTAGTAAATAGTATAAAATGGGCTAGAACTCATAACATCCCTATGCGTATTCGTTCAGGTGGACATCATTATGCAGGTTATTCTACAGGAAATGATGTGCTAGTCATAGATGTAAGTCTAATGAATCATATTAGCATAGATGAAAAGTCAAAGGAAGTGCATATAGAAGGCGGTGTAAGAAACCGAGAGTTATATGAATTTTTATGTAGTAAAGGTTATCCATTTCCAGGTGGTGGATGCCCTAGTGTAGGTGTAGTAGGTTTTACTCTTGGAGGTGGATGGGGCTATTCAAGTAGATTATTAGGTTTAGCTTGTGATTCACTGAAACAAGTAGAACTTATAGACTATGAAGGTAAGCTAATAGTTGCTAGTGAAACAGAAAATGCAGATTTATTTTGGGCGCTTAGAGGCTGCGGAGGTGGACAATTTGGTGTAGTTGTCAGTATGATATTTAACCTACCTGAAAAGAGAAATGAAGCAACACTTATACGCCTTGAGTATAGTAATGTAACACGAGAAGAACAAATGGATATGTTCAAACTATGGCAAGAGAACATTGATAAAGTATGCCCAGAAGTAAATTTTAAGTTAAGTTTTTATAATTCGAAAGAAAAAGGCATAGGTATGTTACTAATAGGTATATATTATGGTTCTAATAAAGAAGCACATAATATTGTAGCGCCATTTATAAAAGTAGGGCATAAAATACAAGTACTTATACAAGCTATGAGTGTACTTGAAGTGAATCGTTGGATCCAAGATGCTCATCCAGATTATGAACACTATAAATCATCAGGGCGCTTTGTAGGTAAACCTTTTTTAGAAGATGAAATGCATCAGTTATTAGATATGATTAATGAAAGAAGTGAAGGGGCTGTGTATACAGCAGTTTCTTGCTATGGAATGGGTGGTAATATTAAAAATATACCACAAGATGAAATGGCCTTTTACTATAGAGACAGTTTATGTATTTTAGGATTTCAAACCGTTTGGGAAGATAATAAATACACTTCTCAAAACGAACAATGGTTTATAGAAAGATTTAAAAAAATAGAAAATATGACTAGTGGATCCTTCGTCAATTTCCCTACCGGTGAAATTGATAACTATACTAAAGCTTATTACGGCGAACATAATGAACAATTAAAAGAGATAAGAAAAAACTATGATCCAAAAGGCATCTTTAACTTTGAACAAGGTTTATAGGAAGTAATAGAATATAGACAAGAAATTTTATATAAATGAGCAGAAGTAAATAAGAGTAAATAAAGATGGATTGAAATTAGGTAAGCTAAATAAAGATAAATAGAGATAAATAGAAAAGAGATTAGGCATCCTACGAAAGGTATACTAATCTCTTTTTCATTTAATATATTTTACTTAAAGGGTTCGGAAGTACGAATCATCTCTATAAAAGCATCTGTAATAAGAGGGTCAAACTGTGTTCCTTTACATCTTTCAAGTTCAACGATAGCCTCTGCATAGGATTTCCTTGTATTATAAACACGATTAGAAGTCATAGCATCAAAGCTATCTACTACAGTAAGAACTCTTGCTAAATAAGGAATTTCTTCTCCTTTAAGTTTGTCAGGATAACCTGTTCCATCATAGCGTTCATGATGATGTCTTACAAGAGGGCGAGCCTGTTGAAGACAGTTTACATATTTAATAGTTTCTTCTCCTTTAATAGGATGTTCTCTTAGTTTTTCCCATTCATCATCTGTAAGAGGCATTCTTTTAATAAGGATAGATTCGTTGATATCTATTTTCCCAACGTCATGAATATAAGCACCACAAACTAAAGTTCTTTTATCCATTTCAGTAAGACCTAGGGTTTCTGCCAAACGCTTACTATATAAGACAACACGTTCCACATGACCATAGGTATAGCGATCTTTTATATTAATCATATTTACTAAGGTTTTAATGGAATTTAAAACGTCTAAGTCTTCTTTAGAAATATTCTTTTCTAGTTCGTCTAAAATAGAACTATAAGGTTCTACTCTATTCTTATCAAAAAATTTAGCACGATAAAGAGCATCGTCTGCACATTTAATAAGTTCAATACTATCTTTTGCTTCTCTAGGATAGGTTGCAATACCTAAAGAAATTGTAAGTACATTATTAGGTTGATTTTCTTCCCCATCAAAAGGTGTCTCTTCTACAGTTTTTCTAAGATGTTCAGCAATCAGAGTACCTTCTTGATGATCAACATTTGGAAGTAGAACAGCAAACTCTTCACCACCATAACGAGCAACAGTACCTTTTTTACCAATATTTGATTGAAGAATTTGACCAATTTCAGCAAGTACCTTATCACCTTCAAGGTGACCATTTACATCATTAAAAAACTTAAAATAATCAATATCAATAAAAAGAAGAGTCAATGGAGACTGAGTAAGTTTTGCCTTTTCAAAGTCTTGTTGGAGTTGTTCAAAGAAATAACGATGATTATAAACTTTTGTTAAACCATCATAGTTTACCATCTCTTCTAAATAATTAATATGAGTACGTTCAGCTTCCGCATAGGTACCTAAAATCCAAGCTGTTAGAAGGAAAACACCAGATAAAGATAGATCATTCTCAAAATAAGGATTAATAGTTAAATCTCTAGCTAAATATAAATCCATTCCTAGTATAGCTAAAGATGAAATACCAGCAACATAAAGACCTGATTTATAACCAAGTTGTATGGTAGCAGTGATAATAATAAAAATAAAGATAAATTTATTAGGGCTACTGACTCCACCAGAAAGAAGAATAATAGAGAATAAAATAAGCCCTAATATAAAATGTTCTATAAGTGCAATGATATTACTATAATGGGGAGATATTTTTTTCTTAGTCGCAAAAGACCAAATATAGTATGTAAAACCTAATATTATAGCAATAAAAACAGAATATGGTATTAAATAATCTCTAGTAGATGTAAGACTGGCAAGATTTTGCAACGTAATCACTGTAGGAAATAGTAAACAAGCTAGTTTTACAATCGATAAGAGTTGTTCAATTCGTTGTTTTTTTAACTCTTTAGATGGCATAATTCAATCTCCTTGATAAGTATAAAGACCGACAAAGGTCGGCCTTCATAGTTAAAGCTTACTCTTCTCTTAAGCTTTTTGGCTCTTCTGGTTGATAGAAAGCCCATATACAAGCAGAAGATGCTGCAAAAGATGCAAATAAAGTTGCTACAGCAGCAAGAGTCATTAAAAGTTTCTGATTCATACGTTTCATAGTATTCTCTCCTTTGTAATTATATTGGATATAGTAATTAAAACATGATCTAAAGACTTTGCAACATTATGTCCCAATTTTGTAAGTGTAAAAGTCTGCCAACTCATACCTAATGTTAAGCAAATACTATAAATAGACATAGAAGATGATTTGAAAAAATTAGATATAAAAAGCAGTATAATGTTTATTACAAAATATATAAATGTGACAAAGATAGACCTTTGTTTTAATCGCGTAATTTTAATTGTATTTATAATAGGCTTGTTTGGACTAGCAACTGGTGCATATTTATATATAATATAGAAACTCCATATAAAAAGTAGAAATTCTAAATAATATAAAATAGGTGGTGCTATAAAATTAAGCACTAAGTGGCCTAATAATGCGCCTATGATAGCAAAAAGTGTGCCTAAAATAAGACATCTTTCTGCTGAGGTGGCATGGGCACCTCCTGAAAATTTTCTTAAAATAGCAATACTAAAAGAAACAATCAGTGCTTCTAATGTAATTCCTAAAAATAAACCTATAGCTATAACAAGAAACAATGAAAATATAGTTTGGAGTAATCCATATAAGCCATAGGCTAATATGGATACTTGTTCTTCAGAGTACTGAAGATATTCTCCAAGTGATTTTGCTAAGGAATTACTGAAATTTTCAATTTTCATTAGGAGGAATTTCCTTTCTACTTTTAACATTTAAAGTATATAAATAAAGGATAAAGCTACTAATCAACAAAGAAGGAAGTCCATAAAGTGATTTAATTGCTGGATTAGAAAAAACTGTGTCTAAATTTTTCCCTAGGCAAAGCTGAATCCATGTGATATTTATAATTTCGGAAATATATTGGATAAACATAGTTAAAAATACGCCTTTAATAACCTTTAGTAGGTCAATATGATGAATTTTAGTTAATATAATTGTGACACCTAAAACACCTAATAAAATATGTATACCGAAGGTAATAGGCAAACAACGTATAAAATAAATAATAAGTGAAATAAAAACTGTAGATTTAATCATTTTTTGTTTATCAATTTTAACACTAGAAAAAATATGAGCTCCTACTATAAGTATAATAGAATCAGGGATTACTCTAAGAAATAATTCCATAACGGATAGATGTAACATATTAGTTTTCCTCCTGTAGGTGACAGCATAGTGATTTTTGCAAATTAGCATATTTAAGTCCTTGATAGAGGAGTATAAAAGGTAGAAGCCTAATAAGGACATCACCTATACTTAAGATACTATAACCTAAATCAATATAATCAGTAAGTATTTTAAGATTAGTAGCAGAGCTACCTAAAATATGTAATTGATCAACTACTCCAAACATATTTGGTGTAGCATAACCAGTTAAATGTGAGAGTGTAGGGAAAACAGGCATTTTTCCACCATTAGCCCATATAGCTAAGTCATTGCACCAACCGCCAATAATAACACAGACAGAACCTAAAAGTGCATATTTATAAAGTTCAAAACGGAATACTATAAAAAGAGTACTACACAAGTATAATGTTTTAAACAAATGTACATAAGGTAAAAATACATAATTACCATTAAATAATAGGATTTGAATAATCCAGTAAATCCCTTCACAAATGAAGAGAGGGTAAAAAGCTTTTTCTTTCCAAAGAAATTTTAGATCATATCCTTTTTTATAGCTTACTAAAATAGCAATAAGTAATGTTTCAATCATGGTCCACCTAGTCTATTTTTATATTATTTTAATTATGTATAACAGTATATTTAATAATTATAATATACTTTAGGTATTTAAGCTATATTTTTTATAAATATTATATGTAGAATATTAGTGAATGAGGGAAGAAAAATGCGATTCGAATCGATATAAGAAAAATATGTCCGAACAATAAGATGGATGCCAGTATAAATGTTCGAAAAAATATTGTCTGTATAAAAAAGTTATGGTATCATAAACACGGTTGAAATTTGACAGAAAGAGATGACAGCATGATTGAAAAATATTTCAAACTTAAAGAAAATAATACAACGATAAAAACAGAAGTCGTAGCGGGTATTACTACTTTTATGACTATGGCGTATATATTAATTGTTAATCCATCTATTTTATCTGCTGCAGGAATGGATCAGGGAGCTGTATTTACGGCTACTGCTGTATCAGCTATTGTAGCTACATTATTAATGGGACTTTATGCAAAGCTACCTTTTGCACAAGCACCTGGGATGGGACTTAATGCTTATTTTGCATTTACAGTAGTACTTGGAATGGGATATTCTTTTGAATTTGCATTAACAGCCGTTTTATTAGAGGGACTTATTTTTATTGCTCTTACAGTGTTTAATGTAAGGGAAGCGATAGTTGATGCTATTCCTCATGGTATTAAGCAAGCAATAGCAGTAGGAATTGGACTTTTTATCGCTCTTGTTGGTTTAGAAGGAGCAGGTGTGATTATACATCCAGAGGATGGGGGTACTATTGTAGCACTTGGAAATATTATATCTGGAACAGGGCTTTTAGCTATTATAGGTATTGTTATTACAAGTATTTTACTTGCTAAAAATGTTAAGGGAGCTCTTTTTATTGGAATGCTTGTTACTGCTTGTATTGGTATTCCTATGGGAGTTGTAGAACTTCCAAATCAAATTATTAGTTTACCACCTTCACTTGAACCAACTTTATTCAAGTTTGAATGGCATAATATTTTTACTTTAGATATGCTTATTGTACTTTTTACTCTACTCTTTATGGATATGTTTGATACAATTGGAACCTTAGTAGGGGTAGCTACAAAAGCTAAAATGTTAGATGCAGAAGGTAAAGTGCCAAATGTGAAAAAAGCACTTTTTGCAGATGCCGTTGGAACAACATTAGGCGCATGCCTTGGAACAAGTACAGTAAGTACTTTTGTGGAGAGTGCATCAGGGGTAGCAGAAGGGGGAAGAACAGGTCTTACATCTGTTGTAACAGCAGGAATGTTCTTTATTGCATTATTCTTCTCACCAGTGTTCTCAGTCATTACACCGGCAGTAACAGCATCAGCACTTGTTTTAGTAGGCCTCTTTATGATTGAACCAATTAAAACTATGGATTTAGAAGATTATACAGAAGCTATTCCAGCCTTTTTAACATTGCTTATGATGCCACTTTCATACTCCATATCAGATGGTATTGTATTCGGTGTCATCTCTTATATCATCTTAAAAGTAGCCACAGGTAAGAAAAAAGAAATTAGCCTTACAACTGTGCTTGTAGGTATTGTATTTTTACTTAAATTTATTTTATAAATAGAAAGTCCCATCAAATGTTTAATAAGATTTGATGGGACTTTTATTAGTATAGTAATAATGAATTGCTATAATGCTTTAAATGTGTTATTCTATATGAATAGAAAAGAAAAATGAATTTGCTTCTTGGAACTCTTATATCTTTTGGTATAAGAGTTTTTTGAATTTTAATAAGCTTAAGGAAGCTAAAATAAGATTTATTTTAGCAGGAGGAAAAGAATGACATTAGTAAGTAAACGATTAAATGATCAAATCAAATATAGTAATAGAAAGAAAACAAATGCTGATTTTAAAGGGAAAGATTTAAGAAGAAGTAACTGTTTTAATTGTGACTTTACACAATCAAATTTTGATGAGGCTAGTTTTAGAGGTGCTCAATTTAAAGGGTGTAATTTTACACAATGCACTTTTGAGGAGGCAGAACTTATAGCTGCTAACTTTAAAAATTCTAGCTTTAAAAATGTACACTTTGAAAATACAGTTTTTGATACAGTTAATTTAGAAAATGTAAATTTTGAAGGTGCTACTTTTAAAAATGTAATTTTTGTAGCTACAGATTTAAGTAAGGTTGTAAATTTGGAACTTCCAGGTGAGTCTGTTCAAGTATTTGAAGAAATGCCTTTACTTGTATTAAGTAAAGAACTTGAAAAAGCTTTTAATACAGCTATGAAAAATGAATTTATTAAATATGCACGTGTACTTGATACAAAAGATGGTAAAGTAAGTACGATTAGTATGATGCGCCTTTTACAAAAGTTTGATGAAGAAATAGTTATTAAAGGATTAAAAAAGAGTAGTAAGACTATAAGTGAGAACTTTGCTACATTAAGTACAATCATTAAACAAGCAGAAATGTTGAAAGAAGAATATAATCTATAAATAGTAGAAAAGTTTCAGGGGACCATTCAGATAGAAGGTCCTTTTTTGATTTATGGAATTATTACTAGCTTTATTATATAAGTAAATAGAGTAGACTATAAATGATAAAGAGTTGCCTAACATAGGAAATATGATAAAATATTATAATAAATAAAAACTAAGGAGGATGAAATAATGGATCAAACAGCTCTATTTACATTGACTTATGGGGTATTTATATTAGGTGCTGAACATAATGGAGCAAAAAATGCTTGTGTTATAAATACATGTGCTCAATTAACATCAGAACCAGCTCGTGTAAGTATTACAGTACTTAAATCAAACTTAACACATTATATGGTGGATGCATCTAAAAAGTTTAGCATTACAGTACTTGGCAAACATGCAAAACTGGAGACTATTGCACATTTTGGACTACAAAGTGGAAGAAATGTAAATAAATTAGAGAATATAGAATATAAAACAGATAGTCTAGGAACACCTATTATTGAAGACGGTGGCATTGCTATTTTTTCTTGTAAAGTAGTAGACCAAATAGATTTAGGATCTCATACACTTTTTATTGCAGAAGTTGTAGAAGCAGAAAAGATAGGTAATCAAGAGCCAATGACTTATGCTTATTATAGAGATTTAAAAGCAGGTAAAGTAAAACCAGAAGATACTCATCAAGTTGGACAGGCAGAAGTAGAAGAAAAGGTGCAATATGAATGTGCAGTATGTCACTACCTCTATGAAGGAGAAATACCATTTGAAGAGTTACCTGACACATATGTATGTCCAATCTGTGGTAAGCCAAAGAGTGTATTTTTTAAAGCTTAAGCTATTTTAGAAAGATTTATAAGAATACTGTAAGATTAAGGTTAAGAGTATAGAAAAATTTAAAGATGAATAAGTGATTTTTTATACAAGAAGGGTTATAAGACTAATTTATTTTAGTGTTTATAACCCTTTTATTATTGAAAGGCTAGTAAAAGAATAGGACTGTAGCCTTTTTAACAATAAATTTAATATAGAAGCTAAAACATTATAATTGAATATATAAAATAAATATTGACGATAGTCCAGAGACTGACTATGATTAAGCTAAATAGAAAAGAGAGAAGGGTTACAGGTGAAGTCACAGAGCAATATTTATAAAAGAATAATAAGCTTGTTAATGATTTTATGTATCATATTCTCTTGCATATATGAATTTGAAGAGGTAAAACAGCTTAAGATAGAGCAGGATCATTTTCAGACTCAAGTAATAGATTTAGTAGAGTGGCAACGTATTATAGCACCTGCTATAGGGCGAACATATTTAAAGGTTACAAAGCAAAATGAAAGGCATTATGAAATAGAATGGTTTTGGATTGGACTAAGAATTATTCTGGTAGGACTTGCTTATTTATCTTGCATAAAAATTGTAACTACAAATCTTTTAGTAGGTATTTTTTATCGCATCATTCTCTATATACATAATAAGGATGGCCCGAAGCAAAGGATTTCTCTCATATATTAAAATTTGAAAATGGAGGAATCGTTCATGGAAAAGAGTATTAGAAAGAGTACGTTTTTCGTTTTATTAGTAGGTATTATAGCTTTAAGTTATATAGCATTCTTTGGTTTAGGTAATATTAAAGGTGCTAATCAAATGAGATATGGTATAGATATTCGTGGAGGGGTAGATGCAGTTTATGAGCCTCTTGATTTAAATAGAAAGCCAACCCCACAAGAATTAGATTCAGCAAGGTCAGTTATAGAAGCTAGATTAGATGCAAAGAAAATTCTAGATAGAGAAGTAACTGTAGATGAACAAAATGGTAGAGTTCTTGTTAGATTTCCTTGGAAATCAGATGAAAAAAACTTTAATCCTGAAGAGGCTATAGCTGAACTTGGACAAACAGCTAAACTAACATTTAGAGATGACAAACAAAACATTCTCTTAGAAGGCAAGCATGTTAAAGAAAGCATGCCACAAGCAGATATAAAGAATAGTCAATATATAGTAAGTTTAAAGTTTGATCAAGAGGGAACAAAACTTTTTGGAGAGGCAACAAGTAGACTTGTAGGAAAGCCAATCTATATATTTATGGATGAAACACTTATTTCTGCAGCTACTGTAAATGAACCTATAAAAGATGGAAATGCCATGATATCTGGTTCTTTTACAGATGAGGAAGCAAAAGAACTAGCTGAACAGATTAATGCAGGCGCACTTCCTTTTTCTATGGTAACAAAAAATCATAATACTATTAGCCCTACTTTAGGTAGTGGTGCTTTAAAGGTTATGGTAATTGCAGGAGCTATAGCATTTATACTTATATGTATTTTTATGATTGGAAAGTATAGATTAGTAGGGCTAGTAAGTTCAATTGTACTTGCTATGCAATTAGCAGCAGAACTTTTAGCTTTATCCATTCCTCAAATTACACTGACTTTGCCAGGAATAGCAGGTATTATTTTATCTTTGGGAATGAGTGTAGATGCCAATGTTATTATTGGTGAGCGTATAGGGGAAGAGCTTAGAAAAGATATGAGAATAGAAAAAGCTATTCGTAATGGTTATCATAGAGCTTTTTCAGCTGTTTTTGATGGAAATATAACCAGCGCAATAGTAGCAGTTATATTGATGATCTTTGGTTCGGGGAGTATGTTATCTTTTGGTTATACTTTATTAGTAGGAATGCTTCTTAACTTTGTAGCAGGTATTTTAACTTCTAAACTTATGCTTTTATCCTTGGTAAGATTTAAGAAAATGCAAAACCTTGCTTTATTTAGTAAAGGAAGAGCCTATAAAACTGTACCTTTTTATGAAAAAAGATGGATTGCGTTTGCTTTATCTATTGTACTTTTAGGTGGTGGGTTAATAGCTTCCTTTACTAAAGGTGTACAACTAGATATTCAGTTTAAAGGTGGGGCAGTATTAAAATATACCTATGTGGGAGAATTAAATGTAGAAGAAGTAACACGCGTATTAGAACCTGTACTTGATCGACCTGTAACTGTACAAACTACTAATGACTTAGGTACTAATGAGAAAAAACTAAACATTACATTGGCAGGAAATGAAGGGCTGCTTCCAGAAGAACAAGCAAAGCTTGGAGATACTTTAGGGGAGCATTTTAAAGATGCTCAAATTCAATTATCAGAATCTTATATGGTAGAACCTTATATTGGGCAAAAGGCTATGGTGAATTCAGCATTTGCTATTATACTAGCCTTTTTACTTATTGTTATTTATGTTTGGGTAAGATTTAAAAATATTGGTGGTTTATCAGCAGGTGTGATGGCGTTAGTAGCACTTATACATGATGTATGTATTGTATTTTTCACATTTGTTGTATTAGGAAGTCCGCTTAATGATACTTTTGTAGCCATCACCCTTACTATTATAGGATATTCTATTAATGATACCATTGTAATTTATGATCGAATTAGAGAAGAGATGAAAGAAAAGAAAAAACAGTCCTTACAAGAAGTAGTTAATTTAAGTATTACCCAATCACTTACAAGATCAGTTAATACAAGTTTTACTACACTTATAAGTGTACTTATTATGTATGTCTTTGCTAAGTACTATGGTATCCGAGCAATTGAGATTTTTGCATTTCCTATGATGATAGGTGTCATCAGTGGATGCTATTCAACTATATTTATAGCAGGACAATTGTGGGTAAGTTGGAAAAAGAGGGCGTTATAGATTATAGAGAATTATGGTATAATAAACGAAGCGAGAATCCTAGAAAAGAGGAGAAACTTTGTGAAAAATATGCGTTCAAAAAAAATTGGTCTTATTGAAAAACAAATTCTAAAAGCTAGTAAAAAAGAAGCTAAGATTTTAAATAAAAAAGAAAATCAATTTCTGAAAGATAAGCTTACACCTATTCAAGAAAAGATTGAAAATAAGATTCCACCTAAGCTTCAACAGACTTTAGAAAAAGCTTTTGAATCAGGCTTTCGAGTAGTATTTAAAAAAGGAGTAGGATTAATAGAGAAATCTTATAAGAAGGAAGAAAAAAATCTAGATTTTGATATTAAACATTATGCAGTTTTGAAGCAGACAAATAATAAAAATATTAAAAGTCTAGATAGAGGTGCTAAAAAGAGTATAATAGGTAATCAACTTATTAGTACGGTAGAAGGTAGTGTTCTAGGTGCATTAGGTATTGGTCTTCCTGATATTCCTATACTCATTGGAATGATTTTAAAGAACCTTTATGAAATTAGTTTATCTTATGGCTTTGACTATATGAAAAATGAAGAGAAACTTTATATTTTATATTTAATATGTGCTAGTGCTACAAAGGGAAAGGTTCAAGAAGAGTATAATAAAAAATTGGATTATCTATCTAAAGGCATTATAGAAGAAGTGAATTTAGAAGTTAGTGTAGAACAAGCTATCAAGGAAGCTTCACATCATTTAGCACAAAATATGTTAGTAGCAAAGTTTATACAAGGCTTACCGATTGTAGGTATTGTTGGTGGTATTTCCAACTTTACGATTATGAAAGATATTAGTCAAATAGCACAAGTTAAATACAAAAAACGTTATTTAGAGAACTTGTTAAAGGAAGAATAGATTTAAAAAGAAGTTAAGAATTTTGAGGGATAAAATGAAAAGAGCAACTTGGTATTATCACTTTACATGGGAATTAGAAGATAAAAGTTTAGAAGATACGATTGATTTGACAGAAGATATAAACTTAAGAATAATGGGATGGTGTAAGTCTTTTGATTTGACACTCATACAGTATCAAATTGTATCAAATCAACTACAAATTCAATGTACTACACCTAGTCAGTTAAATACTAATAAAGTATTAAAAGCTTTTAAGAAGATTGGAAGAAGTTTTGATAAATTACAATTAGTTCGTAGTATAGCTAAACCAATAGGAGACAGTACAAAAGATAGTAGGGTAAGTAAACTTTTAGATACACTTTGGTCAGCAGAATACTATGATTTGGATGAGGGTGTTACCCAAAACCTAAAAGCTTTTAAAGAATTTTTAACACATAGAAAATTAGTTGCTATGGATATAGGACAACAGCTTTATTTAGTAGATACAGTAGCACTAGAAAAAGAAATTAATTTGAACTGCTTTGAATGTACTAGAATTTATGGCTATGGTTGTTGCTGTGGTAGCCCTTGTCAAATGAGTAGGAAAAATCAAAAACATCTTGACCAACATCTTAATGGGTTAGCCCAAGAGATGAGGCATTTAAATGAGAAGTATTACGATGAGGTTATGATAAAAGGTGGTTTTATGTCTTTTGATGGGTCCATAAAAGCATGTGATGAACGCTGTAGCTTGCTTGTAGAGGATGAAGGTGTTCATAAATGTATGGCACATAAATATGCTATAGATCATGAAATTGCTATTTATGAATTTTGTCCTTTATCCTGTCTCATGTATCCTTTAGAAATTATAGAACTTATAACAGATAAGAAAAGAAAAGTTATTTTGCTAACATCTGTGGTAGAAGAAGATTTAGCCAAAAACTATGGAAGATGGGGAAGTTATAAAGGGATAAATATTGATCATAGATGTATTAATAAGGAAGCACATAATGAGATTTTTAAACTAGAAGATTATAAACCTGTTTATAGAGTAAATAAAAATTTAATGGACCATGAATTTGGTAAAGAAGTTTATAAAGGACTAGAAATAATATTTAATAAATAAGAAGAAGCAAAGCATAGGACAATCTATGTTTTGCTTCTTTTTATGTTAAGACTAAGTACAATACAGACATTTATAGGGTAATGAAAAGTATGATTACAATTCATAAGGAATAATATGGAGAATATACTAGTAAAGAGTATAAGTCTGAGGTGATAGAAGTGCCAACAATAGATAATTACCGAAAACTGTTTATAGGTATAGACACACCAGTAGTACTAGCAGATGGGTCTCTTAGAACAGCTATTAATTTTGATAATGGAGCTACAACACCACCTTTTAAATATGTAGGGCAAGTGATAGAGGAGAAAATAGGAATGTATGGAGCTGTACATAGGGCGGGACAAAAGTCAATTTACAGTACAGAAGCATATGAGGAAAGTAAGAGAAAGGTTCTGAAGTTTGTAGGGGTAACACCAGAAGATGGGTACTGTGTTATTTACACTAAAAATGCAACGGAAGGATTGAACTTATTAGCCGAAGAACTATGCATATCTCCTGGAACAAAGGTACTTACAACTCGTATGGAACATCATGCTAATGACTTACCTTGGCGTAAACGTGCTAAGGTATTTTATGTGGAAGTCAATGAAAAAGGCTTATTGTGTTTAGATGAGTTAGAGGAAAAGTTAAGGTGTGGAGCTGGAACCATTGAGTATGTGAGCGTATCAGGTGCCTCTAATGTAACGGGTTATATTATGCCTATTAATAAAATAGCTCATATAGTTCACAAATACGGGGCTAAGTTAATAGTAGATGCAGCTCAGTTAGTTGCCCATTATCCTATCAATATGAAAGGAACACGGGGAGATGACAGTATAGATTTTCTAGTTTTTTCTGCACATAAGATGTATGCTCCTTTTGGAACTGGAGTCATTATAGCAAAAACAGAGCTACTTCAAACTTGCACACCTTATATAACAGGGGGAGGAGCAGTAAAAGCTGTATTTGATGATGATGTATATTATAAATGTACTCCTGATAAAGAAGAGGCAGGAACACCTAATTATTTTGGGGTTATGGCTTTATCAGCAGCTATAGATATGTTAATGAGTATTGGTATGAATAAAATCACAAGACATGAGCAGAAATTGAAAAATCGTCTTCTATCAGGATTAATGAATATGCCTAAAGTTATTCTATATGGAGATCCTTCATATAGTGCACGTTTAGGTGTTGTAACTTTTAATGTTGCAGGTATGCATCATAGTGTTGTTAATCAAATTTTAGCAGATAGAGGTGGTATTGCGGTACGTAATGGATGCTTCTGTGCTCAGCCTTATGTATCAAGACTATTAGGTGTTTCTGATAAAGAACGTTATGAACTTATGCTTAATCCAGAACGTCCAGAACCAGGGATGATAAGGGTAAGCTTTGGACTTTATAATACAGAAGAAGAGGTGGATGCTTTTTTAGAGATTATGAAGTGGATATGTGGTAATAAAGATATGGAATTTAAAAGAGCTGTACGTTATAGAAGGAAATAAATAAATGGAGGCATAATCTTTTAGTTAAGAAGATGTCTCCATTTATTGTTTTATTGAATTGAAGTATATGATAAAATTTATATATAGACTTAAAAAGAGAAATATTATAAAAAAGGGACGTAAATTATGCCAAATATATTCGACGGATTAAAAAAACTTTCAGAAGAAGAACTTAGAGAATACATTGCTATTTTAGAAACTTATACTATGACAAACCTTTCTAAACAAACAGGACAGAAAGTAGCTAAAAAGTTTGTACAAGCTACTAACCTATTTGTAGGGATGATGAAAAAAACACCTTTTGAAACACCGGAGGTACTCACTTTAGAAGAACGACTAAGAAAAAACAAACTAAACTGGCAAATGCTTGAGAAGGATGAACTCCTACTTCATATTAAGCATGTATTAATAGAAAAATGTAATAGCATTAAAGCAGGTGAATTAGAAGAATCAGTATCTGATGATGCACTGTATGTAAAGGTAATTAATCACGCAGCAGAGCTATATGATATTAAAGATGAACTTTTAATTTGTGAAAAAGCAGAACTTATTAAAAAGAGCTATAATCACGAAATAAAACTATTGAAAAAGGAATTAGAACAAGAATATAAAGAAAAAATAAGAGAACAAATAAAAGATCAGGTAAAAGAAAAAGTAGAAAAAGAAATAAAAGAAGAACTAGAACAAAAGCTAGAACAAAAAGAAGTAAGTGAATTAGAGAAAGAAGAGGAAGCAACAAAAGAACAAAAACATTTAGTAGAAAATTATGATCCTCATAAATTAGTTTTAGAAGAAAATTTAGGGGCTCTACCTACGCCTATGGGGAAAAATCGTTTAATAAGATTACTTTTAGCACAACTTATTGGAAGAAGTATGAACGCTTATGGGATGTCTTTTATTCCAAAAGATGAAGAATTACCAAGTTGGTTACCTGTAAAGGAACGTATGGAATTAGATAAGGCTTACGAAGGATTAACAAAATTTTGTGTTCAAACAGAAGAAAAGTATGATCAAGCTTTACAGAAACTTTTAGAAAATGAAAATGAGGCTAATATTAAAAAACGAAGCATTGAATATATACAAACAAAGGTAGAAGAAAAAGAAGAGCGAATCAAAAAGTTAATAGGTGAAAAGGAAAAGTTACTGGAAAAGATAACTAATTTAGACTCTGAAGAAGATGCAAATATAGAGATAGATAGAGATATAGAAATACAGAGAAATAAAAAAGAGTTAAAGATGAAAGAATCTCAAATTAGTACTTATAAAAGTATGGCTAAACTTAATAAAGAAGAGATTAAAAGCGCTAAGGAGTCTATCACCATATTAGAGAAAAGACGTGAATCTATAAGTAAGCTTGTTAAGGATACATTAAAAGAAAAGGAGTTGGCAAAAGAGGCTTTAAACAAGCATAAAGAGACAAGACAAAATGAACTTGAGAAAAAGTGGCAAGAGATTTATAGCCAATTTAGCTTTGAAAAGGAATGTATTCTAGGTATAACCTCTAAATTTACTATGTATGAAATACAAGAGATAGAAAGAGGATTATATGAACTTCATGAAGGTAAAGATGTACAAGCTTTTAGTATAGGTCAGTTAGAAGAAGAGGACTTAGAGCACTATGGTTTAGCAAGTAAGGAAGAACACTTAGAACATATAGTATTTAGCTTAGGAGAAGGGGTATTGGCTATGATTTTATATGCAGTAAAAGAAGAGGAAAGTAAAAAGGCACATATCCAAAATATAATAAAGCTAAGAGATGACGAATAAGATAAAGCTTTAATGGAATACTTTAAAGAGAATATAAAAGAAAATGCCAGTTAATAGAAGTTAAAGATTTATGTTGACATAAGAGGTAGGCTCTTGTATAATTGTCAATTAATAGGATACCTTTAAGATAGTCCTGTGAGGCTAATAAGGATCATGCATTGAACGGGTGTATTGCGTCTTAATATCTTAAAGGATATTAAGACTTTTTTTTGGTGTCCTAGGAAAATAACACATCAGGAGGACATCAATGACGAAATCTAATAAAAGTGTAAATAATTTAGCAATAAAAATGGCAATAGCACTTGTAGGTGGTTTATTTGTAGGAACACTTTTTATTTTCTTAAGAGAGTATTTAATAGGAAATGGAAAAGAAAGTTTATGGCAAACTATTAATCTTATTTTATTCCAAGATATTAATACAGGTAGTCAAGGATTAGGTATTTTCTATATAGTAGGACAACTTTTTGTAAATGCGTTACAACTTGTTATCATTCCTATGGTATTTACTTCAATAGCACTTGCAATGTGCCGTATTTCGGATACAAGAAAGTTAGGACGTATCTCTTATAAAACTATTTTAGGATTTTTAGCAACTTCATTTTTTGCACTAGGCTTTGCAGGAGTTTTAGGGCTTATGGCTCACAAAGCAGGTCTTTTCCAAGTAAGTATTAGTAATATTAGTGCTCAAGTAGGAAGTGAAGGAAGAAATCCACTTCTTGTTATTTTAGATGCAGTTCCTAATAATATTGGAAATGCATTTACTCAAAATGGTAAGGTGTTAAGTATTGTATTTTTAGCAGTTGTAACAGGACTTATTATTCATAAGTTAGAAGATGAAATTGAAGTACTTAAGAAACTTCTAGTAGAAGTAAATAAAATGATTACAGTATTTTTAGGATTTGTAATTACCAAGTTTGGCCCGATTGCTATTTTTGTACTTATTACAAGAACATTTGCTATATATGGTATCGAGCATCTTAAACCAGCACTTGCTTATGTAGTTGTTGTAACAGTAGCCCTTCTTATTTTCCTAGCAGTTGGTTATGCACTCTTTATACTAATAGGAGCACGAATCAATCCAATGCCTTTTGTGAAAAAAATAGGAAAGGTAGCACTCTTTGGATTCTCAACTTCTTCATCAGCATCTACTTTGCCACTTAATACACAAACAACAGTAGATGAACTAGGAGTACAAGAAGAAGTAGCATCTTTTATTTTACCACTGGGTATGACTATTAATATGAACGGTACAGCTATTATGCAAGTTATAGCTGCAATCTTTATTGCATCAAGTGCAGGATATGAAATTACACCAGGACGTATTGTAGTTATTGGACTTTTAGCACTTATAGCATCGGTAGGAACACCAGCAGCACCAGGTGCAGGAGCCATCATTCTATTTACTGTTTTAACTGGAATGGGTTATCAAAATGATGCGGCAGTACTTGCTTACTCATTAATCTTAGCTATTAATAGACCAGTAGAAATGCTTGTAACTTCTCTTAATGTAGTAGGGGATGCAGCAACAGCAGTTGTAGTAGCTAAATCAGAAGGTGTTTTAGATGAAAGTGTTTATAACGGATAAATAATGAATAAACATAAATATAGAGTGGTTATGCGCAATAAGCGTATAACCACTTTTTTCTATAGTTATAAATAAATACAGAATAAAATTTAATTATTTAAAATGAATTTTAATACTTGAAAATGTATAAATATAATAATATAATAATTACAATTTAATAGATTTAGATTTTGGTTCATTGAAAATAAGGGGGAATAAATATGAGTAATATAGAAAAGGCAAAGAAAGTTTTAATTATTGGTTCAGGCCCTATTATTATTGGGCAGGCTTGTGAATTTGATTATTCAGGAACACAGGCATGTAAAGCTTTAAAGCAATTAGGTTATGAAATTGTACTGGTAAACTCTAATCCTGCGACCATTATGACAGATCCAGATACAGCAGACATTACTTATATTGAACCACTTAATACTAAACGAATAGAAGAAATTATAAAAAAGGAACGTCCAACTTATTTATTACCTAACTTAGGTGGACAGTCAGGTTTAAATTTGTGTTCAGAGCTTAATCAACTAGGTATATTGAAAAAGTATGATGTAGAAGTTATAGGGGTACAAGTAGATGCTATAGAGCGTGGAGAAGACCGTATAGCATTTAAAAAGACTATGGATAGTCTAGGAATTGAGATGGCAAGAAGTGAGGTTGCTTATACGGTAGATGAGGCACTTAAGATAGCCGAAAACCTTGGTTATCCTGTTGTACTACGTCCAGCTTATACAATGGGTGGTGCAGGTGGTGGCTTAGTTTATAGCCCTGAAGAACTAAAAATAGTATGTGAGAGGGGATTACAAGCAAGTTTAGTAGGTCAAGTACTTGTAGAAGAGTCTATTCTTGGATGGGAAGAGCTAGAGCTTGAAGTAGTAAGAGATATAAAGGGAAATATGATTACAGTATGTTTTATTGAAAATGTTGACCCATTAGGTGTGCATACAGGTGACTCCTTTTGTACAGCACCTATGCTTACTATTTCAAAAGAAGCCCAAGATGAATTAGAAAGGCAAGCGCACAAAATAGTAGAAGCTATTCAAGTTATTGGTGGAACAAATGTACAGTTTGCAAGAGATACTAAAACAGGGCGTATTATTGTTATAGAAATTAACCCGAGAACATCTAGGTCTTCAGCACTTGCTTCTAAGGCTACAGGATTTCCTATTGCTCTTGTATCAGCTCTATTAGCAACAGGTATGACTTTAGAAGATATTCCTTGTGGTAAGTATGGTACACTTGCAAATTATAAGCCTAAAGGGGATTATATTGTGGTTAAATTTGCGAGATGGGCATTTGAAAAATTTAAAAATGCAGAAGATAAGTTAGGTACACAAATGCGTGCAGTAGGGGAAGTAATGAGTATAGGAAAAACTTATAAGGAAGCTTTCCAAAAAGCCATTAGAAGCTTAGAAATAGGTTGTTATGGATTAGGTCAGATGAAAGTACTAGCAGAAAAAACAAAAGATGAATTACTAGGAATGCTAATGACTCCTACCAGTCAAAGACAATTTATTATGTATGAAGCACTTAAAAAAGGAGCAACAGTTAGCGAGTTATTTGATTTAACAAAGATTAAACCTTACTTTATTGAACAAATGAAGGAATTAGTAGAGGAAGAAGAACAACTTTTAGCACTGAAGCAAGAAGAAGGAAAAGATAATAAGAAAATTTCCAAGGAAATATTAGAATCTGCTAAGAAAAATGGATTTTCTGATAAGTATTTAGCTGGACTTTTAGAACTTAAGGAAGAAGAGATAAGGCAGTTACGTCTAGAGTATGGTATTTGCCAAAGTTGGGAAGGCATTCATGTAAGTGGTACACCAAATTCAAGTTATTATTATTCAACTTATCATACTCAAAATAGAACTTCTAATACTGGGGACAAAACTAAAATAATGATGTTAGGAAGTGGGCCAAATCGAATTGGTCAAGGAATAGAGTTTGACTATTGTTGTGTACATGCAACAAAAGCACTAAGACAATTAGGCTTTGAAACTATTATGGTTAACTGTAATCCAGAGACCGTTTCAACAGATTATGATACCTCTGATAAACTTTATTTTGAACCACTTACTTTAGAAGATGTTTTAAGTATTTATGAAGCAGAAAAACCAGTAGGTGTCATTACTCAATTTGGAGGGCAAACCCCATTAAATCTAGCAGCGGATTTGAAGAAGGCAGGGGTGAAAATACTTGGTACTTCACCAGAAACTATAGACTTTGCAGAGGATAGAGATTTATTTAGAGGCCTTATGAAAAAGTTAGATATTCCTATGCCAGAATCAGGCATGGCTACTAATGTAGAAGAAGCCTTAAAAGTAGCAGAAGGTATTGGGTATCCTGTTATGGTACGTCCATCTTATGTATTAGGTGGTAGGGGGATGGAAGTTGTCTATGAACCAGAGAGTTTGAAGGTTTATATGGAAGCAGCTGTAGGTGTAACGCCGGATAGACCTATTCTTATTGATAGATTTTTACACAATGCTATAGAATGTGAAGCAGATGCTATTAGTGATGGTGAAAATGTATATGTGCCTGCTGTTATGGAACATATTGAACTTGCAGGTGTCCACTCAGGAGATTCAGCATGTATTTTGCCATCTCTTAATATCTCCCATGAAAATGTAGAGCTTATAAAGGATTATACCAAGAAAATGGCTAAAGAAATGGGTGTAAGTGGACTCATGAATATACAGTATGCTATAGAGAACAATAAGATATATGTATTGGAGGCGAATCCTCGTGCTTCTAGAACAGTGCCTTTAGTATCTAAAGTATGTAACATTCAAATGGTTCAATTAGCTACAGAGGTTATTGTAAATAGACTTACGGGTAAACCTTCACCTATACCTATGCTTGTAGATAAGAAGGTTGATCATTATGGTGTAAAAGAAGCAGTATTTCCATTTAATATGTTTCAAGAAGTAGATCCTATTTTAGGACCTGAAATGCGTTCAACAGGTGAGGTATTAGGTTTATCCGATAACTTTGGAGAAGCTTATTATAAAGCACAGGAAGCAACAGGTGTACAAATTGCCCTTGAAGGAACTGTACTTATTAGTGTAAGTGATCGTGATAAAGGCGAAGTGGTAGAAATTGCCAAAGGATTTAAAGAGTGTGGCTTTAAAATCTTATCTACTGTAGGAACAGCTGATTTATTACTAAAAGAAGGCATACAGGTAGAAAAAGTTTCAAAATTAAAAGAAGGAAGTACATCTATTTTAGATGCTATCAATGGAAATCAAATCCAAATTATTATTAATACACCTACAGAAAAAACTGGCGAAACAGATGATAGTTATATTCGCAAAGCTGCTATTAGAAAACGTATATTTTATGTAACAACTATGGCAGGTGCAAAGGCTACGCTAGAAGGCATTCAAGCAATTAAGAAAAATAAAGGATATAGTGTAAAAGCTTTACAAGAGTTTCATAAAGAAATTTATTAATCATAAATAATCCTTATAAGGTTCCATGAGGAGATAAAATAATTCTTTTCATGGAACTTTTGTATACACATTTTATGAGGGGGTAAACTAGTTTTAAAAGTCTTAAAGCGAGGTAAATCATGAGTCATTCAATAAAAGTTATTCCATTAGGTGGTCTTGGGAGTATAGGAAAAAATATTACAGCTATAGCTTATAAAGATGAAATTATAGTTATTGATTGTGGAATGGGCTTTCCAGATGAACAAATGTATGGTGTAGATTTAATTATTCCAGATATAAGTTATTTATTAGAACATAAAGAACAAGTAAAAGGAATGTTTTTTACACATGGACATGAAGATCATATAGGTGCTGTTCCTTATATTTTAAAACAGCTTAATATACCTCTTTATGGAACAAAACTTACATTAGGCATTATTGAAAATAAGTTAGAAGAACATAAATTAGATAAAGAAGTAATGATGCATGGTGTAGAGCCAGGAGATTGTATTGAATTAAACACTATGAAGGTAGAATTTATAAGAAGTACCCATAGTATTGCAGGAGCGTGCTGTATAGCGATTCATACAGAAGAAGGTATTATTTTTCATACAGGAGACTTTAAAGTAGATTATACACCAATTGACGGACAAACTATGGATTTAGAACGTATTGGAGAGCTGGGCAAAAAAGGTGTATTACTTCTTCTAGCAGATAGCACTAATGTAGAAAGAAGTGGTCATTCACCATCAGAAAGAACTATAGGTAAAACATTAAGAAGACTTTTTGAGGGAGTGAAAGGAAGAGTTATTGTAGCTACCTTTGCTTCTAATATTCATCGTATCCAACAAATTATAGATGCCTCTGTACTTCATGAACGTAAGGTAGCCTTTAGTGGTAAAAGTATGGAACGTATTACAAAAGTAGCAAGAAATTTAGGTTATTTAAATATACCAGAGACTATGCTTATTGAGCTTGATACCATTTCTAATTATCCTAATGAGCAAATCACTATTATTACAACAGGAAGTCAAGGTGAACCTATGGCAGCCTTAGCCCGTATTGCCTTTGGAAACCATAGAACTATAAAAATAGAACCCAATGATTTATTTATTATATCTGCATCACCTATACCAGGAAATGATAAGCTGGTATCAAAGGTTATTAATGAACTTTATAAAAAAGGTGCCCAAGTTATTTATAAAGCATTAGAAGATGTGCATGTATCAGGACATGCTTATAAGGAAGAACTTAAACTGATACATTCTTTAACTCATCCTAAGTTTTTTATGCCAGCCCATGGTGAATATAGACACCTTAAACATCATAGTGATTTAGCTATTCAAATGGGAATGAAGGCAGAGGATATTTTTATATTACAAGACGGTGATGTATTAGAGCTTACTCAGGAAAAAGCAGCCATCACAGGGCGTGTAAGAGCAGGTAATATTTTAGTAGATGGAATAGGTGTGGGAGATGTAGGAACTATTGTTCTTAGAGATCGTAAACATTTAGCAGAAGAAGGTATGCTTATTGTAGTAGCAGCCATTGACCTAGACACTTATTCTATAATGAGTGGACCAGATGTTATTACAAGGGGCTTTGTTTATGCAAAAGATTCAGAGGAACTTCTAAATGAAGTTAAAGCGGTTGCTACAAAAGAATTAGAGATGTGTTTAGCCTATCAGTTAGTTGAATGGTATATACTAAAAGCTCAGATTAAAAAAGTGGTTGAGCATTTACTCTATGAAAAAACTAAGAGAAGGCCAACTATATTACCTATTATTATGGAAGTATAAAATACTAGGGTTGTTGTGAAATAACTTTCAAGTTTCACCACAACCCTTTATACATTTAGAAATAGTGAGCTAAGATACAATAAGACTTGTTAAATAAGCTTAAATAGAATAAGATAGAGGTTCAGATAAGTTATAGAGGAAGTTGAGGATCGTAATATGATGTTAGATGAAGTTATTTTGCAAGAAGAAAAAGCTTATTTAAAGCACACTATAGAGTTTTTAAGAGAAGAGATTAGTAAGGGGCTTAAAGGAGTAGATGAGCAAAAAGCTAATCTTATAGGTATACGTAAAGAAATGTGGGAAGAGGGAGCACGTGCTATAGATGAATTTGACCAAGCCATTGATATGAGTCAATATGTAAATATGGAGGCTATTGAAACATCTAAATTTAAGCATCAGTTAGAACGTGTAGTAAACTACCAAAAGATGATAGGTTCTCCTTATTTTGCTCGTTTTGATTTTAAAGAAGATGGAGAAGATGTAGAAAAAGTATATATTGGTTACCACAATGCCATGAATGATGATACATATGAAGTATTAGTATATGATTGGCGTACACCTATTGCCAGCCTTTTTTATAATCATGAAGTAGGTCCAGCTAGTTATAAAGCACCATGTGGGGAGATAGAAGGAGAAGTACTTTTAAAACGACAATATGAAATTGAAAAAGGTAAGCTTAAATTTTTCTTTGACTCTAGTATTGCTATTACAGATGATATGCTTAGACAAACACTTGGGCAAAATACTTCACAGAAGATGCAAAACATTGTAGAGACTATACAAAAAGAGCAAAATAAAATTATTCGTGATGAAGAAAATGATGTTTTAATTGTACAAGGTGCAGCAGGAAGTGGTAAAACATCCATTGCCCTCCATCGTATTGCCTTCTTACTTTATAGTCAAAGAGAAAAAGGACTTAGCCATAAGGATGTTATGATTTTATCACCTAATAGTGTATTTGGGGATTATATTGGAGAAGTTTTACCAGAACTTGGTGAGAAAAATGTTGAGTGTGCTACTTTAGAAGATCTATTTGAAACTTATTTTGGAACTTACTTAAAAATGGGAAGAAAACATACACAACTAGAGGCCATTATTAGTAGTCCATATCGTGATAAAATTAGAGCATCTATTGCTTTTAAAGGTTCTAAAGAATTTATGAATATACTAGAACGCTATATGTTATGGATTGAACAAGAAGGTATTGTTTTTAAAGATGTGTACTATAGAGAAGAAATAATTATAGCAAAAGAAGAACTTAAGGCTTTATTTTTAGATAATAAAATAGGTATGTCCATTGTAAAAAGATTAAGACGTATAGAAAATATTCTTCTTGAGCGCATTAAACCATTAGAAAAAGCTTACTTTAAAGAACTAGTTGAGAAGTTTGAAAATGATTTAAAGAATACTTTTGATGAAAGAGCAGAAGCAAAAAGATTAGTACAAGAAGAGTATGATAAATTTATAAATAATATTAGACCTTTTACACGTTTAAATCCACTAAAAGTCTATGAAAAGCTTATGAAGAAACCAAAACTTTTCTATCAATTTGCAGAAGAGATAGCCTTACCTAAAGGTATAGAAGGTATACTTAAACATACTGCCAAGTCTTTAGAGCAAAGAAATATTTCTTATGAAGATGGTGCTGTTCTTCTTTATCTTAAGTTACAGTTAGAAGGTGAAAGTCTATATCCATCTATAAAACAAGTTCTAATTGATGAAGCTCAAGATTATTATCCAATTCATTATAAAATCTTTAAAATGATTTTTAAGAACAGTCAATACACAATTTTAGGAGACTATTGTCAAACTATAGAAAAATCAGTAGAGCCTAATATTTATGATGAAGTGATGAATATTCTTAGTCCTAAAAAGGGATTACAGATTAATCTTATTAAAAGTTATCGTTCCACTTATGAAATTTGTCAATTTGCAAGTAAATTAAGAGGTGGAAAACAAGAAGTTATTCCTTTTGAAAGACATGGAGAGATGCCTTTATTAGAAGGTGCTAAAGACGATGGTGAAATGATTAAACATATAAGAGAACGTTTAGAAGCCTACTTAGAAGCAGGTTATAAACAAATTGCTCTTCTATGTAAAACTAAAAGAGAAGCCCATTATTTAGAAAGCATTTTTAAACATATAGAAAACGTGGAAGATAAATTGATTATTAGCCCTATTTATGAAGCTAAAGGCTTAGAATATGATGCTGTTATTGTATATCAAGCTAATAAGGAAAACTATCATAATGCCTTTGACAAACAATTGCTTTATATTGGAGCTACAAGAGCCTTACATGCGCTTAGTTTTCAATATGTAGGAGAAGTAAGCCCATATCTTATTTAAAATACAATGAATAGATGTAGATTAATAAAAGATAAATGGATAGTTGTATAATAAGTAGCAATTGGTATAACCTATTTAGGAGACTAGAATAGAAGGAGCATATAAGGTGAAGACATTTATATTTTTAATCATTGTATTATTGACTAATATTATACAAGGTATTACAGGCTTTGCAGGTACAGTACTAGCTATGCCGTTTACCATATTATTATTAGGAATTGATACTGCTAAACCACTGCTTAATATTGTCACATTAGTAGCATGCATACTTATTGTATTTGAATCTTATAAAGATATTCTTTGGTCAGAGTTTTTAAAGATGACTGTAATTATGTTAGTAGGCGTTTTTGTAGGAGAATATATCTACACTTTATTTCCTGTAGATGTATTACTTATCATTTATGCTATCTTTATCATTCTCATTGCACTAAAAGGAATTTTTATAAAAAAACAATATGATATAAGTGAAATGTGGTTGATTGGGATCATTATTTTAGCAGGAATTGTACATGGTATGTTTCTTTCAGGAGGACCGCTACTCATTATTTATGCTGTAAAGAAAATGCCTGAAAAAGCAGAGTTTAGAGCAACCTTAGCACCTGTTTGGATTGTACTTAATAGTTATTTACTTATTAAGCAGTTTGTTACAGGACTCATTACAGTTCAAGTACTTAGCTTATCGGCTTTAGCTATCCCAATTCTAATTATAGCTATTATTATTGGCAAAAAACTCTATGAACATATGAGTCAAAAAGCTTTTCTTATGCTATCTTATGTATTACTCTTAATTTCTGGAGTAAGTTTACTATTTTAATAGTTAAAGGCGATCTAGTATAGAACTAGACCGCCTTTAGTTATTATAAGAATAAATATATATTATAATACATAATAAATTATATCTAAATATTATTGAATAATAAATAATATTTAGATATAATATAAATATATAGTAAGCGGCTGTGGTTCAATGGTAGAACACCAGCTTCCCAAGCTGGGAACGCGGGTTCGATTCCCGTCAGCCGCTTCACTATATAATAGAATATGGGGGTGTAGCTCATTTGGGAGAGCGCTTGAATGGCATTCAAGAGGTAGGGAGTTCGATTCTCCTCATCTCCACTTAAATAATTAAAGATAAATAAAGAAGAGGTATGAAACTTAACATTTAGTTTCATACCTCTTTTAATAGCTTAAGAAAGCTTATTTTGTATAGTTATCAAAGTAGCCTTGGATATAGATAATAGGTGTTCCTTTATCTCCACTACCTGATGTAAGGTCAGCAAGAGAACCAATAAGGTCTGTTAATCTACGTGGTGTAGTACCTTGTGATGCCATATTTCCTGTAAGGTCAGACTCTTTGTTCTTAATATATTCAGAGATAGCTGCTTTAAGTTCATCACCTTTTAAGTGAGCAAAATCATTATCTGCTAAGTATTTAAGTTTAACTTCATTTGGTTGACCTTCAAGTCCTTTTGTGAAAGCTGGAGATACAACTGGGTCAGCAAGTTCCCAAATTTTACCTACAGGATCTTTGAAAGCACCATCTCCATAAACCATAACTTCTACACTTTTACCTGTTTTTGCAAGGAGTTCTGCTTGAATTTTATCAACTACTGGTTGACATTCACGAGGGAAAAGTTTAACAGTTTCTTCAGTTGCTTTATTTGAACCAAGAAGTCCGTATTCTTGATTATAACCACTACCATCTACAGATTGAGTTAAAATATCATCAAGTCCATAAACTTTAGTAGCACCATTTGCTTTTAAAATACGTTTTGAACGTGCTCTTGTGTGAATATCACAAGTTAAAACGCTTGTTGTATAGTTTAAAATTGTTTTTGGATTGTTAGAGAAGATTACTTCACATTCTGCCCCAGCATCTTGAACAAGTGATTTATAGTATTCAATATAATCAACACCAGTAAAAGTATGTTTATTGTAACCAAAGTAGTTTCTAAATTCTTCTTCAGTTAAAACATCTGTCCAAGGATTTACACCTTTTTCATCAAGAAGGTCAAGATCAACTAAATGATTACCTACTTCATCAGATGGATAGCTAAGCATAAGAACCACTTTTTTAAGGCCTTTTGCAATACCACGAAGACAGATTGCAAAGCGATTACGGCTTAAGATAGGAAAAAGAACACCTACAGTATCATCACCAAATTTAGTCTGTACATCTTTTGCAATAGCATCTACTGTTGCGTAGTTACCTTGAGCACGTGCAACAACAGCCTCTGTAACAGTTACAATATCACCATCTTGTACTTCGAAGTTATGAGCTTCGGAAGCTTTTAAAACACTATCTACAACGATTGCAGCAATATCGTCTCCTTCACGGATAATAGGTGCACGAAGACCTCTGGATATTGTTCCTACCATTCTTTCCATATATAATCTCTCCTTTGAATCTTTATATGAATTATTTCGAAAATCAACATTACTATTGTACTATACACTAAATATACCTATACGTAAAATAAATATATAATATGGGAGCTATAAGTAAAAGTTATAGGAGGTGTGTTAAATAAACAAATGATAAAATCAATATTATAGGAAATAATAAGTAAAGAGATTTGTCAATTCAAGAAGACTATGATAGTATGTAAATCTGAAAAACCTTTAATAAATAATAAAATATTGATGAATGGAGAAATTGAAAAATGTCTACTTTACCAAATTGCCCAAAATGTAATTCAGAATATACTTATGAGGATGGAAGTTTATTAGTTTGTCCTGAATGTGCTTATGAATGGACAGAGGTAAGTGCAGCACAAGAAAGAGAAGCAAATCTTATTAAAGATGCAAATGGAAATGTTTTAAATGATGGAGATACTGTAACAGTTATTAGAGACCTTAAAGTAAAGGGAAGCTCATCTGTAATTAAAATAGGAACAAAAGTAAAAGGAATTCGTTTAATACCTGAAGCAACTGATGGTCACGATATTGATTGTAAAATTGATGGCTTTGGAGCTATGAAACTTAAATCAGAGGTTGTTAAAAAAATATAAAATAGATTGATTACAATCTAGAGGAGGATTTATGATTTATAATGAACAATTAGAAGAAGAATACGAGTGTTTTGAAGGGGATTTACGTAGATTAGATGAGCTTATAAGTCAACTAGAACTTTGGAGTGACGAATGTACAATTAATCATAAAAGAGAAGACGCTAAATTAGTAGAATACGTAGAGTTAAACAACAATCTAGAAGACTTAAAAGAGGAATTAAATGACTTTTTAGCAGAGCATGCCCAAGACGAGGGTAAAAGTGAAAGCTTAAAGGCTTATAATAACGCTATAGAAGAAAAAATAGAGAAATTTAAAGAAACGCAAGATCATATCCATAATTGGATAAGAGAAATTAAAGATATTCAAATTATAGTAATGCGTTCAGAAACACTTAAAAATAATAAAGAATTTATTGATGAGATTATCAATATAGAAAATGCATAGTTTTTACAACTATGCATTTTTTTATACTAAATTGTATAAAAAATGTACAAGATTCTAAAAAAATGATATAATACTACTTATAATCATGGGAGAAGGGGGTGTATGTTATGGATAGAATCATAATATTTGGTATTTTAGCAATCAGTGGTTTTTTAGCTAATATTTACCCAGTACATTATGTATTTGATATAGGATTCATATTTGGTAATTTATTCTTATTTGCATTAGCAAGAATATATAAATTTAAATATGTAGCAATAGCTATACTTATAATATACACTGGAACCTTCTTTATAAAAGGTTTTTCTTTAATTAGCTTACTTTATATGTTAGAAGTATTATTTGTATGTTATAGAAACTCTAAGGCAAATAAAAAAGAAATGCTTATTGAGGTTTTAGTTTTTTGGGCATTTTTTGGTGCTATTTATAGTTGGATTTATTATTACAATATAGGAATGACAGCGGGACAAATGACTTTTAGTATAATAAATACCTTTATAAACAGCATTATAAATGTATTTATTGGGGAAATGATAGGGTATTATTACTTATTATATAAGAAACAAAAGAATGGGGATAAGGGAACCTTATCTTTAGAACATGTGGCTTTTCAAATTATTATGCTTACAATGATTACCCCTTTTCTTATTACAACTATTTTAAATGGAAGACAATTTGAAGATACCTTTAAAAGTAGAAATTATAGTCAAGCACAGACGTTAACAAAAGATATAGAAAAAAGAATAAATAGTTGGAGCAAGCAAGATTTACAAAAATTCAAGCTGCAAGGACGTATTCAAATAGGGCATATTGAGAAAGTACTTGAACATTATTCTTTTCAAGAGCCGTTTTCTATACTGATAAAAAATGATAGAGATAATGTGATTATGAGTACAAGCAAGGAAATGAAAGAAGAAATAATGAATATGAAAATTGAAGGGAAAGCTACCCAATTAAAAGAAAACTTTTATTATATTCAACTAAGAGATGCTAAGAAAAATAATAGGTTTATTCAAGAAGTAAAAGGATATTATGTGTATGAATTACCCATTATAAAAAAACAATTGAATATAGAAGTGATTACACCAATAGATACTTACAAAGAAAGTATTATGGAGGAGTATGTAGTATGTTTTCAAATCATGAGCATATTTTCTGTATTTCTTTTTGTTGCTTACTGGATGTTTAAACGTTTATTATTACGTTCTATACAAGAACTTGTAGATTTGACTAATGATTTACCTGAACAATTAAATGAACAAGAAAAAATGTTATGGCCAGAAAGTAATGCCAGTGAAATTAATTTATTAATCATTAATATTAAAAATATGTACAATAAATTAAATGATATGTTTGAAAAACGAGATAAGCTTAACCATACTTTAAAAGAACAAGCTAGAATGTTAGAACACTCAAGAGAAGAATTACATAAGTTAGCCTATTATGATATATTAACAGGACTTGCTAATAGATTATCTTTTAGAGAATATTTAGGCGGCATCATGAAAATGGAAATAGATTTTAAAGTAGCTGTTATGTTTATTGACCTAGACAAATTTAAGCAAATTAATGATATATTAGGACATGATACAGGGGATAAGCTTCTTATACAAGTTGCAAAGCGTTTAAAGAAGCTAGAAAGTCATTTTACTAAGGCTTTTCGTTTAGGGGGGGATGAGTTTGTTATTATACACCATAGCTATAAAGAAAGAAGTATAGAAGAAGTGAGTGAAAAAATTTTAGATATTTTTAATCAACCTTTTATATTAAAAGAAAAACCATTTTTAATTACTGGTAGTGTTGGAATTGGGATTTATCCAGATCAAGGAAGTAATATCGAGGATATTATTAAAAATGCTGATATGGCTATGTACTATTCTAAAAACAAAGGTGGACAAAGAATTTGTACATTTAATAAAGAAATTGAAGAGAGTTTTATGGAAGAAATAATATCTAATAAAATAGAATACTAGGGGAATAGTTATGAAAAAGTATTTATGGTGGATAGGGGTACTATTTATTTTGACTAGCATAGGTTGTACTATGCGTAATGGGTTTGAACAAGGGATTAGGGGAGAAGAACAAGAAGTAATCTCATTAGAAAATAATGAAGACAAAGAGAAAGAAAAAATTACTATTTGGTCTTACTATGGTGGATGGGAAAGTGTTATTGAAGAATTTAATGAGTACTATCCAGACATAGAAGTAGAAGCAAAGTCATATGGATATGAACAGTATGTTCCAGTATATTTAGAGGCATTAGTAAGTGGAGATGGACCAGATATTATGGTTATAGATAGTACAGACTGGTCTAACTTCAATACTTTATCTTCTTTTGAAGTTTTAAGCCAAGAGCCTTATACTGCAAATGATTATAAAGAGGATTTTGACAAAGAGATGTGGGAAGTAGGTAAAATGTTTGGTGAAGAGGATTTGATAGGCCTTCCTTTTGCCACAGCGCCTATAGTTACTTATTATAGGGCAGATATTTTAGAAGAGTATGGTTTTCCTTCAGATCCAGAAGCTTTAGGAAAGTTTATGGAAAGCCCATCCAATTGGATGAATATGGCTAGAACTTTAGGATTAGATGGAAAATATATTTGTCAATGGGCAAGCAATGCCGTATGGATAGCTAATTCAGAAGGGCCTTATTTTGATGAAAATCTAAATTTTATTAAGCTAACGCCTAAATTTAAAGAAACTATTAAACTAAGTCATGAAATTCATAAAGAGAGACTAGCTTTATATGCAGATATATGGATGGAAAGAGGCAAAGCAGCACTTGAACAAGGTGAGTTAGTTATGCTTTATTTAGGATCGTGGGGAGCAAATGAGTTACAAGCTTTATTGCCAGAGCAAGAAGGCTTATGGCGTGTAACTAGGTTGCCATTTAATATATATGGTTGGAATAATAGCACAATTATGTCTATGCCAAAAAATAGTAAAAATAAGGATGCTGCATGGAAGTTTATAGAATTCTATAATTTCAAATATAAACAAGAGGGTGTAGGAAGTATTCCAGGTTATTTACCTTTTAGAGAGGATAAAGAGAATTTAGAGCATGAAAATCCATTTTTAGGTGGGCAAAAAGATCAAAAAGTATATCATGAAGTACTTAATTTAACGAGAGAGTATGCACCAACACCACTTGATAAAGAGGCCTTTACTATTTGGGAGAGAGAATTAAGTAGAGGATTAGATGAAGAGTTTACTGCCCAAGAAACTATTGATAATATTGAGCATGTGATACTAGAAGAATTAGGAGAAGAATTAGAAATACTTAAAGAAGGAAGAAAGTGAACAAGTAGAGTTTATGACTAGAAAAGATATTTATTGTATGTTACAATTTTATCAGTGACATAAATAGTACTGTAAGATCCTCAAATTTACTTGAAAGAAAAGTAGGTTTTGAGGATTTTATATTGTAAGGAGGGTGAAAAGATGGATTTAAAACGGGTACCAGAACTTTTAAAGCTTAATACGGATGGTTTGAAATATAAAAGTGGTTTAGCCTTATATAAAAATCAATGTGTATATGGAGAATATGCCCATCAGACAGAGGTCGGTGTAACCTTTTATGCAAGTGTAAGAGATGAATATCATCGTCAAAATTATACTTGCATGGCAAATATTGATGGGAGACGAGGAACAATAGACAGTAGTTGTGATTGTACAAGTGCTATCAATTTTTCAGGTAATAGTAAAATTTGTCCCCATGTAGTAGCAACTGTATTAAAAGGACTTGAAAGTTTAAGAAGTGGAAAAGATGCTGATGGTGATAAAGAAGGTGAAATATATACACCACTGATTCATATGAGTTTTAACCTAGGTCGAAATGGAAGTATGAAATTAGAATTTGATATAGAAGGTATTTCAAACAGTGAATATCGTAAAATTTATACTGCATTTAAAGAAGGCAAAAAGCTTTATCGTTTAAATGATGGAAGCTGTATAGACTTAAATGAACCTAAACTAAAAGAGGGCCTAGAGTTTATTGAACTATTAGGGCTTTATAATGACTTTGAGAACCTGTCCATTTCACCAAGTAAAGTACTATATTTAGAAGAATACTTTAATGAGCGCACAAGTTTTATTGAAAACCAACGCTATATTAACCAAGTTATAACTAAGTTTAAGAAGAAGCAGAAGGTATGCCATACAGTACCAGATGAGTTAAAGGATATTTTAAGAGATTATCAAGTAAAGGGCTTCGAATTTCTTTCTACTTTAGCAGAATATGAATTTGGAGGAATACTAGCAGATGAAATGGGATTAGGTAAAACTTTGCAGGTCATAAGCTTTTTAATGAGTAGGCCTAAAAAGAAAAGCTTAATCATTACACCAACAGCCTTGATTTATAACTGGAAAAATGAATTTAATAAGTTTGCGCCACAGCTTAAAATAGGTATTGTACATGGACATAAAGAAAGAGGACAAATGATTAATCAATACAAAGATTATGATGTACTGCTTACTACTTATACTACCTATAAAAATGATATAGCTTTTTATAGTGGTAAACAATTTGATTACTGCATTATTGATGAAGCACAGGCTATTAAAAACCCAGATGCAGTATTAACTCGTACAATGAAAACCATTAAGGCAAAAGTAAAGTTTGCTCTAACAGGTACACCTATAGAAAATAATTTACTAGAACTATGGTCTATTTTTGATTTTGTTATACCAGATTATCTTTATTCAAAATCTCAATTTCAAAAAATATTTATGGGAGAAAAAAGCCAAATAGAAGCTTTAAAAGGTCTTATAAAACCTTTTCTTCTTAAACGAACTAAAAAAGAAGTAGCTAAAGAACTACCTGATAAAATCGAACAAAAATTTTATGTACCATTAGAAAACTATCATGCACAAGCTTATAGAGCCTTTACTAAATTAACCCAAGAGAAAATACTAGGTGAAAGTAAAAATAATTTACTTGCATTTACCTATTTGACTAAGCTTAGACAACTTTGTTTAATGCCAGAATGGTTGGTGAAAAACTATCAAGGAAAAAATTCTAAGTTAGAAGTACTTATAGAGATTATTAAAGAAGCTAAAGATAAAAAGATTCTTGTATTTTCACAGTTTACAAAAGTATTAGGTCATATAGGGGAACGTTTAGATAAAGAAGGTATTAGCTATAGTTATTTAGATGGTACAACAAAGGCTGATAAACGTGTACAACTAGTAGAAGATTTTAATAACACCAATGATAACCAAGTTTTTTTAATTTCTTTAAAGGCAGGCGGAACAGGCCTTAATTTAACAAGTGCCAGTATGGTTATTCATTTTGACCCATGGTGGAATCCAGCAGTTCAAAACCAAGCAACAGATAGAGCACATCGTATTGGGCAAAAGGAAGTAGTTAATGTAATTTCACTTATAGCAAAAGATACCGTAGAAGAAAGGGTACTTGCCCTTCAAGAAAGTAAAAAAGAATTAATTGAAACAGTTATGGAAAATGGATTAAGCAATGAAGAGGCTCTTAAAAAACTAAGTAAAGAAGAGTTATTAGATTTATTTTTATTGAAATGATATAATTCAAATGATAAGATAAAAATGGAATATATAACTATAATCCCTCAAACTCTAAATGATATATTTAGGACTGGTTCGAGAACTCCCAGTATAAAAAACTAAGGGCATATATAGTGACAGTATATAGTCGTATCCTTAGATACGGCTTTTTTTATTTTAAAGCCGTATAGTTCTCCTTAGAAAATTTAAGGAGGAATAGAAATGAAGAAAGAATTAACAAAGAAAAGAAAAGTGATTATTGATTGTGATCCTGGCATTGATGATGCCTTAGCTATCTTACTAGCTGTCCAATCAGAAGAGTTAGAAATTGTAGGTATTACAGTATGCAGTGGGAATGTTCCTGCTAAAATAGGTGTACAAAATGTATTAAGAGTACTTAAACAATGTAATGCACTACATATACCAGTTTATTTAGGTGAAGAACATCCTTTAAAAAGAGAACTGGTAACAGCTCAAGATACACATGGAGAAGATGGGCTAGGGGAAACGTTTTTTGAAGAGGTTATAGAAGTACAGTACCAAGAGAATGCAGTAGATTTCATAATCAAAACACTAAGAGAAAATAATAAGGTTTCTATTATTGCATTAGGTCCACTTACTAATATAGCAAAAGCTTTAATTCAAGATAAGGAAGCATTTAATTATTTAGATGAGTTTGTTTCAATGGGAGGGGCATATAGAATACATGGAAATTGCTCACCTGTAGCTGAATTTAATTATTGGGTAGACCCAGAGGCAGCAGACTATGTTTTTAAGCAGTTGCCTAAGAAAATACATATGGTAGGTCTAGATGTAACAAGAAAGATTGTATTGACTCCTAATATTTTAGAACTTATTAAACGATTAGATGAAGAGAAGGCTGATTTTATAACTAAAATTACAAGATTTTATATAGATTTTCACTGGCACCAAGAAGGTATTATAGGATGTGTTATTAATGATCCTTTAGCAGTAGCTTACTTTATAGATAGAAGTTTATGTGAAGGGTTTGAAAGTTTTGTAGAAGTAGCTACAGAAGGTATAGCTATGGGACAAAGTATAGTAGATGTAGAACATTTTTATAAGAAACCTAGTAATGCATATGTTCTAACTCAAGTAGATGAAAGAAGATTTATGGAACTTTTTATTAAAAGGCTTTTTGAAAAAGAAGATATAAGTGAAAAGTTAAAGGAGGTTTTTTAATATGCACAAACAAACAAATATTAGAAAACTTACTTTAATGGGATTTGGTGTTGCACTGAATATAGTAGGAGCTTTTATAGCACTTCAATTTAAACTACCTATTTATCTTGATTCAATAGGAACTATTTTAATTGCTTGCCTTTTAGGTCCTAAATATGCTGTACTTACAGGACTTAGTGGGAGCTTAATAAGTGGCATAACTTTTGACATATATTCCTTATATTTTGCTCCTGTACAAATTACAACAGGGTTTTTAGCAGGTATTATGTATAAGAAGAGTTGGTTAAAAAGTAAAAGAATATTCATAGGGGTATTGTGTTTTGTCTTACCTACATCATTAATTAGTGCAATAATAGCGGCTATTTTATTTGGGGGTATCACTTCTTCAGGATCTTCTTATGTTGTTCAAGTACTAATAACATTAGGATTTGGAGATGTTGCAAGTATTTTTATGACTCAAATATTAACAGATTATATAGATAAATTAATGGCTGTTATTTTAGTGGGGGTAGGTATAAAGGTACTACCTAACCAGATTAAATACTCTATATTAGATTTAGGTAAAGACAAGTAGAATAATTATAAATTTAATAATTACATAATAAGGAAAATAAGTAGGTGTTAATAAGTGGATAGATATAGTGAAGTAACCAATAAAAATAAAAGAGAAATTGTACTACTAAAAGGATTTCCTTGTGTATGGGGAAAATGTACCTTTTGTGACTACATATTAGATAATGATACAGTAGAATCGGAAATGAATACTCTAAATTTTCAAGTTTTAAAACAAGTAACAGGGAAGTATAAAGTGCTGGAGGTAATTAATTCAGGAAGTTGTTTTGAGTTACCTAAAGCTACTCTAAATAGAATTAAGGAAATAGTAGAAGAAAAGGGGATTGAAAAGCTTTATTTTGAAAGTCATTGGTGCTATAGAAAGCGTATTAAGGAAATGAGAGACTTTTTTAATATCCCTATTATTTTTAAAATAGGAGTAGAAACTTTTGATGAAAGATTTAGAAATTCAGTTTTAAATAAAAATGCTAATTTTAAAGATTATAATGAACTTAAACAGTACTTTGATTCACCTTGTATAATGGTAGGAATTAAAGGACAAACAAGAGAAATGATAGAAAAAGATATGAATATTATTATAGAACATTTTAATCATGCTACAGTTAATGTATTTATTAATAATTCCACACAAATTAAGAGAGATGAAGAACTTGTAGAGTGGTTTAGAGCAACTTATAAGTATTTAGATGAAAATCCTAAAATAGAAGTTTTGTATCATAATACAGATTTAGGTGTAGGGGATTAAAGATTACATAAAAGTAAGAATATTTCCTTGAATTTTGAAATGTTTAATGATATAAATATAGATAGGAGTTTAAATAATTCTTATATATTCAAGGAGGAGAAAGATGAAAAAGTTAGGAATTAAAGTATTAGCCATTATGTCGATAGCACTATTAACAGCAGTACCTCTTTTTGCTAAAGAAACAAAGGTTAAAATTCTACATACTAATGATACTCACGCAAATGTAAAAGATAATGGTAAAGATATTATAGGGTTTGCTAAGTTTGCAACATTTGTAGAAACAGAAAAAGCTAGTGGTAATGTAATCGTTTTAGATGCAGGAGATATGTTCCAAGGTTTACCTTTTGCCAATATGGAGAAGGGGCATAGCATTATAGATATTGTTAATCAAGTAGGTTATGATGCCATGACAATCGGAAATCATGAGTTTGACTTTGGTGCAGAAAATCTAATGAGTATCGTTAAAGAGTTAAATTATCCAGTTTTATCAGCTAACGTGCTTAAAGGGGATAAACAGGTTGTAAAACCTTACATAGTAAAAGAGTTTGAAGGGGTTAAAGTAGGGGTTTTTGGTATGTCAACACCAGAAACAGCTTTTAAAACACATCCAGATAATGTAGTAGGTTATACATTTGCAGATATTATAGAAACAGCTAAAACCACAGTAAAAACTTTAAAAGAGACAGAAAAAGTAGATGTTATTGTTATGGTAAGTCATTTAGGTCTTGATGAGGGAGACTATACATCTAATCTTGTAGCAGAAGGTGTAGAAGGTATTGATGTTATTGTAGATGGACATAGTCATTCAACACTTCCAGAAGGCCGTATGGTAAAGGATACTTTAATTGTGAGTACAGGTACTGCTCTTAAAGATATTGGTCAAGTAGAAGTAGTTGTAGAAGATGGTAAAGTAGTATCTAAAACACCAGCTTTATTAGGCTACGCGGCATTTGCTGAAGTAGCACCTAAACAAGGTATTGTAGATGCTATTGCAAAAGTTGAAGAAGCTCAAAAACCAATTTTAGAAAAAGTAGTAGGAACTACAGCAGTTAAATTAGTTGGTGATCGAGAAGTCGTAAGAACAGGTGAATCTAACCTTGGTCAATTAGCAACAGATGCTATGCTTGATCTTACAGGTGCGCAAATTGCCATTACAAATGGTGGTGGAATCCGTACTTCTATTGAAGCCGGGGATATTACTATGAATAATATGGTTACAGTATTCCCATTTGGTAACACAATTATGGTAAAAGAAATAAAAGGTAGTGATGTACTTGCAGCACTTGAATATGGTGTAGATTCTTACCCAAATCAAAAAGGAGGATTCCCTCATACAGCAGGCATTACCTTTACTTTAAATGCTTATAAAGAAGTAGGAAGTAGAATCAGTGATGTTAAGGTTGCAGGAGAGCCTCTTGATCTTGAAAAAATGTATACAGTAGCAACAAATGATTTTATGGCAGCAGGTGGAGATGGTTACACAATGTTTGCAAGCTATCCTATTAAAGCAGAATACAATACTTTAATGGATACTCTTTTAGCTTATGTTGAGAAATTAGGTACAGTACCAGGTACATTTGAAACACGTATGAAAGTTGTAGCAGAAGCACCAGTGGTTGAAGAAGTTACGGTAGTAGTACCAACAGTAGAAGAAGCACCTACCAAAACAGCTGTAGTAATTGAAGGTAAAGAAGTGGCACTTAGAGCTTATTTACAAGATAAAGGTTTCAAAGTAAGTTTTGATGATGCAAACAAAGTAGTTACAGCCCAAAAAGATACAACTGTATTAACTTTTACATTAAACAGTAAAGAATATGATGCAAAAGACAGTATGTCTACTGTAGGTGGGGAACTTAGTGCGCCTTTAACTGTAAAAGAAAATGTAACATATATTAATTCAGGAGAAGTTGAAGCAATCTTAGCTAAATTTACTCCAGCAGCTTAAACTTAAGATTTATAAATGTCTATAGAAAATCTATACTAAAAAATAAATGTATTATAAAAGCTCTATCAAGCTAAAATTTTAGATTGATAGAGCTTTTTCTATAAAAAAATATGTTTGAATCTATACAATAATGTGTTCACTACGGTCTTTAGCTTCATGAATGATTTTACGAATATCCTCAAGTTCATTTGAAAGCTTATCTAGGCATTCTTTATCTACATTATAGTTAAGAAAGAATGTTTCTAGTTCTTTAGTTGTTATATGAATCATTTGAGTTACATTAATAAAATGATCAAAGTTATGACTATGATGGGCATTATTAAATTTCTTAAGATCTCGTTTAATAAATTCTACAACCTGCTCTTCATCAGAAAAGATGCCTTCAGGTAGAGGGTAGGGTTTAATACGTTGGAGGAAATATTTATTTTTAGTATTAATATTATAAGTGTAAGAAACTTCAGTGCCGGCTAGATCGAAAGAGACAAAGTATAAAGTACCTTGTACTTGTTGAATATCGTGTGCACCTAGACAACGAAGTCTAGCTTCAATTGTATCACCTTTTACAGTGTTTACGTTCATAAAGCTCACATCCTTGTTTTGAATTTAGTTATGTGAAAAATAATAGCAAATAAATAGTAGCTATACCGATAGATAATAACATAAGCGGAAATCCTACTTTAAAGTACTTACCAAAAGAAAGTTTATAGCCATTTTTCTCTCCAATATTAGCTAAAACTACGTTAGCAGAGGCACCAATGAGTGTACCGTTTCCACCTAAGCAAGCACCTAGAGAAATAGCCCACCATAATGGTCCTACATTAATACCTTGAGCCTCCATAGTAAGTACTAGGGGAATAAGGGTAGCTACAAATGGAATATTGTCTAAGAAAGAAGAGACAATAGCTGAGAGCCATAAAAGAACAAGCATTGTAACAACAGGTTGTCCAGCAGTAAGATCAATAAGTGTATTGGCAAGTGCATGGATAATACCCACCTGTTCAAGTCCACCTACAAGTACAAATAAACCTGTAAAAAAGGCAATAGTTGACCATTCAATACCACCTATAATTTCATCAACATCTTGTTTGCCAATAAGCAAGAGAACTACAGCACCTGTAAGTGCTACAGTACTAGACTCAAGATGAAAAGTTTGATGTGTCATAAAACCAAATAAAATAAAGGCCATAACAATTAAGCTTTTAATAAGAAGACTTTTATCTTTTATAGTTTTCTTTTCATCTAGGGATAGAATTTCATCTTTATGCACCTTATCAACTACGAGTTGCTTACGATACAAGAAATATAAAATAAAAAGTGTAGCAATTAAAATAACAAGAGATGCAGGTCCTGTATGGGTTAAGAAATCATTAAAACCTAAACCAGCTGCACTTCCAATCATAATATTAGGAGGGTCTCCAATAAGTGTTGCCGTCCCACCAATATTGGAGGCTAAAATTTCCGTAATAAGAAATGGAATAGGGTTTAACTCCAGGATATGAGTAATAACAAGTGTCATAGGACCAATAAGGAGAACCGTTGTTACATTATCTAATGTAGCAGATAAGAAAGCTGTTATAAGAGCAAAACTAAGAAGGATTTTCCAAGCATCACCTTTGGCTTTCTTTGCAGTAAAGATTGCAATGTATTCAAAAAGTCCAGAGTTCTTAATAACAGATACAACTAGCATCATCCCTATTAAAACACCAATAGTATTAAAATCTATATAGCCAATGATTTTATCAGAGGGGATGATTTTGAATAATACCATAAGTAGAGCACCACCCATAGCAGCTACTGTACGATCGATCTTTTCAGTAATAATGAAGAAAATGACTACAAGAAAAATAAGGAGCGCGAAAAGTTGAGTCAAATTCATAATAAATGTCTCCTTTCAAGCAAAAAAATGGCTTATTTAAAATAAATCTATATTTAATATGTCTCGAAAAATAAAAAAAATAAGCAAATTAAACTGGAAATGAAAAGTAATTCTCTTAAGAATAAAAAGAGGTAAAGATGTTTAACATATAGATAATTGTAATTTACTTCATAACATATAAAAGAAGGTTGGAAAAATGAAAAAAAACTTAAGAAAAACTACAAGGCAATTTATGAATGTAAGAAGATATGTGGCACCACCTAAAAAAAGTTATAAAGGATTATGGTTAGTAGGAACAGCAGTAGGTGCAGTAGCACTTACTGTTCTTAAGATGAAGCAAGACAAACAATGCTATAAAGAGAAAGAAGTAAATACAGTACCTTTTAGACTATCTAATAATAAGCATGATGATAGACAAGTATATTTTGTTGGTGGAGGACTAGGAAGTTTAGCAGGAGCTGCTTATTTAATTCGCGACTGTGGCTTTAAAGGAGAAAATATTCATATTATAGAAGGTATGCATATACTAGGCGGTAGTAATGATGGAGCAGGAAGTGAAAGTCAAGGTTTTGTATGTCGTGGTGGACGTATGTTAAATGAAGAAACCTATGAAAACTTTTGGGAACTTTTTGCAAGTATTCCTTCACTGGATATGCCACATATGAGTGTAACAGAAGAAATACTTAATTTTGACCATCATCATCCAACACATGCTCAAGCAAGATTAATAGATAAGAAAGGGCGTATTCTAGATGTAAAGAGTATGGGCTTTAATCAAGCAGATAGATTAGCTTTAGGCAAACTTATGATTACACCAGAAGAAAAGTTAGATGATATGACTATTGAACAATGGTTCAGTCATACACCTCATTTCTTTACAACAAATTTTTGGTATATGTGGCAAACTACTTTTGCATTTCAAAAATGGTCCAGCTTGTTTGAATTTAAACGTTATATGGAGCGTATGATTTTTGAGTTTTCACGTATTGAAACATTAGAAGGCGTAACACGTACACCTTATAATCAATATGAGTCTGTCATTTTACCACTAAAAGCTTATTTAGATGGATATGGTGTAGATTTTAGTATTAATGCTACAGTGACAGATATTGATTTTGCTGAAGGAGAAGATATTACTGTAAATGCTATTCATATTGAAGATGATGAAGGAGAAAAAGTCATTTCACTAAGGCCAGAAGATGTATGCATCATGACTAATGGATGTATGACAGATAATGCAAGACTGGGTGATTTTAATACACCGGCTCAGTATGAACCAGAAAAACCTATATCAGGGGCACTATGGGCAAAAGTTGCAAGAAAGAAACCAGGACGTTTAGGTAATCCATCACCATTTTTTGATTATCCAGAAGAAACGAACTGGGAAAGCTTTACTGTTACTTGTAAAGGAAACAAATTGCTTAAAAAGATTGAACAGTTTTCAGGTAATATACCAGGTAGTGGAGCACTTATGACATTTAAAGATTCTAATTGGCTTATGAGTATTGTAGTAGCGGCTCAGCCACACTTTAAAAATCAACCTATGGATACAACTATTTTCTGGGGGTATGGTATCTATACTAATAAACAAGGAAATTATGTGAAAAAGACTATGAGAGAGTGTACAGGAAAAGAAATTCTAATTGAACTTCTTCATCACTTACACTTTGAGAAAGAGCAAGATGATATTATGGATACTATTATTAATGTAATTCCATGTATGATGCCTTACATTGATGCTCAATTCCAACCAAGAAAAATGTCAGATAGACCTCCAGTGGTACCAGAAGGGTCAACTAACTTTGCTATGATAAGTCAATTCGTAGAAATCCCAGAAGATATGGTATTTACAGAAGAATATTCAGTGCGTGCAGCACGTATTGCAGTATATACTTTATTTGATGTAAAAGATAAAGAAATTTGTCCAGTAACACCATATAAAAAAGATCCAAAGGTACTATTAAATGCATTAAAAACATCATACAGATAAGATGTAATGGTTAAAGTGTGTTATATAAGCTTTCTAAATCTCAGATTTGTGTATATTAAAACAATAGTAAAACCAGTTAAAAGTATAGAATAATATATATAACAAGAAGAATAGGAGGCACATTTAAGTGCCTCCTATAAGTATGTATAAACTATTTATTTATGGCGAACACTATAGACAGATTGCTGAATTTCCGTTAGCGAAGCATTGCCATAGATTTTAATTAGTAGTTCAATTTGTTTTAAGACTTCACGAATATTTCCCGTTACACTCATGATTTAACTCTCCTTTTAACTTATTCATAAAAGTATTATACTACATATAGAACAAATGTTCTATATTTTTTTTGAAGAATTTATTAAAAGTTTCTGTTATAATAAATACAAGCATATAGATAAAGGAGATACACTATGATTACATTAAAACAACTTAAAGAAGAAATATTAACTTATGATATTATTAATTTTGTAGATGAGACAGGTAAACATATAGAATGTGTAGAAGTTACTTTAGCTGATCGTGTTATAGATGTTTATATGGATACAAAAGAAGTAAATATAGGTATTCTAGCAAGAAAAATTTTAGAAGAAGGCCTTTATGAAGAGTAAAGCACACTTGACAAGTTTTTTGTAATAAGTTATAGTAAATAAGGAAAGATTATGTATTTTATAAACTTCACATATGATCAGGGATTATATAATGCGTTAGTATTAAGCTCTATGATCTTTGATGATGTGTGAAGTTTTTATTTTACGGTCAAATTTATTATTAGGAGGTACTCAAGATGAACAAGGGTACAGTTAAATGGTTTAACGCAGAAAAAGGTTTTGGTTTTATCGCTAGAGAAGATGGTGATGATGTATTCGTACATTTCTCAGCAATCACAGGTGATGGTTTCAAAACTCTTGAAGAAGGTCAAGCTGTAAGCTTCGATATTACTCAAGGACCACGTGGCGCTCAAGCTGAAAACGTAGTTAAACTTTAATTTGTAAATCAAAGGTAGAACTTTTAGTTCTACCTTTTTTTAATTTCTACATACCTTATACAAATGATAATGGTATGTTAAAATAGCTAATGTATATTAATACTTTAATATAGATGAATAAATTTAAGACAAGAAGAGGTGAGCAAAATGGAGCTCTTACTTAGTATGATACAAGGTATTTTAGGATTTGGAATAAGTATTATTTCATTTATTTTTACAGTAATTATTGCCTTTATTATAGCTGGTATTGCACTTTATAAAAGAAGAAATCCCGTTGTATGGGGGATCATAGGTTTCTTTTTCCCATGGTTAATATTCATTTTTCCATTTATCCCACAAAACTATCCTAAATTTGAAGGAGATTTAAGAAACCATCCAGCATTTAAAGGTAAAAATCCTGTTATAGCCTCTATAATGGCCTTAGCAGCTATTGTAGCAAAGTCAGATGGCAATGTAACAAGAGAAGAAATTACAGTTATTAAACAGTTTGTAGTACGCTATTTTGGTGTGCCTTATGAAGAACTTAATGAATATGCAGATGCTTTTGTCTATGGTAAAGAGCATCCAGAACAGTATGTAACTTTTGCTAGAATGATAAGAGATTATTATAATAGACGTGATATTGTACTAATAGTAGCCTATCTTCTTGTATCCATTACAATGCAAGATGGAAAAGAGATGACAGATAAGGAAGATAAACAAATTCGTCTTATCTTAGCAGAAATGGGTCTTTCTGAGTATGAGTATATTAGTATTAAAAGATCTTTTATAAGAGAAAGCTATGACTATTATCAAGGAAACTATCAGGGAGCATCTGGACAAAGAGGTAATACGGGCTATCAAAGTCAGGTAGATTTAACTAAGAAGTACTGCCAAGTGCTAGGTGTCAGTGAAGATGCAAGTATGTCTGATATTAAAAAAGCTTATCGTAAATTAGCTAAGGAATATCATCCAGATAAAATGGCTTCTCAAAGTATGCCAGAAGAATATATAAGTTTTGCAAACAAAAAAATTGCTGAAATTAATGAGGCATATGAGTATTTAAAGAAAGTTAAAGAGGCATAGAAATATCCTTTTTTAGATAAATAATTTATTTTATGAGAAAGTAGTAAGTATATTTAACTAACACTTTACAGATTGGAAAAACTTTGTTAAAATTTATACGTTGTAATAAATATGTAATATTTTTTAACAAAGATACAATAATTTCGGTTTGTAAAGGATATAAGAATATGAAAGCCTTTTTAGAATATATAAAACAAAATAAACACACTTATAAAGTTATTGTTGGCGTTGGAGTCATTGGACTTACCTTTGCCATTATTGGTATGCAAAACAATTCTTATGCTATTTCAGTAGATGGAGAGGTAGTAGGAGTTGTTAAAACAAAAGAAGAAGCTCAAGCTGCTTATGAAATAGCTGTAAAAGAAGCTAAAAATGAAGCTGGTGTAGATATTGCAGTAAAAGAAAAAATTACTGTAGAACATGTAAATAGTAAAAAGAAAGAGATTCAAACACTTGAAGAAATAACAAAAGTGTTAGAAGAGAATGTAAGCTATGAGGTAGAAGCTTATGAAATTCTTGTAGATGGAACAGCTTATGCTGTAGTTGACAGTCAAGAAACGGCTGAAAAAGTATTAGCATATATTGCAAAGACTCATTTACCAGAAGGTTCAAAAGTTGAGCTTGATATACAGCATGTAGATAGTGAAGAAAAAGAGCAAGAACAAAAAGAGGAACAAAAACAAGAGGAAAAAGAAGAACAAAAAGAACAAGATAAAGTGGCTACACCACAACCAATCTCTACTCAAGATGCTATAACTAATCAAGTAGAAAATAATCAAACAGAGGAAGCCGTGCAGACACAAACTACTACTAATGAAAAGGGAGAGTTAGTAGAAGTATTAGAAGTTGCAGAGGCTTTAAAGGCGCCAGAAGTAAAATCAGCAGTAAAAGTAGCATCTATAGAAAAAAGTGAAGAACCTGAAGAAGAACCAACAGAAGGACAAAAAATCAAAAGAGATTTAAAAATATTTGATTTTAATGAAGATGTACTGGTAAGAAGTACTTACGTAAATAAAGAAGATATTTTAGATGAACAAGAGGCAATAGATATTTTGCTTTCAAATACAGAAGAAGTTGTAGAGTATGAAATGAAGGAAGGGGATAATATTTGGGATATTGCGATGGCACATGGAACTACTATGGAGCATATCTTAGAAATTAATCCTCAAATTGAAGATGAAACTCGTATGCAAATTGGTGATGTAATTAAACTTGAAGTGCCAGATCCAATTCTTTCTATCTCTACAACAGAAGAGGCAACTTTTAAAGAGTTAATACCAGCAGATATACAGTATGTTGAGTTTTCAGACCTTTATAAAGACGAAACAAAAGTTTATCAAGCAGGTCATGATGGTTTAAAAGAAATTACAGTAGATGTACATAAAATAAATGGTAAAGAAGTAAGTCGTGAACTTATTTCAGAAAAAGTATTAAAAGAACCAAAAACAAAAGTAATTGCCTATGGAACAAAAGAAAAACCTAAAAAACAAAATAATTCTTCATCAGCGAGTTCTTCTGTAAGCAGTAGTAACTCAGGAATGTTTATGCATCCATTAAATGGAGGAGGACGTATCTCCTCTCCTTATGGAAGTAGATGGGGCGTTTTCCATAGAGGAATGGATATTGCAGCACCAGCAGGTACACCTATTTATGCAGCAGCATCAGGCGTTGTTACTTATTCAGGTTATAATAATGGTGGGTTTGGTAAGTTAATTATAATTGACCACCAAAACGGTTATCAAACTTATTACGCACATTGTAGTAGCCTTTATGCACAAGTTGGACAAAAAGTATCACAAGGTCAAAATATAGCAGGTGTAGGAAGTACAGGTAATTCAACAGGAAATCATGTACATTTTGAAATCAGAAGAGATGGAACACCTATTAATCCATATAATTATATTTATTAAAAGCAAGAGATGTCCTAAAATGACTATTTAGGACATCTCTTTTTTCTATATTTTGTCATGAACATATGTTCGCCTTCATATACATTAGAAAGCAATGTAGAGTGAGGGGAGTAAGCTATGATTATTAAATCAAAAGGATTAAATGTTAATTATTTAGGTGAATCGGAAGTATTTATTAGTGAGGGAGAAAAGAAGAAGGCTAAATTCTATGAGTTATTGCCCCTTTTAGAACTGACCAATAATGTAAGTCATCATATTTTATTAATTGATACATCTGGAAGTATGGAAAGTGAAATCCCCAAACTCAAAGAAAAAGTAAAGGATATTTTAAGAGCTTTGAAAGCATCAGATAATCATTATGTTTCTATTATTCGCTATGCAGGGCATGAGGAGAGTTATCGCATTCTAAGTGGAGTGAAATGTGATCATTTATCTTACAAGATGGGTAAAGTATATGAGATTATAGAAGAACAATTATTTGCTAAGGGCATTACAGTTATATCAGAACCTTTAGAAAAAGCAATAGATATTGTAACAAGTTTAAATGAAGTATGTGATAAAAATCATATAGTCCTTTTTACAGATGGTTGTGTGGTACCTATAAGATGGGGTGTAGAAGAGGAACGCGACAAATGCTACAAAATAGCAGAAATTTGCTCATATAAAGACATCTATCTTAATGCAATAGGATTTGGTAAATACTATGATAGGAACTTCTTAAAGACTCTTGTAGAACTTTCTAAAAGAGGAGAATGGATGCATATAGATGAGGTGAAAGATTATTACAAAACAGTACTTAGGCTTATTCAAAAGGTAGATGATCAATATATTACAAATATAAGTATAGAAAGTAAAGATTGTTATATCTTTGGGCTTCATGAAAGAATAAAAGAAGGGACGGTTCTTTCACATTTATCAAATACAAGTAATATTATAGTAAGTTTTGAAGAGGACTTAATAATAGAAGGTGTAACTGTTCCAAGTACTAGGCAAAGAGCTGAACTAAGTTTAGTAGAAGATTTATATTATGAGTTGGCCCTGTATCATTTACTTAGGGAAGACTTAGATAGTTTAATATGTGTTCTTGCAAAAACAGGAGATATATATGCGTATGAAAGCTTTTATAATATATATTCTTTTGCTGAAAAAGGTAGAGCTTTAGAAAAACTAATAGAACTTAATGAATCACCTAATAACAGATATAAAAAGGGGAAAGTTCCTATACGTCTTTATAGTGAAGAGGAAGAACCTTTATGTTTGTTAGAAGTGATTAGAGATATATTAGAAGATGAAGATTCTAGATTATTATGGGATTATACTTATAATTACAAGCGCATCGGTGTAAAAGAAAAATATGAAGAAGGAGATTATAAATTTATAAGGCCGGAGATAGGCTATGGGGAAGTGGTAGACTTAAGTATTGGGTCGAAGAAATTAAATATTGGTGTTAAGGTTAAGATTGATGGATGTGTAGAAGAAGTAGCAACAGGATTTAGAGTAGGAGCAAGTATATATAGGGATTATAATTTAGTTGTAAATGGGAATATTAATACAAGCCAAATTTGGTGTGAGCTTTCTAAAGAGCTTGTAAGTAAGTTTAGAAAAGCTAAAATCATTAAGAAAGTAATAACTGTACATGATCGTAAAATTTACACATTGAATTTAAGAAATCTAAAGATAAGCAATAAGAGAATGTTTAAAATGTTAACTCAGCAAGAAATAGCTCAGTATTTATATGATGTAGAGGTATTAGGTGTAAAGAAATGGGCACTTAAGCAACTTATTGAACAAAGGCTTCATGCTTGTGGTAAAAGTACAATAGATTTAGGAAGTAGCGATAAAATTATTAAAGATCTCAAAAAACGTTTTTATATTGATGAAAAAGGTATTTATCAACCTAGAAAGACCAAGGTAGAAGAAAATTTACCTTATGAAGTATATCCTGCAACCATACTAGAATGGAAAATAAATAAATTTCCAAAGAAGAAAGTACAAGAAGAAGCATTAGCCATGTATAGTCATTTAGTGGATGAAGATATAGAAGAAAGCTACATAAGACTTATAAAAGAGTTAAGTAAAGTTAAGAAAGAAAAGAAGGAAAAAGAATCACTTATTAATCTTGTAAGATTATCTGTTGGAATTATAGGAAAGCCTCTATTCTTATGGGAAGAAGAGATAGAAAAGAGTAAAGTGGAAACAGATAAAGTATTAGGTATAAATATAGTAGTAGATGAAAAGGTTCATATTAGTACAAAGGTGATAGGGGATATAAAGATAAGAGAAGATCATTATACAATTTTGGCGAGGTGTACAGTCTAATGTTTTAAAATAAAAGCCAGACTTTTCCAAGTCTGGCTTTTGTTTTTCTAATTATCGTTATACGTTTTATGCCATAGCAATATTTTCTGAATACATGTGTTCTTCCACGATTTTTCCTTGATCCATAGAAACAATTCTATCAGCCACTTGCTTAGCAAAACTCATATCGTGAGTGATAATAAGCATGGTCATACCTTTTTCACTTAGACTTCTAATAACTTTGGCTACTTCATCTGTAAGGGCAGGGTCAAGTGCAGAAGTAGGTTCATCAAAACACATCAGTTTAGGATTTATGGCAAGGGCACGCCCGATGGCAACTCTTTGCTTTTGGCCACCAGATAGTTCATAAGGGTAGCTACTCGCTTTTTCCTTAAGGCCTAAAAAGTTTAAAATACTTAAAGCTTCCTTGGTAGCTTCTAATTTAGATTGACCAAGAACACGCATAGGTGCATAAATCATATTTTCTAACACAGAAAGGTGAGGAAAGAGATTAAAGTTTTGAAATACTAGACCAATATCTTTGCGAAGGGCCTTAATTTGATTTTTATTAGCATAGCGACCATTTTGTAGAAGATAGTTACCATTTAAAGAAATAGAACCTTGGCTACATTTTTCTAAGTAATTAATACTGCGTAAGAAAGTGGTCTTACCTCCACCTGATGGGCCTACAATTACTAGTATTTCACCTTGCTTCACATGAAGGTTAACTCCGTTTAATACTTTATTTTTGCCATAACTTTTATGTAGATTTTCTACGATTAACATGGGAAAACCTCCTTATTGATAGTAAGTATATTTGTTTTCTACAATTGCCATAACTTTTGAAAGGATACCTGTTAAAAGTAAGTAGACAATAGCAATAATAACCAGTGGAAGTAAAGATGCGTCACGATTACATGCAATCTTACCTACCTTTAAAAGTTCATCAAGACCTAATACATATACTAATGCTGTATCTTTAACTAAGGTAACTACTTCGTTAGCAACAGGTGGTAAAACTCTTTTGAAGGCCTGAGGAAAGATAATATGAAAGAAGGTTTCACGAGAAGATAGTCCTAGAACCTCAGAGCCTTCGTATTGACCTTTATCAATAGAAGCAATTCCACCACGAAAGATTTCAGCAAAATAAGCAGCGTAGTTAAGAGAGAAGGCTACAAGTGCAGCAGGTAATCTATCAAAGGTAACACCTATAAGTGGTAGACCAAAGAATACAAAAACGATTTGTAAAAGAAGAGGTGTACCACGTAATATTAAAATGTAGCCAGATGTAAGCTTATTTAAAACCTTAAAACGAGATAAACGCCCAAGTGCAATAACTACCCCTAAAGGAATAGAAAATAAAAGTGTAAGTCCAAAGAGTTTTAGTGTAACACTTAAGCCCTCTATTACCTGAGGCATAAGTTGGGCTGTATAAGTAAAAAGATAAGCCAACTGGCTAGGTAAGTTTTGAAAAAAGGTAATAAGTGTAGTGAAATAGGTAGTTAGTATATCCACAGTGGGTTCCTCCTTTAAGTTTATTTTGCTATATTACTACCAAACCATTTTGTTGCAATTTCTGCTAAAGTACCATCAGCTTTAAGTTCCTCATAAGCTTGATTAAAAGCTTCTACAGTTTTAGTATCTCCTTTACGAATACCTACACCATACTCTTCAGCACCAAAATCCTCGTCTAGGATACGGTAATTACCCGCACCTTTCAAGTTAATATAGTAACGTACAACTACTTCATCGGCTACAACAGCTTCTATACGACCTGCATCAAGATCCATAAGAGCTTGGTTGTTATCTTCAAAGGTAACTGCCTTACCATCTTTAAAGGAAGCATAAAGATCAGCTTCTTTTTCCATGGCTGTTACAGCACTAGATTCGCTTTGAGCACCTACAGCTTTACCGGCTAAATCAGCTTTTGTTTGAATAGGTGAATCAGCAAGTACAACGATAATTTGTTTATTATCAAGATAAGGAACAGTAAAATCTACCTTTTCTTTACGTTCATCATTAATGGTATAACCATTCCAAATAAGATCAATATTTCCAGAATTAAGCTCAGCTTCTTTCATAGACCAGTCTATAGGTTGAAGAATTAACTTTTTGCCTAACTTTTCTCCCATTGCTTTAGCAAGTTCCACATCAAAGCCAGTTAACTCACCATTAGCATCTCTAAAGCCAAGTGGTGCAAAGGTATCATCAAGGCCTATAATCCATTCATCTTTATCAATGGTAGCAGTAGATGTATTATTATTAGCAGCTCCAGTATTATTTGGGTTAGAACAAGCTGTAAAACTTAAAACCATTATGCCTAAAGTAGCTGTTGTTAGAACTTTCTTTAATAATTTTTTCATTATAATAATCCCCCTTTTAATAAATGACAGTTAAATTGTATATATAAATTTAAAAACCTATATTCTAATAACACTTTAACGTAATAAAGTAAGAAAGTCAATAAATTTATTTGAAAAATTAAAAATAAAATTCCCTCTACCTTTATAGGGGTAGAGGGAGGAGGAAGTAGTTATATTTTTACATAAATCCATTTACCTTCAGAGAAGCGAACAATATTTAAGATTAAACGAATAGCCTGGTCTACAAGAAGAGCTATCCAAGCACCTATAAGACCTAAACCAAGACCATAGCAAAGTACAAAGGTTATAATAGGTCTAATAATTAAAATACTAATAAAAGATGTTCTTGCCACAAACTTAGTATCTCCTGCGCCACGAAGAGAACCAGAGATAATAACTTGGGAAATCTGTAGTGGACATACGATAGCTACAATAAGCATGATTTGACTACCTAAAGAGATAATAGAAGCATCATCTGAGAATAGACCTACTAGCGTACTACCAAAGACTACATATATAAAAATTAAAAAGGCAGATATAATTAAGCTAATACGCTGTGCTGTCTTACCGTAAATAATAGATAAATCAGAGCGTTTTGCACCTAGGTTACGGCCTACTAAAGAGGATGAGGCCATACCCATACCATCACCTAAGCTAAAGGTCATATTTAAGATATTCATACAAATTTGATGTGTAGCAAAGGCTACAGTTCCTAAGTTTGTAATCATTTTGGTATAGGCAAGGAAACCTATACGCATGCAAAGTTGCTCTACCATAGCGCTATTACTAATTTTAAATATACTTTTTATAGTGTCAAAATCTAATTTCCAACTATCTTTAAAATTAAGTTTAAGTTGAGTTTTAGAATGTAAAATACCATAGGTAGCAATAATAAAGGCAACTATATTACCAAGTACTGTTGCAAGACCAGCACCTACTACACCAAGGGCAGGAAAACCATAACGACCACCAATAAGAAGGAAGTTGAAAATAAGGTTTATTACATTAGCTGTAATATTTGTATACATAGCAATTTTAGTATTTCCAGCACCACGTTGGGCAGCATTAATATTAAGACTTAGTGCATTAAATACCATACCAATTACAATGGTTCTAAAATAAAGTATACTATCTGTTAAAACATCTGGCTTTGCACCCATCCATGTTAAAATAGGTCTTGCATAAATAAAACCTAAACAAGCTAAAATAATGGATAATGCGCCAATGATAATTATAGATTGACGTAATGTTTTGTTGGCACTTTTATAATCTTCTTCACCGCATCTACGGGCTACAATAGCTGTAACACCCACGTTAAGAGAAAAAATAATAGAAAGTAAAATAAAAGTAGGTTGCTGTGTAATTCCTACGGCAGCAATAGCACTAGCACCTAAAACACCTACCATCATTGTATCCATAGCACCTACTAAACTTACAAGAAGGCGTTCTAAAGCAGAAGGCCAAGCTAAATTAACTGTTTCTTTATAAATTTGTTTAGAAGGTGGAATCTCACCTAGTTTTTGTGTGTCTTTAATCATTTTGTCACACGAGAAAAAGTCTGTAAGTTGCATTTGTTTTAGTCATCTCCCCAAATAGGCCTCAGCCTTATATTTTTCGTTTTACGTATTTACGATTTCATTATATTAGTATACTATAATACAAGATATTTAACAATTATGGTAAAGTTGATAAAAGTTATTGATTAAATAGGAATAAATAATAGATATAAGTTTTTAATACCTGGATAGATAGAGATAAATACTATTTAGATATAAATAATAAACATAAGATAAAGAAGGAGAATCATATGACACTAGAATTTTTAATGGCACCTCTTGTAGGTGGACTCATCGGTTACATTACAAATGGGATAGCAATTAAAATGCTATTTAGACCACTAAAACCTATTTATATTGGCAAAAAGCCTATTCCATTTACACAAGGCTTGATCCCAAAAGAGCGTGATCGTATTGCTAAAAGTGTAGGAAGAGTAGTTGGAGGACAACTTATTGAAGCAGAAACATTAAAGCAAACTCTTCTTTCAAGGGAAATGTGTACTCAGCTTGAAGGAACCCTAGAAGAATGGTTTATCAATCTTAAGCAATCTAAAAAGACTGTAAGAGATGTACTGAATCAGCTAGATGATGAAAGTCAGATTGAAAAAGGAATAGAACATCTTAAAAAACAAGGTAGCCATAAAGCATATGAAGCATTAATGAATTTAGAGCTTGAAAAAACACTTTCTCAAAGAGCTATAGTAGAGCTTAAAGGTAGCTTAGGATTATTTGCAGCATTTATGAATGATAGTATTATGACTACTATGGCAGAAAAAATTGAAAGTATGATTTATGAAATGATAGCAAATGAAGCAGAACAAATGATTTATGAAGTAATAGATAAAGAAGGGGATAAGTGTTTAGACTATCCTATAGGTGGCTTAGCTAAAGAACTTGAGTCCTTTATGCCTAGTATTAAAAAAAGCTTAATGAAGCAATATGCAAATCTTGTAGAGAAACAATTGGCTAAGTGGTTACAGACTCTCAATATTAGTCAAATTGTTGAAGATAAAATTAAAAGTTTAGATTTATTAGAGTTAGAAGAAATGATTTTAGATATTATGCGTAAAGAACTTAGAGCTATTGTATGGCTTGGTGCGGTTCTAGGTGCTATTATGGGTTTAGTTATGAATTTATTCTAGTTGTGTAATATTGACTAAAACTTAAGGACGGATTAATATACAAGATATAAACTGAATATAATGTTAGAGGTGCTAGAAATAGCTTAATAGGGAAACAGTTGTAATTACTGTACGGTCCCGCCGCTGTGATGAGGAGAACTTATTCAAACCACTTTCATTTGAAGGGAAGGGAATAAGTTTGATGATTCTAAGTCAGAAGACCTGCCTACTAATAAAACACCATAAACTCTACGAGCGATAGGGGGTGTATGCAAGAACATAGCTAGAGAAATCTAGGTATGTATTTTGGCGTACAATTACTCTCTCACTTTTAAAGTGGGAGTTTTTTTATTTTATAAAGAATACTAAAGTTTAGAAAGCTGTAGAAAGGAGGGAGCAAGATGGAAGAGTATATAGTGAAAGGTCAAGAAAAATTAAGATGGGGCTATACTACAGGAAGTTGTGCTACAGCGGCTACAAAGGCAGCTACATGGATGCTCCTCACGGAAGAAGATATAGATGAAGTAAAAATTAGCACCCCTAAAGGCATAAGTCTTAGTTTAGAAGTATATGATACCTGTAGAAAAGTAGATAGTATAAGCTGTGCTGTTATAAAAGATGCAGGAGATGATCCGGATGTAACTCATGGTATGAAAATTTATGCTAGAGTTACTAAAGCTGAAGAAGGTATACATATTGACGGTGGAATAGGAATCGGTAGAGTGATGCAAAAAGGTTTAAAGTGTGCTGTAGGTGAAGCGGCTATTAATCCTGTTCCAAGAAAAATGATAGAAGAAGCAGTAAAAGATGTATGTGAACAACAGGGTTATAAAGGCGGAATTGATATACTTATTTATGCACCAGAAGGAGAAGAAATAAGTAAGAAAACTTATAATTCCAGGTTAGGTATAATAGGTGGAATTTCTATATTAGGTACAAGTGGTATTGTAGAACCTATGAGTGAAAGTGCACTGATTGAGACTATTCGCATGGAATTAAAAGTAAGGCAAGCAAGGAAGCTAGAGAATATATTAATAAGTCCAGGAAATTATGGGCGAGATTTTGCTTTGCAGGAACTTGGAATAGATTTAGAAGAGAGCATAAAATATAGTAATTACTTAGGTGAAACCCTAGATTATATTACCTATTTAGGCTTTAAGAAAGTACTTTTAGTAGGTCATATAGGTAAATTAGTAAAAGTAGCAGCAGGCATTATGAATACCCACTCTAAATATGCTGATGGAAGGATGGAGGTTATTGCTGTACATACAGCATTAAGGGGGTATTCAAGCAAGATAATAAAAGAGATTATGGAAAGTAAAACAACAGATGGTGCACTTCAAATTATTGAAGACTTACCTCATTATGAAGAGATTATTATAAGTATTATAAATAAAATACAGGAACATATGGATTTTAGGGTAAGGAATAAGGTGCAAGTTGAACTGATTCTGTTTGGTGAAAAAGGGATTGTTGGTACAAGTAGAGGAGCCAAGGCACTCATTCAATATTTTAAAGAAGGAGAAAAAAATGAAAAAAATAGGTAAGTTATATGGAGTTGGTGTAGGGCCAGGAGACCCTAAGCTTATGACTTTTAAGGCAGTAGAAATTCTTCAGGCATGTTCTATTATTGCAGTACCAAAATCAGGGGAAGGAGATTCTCTTGCTTTAAGTATTGCAAAGCCTTATATAAAGGAACAAGAAATTTTAGAATGCTATATGCCTATGACAAGGGATAAGGAAATATTAGAGAAAAACCATGAAGTGGTAACAAGGAGTATTAAAGGTTATTTAGAAGAAGGGAAAGATGTAGCCTTTTTAACTTTAGGGGATCCAACTATTTATTCTACCTATATGTATATTCATAGACGGATTGTAAATTTAGGATATGAAACAGAAATTATACCAGGGATTTCATCTATTTGTAGTGTAGCAGCAGCTTTAAACGATTCCTTATGTGAAGGGAGTGAATGTTTGCATATTATACCTGCTTCTTATAAAGAGAGTTATTTAGATTTAAAGGGTACAAAAGTATTAATGAAGACAGGTAAATCTATGGAAAGGTTAAAAGAAGAATTAAGAGAAAAGGGACTTTATAAATATGCTAAGGCAGTAGAGTGTGCAAGTATGCCAGATGAAAAGATTCACGAAAGCTTAGATACATTAGAAGATAGTAGTTATTTTTGTGTAGTTGTTGTAAAGGAGGATGAATAATGATTTATTTTGTAGGTGCAGGACCAGGAGATGTGGAACTCATTACTGTAAAAGGACAAAGAGTTTTACAAAGTGCAGATTTAGTCATTTATGCAGGTTCTTTAGTAAATACAGAGCTTCTTAAATTGTGTAAGAATGAGGCTATTGTTTTAGATAGTGCAAAGATGACATTAGAAGAAGTAGTAGACCAGATGACAAAAATGGAGAAGGAAAAGACCATTGTACGTTTACATACAGGTGATCCAAGTATATATGGAGCTATAAGGGAACAGATGGATCTTTTAGATGAGAAAGGATTTGAGTACGAAGTCGTTCCAGGTGTTAGTTCTTTTTGTGGTGCGGCAGCAGCGCTCAAGAAAGAGTATACACTTCCAGGTGTAAGCCAAACCGTCATTTTAACTAGAATGGAAGGACGTACACCTATGCCACCTAAAGAAGAACTAAGTTTATTGGCTAGTCATGAAGCAACTATGATTATCTTTTTAAGTGTCTCTTTAGCAGAAGAAGTACAAGAAAGTTTAATCCAAGGAGGGTATAAAAACGAAACACCTGTTGCTGTTGTATATAAAGCCACATGGCCAGAAGAAAAAATATATAAGGGACATTTGCATGAACTAGCAAAGATAATAGAAGATAATCATATTACAAAAACAGCGTTGATTGTAGTTGGAGACTTTCTAGGAGATACTTATGAACGTTCTAAGCTGTATGATCCAAGTTTTTCTCATATGTTTAGAGAGGCTACAAAATGAATATAGCTCGTATTTCTTTTACACCTAAAGGTGCTAAGGTGAATCTTTCCCTTTCTAAGTCTCTAAAGGGAAAAGGTTTTCACCTATCTCAGTTTAAAGAAGAAGGATTAGAAAATATAAATACTTCTTTAAGAGATTGGGTAAAGGAAGTATTTGAGACTTATGATGCTATTATTTTTATTGGCGCTACAGGTATAGCTATAAGAGCTATTGCTCCTTTTTTAGTAGATAAAAGGCAAGACCCTGCTGTAGTTGTAGTGGATGAGAAGGGAAGATATGTTATTCCACTTGTATCAGGACATATTGGTGGTGCCAACCAGCTAGCACGAGAAGTAGGAAAATTACTAGGAGCACTGCCTATCGTTACAACTGCTACAGATATAGAAGGATGTTTTTCAGTAGATGAATGGGCAAATAATAAAGGATTTAAATTTAAAAATTTCAAAGTAGCTAAAAGTATTTCAGCTCATCTATTACAAGGTAAGAAGATTGGTCTTCTAAGTGAGTTTGGGGTAGAAGGTCATTTGCCAGAAGGATTAGTGGATATTTGTAATGAACAAGAAGAAGTCTTAGAGTTAGGTATATGGATAGGTACCACAAGTAGAGTACCTTTTAAAGAGACACTTTGGCTTGTTCCACCGATTATTACATTAGGAATAGGATGTAGAAAAGGTGTTAGCAAACTACAAATTGATCAACTTGTAGGAAGGGAATTAGATAAGTTACATATACCGATGGAGGCTATTAAGCAGATAGTGTCTATTGATTTGAAAGCAAATGAAGAGGGCCTTTTAGAATGGAGTAAGATTTATAAAAAACCTATAACATTTTATACAGGAGAAGTACTAAGCCAAGTAGAAGGAAAATTTACACCTTCTGCTTTCGTAGAAAAGATAACAGGTGTAGATAATGTATGTGAAAGGGCTGCTGTAAAAGGAAGTAATGGAGGAAGACTTATATTAAACAAAATAGCTTTAGAAGGGGTAACTATGGCACTTGCTATAGAAAACTATATAGTCAACTTTTAGATAGATGAGGCAAAAACTTATAAAGTTATAATAAAAAGCTATAAAGTTATAAAATAAGAAAACTGTAAAGGTAGAATAAGAAAGTTGTAAAACTAGAAAGAGAGAAAGGGATAATACATGAAAGATAACAAAAAGATTTATGTAGTAGGTCTAGGGCCATCAGGTTTATTTGAAATGACTAATCGTGCAAAAGAAGTTCTAAATAGCTGTGACATGATTGTAGGTTATACGGTGTATATTGATTTAATCAAAGAAGATTTCAAAGATAAAATCTTTCTTGCTACAGGTATGAAGCAAGAAGTAGATAGATGTAAGTTAGCCTTAGACAAAGCTTTAGAAGGGCATAAGGTAGCTATGGTTTGTAGTGGTGATGCAGGTGTCTATGGTATGGCAGGAATTATGCATGAAGTGGCAAGGGAGTATGAAGAGATAGAGATAGAAGTAGTGCCAGGCGTAACGGCAGCTTGTAGTGGAGCGGCTATTTTAGGTGCACCTCTTATTCATGATTTTGTACTTATAAGTTTAAGTGATTTATTAACACCTTGGGAGAAAATTGAAAAGCGTATAGCCCTTGCATCAGAGGGAGATTTTGTTATTTGTCTATATAATCCTTCAAGTAAGAAGCGTCATGATTATTTAGAAAAGGCTTGTAAGATTATGATGAATCATAAAAGTCCAGATACCCTATGCGGTTATGTTAAACATATTGGAAGAGAAGGTGAGATGAGTAGGGTTTGTACTTTAAAGGAACTTATGCATGCCAGCGTTGATATGTTTACAACAGTTATTATAGGTAATAGTGAAACTAAATTAATAAAAGGAAAAATGGTAACACCAAGAGGTTATGAAAAACGTTATGAAGTATAAAAATATTTTTGTACTAGGTGGCACAACAGAAGGTAGAGAAATTGTAAAGTTTTTAGAAGGACATAATCTATCTACTACAGTAAGTGTTGTAACAGATTATGGGCAAGAGTTATTAAAGGCTTGGAAGGATAAAGAGAATATAACTATACTACAGCAACGTCTAGATGAAGAAGGATTTATAAATTTATTTAAAGAAAAAAGATTTGATTTAGTAGTAGATGCAAGTCATCCCTATGCTAAAGAGGCTACTATAAATTGTAAGAAGGCATGCTTTAAGTTAGCCCTTCCTTATAGAAGAATTGTACGTAAACCTATAGAAGGGAATTGTATTTATTTTAATACAGTAGAAGAAATTATAGAGTATTTAGAAGAGACTACAGGGAATATATTACTTACAACTGGTAGTAAGGATTTAGATCATTATATAAAGCTTAGCCATTTTGAAGAGCGTATTTATATACGCATGCTCCCTATACCTAAAGTAGTCCAAGGGTTTATAGATAAAGGCTATCTTATGTCTCACTTTATTTGTATGCAAGGACCTTTTTCTAGAAAACTTAATGAAGCTATGTTAGAACATATACAAGCAAAGTACTTGGTCACTAAAGATTCTGGTGAATTAGGTGGCACAGATGAAAAACTTGAAGCAGCCCATAAACTGGGTGTAACAGTACTGTGTTTAAGAAGGCCTATAGAGGATGCCGGTGTTACTTTAGAGACCTTTTATAAAGAGTTAGAGGAGGTGGAAAATGAGGATTAAAGTTATAGGTATGGGGCCGGGACACAAGCGTTTCCTTACATTAGAAGGCATTGAAAACATAAGAAGTGCTCATGTGATTTTAGGTGCTAAAAGACTTACAGATGAAGTAAAAGAACTAATACAAAAAAATGCTTTAGTTCATACATGTACCCTGAGTGAAATGGAAAACCTTATAGAGTCTCATTTAAACGACGAAGATAAAAAAGAGAATAATGATGGATATAAATATAAGGATGAAGAAGAAAAAGTCATAGCTATACTAGCTTCAGGAGACACAGGATTTTTTAGTATAGCCAAATGGATTAAGAGGAAGTATGAACAAATATGTCCCATAACTTTTGTTTCTGGGATCAGTTCATTACAATACTTTTGTAACCAATTACATAAACCTTATGAAGGCATATATACAATGAGTGTACATGGTAGAGAAAATCATGTTCTAGGAGAAGTGCTTACACATAAATCTGTGTTTGTACTTACGGGAGGTACTTTTAAAGTACAAGATATTTGTAGATGTCTTACAGACAAAGGCTTAGGGCATGTACAGGTTTATATTGGTGAGAATCTATCTTATGAAACAGAAAAGATAGAAACAGGAATAGCATGTGATTTTGTCCAGGCTGAATTTAGTGATTTAGCAGTTATACTTATTGAAAGAGGTGAGGAACCTCATTATCCCTTTGTATCAGGAGGTTTAAGGGATGAAGTCTTTATACGAGGACCAATACCTATGACTAAAGAAGAAGTCAGGGCTGTAGTACTTAGTAAATTACAACTTTTAGAAACAGATTGTGTCTATGATATAGGTGCAGGAACAGGTTCCGTAGCTTTAGAAATAGCTAGATTGTGCAAAAAAGGTTATGTTTATGCATTAGAAAAAAATCAAGAGGCTATTTCTCTTATTAAGAAGAATAAAGAACATTTAGGTATTATAAATATGGAAGTGTGTCATACTAACTGTCCAGAAGGTATGGAAGATTTACCTACTCCACAAAAAGTATTTATAGGAGGAAGTGGCAAGAAACTAAAAGAAATTTTAAAGATTGTATTAGATAAAAATCCTAAAGTACATATTGTTATTACAGCACTTACCTTAGAAACATTACAAGAGGCCTTGGTTTGTAAAGAACTCTTTAACTTAGAGATAAGTTGTTCACAAATAAGTGTAGCAAATAGTAAAGAAGTAGGATCGTATCATATGTTAATGGGGCAAAATCCTATATTTATTCTTACTTTGAAAGGAAGAGAGCACAATGAATAAGCCAAGATTAATGATAGCAGGTACAGGAAGTGGTTCTGGAAAGACTACATTAACTTGTGCCTTACTAAAACATTTTTATGAGAAGCGTATAAAGGTTACTGCTTTTAAAAGTGGGCCAGATTATATTGATCCTATGTTCCATTTAGAAGTACTGCACACACCTTCTTATAATTTAGATCTTTATATGATGGGTGAGGAAAATTGTAAATATCTTTTAGATAAACATACTAAGGATATGGAATTAGGACTTATTGAGGGGGTTATGGGTTTTTATGACGGCATAGGACAGAGCACTTCTAGTAGTAGCTATGAGTTAGCCAAGCTGACAAAGACACCTGTAGTTTTAGTTGTATCATGTAAGGGAATGGGACTTTCAATTGTACCTCTTATAGAAGGATTTTTAAACTTTAAGGAGAATACTATAAAGGGTGTTATACTAAATGGTATTAGTAAAATGAGTTATGCTTATTATAAGGAAATGATAGAGTCTCATACATCTATAAAAGTATATGGATATCTTCCTTATATAGAAGAAGCTAGTTTAGAAAGTAGACATTTAGGCCTTATTACAGCTAAAGAAGTAGAAGATTTAGAGACAAAGATACAATGCTTATATGAAGAGACAAAAGATACTTTAGATATAGAAGGATTATTAGAGTTAAGCAAGGAAGCTGAAAATCTAGAGAGTCCTATACCGAGTGGAATAGTTAAGTTATTAGGTGAAAATGCAGAGCCTGGTGATAGTGAAGCCAAGGTTAAAATAGGCATTGCAAAAGATCAAGCATTTTCTTTTTACTACCAAGATAACTTAGAATTACTTGAAGCATTAGGCGCAGAACTTATACCATTTTCACCTTTAGAAGATAAGTCCCTTCCTATAGGTATTAAAGGGTTGATTCTTGGAGGAGGCTATCCAGAGGTTTATGCAAAGCCTTTAGCTCATAATGAACCTATGAAAGAAGCTATTAAGCAAGCTTTAGAAGGTGGCATGCCTTGTATAGCTGAGTGTGGTGGCTTTATATATCTTCAAAAGAGTTTAGAACTTATAGACGGTACAAAGTATCCTATGGTAGGTTTTTTAGATGGTGAAGTAACTATGACAAAAAATCTAGTCCGATTTGGTTACGTGGAGATAGAAAGTCTAAAAGATACAGTACTAACTAAAGTGGGAGAAAAGTTAAAGGTGCATGAATTCCATTATTCTGATTGTACACAAAATGGTGAAACCTTTAAAGCCTCAAAGGTCAATAAATCATTAGAGTGGCAATGTGTTGAAGGGAAAGGAAATCTATTTGCAGGATACCCTCATATTCACTTTTATACTAAGCCTGAAATGGCAAAACGCTTTGTAGATACATGCAAAATGTATAAATCAGATAGAACAATTAAATATTTACTTCCAAATGATATAGAAAAAGAAAGTTTTCGTATGATAGATGAGATTTTGGGGGAAACTAAGATTAATCCCCTATATGCACCTATCATTAAACGCGCCATTCATACAACTGCTGATTTTGATTATGCAACCCATCTTTGTTTTTCTGACCACGTAGTTGAACGTGCCATTCTAGCTCTACAAAAAGGAGCTCATATCGTAACAGATACCCAAATGGTGAAAGCAGGCATTAATAAAACAATTGTTACAAGTTTTGGTGGAAAGGTTCACTGTTTTGTAGCAGACGAAGATGTAGCATTTTGTGCTAAAGAAAAAGGTACCACTCGCTCAGCAGTAGCAATGGAAAAGGCAATAACACTTAAAGAGCCTCTTATTTTTGCCATTGGCAATGCACCAACAGCTCTTTTAAAGATTAAAGAACTGGTAGAAAGTGGCATGGTTAAGCCAGAATTAGTTATAGGTGTACCTGTAGGATTCGTAAATGTAGTAGAATCAAAAGAAGAATTGATGGAAATAGATGTGCCTTATATTGTTGCGAGAGGACGAAAAGGAGGAAGCAATGTAGCAGCAGCTATATGTAACGCTCTTCTTTATATGGCTTCTAACAGGCAAATTTAGTAAAAAAGCCCTCTAACCATTAATAGTTAGAGGGCTTTTTGTAGATTTATGATTATATTATAAAAATTATGTTTAAAATATTGACAAGAGCCTTTAAAAAAGGTATTATTAAAAGGTTAAATAATTTAATCTACAGTATACTACAAATAATTAATGAAGTCAAGAGACAAATTTTAAAATATCATCCGAAGGAGCGTACAGAATTTTGAAAGAACAAGTACAAGATCCAAAACTATTGTTTAAAACAAAACTGGAACAGCTTATTGCCTTAGCTAAAGAGAAAAAAGGTGTATTAGAGCAAAGTGATATTATAGAGGCCTTTATGAGCCTGGATGTAGATCCAGCTAAAATAGAGCAAGTCTATGAATACTTAGAAGCTCAAGGTATTGACATTATAGGCAATATAAAAGAAATGGAAATTGAGGTAGAGGAAGAAATTGACATTACCCTTCCAGATGATATGAGCATAGATGACCCTGTTCGTATGTACTTAAAAGAAATAGGGAAAGTTCCACTTCTTTCAGGAGCAGAAGAGATTGCTCTTGCAGAACGTATCGAACAAGGTGATGAAGAAGCTAAGAAAAGACTTGCAGAAGCAAACCTTAGATTAGTTGTTAGTATAGCTAGAAAATACATTGGACGTGGTATGGCACTTCTAGATCTTATTCAAGAAGGAAACTTAGGACTTATTAAAGCGGTTGAGAAATTTGATTACCGTAAAGGATTCAAATTTAGTACTTATGCAACATGGTGGATTAGACAAGCTATTACACGTTCTATTGCAGATCAAGCTCGTACAATTCGTATTCCAGTGCATATGGTAGAAACTATGAATAGACTGATGCGTGCGTCTAAGCAATTACTTCAAGAACTTGGTCGTGACCCACAACCAGAAGAAATTGCAGCATTTATGGACATGCCAGTAGAGAAGGTTCGTGAAGTTATGAAGATTTCTCGTGAACCAGTGTCACTTGATACACCTATTGGTGAGGAAGAAGATAGCCATTTAGGAGATTTCATTCCAGATGAAGATACACCAGTACCTATTGAAGCAGCATCTTTTGCACTTCTTAAAGAACAACTTAGTGAAGTACTAGAAACACTTACTGAAAGAGAACAAAAAGTACTTATGCTTAGATTTGGTCTTGAAGATGGACGTGCACGTACTCTTGAAGAAGTTGGTAAAGACTTTAACGTTACAAGAGAGCGTATTCGTCAGATTGAAGCGAAAGCACTTAGAAAATTACGTCATCCAAGTAGAAGTAATAAACTAAAAGATTATTTACAATAAAAAATAATAATAGAAGCCTACAAGATCATTAAAATGAAATTGTAGGCTTCTATTATTCATATGATTTTAGTGGATGAAAGAATCTTTGCTTAAGTTTACAAGCCAGTGGAAAAGTAAAATAAGAAGTTTATATACAATATAGCCAATAACTAGAGTAGCAACAAAAAACTCAATGTAAAATACCTGATTAAATAGTGTGCTAAAACTAGAGTTAATGCTTACTAAATAATTAGTAAAACGTTGAATAGCTACAGTTCCAATGGCGAGTGGAAATGTTAAAGGTGCAAGTCCTGGATGAAAAGGAATGCGAAGAAATTTAGGGACTAAAGTATAAACATAAAAGGTAGAAATAAGTGCCAGTGGTACTAAAATACAAAGGATAATAGGTGATGGTGTAGGAGCAGTTGCCATATAACCTGCAAGACAGACACTTGGAGGTGCTGCAAGTATGGCTACAGTTAATTTTTTATCTTCACTTATACGGCCATATTTAGCTACACGGTAAAGAAAAGATATAAGTGTAAAAAGATAAACACAAAAAGCAATAAGAAAGAAAACACGAGCAAAATGTGTCATTTTTACAGCGCCACTTGTAACAGCAGCAACACCAATACCTACTGTAGGTACAAACCAACTAGGTAAAACATTATCCCAAGAAAAGTTTTTTGCTTGAGCAATGATAAATAAAATAGCTAAAATAGTGAAAATAATAATACCAAGCCACCAAATGGTCCTACCAATGGTAAGATTTAAGCTAGTAGCCACAAAACCTGAAAAAACCATTAATGTCATACCGATAGTAGGATAAAAACTGCCTACCATATGATGTTGCATTTCTTCATAACTTTTTTGAGGGTGAAGGCAGATTTTGATCAGCATAAGGGTAACTGCTATAACTGCAAAGAGATTGGCAAAATCTTTAATCCATAGAGCACCTAAATCTCCCCAAAGGTTACCCAGTGTAATAAAACCTAGTGAGATACCAGTAATGGCTACAGGAATATCTCTAAAGTGATGTCTGTGTAATTTAATTGGCGCATATGTTTGTGTATGTGTACTCATAAATATTTACCTCGTTATCGTTTGATTGATAAGTTTAGTATAATATAATTATAATCATAAGTGAAATAAATGTATTTAATACGTATTATTAAAAAAGTTAATGATAGGAGTAGAATATGTTAGAGGAACTAAAGACTTTTGTTGCAGTCGTTGAATATAAGAACTTTACAAAAGCAAGTGAAAAAGTGAATTTGTCTCAACCAAGTGTTAGTGTACATATTAAGAACTTAGAACGTTACTTTGGTACACAACTTATTATGCGTTCGGTAAAACAAAAAAATATGGTTATTACTGAAAAAGGCTATTTATTGTACCGTAGAGCAAAGGAAATGATCGCTTTATTAGAAACCACTGAAAAAGAAATGGAACATTTATCTGCCAGTGTAAAAGGGAGTATTAAAATAGGGGCTACTTACACAATAGGTGAATGTATTTTACCAGACTTCTTGAAAAAGTTTTGTACCATGTATCCCGACATAGAAATAGAAGTTATTATTGACAATACAGCGCACATTAGAAAAAAAGTTCAAGCACTACAGTTAGATATTGGACTTATAGAGGGATTAGGTTATACAGGAGACTTTGAGCAAGTATATTTCTTAGAAGACGAACTTGTTATTATAGCACCAGAAGAAGCTAAAATAAGTGAAAAAACTTTTAGTATGGAAAGTTTACAGCTTCAAAGATGGGTCACAAGAGAAGAAGGTTCAGGACTAAGAGAGTATTTAGATATGTTTTTAGCACACAATCAAATTACACCAAGAACCAAATTAGTTCTTGGAAGCAACTATGCTATTACTGAAGCAGTAAAGAATGGTTTAGGTATTGCTATGGTATCTGAATACATTGCAAAAAATGTAGAAGATGTTCAAGGTGTAAGTATTATTAGATTAGATGAAGCTTATAAAAGAAGCTTTTCATATATTTTACCAAAGGATATGGCACCCTCTAAAATAACTCAAATCTTGAAGAAAGAGCTTAATAGCTATTATGGCGAAACATTGACGGATGCTGAGAATTCTTTATAATAGATAGAAGTGACTAGAAAGGAGATACATCTTGTGAAAATGAAAAAAATTAATTATAAGAAGGCTATAAACTACTTTGTTATGTTTTCCCTTATTTTTTCAATTGTTTTTATTATAATAGCTATGATACTAGCACCAAGTGAACTCAATCCAAATGAACCTTTTGTAAGGTTAAAAAGTGATTATGTGCTCATGCTTTTACAATGTATTGTAGGCGTATTTGCTATGCTATTACCAGGTATGCTTGAAAAGAAGATTAATCTTGAAATACCTTCTAGTATGATGTTTTTATATACAGTATTTTTATACTGTGCTATTTACTTAGGAGAAGTAAGAAGTTTTTATTATACAGTACCTCATTGGGATACAATTTTACATACCTTTAGTGGTGCAATGTTAGGCGCATTAGGCTTTTCATTTATTAACTTTTTAAATAAGACAGAAAGAGTTCCTATGAATTTGAGTCCTTCATTTGTAGCAGTTTTTGCTTTTTGCTTTGCTATAACAATGGGGGTTATATGGGAATTTTATGAGTTTTTCGCAGATGGTATCTTACGTACGAATATGCAAAAATTTGCACTAGAAAGTGGAGAGCAATTAATAGGAAGGTTTGCACTTATGGATACAATGAAAGATTTAGTTGTAGATGCAGTAGGTGCACTATTTATATCTATTATAGGTTATATCTCTGTAAAGTATAAAAAAGGCTGGGTAGAAAAGGTACAACTTGTTATTAGAAAATAAAGCAAAGAGTAAAAGGGTTCGTTCTGTTTTCATGAAAACAGAACGAACCCTTTTATCATATTACAAAATTAATAAACTAATAGCAAATATGAGTAGTATATAGCTATTTTAATAGAGTGAAAAATATTTAACGAATCATTAAGATATAAATGATAGAAGTAAAAATAATAAGGCCTAAAAGATTATAGTAAGTAAATTTTCTTAAATAAGAAGAACTTTTTTCAGGCATAGCTTTTACATAAAGTTTATAAGAAATTACACTAGCAAGTGAAGCAATAAGTGTACCCAGCCCACCTATATTTACACCTAATAGAAGTGATTCATAAAAAGGAGTAAAGGAGGAAAGAAGCATAGTAGCAGGTACATTACTAATCATTTGGCTTGTTAAAAGTGAAGTAAAGTATGTAGAGCTAGATGAACTTAGTAAATGTTCCATAAAAAGCTTAATAGAAGACAAGTTTGAAAGGTTACCTACAAATATAAAAAATCCAATAAAGGTTAAAAGTAGGCTATAATCCACTTCTTTAAAAAGCTTTTTATCAAGAATAAGAACTACTAGAAGGGTAAGGATAAAAGCTAAACGATAGTCTACTACTCTAAATACAGAAAGGATAATGATAATAAAGAGTACACTAAATCCTACTATATGATTAGAATGACCGAGTTTAGGTAGTGTAAGGCTAGTAGTTAAAGGGATATTTTCCTCTGTTTTGACAAGTGCTATTAAAAATATAATGGAAAGCACACAGATAGGCAGCATAATTTTAATGAAGGTACCGAAGGAAAGCTCATAAAAAGAATAAATAAATAGATTTTGAGGATTTCCCATAGGTGTCAAACAGCTTCCAAGATTAGCAGCTAAGGTTTGGAAAATAACAGTTTTAAGTATATCTACCTTCGCTTTTGAAGCAATAATGATGGTAAGAGGAACAAAGGTAAGAAGTGCCACATCATTAGTTATAAACATAGAAGCAAAAAAGGTAAGAAAAACTAAAATAAAAGAAGTCTTTCTAAAAGTAGAACAATAACTAAGAAGTTTAATAGCAAGAGCATCTAAAAGGTTTAATTTCTTAAATGCAGCCACTACAATCATAAGATTAAAAAGAAGAATAAGTACTTTAAAGTCAATATAAGAAAGTTTAGGTAAAGAAAAAAATGAAGTAAGTAGAGCAAGGCCTAGTGCAATAACTAAAACCATTTCTTCCTTTATAAATTTAGAACATTTATTTAGCATAAGTAACTCCTTTAAGTATAACTTAGTATCCAGTATATAATATATAAATAACTAAAAATGTACAATAGATATATGATTTCATTTATGAAGAAAAGCTTAAGAATAACTTAAATAAGTTTTTAAGAAAGAGAAGATATAATAGATGTATAGAATAATAAATATTAAAAATATTTATTATAGGTTATAATTTGAAATATAAAGAAAATAAAGGGGGATAAGGGTGAAATATAGAGTTTTAGTCTGTGATGATGATGAGAAAATTGTTGAAGCTATTGAAATTTATTTATTGCAAGAGGGGTATGAAGTTTTAAAGGCTTATGATGGTGAAAAGTGTTTAGATCTATTAAATAAGGGATTAGTACATCTTGTAGTACTTGATATTATGATGCCTAAACTTGATGGAATATCTACAGCTTATCATATAAGACAAAAGTATAATGTTCCTATTATTATGCTATCTGCTAAGAGTGAAAGTACTGATAAAATAGCAGGTCTAAGCTTTGGGGCAGATGACTATGTAACGAAGCCCTTTGATATGTTAGAGTTACTGGCTAGAATAAAATCTAATATTAGAAGGTACACAATGCTTGGCAATATGCCACAACCAGAAGTTTGTATAAGAACAGGTGGAGTGACGGTCTATACAGCCTATAATAAAGTAGTTGTAGATGGGGAAGAAGTAAAATTTACACCAACAGAGTATAAAATCTTAAGGTACCTTATGGAGCATATGGGGACAGTTTGTTCTATTAATCAAATTTATGAGTCTGTATGGAAGGAAGAAGCTTATCAAGCTGACAACACAGTATCAGTACATATTAGGAGGATTAGAGAAAAGATAGAAATCAATCCTAAAGAACCAAAATACTTAAAGGTGGTATGGGGAAATGGTTATAAAATTGAAAGATTGGATTAAAGTTATAAAAGGATGGCTACTAATAATAACCCTTATAATATTCATGTTAGTAGAAATCATAACTTGGTTTAATGTAAAGCCTCGGTTAATAGAAGAAATAGGTAATACAAATCAATATAATGGGTCATTTTTGTTTCAAAGAGAATTTAATGAGTGTGTAGATAAGGCTGTAGAACTTAGCTTAAAAGGAACAAATACAAACAAATGGCGAGAAGTACTTAATACAAAGCAAAATCTTATTTACTATATATATAATGGAAGTACTCAAGAGGCCTACAGCAATATAGATTTATATGGAAAAAATAGCTCTGAAGTTATTGAATATGATTTTAGTGTGCGCTCTAAACGCTATTATGTAACTGCGTTTTTTAAGGAAGCAGGTTATAGGGTGTACTATGATAGTTCTATTTATCATGAAGACTATGAAAAGGTAGATGCAAACTTAAAGAAAAGGGTTGACCAAAATAGTGCTGTATATATAGGTATTAAACAAAACCTAGAGCCAGGGGATGTATTCTATGCTAATGCCCAAAAGTTTAGTGAAGATAAGGGAAATATAGTAGCTTTATGTGAAATAGTAGTATGGAGTATCTTTATAGTAATTGGTTTATGGGTTACAGTCCTATTATATAAAAAAATAAGAAAAAAAGAGAGTCAGTATAGAGTAGAAGATGTGCCTATGGATATAATGGCTCTTCTTGTAGGAATAGGGGACTTAAGTATACTAAAACTTATGGATTATAAAATGATAAACTTAGGAGCTGGCATTATCCTTATAGGAGGTTTAAGTTTAATTTTAGCTATAAGTAGTGTTTATCAAATTAAACGAAAGAAATTAATAAAAAGTACCTTGATATATAGGCAATATCTTTATTGGTCTTACATAAAACGACTACCCTTTGGTATGTTATTAGGAACAGGACTTTATTTGATTATAGAATGTATATTAACTAGAGTAGCTTTTGATGGGGCAACTAGATTTGATCAAGCTATAGGTTTAACTGGACTGATCGTATGGAGTGCCTTGGGACTACTTATAGTATGGAACTTAGCGATTTCACTAAAAGAAATTATGAAAGCTGCTACATGTATTTCTAAAGGAGATATTCAGTATAAGATTAACTTAAAGAAAAAAGGATTTTTATTTAAGGCTTTAGGCAACCAACTTAATCTAATGGGAGAAGGCCTTGAAAAAGCAGTTCATAATGCACTTAAAAGTGAGAGTATGAAGACCCAACTTATAACAAATGTATCCCATGATTTAAAAACACCTCTTACATCTATTATTAATTATATCGGTCTTTTAAAAAAGCAAGAATTATGCGATGAGGTAGCAAGAAATTATATAGAAGTATTAGATGAAAAATCTAAACGTCTGAAAATCCTTATTGAGGATCTTGTAGAAATTTCAAAGGCAACTACAGGAAATATACAAGTAGAGTTAGAAATGTTAGATCTTATACAATTTTTAGATCAAGCTATAGGGGAATATAAAGATAAACTCAATCAAATTCCTATAGAGATTAAGTTTAAATACACAGACGAAACTATATGGGTTATGGCGGATGGCAAACACCTGTGGCGCATTGTAGAAAATTTATTTTCAAATGTAGTAAAATATGCTATGCCTAACTCTAGATTATATATAGAGCCGATGAAAGAAGAAAATAGAGTATCTTTTGTTATTAAGAATATGACAAAAGAGTCTATAGAAGTATTGCCAGAAGACTTGCTGCAGCGTTTTGTAAGGGGAGAAGAGGCAAGAAGTACTGAAGGTTCAGGGCTTGGTTTAGCTATTGCAAAGAGTTTAGCCCAGGCACAAGGTGGAGATTTAAACATTGAAATAGATGGTGATTTATTTAAGGTGAAAGTAGAGCTATTAAGTGTAGATAAAAGTGAACTTTAATAGTTGCGAAAGAGAAGTAGTCCCTATACAATATACATAAAGAGGAAAGAGGGGGATTAAAATGTTAAAAAAGTCTTGGAATAAATGTAAAAATTATAAGTTTACACTGGCTGTTGTAGCACTTATACTTATTGCTATTTTAATGCCAGGTGATAGCGTGCCTGAAGTAGGTATACCAGGTATAGATAAAGTGATTCACTTTGGTATGTTCTTTACTTTAGCCGTTGTTTTTTATCTAGAGTATTTTAAGAACAATAACAAATTACCTATATGGTACTATGCATTTGCTGCTATATTTATATTTGCAAGTTCAACAGAGGTTATGCAGTTTTTTGCTGTTGATAGGTCTATGGATTTATTAGATTTAAGTGCAGATACTTTAGGTATATTTATAGGGATTCTACTTACAACTATTTATGTAAAATGGCTAAGTAAAGCAAATAATAAAATAAATACTAAAGTAGGTAATAAAATAAGTAATAAGATAAATCATAAGATAAATGATAAAATAAAATAAGTGATAAGATAGACAAAGAAGAGAAAAACAGATAAGCAATTAAACAAGTAGTGTAATGAATAATAAATAAGCTAAGCAAAAATTTTAGATAAGATAAGAGCCTCCGTAGAGTTTATTCTAGGAGGCTCTTGTTTTGTTCTAGGGGGGAGTTATAGTGTGTATGATTAGTTACCAAAGAATAATTCAATATCCTCTTCAACACTCTTAATACCAGCAATACCAAAGTTGTTAACAAGTACATTTGCTACATTTGGAGAAAGGAAAGCAGGTAAAGTTGGTCCTAAGTGAATTTCTTTTACACCTAAGTAGAGTAGAGAAAGAAGTACGATAACAGCTTTTTGTTCATACCAAGCAATATTATAAACGATAGGTAATTCATTAATATCAGCTAATCCAAAAACTTCTTTTAGTTTAAGAGCAATAAGTGCTAAAGAATAAGAGTCATTACATTGACCAGCATCAAGTACTCTTGGAATACCACCAATATCTCCTAAGTTAAGCTTGTTGTATTTGTATTTAGCACAACCAGCAGTTAAGATAACAGTATCTTTTGGTAAAGCTTTAGCAAAGTCTGTGTAGTAGTCTCTTGATTTAGCACGACCATCACAACCTGCCATTACAACGAATTTTTTAATTGCACCTGATTTTACAGCATCAACTACAGCATCTGCTAGTGCAAATACTTGGGCATGAGCAAAACCACCAATGATTTCACCTGTTTCAATTTCTGTTGGAGGTGCACATTTTTTAGCATGTTCAATAATTACAGAGAAATCTTTTTGACTACCAGATTCACCTTCAATATGTGTACAACCTACATAGCCAGCTGCTCCAGTTGTATACATACGATCTTTATAAGAAGCTTTTGGAGGAACGATACAGTTAGTAGTCATTAGGATTGGTCCATTAAAGCTTTCGAATTCTTCTTTTTGTTTCCACCAAGCATTACCATAGTTTCCTACTAAGTGTTTATACTTTTTAAGTTGTGGATAATAGTGTGCTGGTAACATTTCAGAGTGAGTATAAATATCTATACCTGTACCTTCTGTTTGGATAAGAAGTTGCTCTAAGTCAGCAAGGTCATGTCCTGAAACGAGAATACCAGGGTTTTTGCCTACACCAATATTTACTTTTGTTATTTCTGGATTACCATAAGTAGAAGTATTAGCAGTATCTAGTAAAGCCATACCATCTACACCTACTTTACCTGTCTCGAGTGTAAGTGCTATAAGCTCATCTATACTTAAAGAATCATCTAGAAGTTTAGCTAAAGTTGCTTGCATAAAGTTATCAATTTCTTCATTATCATAACCTAGTGCATTAGCATGTTTTGAGTAAGCTGAAAGTCCTTTTATTCCGTAAGTAATTAATTCTCTTAAAGATCTAACATCTTCATTTTCAGTTGCTAACACGCCAACTTCAGGAGAATTTGATTTTGTAGTTAAAATTTCTTTTATAGATTGTAAGTCGCTGCTGTTAATAGTATGAGCAGGAAGATCCCATAAAGCAGCTTCTGATAAACCTTCTTGATTTGCTAACTCATTAAGTAATTCTCTTTTAAAGTTTAAAGTTTCTTGAACTCTACTATAAAATATATCATCATCAAAGTTTGCATTTGTAATAGTAGTAAATAGATTTAAAGTGATATAATGATTTAAAGCTTTAGAGATTGTTTTTCCTTCACTGCGAAGACGTGTTGTAATTTCTGATAAGCCTTTTGTGACATAAATTAGTAAATCTTGCATATTAGCAAGTTCTGGACTTTTGCCACAAACTCCTACTTTAGTACAACCAGTACATCCAGCTGTTTCTTGACATTGATAACAAAACATTTGATCCATATTCATATGCATTATCACTCCTTGTGGTATTTGTATGATTTGATAAATACAGGATAATATAAAAATAGAATAAATGATGTTGCTATAGCAACGAAACGAAAAGGAGATGCAATAAATATGAACTTAGATAAAACTATAAGTGTTTTACAACAATCTAGTCTATTTGAAAAAATAGAAAAAGAAAGTATTGGTCATCTTTTAAATTGTTTAGGTATACAAGTTAAAAGTTATGAGGAGCAGCATATTATTATAGAACTTGAATCATGTGTCAATGAAATTAGTGTTGTTATAGAAGGGGAAGTTGAGATTGTAAAAGAAAATAGGTTAGGAGATCGGATGATAGTAGGTATATTAGGAGAGGGGCAAATTTTTGGTGAAGGCATTGTATGTACAAAGAAGCGCCTAAGCCCTGTTACAGTACGAACAAAAACAAAGGCTAAAATTGCAGTGGTTCCTTACGAAAAAATTATTATGACATGTGGTGAACGTTGTAGCTTTCATAAACAACTTATTCAAAATATGCTTTATGTACTTGGAGAAAAGAACTATCATTTGAATCAAAAAATAGATTATCTCATTTTAAAGGGGATGAGAGAAAAGTTAGCACTTTACTTACTTGAGCAAAGCTATAGAGAGGGGAAAGCTTCTTTTTCTATAGGATTAAATAGAAATGATTTAGCGGAATATTTAAATGTATCTAGAAGTGCCATGTCTAGAGAACTTTCAAGAATGAAAGAAGAAGGACTAATTGATTACTACAAAAATAGTTTTAAAATAATTGATGAAGCTAGACTGAAAGCTTATTTAGCATAAAAAGATTAAAATTAGACAAAAATAAAATTATACTGTAGTATATATATTTGTAAAGTTGTAACAAAAGATAAAAATAATGAGGTGTGTAAAATGATTAAATGGCAAGATGACTTTAAAATCAATGTAGAGCATATAGATGAACAACATGAGCATTTATTTGAAATAGCAAATGCAATACATGAGCTTCTTATACTTCCCACATATATTGATCGTTATGATGAGATTATACATTTAATCAATCAGTTAAAGGACTATACTAAGTTCCACTTTGCCGAAGAAGAAAAACTAATGATGGAGCTGGGTTATAATAAATTCTTTTCCCATAAGGTTACCCATCAAGACTTTATAGATAAAATAGAGGGTATAGATATTTACGCTATAGATGAAAATCAGACAGGATGGTTACTGGAATTATTAGATTATGTGACTAATTGGATAACAGAACATATTGTTAAAACAGACAAATATGTAGGAGAATGGTATAAAGAAGTACATAAAAACTAAGTATAGCTAAAGTAAGCAACTATACTAAACCAAAGAGCTCCAGCAAAAGATGGAGAGATTATATAAAACATAAAAGCACTATAAAACGAAGACACGTTTTATAGTGCTTTTATTAAAATTAGTGCGCTTTATAGTGGTAAGCAATACCTATACTTCCAGGACCTACATGTAAACCGATAACAGGGCCTATAGACTGGATAGATATAGATTTATTGAGACGTTCTTCTAGAGCTGTGGCAAGTGCTCGTCCCTCTTCTTCACAGTTAATATGGTGTACAATAATATCTTCTAGGTTTTTGGGTGAACCAATATCCTCTAAAAGAATTTCTACTAGTTTGGCAACAGCTTTTTTCTTAGTGCGTACCTTAGTATATACATCTGTTTTACCTTCACCATTAACAGTTAAGATAGGCTTAATTTGAAGGAAATTACCAAGAAGAGCACTAGCTCCACCTATACGACCACCTTTTTGAAGATAAGTAAGAACTTCAGGTGTGAAGATGAAACGACTATGTTCACGTACATAAGTACAGTGATTAATGATTTCTTCCATAGAGGTGTCCAATTGAGCAAGCTTAGCCGCTTCAAGTGCAATAAAGCCCATTTGCATACAGTTAGTAAGAGAATCAAAGATTTGTATTTTGGCTTCAGGATATTTTTCTAAAAGCATAGTGCGAATAAGGTGAGCACTATTATAAGTACCACTCATTTGAGATGAGAGAAAAATACCAAGAACACTATGGCCTTCTTGAATAAGTTTTTCAAAAGTAGTCAGCATCTCCTCAGGGATAGGTTGGGATGAAGTAGGTAAAGTAGGGCTATCGTCTAATTTAGTATAAAAAGTATCATTAGAAAGCTCTATTTCTCTCTGGCTTGTACCATCAAGAATAATATTTAATGAAACAATAGAAATATCATAGAGTTTGCAAAGAGCTTCAGGGATATATGAAGTACTATCTGTTACAATTTTAATTGCCATGGTTTTGACTCCTTTATATTAATATAATAATATTTGTTTATATATAAGTTTAAAATTATTATATAAAGTTATTATATAAATTTAGTATGATAAGTATAACAATTGTAGTTTATAAAAGAAAGTAATCTTTATTCTTTCTTAATGATTTTTAGATAAAGTATAAGTTATCTTCTTAATAATTATAACAAAAATACTTATAATAATAGGAGTAAGATGAAAGAATTTAACATAATGAGGACATAAGATGGAAAACATGGACATAGTTGTACAGTATATGCAAGATTACGGTATTTTATTTTTATTTATTATTGTATATCTAGAGTATTTAAATTTACCTGGCTTACCAGCAGGAATTATTATGCCAGCGGCAGGATTTCTTGTAGCTACTAGTAATATTAGTTTTGTCTATGCACTAGCTGTTTCAGTAGTAGCAGGATTATTAGGAAGCTATACTCTATATGCAATGGGATATTTTATAGGAAGTCCTATTGTAGATAAGGTATATGAAAAGTTTAAGAAATCTAGATCATCTATAGATAAAAGTTTTGGTTATATTGAGCGTTATGGTAATAAAGGAATATTTATAAGTAGGCTCATTCCAGTAGCAAGAACACTTATATCTTTAGTGGCAGGAACAGCTAAAATGAAACTTTGGAATTTTACATTCTATTCTATTGGAGGAATTTGTTTGTGGAATTTAGCTTTTATTCTAGCAGGATATATAATGGGGGCTGCTGTAAAATAAAATATATAAATGAAGTATATATTATGTTTAAATGAATATATAAAATGATTTAAGATTCAGAAATCTATCTTGCTTGTTAAAATAAGAAGTGCTAAAATAATGGCATAAATAATAAGCAGGTATGGCGGAAATGGCAGACGCGATAGATTCAGGTTCTATTGAGGGATTCTTCATGCAGGTTCAAGTCCTGTTACCTGCACGAGTAAAGAGGTTGTAGCACTGGATGAGTGTTACAACCTCTTTTTAGTAGAAGTTAACTAAGCTTAATACCATAGATTTTATTACCTCTTGGTGCAACAACAATATAGTCTTCATAAAAGGCTGGAGTAGCTTCAATATTACTTCCTAAATTAATCTTAGATAGAACTTCACCTGTAAGACCATTTATAAGCAACATGTTACCAGCAGAATCACATTGAATAAGATAAGGTTTACCATTTTTATCATAAATATCAATAGGAGAAGACCACATATAATTATTAAGTGTACGAGACCATTTAACCTTACCTGTTTTTTTATCTAGGGATATAATGAGTCCTTGTTGCATCTTCTCATAGCGAGCTATAGAAAAGATTACAGAATCTGATAATTGATTTTTTCCTACTACACTTGTTGCAAGTAGACCGCCATTTACGGCCTTAGAACCAATAATGGATTTACAAGGATATTCATTAGACCAGATAACTTCACCAGTTAAACCGTTTAGTTTTCTTAAGGTACATATACCACTTGTACCTTGATAATCTACTTCTGTACCTGTGTAAATATAAGGAATACCGTCTTCTACATCTAAAGTGAGTGTAGCATCTGTATCATCTCCTGCATTATATAACCATACAGGTTGAAGGGTATGTATATTAATGCAATGAATAAAGCCTGAGTTGTCTGCAAAGTAAAGAAAATTTTCATAAGCGACAGGAGAATTTTCAATACCATAACTTCTAGCACCTTTAATAGCATATTTGTACTTATAAATATCTGGTTTGATGCTAATACTTTTATTATGTAGATTAAAATGAGTATTGAGTTTGATAAAGTAAATAAGACCATTTTCGCTAGCTTCAATAAGTGTATCAGTACCAGCATGAATAAGTGCACTTGAATCAAAGGCACCCCAACCACGGGCAGCAGTTTTATCAATTCCATTTATATGGTAAAGTTTAGAGCCATCGAGAAGACTATAAATATTAAAACCTATAGAGCCTTTTTCGGGAATGCCTTCACCTACATAGAGTAAAGGATAACCTCTAGGATCTATAGATAAGCTTCCTTTTATAGGATTGCCTACATGTATACTTGGTCTAGATGGTTTACCAGTTTTTAAATCTAAGAAATAAACATATCCTGATAAAGAAGCATAAATGACTTCTACAAAATCTGGATCGTTTAAGTAAGGTTCATAAAGGTTCATAGCCTTTTGAATAGGAAGTGGCCATTTTACAATAGCAGGTTGGCCAGTCCATCCGGCACCACCTCCCCAGGAACTAGTATGAGTATTAAAGGACCAGAGTTTATTTAAGGTATAATCTTTTGCTTTAGTTATACCATAGCTAGGTTCAGTACGAAGGGAAGAACCTCTAAAAGTGAATACCCCAGGCAAATAAGTATAGGGGGTGTTAAAAGTAACATTATTAAAAGTATTAACTTCTGTAAGACGTTGATTGTTGTAGTAAGTTGCGTAGGAAAGGTTATGAAGAGGAGTAATAGCAAGTAACGTAGGTGTAATAGTTATAAGTAACAAGAAACTTAAGCAAATAGATAATATTTTTCTCATAACAACCTCCTTTTTCCATATATTTACAATAACATATTTTTTATTAAAAATAAATAAAAAATAAGAAAAATGTAAACAAATGGTTAACAGAAACGCTAAATAAAAGAGAAATTGTTACGCATACTATATAAATATCTACAAAATTAACAAATCCATACATTCACACTTGAATATAGGGGCCTATATACAGTATGATGTATAAGGAAACAAATAGACTAGATAGCTAGAATAATGGAGTGAAAAACATGAGAAAAACAAAGATCATATGCACAATTGGGCCAGCAAGTGAAGATGAAAAAGTATTACGTGAATTAATGCTAGCGGGCATGGATATCACACGTTTTAACTTTTCACATGGTAGCTACGATGAACATAAGAAAAAATTTGACACTGTAGTGAAGCTTAGAGAACAATTAGGTCTTCCAGTAGCAACTATGCTTGATACAAAAGGTCCTGAAATTCGTGTTTGTAAATTCAAGGATTCAAAAATCAACCTTACAAAAGGTGATACATTTACTCTTACAACAAGAGAAATAGAAGGAACACAAGATATTGTAAGTGTAACTTATAAAAATTTACCAAACGATGTCCATGTAGGATCATCTATTCTTTTAGATGACGGTCTTATTGAATTAAACGTTATTGATATTAAAGACACAGATATTATCTGTAAAGTAATGAATGATGGTGCTCTTTCAAACAACAAAGGGGTTAACTTACCAGAAGCTAATCTTTCAATGCCATTCATTAGTAAAAAAGATAGAGAAGATATTATCTTTGGAGCAAAAACAGGATTTGATTTCATTGCAGCTTCTTTCACAAGAACAGCTGAAGATATTTTAGAAATTCGTAAAATTCTTAAAGAGTACAATGCAAATGATATCAAAATCATCGCTAAAATTGAAAACCGTGAAGGTGTTAATAATATTGATGAAATCATTCGTGTAGCTGATGGTGTAATGGTTGCTCGTGGAGATATGGGTGTTGAGATTCCACTTGAGGAAGTACCAGCTCTTCAAAAAATGATTATCAAAAAAGTTTATAATGCAGGTAAACAAGTTATTACAGCAACTCAAATGTTAGATTCTATGATGAAAAATCCTAGACCAACTCGTGCAGAAACAAATGACGTTGCAAATGCAATTTACGATGGTACAAGTGCAATCATGCTTTCAGGTGAAACAGCAGCAGGCCTTTACCCAGTAGAAGCATTAAAAATCATGGTACGTATTGCTCTTCAAACAGAAAAGAATATTGATTATGTAGGTCGCTTTAACCGTAGAGATGATGTTGAAGTACAAAATGTTACACATGCTATTTCTCATGCAACATGCGCAGCTGCACATGACTTAGGAGCAAAAGCAATCGTAACAGTTACAAAATCAGGACGTACAGCACGTATGATTTCTAAATACCGTCCAACTTGCCCAATCATTGGTTGTACAACATCTATGGAAACTTATACACAACTTGCTATGACATGGGGTGTTATTCCAGTACTTATCGATGAAAAAGAAAATACATCAGACTTATTTGAAACAGCTATCGAAGCTGCAGAAAAAACAGGTATTGTATCAAAAGGTGACCTTGTTGTATTAACAGGTGGAATGCCTCTTGGTGTATCAGGTACAACAAACATTATGAAAGTTGATGTAGTGGGGAAGATTTTAGTATCTGGAACAGGTCTTAATGATAAAAGTGTAAGCGGTAACGTATGCATTTGCCACGATGTAGAGGAAGCTAAAAAAAATTTTAACGAAGGTGATATCTTAGTTGTATCACAAACTTCAAATGAGCTTTTTCCATTAATTAAAAAAGCAGCAGGAATTATTACAGAGCAATCAGGTGTTAATTCACATGCTTCAATCGTAGGTATGGCTTTAGATATTCCAGTGATCGTAGGTGCAGATAATGCAACTAAAATCTTAAAAAATGGTACAACTATTAGCATGGATAGTGCTCGTGGTGTTGTATCCCATATATCTTAATATATAAGAAGAAGGAACTTTCATAGATTATGAAGTTCCTTCTTCTTCGTATATTTTCGCGTAAATATTGGGAGGCTATTATGAATGCGCATTTACTTATTCAATTTGCTATTATTTTTGGTGTGTATTTAGGGGGAGAAAGTATAAGTTATTTTTTGCCTATCCCTATTCCAGGTAACATTATTGGAATGGTTGCTTTATTTATACTATTATTAATTAAATGGGTTAAACTTAACCATATTGAAGGTTTAGGAAAGTTTTTAATTAATAATATGGCGTTTTTCTTTATTCCTGCAGGAGTATCCATAGTAGAAAGTGTAGAACTTATAAAAAATGATATTATTCCTATTTTGATTATATGTGTTTTATCTACTATAATTACTTTTATAGCAACAGCATTAACAGCTAAAGGTATAATCACTTTACAGGAAAAAAGGAGGCATAAATAATGGAGGAGATTATAAATTCACCTTTTATGGGAATTGTTTTATGCTTAGTAGCATATGAAATAGGATTAGTTATTCAAAAGAAAACTCATAGTCCAGCTGCAAATCCTTTACTCATTGCCATTGGAATCATTTTAATTTTACTACAAACTTGTCATATACCTCTAAATGCTTTTAATAAAGGGGGGGCTATGATTAATCTATTTTTAGGCCCAGCAACTGTAGTTCTTGCTATACCTATGTATGAACGATTAGAAACATTAAAAGAAAATATTATACCTATATTAATTTCTACAGGGGTAGGTGCACTTACATCTATAATTAGTGTTATAGGACTTTGTAAAATGTTTGGATTAAAAGAAGAGACAGTTGCATCTTTAGTACCTAAGTCAGTTACAACACCTATTGCAGTTGAAGTTGCTAGTAAACAAGGTGGGGTAGTTGGAATTACAATAGGAGCTGTAGTTATTACAGGCATACTTGGAGCTATTATTGCACCTACTATGATTAAATTACTAAAACTAGAAAAGCACCCAGTTGCAGCAGGGCTCGCTATAGGTACATCTAGCCATGCAATGGGGACAAGTAAGGCTGTTGAAATAGGTGAATTAGAAGGGGCTATGTCAGGTTTAGCAATAGGGATGGCAGGAATTTTTACTGTGATTTTTTCTTTGTTTTTATAGAACTTGCTAGGAGATTTCATATTATGAATCCAATATGGATAAAATAAAACTACATAAGTAGAAATTTAAATAATAAACTTAAATAATAATCTTATATCTATAACATTATTATACGAGGAGGAAGTGATGAAATATATATTAGCATCAGATATAGATGGTACCATACTAATAAATGAAGAAATTTCAAGGGAAGCCTTGGATGGTATTAAAAAATTAAAAGAAGCAGGACATTCATTTGTCTTATGTACAGGAAGAGATTTTTCAAATACAAAGATTGTATTTGAAAAGTATGATCTTCCAATAGATGGTCTTGTATTATGTAATGGGGCATTTATCTTAGATAATCATTTTAACGTTTACTTTGAAGATTGTATTAAGAAGGAGACGGTAGAGGCTATATATAAAGCTTTTAATGAAAAGGAAGGATACTATTTAGCTTGTGTAGATGGATATGAAATATATATGGATAGATGGCCAGATTTCATTGATCAAATGAGTTTACGTGTAAAAAAAATAACAAAGGAACAAATGAAGAACCAATTTGAGCAAATTAAGCTTATGTCTTTAGTTATACTAGATGCAAGTATTGAAAAAGCAGAAGAGATAAAGAATGAATTAAATGAAAGATATGGTGAAGAGATAGTAGCTTATCGTAATCAAACTTTTATAGATATTGTACCTAAAGGTTGTTCAAAAGCTACAGGCATTGAAAGGCTGATGAAAAAGTTAGAAAGTACTAAAGAACAAATTTGTGTAATAGGAGATTCATGGAATGATTTAAGTATGTTTGAAGGATATCCTCTTTCATATACTTTTAACCATGCAGAACATGAACTCAAATCCTATGTAAAACATACAGTAGATACTTTTGAAGAATGTATTAGTCATCTTTTAAATAAAAAATAAAAAAATATTTATTTTTTATTTAAAAGACTATAAAGTATTTTTATACACTGACGATATATATATTACAATGCACCACATGACCGATAAAGGCAAAATTATCGAAAGGTAATGACGCAAAACTATAGGGCCTTAATTCTACTTAGTATTAAGTAGAGCTGGTAGCCAGTTACCGAAGCAATTAGCTTTAAAAAGCTATTACAGGTGTTTTTTTTGTGCAAATAAGCCCGTTTGATACCTGATCGGTTGTGTAAAATTTGCAAAGAAGGAGGATAGCAAAATTTACTCATATTCTATTTTTTAGAAGTCTTAATATTTCCCCCAAACATATTTTAACGTTATTCCCCAAAATACGTTTAAGATGTAATTTCCCAGCCATGACAATGGTGTAATATATTAGATACCCTCTCCACTAAATATAGAAAAATACACATATAATGTGTCAAATATCAAAATGAAATATCAAATATCAAAAAGCCTTAGGCAAATATTGAGTAAAATAAAATAAGACAACTAACTAAATATAGAATATTAAAATTGATAAATATTTTAAACAACATAATATTAAAAACGGGTAAATGATAAATGGAATAATGAGAGAAAAGAGCTGTTGCGAATGCAATAGCTCTTTTTAGGATTTTGGAGAAATATAAAAGCACCTTTTATTAAGGTGCTACAAAAAGCTGGAGATGAGGATCGAACTCACGACCTCATCATTACGAGTGATGTGCTCTACCGACTGAGCTACTCCAGCAAATATTTACCATATAATTATAGAATAGCATATGATTATTTAATAGTCAAACTATAGTAAATAGTTAAGTATAAAAGTAAAAAATAAATAAAATATGTATATAGATGAATTATATATTGGGGTATGGTATAATTAAGTTAAAGTACAATAAAGAGGAGGACTGACAATGCTTGTTAAAAATATTATGATACCGGTAGAAAAACTTACAGTTGTAGATTTAGGAGCAACAATTGAAGATGCTATTAATCTTATTGATACCAATCAATTGCTCTCACTACCAGTTGTAACAGGCAAAAATTTTGTAGGTGTTATTTCAAAGAAATACATATTTGAAGAGTACTTTAAAAATCCTGAAGAAAAAGAAGTATTTTTAAAGAGGCCTATTTCAGAACTTATGAAAACAAAAATTGCTGCCGTAAAAGAAAGAGACTTGGTAGAGGTACCAGGACAAATTTTAGCAAACCATAACCTCCAATTTGTAGCTGTAGAAAATGAAAAAGGTGAGTTTATAGGTATCGTAACCCATAAAGCTATATTTAAAACCTTTAACAAAATATTAGGGGTAGGACACACTAGAATTGAAGTTACAACTCGTGATGTAAAAGGTCGTCTTGCTACACTTACAGATATTATTACAAGACAAGGTGCAAATATTATTAGTATTGCTGAAATTGATTTAGAAGTAATGAATCTTAGAGAGATTATTTTACGTGTAGATACAAAGAACATAAAAGCATTGGTACAAGCGTTAAATGAAGGTGGATTTACAGTAAGACGTGTAGATGAATGTGATATTTAATAAAAAGGCTATAGATTATTAATAATCTATAGCCTTTTTATTAAATATAAATAGCAGATATTTTAGAATTAAATAATTTGTATACCAAATTAAATTATGATATACTACTTTCAACTAGGGAGATATAGTAATAATAGGGGGAATTATAATGGAGATTAGATTAATAACAGATTCATCTTGTGATTTACCTTACAATTATATTAAGGAAAATAAGATAGATATAGCTTCTTTAGAGGTAAATATAAGAGGAGAGTTTTATAAGGATGATTTAGGACAGACTATAAAATATGATACATTTTATCAGCTTTTACGAGAAGGAGAAAAAACCTCCACTTCACAGGTTAATGTACATACTTTTGAGGAATTATTTGTGCCATATGTTAAGGCAGGGGATTCTATTATATTTATTGGAATGGCAAGTGTATTAAGTGGTACAGTAAATAGTGCACTTATGGCAAGAGAAAATATACTTGAACACTATCCAGAGGCTGATATTACAATTATTGACTCAAAAAGTGCTACCTTAGGTGAAGGAGCACTTGTATATAAGGCAAATGAAAAGATTAAAGCAGGTTGTTCTAAAGAAGAAGTAGTAGAATGGATTATGGACAACCTGAAAAATGTAGTACATGCTATTGTAGTAGATGATTTAAGTTTTTTAAAAAGAGGGGGACGTATATCGAGTACTACTTCGGCTGTAGGAACCCTTTTAAATATTAAGCCAAGTGTTAAATTAGATGATGAAGGCTATGTGGTACAAGGACCTAAATTAAAAGGAACAAAGGCAGTTTATAAATACCTAGTCAATGAAGTAAAAGAAAAAAGTCTTAATCTTAAAGAACAAAGGGTATTTATTGGGCATGGAGATGATTTAACTGCTGCTAATAAGCTAAAGAATATGTTAATAGAAGAATTAGGTGTAAAAGAGGTTATTATTAATACAATGGGAAGTGTAATAGGTACTCATGTAGGACCTAATGCTTTAGGGGTTCTTTTTTTAGGTAATGGCAGATAAGTTGTGAAATTTGAAAAAAAGAAAGATATGTTGCAAGAGATGAAGAATAAACTTGCAAAAATAGAAAATCCATAGATTCATATAGTTAATTATTACCAGTATAAGCTCTTTTTCATAAGAGCTTATTTTTTTTGTTTATAAATAAATAGTTATAATTATAATTTGATAGTTTAAATGAAATCCTTGTAAATTAAGGAGAATTTGAAAGTGAACTTTAATATTTTAAATTTAAAAATAAAGATTATAAAAGGAAAATATAATAATAAATAGGGAAAGAATCGAAAAGATTATAATAAACAAATGAACAAAAGGACTTTACAACTTGCAGGAAGGATGTTATCATAAACTCATTAAAAAGTTGACATAATGTTACGGAAAGCAGATAAGGCAGCTTGGATAAATAGGAGGAAGGCGATGAAGAAAAAAAATAAATCAGGTACGTCTTTTATAGAAAAAATAGGTAAAAAAATTCCGGACCCAGTTATTATCTTTGTGGGGCTCTATGTGATTACAATGTTATTTACACTTATATTAGGTGGAAAGACATTTGAAACTATGGGCGCAGATGGTGGAAATGTTGTTAATGAAATTAAAAATATGTTCACCGCGGAAAATATTAGATGGATTTTTGATAATGCATTACTTACAAACTGGTTAGGTTATGGTGGAGGAGTACTTGGAACTATTTTAATTGTTATGTTAGGTGTAGGGATTGCAGAAGAGTCAGGTCTACTTACAGCATTAATCAAAAAGGTAGGACTAAAAGTATCAGATAAATTCTTACCACTTGTGTTAGTATTCTTAGGGATTATGAGTAGTATTGCATCAGATGCAGGTTATATTATTCTTATTCCTTTAGCAGGATTACTTTATGCTGGTCTTAAGAAAAATCCACTTATTGGTATGGCTGCAGCTTTTGCAGGCGTTTCAGCAGGATTTAGTGCAAACCTTATTCCAGCTACACCAAGTGATATTATAATTGGTAAAAATGCTCAGATTTTTGCTGAGAGTCAAGGGGTACCTTTTGCTAATGCATTAGGACAAACACTTAATGCGCCAACAATGCATTATTTCTTTATAGCAGCATCAACAATTGTGCTTTCTATTGTAGGTGCCTTTGTAACAATTAAATTTGTTAAACCAAAACTTGAAAAACAAGATTATGTACTTCCAGAAGATATTGATTTAAGCGATTTTACAATTAAACCAGAAGAAAATAAAGCGTTAAAATTTGCTGGACTTGGATTAGTATTAGCATGTGCTATTGTAGCATTTATGGGATTTGGTCCTTTAGCATCTTATGTAACAGAAGAAGGAACAAAGGTTACACCATTTATGAACAATATTATTTTAATTATTACATTTGTATTCTTTGTACCAGGTTTATTCTATGGCTATAAAGTTGGAATGTTTAAATCTTCTCAAGATGTTATTAAAGCAATGGCAAAACAAATGGGTAGTATGGGTTATGTACTTGTTTTAACATTTGTTTCATACAACTTCTTAGCACTATTAAGTAACTCAAACTTAGGAACATATATTACAGTTCTTGGTGCCGAAGCGCTTCAATCAATGGGGCTTGAGAATTCTCCAATTTTACTTATTATTGGATTTATTATTACAACATCAATTATTAATCTCTTTGTAGGTGGTTTATCATCAAAATGGCTACTTCTTGGGCCAATCTTCGTACCAATGTTATATCAAGTACATTCAGGTATGACACCAGATATTGTCGCTGCAGCATTTAGAGTTGCAGACTCATCTACAAATATTATTACACCACTTATGTCCTATGCTGGAATTGTACTTGTGTTTATGAGAAAATACAAACCAGAATATACTATTGGAGATATGATTGCATTAATGTTACCATACTCTATTTCATTCTTAATTGTATGGACAGCACTTCTTATAGGATTCTTTAGTTTTGGTATACCACTTGGATTCTAATAGATAAAAGAACAGAGTTTTATGTGAAAGACATAAAACTCTGTTTTTTTGTATATAGGAAAGTTAGGGAGAAACAATAACAAAAATACTATAGAGTGAATAGGATAGTATAGGTAACACGAATTTTGCCTAAGCTTAGGAGGTTACTTACTATGAATACTCAAATTCACACAGCACTAGCGGCATGGACACTCTTTTCTCTTCTTAATCAATCTGAAGAACAACTAAGTGGATTTAGAAAAGCAGAGGATAAAGTAGAGGAAGTAAAATATGAACTTTTACCAGGCTATAATCAAGCTACAGTAGGTCAAAGTATGAAAATTCAATTGCATGAACAAACAAATAGTAGATTTGTGTGGAGATTAATAGTTCCACAAGATATTGAAATTATAGAAGATATGGGAAACAAAGATAATCAACATGTATGGATCATTCAAGCTAATAAGGCAGGAAAATATAAGGTGATAGCTGATTATATGGATAAAAGGCGTATGTTAGGTAGTAGAAAACGGGTTCTTTTTGAAATAGAGGTTCTTCCTTGTCATTGTAATGCTTCTGCTTCTAATAAAAAAGAAAACACCACAAAGTAATTACTTTGTGGTGTTTATTTTAGTTGAAAGATAACTACGGTCTACAGTTATAACGCAGTGGAATGACTGATCGTATTGTTTAATGGACTGATTAATAAGATAAGCAAGCTCTTTATCACTTTTTTTGAACTGATGAGGTACACTTACATCAAAAATAAGATTAGTATGTGTAACACCTTGAACTGCTCTGAAATCATGAATAGAGAGATGAGGATCTATTTGATTAATACAGTTTAAAACAATTTCATGAAGACTATTTGTGAGGGCGTCTTCTTGAATAATAGGATCTAAGTGAATAACAAGATGTATACCTAGATCAAAAGCAAAGTCTCTTTCAATATTATCAATAAGGTCATGACTTACAAGAATATCTTCTGAAGCAGATACTTCTACATGGACAGAAGCAAAACAACGATTAGGTCCATAGTTATGTACCATTAAATCATGAAAGCCAATAACACCTTCATAGCTAGCAAGTTTTTGTTCAATACTTTCTACTAGTTCTATAGTAGGTGCTTCTCCAAGTAGTGGGCTAACTGTATCACGGATTACATCAATACCTGAATAAATAATGAATCCAGCTACAACAACTCCAATGAAGCCATCTAGGTTAAAGGAAGTGAAGTAGAAGATACATACAGATAATAGAACACTACTTGTAGAAATAACATCATTTAAGCTATCAGTAGCTGTAGCTTTTAGAGTTGTAGAATTAATTTGCTCCCCTAAGTAACGATTAAAGAAACTCATCCAAAGTTTAACTAAAATAGAAAGGATAAGAACAATAATAGTAACTAGGGAAATACTCATAGGTTCAGGTGAAAAGATTTTACCTATAGAGGAAAGGCCTAGCTGAATACCTAAAAAGATAATAAAGAAGGAGATAATGAGTCCTGCAATATATTCAACACGTTCGTGGCCAAAAGGATGATCTTCATCTGCTGGTTTAGAAGAAATCTTAAAACCAATAAGAGTAATAATAGATGAAGCAGCATCAGATAGATTATTTACCGAGTCAGCCATAATAGATACACTTGAAGAAAGTAAACCAATGATTAATTTACTAATGAATAAAAAAACATTGCAACCAATACCTACAAAGCTACCTAGTAATCCATATTTTTGACGAACGAATGGATTGGATATATCTGAATAATTTTTTATAAAAGTTTTAATAAGTAATTGGGTCATAGGAAACCTCCAACATAAAAAGATATTATTTAGTGTATCATGTATCATTATTGTATGCAAATACCAGTCACTATAGCCTAAAAATCTGTTATAATAAAATAAGACAATATAAAGGAGGCTTTATGAATACAAAAACATTATGGATTTCCGATTTAGACGGAACACTTTTAAATAAAGATAAACAAGTTAATGAGTATACTAAAAAGGTTTTAAATGATGTGACTTCACAAGGACTTCAATTTAGTATAGCTACAGCACGTACCCCTGCTACTGTTGTAGATTTATTAGAGGGTGTGCATATAAGTGCGCCAATAGTAGTTATGAATGGTGCTGCTATTTATAATATGGAAACTAGAACCTATGAACAGGTTAACTACTTAGGTGTAGAAATGACCAATGTTGTTCAAAAGGTATTAAAAGATAAAGGTAAATCAGCTTTTACTTATTGTATTGAAGATAATCAACTTATAGCGTATCATACAGAGCTAAGTTTATCTGTAGAAAAGTCTTTTTATGAGGAAAGACAAAACAATCCAAGAAAAGTATTTAAGCAAGAAGAAGTTCCTCACAAAGATAAAGTCTTATACTTTATTATGATGGGAAATAAAGAAGAAATTCAAGAAATATATGATACTTTAAAGGAATATAAAGCTATTAACCAAGCATATTATGAAGATATTTATGAAAAAGATATATATTACTTAGAGATATATAGTTACTGTGTTTCAAAAGCACAAGGTATCAAAACACTAAAGAAAAATTATGGATATGATAAAATTATTTGTTTTGGTGATAACTATAATGATGTAGAAATGTTTGAATTAGCTGATGAGGGCTATGCTGTAGAAAATGCAGTTGAAAAAATAAAAGAATTAAGTACAGCTGTAATAGGACATCATAATGAGTCTGGTGTTGCAAGATTTATTGAAGCAAACTGGCAAAAAAATTAAAATTTAGCATATGTATAAAGTATATAGGATTTATTTAAAGGGGGAATTACTGTGGATGACCAGCCGAGGCCTGGGCATATTTTTAAATGGGTACAAGGTTTAAGGGTTTTTAAGAACAAGAAACTTAAAAAGCAAGTTTCAGAAGAAGATATAAAAACACTTATAGATGAAGGTAACGAAAAAGGTGTTATTGATCACATAGCAAAAGAAATGTTATATAGTATATTTTCATTTGATGATAAGACTGCTATAGAGATTATGACTCCTAGAGCTACAGTGTGTAGTATTGATTTAAGAAAGAATAGTAAAGCTATTCTAGATCAAATTATGGCACACAACTTCTCACGTATTCCAGTATATAGAGATGAACCACATAATGTTGTTGGTATCCTATACGCAAAGGAACTTTATGAAACAGCACTAAAGTGTGGTATAGAAGCAGTAAATATAGAAGAGTTAATAAGACCTGCGTACTATGTGCCAGAAACTAAGAGTGTTGCAACTTTATTTAAAGAACTTCAAAGAACTAAAAATCATATGGCAATTGTTTTAGATGAGTATGGAGATTTTAAAGGAGTTATTACAATAGAAGATATTGTAAGCCAAATTGTTGGAGACCTATTAGATGAGCATCAAACTCATGAAGAAATTGCTAAATTAGATGAGCATACGTATTTAGTAGATGGACTCGCTCATATTGAGGATGTAAATAAGAAATTAGGTCTAGATATTGAATGTGAGCATTTTGATACTATAGGTGGCTTTGTTGTACATTTAATAGGATGGATTCCAAAGCAAAGTATCTCAGTTACTTATAAAAATATAATTTTTGAAGTTGCAAAAGTAAAATCCAATCGTGTAGAACAATTAAAAATCTATTTAAAAAGTCAAATAGCAGTTTAAATATTAAAAAGGAGGCAGTCATGCCTCCTTAAATTTTTACTTATGAGTATTTTTTATGAATAGACAACAAGTGAGGATACTTTTCCATAATAAATATGAAAAGAGGTACACCTACAATTGATACCACAACAAATTCACCAAAACCTACTTCTAACATAGTTAGTGCAAGAGGTAACTTAAACAAGTAATTAAGCATCCAACCAATGATTAGGCCATTAAACAATGTTGGCCAGATAGAAGCAATACATAATCCTAGTCTACTACCATTTAAAGATTTAGCTGTAAAGCTAATAGCAGTTACGCTTATAAAGGTAGCAAGAGTACCAAAGATTACATCCATTATACCATTTGGACCAAGTAGATTAGCAACGAAGCAACCTAAAGTAAGTCCTCCTATGTAAAATGGATCAAAGAAAGCTAACAGCACCATAAGTTCAGAAATTCTAAACTGTAAGTTCCCATAGCTAATTGGTGCAAGAGCAATTGTAAGTACAGCATAAAGCGCAGCAACAAGAGCCACTTTTACCAACCTTTTTGTTGAAAAGTTTTTTGTCATGATTATTCTCCTTTACCTAGTTTTATTTTAAGACAGGAGGTTTTCGAACTGTCTTAGCACATGTGCCGTACATAAGTATACGTGTTATAAAGTAAAAAAGCAATGGTACGTAATAGGAAAAGACCTGTTAATTTTTTAATATGAGGAGTACAATGTGGTAAGACTAAATAATAAATTTAATTTTTATAAAAGAGGAGAGCAATATGTCATTTTACAATTCAATCGCATCTTATTATGATTATATTTTCCCAGCTTATGAAGCTCAAATTGAATTTTTAAGAGAAAATTTAGGGGAACCACCTAAACAAGTTTTAGATATTGCTTGTGGTACAGGAAGCTATGCATTAGCACTTTCAAAATTAGGCTATAGTATGACTGCATTAGATGCAGATAAGGGTATGATAGAAAGTGCTAGTGAAAAAGCAGAATTAGAAGGACTCCAGCTTGCCCTTATAGAGTGCTATATGGAAAATATTAAAGAGAGTATAGAAGGACATTTTGATGGTGCTTACTGTATAGGTAATTCCCTTGTACATCTTAGCACTAAGGAGCAAATCAGTAAGTTTTTAAAAGATATTTATGAAGTTTTAAATGAAGGTTCAAGTTTTGTTATTCAAATTATAAATTATGATCGTATTATAAAACATGGAGTAACAGAACTACCAGATATTAAACATGATGAGGTAGGGCTAGAATTTTCAAGAAAATATCATATAAGTGAAGATAAACAACAAGTAGCATTTAATACGCGCTTAAAACTTGAAGATAAGGTAGAAGAACATACGACTATGCTATTACCATTACTTAAAGATGAATTAGAAAATATGCTACAAACAGCTGGTTTTAATACAGCAAAGTGTTATGGTGATTTTAAAGGGCAGGCTTTTGCTGTGGATGAAAGTTATCATTGTATCTTCGTAGCGGAGAAATGATAAGAAAGTTTACTATTTGACATGGAATATGCTATAATGAGCATTGCGATAATAAACGAAAAAAGGAGAATATAATGATTACAGTATCAGATGTGAGCTTACAGTACGGTGGTACCAAGCTTTTTAAAGATGTAAATTTAAAATTCACTCCAGGTAACTGCTATGGGGTAATTGGTGCTAACGGTGCTGGAAAATCAACATTCTTAAAAATTCTTTCAGGTGAGATAGATAGTTCAACAGGTGAAATTAATATTCCTTCTAATATAAGAATGTCTGTATTAAAACAAGATCATTATCAATATGATGAGTGCCCTGTACTTGAGACAGTTATTAGAGGGAACACAAGATTATATGAAATCATGCAAGAAAAAGAAGCACTTTATGCAAAAGAAGATTTTACTGACGAAGATGGTGTAAAAGCTTCTGAGCTTGAGGGTGAATTTGCTGAAATGAATGGTTGGGAAGCAGAATCAGAAGCTTCTCAGTTATTACAAGGTTTAGGGGTAGGTATTGATCTTCACTACTGCCTTATGAAAGAACTTCAAGGTGGGGACAAAGTTAAAGTATTACTTGCACAAGCTTTATTTGGACAACCAGGTATTTTATTACTAGACGAGCCTACAAACCACTTAGATATTGACTCAGTAAACTGGTTAGAAGACTTCCTTTTAGACTTCCCAGGTACAGTTATTGTAGTATCTCATGACCGTCACTTCTTAAATACAGTATGTACACATATTGTTGATATTGATTACGGTAAGATTAAAATGTACGTTGGTAACTATGATTTCTGGTATGAGTCAAGTCAAATGATTCAAAGCTTAATGAAAGCACAAAATAAGAAAAATGAAGATAAAGTTAAAGAACTTCAAAACTTTATTACTCGTTTCTCTGCTAATAAATCTAAATCAAAACAAGCTACATCTCGTAAGAAATTATTAGATAAGATTACTATTGAAGAGATGCCAGCATCTACAAGACGTTATCCTTTCGTTGCCTTTAATCAAGACCGCGAGGTAGGAAACGAAATTCTTTATGTAGAAAACTTATCAAAAACTATTGATGGTGAAAAAGTATTCGAAAATGTTACATTCCGTGTAAATAAAGAAGATAAAATAGCTATTTTAGGTGAAAATGAAATTGCTGTAACAACACTCTTTAAAATCCTTGCAGGTGAAATGGAGCCAGATTCTGGAACTGTTAAATGGGGTGTTACAACATCTACTTCATACTTCCCTAAAGATAATAGTGAATATTTCAATGACTGTGACTTAGACCTTATCAACTGGTTACGTCAGTACTCAGAAGAAAAATCTGAAAGTTACCTTCGTGGTTTCTTAGGTCGTATGCTTTTTGCTGGAGAAGATGCACTTAAGCCAGCTAAAGTATTATCAGGAGGAGAAAAAGTACGTTGTATGCTTTCTCGTATGATGTTATCAGGTTCTAACGTACTTCTTTTAGACCAACCTACAAACCACTTAGACCTTGAGTCTATTACAGCACTTAATAATGGACTTATTAACTTTAAAGGGAATGTAATTTTCACATCACATGACCATCAATTTATTCAAACAATCTCAAACCGTATTATTGAGGTTAAATCAGATGGTGTAGTTGACAGAATGATGACTTATGATGAATATTTAGAGCAAAAAAATAAATAAAATTAAGGAGGTAGTTTATCATGGGAATTATAGCCTGTGATAAACTACCTTTTTTATTCAACAAGCAAAAATATTGACATAATGTGTATTCTAGATATACAATTTAGATAGGATATAAATAATTGAAAGAGAATAAATAGCGTTTAATAATTAAATATTAGCTTAAAAATGTATTTTATAAAAAGAGAAGTACAAAAATAAAAGTATATATTTAAAAGTGAGAGGGAGAGTAAAGTATGGATAATGTATTTTTAAAAGATTTTTTAATGTTAAGTGACATTAAGACATTATTATGCATTGGCTTACTTGTTGTTTTATTCGTAGCCATGAATAAATTACAAAAGAAAAAAGTAAGCTTTTCAAAAAGAATGATCGTAGGAACAGTATTAGGTTTAGTATTAGGGCTTGTTATTCAAGCTATTTCTGGATTTTCAGACAATCCAATGGATATTACTTTTGTTGCAGAAACAACAAAATGGTATAGTTTAATAGGTAATGGATTTATTGATTTAATTCGTATGCTTGTTATTCCACTTGTAATGGTGTCTATCGTTCATGTAATTATTAATATGAAAGAAGGCGCTAATATTGGTAAACTTACTAAGAACTCAATTATTGTAACAATGACAATGGTTATTATTGCAGTTATAGTAGGACTTACAGTAGGAGTTATCTTTAATGTAGGTAGTGGTATGGCAGCAGCTGGTGGTAGTGCAGAGATTAAAGAAGTTAAAAATGTAGTAGATACATTAAGAGGCTTACTTCCTGCTAATCCAGTACAAGCAATGGTAGATGTAAATATTATTGCCCTTGTTATTTTATCCGTATTTTTCGGTATGGGTGCAAAAAGAATGTCTAAGAAATACTATGATGTGGTTAAACCATTCTTTGACCTAATTAATGCACTTCATAAGATTATTATGAGTGTTGCTATGACAATTATTAAATACATGCCTTATGCAGTTATTGCACTACTTGCAAATACTATTGCAGCAAGAGGTCTTTCAAGTATTTTAGATGTAGGTATTTTTATTATTGCTTTATATGTAGCAGTAGCTATTATGTTCGTCATTCAGCTTATTGCACTTGCAATCTTTGGTGTAAATCCAATTATATATATTAAGAAGTCACTTCCAGTTATGATTTTAGCCTTTACTTCAAGATCAAGTGTAGGTTGTCTACCAATGACAATTGATACACTTACAGATAAGCTAGGTGTTAACCATGGTACAGCAAGTTTTGTAGGGGGATTTGGTACAACAGCAGGAATGCAAGGTTGTGCAGGTATATTCCCAGCTTTACTTCTTGTATTCGTTGCTAATGTAAATGGTATACCAATTGATATTACATTTATTGCCATGTCAATTATAGTAGTTGCATTAGGTTCTTTAGGTATTGCAGGTATTCCAGGAACTGCTACAATGGCAGCATCTGTAGCTTTATCAGGTGTAGGCCTTGCATCAGCATTCCCAGCAATCAGTCCTATTCTTGCTATTGACCCAATTGTAGATATGGGTAGAACGCTTATTAATGTAACAGGTTCTATAACAAATGCTATTATAGTGGACCGTACACTTGGACAAATGGATATGGAGTATTTTAAAGATATGTCAGCGGGTATGAATAAAACAGATACAGTAGAAGATTAATAATAGTATAGTTTTCTAATAAGCTAGAAAAGAGGTTCTCAAAATGAAAGTAATCATTATTGGTGGCGTAGCAGCGGGTATGAGTACAGCTACAAAACTAAAAAGAAATTTAGGTGATCAAGTAGATTTGATCGTATATGAAAAAGGTAATGAATTATCATATGGTGCGTGTGGTATTCCTTTCTATATTTCAGACAAAATTAAAAAAGGTGAAGATTTAATTGCACGTACAGCAGAGCAATTTGCTGAAAGTGGTATTCCTGTAAAAATCTATCATGAAGTTTTATCAGTAGATGAACAAGCTAAAACAGTAAAAGTAAAAAATCTTCAAACAGGAGAAGTTTTCAGCGATTCATATGATAAATTAATTATTGGTAGTGGAGCAGGCGTGAATCGTTTTGCGCCATTTGATAAGGAATATAGAAATCTTTATGAAATACGTAATGTAGCAGATGGTACTAAGGTTAAAGAGCATCTTCAAATGGAAACAGTAAAAGATGTTGTTGTAGTAGGTGCAGGATTTATCGGACTTGAAATAGTAGAAGCATGTAGAAAGTATGGCAAAAATGTAGTACTTGTAGAACTTGCTGATCGTGTGCTTAGTACAATGGACGAAGAGATTACAACTGTGCTTACAGAAGAACTTATACGTAATGAAGTTAAAGTATATACAGGTTATAAAGCGAGTGAGCTTGTAACTATGAATACAACAATAGAAAAAGTTAAAATAACAAATGGTACAGATACTTTAGTACTTCCAGCAGATATGGTCATTAACTGTGCAGGTATTAAACCACATACAGATTTTATCCAGTGTGTGAAAAAAGCTGGTAATGGTGCCATTATTGTAAATGAAAATATGGAAACAAGTGTAGCAGGTATTTATGCTGCAGGTGATTGTAGTATAATGGAATCATCTATTACAGGAGGCCTTACTTATGCACCTCTTGGAACAAATGCTAACAAACAAGGGCGTATTATTGCAGATATTTTAGGTGGAAAAGAAAGAAAACCATTTAAATTAATCGGTAGTTCAGCTATTAAACTTTTTGAAATAGATGCAGCAAAAGTAGGGATTTCTGAAATAGAAGCTAAGAAGCTTGGACTTAATTATAAGACAAACTATATTACAGGTAATAGTTATGCTTCTTACTATGGAACAGAAAAAGTAAGTATTAAACTAGTATATGATGCCGAAACAAGAAAAATTTTAGGTGCCCAAGCAGTAGGAGCAGGTGTAGTTGTACCAAGAGCAAACTATTATGCTATTGCAATTTACTCTGGACTTACTGTAGATGAGTTTGGCTTTATGGACTTATGTTACTCTCCACCATTTAGTGGTGTATGGGATGTGGCCCTTATTGCATCTAATACGGCTAAATAATTTAAAGATTTTGCAAAAATAGATAGATAATTGTAGAACCTTCTTTTATAATGAACATAAGAGAAGGTTCTATTTGTATAAAGGAGGGGGAAAATGCAATTAACTATTAGACCCTATGAAGTTAAAGATGCAGTATTTTTAACACCATTAATTGTGGACGAACTGGGGCATAAAGGTTCTACACAAGAACAGATCGTTATGAGACTCAGACGTTTTCATGTACATCCAGATTATCATACATTAGTAGCTACTAATGGAAGAGAAGTTGTAGGATTTATAGGACTACATAAAGGCATGGCCTATGAGTTTGATGAAGATTATGTAAATGTTATCGCATTAGTTGTAAAAAAACCTTATCAAATTCAAGAAGTAGGAAGTCAATTACTTGATAGTGTAGAACTTTATGCTAAAAAAAGAGGTATAAAGAAAATCATTATGAATAGTGACTTACCAAAGGAAGATACATATTGCTTCTATGAAGAAAAAGGTTATTTAAAAAAAGGTTATTTACTAGAAAAAAATCTATAAGAATATAAAAGAAGGTTGTCATATTTATATGATAACCTTTTTTTATATTTAAGTAGAGTTATAGGATGTAAAAGAACTTTTATATTAAGGGGGTATAAATTTATATAGTATATATAAGACTAATTCCTAGATGTGACAAACTAAAAAATAAGAGAAGTTTTATAAAAGATAAAGCTAGAGATGAAATAAATAGATAGATAGATAGATAGATAGATAGATAGATAGATAGGCAGGTTAGGTAAAAACTACCACAATAATTTGTAAAATAAATTATATAAGTATGTTGACAAGAAAAATAAAAATGCATACAATAAGAATATAAAGAGGTGATGAGATGAAAAAGAGTGTATATAGTATCGTTCTTATGGATGACGTAGTAGAAGCTGTCGATGCTTTAGCCTATAGACTAGGTACAAGTCGTTCTAATTTAATAAACCAAATACTTGCTAAAGAAGTTGCACTCATTACCCCAGAGATGCAAATGAAAAATGTATTTGATCAAGTAGAGAAACTTTTAGATGGTTATAGTCACTTTCAAATTCAGCCACAAGCAGCAGATTCCATGATGAGTATAAGAAGTGTTTTAAGATATAAATATAACCCTACTATTCGATATGCTATTACATTAGATAGAAATCATGAAAGAAGAATAGGTGAGTTAAAAATTATTTCTAGAACTCAAAGTGATATGCTACAAAAATATTTAGCTCACTTTTTCGAGTTGTGGAGTTTATATGAAAGGAAGATACAACTTCCTGGGTGGCAAATTGATCAAGGTGGCAAATGGACAAGAGAATTGGTTTGCCCAGATAGTAGAAAAAATGATGGAGAAACAATTGCAAATGCAATAGCTGAATATATTAAAGCTATTGATAAAGGTATAAAAATTTATTTTGAGTATAATGATAATTTAGCAGGCTTAAATAAAGAATTAAGTAATCACTATGGACAATATGTAAATAATTGTTCTATACGTGTTTAGGGTATGAGTAAGCTAAGAGCAGATAACATTTAAAATAAATAAAGGAGGGTATAACAAATGAATATGCAAAAATTTACTCAAAAGTCATTACAAGCTTTAAATGAGGCACAAAGTATAGCCATTAGTCATGAAAATACAGCAGTGGATCAAGAACATGTATTTTATGCCCTTTTAGATCAAGAAGATGGATTCATTCCAAGTATCTTTACAAAAATGAATATGGATGTGAATGCTATAAAGCAAGCAGTTATCACTTCTATTAATAAAAAACCACGTGTTTCAGGACCAGGACGTGAAGCTGATAAAATTTATATTTCTCAAGATGTAGATAAAATGCTTGTAAAAAGTGAAAAGTTAGCAGATAAAATGCAAGATGAATATATTTCAGTTGAGCATATTATGTTAGCTTTAATTGAAACAGCAAACTATGAGGTAGGCAACATCTTACGTGCATACAACATTAATAAAAAGAACTTTGGAGAGGTAATGAAACAAGTACGTGGGGCAAGTCGTGTAACAAGTGATGCACCAGAAAGCACTTATGATGTACTTTCTAAATATGGTTACGACCTTGTACAACGTGCAAGAGATGGAAAACTAGATCCAGTTATAGGTAGAGATAGTGAGATTCGTAATGTAATACGTATTCTTTCTCGTAAGACTAAGAATAATCCAGTGCTTATAGGAGAACCTGGAGTTGGTAAAACAGCTATTGCAGAAGGACTTGCTCAGCGTATCTTAAATGGAGATGTACCAGAAAGCTTAAAAGATAAAACCATCTTCTCACTAGATATGGGTGCCCTTATTGCAGGTGCTAAATTTAGAGGTGAATTTGAAGAGAGATTAAAAGCTGTTCTTGAAGAGATTAAGAAAAGTGAAGGACGTATCATTCTATTTATTGATGAGATCCATAATATTGTAGGTGCTGGTAAAACAGAAGGGTCAATGGATGCAGGTAACCTTTTAAAACCAATGCTTGCCCGTGGTGAACTTCACTGTATTGGAGCTACAACCCTTAATGAACATCGTCAATACATTGAAAAAGATGCGGCACTAGAACGTCGTTTCCAACCTGTTACAGTAAGTGAACCAACTGTAGAAGATACAATTGCCATCTTACGTGGCTTAAAGGAACGTTATGAAATTTATCATGGGGTTCAAATTCAAGATAATGCTCTTATAGCAGCAGCTACTCTTTCAGATCGTTACATTTCAGATCGTTTCTTACCAGATAAGGCTATTGACTTAGTAGATGAAGCTTGTGCAATGCTTCGTACAGAAATAGACTCTATGCCAACAGAACTAGATGAAATAGCACGTAAAGTAATGCAACTAGAAATAGCAGAAGCAGCACTAAAAAAAGAAGATGATGCGATATCAAAAGAAAGTTTAAGAGAAACACAAAAGGAATTGGCTGAACTAAAAGATAAGTTTAATGCTATGCGTGTAAAATGGGAAAATGAAAAAGAACTTATTACTTCTGTTCGCAATACCAAAGAAGAAATTGAGCAAGCTACTGCTACAATGCAAAAATATGAAAGAGAATATGATCTTAATAAAGTAGCAGAGTATAAATATGGTATTATCCCTGGACTTGAAAAGAAATTAAAAGAAGCAGAAGAAAAAGTACATGGACTTGGCGAAACAGGTTTACTTCGCGACAAAGTAAATGAAGAAGAGATTGCTAAAATTATTTCAAGATGGACACAAATTCCTGTTACTAAGCTTATGGAAGGTGAACGTCACAAATTACTTCGATTAGAAGAGATTATTCATAAACGTGTTATTGGTCAAGAAGAAGCAGTTTCTAAAGTAAGTGATGCCATCATTCGTGCAAGAGCAGGCATTAAAGACCCACGTAGACCAATAGGTTCCTTCTTATTCTTAGGACCAACAGGTGTAGGTAAGACAGAACTTGCTAAAGCTTTAGCTGAAGCACTCTTTGATGATGAGGGTGCAATGATTCGTATTGATATGAGCGAGTATATGGAAAAGCATGCGGTGGCAAGACTTATTGGAGCACCTCCAGGATATATTGGGTATGATGAAGGAGGACAGCTGACAGAAGCTGTAAGACGTAAGCCTTATGCAGTTATCCTCTTTGATGAAGTAGAAAAGGCCCATCCAGATGTGTTTAATGTATTACTTCAAGTATTAGATGATGGACGTATTACAGATTCTAAAGGGCGTACAGTAGACTTTAAAAATACTATTATTATCCTAACTTCAAATATTGGTTCTGATATTATATTAGAAGGTATTAATGAAAGTGGCGAGATTACACAAGAAGTAGAAGAAGGAGTAAATAATCGCCTTAAGATGCACTTTAGACCAGAGTTTTTAAATCGTCTTGATGATATTGTTATTTATAAACCATTAGTAAAAGAACAAATCATCCAGATTGTAGATTTAATTATTAAAGACTTAAACAAACGTCTTCAAGATAGACAACTTACAGTGAAGTTATCACCAGAAGCTAAGGCCTATATTGCAGACCAAGGATTCGATCCTGTATTTGGTGCAAGACCACTTAAGCGTTTCTTACAACGAAAAGTTGAAACACTTATTGGACGTATGCTTATTGCTAATGAAGTAGAGCCATTCTCTACATTTATCGTTGACTATGTAAATAATGAGTTAAAAATTGATATTGAAAAATAATAGTGGAAAGAGCTATAACTAGAAAATACTAGTTTTATAGCTCTTTTTTGTATTTAAGAACTTCCTGGTTTCTTTATAGTTATATATTGAGTGTATTAAAATCAATTTAATAATGATACAATAATAAAACAATGTTACAAAAAAACATTTACAGCGAAACAATGTTGTGATATGATTAAGTCAATAATTAGTAAAATAAGTATATTTGAAAATACATCTTAGAAAATAAATAGAGTAGAAGGAGCAATGAAATGGGAAGTAGAGATTTAAGAATTAGTGGCTCAGGAAGTTATACAGGTGGCAAATTTGAGGATGTTTCTATTAGTGGATCAGGGAAAATCAATGGAGATTTGCAGTGTATAAAATTTTCAAGTTCAGGTTCCTCTAAGGTAGAAGGACATGTTAGTTGCGAAAAATTTGGATGCTCAGGTTCATCAAAAATAGGTGGTAATATTACGAGTGAAGAATTTAAATGCTCAGGTTCTTTAAAAATAACAGGAAGTGTCGACACACAGGTATGTAAAGTAAGTGGTGTATGTAAAATAGAGGGGGATATGCAAGGAGATACTTTATCAAGTTCTGGCGCTATAACTATTGATGGCAACATTAAGTGTGAAAAAATATCTATTTCAGGTGTACTTGCTTCGGGGAAAAATATTGAAGCAGAAGAAATAAATATAAATGGTAGTATTAGAAATACTGGAACGATAAATGCAGAACGTGTATCAATTGAATGTAGAGGTGGAAATGGAAGCTGTAGCTTTAATGAGATAGGTGCCTCTAAAGTAACTATGAATAAGTATCATCAAAATTCTGGATTTGGACTATACAAATTATTTGAGCTCTTTACAGGAAATACAAATAAGATTCACGGTAACCTTGTAGAAGGGGACGAAATTTATATAGAAAATGCAAGTATAAAAATGGTGCGAGGAGATAGGATTGTTATTGGACCAGATTGTCAAATCGACCAAGTTGAATATAGAGAGTCTATTGAAGTTAGCGATAAGGCACAAGTTAAACAAGTAGTTAAAATTTAGATGTAGTATTTAAGGAGGGATTAATATGGCTAAAGACGATGTACTTATAATGGGTGAGGGTACATGTATAGAAGGTAAGTATAATAAAGTTCGTATAATGGGAAGTGGCCAGTTAGAAGGAAATATTAAAAGTAACAAATTTACAATTGCAGGGAGTGTAGAAGGAAGAGGAAATATTAATTTTGAGGAGCTTAAAGTAGCTGGTGCTATAGAAATAGAGGGAAGTTTAAAAGGTAAAAAGCTTAGGATTGCTGGAGCAGGAGAAATACAAGGAAGTATTAAGGTAGATACATGTAAAATATATGGTATGTTAGATATAGAAGAGGATTTAGAAGCTGAAGAAGTTATTTTAAGAGGTGGTTTAGAAAGTAATGGATATATTAATAGTGAGACTGTTTTTATACAACTTTTAGGTCCTTGCCAAGTAGAGGGAATAGGAGCAAGTAATATAAAGATCGGAAAAAATGTTACGCTACAGAATGAAAAAGGTCTAAAAAGATGGTTTAATTCTAAAATGCTTGTAGATTTTGGAGATAAAGAGGGATATTTTATAGGAAAGGAAATAGAAGGAGATAGGATTTACGTAGATACAGCACAGGTTCAAGTTATACGTGGGGAGCATGTAGAGATTGGGCCAGATTGTCAAATAGATAAAGTAGAATATAGTCAATTTATTTCTATAGATAAAGGCTCAAAGGTGGGGGAAATCGTTCAAATTACAGCAGGAAGAAAAGGGTGATCATAATGGAAGAAGAACTTATTTCAAAAAAAGACTTACTGATTGAAACAGGTATTTCCTATGGGCAGCTTTATAGATGGAAAAGGAAAAATATTATTCCGGAAGAATGGTTTATCAAAAAATCTGTCTCTACAGGACAAGAGACTTTCTTTCCAAAGACAAAGATTTTAGAACGTATTGAAATGATAGTCAATATGAAAGATGAAGCTTCTTTAGATGATTTAGCTAAAATGTTTAGTGTGGAAATAGAAGATAACAATATTGATTTAGAGCGTTTAATAAGAAAAAACGTTCTAACAGAAACGGCTATTCAAATGTATAAAGAGATGATGAAAGTAAAAGAAATAGGACAGATGGAGCAAGTAGTAAGCATAAAAATTCTAAAAGATAAACTCTCAGCAGGAGAACTTACATTACCTGAGTGCCAAAGTTTAATGAACTTTATACGTGATAACTTTGAAAAGCTAACAGGAGAAAGTGCAAGAATTTTTGTGGCAAGAGTAATGGGAATACCTTTTGTGCTAGGTACAAAAGCAGAAAAGGATATAGTTCTTAGTGAAGAATATAAAGTTGTTACATGTATTAGCTTATACGAAGAAGTCAGTACTATTAAGTTTGAACTTATGTAGGTAAGGCATAGGAAATAAATAGCATCTTACTATATTTCTAACACACTTAAGTAGAGCAGGTTATAGATAAAATGAGAAGAGATAAGATAAGATTAACACTAAGAGATAAAAGATTTTAATTAAATTAAATTAAATTAAATTAATGTGAGGTGGAGAGATGCTATTTAAAGACAGGAAAAGAAAAAAATATGCTATTACTTCTAAAGAAGGTATAGAGGAAATGGAAAAGATAGAAATAGGGGGGATTTGGCAATATATTTATATAAGGGGAGAAAATAGAGAAAATCCAGTTATTCTGTTTTTACATGGGGGCCCAGGATGTTCTATGATGCCTTTGATTCCAAAATTTCAGTTTGATTGGGAAAAAGACTTTACAGTTGTACAATGGGACCAAAGAAATGCTGGAAAGACGTTAACTGCTAATAAAGTTGAAGAAGTATCTGAAACAACTACTATGACGCAAATGTTAATAGACACACTAGAAGTGGTAAGGTATATAACTAAAAAATTAGGGAAAGAAAAGCTTATTATATTAGGACATTCCTGGGGAAGTGTATTAGGGACCTTATTTACTCAGAAGTATGCACAATATGTGGAGTATTATATTGGCGTAGGGCAAGTGGTTAGTTTTAGAGAAAATGAAACAGTAGGATTTAAAAAAGTGATGACATGTGCTACCAACGCAGGCAATACAAAGGATATTGAAAAATTAAAAGCTCTAGAGCCTTATCCTGCTCCAGTGTATATGGATAATGAACTTAAACGCTTGATGGAAGTTCGTAAAGTTCAAGCTAAATATAAGTTAGCCATGGCACCGAATTTTAAATTTATAAGCTCTATATTTACAAGTCCTTATATGACTTTCAAAGAAGGTAAGAGCTTTACATATGATGTGGGGAAAACTTATAAGAAACTTTGGCCATTTTTATACGATCAATATGGTTTAAATGAGTCTAATATAGGGTATAAAGTACCTGTTATTATTATTATGGGAGAGGAAGATTGGCAAACACCTTATCCTCTAGCAAAAGCACACTTCAAAAAGATTAGAGCACCTTACAAAAAATTTATAACTATACCATTAGCAGGTCATTTAACCATGATGGATCAGCCTAAAGTATTTACAAAGGCTCTTTTAGAGGTCGATAGAACATTAAGAAATAAGGCATACAAATAGGGAAAGTACACCTTCAAGTGTACTTTCCCTATTTTGTTAAAACTAGTTATTTTGTTCAAGAGGGATGAAGCCTTTACCGTTTCCTATAACTTGGGCTACATCGGATACAGTTACAAAGGCATGTGGATCGTGAGTTGAAACGATACTTTTAACTTTTGCAACTTCTCTTAAGTTAACGTTAGCATAAAGAATATATTTATTTTGATGAGTATACCCTCCTATAGCAGGAACAATGGTAACACCTCGATGCATTCTATCCATAATTTCACGAGCAATTGCTTGACCTGTATCAGGGCAAGTAATGATGGAGACTGTACGTCTTCTATTTAGACCGTCTACAACATAGTTAGTTGTTTGGCTACTAATGAACATACTTGCTGCAGTTAAGATAGCAATATCAAGGCCAAAGGTAAAAATAGAGGTTGCCATAATGACCATATTAATAGCAAAAATTACATTTCCCATACTAAGAGAGAAAAACTTATTAACTATTTTAGCAATAATATCTGTACCACCTACAGAACCCTCACTTCTAAAAATAATACCTACACCAATACCGTTTAAAAGACCTGCTACAACAATAATGGTAAGTGGACTAGTTGTAGAAATGACAAATCCTTTTGTTATTTCTAACCAAAAAGAAAAGCTCATCATTCCAATTAAACTAAAGCAAATAAATTTCTTCTTTAGATAAATGAAAGCTAATACAAAAAGTGGAATATTAAAAAGCACATTTAGAATACTTAAGTTCCAGCCAAATAAAAAATATAGGAACAAAGAAATACCGCTAATACCTCCACTTAACATATGATTCGGAACAAGTACACCATTTACTGCTATAGACATGAGAAAAGTTCCAAGTAAAATAGATAAAATACTTTTGATCTTACTATTCATCGCTTAAGTCTCCATAAAGTTATATAATATGTAAAAGGTTGATTAGTCTATTAACCTTTCAACGTGTCAATTATACCTATTAAAAATTTAAAAAGCAATAATAGATAACATAAAAAATAGGATATTAATAAAATATAATAAAATACCTGACTTTATCTTAATTTAGACTTAACGATAGGCTTTTAACATGATATGATAAAATAGACAATACAAATGTAATCTCATACAAGAAAGGAAATACATATGTCAAAGACAATCATTACACAATTTTTAAGTGAACAAGGCATGTACTATGGCGATCTTAATTTTGAAACAGAATGCCAAAAGTTTATTGCAGAAATGGAAAATGGTCTTTCTACTAAAGAAAGTAGCCTAGATATGATTCCAACATACCTTAGTGTGAAAAACAACATTCAAACCAATGCACCAGCTGTTGTTATTGATGCAGGGGGAACTAACTTTAGAGTAGGTTTAGTAACCTTTGATGATCATATGAAAGCTACAATTAGTGACTTTTCAAAAACAAAAATGCCAGGTATTGAACGTGAACTTAGTAAGAAAGAGTTCTTTGGCACCTTAGTTGACTATACAAAAGATGTTGCAGCAAAATCTACAGATATTGGTTTTTGCTTCTCATATCCGACACAAATTAATAAAGATAAAGATGGTTTACTTTTAAGATGGTCAAAAGAAGTAAAAGCACCAGAAGTAGTAGGGGAAATGATTGGTGCAAACTTAGTAGAAGGTCTTAAAGAAGTAGATGGTAAAAATCGTAGTGTAGCTATCTTAAATGATACAGTAGCAACTTTACTTGGTGGTAAAGGGATTACAAGTGAACGTGAATTTGATGGATATATTGGCTTTATCTTTGGTACAGGAACTAATATGTGCTATATAGAGGAGTCAAAAAATATTACAAAAATCTCTGATGCACAAGATGAAACCATGATTATTAATACAGAATCAGGTGCATATAACAAATTACCACGTGGTGTAATGGATAAAGTATTAGATGAAGCTTCTAATAACCCAGGAGATTACCAATTAGAAAAGATGATTAGCGGAAGATATTTAGGCCCACTTGTACAAGAGGTTTTAAAAGGTGCTGCAAAAGAAGGAATCTTTTCAGATGAATGTAATAAGAAAATCTTAGATTTAACAAACTTAGAACTAATTGATGTAAGCTTATTTATGGCTCACCCACACAATAGTGAAAATGTCCTTGTAAAATGTGTAGAAGATACAACTGACACCACATTAATGTATGAACTTATTGATGCTATGATTGAAAGAGCAGCTAAAATTTGTGCTATTAAATTATCAGCATGTATTTTAAAAACGGGTGCAGGTCGTGACCAAGCTAGACCAGTAGCCATTGTAGCTGAAGGAACAACATTCTATAAGTTAAAAGACTATAGACAAAAGCTAGATTATTATATGAGAAAATATTTAAGTAAAAATCATGGTCATTACTATGAGTTTATTCAAGGTGAAGACCTTAACTTAATAGGAACAGCTATTGCTGCTCTTACACACTAAATGACATTAAAGGAGACACGAGATGAAACCATTAGTATTTAATCCAGTATACGTAGAGCGTATTTGGGGTGGACGCGATCTAGAAAATTACAGAAATGATATGCCAGAAGGTGTAATTGGTGAAAGCTGGGATGTATCAGCACACAATGGTGGTATGAGTGTTGTAAAGATGGGAGAACATGAAGGTAAAACTTTACTTGAGCTTATAGATACTTTTGGAGCTGAGCTTGTAGGTACAAAATGTGCAGGTAAAGAGTTTCCTCTTCTTGTAAAACTTATTAACTCACGTGATAGCTTATCTGTTCAAGTACATCCAGGGGATGAATATGCTAGACGTGTTGAGAATCAATTTGGTAAAACTGAATGTTGGTATGTAATGGATGCTAAAGAAGATGCAACTTTAGTTATGGGTACAAAAACAACAGATAAAGAAATCTTCAAAAATGCAGCATTAGAAGGTAAACTTGATGAACACCTTAATACAATCTCAGTTAAAAAAGGTGATTTCTTCTATATTCCAAGTGGCTTAATTCATGCTATTGGACCAGGGGTAATTATTGCAGAAATTCAACAAAGTAGCGATATTACATATCGTGTATATGATTATAACCGTGGTCGTGAAATGCATCTTGATAAGGCTATGGAAGTAACAGATTTTACACTTCAACCATCACTTGCAATAAATGAGAACTTACTTTGCCAAGGTGAATTCTTTACAGTAGAAAAATACGTGGTAGAAGATAGCTTAAAAGATAGAAGTAACGAAGAAAAATTCTTTATCTATACATGTGTAGAGGGAGAAGGTACATTAGTTGCAGGAGACTTTGAAGTAGAAATTAAACTTGGAGATAGCTTCCTTATTCCAGCTACAACAGGTGATTATGAAATTAAAGGTCATTTAACAGTACTTAAGAGCTTTGTAGCTTAATAAAACAGTATGGAGCAAAGGTTGAGTTAATACTAGGAGGCATAAAATGAAAAAGTTTGAGATACCAGTCGGCATTTCAGCAAGGCACATTCATTTATGTGAAGAGCACTTAGAAGTACTTTTTGGTGAAGGCGCTAAGCTTCATCCTATTAAGACTTTAATGGGTGGTCAATATGCAGCAGATGAGCGTGTTACTATTGTAGGAGAAAGTGGACGTCAACTAGAGGCTGTACGTGTGCTTGGTCCATTAAGAAAAGAGACACAGGTAGAAATTTCAAAAACAGATGCTATGTTTTTAAAATTACAAGTACCTCTTAGAGATTCAGGAGATATTGTAGGTACACCAGGTGTAACACTTATAGGGCCAAAAGGACAAGTAAAACTTACACAAGGATGTATTGTTGCTAAACGACATGTACATATGTCTACAGAAGACGCTAAGGCATTTGGACTTCAAGATAAAGATATGATTTCTCTTGAGTTTGAAGGGGAAAGAAAAGGTACTTTGCATAATGTATTAGTGCGTGTAGATGAAAGTTATACTCTTGAATTACACATTGATACAGATGAGGCAAATGCACTTGATGTAAAACCAAATCAATTTGTTGTCTATGAAATAGAAGAATAGGCAGTTAAAAGATAAAACAATACAAATAAGCACCTATAAAGGACAAACCTTTATAGGTGCTTATTTGTATACAAACATTAATAAAGTTGAGTGATAAAATAACCGTATTCTTCGAAAGTATTTTTAATAAGGTGAATATGTTCTGGACCATTTGTTTCAACAGTTACTTCAAGGAGTACGTTTTTGAAACGGTTACGTGCTTTAAATTGATTGTGATCAAGATTTACCACATTAGCATTAATACTGCTTAAAATCTTAGAAACCTCTAAAAGCTCTCCTGGTGTATTAGGGAGCTCAATAGTAAAGCAGAAAAGTCTTCCTCTTGAAACTAAGCCACTACGAATAAGTGCTGAAAGAGTGAGCATGTCAATATTCCCACCACTTATAATAGCAGCTACTTTTTTGCCTTTGAAATTTAACTTTTTAAGAGCAGCAAGAGAAGCAGCACCTGATGTTTCAGTAAGTAGTTTATGCTTTTCTGTTAAAATAAGTAGGCTATCTACAATTGTACTATCTTTAACAGTAATAATTTCATCTACGTATTCTTTTATGTAGGAGAAGGTAAGTGTACCAGGTGTTTTTACTGCAATACCTTCAGCAATAGTGTCTACTTTATCAAGAGAAGTAAGCGTACGTGTTTTGAAGCTACGTTCCATAGCATTTGCGCCTTCTGCTTGAACACCAATAATCTTAATATTAGGATTGATGGATTTAGCATAAAGTGCAACCCCACTAATAAGTCCACCACCACCGATAGGACAAATAATAACATCAAGATTTGGAATATCTTCTAAAATTTCAAGACCAACTGTACCTTGACCATAAATAACGTCAGGATCATTAAAAGGATGGATAAAAGTAGCTCCGTTTTCTTTTTCAATACGAGAAGCTTCCCCAAAAGCATCATCATAACAACTTCCATGAAGTACAACATTTCCACCAAAATCTTTAGTAGATTGAACTTTTAAATAAGGTGTTGTTTCAGGCATTACAATTGTAGCGTCAACATGATTTAAAGTTGCAGCATAAGCTACACCTTGAGCATGGTTACCAGCAGAAGAGCATACAACACCTTTTTCTTTTTCCTCAGCTGATAGGTTACGAATTCTGTTGAGTGCACCACGAATTTTATAAGCACCAGTTATTTGGAGATTTTCACATTTTAAATAGACTTCATTTCCGCTTAAATTAGAGAAGACAGGACTATAGAGAAGAGGAGTCTTAAGGACAACATCTTTTATATTCTCACGAGCATCTTGAACTAATTTTGCATACATAAGAAACACCTCATTTCAAAATAAAAGTTATGGGTTATATTATAAGACAAACTGTTAAAATATACAAATAAATAATAAATAATTTTTATAAAATTTAAAGAAAAATGTACCTATACATAAGTATAAATATATATAAAAAATAAAACTATTAATAAAATTTAATAAATTTAAAGATATATATTAATAATAGCCATGTATTATTAGAAGGAATAAATATAATAATTAGATAAAAAGTAAGATGTTTAACTAGGTATTTAAAATTTGACAATTATTAAACAAAGAATTATATTCAATAATTAGTAAGAGATAATAATCTATTAAGGAATAAACTTGTAGAGAAGAAAGTATTATAGGGTTAAAACAATTAAATATATCTATAATGGAGGGGTTGGATAAGGATATAAGAGAAATACTAAATACTAGCTTTATAGTATATTAATATTTATAAGTTAAAATTTATATAGAAAAATAATAGTAAAAGGTTGGATAAAATTATTTGACAATTAATATGTATAATTCTATATTAAATGTTATACATAATATAATATTGTTTTAATACTAAACTGATAGGTGATTATAAGGAGGATATTATGAAAAACAAGAAACGGATAATTATTATTGTAATAGCAGTTATTCTTGGAGTCTTTTTATTAGGAGGCGTATTAAAAGGAAATAAAAAGGTAACACAACTAGCAGGTGACCCAAAAGGTACTCTTGTAAATGTAGGAAAGGCCATTACAACAGATATTCAAACAAAAATATCAGCTACAGGAACAGTTAAAGCAAAAGCACATGAAACTGTTTTTGCCGAAGCTAATACACAAATAGAAACTGTCAATGTAGAAGTAGGAGACCAGGTAAAAAAAGGAGATGTACTTCTTACATATGATATAGAGACAAAGGAAAATCTGCAAAGAGATTTAGAGAAGCTAGAACTACAAATAGAAACAGCACATATTGCACTTAATCAACTTCAAGGTAGTAGCAAACAATCTATTATGCAAGCAGAAACAGAGATTGCAAATATTGATAAAAATCTTTTAGACCTTGAAGAAAGTATTAACCAAGTGGAAACTTCTTTAGGTATTGCAAAGAAAGATTTAGAACAAGCAAATAAAAATTATGATGTAGTAGAAACACTTTTTAAAGAAGGTTTAGCTTCACAAAAAGAGTTAGATGATGCAGAGAAAGCATTAGTAAGTGCTAAAGAACAAGTTAGTTCACTACAAACTAAAATAACATCTACTAAGAAAAATATTGAAACAATCAATATGCAAAAAGCAAATGCACAGTACAATTTAGATGTACTTGAAAATCGTGTACAAGATGAAACAAAAACTCAAAATATAGCTATGAAGCAAAATGAAATCGCTTCATTAGAACTTCAAAAAGCAAGCTTACTAGACCAACTTTCAAAGGTTGAAGAAAGAGTACTTGCACCAATGGATGGTATTATTTCAGAAATTACAGTTGAAGAAGGAAACTTTGTAGCACCAGGTACTGCACTTGTAAAAATTATTAATCCAGATGAGCTTATAGTTGAAGCTGAAATTTCTCCTTACTATGCAGCACAGCTTGAGACAGGATTAAACGTAAAAGTAAAATATAATGGTTCAACAACAGTTGAAACAGAAGGTGTGGTATCTGTTGTTTCACCAGTAGCTGTTCAGAAAAAAGCTGTAGATAAGAGTGCAGTAAGCACAGCTATTCCAATTGAAGTTACATTAAATAGTGCTAAGGGATTAAAAGAAGGCCTTGCAGTGGATCTTAAAATCATTACTTTGGATGTAAAAGATGTTGTTGCTGTACCACTTCTTGCTACAATGTCTGATAAAGAAGATAATAATTATTTATTTGTAGTAGGATCAGATAATAAGCTTGAAAAACGCACAGTAAAACAAGGTGCAGCAGATAACCAGTTTGTACAAGTAAGTGATGTTAAAGAAGGAGATTTAGTAGTAACTAATCCAACAGAAGCTCTAGAAGATGGTATGAGTGTAAGTTACCTACCACTTGAAGAGGCAGGTGAGTAAAATGATTCAAATTGAAAAAATGAATAAGGTCTACAAAAATGGAAACTTAGAATTACAAGCATTATTTGATGTAGACTTTAAAGTTGCACCAGGAGAATTCGTATCCATTATGGGACCATCTGGTTCAGGTAAGACTACATTTCTTTCTATATTAGGTTGCCTAGACCAAGCAACACAAGGGAGCTATATACTAGATGGGGTTAACATCTCAAAGCTTCGTGATAAAGACTTTTCAAGACTTCGTAATGAAAAGATTGGCTTTGTATTTCAAGCATTTAACTTATTGCCAAAGCTTACTATATTAGAAAATGTAGAAGTACCTCTTATGTACGGCGGGGTTAAACCAAAAGAAAGACGTGAACGTGCACTTGAAGCTCTAGAAAGGGTAGGCTTAGGTGATCGTATTAAGCATAAGCCTAATGAAATATCTGGTGGACAAAAGCAAAGGGTAGCTATTGCAAGGGCTCTTGTAAACAATCCTTCCATTTTATTCGCCGATGAACCTACAGGAAACTTAGATAGTAAATCAAGCGTAGAGATTATGCGTATCTTTCAAAAGTTAAATGATGAGGGTGCTACAATTGTAATGGTTACTCATGAACCAGAAATTGCTGCTTATACAAAGCGTAAAGTAGTCTTTAGAGATGGTAAATTAGTTGAAGATACTAAACTTGAACAGCAAAGGTTAGATAAGGAGGTATAAAATGAATCTAATAGAATGCATTAAAAGTGCAATAAGTCAGTTATTAGGCAATAAAATGCGTACCTTCCTTACTATGCTTGGTATGTTTATTGGTATTGGATCAGTTATTATGGTACTAGGCGTTGGTGCTGGTGTAAAAGATATGATGATGAGTACCTTTAAAGATGTAGGAAAAGGTGCTGTAACTATACAGGTGAATAATGGTTCACCTGAATATATGATTAACCAAGATGACTTAGCTGCCATTGAAGATATGAAAGAAGTAAAAGATGCTATTCTTTATTCAGAGCAGTGGTATAGCAACTTAAAGGATTATAAAGATGAAGATAAGATGATAGTTTTCATGGGTGTTCCATATAATATGGATGTAGTTCAAAAGCTTACTATTGTAGATGGACGTATGTATACAGAGCAAGAAGAGAATGCAAAGGCAAATGTATGTGTAGTGTCTGAAACTTATGCAAAAGCAATTATGGGTTCTACTGATCCTAAAAAAGCTATAGGAGAGGTAGTAGAACTTGAGATTGCAGGTGAGAAGCATAGCTTTGAAATTATAGGGCTTGTAGAGCAAATGACTTTCCCAGGAATGCCAGAAGATATGATGCCAATTATTATCTATGTTCCTTTTACGACAATGGATCAAATTGCAAACTTTGGAGATTTAAGAAGTTATTATGGGGCTTTCATGACAGAAGAAGGCTATGATCCAAATGAAATAGCTTACCAAGTAGGGCGTCTCCTTGATAAACGTCATAACGTTCAAAAAGGTTATACAACTCAAAGTGCAACAAGTATGATTGGTCAATTAGATACTGTAATGAGTATCGTAACAGGTTTTATTAGTTTTGTAGCTGCTATATCTTTATTAGTTGGTGGAATAGGTATTATGAATATTATGCTTGTAACCGTTAAAGAGCGTACAAGAGAAATTGGTATTCGTAAGGCAGTGGGAGCAAGTAATGGCGAAATTATGCGACAATTTTTAGTTGAGGCTATTATCTTAACTGTATTAGGTGGTATAATAGGAATGATACTTGGTTATGTAGGAGCAGCAGCACTTGGAAGTGCTTTTGGAATCAATATTGCCTTAACACCTGGTATGATTATATTTGCTGTAGGAACATCAAGTGCTATTGGGATAATCTTTGGTGTGTACCCAGCTAGACAAGCATCAAAACTAGACCCAGTAGAAGCCTTACGATATGAATAGAAAATATGTAAAAACAACTACCAATTTTAAATGAAAAGGAGAGGGCATAATGGATACAAAGAAAATGCTGGCCTACTTATTAGGTGCCACTTTAATGGTTCAAGCTGGAACAATGACTTATGCAGGAGAAGTTGGCGAAGTCACTGAAAAAAGTGTTTTAACATTAGATAAGGCCATAGAACAAGCAAAAGCTAAAAGTTTAAAGCTTAAAATGACAGAGCGAGAGAGTGCATTAGCCAAAGAAAATGCGGATATGGCTTATCTACAAGGTGGTTATTACGCTTATGATTCTCAAAATGTAAATTATCAGTATACAAAGAAGCAAGAAGAAGTAATTAAAGACCAAGTAACCTTAAATGTAATATCACTTTATGAAAATATCTTATTAAATGAAAAAGAATTAGAAATACTAAATAGTAATATAGAGCTTCTAGAAAAGCAAAATTTAAGAGATAAAATCGAAAGAGATAAAGGTTTAAAAAGTGATCTTTATATGCAACAAAAGGATTTAACTTATCAGCAAAAGCTTCAAAGTAAAAATGAACTGACTCAAAAGATAAACTTACAATATAATGAGCTTGAGGATATAGTAGGTTTAACTATGAGTAAATATACACTGGAAGAGTTAGCGCCTACATATGAAGCTTATAAAGATGTGCCTAATATTAGTGCTTTTGCAAGTAGTAAAGCAGAAAAACACTTAGATTTGTGGAAAGCTACAGAAGACTTAAGGGTAGCAGAAGAAACACCAATAATGACCTATGATTATATTCAAGTTATTACTATGCGTGCAAATAGAGAAAAAGCAAAAGATGCTAAAAAACTTACAAAAGAAAATCTAGAAGCTGCAATTCGTGAACTTTACGTGAATACGAAACAGTTAGAACAACAATATGCTTACCTTCAATCAGATCTAGGCCTTAAAGAGAAAGAACTTGCTGTAAACAAAATTTATTTAGAAAAAGGTATGATTTCTAAATTACAGTATGACCAAAGTGAATTGGCTTATGAAGAAGCAAAATTAAAATTAGATCAAGTTATAAATAACCATAACAAATGTAAATTCCAATTAGATCATCCTCATTTAATTCAAGTAGGTATGAGTGGCATATAAAATTTAATAAAATAAGCTTTTGAAAAGGTGGTAATTGAAAAATTACTGCCTTTTTTCATACAATCTATTAAAAGTTAATATTGTGTTAAAATTTATTAGTCATAATAAGACAGTCAACTAATAAAATTTAAGATAGTAAAAGGCACTAGGGTAAAAGACTATAAATACTTGGAGGAAGGAAATAGAGGTATGAGGTGGAAAAGGTATACTATTTTGAGCTTAGCGTGTATTCTTATTTTAATAGGGCTTAGCATAGGGTGCTTTAAAAAAGAGATACCGGCAGGGACTGAATCAGTGCTAAAAACTGAAGTCGTTAGTATGCCACAAATAGATACAGAGGAACAAGAGCGTTTATTTAACTTTTCCTTAAGTATTTTAGAAGAAAGCCTAAAAGGAAAGATAGCCTTAATTGACCCTAGATTAGTAGCTTTAGAAGAAGATGGATACAATCGATATTTCTTGAAAATAGAAGGTATTGGTGTTGATAATAGACAAACAATTGATTTATATCATTTTTATTTTATCTTACAAAAATCACAAGACGATAAACTTTATATGATGCCCTCTGGAAGCCAAGTACTAATAGGTGAAGTAGACAATGTAAAAGAAGATATACTTATTAGTATGCTTAAATTTATAAATGAGTGGGAAATAAATAACTAGCTTTTATATAGTTTTTTAGGTAATATGAAAGAAAAGGGATCATATAAGAAAGGAGTGCATATATGCATATTAAAAAACAGTTTGTAGTCATACTGTTATTAGTAATAGCTATTGGCGTAGTAGCCTCTGTCTTTATGAAAAAGCAAATGCCAGCTGACATTGTATTAGAAGAAGAAATAGCTGATTTACCTCAAAAATCAAGTATATCCCTAGATACTTATTTACCTATTGTAAAAGATAATATTTGGCACTATGAAAATAAGAAAAATGATTCTACACTTACTTCTTGGGTAGAGTTTATTGATAATGATGTAATGCAAGTAAGATTCTCCGATGGAGAAAAAAGCTTTGTAAAAGTGTATATAGCAGAAGAAGAAGCAATATATGAAGTAGCTAAAGTAGAAGATGTTTCTATAAAAGAAAACTATACAACTCTAAGACAATATAAAAACATAGTCCTTAAGTTACCACTTGTAGTTGGAAATAGTTGGGTGCTTTCTGATGGTGCGGTAAGAACAATAACAAAGATTGGTGAAGACTATGAAACACCAATAGGCATGCAAAAGGCAATAGAAATTACAACTTCTCATGATGACTATAAAGTTAAAGAAATTTATGCTGAAAAAATAGGTCTTATTGAAATGGATTATACAAGTGATAAAACGGTACACAATTTTAAATTGACTAAGTTTGAAAATAACACAGCACGTGAAGAGCAAGTAACCTTGTATATAGCTAAGAAAAAATCAGGTATCCTAAATAAGATTGAACAAAATATATCAGTTATGACAAATGAAGAACCAAGACATTTTTTAACGGATCTACTTAATAAAGTTATTGGCACAGAGTATATAACAACGATTTCTAATGGTGCAATTGTTGATAAGATTTTCTTAGATGATGAAGATTGTCTCTATGTCGAAATGAGCCAAGATTTTATGGATCCTATTTATAATGAAGAGGAACAAAAGGGTGTAATTATGAGCTTGGCACAAACATTAGGTCATTACTATAGTGCAAAATACGTAATTATAACAATAGACGGAGAAATCTATCCAGTTAAAGATGGACAAGCAGATGCTAAAGGGCGTATAAGAGTATTAGGAGGAGCACGTTGAAAAAAAGGTATTGGGTTGTTCTTATAAGTTTACTTACAATATTATTTTGTCAGTTTAATATAGAAGCTAAGGACGGACTAATTAAAGATGTAGGCACTGTAAAAAGTTATACTATACATCCTACTACTAGTAAAATATATCTTTCAAGGGATGGTAGTTTAGCAAGGCCCGTTGAAGGAAAGCAGACCATTAGCCTACCAGGAACATACTTTTTAACAACTATTAATCAAGAAGAAAATATAGATATAATAAGTTTTACTATTCCTTATACATCTTTAGCTAGTACATGGCGTATTAGTACAACAGATAAATTGGATGAAATATTAAAAGGTGTACTGCAAACCTATAAAGATGAAGTGACTATTTACTTTGAAAATGGTAGATATACAAGTGATGAACTCAACAAGCTTATAGATAAAAAGCTTGAGAAGTTATTAGATACTTATCCAAAGTTAAATTATAAGCAATACAATATGACTGTATATGGACAGTTACATCCAAAAGTTACATTGAAGTTTAAGTATCTTTTAGAAGATAAGGTTATTAAAGATCAATACGATACAAAAATTCATGGAAAAACTAAAGAAATTATTGAAAAAGTTATTACTCCTGAAATGACAGATTATGAAAGAGAATGGGCTATAGCCAACTACTTAATCCAGCATATTACTTATGGAACCCAAAAGAATGATAAAGAATATACCATATGGGGTGGCTTAATTGAAAAAATAGCTGTATGTGATGGTTATGCTAAAAGTTTTATGTATTTATTAAATAGTGTAGGTATACCTACACTTTATATTAATGGTACAGGTGAAGGTATACCTCATGCATGGAATTTAGTAAATATGGATGATAGGTATTATCATGTAGATTTAACTTGGGCAGATCAGGAAAAAAATCAAATAGGAACTTATTATAATTACATAAATGAAACAGATTATTATATGAGTTTGAGTCATACATGGGATAAAGATAAATATCCTAAAGCAAATAACTATAGTTTATTGTCTATGTATCCACCTAATAGCTTACAAGGGGTATATAGGATAAATTCTAAATTAGAATGGGATAAATTAAAAAAGGAAATAGTAAAAGACCCTTATAAAGAACATAATATTATATTTTATGAGCTAGAAAAAAATAGATGGTCTTTAGATAAACTATTAAAAGAAATTGTTGAGTTAGAAAAAACACCTATTTATTACTCAAGTTATTATAAATATAATGGACTTATATTAAATTATGGTGTGAAAAATAAATAATAATAAAGAGGTTATTGCACAATTAACTCATTAAGTTAGCTGTACAATAACCTCTTTATTTTGCTAGAAAAGAGTTAATGACTCCAATTGCCTGTAGTATGACAGTAAGGACATTCTATTTGTGAATCGGGCTTTATAGAAAGATTAAGAAGGGCTGAAGGTGGATAATAACTATTACTACTATAGGCAAAAGGATCTATGGCATTAGAAAGGAATTCTGGGCCATAAAGATCATAACCACAGCTTTTACAACGTAAGTAATTTTGCATAAGTATGCACCTCTTTTAAAAGGAAATGATTTAGATATAGAATGCCCATTATTTAGTAGAATATACATTTCTATATTTTGGACGGATAAAAAGTATAAATTTCCATATCCTATATTTATATTAAGTTTAAAGGAGTGAATCAAAAGATGAAAAAATTTATATTAAAAACTATGAGTATTGCTTTTATTTGTATCCTATCTGTTAATCCTATAATGGCATGTACAGCTACACCAAAAGCAGATGTAAGTAGACCACAGTCAACATCTAAGCCTAGTCAGTATACAAGTGTAGAGGTAAGTAGTAATGTAGCACCATCAAAAGAAGATACACCTTTTGTAATTGATAATTTCCAAGTGATTCAAAGTACTTTATGTAAGTTAGGTATTCCTAATGATGAACTTGAAGTTATGATTAAAGAAGGTAAGAAATTACCAGAAGTATTGGAAATGCGTAATATTGAAGTAATGAAATTTAAGAAAGCTTTACTTAAACAATATTACAGTGCTATCAATGAAGGAGTTAAAAATAAGCAAATTACTAAAGAAGAAGGCAAGATGCTAAGAATCGCTATTAAACAAAAGGTTATGTCATGGCTTACAACTAAATAATATAAAAGATATAAGTAGAGTAGAATGAGTATTTATAAAGTGTAATTAATGAGAAGCCTATGGAACTAGAAAGTATATACTAGTTTCATAGGTTTTTGCTATTTAAAAGATAAATATTCATTTTTATAATCCATTTATGTAGTTTAGGATAACTGATTTTAATTTAGAAAATACTAGACTAGTATACATATTTAAGTTAAGATAGAATAAGTTTTGAATTTTAAAGAGGGAGGAATCTTAGATGCTACAGATGATAAAAGAGATGATAAAAGATAAGCCATTCTTTAAACTTTTAGGTACCCTAGCTATTCCAATAATGATACAAAACCTAATTAGTTCTTCTTTAAATATGATTGATACATTGATGATTGGGCGATTAGGTGAAGGGGAAATAGCAGCAGTAGGTTTAGCTAATCAAATATTTTTGCTTATTATGGTAGGATTAACAGGAATTTGTGCAGGTGCAGGCGTATTTATTTCTCAATATTGGGGGAAGAAGGATATTCCAAATATTAAACGTATGTTAGGGCTTGCCCTTATGATTGGTACAGTATATGCACTAGTTATTAATCTTGTTGTACTTTGTATCCCAACACAAATAATAGGATTTTTTAATAAAGAGGCTAGAATTTTAGAACTTGGAACAAGTTATTTAACGATTGTTTCTTATAGCTATATATTTACAGCTATTACCTTTGCTTATAGTTATGCTTTAAGATGTATAGGTCGTACCAAGCTTCCTATGGTAGCCAGTGCTGTTGCAGTTCTTATTAATATTGTACTTAATTCCATCTTTATCTTTGGACTTGGTATAGTAGAACCTATGGGCGTAGCTGGAGCAGCTCTTGCCACTTTAATTGCTCGTATAGCGGAAACATTATGCGTAGTAGGTGGGGTTTATATTAAAAAGTATGAACTAGCAGGCAAATTAAAAGAACTTATTCCAGTACCTAAGCATTTAGTAATGAAAGCAGCAGGTCCTATGCTTGCTATTACAGCTAATGAGTTATGTTGGGGACTTGGAGCTATTATTTACACAAAAGCTTATGGATTTATTGGTTCTGAAGCTGTAACAAGTGTTCAAATTGTAAGTACTATAACTAACTTCTTCTTAGTTGTAATCTTTGCTATTGCAGCAGCTGTACTTACGATTATAGGAAATGCAATAGGTGAGGGGAAAGTTGAGAAGGCAAAATTATATGCTAAGCGTATTATTATCCTTTCTATAGTACTTGCAGTATTTATTTCATTAGGCATTGTTTTACTTGCTCCATTTATAGTAAGTTGCTTTAATGTAACACCATCAGTAGGAAAGGTTACTTTAAATTTACTTCTTATTAATGCAGCTATTATAATCCCTAGAGTTTATAATATTGTTATGATTTTAGGTGTTTTCCGTGGAGGCGGGGATACAAAGGGTTCTCTTATTTTAGAAGGTTGTACAATGTGGGGAATAGGTGTACCTCTTTCATTCCTTGGCGTTTACGTATTCCATTTAAGACTAGAGTTTGTAGTTATGATGCTTATGATGGAAGAAGTGGTAAAGGCTATACTTTGTGTATGGCGCTTTAGGTCCTATAAATGGATACATAATATGGTTGAAAAATAAAGAATGGTTATAAAAGTCTATGATACTAGTGTAAGCTAGTTTCATAGGCTTTTTCTTTTATAAACTTTTGTCAAACACTTGAAGGAAAGATTTAGAAAAGTTATAATAAATTTATAGAAATTGTTAAAAAATAAACGATTTGAGGTGGGTCTATGGAAATAAAAGTGTGTGTAGGAAGTGCCTGTTATGTAAAAGGTTCCCATGACGTTATAGAGCAGCTACAACAACTCATTCGGGACTACCATTTAGAAGAAAGTGTTATACTTAAAGCATCCTTTTGTCTAGGACATTGTACGGAAGCAGTATCTGTAACAATTGAGGATATTGTATATAGTGTACCAAAAGACAAAGTAAGGGAGTTTTTTATAGAGCAGGTGTATAGGAGAGTGGAAACATGCAAGTAATGAATTTTTCTAGTACCAATTGTAAGAATTGTTATAAATGTGTAAGAACTTGTGCTGTTAAAGCTATAGAAGTAAAAGATGATCAGGCACAGATCATTACGGAAAGATGTGTAGCTTGTGGACATTGTCTCGTAGTTTGCCCACAAAATGCACGAGATGTTAAATCTAGTTTAGATCAAGTAAAAAAAATCTTATTAGAAGATAGAGAAGTTATCGTATCTCTTGCACCTTCATACCGTGCTTACTATAAAGAAAGTGGTAAGTTTGTATCAGGTCTACGTGCTTTAGGTTTTACTCAAATAGAAGAAACTGCTATAGGGGCAGAGATTGTTTCAAGAGCGTATGAAACTTACATAGCAGATACAGATGAAACAGAGCTGATTACAACCTGTTGTCCATCTACAGTACGTTTAATAGAAAGATACTATTCTGATCTTATTCCTAATATGATTCCTATTGTATCACCTATGATTGCCCATGGGCGTATGATTAAAGAAGTATCTCCTCATGCCTATACAGTTTTTATTGGTCCTTGTATATCAAAAATTTGTGAAGCACTAAGTGATGATTTAGAAGGACCTATAGATGCAGTTTTAACTTTTGATGAGGTAATGAACTATTTCGAAGAAAAAGGTATCGATTATAAAAATTTAGAACCAGATGAACCTAATGTAGTAGGGACTTTACGTGGAAGTAAATATCCAGTTGTAGGTGGTGTGCTTAGTGGTATACGTGAAACAATCCAAAAGAAAAACTTAGAAATACTTAAAGTTCATGGTATGGAAAATTGTAAAGAAGTTTTAAAGGATGTTAGAGCAGGCAGATTAAAAAATGTATGTATAGAAATGAATATTTGTAGTGAAGGTTGTATAGCAGGTCCAGGAGGGCATAATGAAGAAGGAAGTGTATTTACAAGATTAAGTGCTATTCAAAAGTTTATGAGAGAACCAAAAGGGCAGATAGCAATGAGTAAGTGTTATGCACCAGAAGTATCTTTTAATAGAAAATTTAAGAATAAGCAAGTAGAGATTTACACTGCGACAGAAGAAGAAATCCATCAAGTATTAGAAAGTATGGGTAAGTATGAAAAAAGTGATGAATTAAACTGTGGGGCTTGTGGCTATGAAACATGTAGAGATAAGGCTATAGCTGTACTCCATGGCATGTCTCAAATTGATATGTGTTTACCTTATACAAGAAGTATAGCAGAGCGTTTAAGTAATGAGATTTTTTATAACTCACCTAACTGTATTTTAATCTTAGATAGACATTGTAAATTAATTGATATTAACCCAAGAGCAGAGGAACGCTTTGGCTATAAAAGTGAACTAATGAAGGGCAAGAGTATTAATATTATGATGGATGAAGCACCTTTTTTAGAAGTTATTAAAAGAAAGGCTTCTTCACAAAAAGAAAAGGTAGAGCTTCTAACATATGATTTTATTGCTTATCGTCATATTATTTATTTAGAAAAGCAAAAAGCTCTTCTAGTACTCTTTTCAGATATAACAGACGAAGAAAAGCGTAAAAAAGAAGTAAGTAGCTTAAAAGATAGTACACTAGATTTAACCCAATCTATTATTGATAAACAAATGCGTGTAGCACAAGAAATTGCTAGCCTACTTGGTGAAACAACGGCTGAAACAAAAGTTGCTATTATGAAGCTTAAGAAAGTGCTTAATGAGGAAGGTGACCGCTCATGAAGTATTCAATAGATATTGGAAAGTATAGTATGAATAAATATGAAGAGGAACTTTGCGGAGATCATGTTGAGACCATTAAGACAGATGAAGGTATGATTATTGTGCTTTCAGATGGTCTAGGAAGTGGAGTTAAAGCAAATATTTTAGCCACGCTTACTTCTAAAATTGCAATCACTATGCTTAAAGAGGGGGCTAGTATTGAAGAGACCATTTTTACTATTGCAAATACTCTTCCAGAGTGTCAAGTGAGGAAACTAGCTTATTCTACCTTTACTATTGTAAAAATAAAAAATAGTGGGGAAGTCTATATGGTGGAGTATGATAATCCACCTATATTCTTTTATAGAGATGGAAAAAGCTTTGCTATACGAAAGACCAAACGTACAATAAATAACAAAGTTATTTATGAAAGTAAATTTAATATGCGTGTAGGGGACACACTAGTTCTTATTAGTGATGGAGTAGTTCATGCAGGTGTAGGCATGACCCTTAATTTAGGCTGGCAATGGGAGCATATTGATCAGTATTTAAGAGATTTAGTTAAAGTAGAACATGAAGCCTCTATGGTAGCACGTGATTTATTAGGTGTATGTGAAAATCTTTATGGCTCTAGGCCAGGAGATGATACAACCGTTGTTGCCATTAAATTACAAGAGAGAACTTACTTAGATTTATTTGTAGGCCCACCTAAAGATAAATCAAGTGATGAAGAAATGGTTAAGTATATTAAATCTGCTCCAGGAAAAGTTGTTTTATGTGGAGGAACTACAGCTAATATTGTAGCCCGTGAAATGAATGAAGATATTGCCATTGATCTTCAGCACTATACCCATACAGTACCGCCTATAGGCTATATGAGAGGTATTGATTTAGTAACAGAAGGACTACTAACACTAAATGCGACAAAGGAAATCATCTCTAACTATTTAGAGAATAAGGATAAGGGCTTAGGGGTTGTACGAATTACAGGACTAGATGGAGCTTCAAGGCTAGCTAGAATGCTTCTTGAAGAAAGTACACATATTACTTTTTGGGTAGGTCAAGCCATCAATCCAGCCCATCAAAATCCTGATTTTCCTGAGAATTTCAACCTAAAAAATACTGTAGTAAAAGAAATTACAAAGCTTCTTAATGAATTAGGAAAAGAAGTAGAAGTACACTATATATAATTGTTAAGGATAAAAGTGGAACTTTTTTATGGAACCTTGCGTCTTATTTATTAACCGATAAATTTTTTGCATAAAAAAGGAGAAACTAATAGATGAAACTTAATAAGAAACTTATAGGACTTATGCTAGCTTTAACTATAGGAGGAGCCCTTGTAGGATGTAGTAGCGGAAATAATCAAGCAGAAGATAATAATGAGCAAATTCTTCAAGAGCAAGAAGGATTAGATGAAATAGAAAATCAAGAAGCAACTGAAGAAAATCAAACAGATGAAGTAAAAGATGAAACAAAAGAAGAAGGAAAAGATGAAGCAAAAGATGAGATTAAAGAAGATACAGCAAAAGAAGAAAATAAAGCTGAATCTGTAAGACCAGAAACAAGTAAGCCAGAAGCAACAAAACCTACAGAGACTACACCAGTACAAAAACCTGAATCTAAACCAGAGACAAGTAAACCACAGACAAAACCTGAGTCTAAACCAGAGGCAAGTAAACCGCAGACAAAGCCGGAGTCTAAACCAGAGACAAGTAAGCCAGAAACAAAGCCAGAGTCTAAACCAGAAACAAGTAAACCACAGACAAAACCAGAAGTGACAGCAATGAGTGCCCAAGAACTTATGGGGAAAGTGATTACAGATTCAATGGAGATTCCAATGCTTAATCCAATGGATAGTACTTACTTTGCAGATACATATGGTATTGATACTTCACTTCTTAAAAGCTATGAAGTACGTATGCCAGTGATGATTGTACACTCATCAGAAATTGGTATTTTTGAGTTAAACAATGCAAGTGATGCCGAAAAAGTTATTGCTGGTATTGAGAAACGTGTAGAAGGTCTTAAAAGTCAATGGCAATCTTACTTACCAGATCAATACGAACTGGTTCAAAATTATAAAACAGCAACAAAAGGAAATTATGTTATTTTTGTAGTAAGTGAGTATGCAGATACAATCATTAGCAGTTTCAATGCACAAGTAAAGTAGGGATGAAAAATGGTATTTAGTAGTTTGCTTTTTCTTTTTGTCTTTTTACCTATATTTTTAATAGTTTATTACGTAGCCCCAAGAGGGTTACGTAATTTCATTTTATTTATTGCAAGTTTAATCTTTTATGCCTGGGGAGAACCTATTTATGTGTCCATTATGATTTTCTCAACCGTACTTGACTATACAGTAGGGCGGGTAATTCATCATTATAGAGAACATAAATATATTCCTAAAGTAGCTTTAGGTGTTTCTATAGTTGGAAACTTAGGTATGTTAGCTTTTTTTAAATATGCTAATTTCTTTGTAGATAATATAAACAACTTTTTAGGATTAAATATTAACCTTTTACAAATTGCACTTCCAATAGGGATTTCATTTTATACTTTCCAGACTATGTCGTATACCATAGACCTTTATAGAGGGAAAATAGGTGTACAGAAAAATATTATTTCCTTTGGAACTTATGTAGCCATGTTTCCTCAGCTTATAGCAGGACCTATTGTTACTTATGATACAGTAGAACATGAGCTTAATAACCGAGTAGAAACTTTAGATCAGTTTAGTGAAGGGGTTATACGTTTTATTGAAGGACTTGGAAAGAAAGTACTCCTTGCCAATAATATTGGTATGGCATGGGAGATGACAAAGGCACTTCCAGTAGAGAAACTCACCGTAGTAGGTGCTTGGCTTGGGATTATAGCCTTTGCTCTTCAGTTATACTTTGATTTTAGTGGATACTCTGATATGGCTATTGGTTTAGGTAAGATGATGGGCTTTAAGTTTCCAGAGAACTTTAACTATCCTTATTTATCAAAGAGTGTAACAGAATTTTGGCGTAGATGGCATATGACACTTGGAAGCTGGTTCCGTGAATATTTATATATTCCACTAGGTGGAAACCGTGTAAGTAAATCAAAGTTTTATCGTAACTTAATGGTTGTATGGTTTTTAACAGGATTTTGGCATGGAGCAGGATGGAACTTTATCTTATGGGGGCTTTTCTTTGGTGTACTTATTATCATTGAACGTATAGGTCTTCTTAGAATTTTAGATAAGTGTCCAAGATGGGTCGGTCATGTTTATTTACTAAGTGTTGTACTGGTGAGCTGGGTACTTTTTGCAGTAGAAGATATGAATCAGGTAATGGCTTACTTAAAAACCATGGTAGGGTTTAGTGAGGCAGGTCTTATTAATACACCTACTTTATATCAACTTTCAAACTATGCTTTAGTTATAGGTATAGGCATACTTTTTGCTACACCACTTATGAAGAGGCTACAAGTTAAATTTAAACCTTGGATGATTTATATTTTCTATGTAGTAGTTACTATACTTAGTACAGCTTACTTAGTAGATTCAACTTTCAATCCATTTTTATACTTTAGATTCTAGAACAACTAGATGAGGAGGTGACAACATGAGACGTAATTTTCAAATAGTGATAACAGCCAGCTTTTTAGCTTATATTGGAGGATTTTTTGCTCTTTCCCTTATTGCAAAAGATAGAACATTTTCGGAGCTTGAAAATAGAACTTTAGCTTCAAAACCACAGTTTACTATGGAGAAGCTTTTTGATGGAACCTATGGTAAAGATGTAGAAACCTATATAGCAGATCAGTTTCCATTAAGAGATGGATTTATCGCCCTTAAGTCAGGGACAGAACTAGCGCTACAAAAGAAAGAAAATAATGGTGTTTATATAGGAGCAGATGACTATTTCTTACAGAAATTCGAAATACCTGATATGGCGTTAATGAATAAAAATATTGGCTATATTAATAAATTTGGTGAAAACTTTAATTTATATTTTATGTTAGCACCTACAGCTACAAAGATATATGAAGATAAATTGCCAAACTTTGCAACACCTTATGATGAGAAACTTTTCATTGATACAGTAACTAGTGGGTTAAATGATAAGATTCATAAGATAGATGTGTTTAATAAATTAGAAGCACATAAAGAGGAAGACCTGTACTATAAAACAGACCATCACTGGACTACACTTGGCGCCTACTATGGTTATGAAGCCTTTTGTGAAGCTTATGGGCTAGAGCCTATGCCAATAGAGAGTTTTGATAGAGTTGTAGGAAGTGATGCCTTCTACGGTTCACTTTTTTCTAAAGGAAACTTTACCTTTGCAAAGCCAGATACAGTAGAATTATTTGTCCCACATAATGGGCCTAAATTAGAAGTATTTTATATGGCAGACAATAAAACAACAGATACAGTGTATGAAATGGAAAGACTGGCGGAAAAGGATAAATATACAGTTTTCTTAGGTGGGAATCACCCTATTATTACAATTAAATCGGATATAAACAATGGTAAAAAGTTAGCCATTATCAAAGATTCCTATGCTAATGCTCTCATTCCATTTCTTACACAACACTTTGAAGAGATTCATATACTAGACTTAAGATTTTTAAATATGCCTATAGCTACTTATATGAATCAAAATGGGATTGAAGATGCACTGATGTTATACAATGTACAAAACTTTGCTGTAGTAAATCAGCTTAGTTTATTAGGCAAATAATGATATAAGCAGGTTATATAAATGAATGTATATTAAAAGGCAAGCACTAATCAAAGTGCTTGCCTTTTTAGTATTTAAGTATTAAAAGAAAGAGTGCGTTATATTGAAGGAATGACTTCTATAAAGGAAAAGCTTCGGTAATAGAAGGAAAAGTAAGAGTCACTTTAAATAAGTCTCCATCAATATAAATCTCAAAATTACCATCTTGAAGTTCTGTAAGACTTTTGGCAATGGCTAACCCAAGTCCTGAACCTTCAGTATGTCTAGAAGCATCCCCACGGTTAAAGCGATCTGTAATAGTGGTAGCATCAAAGGTCATTTCATAAGCAGATATGTTTTTAAAGATAACTTCTATATTTGTATCGTGTTGAACAACTTGTATATAAACACGAGAACCAGGTTGGGCATACTTTGATATGTTAGAAATAAGATTTTCAAAGATACGATAGGTACGTCTACCATCTAAATAAGATAAACATTTAGTGTCTGGAAAAGTTGTACGTAGCTGAAGGTTGTGAACTTCTAGTTTTTCACTAAGTTCTCCTAGAGTTTGCTTTAAGAGAGCTACAAGGTCAAGATTTTCTAATTGGAGTTCAATATTTCCACTAGCAGCTTTACTAGCTTCAAAAAGGTCTTCAATAAGAGATTTAAGACGTATAGATTTTTTATCTAGTATAGCTAAGTACTCACGCCTTTTTTCAGGTGTTAAGTTTTCATCTTTTAAGAAATCTACATAATTAATAATAGAAGTAAGTGGTGTTTTTAAGTCATGTGAGATATTGGAAATCAGTTCAGTCTTCATATTTTGGCTTTTTACTTCTTGGATAACAGCCTCCTTAAAGGTATGGTGAATCACTTCTAAATTACTAAAAAGAGGAGCAAAAGAACCAACATCCTCACATACACTTTGCTCAAAGTTACCATCGGCTAATTGATTTGTTCTATGATAAAGCTGTTCTAAGGCTTTAAGTAGTTTAGACAAAATATAGCAAAAGAGGCAAGCATATAAAATACTTATTGTAGCATACCCTATAAAATGAAACCAATCGGCCATAAGAATTACAATGAAGCAAAAGACAAAAGAAAAACAAGATAGTGCTAATATTTGAGCAGGATTGTAAGAGGTAATATCTATTTGAAAAATAGGTATTATTTTGCGTTTCAAAGTAGGATAAAGTTTTTTTGTGCTTGGTAAAAATAGTTTTATAAATTTAAAGCAATAAGAACGTGCCAATAAACCTTCTTTAAAGCCTATGTAATGGATTTCCTTTATACAAAGTTGGGTTAGGAGCAAGACTAAGCAAGTTATAAAGCTAAAAAACATACTTACTATATAGTAAGGTAAGTATGTGTCTATTAGTAAACGATTTATATAAAAGACACTAGATAGTTCATCAGCAATACCACCTAAAAAGAGATAAAACAGAGTAGGAGGTAGTAGCAAAAATAAAAGCTTCCACTCGATGGACAATGTTAGATATCTTTGATATATACTAAATTCTTTTTGTATTTTATAAGGAATAAAGCTATTAAAGCAAATTAAAGTAGCTAGCAAGAGAACTATAATGATTAAAAAAAGTTGAGCAGAAGGAATAATCTCCATAGCTTGTACATTACGTATAATAAAATCATCATTATCAGTAAAGGTAGAGGGAATCATATAATACACATCTAAATTACTATAACTTAAGGATTTGAATGGAGTAGGTTTTAATAATTCTATCATAGAACCAGAAATAGAGAATGAACCTCCACTGTATTTAAGTTTTAAATTATATTTACTACTTTTCCTAAAAGTATCTAAGAGAGAATCATTTAAACCTGACACATTAGTAGCACTATGACCAGTATTACGATTGACCATGTAATATTGTAGATTTGTAAAGCCTTCGAAACGAGGATCATAGGAATCTATACCTCTTAACTTAGTTTGTTCTAGATAAGAGGTTAATTCTACAAGTGTATCGGCAAAAGTTTGACTAGATAAATAAGCTTTTGTATTTACTTCTTCGGATATATAATTCTCTTTTAAAATTGGGTAAAGACTAGTAATGATAAGTGAAAAGATAAGACTTAAAATTAAAGGATGAACCAACTTTTTTATTTTACCAAATATGTTAATTTTGTTGTTCGAATTTGTATCCAATACCCCACACCACCTTTAAATATTTTGGTTCTTTAGGATTAATTTCAATTTTTTCCCGAATATGACGAATATGTACGGTTACTGTATCAGGACTATAGGCAGGCTCATTCCAAACAAAGCCATAAATTTCTTCAATGGAAAAGACGCGACCAGGGTGCTGCATAAGAAGATGCAAAATACCATATTCAATAGGGGTAAGCTTTATAAGCTTATCGTCTACATACACCTCTTTAGCCTCATCATTAAGTGTAATATCACCTAGAGTAAGTAAATGCTTAGAGGTATGTGTAGCAAGTGGTGCATAGGATGTATAGCGGCGTAAGTTAGAATGCACCCTAGCAAGAAGCTCCATAGGATTAAAGGGTTTTGTAATATAGTCATCTGCTCCAATATTAAGCCCCCATATTTTGTCCATATCTTCTGATTTAGCAGAAAGCATAATAATAGGAACAGTACTTATCTTTCTAAGCTCTAAAGTTGCTTGAATACCATCCATAATAGGCATCATAATATCCATAATCACTAAATGAATAAGCTCTGTCTTAAAAGTTTCTAAGGCGTCTAGGCCATTAGAAGCTTTAAAAACCTTATAATTTTGATTATGTAAGTATACTTCTATTGCATCTGCAATTTCTTTTTCATCTTCTACAACCAGTATATTGTACGTATTCATGAGAAGCCTCCAAAACATTTTAATAGATATCTATAAAGTTATACTAACATAAAATAATTATAAACAAATATAAATATTCTTAAGAAATTCTTAAGTTACGTATAATGCCTACAGAAATTTAGTTAGGATAGTTATGAATAAACTGATTCATAGAGGTATTCATTAATTTTATGGTTGTTAGGGTTATTGCTATCATTTCATTCCTCATCATCAACAGAATCCTGATTATCGTCAGAGTCTTTATCATCGTCAGAGTCTTTATCATCGTCAGAGTCTTTATCATCGTCAGAGTCCTTATCATCGTCAGAGTCCTTATTATCGCCAGGACCCTTATCGCCGTTAGAGTCCTTATCATCATCAGAGTCCCTATCGTCATTAGAGTCCTGATCGTCATTAGAGTCCTGATCGTCATTAGAGTCCTGATCGTCGTTAGAGTCCTGATCGTCGTTAGAGTCCCTATCGTCGTTAGAGTTCTTATCATAGTTAGAGTTCTTATCATCGTCAGAATCCTGATCATCATTAGAGTTCTTATTATCACCAAAGAGTTTGTGGTTAATAGAAGTCTTGCTATCACCATAGTTTTTCTTGCCATCAGAGTCATTACTAGTATTTAGGTCTTTGCCATTGTTTAATTCTCTATCATTAAAGTCAGAGTTAGTATTAAATTTCTTGTAAGGATTAATATGTGCAATTAAGTTACTGTCTTTGTGAATATCCATATTTTTATTTAAAGGCGTATCTTTAGAAAGAATAGGCTCACTAGAATCTAGATTGTTTGTATTAGATGAAGTAGAGGATGGCAAAGTGAAGGACTCTAAATTTAATTCTTTTACTAACTCTTCAACCGAATAAGTATGAAGTTGGGAAGGTGATAGTAGATGTTCTCCTAAAGCATTTGCTTTGTAACGCCCTAAGCTAATAGCCTGCTTTTTTGCAAGTTTATAATCTGACTGATTAGATTCTAAGAAGATGATATTGCTTTCATTAAACGTTTGTACAAGTTGTTCTTGAACTTGTGGTATAAACACTTCTGCATTTCTTTTTAAAGGAGCAAAGCTGACTAGAAGGGTATCCTCTTTTAATTTATAGCCTGCATCTACTATACCTTGCTTGTATATAGAAAGGGCATCTGGTAGATTGTGTCCAACTAATATAGAAAGATTTAACTTGCTAGCATCTTTGTTTAGAGTAAGAACTTTTTGGACTTTAGCTTTCTTATTAAGTACAAGCTCTATACTTGGATTAATATCAATAGATACAACGGAATAAGACTGGTGACTTATGTAAAAGCTAGATAATAAGAAGGCAAGAAAACAAGCAGCTAAAGGTAAAATAACTTTACTATAATATGAAAAGTTATGTGGAATAGATGAAGTATAAAGGTCTTCTTCTAAGATGAAAATTTGATTACCCACTTTTAAGCCTTCTTTAAGTTTAATCTTATAAAAGCCACCATCTTGTGTAAGTGCAATGGCATAGTGCGTATGTATAGATATAACGATTCCTTTTAGTAGCATAGTTTACCTCCTTATCCAAAGCTTTAAATTTCTAAAGTTCTTATCAAAAATAATGATGACAGTAATGATAAATTTTTTGCTTCTATGAATAATCTTTTTTGTAGCATGATATTTTTCTATTATTTGAGTGATAGGAAGTCTTTTCTTTGTATACATCCAGTTTACAAGAGGAGAGTCTGTGCTAACTTTGTATCCAAGTTCAACAGCTGTTTGTCTAGTAGTTGTATGCTTTGGAGCTTCTTTGGCAACATGCTCTAAGGTAAAGCCAAAGTTCTTTAATAAGCCATTTAAATTTTCTATTTCTAGACAAAGTAAATCTTGATCTTCGATAGGAGAAGAACAATAAGACTCTAGGTCAAACTCAGGTAAGTCTTCTAAAAAGGTTAAATTTGAGTGATTGTGTTCTGCTTTAAGGTAGTTTTTAATACGGCTTGAAATGACTAATTGAGCAAAGGAAAGAAAGTTGCCTCTTGAGTCATCATATTTGCAAATTGCTTCATAGAAAGCCAAAAGGCCTACACTAAAAGTTTCATCATTTTCTATATATACATAGCGTTTTGTAACACTAGAGACTTGTTTAATGATGAAAGGGATATAGTTTTCAATGAGTTGGTTTATATTTGTATAGTCTTGACCATTTACGAATAAATGAAAGGACATTTTTTACCTCCATTTTTATATAAGCTTATCTATAGAATACCAATAAGATATAGATTTTAGGGAACTAAAAAAATATATTGTTGTTTAAAAGGTTACCCAAATAAATTATAACATTTGTATCTTATATTAAAACTATGAAAAGGGAGGAAGAAAAATGAGAAAGTTTACAGCAGCACTTTTAGCAATGGGATGTATAGTTGGAGTAACTTCTACCTATGCTTTACCAGTTCAGACAAATCTTAAAAAAGAGGTAGTGGTAAAGGCAATCACTTCAAAGCCTGTAGAGACAATAGGAGAAAAAGAAGCAGGTAAAATAGGAAATAAAATAGCACCTGTAGGAGCAAAATACGATGACACAAGATTAGTTGTTGTAGGAGATAAGGCATATTATCAAGTAAGGTATTTAGGAGAGAATAGTTCTTTTATTGCTACAATAGATGCTTATACAGGAAAGGTAGTAACAACAAATCAAAATAATGCTATCATTAAAGACCAACAAACAGCAAATCGTGTAGATGGAAGTACAGCTTACATACCTCATTTAAGTGAGCAAAAAGCAATAGAAATTGCTAATAATCAATTTTTACATGGAAAGACTGTAAAGAATGAACTTGTCAAAAAAGATGGTTACTGGGTATATGAAGTAACTATTCAAGAAGGTGACTACTTATCTAAAGTCTATGTAAATCCTGAAAATGCTAAAGTAGAACAAACTACAAGTACATCTATATGGAAACCATCAGAAGAAAAGCCTGTATTTGATCCTAATAAGCCTATTTTAGATCAAATCAAAGATTTAATAGGTGGTAAATTACCAGAGGGTGCATTAGGAAATGGGAAAGTAACAGAATTTGAATTAGATACAGATGATGGGAAAACTATAGCAGAAATCACTTTAATAAGTGGTGGTATGGAGTATGAGTTTGAAATTGATACAGTAACAGGACAAATTATAGATATGGAAATGGAAGAAGAGGATGATGAAGACAACAATGATGAGAATCATAAAAAGCCTATTATAAATCCTGCTGTAAAACCTAATAAAGACACTACCGCCAACTCTAATCTAGAAAGTAAGAAAGAAACAAGCAACCAAGTACAAAATGATGACGACGATGAAGAAGATGATGATAAAGATGAGGACGATGATTAAAAAGTAAACTTAAAAGCCAACTTAAGTAAGCACCTAAATAAAATAGGTACTCACTGAAGTTGGCTTTTTATAATAATTATATTGATGTTTAAAATAAATAAAAATATAAAAATAGTAGTTGACAAATAATCATAAAAGGCATAAACTAAAAAAGCAAAATAGTTCGCATACGAACTAAAAGAGGTGATATTATGAATTATTTTGTGCCTAGATGTTCAAAAAGAACTTTAATGTTTATTGCTGCTATAGTATGGATGATGGCAGGAAGTATGATCATGAAATTAGGTTATGAGGCCCTATTTCATACACCGAATAATTGGATGATCTCAGCAGTAGTGGCTATAGTGGTGTTTGGTATTTTCTTTAAATTTATCTTTAGGAAGATGGCAAGAAAACATGAGAAGCGTATTATAGCAAGTACTAAAGAAAAAATATGTGCGTTTGCTTTTTTTGATGTAAAAGGCTATATGATTATGGCATTTATGATGACTTTAGGTATTGTTATTCGCTCTACAAGTTTTATTAATCCACTATACTGGGGACCTTTTTATGTAGGACTTGGCACAGCACTTTTTGGTGGTGGTCTATGTTTTATTCTAGGTTGGTGGAAGTGGAATGAAACTATAAGTTAATGGAGGTATAGAATGAGTAGGGCAGAAAAAAGTTTTCATATGATGATGCTTATTAAAGAGATTTACTCAAATATGCATTGTCAAATAGGTAGTGGTATGAAAGAAAGTGGTTTAACACCCCAACAAATATTAGTGATGAAGCTTATTGCACATAACAAAGAAATGACAAGTTCACAGCTGTGTGAGGAGCTCTCCCTATCAAAAGCAACTGTTTCAGGTATAGTGGGGCGTTTAGAAGATGCAGGCTATCTTCAAAAGGAAAAAAGAGCTACGGATAAACGTAACACTTATATTACTTTTACCGAAAAAGGAATGAACTTTGCCATAAGTTTTAAAAAAAGTATGAATCATAGTTTTAACAAAGTATTAGAAAGTTTAACAGATGAAGAGGTAACATATATTACCAAAGCTCTAGAACTTTTAACATATAAGATGAAAGAAGAGGATAAATAATGGAACCAAAATTAATTTTTGCAATCGTAACAATTACATTGGCTTTAGTATTCTACACTATAGGTGTATTTGGTGAGAGAAAAGCAGGTACACTTCAAAAGAAACATGTAATCATTTTCTGGTTAGGTTTAGTGTGTGATACATTAGGCACACTAACAATGGGAGCAATTGCTAAAGCTTCAACTGTAGCAGCATCTCCTATTCACGGTATTACAGGCTTTATCGCTATTGTACTAATGTTATTCCATGCAGGATGGGCAACATGGGTACTTTATAAAAATGATGCAGCTAAAAAACAATCTTTCCACAAATTTAGTATTATTGTATGGGCTATATGGCTTATCCCTTACTTTATCGGTATGTATATTGGAATGAAATAATAATTGTATAAAATATTTAACAAAATTATAAATTATTAAGAAAATAGTATTGACAAAATCTGGTGGAGCTAGTATATTATAAGTAGCTACACCAGATTTTGTACTTATATACAAAGATTGGACAAGCTTATATTTTAAATGTTTTTAACTTACAAGCTTATAGGCATAGAACTTCAAAGAAATCCTAGGCAGATTTGAAGGTCTATGTTTGTATGAGAAGAGATTTCTAGTTTTTGTTCTCCCCCCACGAAGATGGGAAAACTTTTCTCACATAACTGCTCAATTTTATGGTGGCAATAAAGTTGTTGCAGTATAAATACTATCCTATCTATTCACTATACATAATGTTAAATTCATTAAAGCCATAATACCTATAACCAAGCCCAAGGTAAGCCCTATGTACACTCGTACATTTAGCTACTAGCAGTGATAAATACTTAGCGGTATCCCTTTCACTTAAAGAAACCTAAATGGTACAGTTGTAGCTAGGTAAGTCCAAAAGCAAAGTTAGAAGTTAAGAGCAAAATGAATAAAACATTTACAAAAGGTGAACCAAAGGGAATGTTTGCCACATACACACAAAGCCAACTTAAGTCTGTCCATGCAATATGGGGGGAGCGGACTTAGGTTGGCTTTGTGTGTTTTTGGAATGAATTATTTTGTTGACAAAGAGCTAGTTCATGAATAAAATGATAAAGTATCACATTAAAAAATGGGGGGTAAGAACAAGTAAAAGAAAAATAAAGCGCCAGAACTTTCTTTAATCAATCATTATAGATAAGCTTAGAGAAAGTTGACGAGGACTAGAGTTATCGAAAATTCGGCGGATGCTCTAGAGGGACCACACCCTGACAAGGTGACAAAACTATAAGGTAACGAATAGGACAAAACACCTTGAGTGGATTACCCCTTGATTAAAATCAGGAGGTTGAAAATATGTGTGGAATTGTTGGATTTTATGGAAAGCATAGTGCAAAGGAAATGATTTTGGAAGGACTTAGTACTCTAGAGTATAGAGGCTATGACTCAGCAGGTTTAGCTGTTATTACACAAAATCAGGAACTAAAATGTCTAAAAGCTAAGGGAAGACTTGAAGTTTTAGATAAGGCACTAGAAGAAACACCAATTGATGGACCGATTGGTATAGGGCATACAAGATGGGCAACTCATGGTATACCATCTAAGGAAAATGCTCATCCTCATTTAAACACTTCAAATAGTATAGCTGTTGTACACAATGGTATTATAGAAAACTATTTAGAACTTAAGAAAGAGCTTATAGACAAAGGTTATACTTTTATATCAGAAACAGATACAGAAGTAGTGGCTCACTTATTAGATCTTTATGATGAGGGGAACTTAGAAGAGGCAGTTAGGGCTACACTTAGAAGATTAAAAGGTGCTTATGCACTAGGGATTGTAAGTAGTCGTTATCCAAATAAACTTATTGCCGCAAGAAAAGAAAGTCCATTAGTTGTAGGTGTTAAAGATGGTGAATATATGATTGCTTCTGATATTCCAGCACTTCTAGGATTTACAAGAGACGTATATTATATTGAAAATGATGAAGTCGTTATTATTGATGGTGGAAACTTATCTATTGAAAATGGATTAGGTCAACAAGTAGAAAGAAAGCTTACTCATATTGAGTGGGATAAAGAAGCAGCATCTAAAGAGGGCTTTAGCCATTTTATGATGAAAGAAATTTATGACCAACCTAATGCTATACGTCACACACTTGTAAGAAGATTAGATGACAAACGTCAGATTCAATTAGAATCTATTCACTTATCAAAAGAAGATTTAGAAGATATCCATAAAATTTATATTGTAGCATGTGGTACAGCTTATCATGCAGGTTTAGTTGGAAAATATGCCTTAGAAAAAATGGCACACATACCTGTAGAGGCTGACATTGCTTCAGAATTTAGATATAGAGACCCATTTATTGATACACACACCTTGCTTATCGTAGTTTCTCAATCAGGGGAGACAGCAGATACACTGGCAGCCCTTAAAGAAGGTAAGCGAAAAGGTGCAAAGGTACTTGCTATTACAAATGTAGTAGGCTCATCTGTAGCACGTATGGCAGATCATGTTTTCTACACTTGGGCAGGACCAGAAATAGCTGTAGCGTCTACAAAGGCCTATACAGCTCAACTTATAGCTTTCTATATGTTAGCCCTACACTTTGGACGTATTAAAGAAGTAGTAGATGAACAATCTTATAACTACCATATAGATGCTATAGAAGCTTTAGGCAGCAAAGTAGAAGAAATACTAAGCGAAAAAGCTCATGTTGAAGAAGTAGCCAAAATTTTAGTAGAAGCTACAAGTGCTTTTTATATAGGAAGAGGTTTAGACTATACAACAGCAATGGAAGCAGCACTTAAACTTAAAGAAATTTCCTATGTACACACAGAAGCCTTTGCAGCAGGAGAACTCAAACACGGTACCATTGCACTGATTGAAGAAGGTACACCAGTACTGGCTATAGCAACCCAAGAACACTTAGTAGAAAAAATGATTTCTAACATGAAAGAAGTTAAGGCAAGAGGTGCTTATATCATTGCTATTGTTAAGGCAGGCATACCTCATATTCATGAAGTAGCAGACCAAGTCATTGAAGTACCAGAAGTAGATGACTTATTGATGCCTATTCTATCTGTTATACCAACACAACTCTTAGCATACTATACATCTACCCTTAAAGGTAATGATGTAGATAAGCCAAGAAACTTAGCAAAATCAGTAACGGTAGAGTAAAAATAAAATAAAAAAGTGAAGTTAGGCTAAAAGCTTAACTTCACTTTTTTATTACAAACTTTATTGGGCTGCCCTAACTAGTTATTTTTCACAATTTTTAATTGTGATTATCTCGTCCAATAGTAGCCAGATTTATACTTAGCTTTTCAAGAGTTTGGGCACATACTTGTAGGCTGTTTACAAGGTTATCTTGTGTGTCAATACTATTACCTATCTCTTGAACAGTAATTTCATTATGTTCTGCAATGGTGTGTATACCATCAAGATTTGACTTCACTTGGGCTGCTATAGAATCATAATGGTCGTATTGCTCCCTAACAATGTCTATGGTGTTTAAGGTGTGGGCTATGGCAGACAATACATTTTCTATAGATGTTTCAGTATGATCCTTGATTACATCTACATTTTTAGTACTTTCTTTGATGCTAATTATTTGGTCACTTAGGCCCTCTATTTCTTCTATAACAGTTCCAATAATACTTTCTATGTTTTTTGTAGCCTCTTCGCTACCTCCAGCAAGATTTTTTATTTCATTTGCTACAACTCCAAAGCCTTTTCCAACTTCTCCTGCTCTAGCACTTTCTATAGCAGCATTTAAAGCTAGTAAATTAGTTTGTTTTGCTATTACTGAAATAGTATTAACGATGCTTTTTACGGAATCTAATTTACTGGTTAATTCTTGTACTTTATCTGCTGAATGTTCAATATGTAGCTTTACATCCATAAACACATTAATTAAGTCATTAACTTGTTGATGGGTGTTTGATGTTGAATCTTGTGCACCTAAACTTACTTTTTTTAATTTCTCCATATCCTCTTTAATGCTCTTAAACGTATCCATGTTAGTTGCTGTGTTTTCAGTTGTTATTTGTATTCTACTAGAGGTTTCTTGTATAGAAGCACTAAAGTCACTAACTGATCCTACAACATTACCAGACATTGTTTTGATATCAGAAACATATGTATTTATTTCTTTAGAAGTAGTTGTAAGTACATCTACCGTGTTTAAGATTGTGTTTAGATAATTTTCTAACTTATCATTTTTAAGTGCGGATTCTTCGTTGGACGTTAATATAGCATTTGTTATCTTTTTTATATTTACGTGTGTGGCTAATAAAAAACTACCGCATACTACATAATTAACAATAAGTACCATTATAGAACGCATATTAATATTCACAAAAATATTATCTTTATACAGCATATAGGTTACAAGTAACATCACTGTTCCACTTATAATACTTGTAATAGTTACCTTTGTATTGTTAAAAACGCTAAGTATTCCTAAACCTGAGAATACACAAAACAAAATAGAAATATCATTCATATAATTTTGCTTATTAGCATTAATAAAGACGAAACATATAACGTAAAACATTATTGAAAACAATACGAGTGCTATATCAGTGAATTTAGAGGATTTTAGAAACAAGTAAATCATTAAAGCTACCACTGCAATATAAACAAATAAAGTTCCTATAACTAATGATCTACTAGTTGGCTGCAAAAATGCTACCCCTAACAAAAGTACATTTAAAAAGACACATGTAAAAAAACTAATTGTATTACCAAAGTTCTCCTGTTTTCTCATAATATTATCTCCCTAGACTATTTTCATTAGTAACACACTTACAAGACCGCCAACTCCTGCTGTTACAAATACAATATATTTATTATTTTTTATCTTTCCCTCGTTTAAAGCATGGTAAAAAGAGACAAATGCTGCTGTTGAACCTGTATAACCATATTTATCTCCTATATAGTATGCTTTGTCCTCGGTTAGTTGTAGTTCTTTTAATAGATAAGTAGTACTCTGCTGAGTTTGTTGATTAGCTGCAATAAAACATATATCATCTTTACTTATTTGCAGCTCATCCATTAATAATTTAACCGAATGAACACCTGCAGCAAAAGTAGCTTCAAGTGTAGCTCCCGCTGCATTCCACAAAATGTGTTGTGTTATATCTTTTTCATGTATTTTTGATAAGCCCTCTCTTGGGAAGATAGTGTTCCCCGCGGATGTACTATTAGATGTATGTCTAGTTATAAGATGGCAATCTTCTTTTGTTCGTTCTAAAAGAAGAGCACATCCCATGTCAGCAAAAACAGTATACATCATTAAATCTTCTTGGTGTGCATGTGTAGAGTGCAACTCCCCACCGGCTATAACAATATACTTGAAATTTTTATGATCCCTCATGTAATGATAGGCATGTTCTAAAGCAGTAACCATACCAGCACAGTTTGCATTCATATCCATGCAAAGACATTCTTCGCTAAGACCGTGTTCTTTATGAAGAAGTATAGCATTTGTAGGAAATAGATACTCACTTGTTTGTGATACGAAAAATAGGGCACCTATCTCCTGTTTATCTACCCCAACTAGCAAGTTATCTAAGGCTTTAGAAGCCAGTGTTAATGAATTATCCTCATATTTTTCAGCAATATATCGTTCTTCTTTGCTAAGAGCGCTTGTTAGCGATTTTATATTTTCCTTTCTGTCTTGAAACTTATTAAAATAATACTCATTAGGTACTTTATGCCTAGGTAATCCTAGCTCCACCTTACTAATACGCATACTTAAATGATTCCCCCTTTTAGTTTTTTAAAAATTATACTATAGTATAAAATTACATAAGCATATTAACATATTATTCATTAGATGAAAATCCTTTTACCTTAATTTTTAAAATAAATGTCAAATAATCTTTAAAAAAATATATTTTTGTCAAACAAATAAATAGTTTTAAAGTTATCTAAGTAATACATATATAGAAAAGCGAGCCATAAAGCTAAACCTTTAGTTAGTTTTATGGCTCGTTTATTTATTAGAAGTAATCATTATTGATGATTTAATAGTTTTTTTTGATGTGCTTTATACATGGAGGGAATTTAAGGTTTTATGCTAATAATAGGTAATTTATTATAGGTTACACTAATTTTATCATCGGTAAGATCTTTTAATTTAATATAGTTAAATCCATTTCTATTGATTGTTTCTACTGTTTTAATTTTACCATTTAAGTTAATTTGGATTGTTGTTGGTTGCTCTGTAGTAGTTGAGGGCGTTGGTGGTGTATTTAGGGGAAGATTTAAATAGTCAACAATACCTTTTACAATTGCCTTGGCACATGTTTGTCTATAGTTATCACTTTTAAGGAGTATGGCTTCAGGTTTATAGTCCATAAATCCACATTCGCAAAGGATGGATGGGCAAACAATATCTCGAATAACAGCGAAATTACCAGTCTTAATCCCGCGATCACGAAGCTTGGTATGTTCAATCATATGTTGTTGGACGATTTGAGCAAATTTAAGTGAGTCTATTCGACCAGGGAAATAAAGAGTTTCTATACCGTTTGCACTCCCCCAAGTACCTGTATTCGCATTTGCATGTATAGATACAAAGGCTGCTTTTATATTAGAATCACCGTGTTGTTTTACAAAGTTATTATAGTGTATATTTGCTCGAGAAACTCTTGTGTTTAAAGAAACATCATTATCCTCAGGAGAAACCCAGATGACAGTACAATCGTAGGATGCTAAAAGGCGCTGCATATGTTCTACAACAGCTTTATTGAATGCTCTTTCGTGCATAAAGGTACCATCTTCAAAGAGAGGTGTTCTTTTACCAGGTGTATTCATACCATGACCTGCATCAAGGACAATTAAATATTTCATAGCTTTACCTCCTCTATATAAAAATAAAGTTACTATAGTATATGACAAGTATACAAGAAGTGATAAAAAATATTATACAAGTCAAATGCTCATAATAACTATGTATATATTTATTAAAAAAAACAAAATATAAAATAATAGAAAAATGAATTTAAAGAGTACTTATAGGCATTTACCTATAGTTATGAAGTAAAATCAGTATTTCAATAATTGATTAAAGAAGACTATAATAAAGACGAATCAAAGAAAGAGAGGCGAAACACATTATTAAGATTGATTGAACTATAAATATAAAAGTAAGGTAAGGAGAAGGAAAATGGAAACTATTAGAAGTAATAAAAAGAAATTTTTTATGATATTTGTATGTATGTTTATGCAAGCAATACCATTTGGTGTAGCACAAAATATTCAGCCCTTGTTTATTCCATATGTTATAGAAAAATTTAATTTTTCACTTGCAGCATTTTCACTTATATTTACATTTGGTGCCATAGCATCAGCAGCATTTTCACCTTTTTTAGGTAAATTATTTGGGAAAGTTAATATAAAAATTTTATTTATTTTAGGTACGACTTTATCTAGTCTGGGCTTTTTAGCTTTTGGTTTAGCTACTAGCTTACCTCAGTTTTATCTTTTTTCGGCAATCTCACAAGTAGGTTGTGTACTTTTTTCAGGTCTTGGAGTTCCTTATGTGATTAACCATTGGTTTCCAAAAGAAGGTAGAGGTAAAGCATTAGGGATTGCCTTTGCTGGAGGTTCTATAGGAAATGTATTTTTACAACAAATTACTTCTCATATGCTAGCAAGTAGAGGTGTAACTTATAGTTATATTGTATTTGGTTTAATTGCACTTATATGTAGTTTACCAGTAATTCTTTTATTCATCAGATTACCAAAAGAGGGAGAAGTTGAGACAGCTGCTGCAAATGAAACAGTCATAGAAAGTGAATCACCAGAACTTGAAGGGCCTGGTATGGCACAAGTAAGAAAAAATAAGTATTTCTGGATATTTGGAATCGCATATGCAATCATTGCTATAGCTATTTCAGCACTTAGTACTCAATATGCAACTTATTTTACAGGTGATTTAAAAATGAGTGCGGCTTTAGTAGGTACATTAGGATCAGTATTTGCCTTATTTTGTTTGTTTGGAAACATTATGGGTGGTGCTTTATTTGACAAAATAGGAACATTTAAAACTATGTCTATTTCTTTTGTGCTTCAAACAATAGCTATTATTGCTTTAATATTAGCAGAGAATACACATGGACTTGCATTTATTTTCTCAGTTGCTTATGGATTAAATGTTTTTTCTTATATGTCAGCACCTGCATTTATGGCATCAGATGTATTTGGTAAGAAGGAATCTAGTGTGAAACTTGGTATTATTAGCTTATTCTTTGCTTGTGGTTTTGCCCTTGGCTCTACTTTATTTGGTGCTGTAACAGATAACTTTGGATTTGTTGCAGGATGGCTTATGTTATTAGCTTGTACAGTAGTTGGCTATATTTTACTTTTAACATCTATTAAAAAGGTAAAAAAACAAATGTAGTCAGTCACAGAATATAATGGTAAGTGTGAGGTTAGAACAATGAAAAGAACAATTTATTTTAATGGACCTATTATTACAGTCAATAAAAATAATGATGTAGCTGAAGCTATTTTAATAGAAGATGGCCTTGTTAAAGCAGTAGGAAGTAAAGAAGAGATACTTGCCTTATCAGACGAACAGACAGAGCAAATTAATCTTGAAGGTAAGACCATGCTTCCAGGGCTTATTGATCCTCATGGGCATATTGTTGCCATTGCACAAACATTAATGATTTTAAATTTTAGTGAATGTCATTCTAAGGAAGAGCTACTAGCTATTATAGAAGATAAAATAAAACATAACCCACCTAAAGAAGGAGAATGGATTATTGGTTTTGGCTATGATAATACAAGATTTGAAGGTGAAGAACATCCTACAAAATTTGATTTAGACCGTGTAGCACCACATATTCCTGTATTTATTTCTCATGCTTCAGGTCATATAGCAATTGTTAATAGTATAGCACTCGAGAAAATGGGCTATGTAGGAGAAGATTATGAAGTGCCAGAAGGTGGCGTAGTAAGGACCGTATCACATGATTCAAAAGAGCCTAATGGTGTTCTAGAAGAAAATGCTTGTCTAGACCCAGAAAAGAAAAAAGCAATACCTAATCCTTCTTTTGAAACTTTAATGGAGGCTATTGCTAAAGCACAAGCTATTTATGCAGGGTACGGAATTACAACAGCTCAAGATGCAAGTGTAGATAAAAATATACATGGACTTTTAATGGCAGCAGCACAAGCAAATAAAATAAAAATAGATATTGTAGGACAAGCTGTTCAACAAGTAACTTTTGACTTATTAAAAGATGAAGGTACACCAAAACGTGAGTATATGAATCATTATAAACTTTTAGGCGGAAAAACATGGTTAGATGGGTCACCACAAGGTAAAACAGCTTGGTTAACAAAACCATACTACGAAGTACCAGAAGGTCAAGATGCAGATTACTGTGGTTATGGGACACAAACAGATGAAGAGGTAACCAATTATTTTAAAGGTTGTGTAGAAAGAAATCTTCAGGTTAATGTGCATACAAACGGAGACGCAGCAGCGGATCAGTTTATTAGATGTTATAAGGCGGCTTTAGAAGAGGTAGGTCAAAAACAAGATTTAAGACCTGTTATGGTACATGCCCAAACAGTAAGAGAAGATCAACTTGATGAGATGAAAGTACTTGGTATTATACCAACCTTTTTCTTAGACCATATTTGGTTTTGGGGAGATTATCACTATGAATCTGTCTTTGGACCAGAAAGAGCTAATCGTCTTTCACCAGCAGCTTCTGCACTAAGAAGGGACATGAACTTTACTTTACATCAAGACCCTCCAGTAAAGATGCCTAATCAAATTCTTGCTATTCATAATGCAGTGAATAGAAAAACTCAAAAAGGACGTGTATTAGGAGAAGACCAAAGACTCTCTGTTATGGATGCTATTCGTGCAGTGACAATCAATGGTGCTTATCAGTATTTTGAAGAAGGTATAAAAGGAAGTTTAGAAGAAGGTAAATATGCTGATTTAGTGATACTTGATAAAAATCCACTTCAAGTAGAAGTGGATCAAATTAAAAATATTCAAGTACTAGAAACTATTAAACAAGGTGAAGTTGTATTTAAAAGATAAGTTTAAGTTTTAGAGGTTTGTACATGAACAAAGTTAATAAATTCTCCCATACTACTGGTAATGAATTTATCTTTGTGAATGATAAAGTACAAATCTCTTTTTATTTTCCCTTTATCTAAACAAAAGGTATGAAAGGTAGATTCATCAAGGGTATTTTCAATACATAATTTAGACATACAGCCAATGCCGATACCTGCTTCTACATATTTTTTGATGGCTTCATTTTCTTTAAGCTCCATAAAGATAGTATAGTCTATATCATTTTCAAAGAGATAAGCTTCAATAGTTTCTCTTGTACCACTCCCTTGTTCTCGCATAATAAGTTTTTGGTTTTTTAAGAGATTTCCATCTACAATTGTTTCTTTACTTAAAGGAGAATCTTTAGGGGAGATAAAAATCATTTCATCTTGCCACAGTGTTTCTTTTCGTATTTCATCAGAAAGCACAGTGCCTTCAATAAAGGCAAAGTCAATTTTATTTTCTAGAATAAGCTTTTCAATGGTAGAAGTACTTTCGATGGTAACTGAAATTTCTATATCACCATAATCCTTTAAAAAGCTTTTAACTAAGCTGGGTAAAATATATAGTCCAATCGTTGTACTGGCTCCAATTTTAATCTTACCTTTCTTGTTATTAATTAGATTATTAATTTTTATATGGGTATCTTCATATAGATTAAGCATTCTTCGCACACAGCCTAAGAAGATTTCACCTTCATAAGTTAAGTATAATTTTTTGCCTATTCTTTCAAACAAAGGGGTTCCTATTTCTTCTTCTATTTCCTTAATGGCCTGGCTAACAGAAGGTTGGCTAATATAAAGTATTTTAGCAGCGGCAGTCATATTTAAAGTGGTAGCTGTTTGATAAAAAATGTTTAATTTTCGTATATTCATAACCCGCCTCATTTAAGTAGATTTATAAGTTATTGTATACAATTATGGATGAGCTTATAACCTTATTAAATATTATTTAAAGGGGTAAAATCAACAGTTATGTAGGGTTATGTGGTACAATAGATACAAAGGCATTAATGTGTAGATACATTTTGGCACAACACTAATCATATAAAAAGTGATAATGCTTTGGAAAAGAGGTAGTGAAGGATGAAAGTAATTAATAGTGGTTTATCAAAAGAGCAGATAACAGGCTATAAACGATATTTAAAATGGTTCAAAAAAGAAGAGACAGATGTTTTATTAATGGTGGATGAGAAACTTTTAAGTTCAAAAACAGGTGGATTAGTAAATTTAATTAACTATAAAGAGAATGTAGCTTTTTTATGTATTGATGATATGAAGTACGGTATTAATTTTTTTAGTGAGCATAAACATCATACATTAAGACTATTTATAAAAAATAATAAAGGTTTATTGTATAATGAATATGCAATTGAAGAGTGGACTTTAACAATGAGGGGAATTTGTGTAACATTAACACCTTAAAAAGGATACATAAGAAATTAGATAAAAATTTTTTAATAGGATAAATTTATAAGCTAAACTAAATGATGCTCATATGTGTCAAATAATAGGGGGATAACATATGGATATACAGTGGAGAGGAATAAAGATATCTTTTATATTAGTATCACTTTCATTTGGAGTGATATCTTTTTTATTACCTATATATAGTAAGGAGATGGGTCTAAGTGCAACCCAAATAGGGGGCATGTTTTCTGTCTTTTCTTTTGTACTACTTATTATTAAGCCTTTAATTGGGAGATGGACGGATAAGATAGGGTGGAAGTGGTTTTTAGTAGTAGCTATGGGCTTATATGGAGTGGCCTTTTATTTACTAGCTTATGCTACAAGTTCATGGATGCTTTACATAGTACGTATGACGCAAGCTATAGGCTCAGCTTTCTTAAGTATAGCTTCTTATAGTATGGTGGTAGCACTTTCAGGTGAGGGTGAAGTAGGTAAACAGTTAGGAAAAGTTCAAAGTACTCAGTCTCTGGGGATGATGATAGGAACAACAGTGAGTATTACTGTATTTTTTAATATGCCCTTTTTTGAAGCATGGCATAAATTATTTGTATTTTTTGCTGTAATGGCAGCTGTAGGTGGGCTTATTATATGCTTAAGAGTAAAAGATAATGTAAAGGTTCCTACTTCAAAGGATAAAATAAAATTAAAGATTAAGTATTCTAAACCATTAATAGGAATGTTTTTGATTACATTTATATTTGCCTTATGTTCTTCTATGCTTAGTCCTATACTAATGGTCTATTTACAAGACTATTTTACAAAGGATTTAATGCAGCTATCGTGGGCATTCTTTCCATCTGCTATGATTTATATTGTACTGGGTAGTAAGTTAGGTTATTTAGGCGATCGTTATGGGTATAAAAAAATGATGGTTATTGGAACTTTGATGAATTGTATGGTTGCGTTTTTAATTCCGTTTACAGCTTTTCTTATTCCACTAAGCATCTTATGGTGCATAGATGCAATAGGTGATATAATAGAGGGCACATCTAAATCAGCTTTTCTTGCTCAAATTGTGGAAGAAGATATGAGAGGAAGAGTTTATGGTATATGTGGTTCTATAGGAAGTTTAGGTGCTATGATAGGCCCCATCTTTGGTGGTGTTCTATATGATAAAATTTCTGTACATGTACCTTTTTATATAAATGGTGTAGGGTGTCTGATTGTATGCGCACTTATCTTTTTATTATTAGGTAAAGAAAAGCAAGTATATGAAAATGAAGTTCATTTAATATAATTGTCTATATATACAAAATAATTAACACAATTGGTGGGGCTATTATTTATTCCTACAAATTTTAAAAAAGATATTGTCATATTGTCAATTTACAAGTAAAGTATAAATAACAAAAAATAAACTAGGTGAGGGTGAAGAAAATGAGTGATAAATTAAGAGTAGGTATTGTTGGTGGAACGGGTATGGTAGGTCAACGTTTTGTGACTTTACTTGATAACCATCCTTTCTTTGAAGTGAAAGTAATTGCAGCAAGTAAAAGCTCTGCTGGCAAAACTTATGAGGAAGCAGTAAGCAAAAGATGGAAAATGTCTACACCTATTCCGGAAGCAGTTAAAAATATTGTTGTAAAAGATGCAGCTAATGTAGAAGAAGTAGCACAAGATGTAGACTTTGTATTTTGTGCAGTAGATATGGCAAAAGATGAAATTAAAGCTTTAGAAGAAGCTTATGCAAAAACAGAAACACCAGTTGTTTCTAATAACTCAGCACATAGATGGACACCGGATGTACCGATGGTTATTCCAGAAATCAATGATGAACATCTTCAGGTTATTGAAGCACAAAGAAAGAGACTTGGTACAACAAAAGGCTTTATTGCTGTTAAACCAAACTGTTCTATTCAAAGCTATGTGCCTATGCTTTCAGCTTTAATGGAATTTGAACCAACAACAGTTGTAGCATCTACTTACCAAGCTATCTCAGGAGCAGGTAAAAACTTTACAGATTGGCCAGAAATGATGGATAATGTGATTCCTTACATTGGTGGTGAGGAAGAAAAGAGTGAACAAGAGCCACTTAGAATTTGGGGTCATGTAGAAAATGGAGAAATTATTAAAGCAACTACTCCAGTGATTACAACACAATGTATTCGTGTACCTGTAACAGATGGACACTTAGCTACAGTATTTGTTTCATTTAAAAACAAACCTTCTAAAGAACAAATTTTAGAAGCATGGAAAAACTACAAAGGTAAGCCACAAACATTAAATCTCCCAAGTGCACCAAGTCAATTTATCACATATTTTGAAGAAGATAATAGACCACAAACAGGTCTTGACCGTGACCATGAAAATGGAATGGGTATTACAGTAGGTAGACTTAGAGAAGATAGTGTATATGACTACAAATTTGTAGGACTTTCTCATAATACTTTAAGAGGTGCAGCAGGTGGAGCTGTACTTATTGCAGAACTTCTTAAAGAAGAAGGTTATATTACTAAAAAATAATTCAAACTGAAAATAATAAAGCTTAAACCTAAGGGAGTTGTTGCACGAGTAAAGTGCACAGCTCCTTTTTGTATGTAGATAAGAGTTATAGTGTACAAAAGGTATAGGTGGAAGCTAAGATTCTATAACTAAATCAATGTAGATTTATCTAACTTGTTGAGATAAATTCAAGTGAAATACACTTATAGTAAAAAGAATATATTTAGGTGAAATAAATATTAAATAGTAATTAATGTTGAAAAGTAAGTTTTTTTGTACTAAGCTATAGTTAGGAAGTCGATTTATAGAGAAAAATATAAAAGATATTTAGCGAGGTACTAAAATGAAAACTAAATATTACAGATTATTAGTAGGAGGGCTTCTACTTTCTTATTTATGTACAACAGTAGAAAGTGTAAGTGCTCTATCTAATCAAAATCAGTGTAAAAATAACCCTTATCATATGTTAGTGAATAAACAAAATCCTTTAAGTAAGGAGTTTGTGCCAGAAAATCTAGTGATGCCGAAGGTGAGATTTTATAATCCAGGCAATCTAGAGAAAAACTATATGGAAAAGGAAGCGGCTATGGCATTAGAAGAAATGTTTAATGCTGCTAAAGGAGAAGGTATTAATTTGATTGCTGTAAGTGGTTATAGAAGTTATGACTATCAGCGTAATCTTTATGAACGTTCTGTAAGAGAAAATGGAATAGATCAAATGGGTTCTGCTGCACCTAACGAGTCAGAACATCGAACAGGTCTTGCTATGGATATTACAGGAACAAGTGGTGGAACTATAGAAGAATGGTTTGGCAAGACAAAAGAAGGCAAATGGCTTGCCGCAAATTGTTACAAATATGGATATATTATTCGTTATCCTGAAAATAAAACGGATATTACAGGCTATATTTATGAACCTTGGCATGTAAGATATGTAGGCAAGGATTTAGCTAGTAAAATACATAGTAGTGGATTAACCATGGAAGAACTTCCATATTGTTGTTATGAGGTACAAGAAACAGATATGTTACTTGATGGTTCCATGGGAAGCCAAAAAGTATCTACTGTTAAAGATGGTGGAACACTTTATATGAGTTTAAGAGAGTTTGTAAATCGTATTGGTGGCACTCTTACATATGATGGAACAAACCATATGTACATTGTAAGTTATGGGGGAAAATATCTACATATAAGTAAAGATTATTTAAATGGGCAACCATGGAGTACATTAACAATAGAAGATAGACTTTTTGTTCCAGTACGTATGGCTTGTGAACGATTAGGTTTACAAATTGTTATGGTGCCAAGTGAAGAAAGTCCACTTGCTGTTCAAACTACAAATAAATCCAATAGTTTGATATAGATATCTAAATCTATAAGTTAAACTAGATACCATATAATAAAAGAGGTAGAACCAATTGATTTTGGCTCTACCTCTTTTATCGTTTTATTTAACAATCCAAGCATTATTAATATAACGCTCATGTCCCAGACTTGGTTTATTTACATAGTCATCATTATAGTACATAACAGTGGAGCTACCCCCATCTAACATGGCAGCATTAATACATTTTTCTGCTAGGAGTGTATTTTGAAGTACATCTAAATCTACGCCTATACTATGACCTGGCTGTCTACCATCGATACAAAGGAAGAGGACTTCTCCAGTTGGGCGTTGGCCGATGGCAGTACGAGGAGCAATACCCCAACCACCTGTACCTTCTTTAATAGTTGGTTCGCCGTTTACAATAAGAAAAGGACGAAAATCTACAGCATCTCTTAAATTAGCGTCAAGGGCTTCTTGCTTTGTCATCTTTCCAAGGACTAAAACATTATCTTGGTTAAATCCAATTACGCTATGCTTTGTATTACCATTAGATTGAATAAGTTCGTTATTTACAATCAAAAGACCGGCAGGGTTGCCACCATTTGAATCGTAGTTAGGACCATCTACAAAGCCGCCTGCATTAATACCTGCTCTTGCCTCATGTGTAGCAACCATAGTTTTTACCAGGTCTCCACGTTCAAACTGATAGCGTGTTTGAGCAAGGCTTACTCTAGAAGGGTCTGAAACTAGCATAAGCTTTCCTTTCCAAGTCCCGCCAGCTACATCTTTTAAGTAAATACCTTCTTCTAATTTTTTATAGCCTTCTGCTATATATGTATCCTCATTAGTTTGAGGTGTTTCTTTTGGTATATCTACAAGGTCAGTAGAAGTGTTGTAGCCAGAATCATCTACTTGATTGCGCTTCATAATGGTATCAATCTTATCTTCATCTATAAAGGCTGTTGCTAACCATTTGTGATTAAGAGTAGTCATGGCTGTTGTTACCCATAAGTCTTGGGTAGGACGTATCCAACCTGACACAAATAGGACATAAAAACCTAGAATTCCAGTTAAAATTAGTGTCCCTAAAGTGATAAAAGCTGATTTGAAAAATATTTTTATAAGTCTTTTAGACATGATTGAATCTCCTTTGACAGGTAAACATGAAATATAACATGAGTTTATTATAGCATAGAGGATAAAAATGAATAGATATTTAAGGGATTATTACAAAACAAAGGTTTCTTACTGATTTTATAGAGAGGCACTGCATAAACTAATAGTAAGAAGTTGAAAGGCAAGTAAAGAGGGTGAAGTTATGCAAAGGGAGATTACTAAAAGGGGAAAACTATTAAATGCTAAGGGTGAGTTAAATGAAAGAGGTTATAGTACTTCTTTTTTATTAGACTATAATAAAGATAAAATTCAAAGTAGTAAGCTAAGAATCAAAGAATGGGACTATTACTTAGTTACAAATAAATCTTATGGTGTGGCATTAACAGTGGCTGATAATGGCTATATGGGATTTATAAGTATATCCTTATTAGATTTTAAAAAGGGTTGGTACAAAACCCAAAGTCATATATTACCTTTTACGCTTGGAAAGCTGAATCTGCCCAAGACTACGCATAAAGGTGAAGTACGCTATGTAGATCATAAAGTAGAGATTTACTTTGTAACCTATAAGGGAGAAAGACGACTAAGGTGTTATATGAAAGAGTTTTATGAAGGAAAGCCTTTTGAATGTGAATTTGTACTGGGTCATATGCCAGAGGATTCTATGGTTATTGCTACACCGTTTAAAGGTAGTTCAAGGCAGTTTTACTATAATCAAAAAATCATAGGTATGAAAGCAAGAGGTTATATAAGAACAGGCAGATTATTTGCCACTTTTAGACAAGAGGATGCTTATGGTTTATTGGATTGGGGCAGAGGAGTATGGCCTTATAAAAGTACTTGGTATTGGGGAGCGGCTATGGGAGAAGTAGAGGGTAAATCCATAGGGTTTAATATAGGATATGGTTTCGGGGATACAAGTGGAGCTACAGAAAATATGATTTTTTATGAAGGTAAGGCAAATAAACTAGATCAGATTACCTTTAAAATACCTGAAAAAGATGGACGTGAAAGCTATTTAGCCCCTTGGCAATTTACTTCAAGTGATGGACGTTTTGAGATGGAGTTTATTCCTATCTTAGATAGAAAAGATTGTAAATCTATAGGAATCATTAAGAGTAACCAACACCAAGTATTTGGTAGATTTTCAGGAAGACTCATACTTGATAATAAGGAAGTTATAGAAGTGAAAAATTTATTTGGTTTTGCAGAAAAAGTGCATAATAAGTGGTAAGTATAATAAATTTTAAATAAATGAACTTAAATCATAAAAATTGCAAATAGAGAAAGGGAGATTTAAGGATTTCCTTTTCTCTATTTTTACTAGCTATAAATAAGGTAAGAATAGGGACATAATAATAAAAGAAGAAAATATAATTTTAGCGATGAGACTAAGGAAAAGAGGTACAAAATGGGAAAACCACGTTATTTTGCAATTGTTGCACATTGTTTATTAAATCCTGCTACACGTGTTCATATTTTAGGACGTCGCTACACAATAGCTGATTGTATTACCCATTATTTATTAAGTAAAAATATAAGCATTATACAGCTTCCTTGTCCTGAGTTTACTGCTATGGGCTATTGGCGAAATCCTCAAGGACGTCAACAATATGACAATGTATTTTTTAGAAAGCATTGTAAAAAGGAATTAGAAAGTTATATAGATATGATTACAGAGCTCTATGAAAATGATAATACACCGTTTTGCTTTATAGGAATAGAAGGAAGCCCTACTTGTAGCATTCGCTGGGGAAAGCATAAACAAAATAAATATAAAACAGAATCCATCCTGCCTGTTGAAGAAGATGAAGAAGTAGAGAAATATAAAACAGAAGAAAAAAGTGAGAATGTACAAGGAGTTATGACTGGAGTATTAGAAGAAATGCTTAAAGAAAGAGGCATAAACTTTCCATTTGTAGAAGCACCAGTTAAAGATAATATACATTCTGACAAAGTGCTTCAGTTTTTCAGTAAACTAGATGATATACTTGGTGTACCTGAAGCTTATAGAGATTATAGTTATTTAGAAAAAATAGAACATCCTCAAAATAAAGAAGCTTAAGTCTTTAGTAAACTTTCCTTTTAGTATATAATGGATTTATACATTATATACTAAAAGGAAAAGAGGATGGCTAGAATGGTATCGGCATGGAGCGAAGCCTTTGAAATAGGGATTACAGTTATTGATATGCAAAATAAAGAGCTTTTTAGATTACTAAGAGACTTAGAACAAATGGTACTTACCCAGTGTGCCCAGTATACATATACAAATTTTGTACACTTAATATGTGAAATTAGAGAATATGCAACCTATCATTTCTATGAGGAAGAAAAAATAATGGAGACCTTAGAATATGAGGCTTTAGAGGAACATAAGGCTCTTCATAAACAATTTGAAGAACATATAGGTAGTATTAATTATATTCAGTTAGAAAAGAATCCTTTACCTATTATTGATGAGTTAAGAAGCTTTATTGAATTATGGATTATGCAACATATATTGCTAGAAGATATGAAGCTAACACCAATAGTTAAGGCAAAGGGATTAGTAGGTTAAATTAATATAAAAACTTAATACTATTTAAATAATATTAAATAATTAATGTTTTAAAATACATAGAGTAGGAAAGAGGATGAAGATGAAGGTTATTGCTTTAAATGGAAGCCCAAGAGAAAATGGAAATACATATTTAGGTTTAGAAATCATGAAGAAGGAACTAGAAAAAGAAGGCATTGAAACAGAAATTATTCAATTAGGTGGACATACCTTTTCTGGCTGTAGAGCATGTAATGGTTGTTTTAAAATGAAAAACAATCAATGCGTAACAAAAGATGGTATGAACGAGATCATTGAAAAGGTTTTTGCAGCAGATGGCCTTATTATTGGTTCACCTTCTTATTTTAGTAATGTAACTACAGAAGTTAAAGCTTTTATTGACCGTTGTGGTTATGTGGCTATGGCAAATGGTAATCCTTTAAAACGTAAAGTTGGTGCCTCTGTAGTACCTGCAAGAAGAGCGGGAAGCAACTTTGTTTATTCAGCTATTAACTTTTTCTATGGTATTAATGAAATGACTATTGCCTCTTCAAGCTATTGGAATATGAGTCTTGCTCTTAAGCGAGGAGATATATTAGAAGATGAAGAAGGGATTAGAACCTTTACTACATTAGCAGAAAATATGGCATACCTATTAAAGCAGGCTGCTAAATAAGGTAAAGTAAGTTTAAGCGAAATATACTTAGGATTTATTGTATAATGAATAGTTATTGAGCTAAGGAATAAAAGACCAAATAAAAGACCTATGAAGTTGGAGGATTCTGAGCTGTTCCCATAAGTTAGACCTAAATATCTAACTTATGGAGGTCAGTTCGTTTCCCACTAGTTTCCATAGGTCTTTTGGTATAAATAAGGCTATATTCAGCTTTACAGTTATTTGTATATTTATCAACAGTAACTTTTATACTATTGAAGAAGTTCAAAGGTATAACCCATTTGATGGGCAGCATCAATAACTTCACCTAAAATTTGTGTATTGGTTTTAGAAACAGCATGTAAAAGCATAATAGAACCATTATGAAGGTTATCTAGAATAATTTTTTTAGCATATTCAGGAGAAGGTTGTTTATCTACATTATAATCACTATAAGCAAGACTCCAAAATATAGTTTTATAACCAAGTTCTTTTGTCATAGCAAGACTCTTTTCGGAGTAGTGTCCCATAGGTGGTCTAAAAAGTTTGACCATAGGTTGGCCAGTAATGGCTTCATATTTACTAGCTACATCATTTAGTTCATTTGCAAATTTATTAGGATCATTTGTATAAGTTGGCATAGATGGATGATGATTAGAGTGGTTGGCTACAATATGTCCTTCATCTACCATACGCTTAATAAGATCAGGATTTTTAGTTACATAAGGAGAAGTAACAAAGAAAATAGCTTTTACATTTTTAGCCTTTAAGGTGTCTAGGATTTGTGGTGTATAACCTTTTTCATAGCCTTCATCAAAGGTTAAGTATAAAACTTTAGAAGATGTGTCGCCTACATAATAGGCATCATAATCTTCTAGCTTAAAATTAAGTTTATCATTAACACCTGGTGTACTATGATCTTTACTACGTACAAGCCACCAGTCAATTTTAGTATTATCTATATTGCTGGCTAAAAGACAGTAACAGCTAGAAAGAATAAGGAGTAAAATAATTAAAGGAAGTATTCGTTTTCTCATAAATAAGCCTCCGTATAAAAAATTTGTCTATAAAGGCTAGTGTAACCAAATGCTAAAAAACTATTGATTATTTGAGAGAAAAATTGAAAATAAGAATCTAAGAAAAATATATAAAAGAAGTTTATACAACTGTAACAAAATGGTAAAAAGATGAAGGAATAAGAGTGGACAATAAAAGTATAAATTTCATAAATTATACAAAATAAAAACAATTTAATGAACATATTAGCTAAATGGATTCTAAATAAACATAAAACTAAACTGGCTTTATGCCTAGTTGTGAAATGAAAAAATATTGCATATTGCTTAAAATAGTATTTACAAATATTGGAAAAAATAATACAATAGGTAAGACTAATGAGTAGACCAAGGGCTACGTTTTATAGGGGAAAGGAAGATTTAAAATGACAACACATATGGATGCTTATACAATACTGTATCAAGCTAGAGAACAAATTTCAGACAAGAATCACATAAGACAAATGGTTAAAGAAACAACAGGGGAAGAAGTAGAAACATTTTTAGGAAAAATAAGTGAAGAGGCCGTACGCCATTTAGCAATGGCAGGACTTGAAAAGGGGATTAGACAAATTAAATATGAATATCCTCCAAGTGTATCTAAGCGTATGCAAAGATACTACCTTCAAAACAAAGATACTTTATTAGAAGCGTTTTCTCATAATGTAAAAGCATGTGTGACAAAATGGGATGAAGAAATAGTCGAAGTATGAGATAATAGACTTAAATTCATTATACAAAGGAGAAACATATGTTTACAGTAGAAAAAACAACAAGTGACAATAAGAAAGCATTTTATGAATTAATGCTTAAACAGCTAGAAGCACTTTTAGATGGGGAAAGAGAGCCTATTTCTATTATGGCTAATACTTCAGCACTGCTTAATGAGTGCTTAGAAGAGATTAACTGGGTAGGTTTTTATTTAATGAAAAATGGGGAACTTCTTTTAGGACCTTTTCAAGGGAAAGTAGCATGTATGCATATTGCTGTAGGACGTGGTGTATGTGGGACAGCAGTAGCCGAAAATACAACACAAGTAGTAGAAGATGTTCATGCATTTAAAGGACATATTGCTTGTGATAGTGCTTCAAGATCAGAAATTGTTATTCCACTTCATAAGGGAGATGAAGTTATAGGTGTATTAGATATAGATAGTCCTATACTTAGTCGCTTTGACCAAGAAGATGCCTTCTATTTAGAGCAAGTAGTTGCTTTAATAGAAAGAATTAGTGAGTGGGAATAAAATGCAAATAGGGATTATATCAGATACACATGGTATACTAAAAGAAGAAGTGCTAGAACGATTAGCTTCTTGTACTGCTATTTTCCATGCAGGAGATATAGGAGGAAGTGAGATTCTTAATAAACTTAAGAGTCTTGCACCTACTTATGTAGTAAAAGGCAATAATGATAGTGAAGAAATGAATCTCCAAGAAACATTAGAAGTAAGCTTAGAAGATTATAAGTTTTATATGATTCATGATTTAAACAGTCTAAAGACATTACCAAAAGGTTATGATTTTGTTATTAGTGGACATTCTCATCAATTCAATATACACTATAAAAATAAAACCACTTGGATTAATCCAGGTAGCTGTGGGAAGAGTCGCTTTGGATTACCACTAACGATAGTAATCTTGCACATTAAGGAGCAGGTTAATATAGAACTTATTACCCTATCAAAAGAAAAGAAGATTACAAAAGAAAAGAAATAGTATAAATAAGAAAAGGAGAAAGTTTATCACCTATGTGATTGGCTTTCTCCTTTTTAATTAAACAAATTACTGAAGATTTAAGTTTAAATTATCAAATTCTACTAAGTCTATATTGCCTTGACCATAGTCATCATAAAGAAGGGTAATAGAGTCCCCAACAGTTGTAAGAGGTAGTTCTTTAGATACACTAGAGTTTGCTATAAATACATTATTTGGCATAGTATCAAGGGTGAAGTAGTAATAGGTATTACCATTTTGTACATCAGAGCTAAAGCGGGTAATGATACCAGCTGCTTCAAGGTGAGAAGCTTGGTTACCAATATCAATTTGATTACCTTTAGATTTTAGTGCTTCTTGATAGCTACGAAGTGCTTCTTCTTTGTTTTCGCCAAGTCCTACTAAACTATAATCTTCAACGGAAACAAAAGATACCATTTTAATAAGTCCACCTTTGTCTTTTAAAGACATTACATAGGTAGGCTGACCTAAAATATTGTACATAACAGGGAAGGTTGCCATATAACCTTTTTCCTGAACCTTACCTTCTGCTGAACGCATAGCAGCAAGCTCTGTAGCACCAGGTTGTTTATAAAGCTTGGTTTCTTTTGTACGTGTATCTACTAGCATAAAGCCAATAGTTGATTCGTCACCACCAGCAGAAGTAATACCTGTATACCAATAGCTTTTGCCATCATCACCGTATACAAGTGACATACCTGGAGTTGGTACAAGTACATTAGCTTCTGTAATCATAGCATTTAGGAAACCATCTACATAAAGGCCCCAGTCACGGATTTGGTTATTAATAAATCCTTCAGGTTGGATACGGTCAATCCATAAAGGCGCATCTTGGATGCTATAAGAAGCTACTTCACCAGTAGATGCATTAACAGTAGCTACACCTACCGCATCATTGCCACTAAACCCAATAGCATGATCATATAAAGTTACAACCCAATAAGGTACACCTTCGTCATCAATTTCAAAGGTAAAATCTGAAAGGCCTATATTCATATGCCCATTTAAATACACATGTCTTGCTAGGTCTTGGTGTAAGTAAGCATCAGGTTGATAAACTATTTTAACTGGTTCACCATTTAGTTCTTGAACAAAACGTACATCTTGAGGGTTGTTAGCAGATACCATCATATAACCTGTTGTACCACCTAGGTTAGTAGCCCATTTAATAAGATCACGATGTACAAGAGGTGCTACCCAGTAAAGAGAACCATCTACATTTTGAATATGAAATTCTCCAAGTTTAGAAATACTACCAAGAGCAGGTACTTCACCTATTTTCTTATCTCCGAGACGAATAGCTGTTTCTTGATCTACAAGGCGAATATCAGCTACACTTACAGGACTAATATCAGAAGTGAATTCACTTTCTACTACATTACCTAAAAGGTTACGATATTTACTTGAGTGAAGAATAGGTGCAGAAAGTATAAAAGGTGCAACTACTGTTACAGCAATGGATAAAATACCTAGACCAAAGAAGAATTTAGAGAGTTTAGGTATATTAAAAAGTCCATTTTGCCCTTCAACAGATACAAAAGTAGTTTTACCTAAGAGGATAAAACCAATTAAAAGAGCTATACCACCAATTAAGATATAAGGTGGTGTAAATTTAAAATTAAATACAGGTAGTTCAACGTAAATATAAGTAAACACTACAACAAGTAGCAATAAAAAACCTTGTATTTTTCTTTTCATAAGGGCTCTCCTTTCAAAGTGAGTTGGAGCTAATAGTATAGTAGAAATTTATAAAGTTCCTATGTAAAAATCACTTTAAGAAGATAAGGTATCTTCTTAAAGTGATTTTAAAATTAGCTTACTTTCATAACACGTTCACGGATAAATTTATACACTTGGATAATAAGTGTTGGCATAAATGCTAAACCATAAATTGTCCATACTTGGTTCATAGTAAGTGGTGCAATAACAAATAGGTCATTGATTCCAGGTACAAAAAGTACAGCATTTAGGAATAAGAAACCTAAAATGAAAGCACCTACACTATATTTATTTGAGAGTAGGCCGAGTTTTAAAATTGAATGTTTACCACGACAGTTAAAACCATGGAATAAACGACCAAGACATAAAGTAGCAAATGCCATTGTACTAGCATGAGCAGGTGTTACACTAAGACCTAAATAATAAGCGATCATTGTAAAGATACCAATAATACTACCTTCTACTAAAATACGCATTAAGAAATCACGTGAAAGAATAGAAGCTTTTGGATCACGAGGCTTTTGATTAAGTAAATCATCACTTGCAGCTTCCATACCAATTGCAATAGCTGGTAAACTATCAGTTACTAAGTTAATAAAGAGTAAGTGTACTGGAGCAAAAGGCATTGGAAGTGCCATTAAAGAAGTATATAAAACAGCTAAAATACCAGAAGTGTTACCAGAAAGTAAGAACTTAATAGCATTTTTAATGTTAGTATATACATTACGTCCATTTGTAATGGCTTTAACAATAGTTGCAAAGTTATCATCTGTTAAAATCATAGAAGCAGCATCTTTAGATACTTCAGTACCTGTAATACCCATAGCAATACCAATATCAGCTTTTTTAAGAGCAGGTGCATCGTTTACACCATCACCTGTCATGGCAACGATTTTTCCTTTTCTTTGCCATGCATCTACGATACGAATTTTATTTTCTGGAGAAACACGAGCATATACAGCAATATGTTCAAGTTTTTGATCTAATTCTTCGTCACTCATCTTATCAAGAGTAGGACCTTCAATAGCCATATCATCAGGGCCAAGTATACCAATTTCTTTAGCAATAGCAGAAGCTGTAACTTTATGGTCACCTGTAATCATAATAGGCTTAATACCAGCAAGACGTGCATCTGCTACAGCAGCTTTTGACTCTTCACGAGGAGGGTCAATCATAGAGATAAGACCAAGGAATACATAGTTTTTCTCATCTTCTAAAGTAAGGTCTTTTTGAGTAGCTAAAGTTTTAAAGCTAAATGCAAGTACACGTAGACCATTTTCAGAAAGAGATTGGTTAGCTGCTGTAATCTTTTCAATATCTTCTTCTGTAATAGGGCGAATACCAGAAGATGTAGCAATATGTGTTGTACGACCCATTAATACGTCTACAGCACCTTTAGTAAGCATCACATAATCTTTATCAATATAGTGAAGAGTAGTCATAAGCTTTCTATCTGAGTCGAAAGGTAATTCACTAAGTCTTGGATATTCATTTCTAAGAGAAATTTCGCTAAGTCCTAAACGTTGACCTAGATTTACAAGTGCTACTTCAGTAGGGTCACCAATTTCTTGACCTTCTTGGTGAGTAGAGTCATTTGTAAGAATAGCATTTTGAAGAAGGATACGACCAAGGCCTTTAGAGTAATCTAGACTTTCACCATCTACTAAAGTATGGTCTAAGTATACCTTTTGAGTTGTCATCTTGTTTTGTGTTAAAGTACCTGTTTTGTCAGAACAAATAATAGAAATACTACCTAAACTTTCTACAGCCTTAAGTTCCTTCATAATAGCATTTTGTTTAGCCATTTTTTGTGTACCAAGTGCAAGTACGATGGTTACAATAGAGCTAAGTGCTTCTGGAATAGCAGCAACAGCTAAAGCAACGGCAAACATTAAAGAATCCAGTACTGGAACTTTACGATAGAGACTAAGTGCGAAAACTCCAGCACAAATAACTAATATAATGAAAGCTAGTTTTTTGCTAAAGTCATCTAAGTTAGCTTGAAGTGGTGTTTTCTTTTGTTGTGTCTCGTTCATTAAGGTTGCGATTTTACCAATTTCAGTTTGCATACCTGTTGAAGTAACTAAGACAAGACCACGACCATAAGTAACAAGGGAACCAGAAAAGACCATATTGATTTGATCCCCAAGTGCTAATTCTTCTTTTTCAACTGGGTCAGAGATTTTAGAAACACTTTCAGATTCTCCAGTAAGAGAACTTTCGTTTACTTGAAGTGAATAACTTTCAAGTATACGTCCATCTGCTACAATTAAGTCACCGGCTTCTAAAACAAGAATATCACCAGGAACAATCTGAGAAGATTGAAGTTCTATTTTGTTTCCGTTACGGATAACTTTTGCAGAAGGTGCAGAAAGCGCCTTTAAGCTACTAAGAGATTTTTCAGCTTTAAAGTGCTGAACAGTTCCTAAAATAGCATTTAAAATAATAACTGCAAAAATAACGATTGTACTTTCCACATTACCTGAAAGCATGGAAATAATAGCTGCAGCAATTAAGATAATAACGAGTAGATCTTTGAATTGCTCTAGAAATACAACGATACCACTTTTTTTCTTGCCTTCTGAAAGGGCATTTGGGCCATAAGTTTCAAGTTGTTTTTCTGCTTGGCTAGTAGAAAGTCCTTCTAAAGTTACATTGAATTCATTAAGAACTTTAGAAGTAGGTTGATTGAAATACTTGCTCATAAGTTTCCTCCTATTTCGAATAAAAATGTATCATTAAAAAGGTGCAATATTAAAAAAAGACCTTTAATATAATCTTCAGTTAGTATGGCCTGAAAATTATATTAAAAGTCTTGTAACCATCAGATGGTATATATCACCAGATTGAACACAATCGAGGTTGTTGATGATATATTTTAACTACTCCCTTTTAATAAAGTTCGTATTCAATTTTCTGTTTAAATTAATAAATAGTTTGTAATATTTAATAAATATGATTATAGATAGGGTAGGGGACTTTGTCAATATATTTTTGATAGAAATATAAATTTTTTAATATACATATTCATACGGGTAAAAACCATACAATAAAAAGTATGTAAAAGATAAAAGTAAACTATGCAAAAAATGAAATAGGGTTGATAGAATAGAAGTATGCTAGAAATAAACTAGATACATAAAATACAATTAGTTAGAAATACATTGGACAAATGAAATAGTAATATGGTAAAAATAATGATAGTGATAATATGAAAAAATAATAGAAAGAGTAGGGACTTAACATGTGGTTTATTCATAGTGTAAGAATACTATTTATACTAAATATAATTTATTTAGGTTTAACAGGAGCAGGATTAAAAATGCTTATTGTATTTTCTGCTCTTTTAGCTAGTTTAGTACCGGACGTACTAGAAAAGTGGTGCAGTGTTAAACTAACTAAGTTTATGAAAAACTTTTATATAGTGTTTATTATACTCTCCCAATGGTGTGGAACTTATTTAAGAGCTTATGACTTTATAAGTTGGTGGGATATATTTTTACACGGTTTATCTGCACTCCTTGTAGCATTAGTAGGTGTAATTCTTATAAAATACTTAGATCCAGAATTTATGTTGTTTGAAAGAAAACAATATGGCTTTATAAGCTGGTTTATCTTTTTTGTCGTTTCCTCCAGTGCAGTGTTTTGGGAAATCTTTGAATTTACAGGAGATACTTTCTTCGGAACCTTTTCACAACTAGGAAGCTTAACAGATACAATGGGGGATATGATTATTTGTGTGGCTATAGGGATAATAATTTCTATTTATATAGGATGGTCATTAAAAAAGGAAAAAGATAATTGGATTACACGTCAGTTAGTGGAGTTTAGAAGGTTAAATATAGGTGAGGATAATACTGAGGAAGAAAGATTAGAGATATCTGAGGTGGGAGAATAAAAGAGGGGCCGAATTACTGTCTTTACTAATCTGCTTAGGTGTCAGGATGGCTGTAACTCCTCCTCAAGCTTCCACTTCCGGTAGCTAAGAGTCTGTAAACTCGGAGTTCGTAAGAACGCCAGAAACTTGCTACGCTGCAAACACCTGGCTAAGAGCCTTACTTACCCACTCATTAACAGACTCTAAGCCACCTCCATAAGCCGCTTTCGGAGGAGCCACATCCATCCCTCCACCTCTTTTGGTTTTCTAGAGACAGTAATTCTATTCTACTTGTAACTTCGGCTTATTTACTTGTTAGTGATAGATTTTAAGTGTAATACGCATTTAAATAGTAAGTAATTATGAAAGAAAGGGTGTATTCAGTTAAGTAAGTAGTTATTGTAATACTTAGATTTTTGGTATAGATGTAGAGATAAAGATCTAAAATATAAGTATTTCATGAGGGAAGATTATGAAGAAGAACTTAATTATGATTTGCCTACTTTTATTTATAGTTTTATTTGTAGGCTGTAATGAGGATCAAGTGAAGGGGCATGGTGTAGGAATAGAGACAAGTCAGCTTAAATAAACTCTAACATAATATGAATTTTAATGAGTCGACCTTTAGGTTGACTTTATTTTTTGTCCTAAATTTTTATTTCAATTTATAATTGTTTTTATATGTATTTTTGGGTGGCGAATAAGAAAAGGGACTATTAGTAGTATTGATGGCTCCAATGGAGTTATACAAAGAATAATATGAAATCGCTGCTGATAAGATTGGTAGATATATAAAGTATAATTTAGATGTGAAATTTACTAATTATTTAAAATGATTTATAATCAATGTTAAAATAAAACATTTATTTAAAATTAATAGGAGAAATATAATGAAGGGTTTACACACTGATAAAATATTAAAATCTACAATACCATTTAAAAATATAGTTATAGACATACTTAATAAAAGTGATATAACTTTGGAATTAGTAGAACAATTTTGTGATGATGGGGAAGGTGAGCTTAATCGCTATAATGTTTATAAAGTCACTACAAATATAGGTACATATGTTTTGAAAAAATCCGACGATGGGGAAATTTATGTGTATGAAAAGTTCTTGAAGGGCAAAAAACTTCCGGTACCTAAATACTACGGTAATATAGAAATGGATGATAAAAAATGGATTTTACTAGAATATATTATAGGAACTGACTTGAGAGATTTTACAAAAGAGATGGCGTTTGCCTGTTCAAATAGTATTACAACAATAATGAATGAGTATTGGCAAGAAAAAGAAATAGATTTTAAATCCAATAGATTAGATGATCGTTTTGAGAGGTACTGGAACCGCATAAATAAAAGGGCAAAATGCTTGGAAAAAGAACCTATCTTAAAAGAAGCATATGAAATTTTCCTTGAAAGGCAGCTTTCATGTCCAAGAACATTATGTAATGGTGATTTTCTACAGTATAATGGGATTTTTAATAACTCGAACGTCATTTTAATTGACTGGGCTTTTGCAGGCATTATGCCATATTCTTTAGATATTGCTAGACTGATTGCCCATGGAACGAAGGATAGAAGGACGTTCCCGTTTTATATGACTGATGAGTATCGTAATATTTATATTCAAGAAGTTTATAGTAAGTTAGTTCATAAACCAAATCTAGAACAGTATCAATGGGATATTAAGCTTTCATTATTAAATGAGTACATAGAATTTATTGAATCTGAGCTAATTAATACATCTTTGGAAAGAGATAGGGGATTTGAGTACTACTATGAACAGGCTGTGCTTTTAGCTAAAGCGATAACCAAGAACTACGTTCCAGTTGAACTAACGAAATAGATATTTTAATAGATGATTTTATAGATTATTTATATTCGACTGCTGGATTAACAAAGGATAGCATTATTGCAGATGTGGGAGCTGGAACAGGCATTTTAACAGAACAGTTGTTATTAAAAGGGAGTAAAGTTTTCGCAGTTGAGCCTAATGACAATATGCGACATATGGCTGAAGAAAATCTGCAAAAATTTACGGCATTTGCTTCAGTAAGTGGCACTGCGGAAAATACAAAGCTTCTTGATAAAAGCGTAGATTTTATTACTGTTGCACAAGCATTTCATTGGTTTGACAAACAAGCTTTTAAAAAAGAATGTCAACGTATTTTGAAACCTAATGGTAAAGTTATTTTGGTTTGGAACAGCCGTGATGAAAAATCTGAATTAATTCAACTAAACCAAGAAATAAATAAAAAATATTGTACTGATTTCAAAGGATTTTCTGGTGGCATAAGTGGTATGATTGAAAATAACGCTTTTGATGACTTTTTTACAGGTGAATTTGAAGTATGCATTTTTGACAATCCACTGTATTTTGATGAAAATGGCTTTATTGGACGCAATTTATCTTCATCATATGCCCCTAAAGAACATGATGATAAATATAATGCTTATGTTTTGGAATTAAAGGCACTATTTGAAGCTTATAATAAAAACGGTATTCTAAAGATGCCTATCTTTACTCGCAGTTATATTGGCATTGTATAATAATATCTATATGTTTTTAAAAATAATATAGCTAAATCTCCTTTTATAAAGAGGTTAAAGGGTATTAATGAGTGAGTAAACGGAAAGTAGTAGGGGAGATTATTTATATAGAGGGGAATTGACTTATGAAGGATTATTTAGAAGATTTATTTGACAGGCAGCCACAGGAAATAGTTGATGGTGATTATTATTTTCATACTGATAATGAAGGTGATCAATTTGACGAAACTGATGTGAAGTTGTGGTTTGAAGGTGGTATCTTTAAAGAAAGCTGGGAGCAAGCTATACAAAATGATAATGAATTATTTAGTATTTTCTCAGATGATATATGCAAGATATTTTCATATAAACCTGTAGCTTTTTTAGAAATTGCATGTGGTCCAGGAATGGGACTTGCTCCATTGATACTTTCAAAAAATCCACAAATATCTTGTCTTGTATCTGATGCATGTTCTTTGCTTATTAAATCATGGAGAGAATTTATAAATGATAACTTAACAGAATATGATATTAATTTAGCATCATTTAGTGTTATGAATATGCCATTAAAAGATGAATCTTTTGATATTATTACAAGTTTTATAGGTATCAGTTCCACAAGAGCAGGAGAAGAAGGTAAGATTAAAGCGTTGAGTGAGGTTTATCGTGTTTTAAAGACTGATGGGTATTTTATTGCTATAGAAAATGAGTGGACTGATTTTGATGGGATAAAAAAGGTTTTTGATTTATGGGGTAAACCTATATGGAATAGTATAAAGGCAGAAAAACCTTGGAAAGAAAAGTTTGCCGAATGTGGATTTACTATTGAATCATGTGAAAAAGTATTTTGCAGAAGATTACATAAAGAAGATAATGATTTGGGAGAACAAGCAGATGCATTTGGAATCGATATAACGTTAAAATTCAATTTATATATTTTACGCAAGTTCGTCAAATAAGCTTTATACAAGCTTTAAATAAATTCTAGTTTATCTAGGAAAATTCTTACAAAAATGTTTTGAATCAAATATATAACATATTTAGAGGAAGTGTCCAATGAGGATATTTCTTCTTTTTTATTTGTGGCAAGGTTTATGTGTGAGGAAGATTAGATTGAAAATTGTGGTATAATTAAAGAGAAGCCTAAAATAGATATTTGTTGAGTGAGAGTATTTATATACTTTTTATGTTCTTATAATCATAAAATAGTGCTATTTTACATTTGCAACCGAAGTGCAACTAAAAATAGCGTGATAGTTGATAGTGTCAACTAAGAAATATTGATATAGTAAACCCAAGAAAGGAGTTGATAGTATGAAACTTGATTTTTTAGGAGTAGTCATTTTTTTAGGAGTACTTCTTATTGGACTGACAGTAATAATATGTTTTATTGGTGTAGGCATACTTATCATGAAAGCACTAATTAAATATATCAAATCAGGAGAGGTTAGAAAAGAAAAGTCAAATATTAGAAAATCTCTTGGTGAAGTTTTAAAGCAGCATCGGACAGACTGTAATATGACTCAAGAGTTTGTTGCTGAGGCAATAGGTGTAAGCAGACAAGCAGTATCCAAATGGGAGAATGGAACATCTGATCCAAGCACATCTAACTTAATTGCACTTGCAAAATTATTCAAAATTTCTGCTGAAGAATTATTACAAGAGGTGAAATAAGCATGATAGGCTTGATGCAGAGAATTTGATATCAAATATAAGAGGGAATATTATTTATGAAAAAAAGAACAAAACACTCTAAGATATGGTGTATAGTATTTGGACTATTAGGAGTAATAGTTTTGATAGCATTCATCTTTATGCACTTTGGTGGATTTAGTACAGGAGAAAATGTAGATCCAGAAGAGTTCTCGAAATATGCACAATCGGTGGAACATATTACAATACCTGAAAATGCTAAAATAATAGCCTTAGGAGAGGCTACACACGGAAATGTAGAATTCCAACAGCTTAAGCTTGATGTATTTAAACTAATGGTAGAAAAATATGGCGTAAGAGCATTTGTGCTTGAGGGTGACTATGGTGGCTGTGAAGAAGTCAATCGATATATACATGGTGGCGAAGGAACTGCCAAAGAAGCAGCGGCAGCTATTGGTTTTGCTATATATCGCACGGATGAGATGACTAAGCTTATTTCGTATATGCGAGAGTATAATGACAATGTCTCAGATGATTTAAACTTGCGTTTCTATGGTTGTGATATGCAGAGGTATGCATATAATTTTAAATTCTTAAATGAAGCTGGCAAGGAGCAGGGAATAGACACCAATAGTTTACAACAACTTATGGATGGTGAAGACTGGAACAGTAAATTTGATTATCCTACTCGAATTAAAGTCATAACACAAATAAAAAATGAACTTAAGAGTAAGAAAGCTTCTGCTCAAGCAATACATTTTGCAGATATGTTATTGCAATATTGCGAACTTCAAGTTATGACAGACACAGAGGGGAGTACATTAAGAGATAAATTTATGGCTGAGAATGTGCAATGGATATTACAACAAGAGCAGCAAAGAGGTTGCGAGCGTATCTTTGTTACAGGGCATAACGGGCATGTGGCTAAATGGGGTAGTTTTGATTCCATGGGCAAGTTGCTTTCAAAAGAAACAAAGGATGGTTACTATGTAATAGGTACAGATTTTTATAGGACCCGTTGTAATATGCCAATACGTTCCTCCACGAAGCGTACAAATCAAGTATTTTACTCTCATAATCCATTAGCTAAAACAGCAAAAATGGCTGGGTTAGATATTTGTTGGTTGGATTTTGCAAACATACCAAAAGATTCTGGACTATATAGCGTGATTTCACAATACACCTATATGGGAAATCTTGGAGAAGGTTATTCTTGGTTGATGCGTCTTCTTCCTCCAAGTTACCGAATGTTTCAACCACCTGCTGTACTTTACGATAGTATGATATTTGTAACAGATGCAAACCCCACTAAAATAATCATAGAAAAATGAAGAGGAAATCTTGCATAGGAAGGCTTGACTATAAATTTATAGTGTAATAGACATTATGAGCATAATACAAAGTTAGTAGTGAAGTATTAGTCAAAAAATAGTTATTAGTTTGGTGAAGAGGATCTGTAGGAGGGGAAGAAGAATGTTTATAAATAAGGTAAGAAAATTTGAAATTTTTATAGTCATAAATATTATTTTAGCAACCATTATAGGGATATGCGCTCAAGACATTACCTACTATATAGTTGGTGACACTTTAGCAAGCACTTCACTTTTATACTGTTTAACTATTATAACAGTAATAAGCATCGTATTGTTTTTAACATTACCTTTATTAATATACAATGAAATTAAAAAATCAAAACTAAGCAAACGAGTATTTATTAAATATCTTATGGTGGATGCTATAATAGGTAGTTTAACATCTGTCTGGTCTCTATTCGTTTTGATTATGTGCTGGGGATAAAAGTTATCTCATTAATGGAGAAGTATGTATGTGAAGAATTTAACTTCTATTATAGATAAGAAAAAGAAAAAGCATACACTTGTTTAAAATACTTTCAGTAAGCTATAATAAGGTCAAGATTAATTCTTCTAGTATAAGGCTATACTAATATGGAAAGACAACAGACTAGGAGTGTATACATATGAAGCAATCATTTATTATGTCACCGAAAGTAGACTTTGCATTTAAGTTACTATTTGGAGACGAAAAGCATAAAGATTTATTAGTAGAACTATTAGCAACCATTCTTAAAATACCAAAAGAGCATTTTGAAGGTATTGAACTATTAAATACTGAATTGTTACGTGAGTTTAAAGAAGATAAAAAAGGTATATTGGATGTAAGAGCAAGGCTTAGAACAGGTGTTCAAGTAGATATTGAAATTCAAATTCTTCCAACCCAATTTATGCCAGAAAGAACTCTATTTTACTGGTCTAAACTGTATATAAATCAAATTAAGTCAGGTGATACTTATGATAAGCTCAAGAAATGTATTACCATCAATATTATTGACTTCGAATGTATTGAAGCAGATAAAATTCATACTAGGTACCACTTAACAGAAGATGAATTAGGAAATAAACTAACAGATATACTGGAGATACATTTCTTAGAATTACCAAAGCTCACAAAATTAGAAAAACTAAAAGATGCCCAAGATCCAATAATAGAATGGTTACAATTTCTAGATGCAAAATCTGAAGAGGTGATGGAAATGTTAGCCGAGAAGAATGAAGGTATACAAAAAGCATACGAAGTATTAAAGCGAGTTAGTGAAGATGAAATAGCACGTATGGCCTATGAAGCAAGGGAAGCAGAAATTAGAGATCAACTTACCAGAGAAAAAGTAGCTAGAGAAGAGGGCATAGAACAGGGCATAGAGCAAGGTATAGAACAAGGCAAAATAGAAGTTGCCAAAAAGCTTATCTTTGCAAATATAGATATGAGTATTATTGTAATGAGTACAGGACTTAGTGAAGAACAAATAACTAAAATAAAGAATGAATTAAGATAGAATGCATCTAGTGCTCTACATAAAAGGCAGGACCTAAGACCTGCCTTTTATTGTATTTTATTTCAGTTTCTATTAGGGGTAAAGAGGAGGAGCGAATTACTATCTTTATTAGGTGATTAGGTGTCAGATGGACTGTAACTCCGCTTCAAACTTTTACCTTAATCAAGCATTTATTCAAGAAGTTTATAGTAAGTTAGTCATAAAGCAAATCTAGAACAGTCTCAGTGAGATAGTAAGCTTTCATTATTAAATGAGTACATAGAATTTATTGAATCTGGGCCAATTAATACATCTTTAGAAAGAGATAGGGGGTTTGAGTACTACTATGAACAGGCTTTATCTTCCATATCCAGAGGCTGATGCCAAAAATCTTTTTATACGTGATGATAAAAAGCAAAATTACTATCTTATAACAATTAGAGGGGATAAGCGAGTAAACCTTAAAGAGTTTAGGAAAGTAAACCAAACCCGCCCTCTAAGTTTTGCATCTGAAAAAGAGTTAATGAGTATTATGGGGCTAATTGCAGGCTCAGTAACACCCCTTGGTATATTGAATGACAAGGAAATAAAGGTGAAGGTATTTCTTGATAAGGACTTTTACGAAAATCCTGGCATTATAGGTATTCATCCTAATGATAATACTGCAACAGTATGGTTGAAAGTAGAAGATTTAGTTAATATTATAAAAGAGCATGGGAATGTAATAGAGATTGTACCAACCTGATTGAACAAGATAAATTCCAAGATTAGGTTCGAGTATAGGAAATTTATAGGTGATTGTGATAAAATAAATGGTATACAGTTAGATAAATTAGAATTTGTAGAGGGGAATATATAATGAAAAATCAATATATAGAACTTGTGCCGGCAGACCTATCTCTTGCAGAACAAGTGGTTGATTACTATAAGAGAAACAAAGATTTTTTAGAAGCCTTTGAGCCTGTGCGAAGCGAGGAATTTTTTTCTCTGGGATGTCAACAAGCAGTATTGAAAAAGGAAATATCCGAGTATGAGGAAAGAACAGCATTTCGTTTTTATATTCTTTCGATGGAGCAACCCACAAAAATTATAGGTATCATTGGATTAAACAATGTAGTATGGGGAGCCTTTTGTTCTGCCTTTTTGGGGTATAAATTAGACAAGGATTTCGTCAACAAAGGATATATGTCTATCGCCGTAAAGATGTTGACAAAATATGCTTTTGAAGAATTAGGGTTACATCGGATAGAAGCGAATGTGATGCCGAAAAACAAAGCTTCTTTAAGAGTTTTGGAAAAAAATCATTTTATAAATGAGGGGGTTTCGAAATATTATCTAAATATCAATGGAATTTGGGAAGACCATATTCATATGGTAAAGATAAATTATGCCATGCACTAAATTCCAGTTTGTAAAGATGTTAAAAGGTAGTAATAACCTCAAAATAGTTATTATTCTAGCAACTATTATAGGGATATACGCTCAAGATATTACCTACTATATGGTTGGTGACACTTTAGCAAGAACTTCACTTATATATTGATTATAGTAAGTTGAGTCTAACTCCCATTATAGATAGAAAAGAAAAAAGCAGGAACCAAAGGAATGAAGTTGAAATAGAAAATGAGCTATGCACTAAAACAGTGTATAGCTCATTTTTTGTAGATGTCCAAGCTTGGTGAGAATTTATTTCTTTAAAGTCTCTTCATAGAAGAAATTAAAGGTTATTAATGAGTGTGTAAACGGAGACTTTAACCACATAAACTCGGTTAGAGGAAGATTAGAATTACTGTCTCTTCGAAAATCAAGAAAGGTGGAAGAATGAGGGTGGCTCCTCCGAAGGCTTCCTCATGGAGGTGCGCTTAGAGGCTGTTAACGAGTGGGTGAACAGGGGTCTTAGCCAGATGTTTGCCGTGTGCCCATAGGGTAAAGCGAAGCAAGTTTCTGGCGTTCCTGTGATCCCTGAGTTTACAGCCTCTTAGCCACCGGAAGTGAAGCTGTAGGAGGAGTCATCACCAGGCTGACACCTAATAGATATAAATGTCAACCTCAAAATGTACATTTGTGTGCATATAAAAATGTACATTTTT